>NZ_AFXQ01000016.1 GCF_000224415.1 Citricoccus sp. CH26A | reverse complement strand
ACGGCGGCCAGGGTGCCCATCACCGTGAGGCGCTCTCCGGCGAGCGTGGGCAGGAACAGGGAACTGAGCTCCATCGGGGCGCCGGAGCTGGGAGCGGTCTTGCCCTCGGAGGGCGGCAGCAGGATGAGCACCCGAACAGCCTAGCCACCGGGCGGGGAGGGCCGCCGCCACGACGTGGGGGCGGGCGTGGCGGTAGACTGGGTGGCCGGGACAGGCCGGTGGACGGTCGCAGGGCATCGCGTGCGATGCCGTGAGGAACGTCCGGGCACCACAGGGCAGGATGGTGGGTAACGCCCACTCGGGGTGACCCGCAGGACAGTGCCACAGAAAGCAGACCGCCCGCACGGTGGGTGCGTGCACCCACGGTGCGGGTAAGGGTGAAAGGGTGGTGTAAGAGACCACCAGCGGTCCGGGTGACCGGGCCGGCTCGGTAAACCCCATCCGGTGCAAGGCCGAACAGGATGCGTTCGCAGGGCTGCCCGCCCGAGCATCCGGGTTGGCCGCTCGAGCCCGTCGGCAACGGCGGGCCTAGATGGATGGCCGTCACCGTGACGCGGGCAACCGGTCACGGCACAGAACCCGGCGTACAGCCGGCCTGTCCCACCCCCGGCGAGGGCCGGCGTCGTTCCCCAGAAGGGGAGACGACGCCGGCCCTCGCCGCTGTCTGGCCCCGCTACCGGTCCTCCCGCTCCTGCCGGTGTCCAGGGTGGGCTGCATCGGCCGGGGACGGATCCTCCTCCGGGGCCGGGATCGGGGCGTCCAGGCGGTCGGGCACGCCGTCGTGGTCGGCATCGCGGGGTCGCGCCGCCTGGATGGCGATGGCCTCCGTCACGAGGCCGAACCCGCTGTCCGGGTGCTTCTCCACGGCGATGGAGACCGAGTCCTCGAGGACCTGGCGGGCGATCCTGTCCTGCAGCATCAACGGGTCCCGGCGCAGGTCCTTCCAGATCGCCACGCACAGCAGCAGCATGACCAGGACGAACGGCAGTGCCGAGACGATCGTGATGTTCTTGATGCCGTTGAGTGCCTCGGCGGGCTCATCACCGCCGGCCAGCAGCATGGCCGCGGCCGCGCCCCCGACGGCCAGTCCCCAGAAGATGATCACCTTGCGGGAGGGGTCCGTGGTGCCCCGCTCGCTCAGGGTGCCCATGACGATCGAGGCCGAGTCGGCGCCGGTGACGAAGAAGATGGCGATCAGGAGCACCGTGATGCCGGTGACGATGAGCGTGAGCACCTGGTTCATCGGCAGCGCGCCGAGCATGTCGAACAGGATCAGGTCGAAGTTGATGTCCGGTGCCCCGTCCACGATGGACGCGAGCTGGGCGCCCGTGTCCCCGGCCTGCTCGGCGCGCTCCTGGATGCCGATCGCGCCACCGCCGAAGACGGTGAACCACACCAGGGAGACCGCCGAGGGAACGAGCAGCACGCCCACCACGAACTGGCGGATGGTGCGGCCCCGGGAGATGCGGGCGATGAACATCCCGACGAACGGGGTCCAGGACACCCACCAGGCCCAGTAGAAGATCGTCCAGGTGCCCAGCCACTCCTGCATCGTCTGGTCACCCGAACCGGTGCGGGAGGCCATCACCGGCAGGTCGTTGATGAAGCTGCCGACGGCGTTGGGGAGGATGTTGAGCACGAACAGCGTGGGTCCCAGTATGAAGACCAGCACCGCCAGGAGCAGGGCCAGCACCATGTTGATGTTGGACAGCCACTGGATGCCGCGGGCGATACCGGACACGGCCGAGGCCACGAAGGCCAGGGTGAGGACCCCGATGACCATCACGAGGATCGCCGTGGTGGCCTGTTCGATGACCCCGGCCGACTGGAGACCGCCGCCGATCTGCATGGCGCCCAGGCCCAGGGAGCAGGCGGAACCGAACAGCGTGGCCAGGATGGCCAGGACGTTGATGACCCTCCCGCCCCAGCCGTTGACCGCCTTCTCCCCGAACAGCGGGGTGAACATGGAGGAGAACAGCTGGCTGCGGCCCAGCCGGAAGGTGCCGTAGGCGATCCCGAGGCCGACCACGGCGTACATGGCCCACGGGTAGATCGTCCAGTGGAACAGCGTGGTGCCCATGGCGACCCCGGCAGCCTCGGGGGTCTGGCCCTCCACGGTCCCCGGGGGCGGCGCCATGTAGAAGTACAACGGTTCACCCACGCCGTAGAACACCAGGCCGATGCCCATGCCGGTGGCGAACATCATGGAGATCCAGGAGACCGTCCTGAACTCCGGTTTCTCCTCGTCCTGGCCGAGGTTGATGCGCCCGAAGCGGCTGAACGCCACCACGATCACGAAGACCGCGAACACCGTGGCGGCGATGACGAAGAGCCAGCCGGTGTGCGTGATGGTCCAGCTCAGGGCGTCGGCGGAGAAGGACCCCAGGGAGTCCGACCCGATGAATCCCCACAGCACCATGGCCAGGGCGACGGTGCCCGCGATGCCGAAGACCCAGGGATCGATCCCCGTGGCCCGGTCGGTGCGGCGCGGTGGCCGCCTCCGTCTCTCCCTCAATTCGTTGACCAGGTCTGCCGTTGACTGTGTCTCATGGCTCATGTGGCGTCTCCGGGGCCCGTCGGCCCCGGCCCTCCTCTCGAGAGTGATGCACGCGTGGCGCGACGTGTGGAAGGTCCGCGTGTCACGGATGGCGCGACTGACTGCACCTTATCCCCTGACCGGTCCGCAGGTCAGTGGCGCGGTCCTGCGGATATGGACCGCGTCCGCCGGTCCCACCGTGCCCGGCGCGGAACCGGCCCTTGGCCCGCAGTGGCCCACGCCACAGGGTCGGCGCGCCCTCCACATGGCTACATGCGGAACCGGGGTGGTGCGGAAACACTAGACTGGGTCCGGCCGTATACCGACCGGGTACGGCAGGCCGGACGGGCCGTGACCGTCTCCACTACCGGGTGCCCACCGGCGCCCGTGCAGCGACAGCGCAGTCGCCCCCTGGAGGCAGGGGCTTGAGGGAAGGACCTACCGTGGCAGAAGAGACCACCGGAATCGCGCAGGACCAGCGCGCCGCCTGGAACAACCGGGAGGAACTGGCCGAGAAGATGGTTCCGCTGATCGGCACGTTGTACCGGGACAACAACGTGATCACCAGCATCTACGGCCGCCAGCTCGTCCACAAGGGCGTCATCGACATCATCAAGGCACACCGCTACGCCCGGCAGATCGACGAGTCCGTCCTGCCCGTCGAGGACACCTTCCCGATCGTCGAGGCCATGGCGGGGATGAACCTCGGCGCCGCCTCCGTGGACCTGGCCAAGCTGGCCAACAAGTACAAGGAGACCGGGGGAGACCTGCAGTCCTTCCTGGACGCCGAGCTGGCCGAGGTCGCCGGCAAGGGCGGCGAGGGCCTGCACGAGCCCACCGACGTGGTCCTCTACGGCTTCGGCCGGATCGGCCGCCTGCTGGCCCGCATCATCCTCTCCCACGAGGGAGGTGGCTCCTCGCTGCGCCTGCGCGCCGTCGTGGTGCGGAAGAACTCCGACAACGACCTGGTCAAGCGCGCCTCCCTGCTGCGCCGCGACTCCATCCACGGACCCTTCGAGGGCACCATCACCGTGGACGAGGAGAACAACACCATCACCGCCAACGGCACCGTGATCCAGGTGATCTACTCCAACGACCCGGCCAGCATCGACTACACCGCGTTCGGTATCAAGGACGCGATCGTGGTGGACAACACCGGCCGCTGGCGTGACGAGGAGGGCCTCGGCCAGCACCTGAAGTCCAAGGGCGTCGCCAAGGTCCTGCTCACCGCACCGGGCAAGGGCGACATCAAGAACATCGTCTTCGGTGTCAACACGGACGACATCACCGAGCAGGACACCATCCTCTCGGCCGCCTCCTGCACCACCAACGGCATCACGCCGGTGCTCAAGATCATCAACGACGAGTACGGCATCGACCACGGCCACGTGGAGACCGTGCACGCCTACACCAACGACCAGAACCTCACGGACAACTTCCACAAGGGTTCGCGCCGCGGCCGCGCCGCGGGCCTGAACATGGTGCTCACCGAGACCGGTGCCGCCAAGGCCGTGGCCAAGGCCCTGCCCGAGCTCAAGGGCAAGCTCTCCGGCAACGCCATCCGCGTGCCCACCCCGAACGTCTCCATGGCCATCCTGAACCTGGAACTGGAGAAGGAGACGTCCGTCGAGGAGCTCAACGCGCACCTGCGCAACGAGTCCCTGACCGGTGCACTGCGCGCCCAGATGGACTACATCCACTCCCCGGAGATCGTCTCCTCGGACTTCGTCGGCTCCAACCGCGCCGGCATCGTCGACGGCCTGGCCACCATCGTCAACGACGGCAAGAACGCCATCGTCTACGTCTGGTACGACAACGAGTTCGGCTACTCCTGCCAGGTCGTCCGGGTCATCGAGAAGATGGCCGGGGACGCGGTGCCGGTCCTGCCCCGGGACTGACCACGGCCTGACCCGACCCCACGGCGGTCGGTCGCCTCCCGGCACGACGGAGGCGACCGGCCGCCGTCGTGCCGTCCGGGGCCGTCAGTAGACGAAGATGCGCAGCGTGTCCGGGTTGTGGGCGTGCACGATCGCCAGGAACACGACGACGTCGAAGAGCAGGTGGACGACCACCACGTAGGTCAGGTTGCGGGTGCGGTTGAAGATCCATCCCTGCAGCAGCGCGAACGGGACGGTCAGCAGCGGACCCCACGACCGGTAGCCCAGTTCCCACAGGAACGACACGAAGACCATCGCCTGCAGGACGTTCGCCGTCCACAGCCCGAAGTGCCGGCGGAGCAGGGCGAAGCAGGTGCAGATGAAGAACAGCTCGTCCCACAGGCCGACGAAGTTCACGCCCACGAAGAACCGGGCCAGCTCGGAGGTCTCCTGCACGTGCGGCCAGTTCTGGTAGCTGCCGGAGTGGATGAAGTAGGCCGGCAGGATCGCCCAGCCCAGGACCGGTACCGCGATCACGTAGGACCACTGCACCCTGGTCCACGCGGTGCCGGTGCGCCACGGGAAGACGATCACGCGGCGGCGCAGCCAGAACCGGTCCAGCAGCAGCGGCACGGCCACTGCGGCGGTGAGCACCGCGCCGAGGAGGAAGAACCGGTCCCAGCGCAGGTCGGCCTCCACCGAGGTGGTGCTGACGATGGCGATGCCCGCCCCGATGAGGGTCAGGTCCCGCCCGAGCCCGGCGTCCACCCGCCAGGCGAGCAGGACGCTGAGCACGAGCAGGGCATGGCCCCAACCGGGGAGCAGGAACGCGAAGAGCACCACCGCGGAGGCACAGACACCGGCGGCCGCGGCCAGTCCCCACGGCGAGGCGCGGGTGCGGTCGACGAAGGCTGGCGCTGCGGAGGGCATGCAGACGAGACTACGGTGTCTGCTGGTCGTCCTCGGTGACGTCGTCGTGGCCGAAGGGGTCGCGGTCGGTGCCCGGCAGCCAGGTGTTCCCGGGCACGGTCCAGCCCTCGCGGCGCAGGCTCTTCTTCCACCGGCGGGTCCACTTGCCGTTGAGCCGGTTGATGTAGAGGTACCCGTCGAGGTGGTCGTACTCGTGCTGCATGACGCGGGCGAACCAGCCGGTGGCCTCGAAGTCGATCTCGTGGCCGTCCACGTCCTGGCCGGTGAGGCGGACATGGTCGGAACGCTTGAGCGGGAAGCTGTAACCGGGGACGGACAGGCAGCCCTCGGACTCCTCGTCCGGGTCCGGGTCCTCCTGGGAGGTCCTCCCGATGCGCGTCAGGACCGGGTTGATCACGTGACCGCGTGGTGGTGCCTCACCGGAGTCCTCGAAGGTCCAGGTGAAGATGCGCAGTCCGACGCCGACCTGGGGCGCCGCGAGCCCCACGCCGCGTGCGGCGTCCTGGGTCTCGAACATGTCCTCGACGAGGGTCCTGATCTGCGCGTCGACCGCCGTGACCTCCGATGCCCGGCGGTGCAGGACCGGCTCGCCGTGGATGGTGATCGGACGGATGGTCATGGTGGCGGGGCTCCTTCTGGGACGAGAACGCGGTCCAGTCTATCCGCGTCCCGGGCCCCTCCGGTCCGTGTCCGGGCCGGGTCCGGCACCCGCCGGGACCGGCACCCGGCGTCAGTTGCCGATCGGCGGCGGGGCCACGTCCTGGCGCGGGGCCCGGGCCGACTCCTGCACGTGGCTCACCTCGACCTGTTCCTTCGGGATGGTGAGGATGATGGACACGAGCGCGACGCTGACCATGAAGACGTTGAACAGCAGGCCGATCGCCCCGCCGAACCGCAGGGCGACGTTGTCCTGGTTGCCGATGAACAGGCCCCAGGACTGGATGATGACCGGATCCACCCCGCGCCCCGCCGCGTACAGCGTGGCGGAGATGGCCACTCCCATGGCGTTGCCCAGCGAGGAGGCCATCTTGTAGATGCCGCCGGCCGCGCCGCCCTCGCTGAGCGGCACGGATGCCATGGCGGTGTCCAGGGACGGGGTCGCGTAGAAGCCCAGGCCGATGCCGAACAGGGTGAACCCGATGACGGTCAGCACCACGTACTGCTCGAGCAGCAGGAAGGTCATGGAGCACATCAGGATGCCGGCCCCCGTGATGACGGCACCCCAGATCATCGGCTTGCGCGGGCCGAAGCGCTGCAGCAGCTTCTCACCCACGCGGATGGTCGCCAGGATGGCCGCCAGGTAGCCGATGGTCAGGGTCCCGGCCTGCAGCGCGGTCCAGCCGGAGGCCATCTGCACCAGTCCCAGCACCACGATCAGCGTGCCGGCCGCACTGTTGAGCAGGAAGTTGGACAGGACCGCCCCGGAGAAGGCCCGGTCCCGGAACAGCTGCAGGTTGATGAACGTCTGCTTCTGGCGCGTCTCGATCCGGAGGAAGGTGATGGCGGCGATCACCGTCAGCGCCAGCAGGCCCAGTCCGACCGGGCTAGTCCAGCCGATGGTGGGGCCCTGTGAGATGTAGACGTTGATGGCCAGCAGGGCCACGACGAAGGTGATCATCCCGGCCCAGTCGAAGCCCGCGTGCGTCCCGGCCTCGGCCCGGGACTCCGGCGTGCCGCGAACCAGCAGCAGGGCGGTGACGGCCACGATGATGGACAACCAGAAGATCGAGCGCCAGCCGAGGGCGGTGAACGCCATGAACCCCCCGAACAACGAGCACAGCCCGGACCCGCCCCACGTGCCGATCGAGAAGAAGGACATGGCCCGCTGCCGGTCCCTGCCGTCGTAGTAGGTCTTCAGCAGGGCCAGCGCCGCCGGCATGATGCACGCGGTGGACAGTCCCTGCAGGATCCGTCCGCCCAGCAGCAGGGACGTGGTGACAGCGCCCAGGTCCACCGGGGTCAGGGCGATGGCCAGCGATCCCAGGATGCTCAGGTAGATGCCGGTGCGCAGCAGTCTCATCCGGCCGAGCCGGTCCGCCAGCTTCCCGGCGACCACGATGAAGATCCCGGAGAACAGGGAGGTGATGGACACCGCCAGGTTGGCCAGGGTGGGGGGGACCCCCAGCTCGTCCTGGATGCCCGGGATCACGTTGAGCAGCGTCTGCGCGAACAACCAGAAGGTGATGACCGACAGCACGATCCCCAGCAGGAAGCGGTCCGTGGGTTTCCAGACCGCCGCCGTCGATGCCGTTGTGGTGGACACGAGGACCTCCGTCGTCTCAGCGGACCCAGGACGTCCCCGGTGTCCTCGCCCCGCGCGCCCCGTGCGCCGGGAGCCTCAGTTGCCGATCGGCGCCGGGGGCACGTCCTTGCGCTCCGCGCGCTCGGCGGCCCGCGCCTCGGCCTCCCGTTGTGCCTCGGTCGGCACGGTCAGGATGATCGAGGCGATGGCCACCACGACCATGAACACATTGAACAGCAGGCCGATCGCACCGCCGAAGCGCAACGCCACGTTGTCCTGGTTGCCGATGAAGAAGCCCCAGGACTGGATCATGGCCGGGTCCACGGCCTGGCCGGCGACGTAGAGCGCCGCGGAGATGGCCACGCCGATCGCGTTGCCCAGCGAGGAGGCCATCTTGTAGATGCCCGAGGCCGCCCCGACCTGGTTGTCCGGCACGTTGGACAGCGCCGCGTCCGTGGACGGGGTGGCGTAGAAGCCCAGGCCGATGCCGAACAGGGTGAAGCCGATGACCGTCAGGACGATGTACTGCTCGATGAGCAGGAAGGTCATGGAGCACATCAGGATGCCGACACCGGTGATCATGCTGCCCCAGAGCATGGGCTTGCGGGGGCCGAAGCGCTGCAGCAGCTTCTCGCCCACGCGGATGGTCGCCAGGATGGCCACCAGGTAGCCGATGGTCAGCAGGCCGGACTCCAGGGCGCTCATGCCGGCGGCGACCTGGACCAGGCCGAGGGCCACGATCAGCGTGCCGGCGGCGCCGTTGAGCAGGAAGTTCGAGAGCGTGGCGCCGGTGAAGGTGCCGTTCCTGAACAGATTCAGGTCGATGAACGGAGCACCCTGGTGCACCTCGATCTGCAGGAACACCAGTCCGGAGACGACGGCCGCCACGACCAGCGCGACGCCGGTGAGGCTCAGCCAGCCGATGTTCGGTCCCTGGGAGATGTAGACGTTGATGGCCACGAGCATGATGATGAACGCGATCAGCCCGCCCCAGTCGAAGCGGCGGTAACCGCCCTCGGGGGCCTGGGCCTTGGACTCCGGGGTACCGCGCAGCAGCAGCAGCGAGGCGAAGGAGACGATGATCGACAGCACGAAGATCGACCGCCAGCCCAGTGCGGTGGTGGCCATGAAGCCGCCGAACAGGGAGCACAGCCCGGAGCCGCCCCAGGAGCCGATCGACCAGAACGACAGCGCTCGCTGGCGGTCCTTGCCCTCGTAGAACTGCTTGATCAGGGCCATCGAGGAGGGCATGATGCACGCCGCGGACAGTCCCTGGACCACGCGCCCGCCCAGCAGCAGGGCGGAGGTCAGGCCGCCGGCGTCCTCGGGGGTGAGCACGATGAGCAGGGAGCCGAGGATGCCCAGCCAGATGCCGACGAGCAGGATCCTGGTCCGGCCGATCCGGTCGGCCAGGCTGCCGGCCACCACGATGAAGATCCCGGAGAACAGGGAGGTGATGGACACCGCCAGGTTGGCGATGGTGGCCTCGATGCCCAGTGCGTCCCGGATGCCGGGGATGACGTTGAGCAGGGTCTGGGCGAACAGCCAGAACGTGACGACGGCCAGGACGATGCCCGTCAGCCAGCGGTCGTTCGGCGTCCAGGCCGTGGTGGCGGGTGTGGTGGACGTGACGGACATGCGAGATCTCCCTCGTCTGGAATGTCTCCGTGGTGTGACGGTGCTGCTAGGCGGACCGGTCCCGTGGGGTCAGGTAGGCCAGGGCCGCGACGGCCTGGGCACGGGTGCCGATCGCCAGGGTCGGGTCGATGGCCGGGGCGAAGAAGGGTGAGTGGTTGGCGGGGATGTCCGAGGAGACGGTGCCGGCGTCCACGGCGGCACGGTACCTCTCGGGCGGCACGGAGCCCACGAACCAGTAGGCGTAGGGAACGCCGAAGGCGTCCGGGATGCGGCTGAAATCCTCGGAGGCGGTGTAGGGCTGGGTGTCGAACACGGCGTCCGCCCCGAAGTGCCCGGTCAGTGCGGCGGTCACCGTGGCGTGGGTGCCGGTGTCGTTGGAGGTCAGCGGGAACTGGTCGTAGTACTCGAACTCGGGGTCCCGGGGTGAGCCGGCCGCGGCGCACTCACCGCGCACGATCCGTTCGATCGCGGCCATGATCCTCTCGCGCAGCGCGGTGTCGTAGGTGCGCAGGTTCAGCAGCAGCTCGCCGCGGTCCGGGATGATGTTGGACTTCGATCCCGCGTTGGAGGCACCCACGGTCACCACGGCGAACTGCCCGGGCTGGGTCTCGCGGGAGACGATGGTCTGCAGGCGCAGCACGATCGCGGCGCACAGGACCACCGGGTCCACGGCGTTGTGCGGCATGGACCCGTGGGCCCCGCGGCCGAACACGGTGATCCTGAGGGAGTCCCCGGCCGAGAGCACCGGCCCCGGGGCGGTGCCGATCGTCCCCGCCGCGAAGGGCATGACGTGCTGGGACAGCGCCACGTCCGGCCGGGGCAGCTTCTCCACCAGTCCGTCGTCCAGCATGGCCTGCGCACCGGCGGCGTTCTCCTCGGCCGGCTGGAACAGGGCGATGTAGGTGCCGGACCAGGCCTCGCGGTTCTCGCTGAGCAGGCGGAGCGCGCCGAGCAGGGCGGCGACGTGCATGTCGTGTCCGCAGGCGTGCATGACCCCGTCCACCGTGGAGGCGTAGTCGAGTCCGGTGTCCTCGGTGACCGGCAGGGCGTCGATGTCGGCGCGGGACAGGACGGTGGGCCCGGTCCCGTTCTCCAGCACGCCCACGACGCCGGTCCCGCCGATCCGCTGTGCGGCCACTCCCAGCCCGGCCAGCTCGGACTCGATCCGCTCTGCGGTCCGGTGCTCCTGCAGGCTCAGCTCGGGGTGGCGGTGCAGGTCCCGGTACAGCTGCCGCTGCCACTCGAGTTGGCTCTCGAGGTCGTCCAGGAAGGAATAGACGGGCATCGTTGCTCCTCGGTCAGCGCGGTCTGACTGCGCGGTGACGAGGGTGAACCGACCCCTGACACCGGGAAGTTCGCTACGGGACCAACATAGGACTTCCCGCGAGTGTCCGTCCATGACGTGCGTCTCCGGTGGATGTCTCTTTCGTCTCACGAGGCTCTGCCCGCACCGGAGGGGGCCTGTGGCCGTGGATCGGCGGCGAGCGGCGCCGGGCGATGCCCGGAGGAAGGACGACGAAGGCCCGGTGCGGAGGAATCCTCCGCACCGGGCCTGCACTGGGGTGAGTAACGGGGCTTGAACCCGCGACCTTCTGGACCACAACCAGACGCTCTACCAGCTGAGCTATACCCACCATGCCTGGCCGGTGGAACCGACCGTGACAGCGCGTTCCATAATACACGCTTTCCGGGGTGCTGTGTGCACCGGCGGATCAGGACTGGACCGTGTCCAGTCCGGCGGCGATCTTCTGGGCCGTCCTGGAGTCCGGGCCCGGGGCCGGGACCATGATGGCGGACCGGTAGTAGCGCAGCTCGTTGATGGAGTCCACGATGTCCCCGAGGGCGCGGTGACCGCCGGTCTTGGCCGGAGCCTGGAAGTAGGCCTTGGGGTACCAGCGGCGGGCGAGCTCCTTGATCGTGGACACGTCCACGATCCGGTAGTGCAGGTGATCCGTGATCGCCGGCAGGTCGCGCGTGAGGAACAGCTTGTCCTGGCCCACCGAGTTCCCGGCCAGCACCGCCTTGCCCGGGTCCGGGCAGTGCTCGGTGATGTACGCCAGGCACGCCTCGGACGCCTCGGCGAGGGAGACTCCGCCGGGAAGCTGCTCGAGCAGTCCGGAGGAGGTGTGCATGTCCCGCACGAACGGGACCATCTGGTCCAGGGCCTCCTGCGGGGGCCGGATGACGATGTCCACGCCCTCACCGAGCACGTTGAGCTCGGCGTCGGTCACCAGGACGGCGATCTCCACCAGGGCGTCCGCCACCGGGTCCAGTCCGGTCATCTCACAATCGATCCACACGAGGTTCTCTGCTGTCGCTGCCACGCGTCCCACAGTAGCCCCACGGCCGGTGGTAGTTTGTGGAGGGCCCTGCAGACGGCCCGCCCAGCACGGAAGGACGCCGCCCCGATGAGCGTGCCCAGCACCGGGACGCCCCCGGCCCCGGCCCGATGGACCGGCATCGTGTGGATCCCGGTGCTCATCGGCCTCGTCGGCTCGCTGGCCGTCATGGCCGGTTCGCTGTCCGTCGGATGGCTCGCCTCCGCCTCGCCGGTCAACCGCTGGGGCTGGCTCATCCCGTGGCGGACCACCGAGTCCGGGGTCATCACCGGGACCGTGGTCATGACCGCCGGTTGCTGGCTGATGTTCTGGGGCTGGCTGCGGCTGGGCAAGGTGCTGCGGCCGTTCGGCCCGGGCGCCCTGCGCATCGTCACCCTGTCCACGGCGCTCTGGACCTTGCCGCTGCTGGCCTGCCTGCCGATCTTCTCCCGGGACATCTTCGCCTACATCGGCCAGGGCCGGCTCATGCTGGCCGGCCGGGACCCCTACGAGGACGGCATCTCCACCCTGTCGAACTGGTTCCAGCTCGGCGCGGACACCACCTGGGCGGAGACGGACACCCCCTATGGGCCGGTGTTCCTGTGGATCGAGCAGTTCGTCATGGCGGTGACCGGCCCCGACGACCCGGATGCCGCGATCTTCCTGTTCCGCCTGGCCGCCGTGGCCGGCGTCGTGCTCATCATGGTCTACGTGCCCCGGCTCGCCCGCCTGCTGGGCACCAACCCCGCCCGGGCCCAGTGGATCACCGTGGCCAACCCGCTGTTCCTGATCAGCTTCGTGGCCTCCGGCCACAACGACGCCCTGATGGTGGGCCTGGCCCTGGCCGGCGTCTGGTACGCCGCCACGGGCCGGGGACTGCTCGGCGTGCTGTTCGTGACCGCCTCCCTCGGCATCAAGCCGATCACCATGGTGCTGCTGCCGTTCATCGGCCTGCTGTGGGCCGGCCGCGGCGCCAGCTGGGCCCGGCGGTTCGGCTACTGGTTCCTGACGGCCGGGATCGCCGGGGCCCTGATGGTGGTGGTGGGCTGGCTCAGCGGCTTCGGCTTCGGCTGGCTGGGCGTGATGCTGGAGACCGGCACCGGCTCCGTGCCGTGGTCGCCCATCGGCATCATGGCCGAGGCCACCCGGGTGGTCCTCGGTTCGCTGGGCATCCCCGACCAGTGGGTCCTGGACGCGTTCAAGACCGGTGGCAGGCTGCTGTCCATCCTGATCGTCGTCTGGCTGATGTTCCGCGGCCGGCACGAGCACCTGATGCAGCGCATGACCTGGGCCTTCACCGCACTGGTGGTGCTGTCCCCGATCATCCAGCCCTGGTACCTGCTCTGGCTGCTGCCGTTCTTCGCGGTGATCGGCATCCGCAGCGACTGGCAGCTGAAGTGGGTCATCTTCACGGTCGCCTTCTTCGTGGCGTTCGGGGCCGCCGACCAGCTCTTCGTCTGGCAGTTCCTGGGGATCGAGGACCAGCTCAAGCACCTGGCCACCCTGCTGTCCTGGGCCTGCATGGTGTGGATCCTGTTGCTCGACCCGTGGACGAGCTCGGTGATGAAGGAGGAGTGGCACCTGCGCCCGGCCGCGCGCGCCTTCCTGGCCCGGTTGCGGGGCCGCCGCCCGGCCGCGCCGCAACCGCAGGAGACCCGGCGGACGGGATCGACCGCTTCGTGAACGCCGACGACCACCACCCGGGCCTCCCCGCGCGCCCGGCGTCGCTGGACCGGCTGCGGGGACGGCTCGGGACGCTCCGGGCCACGCGCTGGCTGATCGGCGGGGCCGACGAGGACACCACCCTCTCACTGCGGCAGGGCCTGACCGGGTCGGTCATGATCATGGTCGGCTCCTGGGGCGTGGGCTGGCTGGCCAGCACGCCCACCTCCCTGTTCGCCCGGACCACGCTCCTCAACCCCCTGCGGGTCGAACCGGCCGGGGTGATCGCGTGCGCCGTGCTGCTGGTGCTGGGCTCCCTGCTGCTGGTGCGGGCCTGGTTGCGGCTGGGCCAGCGGCTCGAGGGACGGTGGACCGGGTCCCGGGACGTGGTGGTGCGCGCGACCTGGCTGTGGGCCGCGCCCCTGATGCTGGCGTTCCCGGTGTTCTCGCGGGACGTCTACTCCTACCTCGGCCAGGGCCGGCTGCTGCACGCCGGGCTGAACCCGTACGAGGACTGGATCTCGGAGCTGCCCGGTTGGTTCATGCAGGGTGCGGACTCGATCTGGGCGGAGTCACCCTCGCCCTACGGCCCGCTCTTCCTGCTCATCGCCCGCGCGGTCTGGTTCCTCACGGGGGGCAGCCCCGAGCCGGCCTTCCTGCTGTTCCGCGGGGTCTCCGTGCTCGGCCTGGGCCTGTGCCTGTGGGCCGTGCCCCGGCTGGCCCGCCGCTTCGGCACCCCGCCCGGCTGGGCCACGTGGGTCTCGATCGCCAATCCGCTGTTCGCGCTCTACATGATCGCCGGCATCCACAACGACGCCCTGATGGTCGGGCTGCTGCTGTGCGGTTTCGTCCTGCTCGGCCCGGACTCCTCACGGGCCCGCGCTCTCGGCGGACTGGTCCTGGTCTCGCTGTCCATCGCGATCAAGCCGCTCACGCTGATCGCGCTGCCCTTCGCCGGGCTGCTCCTGCTGCGCGGCACCCACCAATCGGGGGTGCACCGGACCACGCCGACCGGTGGCGCCGCCGGGCCGGCCGGTTCCCCCGGGGTCGGTGGCCCGGAGCCCGACGGCGGCCGGGCCGGGACGCCCGGCTGGGGGGAGCGGGCCCGGGCCTGGGCCGGATGCCTGGCCGTGACCGCGGTGGTGCTGGCCGCCGTCGGGGGTCTGACCGGGCTGTGGTTCGGCTGGGTGCCGGCCATGCTCACCTCCGGGGGCGCGGCGTTCCCCTATGCCCCCTTCGGCCTGCTGGGACTCGGGATCGGCTGGGTGGCGGACTCGGTGACGGGCGTCGACGCGCGGGCCGCGGCTGACGTCGTCTATGCCGCGGGCAAGGTGCTGGCCATGGGGCTGACCGCCTGGCTGGCCCTGACCCGGCGCCCCGTCAACCCCGTGCTGGCCACCGGCCTGGCGCTGTCGGCGGCCGTGCTCCTGGCCCCGATCATCCAGCCCTGGTACCTGCTGTGGGTGCTGCCGATGTTCGCGGTGGTCCACCGCTGGCGGGGCTGGCCGCTCTGGACGCTCTACCTGGTCGTCATGGTGCTGGTGGCGATCGGGGTGGTGGACCAGTTGTCCGTGGCCCAGTGGATCTCCCTGCTCTGGGTGCGGATCATCACCGGGGCCGTGGGCGCGGCCTATATGGTGTTCATCGTCTTCCTGGACCCGAAGACCTCGACCCTGTTCCCGTTCACCGGCCGCCGGCGGACCCGCCGGTCGGACCCCGGCCGGCGGGGTGCGATCAGTGCGCCGGTCCACGCCCCCGGCAGGGTCCCCCGCAGCGCCCCGAAACCATCCGCCGGGACCCGCCCCACCGGTGCGGCCCCCGAGAACTCCCAGGAGACCTGAGTGAGCAAGACCCGACCCGTGCAGCCCGACCGTGGTGGGGGCCGGACGCCGTCCCGCGGCCCCGCGTTCCCGGGCAGTCCCGCCGCCCGCGCCGACGGCCCGGACCGGCGCGTGCTGGTGGTGCTGGTCCTCGCCACGCTGCTGGCCGGCGTGGTGGCACTGCTGTCCAAGCAATGGTGCCGGATCAACGGCTGGGAGGCCCCCGGGGTGCACGTCCACATGTGCTACTCGGACTTCGGGCAGCTGTTCCCGACCCGCGGGCTGGCAGAGGGGTACTTCCCGTTCTACACCCCGCTGCCGGAGGAGCAGTGGATGGAGTACCCGGCGCTGCTGGCCGTGGTGGCCGGGGTGACGTCGTGGTTCGTGCCGGCCCAGGGGACCCTGCTGGAGCGGACCGTCACCTACTTCGACGTCAACGCCGTGGGCGCCCTGCTGTGCTGGCTCGTGGTGGTCATCGCGACGGCCTACACCGCGCGCGGCCGGTCCAAGGACGCCCTGATGGTGGCCGTGGCGCCCGGGATCATCCTCACCTCGTTCCTGAACTGGGACCTGTGGGCCGTCATGCTCGCGGCCCTCGGGCTGTGGCTGTGGTCCCGGAACCATCCCGTGCTGGCGGGCCTGGTGCTCGGGCTGGGGGCGGCGATGAAGCTGTACCCGCTGTTCTTCTTCGGCGCCATCCTGGTCCTGTGCTGGCGGACCGGCCGGCTCCGGGTGTTCTTCGCGTCGCTCGCCGCCGGCGTGGCGGCCTGGCTGGCGGTCAACGTCCCGTTCATGCTCACCGCCTTCGACCAGTGGAGCCGGTTCTACACCTTCTCCGGGGACCGTGAGGTGTCCTTCTCCTCGCTCTGGCTGGCCTTCACCTGGACCGGTTGGTCGGGGGAGGCCTTCTCCCTGATCTCGAACGGCTTGTTCGCGCTGTGCTGCCTGGGCGTCGCCTGGCTCGGGCTGTCGGCACGGACCCGGCCCAGGATGGCCCAATTGTGCCTGCTGATCGTGGCCGCGTTCCTGCTGCTGGGCAAGGTGTACTCCCCGCAGTTCGTGATGTGGCTGATCCCGCTGGTGGTCCTGGCCCGCCCGGACTGGAAGCAGTTCTGGATCTGGCAGGCGGCGGAGGCCTACCACTGGGGCGGGGTCTGGATGGAGTCCGCCCGGATCACCTCCGACGGCGCGTTCGGCGGCGGGGCCCTGTGGATCCCGCTCTGGTACGGCTCCGGGATCGTGCTGCACATGGCCGCCGTGATCTGGATCTGCGTCTCGGTGATCCGGGACATCCGCCATCCCGAGCGAGACCTGGTCCGGCGGTCCGCGCCGGAGGGGTTGCCGCCCGAGCAGGCCCGCGCCTACGACCCCTCCGCGGGGGTGCTGGCCATGGAACCGGACCGGTTCCTGCTGCCACCCGCGGGTCGAGGACCGGTCCGGGCCGGCTGATCCCGTGCGGTTGCGTGCCATCGCATCCCGGGCCGCCGCCGGCGCGGCCGCGACTGCTTGACGGCCCCCCGGACGGCCACGACAATTCGGGGTGTGGTGGCGCGATCGGATGACCGGTCGCGTCACTGGGGCCCTCGTCGGCCGGCCGGACCGCGGTGAACGGGAGGAACACCGTGTGCGCCCCCCGCGCCGGCATCGCCCCGCTCGTCGACGCCATCCGTTCCCCAGGCCTCCTCCCGCCGTCCCTTCGGGTCCGTGGATGTCGTCCCGTCGACCGAAGGATCCCGGCGCCGGGAGGCGCTCCAGGATCCCGGCCTCTGCATAGACCACTCCGGCGCTCCCCGCGGAGCCGACGCCCCGGATGTCAGGGGGCGGTTCCTTCCGGCTCTGCCAGCCCGAAAGGAAGATCCCATGTCCACGACCCCCGATGCGTCCGTTCACGGCAGCGAGAGCGAGAACCCGGTCATCGATGCGCCCACCCCCGTGCGGCACCGTCCGCGGACCATCCAGGACTGGTGGCCGGACCACCTGGACCTGGGCGTGCTGCGCAAGCACTCGAGGACGACCGACCCGCTGGGCGGTGACTTCGACTACGCACGCGAGTTCTCGGGCCTCGACGTCGAGGAGCTCAGACGCGACCTGACCGAGCTCATGACCAGCTCCCAGGACTGGTGGCCCGCTGACTTCGGCCACTACGGCGGACTGTTCATCCGGATGAGCTGGCACTCCGCGGGCACCTACCGGATCGCCGACGGCCGCGGTGGCGCCGGCGACGGGGCCCAGCGGTTCGAGCCCCTGAACAGCTGGCCGGACAATGCCAACCTGGACAAGGCGCGGCGCCTGCTCTGGCCCATCAAGCAGAAGTACGGCCGGAAGCTCTCCTGGGCCGACCTGCTGGTCCTGGCCGGGAACGTGGCTCTGGAGTCTATGGGCTTCAAGACCTTCGGCTTCGCCTTCGGGCGTCAGGACGTGTGGGAGCCCGAGGAGATGTTCTGGGGGCCGGAGGACACCTGGCTGGGGGACGAGCGGTACGCCGGTGACCGCGAGCTCTCCGGCCCGCTGGCCGCGGTGCAGATGGGACTCATCTACGTCAATCCCGAGGGGCCCAACGGCAACCCGGACCCGGTGGCCGCGGCCCGCGACATCCGGGAGACCTTCGGCCGCATGGCCATGAACGACGAGGAGACCGTCGCGCTGATCGCCGGCGGGCACACCTTCGGCAAGACCCACGGCGCCGGACCGGCCGACCAGGTGGGCCCCGAGCCGGCGGCCTGCCCGGTGTCCGCGCAGGGTCTGGGGTGGATGAGCTCCTATGGCTCCGGCAAGGGCGCCGACGCGATCACCAGCGGCCTGGAGGTCACCTGGACCAGCACCCCCACGCAGTGGGGCAACGGCTTCTTCGGCAACCTCTTCGGCCATGAGTGGGAACTGACCACGAGCCCGGCCGGGGCCCACCAGTGGGTGGCCAAGGACGCGCCGGAGACCGTCCCGGACGCCCACGACCCGGACAGGAAGCACCGGCCCACCATGCTGACGACCGACCTCGCACTGCGCAGCGACCCGGTGTACGAGAAGATCTCCCGTCGCTACCACGAGCACCCGGAGGAGTTCGCCGAGGCGTTCGCCAAGGCCTGGTACAAGCTGCTGCACCGGGACATGGGTCCCGTCTCCCGGTACCTGGGTCCGTGGGTCCCCGAACCGCAGTTGTGGCAGGACCCGGTGCCGGAGGTGGACCACGAACTGATCGGCGACGAGGACGTGGACCGTCTGAAGGCGGCCGTCCTGGAGTCCGGGCTGACGGTGCCCCAACTGGTCTCCACGGCGTGGGCCTCCGCCGCCAGCTTCCGGAGCACCGACCACCGGGGCGGGGCCAACGGCGCCCGCCTCCGCCTGGAGCCGCAGCGCGACTGGGCGGTCAACGAACCGGACCGGCTGGCCGAGGTGTTGCGCGTCCTCGAGGGGATCCAGCAGGAGTTCAACGCGTCCCGGTCCGACGGGACGAGGGTCTCGCTGGCCGACCTGATCGTCCTCGGCGGCTGCGCGGCCGTCGAGCAGGCGGCGCGCGGTGCCGGTCACGAGGTCCGGGTCCCGTTCCACCCGGGGCGTACCGACGCCACCCAGGAGCAGACCGACGTCGCCTCCTTCGCCGTGCTGGAACCGGAGGCCGACGGCTTCCGCAACTTCCGCGCGCCCGGGACGGAACTGTCACCCGAGACCCTGCTCGTCGACCGTGCCTACATGCTGAACCTGTCGGCGCCGGAGATGACGGTGCTGGTGGGGGGACTGCGGGTCCTGGGCGCCAACCACGGCCAGTCACCCCATGGCGTCCTCACCGACCGCCCCGGGACCCTGAGCAACGACTTCTTCGTCAACCTGCTCCGGACCGGCATGGAGTGGAGGGCCTCGGAGTCCGACGAGGAGGCCTTCGAGATCCGGGACCTCGGCGAGGACGAGGTCAGGTGGACCGCCACGGCCGCAGACCTGGTCTTCGGTTCCCACTCCCAGTTGCGCGCCATCTGCGAGGTCTACGCCGCGGACGACGCCCCGGAGAAGTTCGTGCGCGACTTCGCGGCGGCCTGGTCCAAGGTCATGGAGCTCGACCGGTTCGACCTCCACCGATGACCGGGCGGTCGCCCGGTCCCGGCCCGGTGGTGTGAAGGATCCATCAAGACCCGGTCCGGGTGTGGTGGCCGGGAGCACCGTCGGCTTCGTCCCAGCATCCCCGCTGGCACGGAAGGGCGATGTGATGACGACGCTGAGCCGGTACCCGGCCCGGTTGCAGCGCGAGGCATGACTGGAAACCATCACGGTTCAGTCCTTCAACCCGCCCCGGGTCGCGGTCTACGGTCGGAGGCATGGGTGACCGGCTCGGGCCGGATCGTCCGGCCGAGTGGACCGATACAGGAGGATGTCATGACCCACCACGTGAGCTCGATGCTGCAGACCTACCCGAAGGACCTGGGTGCCATTGACCGGCAGAGGCTGGCGGAGTGCATCGAGGCCTGTTTCGAGTGTGCCCAGACGTGCACGGCATGTGCGGATGCGTGCCTGGCCGAGGACATGGTCGCGGACCTGAGGCAGTGCATCCGGCTCAACCTGGACTGTGCCGATCTCTGCGCCGTCACGGGCCGGGTGCTGTCGCGGCAGACCGGGACCAACGCGGAGACCGTCCGGGCCCTGCTCGAGGCCTGCCGCGCGGCGTGCAAGGGATGCGGGGACGAGTGCGCCTCCCACGCGGACATGCACGAGCACTGCAGGGTCTGCGCCGAGGCCTGCCGCCGGTGCGAACAGGCCTGCGCGGACCTGTTGGCGACCCTCGGTTGACGGGGCCGGGTGGCTGCGGCGGACCGGTGGCCACCACGACGACGGGACCGGACGGGGCCTATGCGAACCGGCCGTGTCCCGCTGATTGACGGCCGGGCCACACCCGGCCGATCGTTATGACGAGAAGAAGTGACCGATGGGCTACACCCATGCCATCACCGTCGACCTGTCCTACGAGGACGCCGTCGAGCGCACTCGCGAGGCACTTTCCGACCAGGGTTTCGGCATCCTGACCGAGATCGACGTCCGGGCCACGTTCGAGAAGAAGCTGGGGGCCGAGGCCGCCGAGGCCGTCGGCGACTACGTGATCCTGGGTGCCTGCAACCCCGGTCTGGCCAGCAAGGCCCTGGCGGCCGAACCGGAGATGGGAGCGCTCCTGCCGTGCAACGTGGTCGTCCGCCGCGCCGCCGGCGCGGGGGCGACCACGGTGGAGGCCATCGACCCCCAGACCATGGTCACCCTGAGCGGGAGCGGTCCCGTCCAGGAGGTGGCCGACGATGCCGGCACCCGGCTGCGGTCCGTGTTGGAGTCCCTGCGCCACCACGACGGGGGCCTGCAGGGCACCCCGTAGGGGACGGAACCACACGAGCGAGGAGAGCGTCATGATGTGGGGCGACGGCATGGGCTGGGCGATGGGCTGGGCCTGGCTGTTCTGGATCCTGCTGATCGTCGGGGTGGTCGTGCTGGTGACCCTCCTCGTCCTGGTCCTGGTCCGCGGGGGCCCGGGCGCCGGCCGCCCGGACGGGCCGCGCACCCCGCCGGCCGGTGCGGCGACGTCCAGGGCCCGGGAGATCCTCGAGGAACGCTACGCCCGCGGGGAGATCAGCGCCGAGGAGTTCCACGAACGGCGGCGCACCCTGGAGGGAGAGACGCCGTGAGCGCGCCCACCCGGCGACAGGTGATCGGGTGGGGACTGGCCGGCGCCACGATGACCGCGGTCGGTGCCGTCGGGCTGTGGCAGGGGCGTCGGCCCCAGGGCGCGCCTCATCCTCCGCGGGGGCGTCCGACGACGGACGGTTCCATTGCAGGGGACGGGACCGGTCCGGGGGAATGGGCCGAACCGCAGGTGCTCGCCAGTGCCGACGGACTGCTGGAGTTCGGCCTGGAGGCTGCTCCGGCCACCGTCACGATCGATGGCCGGCCCGCCAGCGTGTGGACCTTCAACGGCTCGCTCCCGGGCCCCACCGTGGAGGTGTCCGCCGGGGACACCCTGCGGATCCGCATGAGCAACCGCCTGGCCGGACCCACCAACCTCCACGTCCACGGCCTGCACGTCTCCCCCCGGGGTGCCGGGGACAACCCCTTCGTGACGATCGGCCCGGGGGAGGCCCACGACTACGAGTTCGTCCTGCCGGACGACCATCCGCCCGGCACCTACTGGTACCACCCGCACCACCACGGCCACGTGGCCGAGCAGCTCGCGGCCGGCCTGTACGGTGCGATCATCGTCCGGGACACGCATTCGGTGCCGGTCACGCGTGAACGCGTCCTCGTGGTCTCGGACCCCCTGCTCACGGCCGACGGGGACCTCGCGGAGCCGTCGCCGAGGGAGCGGATGATGGGGCGGGAGGGCCGACTGGTGCTGGTCAACGGCCAGGCGCGGCCACGGCTCGAGGCCGCACCGGGGGAGCGCGAGCGCTGGCGGATCGTCAATGCCTGCCCCTCCCGCTTCCTGCGCCTCAGTCTGGAGGGCCAGACGATGCTGCTGCTGGCCCGGGACCAGGGCCGGCTGCGTGAACCCGTGGAGACCTCGACGGTCGACCTGGCGCCGGGCAACCGGGCGGAGATCCTGGTCGAGGCCACCGAGGGCACCTCCACGCTCGTGGCCGCCCCCGTGGACCGCGGGGCGATGCCCGGGATGATGGGCGGGAGGCGTCCCGGGGGTGGTGGACCCCTGGAGCTGTTGCGCCTGGAGGTCGGCGGGAAACCGGTCGACCGGCCCGGCGCGGTGGAGGCGGTGCCGGAGCCGAGGGACCTGCGGGGGGAGGCCGTGGCCCGACGGCGCACCCTCGACTTCGCGATGGGCGACATGGGCGGTATGGGAGGAGGGATGATGGGCAACGGTGCCCTGATGTCCTTCACCGTCAACGGCCAGGAGTTCGACGCCGCGCGCACCGACGTCAGCGTGCGCGCCGGCGATGTCGAGGAATGGACCCTGGTCAACTCCTCACCCATGGATCACCCGGTCCACCTGCACGTCTGGCCCGTCCAGGTGATCGAGGACGGCGACGGCGCGCAGGACGACCCCCGCTGGGCCGACGTCGTGAACGTCCCGGCCTTCGGGCAGGTGACGGTCCGCGTGGCCTTCGGGGACTTCACCGGCCGCACCGTGTTCCATTGCCACATCCTCGACCACGAGGACCTGGGCATGATGGGCACCGTCGAGGTGGCCTGAACCCGGCGCGCCGCGCATCGTGCGCATCTGCGCGATCTCCGCCTGCTGGGCGTCGATGACCTGCTGCGCGACGTCGGTGACCTCGGCCGGGATGTCGGTCTTGGCCAGCAGCATCTCGCTCATCGCCACGGCCTGTTGGTGGTGGGGGATCATCATCTGGGTGACCATGACGTCCGCCTCGTTGTGTTCTGCCGAGACCTGCCCGGTCGAAGCCGAGGCGGTGCCGGTGGGGGTCGGTGCGGCCGCCGCCGAGGTGGTCGGTGTCGAGGTGGTGCCCGTACCACCGCTCGTGTCGGTGCCGCCGCAGGCGGTCAGGGCCAGGTCCGCGGTCAGGGCCGGACCGGTCAAGGTGGGGATGCGCTTCGTGGGAGTGGTCCTCCGTCGTGTCGGGGGTGGGTCAGTGGGTGGCGGCCCGGGCGGCAGGCCTGCCAGCGTGCCGGTCCTGGGCGCCGAGGGGGGCCAGGTAGGCGGGGTCGAGGATGATCCGGTGCAACAGCTGGGCGTTGAGGGCCACCACGATGGTGGAGGCCGACATCAGGATCGCACCGACCGCGGGGGAGAGCACGAACCCGAACGGGGCGAGTACGCCGGCTGCCAGCGGGACGGAGATGACGTTGTAGCCGGCGGCCCAGACGAGGTTCTGGACCATCTTGCGATAGCTGGCGTGGGAGAGCTCGATCATCGACAGCACGGCACGGGGGTCGTTGCCGGCCAGCACGACGCCGGCCGATTCCATGGCCACGTCGGTCCCGGCGCCGATGGCGACGCCGACGTCGGCGCGGGCCAGGGCAGGGGCGTCGTTGACGCCGTCGCCGACCATGGCCACGCTCAGTCCGCGGGCCTGCAGTTCGGTGACCTTGGTGTCCTTGTCCTGGGGGAGGACCTCGGCGAAGACCTCGTCGATGCCCAGGTCCGCCCCCACGGCCCGGGCGACCTGGGTGGCGTCGCCGGTGATCATGGCCACCGTGACCCCCCGGTCCTGCAGCGCCTTCACGGCGGCCCGGGACTCGGAGCGGACCTGGTCCTCCACGGCCAGGGCACCGATGACCTCACCGTCGGCCACCACGTGCAGCACCCCGGCGCCGCGGTCGGTCCAGGACTGCGTGGTCTCGGCGATCTCCACGGGGGTGTCCACCCCGTACTCGCGCAGCATGTTCGGCCCACCGACGAGCACCTGCATCCCGTCCACGGTGGCGCGCACGCCGCGGCCACTGGCAGCGGTGAACCCGGCGCCGCGCATTCGCCGGTCGGAAGCCTCCGCGTGCGTGGTGGCGGCGGTGACGATGGCACGGGCGACCGGGTGCTCGCTGTCGGCCTCGGCCGCCGCGGCGACCGCCAGCAACCGGGCCTCGGAGACACCTGGCATCGTGACGGTACCGGTGACCGCGTGGGCGCCCTCGGTCAGGGTGCCGGTCTTGTCGAAGAGCACCACGTCGATGGTGCGCATCCGTTCCAGGGCGAGCCGGTCCTTGATCAGCACCCCGGAGGCCGCCGCCTTCTCGGTGGAGATGGCGATGACCAGCGGGATGGCCAGGCCCAGGGCGTGCGGGCAGGCGATGACCAGCACGGTCACCGTCCGGGTCACGGCGTCGTCGGGACTGCCCAGCACGGTCCAGACGAGGGCGGTGAGGATGCCCGCGACCAGGGCGAACCAGAACAGCAGGGCCGCCGCCCGGTCGGCGAGGGCCTGGGCGCGGGAGGAGGACTCCTGGGCGTCGGCCACCATCCGCTGGATGCCGGCCAGGGCGGTGTCGGCTCCGATGGCCTCGACGCGGACCCGGACGGAATTGTCGGTGGCCACGGTGCCGGCGACCACGGTCTCACCCTCACCGCGGGAGGCCGCCTGGGACTCCCCGGTGATCATCGACTCGTCGAACTCCGCGGCCCCGTCCACGATCTGTCCGTCGGCGGGGACACGGGACCCGGAGCGGACCAGGACGGTGTCACCGACCGACAGGTCGGCAATGGGCACCGTCACGGTGTCCCCGTCCACGATCCTCTCGGCCTCGTCCGGCAGCAGCGCGGCCAGGGCGTCCAACGCCGAGGAGGCCGCGCCCAGGGCGCGCATCTCCATCCAGTGGCCCAGCAGCATGATGGTCACCAGCAGTGCCAGCTCCCACCAGAAATCCAGGTCGAACGCCCCGATCCCCAAGGTGGTCACCCAGGACGCCACGAAGGCGACCGTGATGGCGAGGGAGATCAGCAGCATCATCCCCGGCTGGCGCGACGTCACCTCACGCCAGCCACCCCTGAGGAACGGGGTACCGCCGTAGATGAAGATCACCGTGCCCAGCACCGGAGCGATCCAGTCCGAACCCGGGAACTGAGGGAGGTGGTAGCCCAGCAGGTGGGCGACCATCGGGCTGAAGACGATCACCGGCACCGACAGCGCCAGCGACACCCAGAACCTGTTCTTGAACATGGCCACGCTGTGCCCGGCGTGCTCTCCCTGGGAGTGGACCTGATGCTCCTCGTCCACCGCCGAATGCGGGTTCCCCTGCGGCATCGCCTGACCATGGCCCCCGTGGCCGGCATGCTCTCCCTGCGCGGTGTGACCGGTGTGACCGGCGTGCTCGTCCGGGCCGTGGTGTTGGGCGGGACTCATGGCGTTCCTTCCCCTCGACGGCGAGCCCGCCGAGATGATGGGCGGTGGGTCGGACGGTGCGGACGGTGGTGCCGGAGGCCTCAGGGACGATGGTTCCCGGGCTTCGTCCAGTGGTTGCCCCGCTGCTCACCCTGCGAGGCCTGCCACGTCTGGTATATACCCCTCTGGGGTATGTTGCAAGGTATAGGGGCTCGTCATTCGCCTGGATCGGGGTGGTGACTCCATCACCGCCGATGGAGTCGCGACTCCTGCGCCTCGATCCAGCGTTGATGCGGCGACGTCCTCTACCCGCGGTGCCGGGTCGTCGGACTCCGCTGCCCGGCTGAAGGTCAGCAACCATCAGGGCATACGACCACGGGCGGCACCCCGGAGGGGTGCCGCCCGTTGTTGAGGCGAATCGCTCAGTGGCTGGCGCCGCCGACGGCGAGGACGCCGGCGATCATCATGATGAACACGATGATGCCGATGGCCCGAAGATCGTGTCGATCCAGCCCAGCACCCTACCGGCGGTCGCGGCCTTGCCGAGCCGCTCGGCCTTGCCCGCCTGGACGATGGCGACCGGCCCCCGGACTGGAGGAACCGGAGGGATCAGGCATCGATCACCAGGTCGGTCCGGGCGGTGGAGCAACAGGGCAGGAATTTCCCTGCATCGATCTCCCGTTGACGGATGCCGCCCTGGTGGTTCATCTCGACCTCTCCGGAGAGCTTGACGACCTTGCAGGAGCCGCACATTCCCTCCTTGCAGTTCGCGCCGATCCGCACGCCTGCACGCTGGGCCACCTCGAGGATGTGGTCGGCGGGGTCGATGCGCACATTCACGCCGGTGCGCATGAAGGACAGGGTGAGGCTTCCCGTGCCGACCGTGTCGAAGCCCGAGGGGTCGATGGTCTCGGCCTCCACCGCCCCGTCGGTACCGCCTTCGGGACGTGAGGCCTCCGGCCCGGCGGCCTCCAGCGGCAACCCTGCTGCCTCCAGTGTCCCCTCGGCGTCATAACCCGGCTCGTAGAGCTCGAACGCGGTGGGCTGGCTGTCGTAGTAGTCCTCGGCGGAATCGGCGATCTCCTCGGCGATCTCCTCGGCAATGTCCGCTGCCAGCGCGACCTCCGCCTGGTATTCAAGGAGCGTCTGGCGGTCTCCCGAGAAGAACTCCATGTGGATGGAGGTGTCGTCGACACCGACCTTCTTGAGGAGCTCAGCGGCGGTGTTGAGGTAACCTTCGGGTCCGCAGGCATAGACCTGGCGGCCGTTGGCGTCGGGCGCGACCTCCTCGAGCATGGCCGATGACAGCCGTCCGGTGAGCCATTCCCAGCCCTCGGGCGTGTTGCGGTCGCCCAGGGACCAGAAGACCTTGATGCGCGGGTCCACGGAGGCGATGTAGGCCAGCTCCTGGTGGAAGGCATAACCTCCGGCCACCGCTCCGTGGTACAACACCACGACTTCGGCCTGCCCGGGCAGGGAGTGGATGGTCCGCACCATCGACATGATGGGGGTGATACCCGCGCCGGCGGCCAGCAGGAGATATCGTGCCCGCCGGTCGGCGTCAGGCAGGTGGAATGCCCCGACGGGTCCGAGCATCTCCAGGACGATGCCCGGCCTGACGTTCTCGTGAACCCACGGTGACACAAGTCCCGTGGGGTCGCGCTTGACGGAGATGTCGAAGGTCCACGGTCGCGTGGGTGAGCTGGACAGCGAGTAGCTACGGTCCACGGGGTCCTGGTCCGCGCCGTTCACCGGAAAGGCGACGTTGACGTACTGGCCCGGACGGAACGCCAGCGGCGCTCCGTCGCAGCGGCGGAAGACGAAGGTCATCATGTCGCCTGCCTCGGGAATGACCTCGACGCATTCGGCCATGAACTCCTGGGGATGCCATGGGCCCAGGGCGCGGGCGGCGCCTGCGGGTCCCTCGGTGGTGGCCATCACCCTGTTCCACGGCATCTCCAGGCCGCGGATGCGCTGTGGCTCCTGGGTGGTCGTCCCGGTGACGAGGTCGGTCATGCCAGGTGCTCCTGCACTCGCTGCACGTACCAGTTGATGAACGCCTCGACCTGGTACTCGCTCTTCATGTACGGGCCGGGTTGGTAGGCGGGACTGCCGGCGCCCTGCTGGCACAGCTCCACGAACGCCTTGTCCTGCAGGTTGGTCTGCTTCCAGGTATAGGTGAGTTTCTCCAGGTCGTAGTCGACGCCCTCCTCGGCGTCGTCAGCCACCAGCCAGGTGGTGCGGACCAGCGTCTGGTGCTCGTTGATGGGGAAGACACCGAACGTGATGACGTGGTCCCCGAGGAAATGGAACCAGCTGTTGGGCTGCAGGTGCATCGAACAGCGGCCCAGACGGAAGTCCCGCAAGTCCCCGAGCAGCTTCTTGGACAACCGGCGGCCGTCGGGGGAGAAGGATTCGCCGTCACCGTCGAGGGATTCCCGGGAGATGCGGATGCCCGCGATGCGGGTGTCCAGCTCCTCGATGACCTCGTACGGAAGGCCGTAGCGGCGGCAACGCTCCTCGAGTGAGGACTGTGCCTGCTTGTTGCGTTCCCACACCTCCTCGAGATGGGGCGGGACCAGGCCCTCCGTGAGACCCCAGGTGGGAAAGAGGGAACAGGCGAGCTCCGGGTGCCCGTCGCAGTGGTAGCACTCACGGTTGTTCTCCATGACGAGCTTCCAGTTGCCCTCTTCGACGATGTTCTGCTGGTAGGCGATCTTCGTCTTCGACAGGTCGTGCGGTGCGAGGTAGGGCTCGAAGATCTTTGCGGTGTCGTCGAAATCCGTCGGCGGCTCATCCGCGATGCAGACGAAGATGAGTCCGGCGACCACGCGGCTGTGGGCGCGCTTGAGGCCGAAGCAGCCCTTGTCGAACGTCGTTTCCCCCGGGGCCGAGGCGTGGATCAGATCGCCGTTGGGGGA
Organism: Citricoccus sp. CH26A; assembly: GCF_000224415.1. GTDB lineage: Bacteria > Actinomycetota > Actinomycetes > Actinomycetales > Micrococcaceae > Citricoccus. Next base: position 62,460 of record NZ_AFXQ01000016.1, on the reverse strand, counting down.
GTAGGTCCAGGAGTGATAGCCGCAGACCAGGTTTCCCGTGGTCCCCGCGGGGTCGGTCAGGACGCGGGCGCCGCGGTGGCGGCACACGTTGTGCAGGACGTTCACGCCGCCGTCGTCGTCGTGCAGCACGATCAGGGAGTAGGGACCGTAGTCCACCGTGACGTAGTCACCCGGCTCCGGGAGTTCGGCGATGCTGGCCGCGAAGATCCAGTGCCGTCCGAAGATGGCCTGCATGTCGATGCTGAAGATCGTCGGATCCGTGTAGAAGGGTGCGTCGAGGGAGTATCCGGCGCGCCGGAAATCGAACAGTTCCGCGATCTCCGCCAACTGCTCGGCGGGCACGGAAGACGCGAGCTTTCCGCGTGATGTGGGGGACACGTTCACTGGAGCAGACATGTGGTTCCTCCCGGGAGGGTTCGGTGAGTGGGGGATCCGTCGGCACCCCCGCTGGGGCGCAATCGGTGTGGTCGAGGCGTTCTATGTGTGAGATTAGGCACAACCGCTCTGCGGAAAAAGCGCAAGATGGTGGAGATGACCGTGCACAATGTGTGCATGATCGACCCACGCCTCGTCACCCTCCGGGTGTTCGCCCGCTGCGGCACCATCAACGCGACCGCGGAGCTCACGGGATACTCCCCCTCCGCCGTCTCCGCGCAGCTGAGGGGCCTCCAGCGCGAACTGGGAATGCAGCTGCTCACGAAGGACGGTCGAGGAGTGAGACTGACCGCCACGGGCCGGTTCCTCGTGACCGGTTCGGACACCCTGATCGCGGAGTGGGAGAGCCTGCACACCGCGGCCATGCAGGCCGGTGACCAGATGCCGTCCCACTTCGGCCTCGGCGGATTCTCCACGGCGGCCGCCCAGCTGCTGGCACCCCTGGCCGCCACGCTGCGCTCGTCACGCCCCCTGCTGGAGGTACAGGTGCTCGAGGCCGACCCGGCCCGCTGCTTCGACCTGTTGGTCGCAGAGCGCATCGACCTGGCGGTCATCGTCGCCATGCAATCCGACACCCACGCCGAGGACGATCCGCGCTTCGAGCAGACGGTCCTGCTGGACGATCCCCTGGACGTGATCATCCCCGCCGACCACCCGTTGGCGTCGCGGGCCACGGTGACGCTCGAGGAGCTGGCGTCGGAACCGTGGATCACCGAGGCCGCGGGCTCCACCTACCATTCGCTGTTTACCGCGGCGTTCCGCGCCGTCGGCGTGAGGCCGCGCATCGCCCATGAGGCCGTCGAGTGGGAGACCCAGATCGCCTTCGTCGGTGCGGGGCTGGGCGTGGGACTGCTGCCGCGACTGGCGCCGTTGCGAAGTGCCGAGAACGTCGTCCGGCTGCGACTGACCGGCCGGGGGAAGCCGGCGCGCCGCATCGTCGCCGCGGTGCGCCGGGGCAGCATCACCTCACCGCTGATCCAGGAATCGCTCGGCATCCTCCGGGTCAGCGCCGATCGAATCCTCGCCGGTCGGCCGGCAGACGATCTGTGACACCGGAAGCCAGCTCGAACACCCGCTGCGCCACCTGACCAGGGATGGAAGGACGCGAGGACGAAGGCGTCGGCACCCGGTCACACAGCGAGTGGCTGGGCCCGGACCGGGCCCAGCCACCTGCCCTGGGGAAAGGGCTCCAGCTCGGAGAGAGCCGCCTGCTAGCTGCTCCCGGGTTCCGGGCGCCGGGCCTCGACGGTGGGAATGCTCCCCGACGGAGTCGCTCCAAGGCAGGCCGAGTCCGAGCACCGCTCGGCGCAGTCGTGCTTGGTGACGAGGTCGAACTGCGCACCACCGTGCTGTTCAACGCCCGTGCGAATGGCCCGCTCCACGACCGACGTGGCCAGGCGGCGCCTCAAGGAGAGGGGGTCCCGGCGCAGGTCCTTGGTCAGGGCGAAGCAGAGCAGCATCATGACGATGACGAACGGTAGCGCTGCCACGATGGTGATGCGTTGCAGCCCGGCCAGGGCTTCCGAGGGTTCATCACCGCCGGCCAGCAGCATGACCGCGGCCACGGCACCGGTGAGGCAACCCCAGAAGATGACCACTCCGCGGCGGGGGTGTTCGGCTCCGTTGGAGCTGAGCGAACCCATCACGATGGACGCCGCGTCGGCACCGGTGATGAAGAAGATGGCGACCAGGACCATGGCCAGGACGATGACGGCAGTGGTGGCCCAGTCAGGCATGCTCAGGTTCTTGACGAGGTCGAAGAGTGCTCCGTCGAAGTTGACCGACGGTGCCCCGTCGACCATGGTCACGAGGCCGGGCGCACCCTCCTGGTCGGCCTCCTGCTGGACGTGGAAGGCGGAGCCGCCGAAGACGGCAAACCAGACCACGCTGACGACGCTGGGCACCAGCAGCACTCCGGTGACGAATTGGCGGATGGTGCGGCCGCGGCTGATGCGGGCGATGAAGAGTCCGACGAACGGGGTCCAGGAGATCCACCACGCCCAGTAGAAGATGGTCCAGCTGGTCATCCAGCTGCGCAGCGACTCATCGCCGACCGCTTCCGTCCGGGACGACATCTCGGCCAGGTCGCGGGCGTAGTCGCCGATCGCGGAGGGGATCAGGTTGAGGATGAACAGCGTGGGGCCGGCGACGAAGACGATCAGCGCGAGGACGACGGCCAGGACCATGTTGATGTTGGAGAGCCACTGGATGCCGCGGCTGATGCCGGAGACGGCGGACGCGACGAAGCACAGTGTCAGGACGGCCACGATCACCACGAGCACGGGGGTGCCGATGTCACCGAACCAACCGTTGGAGGTCAAGCCGCTGCCGATCTGCAGGGCGCCCAGGCCGAGCGACGCGGCGGTCCCGAACAAGGTGGCGAAGATGGCCAGGATGTTGATGAACTTCCCGAGGGGACCCTCGACCCTGCGGACGCCGAAGAGTGAGGTGAAGGCGACGGAGATCAGTTGCCGGCGGCCCAGGCGGTAGGCGCCGTAGGCCATGGCGATGCCGACCACCGCATACATGGCCCAGGGGTGCAGGGTCCAGTGGAAGATCGAGGTCGCCATGGCGGTCTGGATGGCCTCGGGGGTCCGGCCGTCCACGGTGCCGGGCGGTGGGGAGACGTAGTGGTAGAGCGGTTCGGCCACCCCGTAGAACATCAGCCCGATGCCCATGCCCGCAGCGAACATCATGGCGACCCAGGAGACCGTCCGGAACTCGGGTTTCTCGCCGTCCTTGCCCAGCGGGATGTTGCCGAACTTGCCCAGGGCCAGCCAGAGGACGAAGACCACGAAGAGCGAGGCCAGGAACATGAAGAGCCATCCCGTGTACTCCATGACCCAGTTGAGGGCACCCGTGGACGTCTCGGACAGGCTGTCGCGCCCCACGAAGCCCCAGATGACGAAGGCCAGGGCGATGACGCCCGTGATGCCGAACGTGACCTTGTCGAGGGTGAGCCTGTGGTTTCGGCGCTCCGCCACTGCCTGCTCGGTCCTGGCATGACGTAGCTCTTCGAGGATCTGCTCGCACTCGACGTCCGTCCGGGGGAGCCCGCCCTCCTCCTCCGGATCGAGGACAGGGAGGTCTGTGTCTGCCTCACCGGAGGCTCTCATGGTTGCCTCGCTCTTCTCCCGGAGTACCGGTTCTTCGGCACGCGGGGTCTCCGCCCACGCGTCGTCGGCACGCAACTCATCGGGTGTGGGGGATTGCTGGACGTTCCTGAAAGCCATGTGTGGGTCCTTTGCTCAGTGAAGCATGGTCCTGGCGGCTGCACATCGCCCTCGGGCGCCCCACCGGGCGGAGGGCCGGGGCCTCGTCCGCTGTGCTGTTCCTGCTGTTGCCGTCGATGACCGGTTCGGGGGCACGAGGCGCAGATGATCATGCGGCTCGCCGGGTCATTGCCTTCTGGTCAGTCGAAGACGACGGTGCGGTTGCCGTCGAGCAGGACGCGGTGCTCGGCGTGCCAGCGCACGGCCCGGCACAGGGTGGAGCCCTCGACCTCGCGGCCCAGGTTGACGAAGTCGCGGGCGGACTGGGCGTGGGTGACCGGCTGGACGGTCTGGGCGATGATGGGGCCCTCGTCCAGGTCCGGGGTGACGTAGTGGGCGGTGGCGCCGATGAGCTTGACGCCGCGTTCGTGGGCCTGGTGGTAGGGCTTGGCGCCCTTGAAGGAGGGCAGGAAGGAGTGGTGGATGTTGATGGCCTTGCCGCCGAGCTTGCGGCACAGCTCGTCGGAGAGGACCTGCATGTAGCGGGCCAGCACCACGAGCTCGATGTCGTGCTCGGCGACCAGGTCCAGCAGGCGGGCCTCGGCCTCGGCCTTGTTGGTGGTGCCGTCGGCGTCCCTGGTGACGGGGATGTGGACGAAGGGGATGCCGTAGAAGAAGGCCATCGGCTGCAGGTCCAGGTGGTTGGAGACGATCACCGGGATCTCGATCGGCAGGGTGCCGGCGCGTTGCTGGAAGAGCAGGTCGTTGAGGGTGCGCCCGTCCTTGGAGCACATGATCAGGGTGCGGGTCTTGGTGGTGGCCTCGTGCAGGTGCAGTTCCATGGAGAACCGGTCCCTGATCGGGGTCAGGGCGTCCTGGACCTCGGTCAGGGCGGCCTCGGTGGTGAACTCCACCCGCATGAAGAAGCTCTGGGTGTCGGGGGAGTCGAACTGCTGGGAGGAGGTGATGTACGCGTCGACGTCCAGCAGGGCGCCGGAGACGGCGTGCACGATGCCCTTCTGGTTGGTGCAGGTCAGGGTGAGCACCATGCCGGTGGAGGTGGAGCGGTTCCCGGAGAGCGGGGGAGCGGGAGCCGTGGAGGTCGTGGTGGTGGTCATGGGGCGTGTCACCTTATTCGTGAGGGAAGGCCGGGTGGCCTCCGGTAGCTGGTGGGGCGTTGAGGGGTGAGGACCGCTGGGCCGTCCTCAGAGGGCGGCGATCACCATGTCCTCGAAATGGGTCACGTGATCCGCGGCGAGGCGCTCTGCTTCCTGGGCATCCCCGTCGAGGACGGACCGGATCAGGTCCACGTGCTCCTGCACGTGGGGTTCCATGGTGCCCAGGCGGGGCAGGACGTGGTTCCACATCCGCATGGACAGGGAGAAGTACTGGATGAGGCTTTCCTCGATGTAGCGGTTGCCCATGGCCGTGTAGATGGCTTCGTGGATCCGCGCATCGACCTGGATGAGGTCGGCGGCGGACCGGGCGTCCAAGAACTGCAGCTCCTGCAGGCAGGCCTCGAGGTCCCGCCGGTCCGCCTCCGTGGCGGACAGTGCGGCCCGCCGGGCGGCGTAGCCCTCGAGCAGCCTGCGGGCGTCGGAGATCTCCCGCAGGTCGCGGATGGTGACCTCGGGGACGAAGGTCCCCCGGTGCGAGTAGATGGTCAGGAGGCGTTCCGATTCCAGTCTCTTGACGGCCTCGCGCAAGGGGGTGCGGCCGATGGACAGCTCGGTCATCAGGGCTTCCTCGTCCAGGGGCGCCCCGGGGGCGAGCCGGTTGTCGATGATCCGGGTGCGGATCTCCTGGTAGGCGCGCTCGGCCAGGGTGGTTCGCTTGGGTGATTTCTCGACGGTGTGCATCGGCGCTCCTTGGGCGGTCTCCACGGTTGGGATAGAGCCTAGGAGGATCGAGGCCGGCCGCCGGGATGATGGCCGTGGCGCCGGCGAGGGTTCACCGACTGGGCCACTGACGGGCGCCGGGGGCATCCCTGAGGGTGACGCCGCGTGGGTGATGGACAGCGGGATGCTCATGCGAGGGACTTCTCCTTGGTCTCGGGGCCCAGGCGACAGACGCCGTGAGGCCGATCAGTAGGAAGCACGCCACGAGGAGCACGGTCGTATGAGAGCCACATGCAACAGATATATGACGAATGCGGAAAAACTTAACCCACATCACACCTTCGCGCAAGAGGGCGATCCCTGCTGATTTTGCCCCTTGACGGAGCGTGAGGCGGGTCACTACGTTGCTCATATACGACTTGTGTACGACGTTCCCGGTCTGGGGACTGAAGGATTGGACACCATCATGGAATCTCCGCGCGTCGTCGTGATCGGGGCCGGCATCGTCGGGGCCAACCTGGCCGATGAACTCACCCAGCGGGGGTGGACGGATCTGACCGTCCTGGACCGCGGGCCGATCCCCTCCACGGGGGGGTCGACCTCGCATGCTCCCGGGCTGGTCTTCCAGTCCACCCCCTCGGAGCTGCTCTCGGAGCTGGCGGCCTATACGGGGAGCAAGCTCCTGGGCCTGGTCAAGGACGGGGCGGCGGCGTTCAACCCGGTGGGCGGGTTGGAGGTGGCCACGACCCCGGAGCGGTTGGCGGAGCTGCACCGGCGGAACAACTTCAATGCCTGCTGGGGTGTGGAGTCCCGGGTCGTGGATGCCGCGGAGGCCAAGCGCCTGCATCCGTTGGTGGATGAGAGCCTGCTGTTGGGTGGGTTGTACGTGCCCACGGACGGGCTGGCCTCGTCCCTGTTGGCGGTGGAGGTGTTGCGCCGGCGGGCGGAGTCCCGTGGGGCGGTGTTCCGGGAGAACACGCTGGTCACCGGGATCGAGGAGTCCTGCGGGCGGGTCACCGGGGTCCGGTGCGGGGATGAGGTCGTTGCCGCGGACATCGTGATCTGCGCCGGTGGTTTCTGGGGGCCGGAGCTGGGGGAGATGGCCGGGATGACCATTCCGCTGGTGCCGATGGCCCACCAGTATGTCCGGACCACGTCCCTGCCGTCCCTGCGGGGCGAGACGGAGCAGGCCGTGGGCACGGGCAACAACGCCCGGTTGCCGATCCTGCGCCTGCAGGAGGACAACCTGTACTTCCGTCAGCACGGGTCCCGGATCGGTATCGGCTCCTATGGGCACCGCCCGATCCCGGTGGGTTACGAGCAGATGCCGCAGGAGGTCGACGTGGCCAACGACCGGATGCCCTCCCGGCTCGAGTTCACCCCCCAGGACTTCGCTCCCGCCTGGGACGACAGCCGGCGGTTGCTGCCCGAGCTGGGACAGACCACCGTGGAGGATGCCTTCAACGGCATCTTCTCCTTCACCCCGGACGGCAACTCCCTGGTGGGCGAGGCCTCGAACGTGGCCGGCCTGTACGTGGCCGAGGCGGTCTGGGTCACCCACTCGGCCGGCGTGGCCCGTGCCCTGGCCCAGGTGCTCGTGGACGGGCACAGCGATGCCGACCTGCGGGAGATGGACCTGCACCGCTTCGAGAAGGTCCAGCTCGAGCGGGACTACATCCAGGAGACCTCCGCGCAGAGCTTCGTCGAGGTCTACCACATCAAGCACCCCCTGCAGCCCAAGGACTCCCCCCGCAACCTCCGGCTCTCCCCGTTCCACGCCCGGCAGCAGGAGCTGGGGGCGTTCTTCCTGGAGGCCGCCGGCTGGGAACGCCCGCAGTGGTACGAGGCGAACGCCTCCCTGTTGGAGAGCCTGCCCCAGGAGTGGGTGCCGCCGCAGCGCGACGCGTGGTCCGGTCAGTACTCCTCGCCCATCAGCGCGGCCGAGGCCTACGCCACCCGGACCAACGTGGCGATGTACGACATGACCGCCCTGCGCCGGGTGGACATCACCGGTGCCGGTGCGGAGTCCTTCCTGGACCTGCTGACCACCGGCAACATGCGCCGCAAGGTCGGGGCGGTGGCGTACACGCTGATGCTGGACGAGGCCGGGGGCATCCGCAGCGACATCACCGTGGCCCGGCTCGGGGACGAGCGGTTCATGGCCGGCATCAACGGCGGGATCGACGCGAACTACCTCACCGTCCAGGCCCGGAGGTTCACCGAAGCCCACCCGCAGTGCCCGGTCTCGGTCGAGGACATCACCGACGCGACCTGCTGCATCGGCCTGTGGGGCCCGAACGCGCGCACGGTGCTCCAGCCGCTGACCGACCAGGACCTCACCAACGACGGGCTGCGGTACTTCCAGGGCGTGGAGACCGAGATCGCCGGGATCCCGGTCCGCCTGCTCCGGCTCTCCTACGTGGGAGAGCTGGGCTGGGAGATCTACACCGACGCCAAGAACGGGGCACGGTTGTGGGACGCGCTCTGGGAGGCCGGCGCCGCCCACGGGATCATCGCCGCCGGACGCGGGGCCTTCAACAGCCTGCGCCTGGAGAAGGGATACCGGTCCTGGGGCACGGACATGCACACCGGGCACTACCCCGACCAGGCCGGCCTGGGCTTCGCCGTCAAGAAGGACAAGGTCGGCTACGTCGGCGCCCGCGCCCTGGCCGAGCGGGCCGGACTGGCCGGCTCCGGTCGGGGCCGGGTACTGCGCTGCCTCACCGTGGACGACGGCACCACCGTGCTGACCGGCCGGCACGAACCGGTCCTGGTGGACGGGATTCCCGCCGGCTTCGTCACCAGCGCCGACTACGGGTACACCGTGCACCAGCCCATCGCCCTGGCCTGGGTCCCCGAGCACCTGGAGGTCGGGGACCAGGTCACCGTGCGCACCTTCGACCGCGAGGTCACGGCCACCATCACCGAGGAACCCCTCGTGGACCCGGCCATGGAGAAGATCCGCTGCTGACCGGCCACCCCACCGCCGGCCAACGGGCCGGCACGTGGGCGGGCCCGGTACCACCGGGCCCGCCCACCACGACACACGACGTTCAAAGGACACACGCAATGACTGCCCGAGTACTGGACGGCCGCGCGACGGCCGCGGCGATGAAGACAGACCTGGCCGAACGAGTGGCCAGGCTGGCCGAACAGGGTGTCGTCCCCGGACTGGGCACGGTGCTCGTCGGCGAGGACCCGGGATCGCGGTCCTACGTGGCCGGCAAGCACCGGGACTGCGCCCAGGTCGGCGTGGCCTCCATCCGCCGGGACCTGCCCGAGACCATCACCGAAGAACAACTGCTCGCCGTGCTGGACGAGCTCAACGACGACCCGGACTGCACCGGGTACATCGTCCAGCTCCCGCTGCCGGCACACATCGACACCCAACGGGTACTGGAACGCATCGACCCCGCCAAGGACGCCGACGGACTGCACCCGGTCAACCTCGGCCGGCTCGTGGCCTCCGTCTCCGGGCAGCTGGAATCCCCCCTGCCCTGCACCCCGGCCGGCTGCGTGCAGCTACTACGACACCACGGCATCGACCTGGCCGGGCAACGGGTGCTCGTCATCGGCCGCGGCGTCACCATCGGCCGACCCGCCGGACTCGTGCTCACCCGCAAGGACGTCAACGCCACCGTCGTCCTGGCCCACACCGGGACGACCGACCTGAAGGCGGAAATCCGCGCCGCGGACATCATCATCGCCGCGGCCGGATCGGCCCACATGGTCCGCAAGGCCGACGTGAAACCCGGCGCCATCGTCCTGGACGTCGGAGTCTCCCAGGAGAAGGACCAGGACGGGCGAACCCGCATCGTCGGCGACGTGGAACCCGCCGTGGCCGACGTCGCCTCCTGGATCTCACCCAACCCCGGCGGCGTCGGACCCATGACCCGGGTCATGCTGGTCGCCAACGTCATCGAGGCCGCCGAACGCCAAGCCGCGCACAGGGTCCCCGCGACCGCCGCGAGGCCCTGAACAGACCGAACCCACCTGCACGGTGTCGTCTCGCCAGCCACCCGGTGGGACGGTCGAAGGAGTCTTGGCCGCGGGAGTCCTGCCGTGCGAATATCGTCCGGTCGGAGTCCCTCCAGGCGTGTCATGGGAGCGCCGCCTCCGCTGCTGTTGAACGCGGGGCTCGTACCCCCGGGATTCCCGGTGTCATGATGACTGAGCAGAGCGCCGCGACGCACCCCGCCGGGGAGGACGAATCCGGCCAAGCGCGCAGGGCGCGAGGACAGGTTCTGGCGACCGAGCACTTCGAGGGCTTCCTGCAGGCCCTGGTGAACGCCGCTGCCGAGGCCCTGGGTCCCGACGTCTTCGTCGGCGTCACGGTCGTGCGCGAGGGGCATCCGGCGACAGTGGCCAGCAGCGAGGACGACACCTACCGGTTCGACGAGATCCAGTACCGGTACGACGAGGGCCCGTGCCTGACCGCACTGCGCACCAACCAGGTCGTCCTCGTCGACAACCTCACCACCGAGCACCGGTTCGAGACCTACCGGGAGCGTGCCGTGTCCCTGGGCGCACTCTCGACGTTGTCACTGCCACTGCACGGCGGGGACTCCGCCGTGGGCGCGCTCAACCTGTACTCCAACCAGCCGTACGCCTTCGGCCAGCGTGAGTTGATGGAGGGCAAGCGTTTCGCTGCCGAGGCGTCCCGGGCGCTGGAACTGGCCGTCAGGTTGTTGCGTCACCCCGACCTGATGGAACACGGGCCACCGGCCCCGACCAGGCACACCGCGATCGACCAGGCCACGGGCGTGCTGATGAGTCGACATGCGTGCGGCCCCGAGGAGGCGTTCCAGGTGCTCCGCGAATCCAGCCGGCAACGGGGCGTCCCGGTGCGGGAACTCGCCGAGGAGGTCATCGCCGGCGCCGCGGCCAGCCCCGGACGCCCCCCGTCAGGGTGACCCTCGCGATGCGACAGGGATCCTCACCACCGGATGACCCGTGGCCTCGACGACCTCAGGAGCGGGCGGCGTGCCTCGGGGGAACGGTCGTCAGGCTCCCGGCGATGCCCTGCGCCCAGGCCTCGATGCGGGCCCAGTCACGGTAGTCGCCGAAGCGCGCGCCGAACACCCGGAACAGGGTTCTGACCCAGCGGGGGAATTGCCCGGGAGTGACCACTCCCGACACCAGCAGGTGTCCGCGGGGAGCTGCCTGGTCCCGGAGCGCCTGGGCCAGTCGCCGGTCCTGGCCGGCGCGGGCGCTCCGGCGGATCCAGCGGGGCAGGGCCGAGGTCATGCCCACGCTGAACAACCACACCGGACGCTCTCGCAGGGCGGGGGCATGGCGGGCGATGTACCCGGCGGCCGTCGGCAGCCACTCCTGCTGGTGGATGGCGCTGCCCAGCACCACGGCCGCATACCCCTCCGGGCTCGGGGCCTGCTGCAGCGGCAGCACCTCCACCGTCAGCCCCGCGTGTCCCAGCACCTCGGCGATGCGCTGGGCGATCTCGGCGGTGGAGCCGTGGGCGCTGGCATATCCGACCAGCACCCGCGGCGCTGCCTCCTCCGGTGCTCCCTGCCCGCCGGGGACGGTCCGACGGCGTGAGGGGTTTGCAGATTCCACGGTGGACGTCCTCGCTCTCGGGGGTGCGGGCTCGAACTCCGCGTCCCCGAGGGTAGGTCGGGGTCGCCAGGCACGGAAAGCCCTGATCAACGGCACGGCACGGCGCACCCGTTCCGCGCCGGTGCTACGGCACGTAGTCCGCGCACACCGGATCCACCGGCCGGTCGCGGTGCAGCACCCAGATGCCGTGGTCGTCCTCGCTGACCACCGCGTAGCCGAGCCGCCCGGCACGCTCCAGGGCCTGGTCCGGGGTCAGCGGGTCCCAGCCACCGAGCTCCTCGACCGTGGTGTCGATGATCATCCAGGTCGCCAGGTCATCGCCGATGTCCCCGTGCAGGCCCACGTAGGTGCGGTCCACCAGGTGCGGCACCGCGTTGTCCGCCGCCTCGACGCACACGTCGTCCGGGATCATCCCCACGGCCCGGTCCAGGGCCCGCGCCCACTCGGTCCGTTGCCAGGTGTCCCCGGTGACGGTGCGCTGGAACGGGAAGACCTGGGGGAAGAGCACGGTGCCGATCACCCCGCAGCCCAGCAGGACGGACACGAAGACGGTCGGCACCCGCCAGCCGCGTACACCCGCCCCCGCGGCCCGGGGCACCCGGTCGCTGCCGGCGCCCGAGGCGAGGGCGCCGTCGTCGTGACCGGACGGGGGCTCTGGGGGACCGGACGCGCGCACCCGCCGGGCGTGACGCCAGGCCCCGATGCGCGCCAGCGCCTCCAGCGCGGCCATGAGGAAGACCGGCGCCAGGATCGCGTCGTACTGGTAGACCGGGCTCCACACGTTGAGCCGGTCGTTGAACAACCGGGAGGCCAGGATCGGCATGCCGATCAGCGTGTAGGGGGACAACAGCGGCAGCAGCCACAACGCCACGAAGTGCAGCAGCCAGAGGGCGACCTTCAGCGGGTGGTCGAAGAGCACCGCGAACGCGTCGAGGGGCTGGGTGAGCATGAAGGCGATCGAGGACCCCATGTCCGGCCCCAGCGCGGTGAACTGCCAGTAGCCGAACTCGCCCTCCGGGGAGAAGCGGGGGATCACCACGGAGGTGGCGAAGACGTAGCCGGCCACGCCCAGCACGGCGGTGACGACGGCGGGCGCCCAGGCGCGCTTGATCGCCAGCACCATCGCGATGGCCAGCAGGGTGATGCCCATGTCCTCGCGCACGGACAGCAGGGTCAGGGCCAGCGCGGTGGCCAGCCAGTACCGGCGGCCGTCGATGGCCCAGACGACCCAGGCGATGACCGGCACGCCGACGGCGATCTCGTGGAAGTCCCAGTTGACCATGGCCTGGAACGGCCACCACAGCAGCATCGCGCCGGCGCCGGTGAGCGCGGTGGCGTGGGAGAACCGGCGGCGGGCGAACAGGTAGACGGGAATGGCCGTGGAGACCAGGAGCGCCGTCATGGCGATGTTCAGCACCCGCGGGTCGTCCCAGATCCAGTACAGCGGGGCCAGCAGCGCCAGGACGGGGTGGAAGTGGTCGCCGAGGATGTTGAAGTCCACCCCCTTGACCGGGACGATCGGCTCCCGGAACAGGGCGTACTGGCGCACCGCCTGGTCGAAGATGCCGAGGTCGTAGCCCTTGGCCTCGAAATTGCGGAAGCGCAGGAAGGAGTGGACGAGGTAGAGCACGGCCGCCACGGCCATCACGGCCCCGAGCTGCAGCCACTGGCCTGCGGTGGTGGTGGGTCCCACGGTGTCCGCACCGTCCCGGCGGTCCGGCTGGATGCCGATGACCCAGCGGGGGAGGCGGCGGGCGTTCATCGTCGGATCCTGCACAGTCCACCTCTCGCGCGGTCCACGCCGGTCACATGCGCCCCAGGAGGGAGTCGAACCCCCGACCAAGAGATTAGAAGGCTCCTGCTCTATCCACTGAGCTACTGGGGCTGGGCCCGGCCATTCTACCGGCCGCACCGAACTCCACAGGTCACGGGTCACCGGCGCGTTGTGCCCGGGCCCCGGTGGGACCCCTGTGCGGGACGCGGCCGGGGCGGTGTGCTGGGAAGGACCGGGCATGAGGCCCGGCCCGGCGGCGGAGACCTCTTGCCGACGCCGGCTCACTCGCCGGCCCCGGCCGGTCCACCGAAAGGCCCCTTCATGAGCGAACACATCACCGTCCGTGGCTTCGTGGCCACCGATCCGCAGGTCCGCATGGCCCAGGCCGGCTTCTCCGTCGGCAACTTCCGTCTCGCCGCCACCGACCGGCGCTTCGACCGGGAGGCCAACGCCTGGGTCGACGGGCAGACCAACTGGTTCACGATCAACATGTTCCGGGCGCTGGCCCTGAACGCGGGGGCCTCGCTGGCCAAGGGCATGCCGGTGATCGTCACCGGCCGGCTCAAGGTCCGCCCCTGGGAGGCCGGGGACCGGACCGGGACGGCCGTGGAGATCGAGGCCGACTCCATCGGCCACGACCTCACCCTCGGCACGGCCCGGTTCTCCCGGTCCGGCGGACGCACGGGGGAGGCCACCGCCGGCGGACCGGCTGCCGACGTCGGTGAGGCCCCGGTCGAGGGACCGTTCGGCGAGGACGATGAGCCCCGCGTCGACCGGTCGACCGGCGAGGTCCTGGAGGACGGGCCGGACGCGCCCGACGAGGCCTCGGAGGTGTCCGAGCAGGAGCGGGACCTGACGCTCGCCTGAGCGGCCCGGACTGCGCGGTGGCCGCCGCCTTCGGCCGATGCGGGAAATGCGGCGGCCACCGACTAGCCTTGAGGAATGGCGGAATTCATCTACACCATGGTCAAGGCCCGCAAGAAAGTGGGCGACAAGCTGATCCTGGACGACGTGACGATGTCCTTCTATCCGGGGGCGAAGATCGGCATGGTCGGCCCCAACGGTGCGGGCAAGTCCACGATCCTGAAGATCATGGCGGGGCTGGACCAGCCCTCCAACGGCGAGGCCAGGCTCTCTCCCGGTTACACGGTGGGCATCCTGCTGCAGGAGCCCCCGCTCAACGAGGAGAAGGACGTGCTCGGGAACGTGCAGGAGGGCGTCGGGGAGATCCTCGGCAAGATCCAGCGCTACAACGAGATCTCCGAGCAGATGGCCGATCCCGATGCCGACTTCGACTCCCTGATGGAGGAGATGGGCAAGCTCCAGGAGGAGATCGACGCGGCCGACGCCTGGGACATCGACTCCCAGCTCGACCAGGCCATGGACGCCCTGCAGCTGCCCGACCCCGACGCGGACGTCACCAAGCTCTCCGGTGGTGAGCGCCGTCGCGTGGCCCTGTGCAAGCTGCTGTTGCAGAAGCCGGACCTGCTGCTGCTCGACGAGCCCACCAACCACCTCGACGCCGAGTCCGTCCAGTGGCTCGAGGGGCACCTGTCCGCCTACCCGGGCGCCGTCATCGCCATCACCCACGACCGGTACTTCCTCGACCACGTGGCCGAGTGGATCGCCGAGGTCGACCGCGGCCGGCTGTACCCGTACGAGGGCAACTACTCGACCTACCTGGAGAAGAAGCGCGCCCGCCTGGAGGTCCAGGGCAAGAAGGACGCCAAGCTGGCCAAGCGGCTCAGCGAGGAACTGGACTGGGTCCGCTCCAACGCCAAGGGCCGCCAGGCCAAGTCGAAGGCCCGTCTGGCCCGGTACGAGGAGATGGCCGCCGAGGCCGAGAAGACCCGGAAGCTGGACTTCGAGGAGATCCAGATCCCGCCGGGCCCGCGCCTGGGCACCCAGGTCATCGAGGCGAAGAACCTGAAGAAGGGCTTCGGCGACCGCGTGCTGATCGACGGCCTGTCCTTCTCCCTGCCGCCCAACGGCATCGTCGGGATCATCGGGCCCAACGGCGTCGGCAAGACCACCCTGTTCAAGACCATCGTGGGCGTCGAGCCCCTCGACGACGGCGACCTGAAGGTCGGCGAGTCCGTCAAGATCTCCTACGTGGACCAGTCCCGCGGAGGCATCGACCCGGAGAAGTCCCTCTGGGAGGTCGTCTCCGACGGCCTGGACTACATCAAGGTCGGACAGGTCGAGATGCCCTCGCGGGCCTACGTCTCGGCGTTCGGCTTCAAGGGCCCGGACCAGCAGAAGAAGGCCGGGGTGCTCTCCGGCGGTGAGCGCAACCGCCTGAACCTGGCACTCACCCTCAAGGAGGGCGGCAACCTGCTGCTGCTCGACGAGCCCACCAACGACCTCGACGTCGAGACCCTGACCTCGCTCGAGAACGCCCTGCTGGAGTTCCCGGGCTGCGCGGTGGTCATCTCGCACGACCGCTGGTTCCTGGACCGGGTGGCCACCCACATGCTGGCCTACGAGGGCACCGAGGAGGACCCCGCGAACTGGTACTGGTTCGAGGGCAATTTCGAGTCCTACGAGGCGAACAAGGTCGAGCGGCTCGGCCCCGAGGCGGCGCGCCCGCACCGGGTCACGCACCGCAAGCTCACCCGCGACTGAACCGGTCCCGGCACCACGCCGGACGCCCGACGACGGCGGCCCCCACCACCGAGGTGGGGGCCGCCGTCGTGCGTGGTCTCAGATCGTGGCCAGCCGGGCGTTGCACAGGTCCTCGGTGTAGTGACTCCGGACCCTCAGCTTGCGTTCGAGGTCCTGGATGATGGCCGCGGCGAAGTCCTTGCCGTAGAGCCGCAGGCACGAGCCGAGGCCGCCCGGGGAGAACACGTTGATCTCCATAAGCTTGTCACCGACCATGTCCAGGCCGACCAGGAACAAGCCGTCCGCGATGAGCTTCGGACGGACCACCTCGGCCAGGTACAGCATCTCCTCGGTGACCCGCACGGCCTCCGCGGTGCCCCCGGCCGACATGTTCGACCGCACCTCTCCACTGGCGGTGCGACGGCGGAACGCCGCGTACTTCCCGCCGACCTGGAGGGGCGTGCCGTTCAGGAGCATCATCCGCACGTCCCCCTCCTTCGCCTCCGGCAGGTACTCCTGCGCCACGACGTACCCGTCCCGGGCGATGGCCTCCACGATCTGGTTCCGGTTCGGGGCCTCCTTGCGGTCCACCACGAACACGCCCTTTCCTCCGGAGCCCTGGAGCGGCTTGAGCACCGCCTTGCCGTCCATCTCGTCGATGAACTCCGAGATCATCTGCTGGTCCCGGGAGATCAGCGTCCTCGGGCGCACGACGTCGGGAAAGTGCTGGAAGTAGGCCTTGGACAGGGCACCGGCCAGGGTGAGCGGGTCATTGACCACCAGGACGCCGTTGGCGGCGAACAGCCGGCCGAAGGCCACGGCCGCCGTGGAGGCCCACGGACGGTCCTTCGCGTCATCGGCGGGGTCATTGCGCAGCATCACCACGTCGAAGTCCTGGATGGGGACCTGGCGAACGGACCGGGGCTTCTGCACGTCCGCCAGGTACCGGTCCAGCGAACGGTAGTTCCTCGCCGCGGTGCCGTGGGCCCGCACGGAGAGGGTGCCGTCCGGTGCGTACGAGAAGTCCCCGGTACCCGTCAGCAGCGCCTCGTGCCCCAGCTGCGTGGCGGCCATCGCCAGACGCGTCGTGGTGTACGTGGACTTCTCGGTGGCGACGTCGTTGACGACGAATCCGATGTTCATGGACCTCCGATCCACAGATACAGCGAGTGGGATCACCGTCGGCCGGGCCGGCCGACGGTGCTCAGCGGTTCACCAGGTCGGCCGGATCATCCAGGTCCGCCAGCCGGTCCAACCGCTCGATGCAATCCTTCTCGGTCAGCCAGCGCGGCTGGAGCCGGGGTGGTTGCAGGACACCGCGGTCCCTCAGGTCGGTCACCAGCGGCAGGTCCTGCAACGAGAACTTGCCCAGCAGCAGCAGGTCCAGGGTCCCACCGGCGCGCAGGTGCTCGATCAGGTCGAGCACGCCGCGCAGGTAGATGGCGTCCTTGGTCAGGCCACCGGACCGGAAGGCACGCATGGTCGTGGTGAAGGCCGAGGAGGCGGGGACGCCCTCCTCCACGAGCGCGTCGTGCGCGTCCCGGAAACTGGCACCGGTGACCATGCGGTGCACCGTGATGATCCGGGTGGCCAGTTGACGCAGGCGGAACGCGGTCAGTCCCCCGCTGGCCACCTCGGCCAGCACGGCCAGGCCCTCCTGGGTCTCGTCGTACCCGGACAACCCCGTGCCCATCACCTTGATGGGCTGGGTGGCCCCGTTGACCTGGGTGACCAGGTGGGTGCCGACCTCGTGCTGCATCAGGGCGTGCGCGCGGACCTCCTGGACCTTGGACTGCGGACCCAGGATCAGGGACTCCCCGGAGACCATCACGCCGGAGACGTCCTTGCGGATCTCGGCGTGCATCTCGATGTCGGCATCCTGCTCCCGGTAGTAGTCGATCTCCTCCTGGGCCAGCGTCAGCACCTCGTGCGCATCCAGGCTCTTCCCGGCACCCTCCGGCACGGTCACGGTGCTCATGAGGCGATCGGCGATCTGCCGCAACGCCGGGGTGATCGCGCCGTACAGTTCGATGCTCAGGGGCATGAAGTCCGCGGTGTCCCGCGCCTCGAGCATCTCGATCTGCAGGCCCAGCTCGCGGTGCTTCTCCCGCAGCAACGTGCCGAGGACGGGGTCGTCCACGTCCCGGATGGGCATGTCCTTGAGCACCTGACGCAGGACGTCCGGGTCGTCCTCCA
Source organism: Citricoccus sp. CH26A (assembly GCF_000224415.1). Taxonomy (GTDB): domain Bacteria; phylum Actinomycetota; class Actinomycetes; order Actinomycetales; family Micrococcaceae; genus Citricoccus. The sequence goes on along the minus strand of NZ_AFXQ01000016.1, from coordinate 44,827 downwards.
GCGTCCGGTACTGGAACTCCGGCAGTTCGCCGGTGGCCAGGAACTCCGCCCGGGCCTGCTCCACGTTCATGGGCGTCACGTCCAGCAGGAACCGGAAGGACCGCGAGACCAGTGCCAGCTCGTGATCGATCGCCCGGTCGCGCAGCGAGGCCGTGATGCCGTCCCGGTCACCGGGAGGCCGCACGCCGTCCGTCCTGTCGCCGAGCGTGGTGGCGGTGATCTTCCGCGCGGCCTTCGCCGCTCCCGAGGTCACGCCCGACGTCCCGCTCGTCCTGGCATCCGAGGTGGGACCGGACGTGCTCCTGGTCTTGCGGCCGGTCTTGGAGGCAGTCTTGTTGCCGGAAGTGCTGCCGGACTTGGATGCGGCCTTGGTGCCGGACTTGTTCCCGGACTTGTTCCCGGTCTTGTTGTCGCTCTTCTTGCTCATGGCGTCGGCACCGAGACCTCCCGCAAGGCCGCCTCCACCGGGGCCACCGTGGCGGCCAGGGCGTCGGCCAGCTGGCCCAGGTGGGCCTCGTCCACCTCGCCGGTCCATTCGTCCATGAAGGTCTTCTTGAACTCCAGGGCGAGCACGCAGGCGGTGTCGGGGAACCGCCGGTGGACCCAGCGTCCCTCGTTCTGGCCCCAGAACCGCACGTTCTCCCGCACGTCCAGTCGTCGTCCGGTGGCCGGGATGACCGGTGCGGACAGAGCCTCCATGAAGGCATCGACCACGGGGATCCAGGGCTGCCGGTCCAGGGTGCCGGTGCCCACGTTGACGTCCGGGTTGCCCTCCTGTGGTGCGGGCTCGGCGTCGGGACCGTCGCGGCGATGGTTGTAGGTGTGCAGGTCGAAGACCACGAACGGGCCCCGGGCCGCCAGCCGGGCGACCCGGCGCTCGAGCTCGGCGAACCAGGCGTCGTGGACCTGCCGGCTCCGGCAGGCGACGTCCGGGGGCAGTTGCCCGTCCCGCCAGACCCGGAGCCCCCAGCACTGCTCCGGCACGACGTAGACGCAGGTGCTCCGGGGACGGTTGAGGTCGGTCTCGAACCTGGACCGGTGCATGACCATGCCCGAGCCGATCCCGGCGCCGATCCGGTCGGAATAGGGATCCTCCTCCCGGAACCGGACGGCCTCGTCGAGCACCATCAGATCCCGGACCTCCTCCCGCAGGTCATGGCCCGCGTGCACGGCCGTGTAGGCGACCTGGCTGTCCCAGGGGCCCACGACGGTGAGGATCCGGTCCGGTCCGGAGCCCGTGTCCATGTCGGCGTGCATGTGCATGCCCTCAAGGTAGACCACAAGGGGTACCCGGGGGCAGGGGTACCGGCTTATCGGGAGGGGCGCCAGGCGGTCTTCAGGAACAGGTTCTGGACGGCGCCCTGCACCCGGTACTTGGTGCCCGCGGGCACCCGGAGCATGCCCTCCTGGGCCACGGAGGCCACCAGCTCACCCTCGCGGGAGTAGATCCGGCCGTGGCTGAGGCCGCGGGCACCCTGGGCGGAGTGGCTGGTCTGGACGTAGAGCAGCCACTCGTCCACCCGGGCCGGCCGGTGCCACCACATCGCATGGTCCAGGGACGCCACACTCATGCCGGGGCGGACCCATGCCAGGCCGTGACGGCGCAGGACCGGCTCCAGCAGGGTGTAGTCCGAGACGTAGGCCAGCGCCGCGCGGTGCAGGTTCGCGTCACCCTCCAGGGTGGAGAACGTCTTCATCCACACCATGTTGGTGGCCACCTTCTCCCGGGCGGGGGTGGCCTCGATCGGGGCGTCCACGTGACGGATGTCGAAGGGCCGGGCCCAGGACCACTCCTGCGCCACCGGATGCTGGAAATGGCCCAGGCGCTGGGAGGTGCTCGGCAGCGATTCCGGGTCCGGGACCCCGGAGGGCATGGGGGACTGGTGCTCGATTCCCGTGGCCGGTTCCTGGAACGAGCAGATCAGGGACAGGATCGTCGCGCCGTCCTGCTCCGCCTGCACCCGGCGCACCGAGAACGAGCGTCCGTCGCGCAGGTCCTCCACCGCGAACGAGATCGGCTTGAGGGCATCGCCGGGGCGGATGAAGTACCCGTGCATCGAGTGGATCGCCCGGTCCGGGTCGACGGTGCGGATCGCGGCCATCAGGGCCTGGGCCATCACCTGGCCACCGAAGACCCGTCCCCGGGCCTGGGGCGGGGTGAGGCCGGTGAAGCGGATCCCGCCCGCCTCGTCGGGCCCGTCCTCGGTGAGCGTCAGGACCTGGCGCAACACGTCCGTGGGGTCCTCGGGGAACCTGCCCCGTTGCCTCCGCACCCTGTCAGCCACCATGGACCGTCCCTCCGACCGTGACGAGGAAGGGCTACCTGTTGGTAACCTGCCCGCCAGTCTATCCCTGTCACTCACCCCGGCCTCACCCCGCGCCGGCGATGGGAGAATGGGGGCCATGCCCGCCCCCGATACGCCCGCCCCCGGTACGCCCGCCCCCGGTCAGGAACTCGTCCTGGAGGACCTCGACGCCGTCGCCGACCTGGAGCGGTATGCCACCCGGGCCCGCACCATGGCGGACACCGGGATGCGCCTGCAGGTGGTCGGTCCGGTCCTGGCCGCATGGGTCTCGGTCCTGCAGCCCCGGGGACTGGGGGACCGCGTGCCGGTGGCGCTGGGCCTGCGGACCTTCCGCCTGGACCGGGTCGGCGCCGACGGCTGGGACGAGGTCTACCCGTTGTCCTCGGTCCTGGAGCGCCTGGCCCGGATGACCTCCACCTCGCGCACCGCCCTGACCCTGCCCCCGGTCACCGAGGCCGCCCCGTGGACGGCCGTGACGCCGCCGCGCTCGGGCTGGTCGTCGGTGGCCGCCGTCGCGGACGACGAGCTCCAGCAGGTCGCCCAGGACGGGATCCGCGAGCTCGGGGCCGCCCTGCCGCAGGACCCGGGGGCCTCGATGGTCGCCCAGGCCCGCGCGGCCGTGTGGGGGCGGCTGCTCGGGGGCACCTCCGTGGAGGCCGGGGACGGGTTCCTGCCGGCCGGGGCCGCGTTCGCCGCCCACGGGCTGGGCTTCCTCACCCCCGGGGGCACCACCACGGTCCACACCTCGGGCCCGTGGGTACGGCTGTCCAGCCCGGCCGGGTTCGTGCTGTGCCGCCAGCCGTTGGCCCTGTAGGGAACCGGCCCCTCAGGCGGAGTTCACCATGGAATGGGCGGCCCGCTCGAGGTAGTCCCACAGGGTCTGCTCGTGCAGCGGGGCCAGCTCCAGGGAGTCCACGGCAACCCGCATGTGCCGCAACCAGGCGTCCCGGGCCGCGAAGTCGATCGTGAAGGGCGCGTGGCGCATGCGCAGCCTGGGGTGGCCGCGCTGCTCGCCGTAGGTGCGCGGACCGCCCCAGTACTGCTCCAGGAACATCCGCAACCGCTCCTCGGCCGGGCCGAGGTCCTCCTCGGGGTACATCGCGCGGAACCCGGGGTCCTCGGCCACGCTCTCGTAGAACACGCGGGCCAGCTTCGCGAAGGTCTGGTGCCCGCCCACCTGGTCGTAGAACGAGGCGTTCTCCGGCTGCGCCCCTCCGGGGGCCGCCGCGGTGCCCGGTCCCGACGCCGGCCCGGCGGCCGCCGTGGGGGGAGCCGCCGCGGGAGGGGTGGGCGCCGGCATCATCCCGGGCCGGTTCTCCAGGCCGGTCACCCGGCTGGGTGCCTTGCCCCGACGCGGCGTGAGCACGGCGATGGGCGCTCCGAGCCGGCTGCCGAAGTCCGGCAGGTGGCGCATCTGCCGGACCTGCTGCGGGACGATCTCCACCGGGAAGTTCACCGAGCGGGCGATGAAGCACTGCTCATGGGCCCTCGCGTGCAGGGCCTCGGCCGCGTCTCGCTGGGACTCGTCGGCGAGCCAGATCTCGGGGGACAGGGTCGCGGAGGTGACCGAACCGCCGTCGGGCCCGAAGGTGAGCACGCAGTCGGCGCGGCAGGAGGCTCCGGTGACCACGATCCCCGCGGCGGTGGCCGCCTGCAGGTAGGACAGCAGGTGGCACTCCGCGAGCGCCGCCAGCAGCAGCTGCTCCGGGTTCCACCGCTCCTCGTCACCGTGGAAGGCGCGGGCGGCCGATCCGGACAATTCTCCGGGGCCCTCGGCCTGGATGACCAGGTCCCGGGCGTAGTCCTTGTATCCGGAGGTCCCGGTGCCCCGGTTCCCGGTCCATTCGGCGCGCAGTGAGAAGGTGTGTTCCACCCTTCCACGCTACCGCCCCCGGCCCGGACCGCCGGATTCCGGGCCCCGGTCCCGTCGCATTGACGACCTCCGTAGACTGGCGACCTGGGAGGCAGCATGCACACGATTCACCTCCTCACGGTCTCCGATCGGGTGTCGGCCGGGACCGCTGAGGACACGGCCGGCGCGGCGGTCCGCGCCCTGCTGTCCGAGGCGTTGCCGGACTGGCCGCTGGACCACCGGGTGGTTCCCGACGGCGACGTGCCGGTGGGCGAGGCCGTCGCCGCGGCCTGTTTCGGCGGGGCACGCGTGGTGCTCACCCTCGGCGGGACGGGGGTCGGCCCGCGGGACCGCACGCCCGAGGCCGTGACCCCGCTGATCACCCGGCACCTGCCCGGCATCCCGGAGCTGTTGCGCAGTGCGGGTCGCCAGCAGACGCCGGCCGCGGTGCTCTCGCGCGGCGTGGCCGGGGTCGTCGACCCGCCGCTGCCGGACGGGCACCGACCGGTCGTCGTCGTGACCCTGCCGGGGTCGCGCCGGGCGGCCGAGCAGGCCGTTCCGCTGCTCGCCCCGCTGTTGCCCCACCTGGTGGACCAGCTCGACGGAGGTGACCATGTCCGCTCCTGATCGCACCGTCGCGCCACCGGACACCGCGCCACCGGCCGTCGTCACGGACCGCCCCCTGGACGCGGCGGCGCTGGAGGCCTCGGTGGTGAACGCCCGGTGCGGTGCGGCCCTGACCTTCACCGGGATCGTCCGCGACCACGACCCGGAGGCCGAGGGCACCGTCACCTCCCTGGACTACAGCTCCCACCCGGACGCCGAGCGGATCCTGCGCGAGGTCCTTGCCCGCCACGCCCGGGGGCCGCAGGACCCGGCCGGTGAGGTCCGGATCGCCGCGGCGCACCGGACCGGCCACCTCGACGTCGGGGACCTCGCCCTGGTGGTCGCGGTCGCCTCCGCCCACCGCGCGGAGGCGTTCGAGACCTGCCGGGCCGTGGTCGAGGACATCAAGGCCGAGGTCCCCATCTGGAAGCGCCAGCACACCGCGTCCGGGGACGCCCACTGGGTGGGACTGCCATGACCGGGGTGCCCGTCGTCCTGACCACCCGCACCGTCACCGCGCCGGGCGCCGCACCGGCCGGGACGTCCGCTGCGGGCCAGGACCCCGCGGGCGGTCCCGAGGCGGTCCGGCTGCTGCCCACGCGGGGGGAGCTGGCCGACGTCGTGCGCCGGACGCAGACCGGCGGCGGGCACCTGACCGGCGCCCTCACGGACGGGTTCGGCCGGGCCCACCGGGACCTGCGGGTCTCGCTGACGGACAAGTGCTCCCTGCGCTGCACCTACTGCATGCCCGAGGACGCCGGGCCGTTCACGCCGAAGGACGAGCTGCTGGACGCCGGGCAGATCGAGCGGCTGGTCCGCGTCGCCGTGGACCACGGCATCACCGGGGTGCGGCTGACCGGCGGGGAGCCGCTGCTACGGGCGGACCTGGAGGACATCGTGGCCCGGCTGGCCGCGATCGCACTGCCGGGCGGCGGCACCCTGCCGATCGCCATGACCACCAACGGGATCTCCCTGGACCGGCGGCTGCCCGCCCTGCGGTCCGCCGGGCTGGCCCGCGTGAACATCTCGCTGGACACGCTGCGCCCGGACCGGTTCCGGGACCTGACCCGCCGCGACCGGCACGCCGACGTCCTCGCCGGCATCGCGGCGGCGCGGGACTCGGGGCTGCGCCCGCTCAAGCTCAACGCGGTGGCCATGCGGGGGGTCAACGACGACGAGCTGGCCGACCTGGTGGCCTTCGCGGTGTCCCAGGACGCCCAGATGCGCTTCATCGAGCAGATGCCGCTGGACGCCGGGCACACCTGGCGCCGGGACCACCTGGTCTCCGGCGAGGAGATCCTCGAGCGGCTGGCGGAGCGGTTCGAGCTGGCGGAGGTGCCCGGCCGCGGTTCCTCGCCCGCGGCGCTGTACACCGTGGACGGCGGCCCCCACACCGTGGGCGTGATCGCCTCGGTCTCGGCCCCGTTCTGCGGGGACTGCGACCGGCTGCGGTTCACGGCCGACGGCCAGCTGCGCAATTGCCTGTTCGCCCGCGAGGAGACCGACCTGCGCACGCTGCTGCGCGAGGGCGCCACGGACGCCGAGCTCGCCGCGGCCATGCACGTGTCCGTCGCGGCCAAGAAGGCCGGGCACGGGATCGACGACCCCGGGTTCGTCCAGCCCGGCCGCGGGATGAACGCGATCGGTGGGTGAACGGGTGGTCCCGGCGTGCGCGGCGTGATGGCCGCGATGTCGGTGACGTCGATGACGACCGGGGCATGACATCCAGCGTGGAGCGATGCGGGTCCGAGCGAAGAGGGAGCAGCCGATGGCCGGGAGCCTGAACGGGACCAGGGGGTACCGCCTGCGCGGCGCTCGCGTGCTCATCACCGGCGGCGGGTCCGGCCTGGGCCGCCTCATGGCCGTGGAGGCCGCCCGCCGCGGCGCAGAGGTGATCGTGTGGGACCTCTCGGCGCAGGCCGGTGCGGCCACCGTCGAACAGGTCCGTGCGGCCGGTGGCGCAGCCCGGTCCTGCGTGGTCGACGTGACCGACCGCGAGGCCGTCCACCGGGCCGCGGGACAGTCCGGGGCGGTGGACGTGGTGGTCAACAACGCCGGCGTGGTCTCGGGCGCCCGGCTGCTGGACATCCCGGACGAGGCCATCGAGCGGACCATGCAGGTCAACGTGCTGGCCCTGTACTGGGTCACCAGGGCGTTCCTCGGGGGGATGATCGAGCGCGGGCACGGCAGCGTCGTCACCATCGCGAGCGCCGCGGGCCTGGTGGGCGTGGCCCGGCAGACGGACTACTCCGCGTCCAAGTGGGCGGCGGTCGGCTTCATGGAGTCCCTGCGCAACGAGCTGCGCGCCGACGGGCACCGCATCAACACCCTCACCGTCTGCCCGTTCTACATCGGCACCGGCATGTTCGCCGGCGTGCAGACCCGGTTCCCGAGACTGCTGCCGATCCTGGACCCGGACGAGGTGACCGAGGCCGTGGTCGATGCCATCGAGTCCGGTCGGCAGCAGCTCGTCCTGCCTCCGCTCGTGCGCTCCCTGCCCGCCCTGCGCGCGCTGCCGACGCGCGTCTTCGACCGGGTCATGGACGCCCTCGGCGTGAACCGGACCATGGATCACTTCACCGGCCGGCAGGACGGTGCCCGCGCGGCCGTACCGGGGTCCGGACCGGACGGGGCCCCGGCGCCCTCCTGACTCAGCCCCCGGCGAAGGGCGGCAGCACGTCCACCAGGGAGTCCTCGCGGACCGGGTGGCCGTCATCCACGGCGCGGACCCCGTCCACCAGCAGGGAGCACCGGGCGATGACCCGCTCGGCGCTGATGCCGTGGTCCGCGGTCAGGGCGGTACGCAGTTCTCCCGCCGTGGCCGCGTCCAGCCGGAGTTCGGAGGCGCCGAGGATGTCCGCGGCCCCGGCGAACAGGCGCACGCGGGCCATCAGCGCGCCCCCGCCGGGCCGGCGTCGTACCGGGAGGCCAGGTCCTGGACCCGCGCGGCGAGTTCGCGGACCCGCTGCGCGGTGTCCTGGGCTGTGTCCTCGTCGGTGTCCCCGCCGGCGCCGGCCAGCTGGAGTCCCAGGGCCACGCCGATCAGGTAGGTGCTCATCGGGGCCCCCGGCCGCACGACGGCATCGGCCACGTCCCGGGCCGTGTCCAGCAGCGGGGAGGGGACGATCACGTCCTCGGGAAGGCCCAGCTCGGTCACGACGGCGGCCATCCAGTCCCGCAGCCCCGGCACCTCGTTGTCCCGGTCATCCGTCACGGCAGCTCCTCTCCGGGCCCGTACACGGGCCATGTCCTCGGGGGTATCCATATCGTCCCAGAGCCCGGGGGAGTCCGCGGGCTCCGGGACCTCGACCAGGTCGAGCGGTGCCAACCGCTCCCGCACCCGGGTGATGCCCGGCCGGGCGGTGGCACGCAGGGCGGCCACGTCCAGCAGGGCGGTCAGGTGCTGGCGGTGGCCGGTCGCGTCCACGGCCACCGCACCGTCCCGGCCCGGCCCGAGGGCGACATCCACCAGGGCGCGGCAGGCCCCGGCGGGCCGCGCCAGGTCGCACGGGACCAGCAGCATCCAGGAGGTGTCCACCGCACCCAGGGCGGCCTCCATCGCGGCCACCGGGCCGGAGCGGGGCGGGTCCTCGCGGAGGAACGCGGCCCCGGCCAGGGCGGACGTCACGGACGCGGTGGGTGCCGATCCACCGGCCGGACCGGCGGCCGGTGGATCGCCGACCACGACGATCCGCGTGGCCCCGGCTGCCCGGACTGCCGCAGCGGTGCGCTCGAGGAGGGTGACCCCGTCGAGTACCAGGGAGGCCTTGTCCGTGCCCATGCGCCGGGAGGCGCCCCCGGAGAGGATGACCGCCGTCAGGTCGCTCATCTCACGCGCGGTCTCCGCGCCGCCAGGTCCCTGAGCGGCCACCGGTCTTCTCCAGCAACCGGATCCCGGTCAGCTCGACCGATCGGTCCAGGCCCTTGACCATGTCCACCATGGCCAACCCGGCCACGGAGGCGGCGGTGAGCGCCTCCATCTCCACTCCGGTCCGGTCTGCCGTGCGGGTGGTGGCGATGATGCGGATGCGGTCCTGGCCGACCTCGAAGTCCACGGTGGCCCCGTGCACGCCGATCACGTGCGCCAGGGGCAACAGCTCGGCGCACCGCTTGGCGGCCTGGATGCCGGCGATCCGGGCCACCGCCCAGACGTCGCCCTTGGGCACGGTGCCCCCGGTGAGCGCGGCGAGGACCTCGGGGGAGACCAGTACCGTGGCCTCCGCGGTGGCGGCACGCACGGTGGGGGACTTCTCGGTCACGTCCACCATCCGGGCGGAACCGTCGCCGTCCAGGTGGGTGAAGCCGTCGGCTCCGGAGGCCCCGGGCGAACTGGTGGCCGCGGCGGTCTCGGGGGTGGAATGCTCAGCGGGTGTCATCAGGCCTCCAGGGCTCGGTAGAGGACGGTGTCCCCGGCGGACACCTCGGTCGTGGCGTCCGGGACGCGCACCAGGCCGGTGGCGCGGGCCATGCGGCCGGCCAGGTGGGAGCCGGAGCCCCGTTCGGTCGCCTGGGCCACCCGCACCGGTTCACCGGGCGCGGAGACCACGCGGACCGGCACGAACTGCTCGCGGCGCGGCGGGGAGCGCCACCCCTCGTCCGCGGTGACGGGCCGCCAGTCCGCCAACGGTTTCGCCCGGTCCTGCATGGCCAGCAGTCCGGGCTCGACGAACACCAGGTAGCTCACCCAGGCGCTGACCGGGTTCCCGGGCAGGGACCAGACGGGCCGGCCGTCCGGCAGGAGCCCGAACCCCTGTGGCTTGCCGGGCTGCACGGCGACCCGGTCGAAGCGGACCGCGCGGTCATCGACGGGGTCCAGGGGGTCCAGGGGGTCCGTGGGGGTCTCCGGGCCGCCGCCGGTCCCGCGGGGGAGGGCGAACCGTCCCCCGGGGAGGCGTGGACGGCAGGACGGCGCTCCAGCGGCACCCCGCCGGCCGCGTCCGGGGCCAGGACGAGACGGGCGACGTCATGGGCGCCCACGCTGGCCCCGCCGGTGACGATGACCGCGTCGCTGTCTGCCGCCGTGGACCCCAGCAGGTCCCGCAACCGGGCCGGGTCGTCGGAGACCTGTCCACGGTGGACCACCTCGCCACCGCTGGCGCGGACCAGGGCGGTGAGCAGGTGGGAGTTCGAGTCGGGGATCTGCCCCCGGCGCACCGGTTCACCCGGGGCGACCAGTTCACTGCCCGTGCTCACGACCACCACGCGCGGCCGGCGCCGCACCGTCACCGCGGCGATGCCCGCGGCGGCCACCGCGGAGAGCCGGTGCGGGGCCAGTTCCTGTCCCGCGGAGGCCACCCGGTGCCCGGCCCGGACGTCGTCACCCCGGGGACGGACGTGACGGCCGGCCGCGACCGGTGCGCCCAGCTCCACGTGGTCCGGCCGGGTGGTCCCCGCGGTCGGTGCGGCCGGGTCCCATCCCACGGTGTCCTCCAGGGGCACGACGGAGTCCGCGTCCGTGGGCAGCGGGGCCCCGGTCATGATCCTGGCGGCCTGGCCCGGCCCCAGCGGCGGGTCGAGGTCGGTTCCGGCGGGCAGCTCGGCGACGACGTCGAGCCGCACGGGGGCGTCCGTGGTGGCGGAGGTGGTGTCCGCGGACCGGACGGCGTACCCGTCCATGGCCGAGTTGTCCCAGGGCGGCAGGTCCAGGGCGGCGACGGCGTCCCGGGCCAGGGTGTGGCCGGCGGCGTCCTCGAGGTCGAGCGTGTCCTCCGCCAGGAGGGGGACCACGCGCAGGACGCGCGCCTGGTGGTCGGCGACCGGGATGTAGTGGAACTCAGGCACGGAACGCTCCCGGCAACCCGCCGTCGAGGTACCCGGCCACCGGCCAGCCGAGACCGGCCAGGTGCCGGGCGGCGGTGGCGCTGCGCGGGCCGGCGGCGCAGAACGGCAGCAGGGGCCGGTCGCGGGCGAGACCGGCCAGCGGGTGGTCCGGTGGCAGGGGCGCGTCCGGACCACGGTCCAGGCGCAGCACCCGGTCCAGGGGAAGCAGCACGGCGCCGCCGGGCCCGGGGCGTTCGGCGGACTCCTCGGGACGGCGGACGTCGATCCACAGGGCCTGCGGGGGTGTGTCCTCCGGGGCGATCGGTCCCGGTGCCGGCGCGGTGGCGGCCGGCGCGGCGGGGGTCGACGGGGCGCGGGTCGAGGGGACAGGGGGGCCGGCCAGCGGGATCTCGGCGGTGGTGCCGGCGAGGCCGTCCACCAGCAGCATCCGTCCCACCAGCGGCCGACCGGTGCCGAGGATGAGCTTGATCGTCTCCAGGGCCAGGAAGGAACCGGTGATCCCGACGACGGCGCCCAGCACCCCGGCCTCGGCGCAACCGGGCGAGGCATGGGTTGCCGCGTTGTCCGGGAACACGTCGGTCAGCACCACCGGGGCCAGTCCCGAACCGGCCGGCGGGACGGACCAGAACACGGTGACCTGGGCGTTCCACTGGAACAGGGCGCCGAAGACCACGGGCAGGCCCAGGGCGAGGGCGGCGCGGTGGACGACGAACCGGGTCTGGAAGGAATCGCTGCCGTCGATGATGACGTCGGCCGACCCCAGCAGTTCGCGGGCGTTGGCATCGGTGAGGCGCACGGCGTGGGGGACCACGGTGGTCTCGGGGGACAGGCGTGCGGCGGCCGCCACCGCCCCGTCGGTCTTCGGTGCCCCGAGGGTGTCCACCCCGTGCAGGGTCTGCCGGTTCAGGTTGCTGAGCTCCACGTGATCGTCGTCGATGACGTGCAGGGTGCCGATGCCGGCTGCGGCGAGGTACTGGATGACCGGCGAGCCCAGGCCGCCGGCACCGACCACCGCCACGGAGGCACCGGCCAGCAACTGTTGTCCGGAGTCCCCGACCTGCGGCAGGGTCCGCTGGCGCAGGGTGCGTTCGTACGGCTGTGCGCTGGACATGGTCCCACCCTAGTCCGGACGGGGCTGCACCGGCCTGCCGGGGTGGGGTGGTGGTCATTCCGGGATGCAGGCGTAGGAGTGCAGGCCGGGGAAGTAGGTGTTGACGATGGTGAAGTTGAACACCAGGGCGGCGAAGCCGATGATCGACAGCCGTGCCCAGGAAGCGGATGTCCTTGCGGATCAGGAACAGCAGGTAGACCGCGGCCACCAGCAGGACCCGGTCACCAGAACACGGCGATGGCGATGTTGACCAGGGTGAGCCCGCCGACGGCGTGGGCCATGCCGGTGGGGACGTCCTGCCCCCGGCGGACGCGGCGGCGACCCATCACGGCCGCCACCAGGACGGCGAGGAGCACCACGAGCTTGACGGCGATCTTCGCGTGGTTGACCGGCCCGGCGTCGTCGTTCATCTCGAGCAGGCCGACCAGCAGGACGCCGGTGACCAACTGCACCCACGCCCCGAGGTGTTGCCACGAGGACACGGTGGGCCGGCGGAACATGGCCAACCAGCCGCCGAGGAGGGCGGCGGCGCCGAGGATGTGCAGGAACAGGGAGGCGGAATGCAGAAAGTCCATGGTCAGCCAGCCTACAGAGATGCCGACGCGCTGTCGAAAAGAAGGGCGTGGCTCCGCGGCACGTTGGGGGGCGGGCCGTCGAGGGCGGCCGGAGTAGGGTGTGGACTCATGCCACGCATCAGCGAACCCACCGTTGCGGAGCATCGCGCCGCCCGGGAGCGAGCCCTGTTGGACGCCGCCCATGACCTGCTGACGGAAACGGGGGAGGCGCCCTCCCTGTCCCAGGTCGCCCAGCGCGCCGGGCTCGCCCGCACCAGCATCTACCAGTACTTCACGTCCAAGCAGGAGCTGCTGCAGGCCATGGTCCGTGACGTCTACCCTCGCTGGACCGAACGGATCTCCGGTGCCATGGACCAGGCCCCCACCGAGGCCGACCGGCTCATGGCCTATGCCGCGGCGAACGTCTCGCTCGTCGCGGAGGGGGCGCACGCGGTGGGCAGCGCCCTGGCGGCGCTGGCTCCCGGGGAGGAACTGGACGAACAGGCCGCGCGGATGCACCGGGAGGTCCAGCAACCCCTGGTGCAGACGCTGGAGCGACTGGACGTCGAGTCCCCGGCGCAGGTCGCCGAGCTGGTCAACGCCGTGGTCCACGGTGCCACGCTGCTGCTGGAGTCCGGTCAGGACCTCGAGGCGGCCCTGGGGCACCTTCAGGTGGTCCTGGGGCCCATGGTGCGCGAGCACGGCGGGCGGGGAACGATCGACTGACGAGCTCGAGGCGGGATGCCCGGGCGGGGCTTCCGCCGAGGCGGAGCCGGATTTCCGGTGGGGCCAGCCTTCATGACACACTGTCGATATCTTCTCGACACTCTGTCGCATAATTGACTGAAGGACTCCTTCCCCATGTTCCTCGCACTGCGTGAATTGGCCTTCGCCCGTGGCCGTTTCAGCCTGATGGGCCTGGTCATCGGCCTCATCGCCATCCTCATGGTGTTGCTCTCCGGTCTCTCCTCCGGACTCGTGAACGACGGCGTCTCGGGGCTGAAGTCCCTGCCCGTCTCCGCCTTCGCCTTCGATGAGGGCACCAAGACCGACAACGCCTTCTCCCGGTCCGTCGTGGACACGGACCAGCTCGCCGCCTGGCGCGGCCAGCCGGACGTGGCGGAGGCAGAACTCATGGGCACCTCGATCATGAACGCCGTCACCGACGACGGGCAGCAGGTCGACCTCACCATGTTCGGGGTGGAACCGGACGGGTTCCTGGCACCCGAGCCGGCTGACGGCGACGCCCTGGACAGGCCGGCCGGCATCGTGGTCTCGGAGAGCCTGCGGGGCGAGGGCATCGACGTCGGCACCGTCATCACCCTGGACCGGATCAACACCGAACTCGAGGTCGTCGGCTTCACCGAGGGCCAGGCGACCTTCGGTCACGTGGACATCGCCTACCTTCCCCTGGCCACCTGGCAGCTGATCGCCGCCGGCCAGGCCCCGGACGGGGAGGCTCCCACCGACGCGCACCTGGCCACCCTGGACTTCGACCAGGCCTCGGTCATCGCCCTGCAGGGGGCGGAGGGCTCGGAGCTGGCGGCCGGCTCTGCCGAGGCGTTCGCCGCCGGGGACACGGCGGCCACCACGACCACCCTGTCCCTGGAGGAGTCGTTCAACGCCTCTCCCGGGTACCAGGCCGAGACCATGACCCTGAGCATGATCCAGGTCTTCCTGTACGCCATCGGGGCCCTCGTGGTCGGCGCCTTCTTCACCGTCTGGACCATCCAGCGCGGGCACGAGCTCGCCGTGCTGAGGGCCATGGGCGCCTCGGCCGGATACCTGCTGCGTGACGGCCTGGCCCAGGCCTCCATCCTGCTGGTCTCCTTCACCGCCCTCGGTGTCGCGGCCGGCGTCGGGCTCGGCTCGCTGATGCCCGAGGGGATGCCGTTCGCCCTCGAGGCCCAGCCCATCGCCGTCGCCTCGGCGCTGACGATCCTGCTGGGGCTGGTGGGAGCCGCCGTGGCCGTGCTGCGCGTGACCCGCATCGAACCGATCTCTGCCCTGGGAGGCAACCGATGAGCACCACCGTCGACCACCACCGCGAGCCCGCACAGGACCGGTCCGCCCCGGGCCCGGCCGGGATCCTCGGCCTGCACCTGCGTGACGTCACCCTCGAGGTCGGCGACGGCGGGGAGAGGGTCCGCGCCCTCGACCGTGTCGACCTCAGCGTCACCCCCGGGGAGTTCGTGGCCGTCATCGGCCCGTCCGGGGCCGGCAAGTCCTCCCTGCTCGCCGTGGCGGGAGCACTGGCCACACCCACCTCCGGCGTCGTCGAGGTGCTCGGGCAGGACCTGGCCGGCCTGCGCGGACAGGGACAGCTGGCCGCGTTCCGGCGGCGCCACCTCGGCTTCGTCTTCCAGTCCGGCAACCTCGTCCCGGCCCTCACCGCAGCCGATCAGCTGCGGCTGGCCCGCCGGATCGCCCACCGCGGCGGCCGGTCCCGGTCCTTCGACCCGGCGCCGTTGCTCGAGGCGGTGGACATGGGGCACCGGGCGGGCCACCGCCCGGGACAGCTCTCCGGCGGGGAACGCCAGCGCGTGGGCATCGCCCGGGCCCTGGTGAACGAACCCAGCCTGCTGCTGGTGGACGAGCCGACCGCTGCGCTGGACCGCCGGCGCAGCCAGGACATCGTGGCCCTGCTGGCCCGCCAGTGCCACCAGCGCGGGATCGCCGGCGTGATGGTCACCCACGACCACGACGTCCTGGACCACTGCGACCGCGTGGTCGAGATGGTCGACGGCCGCCTGGTGGATCACCGGTCTGTCACACTGAGGCCATGACGCCCCCTGACGATCCCGGTCCCGCCGGCCGCAGTATCCAGCTGAGCGTGTCCGGCGAGCGGGCCCGGATCATCCCGGACGAGCACGACGACGGCAGGGTCCTGGAGATCGGCGGGCAGGTCCAGTCCCACGTGGACCTGGCCGACCCCACCCGGATCCGGTACGAGTACCTGCGCCGGATGGCCAACGTCCTCGACGCCGCGTGGCCGGCCACCCGGGCGATCCGCATCCTGCACCTGGGCGCCGGGGCGCTCACCCTGCCGCGCTACGTGCAGGCGGTCCGCCCCGGCTCCGTCCAGACCGTCGTGGACCTCGACCGCGAACTGCCCTCGTTCGTCGTCTCCGAACTCCCCCTGCCCGAGGGGACGGAACTGACGGTCGTGACGGGGGACGCCCGCACCGAGCTCGCCGGGCTGGACGATGCGCCGTTCGACGCGATCGTGCTGGACATCTACACCGGGGTGGACGCCGCCGCGCACCTCACGGGCGAGGAGTTCTACGGCGAACTGCTGGACCGCCTCGGCGGCCAGGGGGTGCTGCTGGTGAACATCGGCGACGATTCCGGCCTGCGGTTCCTGGCCCGGCAGGCCCGGGCGCTGGAGGCCGCGGCCGCCGACGCGGGACTCTCCGGGGCCTGGATGCTGGCCGACGCGACGCTGCTGGACCGGCTGGAGACCGGCAACGCGGTGCTGGCAGCGGGTGGTGCGCTCGCACGCACGGACCCCGAGGACCTGCGGTCGGCGCTGCTGTCCGCCGGGCCGCATCCGGCGGCGGTGCTGGACCCCGCCCGGACCGCGACGTTCGCGGACCGCGTCACCGGTCCCGCCTAGGTCCCGGGGGCTCGCCCCGCACGCCCGGAGGGCGCCTCCGGGTCCCGGTCCGCGACGGGCCGGGGTGGGTCCCGGTGGCGGCGCACCGCCGCCGGGATGGATCATGGGTGCATGAGCAGGAGTGAGTCGCGGGTCCGGGTGGTGCGCGTGAAGGACGGTCGGCGCGAGGCGCGGGCGGACGTGCTGGCCGCGGAGGAACCGCTGGAGATACGGGTGAACGGGCGCCGGCTGGCGGTGACCATGCGCACCCCCACCGAGGACTTCTCCCTGGCCGTGGGCTTCCTGCTCAGCGAGGGGCTGATCGGCCAGGCCTCCGAGGTGTCCTCGATCCGCTACTGCGGACGGGACTTCGGACCCGGGGCCGAGGAGACGGACAACACGGTGGACGTGGTGCTGGCCCCGCACGTGGCGGCACCCGCCCCGGCGCTGGAACGCCACGTGCTGATGACCAGCGCCTGCGGGCTGTGCGGCCGCACCAGCATCGACTCCGTGCGCACCACCACGCGCTATCCCGTGGCCGAGGACCCGATGACGGTGACGGAGCAGACGGTGCTGTCCCTGCCCGAGGTGCTCCGGGAGCGCCAGAAGGTCTTCGACCGCACCGGCGGACTGCACGCCGCCGGCCTGTTCGATGCCGCCACCGGCGAACTGGTGGCGGTCCGGGAGGACGTCGGCCGGCACAACGCGGTGGACAAGGTGCTCGGCTGGGCCCTGCTGCAGGACATGCTCCCGCTGTCCGGGCACGTGCTCATGGTCTCCGGCCGTGCCAGCTTCGAGCTCACCCAGAAGGCCCTGATGGCGGGCGTGCCGATGCTCGCCTCGGTCTCCGCGCCGTCCTCGCTCGCGGTGGACCTGGCCCGGGAGGCCGGCATGACCCTGGCGGGCTTCGTGCGCGGCGAGCGGTTCGTCATCTACGCCGGGGAGCAGCGCGTCCTCGCCGCCGGGGACCCGGGCGCAGCGGAGTCCTTCTCCGGAGCGCGCTCGCGGGCCTAGAATCCCCGCACCGTTCCAGCAACGTCCGGGGGTTCATGATGAGACGCTCGATCTCCAGCCGCGTGGTGGGCGGCACCTGTGCGGCGGTCCTGACGGTGGCGGCAGCGGTCCTCGCCGGGCCCGCCCACGCGGCCTCCCAGCCGATGTTCTCCTACGACCGGGGGTGGCGGGTGGACCAGCACGTGCGCGAGCTGGCCGACGTCAACGGGGACGGCCGCGCGGACGTGGTCGGCTTCGGCGGGGCGGGCGTCTACGTGGCCCACGGCCGTGCCAACGGGACGTTCAGCACACCGCGCCTGAAGATCCGCAGCTTCGGCACCGACCAGGGGTGGTCCAACGCGCGGCACGTGCGCACGGTCGCCGACGTCGACGGCGACGGGCGCGGTGACCTCGTGGGCTTCGGGAATGCCGGGGTCCATGTCTCCTACGCGCAGCCCGACGGGTCCTTCACCCGCGCGGCACTGAAGGTGCGCGACTTCGGGTACGCCCAGGGCTGGAGGGTGGGAGCGCATCCGCGTCTGCTGGCCGATCTCAACGGCAACGGCACTGCGGACATCGTGGGCTTCGGCCATTCCGGGGTGACCATCTCCCACGGGCTGGCCAACCGCACCTTCACCGGGACCGGCAAGCGCATCGACAGCTACGGTTACGACCGCGGCTGGCGGGTGGAGAAGCATGAGCGACTGCTCGCGGACATGGACGGCAACGGGACGTCGGACATCGTCGGCTTCGGTGACGCCGGGGTGTACGTCTCCTACTTCTCCGCGGCTGGCGATACCTTCACCCGGCCCGCCCTGGAGGTCCGGGACTTCGGGTACGCCCAGGGCTGGCGGATGGACCGCCACCCGCGGATGGTCGACGACATCAGCGGCCACGCGCTGCCGGACCTCATCGGGTTCGGGGACCAGGGGGTCTACGCGGCCTACTCCCGGCCCTACGACCCCGGGGAGCCGAAGTTCCAGCCACCGTCCCTGGAGCTGCGCAGCTTCGGCTACGCCCAGGGGTGGCGGGTGGACCGCCACCCACGGACGACGGCCGACGTCAACGGCGACGGGATCGGGGACGTAGTGGGTTTCGGCAGCGCCGGGACCTACGTGGCCTACGGGGACGACGACTTCCTGTTCGGTCCGCAGCGGCTGACCACCGAGTTCGGGTACGACGCCGGGTGGTCCCCCGACCGGTACCCGCGGCTCCTCGGCGACGTCAACGGTGACGGCCGGGACGACATCGTCGGCTTCGGCCACTCCGCCACCACGGTCCGCCTCTCCTGACCCACCGGCGCCGGTCAAGCACCGGCGCCGGTCAGGCACCGGCGCCGGAACGGCCCGGAGTGCCCGCACGGGGCGCCCCGGGGCCGTACGGTGGTCAGCCCCGCGCGGCGGCGTCGACCGTCCGCGCCGCGAGGGCGCGCACCGTCTCGTCCCGGGACTCGGCCACGGTCCGGGCCAGCGCCGGCTGCTCCGCCTGCGACCGCGCCACCAGTTCGTCCGCGGCGTCGATGGTGTCCTGGCAGACCTGCGCCCCCGGGAACAGCCCGACCGCCGCTGACTCGGCCATCTCGTGGGACCGCGAGGACCACAGTCCTTCCACGGTCGAGAAGAACCGGGGGGCGAACGGGGCCAGCAGGGCGGGGTCGTGCACGCGGTTGAACCCGAGGATCACGTTGCGCTGGGTCGTGTTGGACAGGGACCCGGAGACCACCTGCTCCCACGCGGCCTGCTTGGCCTCGGTGGTCCCGACGGCGGCGCGGGCCTGGGCCGCGGCCAGCGCACCGGTCGCGGTGGGGTCGGCGGCCTGGGCCGCGGTGATCTCGGCCTCCCCGGCGCGGCCACCGGCCGCGAGCCCGGTGAGCATCTCCCACTTCAGGTCGGTGTTCAGGTCGAGCCCGGCCAGTTCCTCCGCACCCGAGTGAAGGGCCGCGAGGGTGTCCAGCTGGGCGTCGGACCGGGCGTGCAGGGCGAACGCCTTGACGAACTGCAGCTGGTGGTCCGACCCCGGTTCCGCGGCCCGGGCCAGGTCCAGCAGACGGGTGGCGGCGGACTCGCGCATCGCCGGGGCGTGGGATGCGGCCGCGTACTGGGACAGGGCGGTGGCCAACTGGCGCAACAGGGTCTGCACCACCGAGGAGTCCCGCTCATGCCCGATGTTGGCCAGCACCAGGTCGGTGAACCAGCCGGCCGTGGCCTCGGCGTCCCGGGTGGCGTCCCAGGCAGCACCCCACAGCAGGGTGCGCGGCAGGGACTCGGCCACGTCCTTCAGCCGCGTGGAGGCGGTCTGCCAGGAGGCGGAGTCCAGCCGGATCTTGGCGTAGGCCAGGTCGTCGTCGTTGGGCAGGATCAGGTCCGGGCGCGGCCTGCCGACCGCCTCGGTCACCTCGGTCACCTCGCCGTCCACGTCCAGCTCGAAGCGGTCGGTGCGCACCAGGCGTCCCGAGTCGTCGGCGGAGTAGAACCCCACGGCCATCCGGTGCGGGCGCAGGATCGAGTCACCGGGCCGGCCGTCTCCCGGCGCCGACTGGCGCAGGCGCAGGGAGGTGATGGCACCGTCGTCGGACTCCTCGCCGTCCACCTCCACGGTGAGGGTGTTGACCCCGGAGGTCTCCAGCCACTGGTGGGTCCACTCGGACAGGTCCCGGCCGGAGGACGCCTCCAGCTCGCGCATCAGGTCCGGCAGCTCGGTGTTGGACCAGGCGTGCTTGCCGAAGTACTCACGCACCCCGGCCATGAAGTTCTCCTGGCCGACCCACGCCACCAGCTGGCGCAGCACGGAGGCGCCCTTGGCGTAGGTGATGCCGTCGAAGTTCACCAGCACGTCCTCCAGGTCCCGGATCTCGGCCTTGATGGGGTGGGTGGAGGAGAGCTGGTCCTGGCGGTAGGCCCAGTTCTTCTCCATCGAGGAGAACGTGGTCCAGGCCCCGGTGTAGCGCGTGTTCTCGGCGGCGGCCAGCGTGGACATGAACTCGGCGAAGGACTCGTTGAGCCACAGGTCGTTCCACCAGCGCATGGTCACCAGGTTCCCGAACCACATGTGGGCGAGCTCGTGCAGGACGGTGATCGCCCGGCGCTCGATCATCGCCTCGGTGACCGTGGAGCGGAAGACGTAGTTCTCCAGGAAGGTCACCGCCCCGGCGTTCTCCATGGCCCCGGCGTTGAACTCGGGCACGAACAGCTGGTCGTACTTCTCGAAGGGGTAGGGGGTGCCGAACTGGGCCTCGAAGAACTCGAAGCCCTGGCGGGTGAGCTCGAAGATGTTCCCGGCGTCCAGGTACTCGAAGAGGGAGGCACGGCAGTAGGCGCCCAGCGGGATGGTCCGGCCGTCCGCGCTGGTCAGCTCGGAGTGGGCGGACCGGTACGGTCCGGCGATCAGGGCGGTGATGTAGGAGGAGATCCGCGGGGTGGGGGAGAAGGACCAGGTGGCGGTTCCCTCCGTGGCCCGGACCGGCTCGGGCGTGGGGGAGTTCGAGACGACGCTCCAGTGGTCCGGGGCGGTCACCGTGAAGGCGAAGGCCGCCTTGAGGTCGGGCTGCTCGAAGACGGCGAACATGCGCCGGGAGTCCGGGACCTCGAACTGCGTGTACAGGTAGGTCTCGTCGTCCACCGGGTCCACGAAGCGGTGCAGGCCCTCGCCGGTGTTCATGTAGTCCGCCAGCCCGTCCACCACCAGCGTGTTGTGCTCGGCCAGCGGACCCACCGTGATGCGCGTGCCGTCGAAGGCGTCCGCGGCCAGCCCGGTGCCGTTCAGGGTGACGGTCGGCGCCTGGCTGGAGACGAAGTCGATGAACGTGCTGCCCCCCACCGCCTCGGGCGCCGCCGTGAAGGTGACCGTGGTCGTCGAGCGGAAGTGGTCGCCGTCGAGGGTGACGTCCAGGACAACGTCGTAGGACTCCACGGACAGGGCCTGGGCACGCTGCTGGGCCTCGGCACGGGTGATGTTCTGGCTGGACACGGGACCTCCGGTCGGGAACGGGTTTGTGAAAGGACTGCTGGCTATCGTGGTCATTGTGCCATCGGCCACCATCGTGAGGATAGGGCTAGGCTGATCGCTGGCCCGAACCACCCGTCCGTCCCCCAGGAGCAGTCCATGCGCGTCCACATCGCCACCGACCACGCCGGCCTCGAGCTCAGCGCCCACCTCATCCGTCACCTCGGGGAGCAGGGGTACGAGATGGTGGACCACGGGCCGCAGTCCTATGACCCGCAGGACGACTACCCGGCGTTCTGCATCCGCGCGGCCCAGGCCGTGGTGGTGGACCAGCGGTCCGGCGTCGAGGCGCTCGGGATCGTGCTCGGCGGCTCGGGCAACGGCGAGCAGATCGCGGCGAACAAGGTCCGTGGTGTCCGCGCAGCGCTCGCGTGGAACCTGGAGACCGCCCGGCTGGCCCGGGAGCACAATGACGCGAACGTGATCGCCGTCGGTGGCCGCCAGCACTCCCTGGAGGAGGCCACCGGGCTCATCGAGGCCTTCCTCGCCGAGCCGTTCTCCGGTGATGAGCGCCACGTGCGCCGCATCGGCAAGATCGCGCACTACGAGTCGACTGGCGAGGTGCAGGACTGACCGGGAGGCCTGCCCGTGCCTGAGGGCCATTCCATCCACCGCCTCGCCCGACAGTTCCGGGACGTCTTCGGCGGTGAACGGCTGCGGGTGAGCTCGCCGCAGGGACGCTTCTCCGACGGCGCGCGGCGACTCGACGGCGCCGTCCTCGTGGACGCCCGGGCCCACGGCAAGCACCTGTTCCTCGACTTCGACGTGGACCTGGTGATGCGCGTGCACCTGGGGCTCTACGGGGCCTGGAGCTTCGGCGGGGACGAGACCTTCCGGGGCGCCTCCTCGATCGGCGCGCCCCGGAGGATGGGGGAGACGGAGACCCCCGACGACGGCGGGGCCCGCGCGTACTCCGGTCCGCCGGAACCGGTGGGCCAGGTCCGGGCGCGGCTGGTGTCCGCCCATGGCTGGGCGGACCTGCGCGGGCCCAGTGCCTGCGAGGTGATCACCCCCGGCGAGGCCGAGGGCGTCGTCGCGCGACTGGGACCGGACCCCCTCGTGACCGGTACCGGCCCCGGGGCGTTCCTGGAGCGGCTGTCCCGCCGCTCCGTGGCCCTGGGCCAGTTGCTGATGGACCAGTCGGTCCTGGCCGGCGTCGGGAACATCTACCGGGCCGAGTCCCTCTTCCGCGCCCGGCTCGACCCCTGGCTGCCCGGACGGCGGGTGGGCGAGGAGGACGGCGTGCGGCTGTGGGATGACCTGGTGGACCTGATGGCCGACGGGGTCCGGGTCGGCCGGATCATCACCACGGAGCCGGCACACCGGGACGCGGTGGGCCCTGACGGCGGACCGGCGCCCCTGTGGCCCGACAACGCCTACTACGTGTACCAGCGCGAGGGACTGGACTGCCGGGTGTGCGGCGCCGAGGTCAGGGTGACGCAGATGCAGGCGCGGAACCTGTTCTGGTGCCCGCGCTGCCAGGCGTCCTGACCGGCACACCGCCTCGGCCGGTCATCCGCCCGCCCCGGTGTAGAACCCGTAGGTGGCATCGGCGTTCCTCGCGGCGTGCTCCGGATCGGCGCCGTCCGCCACGTGGGCCGCGGCCCAGCCGTCGGCGGAGCCGCGGTAGAACGACCTGCCCTCGTCCGTGAGGGCCCACGCCTCCGCCTCGCCGGGGGAGAGGGAACCCTCGGTGGCCCCCAGGTGCAGTGACAGCCCGAGCAGCCCGCCGTCCCAGCCGACGCCCGTGGCCCCGGGGCCGTAGGTCTCCCACATCCCCGCGGGCATGTCGGCCACGCGGGCCACGTGCTCGATCGCGCACCGGGTCCGCTCGCCCTCCGCCGTCAGTCGGACGGTCACCCAGGAGACGCCCCCGCCGAACTCCCACGTGATCCGGTAGGACGCCGTGCCTGCGGTCGGCGGGGTGCACTCGAGCACCTCTCCGCCGGCGTTGCCCTCCAGCTGATAGCGTCCGCCGGGCTCCAGCTCTCCGGTGACGGGCAGGAACCAGCGCCCGATGCGATCCGCGGTCGTCACGGCCTCCCAGACGTCGTCGATCGGCGCCGGGTAGGCCTGTTCCAGTGTCTGGACGTGGGAGGGTTCCCCCTCGCGGTCCTCGGTGTGGATGCCCCGCGTCACGGCTGCCAATTGGGACTGGACGTCGACCATGTCATCTCTCCTTGCTGGGTGGGTCCTCCCCGGGGTGTTCCCCGGGGTCACGCTCGGCCGCGAGCCGCCGGTCCCGTCTCCCGCGCGCCAGCTCGGTGCCCAGGGCGTCGAGCCGGGGCCGCCAGAACCGCTCGAAGGCGCTGAGCCACTGGCTCGCCTCCCGGGGGCCCTCGGGGCGCACGGCGTAGAGCCGGCGGGTCCCCTCGGGCCGGACCGAGGCGAAGCCGTGCTCCCGCAACACCCTCAGGTGCTGGGAGACCGCGGGTTGGCTGATGCCGAACTCCTCCTGGATCACGGCGCCGATCTCGCCCGCGCTCAGTTCCCCGTCGACGAGCATCTCGAGGATGCGCCGCCGGACCGGGTCGCCGAGGACGTCCAGTGCGTGCATGGTCCCAAGGTTTCACCCGCACTTATATAAGTCAATACTGATTCAGGGGGACGCCCGTTCCCTGGAGGAGGGCAGGGGCCTGGGGCTGTCCGGCGGGGCGCGCTTCGGGGACGGGCCCGGAACGCGCCAAGGGCCCCGACCTGTGCGGTCGGGGCCCTAGGCGGTCGTGGAGGGGATGACGGGAATCGAACCCGCGTAGCCAGTTTGGAAGACTGGGGCTCTACCATTGAGCTACATCCCCACGGCGCCGCATCCCGCCACATCGGCCGGGAACAGCGTGGTAGAGCGTACCAAGGATCGAGGCGACGCCGCAAAGCGGCAGGCGTACCGCCGTCGGGCCCCGGAGGTCGCCGGAATGCGGACCATGGCGTGGGAATGCGTACACTGGTCTCTGGCCAGAAACGGCCAGGGCCGTCTGCGGGGTGTAGCTCAGCTTGGTAGAGCGCGCGCTTTGGGAGCGTGAGGCCGCAGGTTCAAATCCTGTCACCCCGACGTCATGGCCCCCGGTGGGGCCTGATTCACCGGATGCCCGGCGGCCGGGCAACGAGAAGTGCCCATCAGACGAGACAAGCAATCCACACAGGAGTCCTAAGTGGTCAAGAGCACCGCAGAAAACCTCAGCCCGACCCGGGTCAAGCTGGACGTCGAGGTCCCCTTCGAGGACCTCAAGCCACGCCTGGACGATGCCTACAAGACCGTGGCGAACCAGATCCAGGTCCCCGGCTTCCGTAAGGGCAAGGTTCCGGCGCGCATCATCGACCAGCGCATCGGGCGTGGCTACGTGGTGGAGACCGCCGTCAACGAGGGCCTGAACGACTTCTACCAGCAGGCGCTGATCGAGACGGAGACCACCCCGATGGCCCGTCCCGAGGTCGAGGTCACCTCGATGCCCGGTGTCGACGGCGATGCCGAGGGCCCGCTGAAGTTCACCGTCGAGGTGGACATCCGCCCGGAGATCGAGCTGCCGGACTACAAGGGCCTGAAGGTCACCGTGGAGCCCGCCGCGGCCTCCGAGGAGGACGAGCAGAAGGCCCTGGACGAGCTGCGCTCCCGCTTCGGCACCCTGAAGGCCGTGGACCGCCCCGCCGCCCAGGACGACTTCGTCACCATCACCCTCACCGCCAGCATCGGCGACGAGCAGGTCGACCACGCCGAGGACCTGTCCTACCAGGTCGGCGCCGGCACCATGCTGGACGGCATGGACGAGGCCCTCGAGGGCCTCTCCGCCGGCGAGGACGCCGTCTTCGAGACCACGCTGGCCGGCGGCGAGCACTCCGGCGAGAAGGCCACCGTCAAGGTCGTCCTGGGCTCCGTCAAGGAGCGCGAGCTGCCCGAGGCCGATGACGACTTCGCCCAGCTGGCGTCCGAGTTCGACACCATCGACGAGCTGAAGGCCGACCTGAAGGCCAAGGCCGCCGAGGGCGCCGTCACCGGTCAGGGCATCGAGGCCCGGGACAAGGTCCTGGAGGAGCTGGTCAAGCTCGTCGAGGTCCCGGTGCCCGACTCCGTGGTCACCGAGCAGGTCGAGCAGCACTTCGCCCAGGGCGGCCACGCCGAGGGTGACGACCACGACACCGAGGAGCACCGCGCCGAGGTGGAGCAGAACGCCCGCGAGGCCTTCCGCAACGAGATCATCCTCGACAAGGTCGCGGACGCCGAGGAGATCGGCGTGGACCAGGGTGAGCTGATCGAGTACATCATCTCCACCTCCCAGCAGTACGGCATGGACCCGAACCAGTTCGCGCAGATGCTGGACCAGGCCGGCCAGGTCCCGATGATCATGGGCGAGGTCCGCCGTCGCAAGGCGCTGGCCAAGGTCCTGGAGTACGCCGAGGTCACCGACACCGAGGGCAATGCCGTGGACCTGACCGCGTTCGTGACCCCGGGTGGTGCCGAGGCCGTCGAGGCCGATGCCGCAGAGTCGGCGGATTCCGCTGACTCTGCCGACTCGGCTGACTCGGCGGATTCCGCCGACAGCGCGGACTCCGCCCCGTCGCCGGCCGAGGCCGCCGAGGAGGCCCCCGCCAAGAAGGCTCCCGCCAAGAAGGCCCCGGCCAAGAAGACCCCGGCGAAGTCCGCTGCCGCCACGGCAGATGACGCCGAGGCGGAGGAGTCCGAGGCCCCGGCCAAGAAGGCCCCCGCCAAGAAGGCCCCGGCGAAGAAGGCCCCGGCCAAGAAGGCTCCGGCCAAGTCCGCTGCCGCCCAGGCCGAGGACTCCGCCGAGGAGGCGGAGGCCCCGGCCAAGAAGGCTCCCGCCAAGAAGGCCCCGGCGAAGAAGGCCCCGGCCAAGTCCACCGCCGCCAAGGCCGAGGAGAAGGCCGAGCCCACGGAGGCCTGAGCCCCACGGGGCGTCGCCTGGACGGCAGGGTGACCCCCGGCAGGTGACCCCTGGCCGGGCCGGACTGCCCGCCATCACCCGGATGCCCGGGCCCACGGACCATCGGTCCAGGGGCCCGGGCATCCTGCGTACCGCCCCGCACGGCTCCGCTGCTCCGCCGGCCGTGCGGGGTGGCGTCGGGACTGCACGCCAACAGCGAACAGCCGGGTCAGAAGGACCCGGGTGGGGTGCGGGGCCAGTAGTCTCTGATCAAGACCCGTGCCACCGGTGTATCCGGTGGACACCTGAAGTCCATCAGAAGGAAGGCAGGGCGCCATGTCCGCATCGTCCACTGCTCCCCGTATGGCGTCGGTTGACCCGGCGGCCCGCGAGGACTACATCTACAACCGCCTGCTCAAGGAACGCATCATCTGGCTCGGTTCCGAGGTGATGGATGAGAACGCGAACGCCATCTGCTCCCAGATGCTCCTGCTGTCCGCCGAGGACCCGGAGAAGGACATCTACCTGTACATCAACTCCCCGGGTGGGTCCATCACCGCGGGCATGGCGATCTACGACACCATGAAGTACATCCCGAACGACGTGGTGACCGTGGCCACCGGCATGGCCGCCTCGATGGGCCAGTTCCTGCTGTCCTCCGGGACCAAGGGCAAGCGCTACGCCACCCCGCACGCCCGCATCCTGATGCACCAGCCCTCCGGCGGCATCGGCGGCACAGAGTCGGACATCCGCATCCAGGCCCAGCTGATCCTGCACATGAAGCAGGTCATGGCCGAGCTCACCGCGGAACAGACCGGCCAGACCGTGGACACGATCCTCAAGGACAACGAGCGGGACAAGTGGTTCACCGCCCAGGAGGGCCTGGAGTACGGGTTCTTCGACCACATCGCCGAACGTGCCGGTACCGTGTCCGGCGGCGGAGGCGTGGACAACTCCTGATCCCCCGGATCGAGACCGTCCGCCCGACTCCCACAGACCCTTCGCCCAGGAGAGACCAGAGATGAACCACCAGTTCCCCGTCGGAATGCCCTCCGGTGCCGGCCAGCCGGTCCCGAGCAACCGCTACATCCTGCCCCAGTTCGAGGAGCGCACGCCCTACGGCTTCAAGCGGCAGGACCCCTACGCCAAGCTGTTCGAGGACCGCATCGTGTTCCTCGGCGTCCAGGTGGACGACGCAGCCGCGGACGACATCATGGCCCAGTTGCTCGTGCTGGAGTCCATGGACTCCGAGCGGGACATCACCCTGTACATCAACTCGCCGGGTGGATCCTTCACCGCGATGACGGCGATCTACGACACCATGCAGTTCATCCGTCCCGAGGTCCAGACCGTGTGCCTGGGCCAGGCAGCCTCTGCCGCCGCGGTGCTGCTGGCCGCCGGCGCCCCCGGCAAGCGGCTGGCGCTGCCCAACGCCCGTGTGCTGATCCACCAGCCGTCCATGGGCGGGGACCGTGGCACGGCCACGGACCTGCAGATCCACGCCGAGGAACTGCTGCGCATCCGCACCTGGATGGAGGAGACGCTGGCCGCGCACACGGACAAGACCGCCGAGCAGGTGCGCCAGGACATCGACCGGGACAAGTTCCTCTCGGCCGCCGGGGCCAAGGAGTACGGCCTCGTGGACGAGGTGCTGGAGTCCCGTAAGATCACCAAGCCGCAGCTGAGCAGCTGACCGGCGGCAGTGCTCCGGTCCGGTTCCGCTGAGGTTCCCGACGGCGGCCCTCACCCTGTAGGCCACGCGGCCAGGGTGGGGGCCGCCGTTGCAATCCACCGGCTTAGCCCGTCCACCCCCTAAGCTGTAATGGCAGTACCTCGGGATCCGGTCAGGATCCCACCCCCTAACGAGGAGAACCCCGTATGGCCCGCATCGGCGAGAGCGCTGACCTGCTCAAGTGCTCATTCTGTGGAAAGAGCCAGAAGCAGGTCAGGAAACTGATCGCAGGCCCCGGTGTCTACATCTGCGATGAGTGCATCGAGCTGTGCAACGAGATCATCGAGGAGGAGCTCTCCGAGGTCGCCGAGACCGCCGAGGTCGAGCTGCCCAAGCCGCGGGAGATCTACGACTTCCTCGAGGAGTACGTGATCGGCCAGACCGAGGCCAAGAGGTCCCTCGCGGTCGCCGTCTACAACCACTACAAGCGCATCCGTACCGGCCAGCAGACCAAGGAGAACTCCCTGCTGGACCGTCACGGCGAGGACTCGGAGCTGGCCGACGTCGAGGTCGGCAAGTCCAACATCCTGCTCGTCGGCCCCACCGGCTCCGGCAAGACCTATCTCGCCCAGACCCTGGCGCGCAAGCTCAACGTCCCCTTCGCCGTCGCGGACGCGACCTCCCTGACCGAGGCCGGATACGTGGGCGAGGACGTGGAGAACATCCTGCTCAAGCTCATCCAGGCCGCGGACTACGACGTCAAGAAGGCCGAGCAGGGCATCATCTACATCGACGAGATCGACAAGATCTCGCGGAAGTCCGAGAACCCCTCCATCACCCGGGACGTCTCCGGTGAGGGCGTGCAGCAGGCCCTGCTGAAGATCCTCGAGGGCACCACGGCCGCCGTCCCCCCGCAGGGTGGCCGCAAGCACCCGCACCAGGAGTTCCTGCAGATCGACACGTCGAACGTGCTGTTCATCGTGGCCGGTGCGTTCGCCGGTCTGGACGACATCATCGCCTCCCGTGCCGGCAGCAAGGGCATCGGCTTCGGCGCCCCGCTGAACACCATCGGCAAGCGGGACGTGTCCTATGCGGACGTCCGTCCCGAGGACCTGCTGAAGTTCGGGCTGATCCCGGAGTTCATCGGTCGTCTGCCCGTCATCACCACGGTGGACAACCTCGACCACGCGCAGCTCATCAGCATCCTCACCGAGCCGAGGAACGCGCTGCTGAAGCAGTACCAGAAGATGTTCCTGATGGACGGCGTGGAACTGCAGTTCGACCAGGACGCCCTGGACGCCGTGGTGGACCAGGCGGAGGACCGGGGGACCGGTGCCCGCGGTCTGCGCTCCATCATGGAGGAGGTCCTCAAGCCCGTCATGTTCGACCTGCCCTCCCGCGAGGACATCGCCACGGTGGTCATCACCGGGGACGTGGTCCGCGAGGGCGCCGAGCCGACCCTCATCTCGCAGGAAGTCCAGCGCAAGCGCCGGAATAAGTCCGCCTGAGATACGGTTGCGCCTGACAGACCCACACCCATCGATCGCCGTGGTCTGACGGCGAAGAGGAGCACAGTGACTGACCTGAAGACCGAGCCGCGCACCGAGGAGCTCGACGAGGCCACCGCCGACGTCCAGACCGTCGACTTCTGGTTCGACTGCACCTGCCCCTACGCGTGGATCACCTCTCGCTGGATGCACGAGGTCGAGGCGGTCCGTCCGATCAGTGTCCGGTGGCGCATCATGTCCCTGTCCGTGCTCAACGAGGGGCGCGACCTGGACCCGGGGTACCTGGAGGCGATGGACAGGGCCTGGCTGCCGGCCCGCGCCGCCACCCAGGTCTGGGACCGCCACGGGGACGAGGCCCTCGGGAAGTTCTACACCGCCGTCGGCACCCGCGTGCACAACGAGGGGAACAAGGACTACGAGGCCGTCATCGCCGCGGCGCTGGAGGAATTGGGACTGGACGCCGGGATCCTCGACGCCGCGAGGACCGATGTCCTGGACGAGAAGATGCGCGAGTCCCACCAGGAGGGCATCGACCAGGTGGGTGACGAGGTCGGCACCCCGGTGGTCGCCTTCAACGGCACCGCCTTCTTCGGCCCCGTGATGACCCGCATCCCCCGCGGTGAGGAGGCCGGCCGGATGTTCGACGGCGCGGTGGCCCTGGCCGAGTTCCCGTACTTCTACGAGATCAAGCGTTCCCGCACGACCAAGCCGCAGTTCGACTGAGCACGTGCGCGATGGAGGGTGAGCGGCAGGACCCGCCGGACCTGGACCGGCTGGTCGCGGCCTATGCCGCGGCTCGGGAGCGCCGCATCACCCGTGAACGCGACGCGGTGAGGCGCAGCAGGTTCACGTTCGTGCTGGTCCTGGTCGCCGTCGTGACCAGCGTGATCATGACGGGATCGTTCTCCGCCGACGGGATGGACCTGAGGCTGACCCCCCTGCTGGCCGGGACCATTGCCGCGGTCGGGCTCGGCGTCTGGATCGCGTTGCGCCGGGGCCGCCCCACCGACTGAGCCGCCGTCCTCGGCCGCCGGGGCCCTCACGGCCAGCCCCGGCGCCCCGGACGCAGACAGCACGAGCCCGGACCTGATGGTCCGCGCTCGTGCTGTCTGTATCGTCTGCCCTGGCTGTCAGGCCTCCACGGCCGCAGCCAGCTGGACCTCGGAGACCGAGACGTCCGCGTCCTCCGCCGGGGTGCCGGCCATGAGGGTCAGGTCCTGGACGTTGCCGGCGGCCTTGAGGTCCGCCAGCCCGCCGCGCAGCGAGGTGAGGCGACTCTCCGGCGCGGTCACGACGGCGGAGAGCACCTCGGTGCGCTGCTTCACCTTGGCCTCGGACTTGGCCTTCCGAATGCCGCCGAGGGCCAGGGCGACCGTGGTGAGCACGTCAGCGGTGGCACCGGTGGCGGCCGCCTCGATGCCCGCGATCTCAGCGGGCAGTCCCGGCCAGGGGGCGCGGTGCACGGAACCGGTGCGCCACCAGCCCCAGACCTCGTCCGTGGCGAAGGGCTGGAACGGGGCGAGCAGTCGCAGCAGCGCATCCAGGGTGGTGGCCAGGGTGGCGCGCACGGAGGCCTGCTCGGCCTCGCCGTGGCCCCCGTAGGCGCGGTCCTTGATCAGCTCCACGTAGTCGTCCGTGAACTGCCAGAAGAAGGACTCGGTCAGGTTCAGCGCCCGCGCGTAGTCGTAGGCCTCGAAGGCACGGGTGGACTGGGCCACCGTGTCGTAGAGGCGGACCATCAGGGAGCGGTCCAGCGCGTTGGTGATGACCTCGGCGGACCCCGCACGGGAGACCACGTCCCGCTCGGTGGCGCCCAGGTTCAGGGCGAACTTGGAGGCGTTCAGCAGCTTGATGGCCAGCCGGCGCCCGATCTTCATCTGGGCGACCTCGTAGGCGGTGTCTGCACCGAGCTTGGCGGAGGCGGCCCAGTAGCGGACGGCGTCCGAGCCGAACTCGTCCAGCACGTCGGTGGGGACCACCACGTTGCCCTTGGACTTCGACATCTTCTTCCGGTCCGGGTCCAGGATCCAGCCGGACAGGGCGGTGTGGTGCCACGGCACGGAGTCGTTGAGGGCATCGGCGCGGACCACGGTCGAGAACAGCCAGGTCCGGATGATGTCGTGGCCCTGGGGGCGCAGGTCGAACGGGAAGACGTTGCCGAAGAACTCCTCGTCCCGTCCCCACTTGCCCACGATCTGCGGGGTCAGCGAGGAGGTCGCCCAGGTGTCGAGCACGTCCGGATCGCCGGTGAACCCTCCGGCCACCCCGCGCTGGGACTCCTCGTAACCGGGCGCCGGCTCGGCCACCGGGTCCACCGGCAGCTGGTCCTCGGACGGCAGGATCGGGTGGTCGTAGTCCGGCTCCCCATGCTCGTCCAGGGGGTACCAGACCGGGATCGGGACCCCGAAGAAGCGCTGGCGGGAGACCAGCCAGTCGCCGTTGAGGCCCTCCACCCAGTTCTCGTACCGGTGCCGCATGTGCTCCGGGTGCCAGTTCAGCGACCGGCCGCGGGCCACCAGCTTCTCGCGACGCTCGGCGTCACGACCGCCGTTGCGGATGTACCACTGGCGGGAGGAGATGACCTCGAGGGGCTTGTCGCCCTTCTCGTAGAAGTTCACGGCGTGCATGATCTTCTTCGGCTCGCCGTCCATCAGCCCGGCCTCGGTCAGCGCGGCGACGACGGTCTCCTTGGCGGAGAACACGGTCTTGCCGGCCAGGGCGGCGTAGTGCTCGCGGCCGGCCTCGGTGGTGATCCATTCCGGGGTCTCGGCGTGGAACCGGCCGTCACGGCCGACCACGGTGCGGGTGGGCAGCTGCAGCTCGCGCCACCAGGTGACGTCGGTGAGATCACCGAAGGTGCACACCATGGCGATGCCGGAGCCCTTGTCCGGCTGTGCCAGCGGGTGGGCCTTGACCTCCACGGGCACCTCGAACAGGGGAGAGGTCACGAAGGTGCCGAACAGCGGCTGGTACCGCTCGTCGTCGGGATGGGCCACGAGGGCGGTGCAGGCCGGCAGCAGCTCGGGCCGGGTGGTCTCGATGTAGACCTGCTCCCCGGACGCGGTGGTGAACGGGTACCGATGGTAGGCGCCGGGGACCTCGCGGTCCTCGAGCTCGGCCTGGGCCACGGCGGTGCGGAAGGTCACGTCCCACAGGGTGGGGGCCTCGGCCAGGTAGGCGTCGCCCGTGGCCAGGTTCTGCAGGAAGGCGCGCTGGGAGACGGACCGGGAGGTGTCGTCGATCGTGCGGTAGGTCAGGGACCAGTCCACGGACAGCCCGAGGCGGGTGAACAGCCCCTCGAAGACCTTCTCGTCCTCGACCGCGAGCTCCTCGCACAGCTCGATGAAGTTCCTGCGGGAGACGACGTCCCAGTCCCGCTGGTTCTTCGCCGGCTTCTCCGGCGGGCGGTAGCCCTCGATGTAGGGCTTCGTCGGGTCGCAGCGCACGCCGTAGTAGTTCTGCACGCGGCGCTCGGTGGGCAGTCCGTTGTCGTCCCAGCCCATCGGGTAGAACACGTTCTTGCCGGTCATCCGCTGGTAGCGGGCCAGCACGTCCGTCTGGGTGTAGGAGAACATGTGGCCCACGTGCAGCGAACCGGAGGCGGTCGGCGGGGGCGTGTCGATCGAGTAGACCTCACCCCGGACGGTGTCCTCGTCGAAGGCGTAGGTGCCCTCGGCGCGCCAGCGGGCCGAGAGCTTGTCCTCCAGGCCCTCCAGGGCGGGCTTGTCCGGAACGGTCACGGCGGGGGTCGGGGAAACGGGCGTGTCTGTGCCCGGGGTCTGTTCAGCCATGTCCTCGATTGTCCCATGTCGTCCGGTCCCATCCCGCACCCACCCCGGCGGCGGCACGTCGTGCGCCGGCAGGAGACCTACAGTGGTGCCATGACCGAGACGCAGGACACACCAGAGTCAGAGCACGCGGGGCGCCACGCCGCCGTCGTGACCGGGGCATCCTCCGGGATCGGCCGCGCCACCGCCCTGCGGCTGGCCGCCGAGGGGTGGACGGTGTTCGCCGTCGCCCGCCGCGCCGCCCGCCTGCAGGCACTCGCCGAGGAGGCCGCCGGTGCGCCGGGACGGATCGTGGCGCTGCCCGCGGACGTGACGTCCGCACGGGAGATGTCCTGGGTGCGCGACCAGGTCGCGGAGAACGGCGGGGCGGACACGGTGCTGTGCATCGCCGGCGGTGCACTGGGAACGGACCGCGTGTCCGAGGGCGGGCTGGACGACTGGGACTGGATGTACCGGGTCAACGTCCAGGGCACGCTGAACACCGTGCAGGCCCTCCTGCCGATGCTCCGGGAGACCGGGCGGGGCACCGTGCTGGTGCTGACCTCGACGGCGGCGCTGGCCAGCTACGAGGGCGGCGGCGGGTACAACGCGGCCAAGATGGCCGAACACGGTCTCGTCGGGGCACTGCGCCTGGAGGAGGCCGAGCACAACGTGCGCGTGGTGGAGGTGCTGCCCGGGATGGTGCACACCGAGGAATTCACCCGGAACCGGTTGCGCGGCGACCAGGCGGCCGCGGACAGCGTCTACGCGGGCGTGGAGAAGCCCCTGACCGCCGAGGACGTGGCGGACGTCTGCGCGTATGCCGTGTCCGTGCCGCACCACGTCAACCTGGACCAGGTCGTGATGCGACCGGTCGCCCAGGCCGCCCAGTTCAAGGTGATCCGCACGTGAGGACCCGGTGACCCATGCGCGCACGACCGTGGCGTAGAATCGGCGGCAAAGCACTGACCCGGCCATCACCGGTGAGCTTCCGGAAGAACAGGCGCGTGATGCCGCCGGCGGACCCGGGTCCGCCAGGCGCCAGACGGCCCCAGTAGAACCGGACGGGTAAGCCCGTCACAGCAGTCACGAGCGGTCGTCCTGGGCCCTCGGAGCCCCCACGGCCGGCGCCCGCCGGACCCGGGCCCACCGGAACGGGACGGCAAGCAGGGTGGTACCGCGCCGCCGTCGTCTTCGGGGAACACCCCGGGAGGCGGCCAGGCGTCCTTGCAGACACGCAGCAGCACGCAGCCCACGTCGAGACAAGGACGGCCACACCGTGTACCCCCTCGCCAGTTCCGACCCGCACGCGGAGTCCCAGAACACCACCCCGGCCTCGCCGCGCTTCCCCGAGATCGAGCGGCGCATCCTGCAGTACTGGGAGCAGGACGGGACCTTCCAGGCCTCCATCGACCACCGTCCCGCCCACGGCGAGGACGGCACGCCGAACGAGTTCGTCTTCTACGACGGCCCGCCCTTCGCCAACGGCCTGCCGCACTACGGGCACCTGCTGACCGGTTACGTCAAGGACCTCGTGGCCCGCTACCAGACCCAGCAGGGCCGCCGCGTGGAGCGCCGCTTCGGCTGGGACACCCACGGGCTGCCCGCCGAGCTGGAGGCGATGAAGCAGCTGGGGATGACGGACAAGGCCCAGATCGAGGGCATGGGCATCGACGCGTTCAACGACGCCTGCCGCGCCTCGGTGCTGAAGTACACCGAGGAGTGGAAGGACTACGTCAACCGTCAGGCCCGCTGGGTCGACTTCGAGAACGACTACAAGACCCTGAACCCCGAGTTCATGGAGTCCGTGCTCTGGGCCTTCAAGACCCTGCACGACAAGGGCCTGACGTACCGCGGCTTCCGCGTGCTGCCCTACTGCTGGAAGGACGAGACCCCGCTGTCCAACCACGAGCTGCGCATGGACGAGGACGTCTACAAGTCCCGCCAGGACCCCTCCGTCACGGTGGCCTTCCCGATCACCGGCCTGCCCGCGGACGCGGGGCTGGTGCCCGCCGGCGGGGCCGACGCCGGCCTGGCCGCAGAGCTCGCCGGCGTGCGCGTGCTGGCCTGGACCACCACGCCGTGGACGCTGCCGACCAACGAGGCGCTCGTGGTGGGGCCCGAGATCACCTACGCGGTGGTCCCGGCCGGCCCGGACGCCGCGGAGGACGTTGCCGGTCACCGGTACCTGCTGGCCCAGGACCTGCTCGGCGCGCACGCCCGGGAGCTGGGTTACGCCGACGCCGGTGCGATCACCGAGGCGGTGACGGTCACCTACCCCGGCACCCGGCTGGGCGGACTGCAGTACGAGCCGCTGTTCACCTACTTCGCGGACGTCGAGGCCTACGGCACCGGTCAGGCGTGGCGGCTGCTCGTGGATGACTACGTCTCCACCGACGACGGCACCGGCGTGGTCCACCAGGCCCCCGCCTACGGTGAGGACGACCAGCGGGTCTGCGAGGCCAACGGCATCCCGGTCATCCTCTCGGTGGACGAGGGCGCCCGGTTCCTGCCGCTGTTCGGGGACGAGGCCCGCGGTGACGGCGTGCTCAAGGACATCGCCGGCGTCCAGGCGTTCGAGGCGAACCGGACCATCATCCGGGCGCTGCGCGCGGCCGGGAAGCTGGTCAAGGAGGCCTCCTACGAGCACTCCTACCCGCACTGCTGGCGCTGCCGCACCCCGCTGATCTACCGCGCCATCACCTCCTGGTACGTCTCCGTCACCTCGTTCAAGGACCGGATGGTCGAGCTCAACGAGCAGATCACCTGGATCCCGGAGAACGTCAAGCACGGCCAGTTCGGCAAGTGGCTGGAGAACGCCCGGGACTGGTCCATCTCCCGCAACCGGTACTGGGGCTCGCCGATCCCGGTGTGGGAGTCCGACCACCCGGACTACCCGCGCCAGGAGGTCTACGGCTCGCTCGCCGAGCTCGAGGAGGCCTTCGGCCGGCTGCCGCGCAACGCCGCCGGCGAGGTGGACCTGCACCGGCCCTGGATCGACGACCTGACCCGCCCGCACCCCGACCCGGAGGCCGCCGCCGCCGGGGCGACGATGCGCCGCGTCGAGGACGTCCTGGACGTCTGGTTCGACTCCGGCTCGATGCCGTACGCCCAGGTGCACTACCCGTTCGAGAACCGCGAGTGGTTCGACGGTGGCCATAACCCCGCCGACTTCATCGTGGAGTACATCGGCCAGACCCGCGGCTGGTTCTACACCATGCACGTGCTGGCCACCGCCCTGTTCGACCGGCCCGCGTTCTCCAACGTCATCAGCCACGGGATCGTGCTCGGCTCGGACGGGCAGAAGATGTCCAAGTCCCTGAAGAACTACCCGGACGTCTCGGAGGTCCTGGACCGCGACGGCTCCGACGCGATGCGCTGGTTCCTCATGGCCTCCCCGATCCTGCGCGGCGGCAACCTGGTCGTCACGGAGGAGGGCATCCGCGAGGGCACCCGCCAGGTGCTGCTGCCCGCCTGGAACGTGTGGCACTTCTTCAGCCTCTACGCCAACTCCTCCGTGGACGGCGGCAAGCGGCCCGAGGGCTACCGTGCCCAGGCCCGGTACGAGTCCACCGACCCGCTGGACCAGTACATCCTGGCCGCCACGGCGCGCATGCTCAGTGAGGTCAAGTCCGGACTGGACGCCTACGAGGTCTCGGACGCCACGGAGGCGCTGCGCGTCTACATGGACACCATGACCAACTGGTACGTGCGCCGGTCCCGCCAGCGGTTCTTCGACGAGGACACCCAGGCCCTGGACGTCCTGTACACCTGCCTCGAGGCCTTCTGCCGGGCCGCGGCCCCGCTGATGCCGCTGGTCTCGGAGGAGATCTGGCGCGGGCTGACCGGTGGCCGTTCGGTACACCTGACCGACTACCCGGACCCGGCACCGTTCCTGTCCGGCTTCGCGTCGACGGAGGAGGCCGAGCGGCTGGTGGAGCGGATGGAGACGGTGCGCCGCATCGCCTCGGCCGGTTCATCCCTGCGCAAGGGGGCCAAGCGGCGGGTGCGCCTGCCGCTGCAGTCCCTGACCGTCGTCGTGCCCGACGCCGCCGGGCTCGCGGGCCCTTACGCGGACATCATCCGGGACGAGCTGAACCTGAAGTCCGTGGACCTGCAGGACGCGGGCGAGGTCTCCGCCGCGGACTACGGCATCAGCCAGTCCCTGGCGGTCAACGCCCGGGCCGCCGGACCGCGGCTGGGCAAGCAGGTCCAGGCCGTCATCAAGGCCGCGAAGTCCGGTGACTGGCGGCTCGAGGAGGACGGCACGGTGGTGGCCGGCGGTATCGAGCTGGCCGAGGGGGAGTACTCCCTGCAGACCACCGTGGGCGCCCCGGCCGGTGCGGACGGTGCCTCCGGCGGCGGGGGCGCGTCCGACGAGCGCGCCGTCGCCGTGGTGCCCGGTGGCTTCCTGGTCCTGGACACGTCCGTGTCCGCGGAGCTGGCCGCCGAGGGCACGGCACGGGACGTGGTCCGTGCCGTGCAGTCGGCCCGCAAGGACGCCGGACTGGAGGTCTCGGACCGGGTGCGGACCGTGATCACCGGACCGGCCGCCGTCGTGCAGGCCGTGGACGCACACCGGGACCTGGTCTCGGGCGAGACCCTGACCGTGGAGCTGGTGCTGGAGGACTCCGGTGCCGCGGACCCGCGCCAGGACCCGGCCGAGGACGCCACCAGGACCGTCCAGGTCGCGGTCGCCCCGGTCGCCGCCGTCGCCGGGGCCGTGACCACCGGGGGCGACGCGTGAGCGCCGCCGTTGCCGGCGGTGCGGCCGGTGGGGGACCCCGGACGGTCGAGGCCGTCTACCGGGACCTGCTCGCCCGGGCCCCGGAGAACAAGATGGAACCGCGCATGGCGCCGCTCTGGCGGGCCATGGAACTGCTCGGCGAGCCCCAGAAGGCCGCCCCGGTCATCCACCTGACCGGGACCAACGGCAAGACCTCCACCGCGCGGATCATCGAGTCCGTGCTGCGGGCGTACGGGTTGCGGACCGGGCGGTACACCTCGCCGCACCTGACGTCCGTGACCGAGCGGATCAGCATCGACGGCGCCCCGGTGCCGAACGAGACGTTCGTGCGGATCTGGAACGAGATCCTGCCGGTGGTCCAGGTCGTGGACTCCGAGCTGGAGGCGGCGGGGGAGAACCGGCTGACCTACTTCGAGTGCGTGACCATCCTGGGCTTCGCCGTGTTCGCGGACGAGCCGGTGGACGTGGTGGTGCTCGAGGTGGGCCTGGGCGGCATCACCGATGCCACCAACGTGGCCGACGGCGTGGTCTCCGTGGTGACGCCGATCTCCGCGGACCACACCGACCTGCTGGGGGACACCGACGCCGAGATCGCCCGGGAGAAGGCCGGGATCATCAAGCCCGGTGGCTTCCTCGTCTCGGCCGCCCAGGACCCGGACGCAGCGCAGGTGCTGCTGGACGCGGCGCGTGCCGTGGACGCCCCGTTCCGGTTCGAGGGGGTGGACTTCGGCGTGGAGTCCCGCTCGGTGGCGGTCGGCGGCCAGCAGGTCACCGTGCAGGGCATCGCCGGGCGCTACCCGGACCTGACCCTGCCGCTGCACGGAGAGCACCAGGCCGAGAACCTGGCGGTGGCCGTGGCGGCGCTGGAGGCCTTCTTCGGCGGCGAGCGGGAACTGGAGTCCGGGCTGCTGCAGGAGGGCGTGGGCGCCGTGTCCACGCCGGGCCGGATGGAGGTGGTGCGCACCGCGCCGACCCTCGTGGTCGATGCCGCCCACAATCCCGCCGGGATCGCCGCCACCGCCAAGGCCCTGCAGGAGGCCTTCGGCTTCGAGAAGCTGGTGCTGGTAGTGGGCATCCTGCAGGAGAAGGACGCGCTGGAGATGCTGACCGTGCTCTACCGGCAGTTCGGGGACCTGGTCGAGGACCTCTGCCTGACCCAGTCGGACTCGCCCCGAGCGATCCCTGCGGGAGAACTGGCCCAGACCGCGCTGGACGCGGGCTGGCCCGAGGACGACGTCCACGCCACCGAGTCCATCCCGGACGCCCTGGAGTGGGCCGTGGGCCGGGCGGAGGCCACCGAGGGCGCCGGTGCCGGAACCGGTGGAGGCGTGCTCGTGACCGGGTCCATCACCCTGGTGGCCGAGGTGCGCGAGCTGCTCGGCGCCCCGGCGGCCGAGGCGGCGATGCCCGGGGCCCCCGGGGTGGTCCCGGTGGCACCCGGGGTCGAGGTGTTCGCGGACATGGGCCTGGAACTCGGTGACGGCCTGGACGAGGACGAGGACGACGAGGACATCTTCGCCGACGACACCTACGGCCTCGCCGAGGCGGAGGCGGGCGACGGTTCCGCCCGCGCCGGGCGCCCGGCGCGGTCCGCGGGGCAGGATGACGACACCTTCGGCGTCGAGGAGGCCGGGCACGATGACGACTCGAGGGATCGGGGGAGGACGACGTGAGCGACCAGCAGTCCGGACAGGCCGGCCCGCCCGCTGACGGCGCCCCGGAGCAACCCGGCCGCGAGTCCTGGCGGCCCGCCCGCGAGACGAGGGCCCAACGGGAGTGGAAGCCCGGCCAGGTGAAGAAGGCCCGCTCCATCCGTGCCACCTTCACCTCGAGCGTGCTCGTCCTGGAGGCGCTGGTCCTGGTGCTCTTCGGACTGGCCCTGTTCGGCGTCCACCGGGGGGAGCCCCAGGCCGGCTGGATCCTGGGGGTCTCCCTGGTCCTCGCCGTCGTCGCGATCCTCACCTGTGCCCTGGTCCGCAAGCCGGTGGGCATCTGGATCGGCTGGGGCCTGCAGGTGGTCCTGCTGCTCGGGGTCTTCCTGGAGTACACGATGGTGATCATCGGGGTCGGCTTCGGCCTCGCGTGGTGGTACGCCGTCACCAAGGGCGGCCAGATCGACCGCGAGAACCGCCGGCGGGCCGAGGCGGAGGCCCGCTGGCGCGCCGAGCACCCGGATGCCGAGTGAACCTGCGGTCCGTGGCGGATGGATGCGCGAGGCCCTCTCGGGGGACCGTTAGGGTTGACCTGACGGCCAGCGGGCATCCTCCGACTGGCCCCCGCCCATGTCCATGACCGAATCCACCCAGGAGCGATTGTGACCACTCACCCCGAAGAGACCCTCGTCCTCATCAAGCCGGACGGCGTCGCCCGCAACCTCACCGGACAGATCCTGGCCCGCATCGAGGCCAAGGGCTACGTCATCGCCGACCTGAAGATGCAGGTCCCGACCCGCGAGATGCTGGTCCGGCACTACGAGGAGCACGAGGGCAAGCCGTTCTTCGAGCCGCTGGTCGAGTTCATGGGGTCCGGTCCGGTCGTGGCCGTGCGCGTCCAGGGCCACCGGGTCATCGAGGGCTTCCGCTCCCTGGCCGGGGCCACCGAGCCGACCACGGCCGCGCCGGGGACCATCCGCGGTGACCTCGGCCGCGACTGGGGCGAGTCCGTCCAGAAGAACCTGGTCCACGGCTCGGACTCCACGCTCTCCGCCGAGCGCGAGCTGGAGATCTGGTTCGCCTGACCGCGCGTCGGCGGGGCACGGCGCCGGAGGGGAGTGGCCGCACGGCCACCCTGATCCCTAGGATCGCTCCATGAGCACCCAGCCCGATGCCCCGTACTTCCTGGGCGGCCCGTACCGCGAACTCACGGTCCTCGACGCCCCGGAGGTCCCCACCGTGGTCAACGTGGCCAGGGACTATCCGATGGACCGGATGGCGGAGATCTTCGACTCCACGTTCAGCGCACTGGTCCCCGCGCTCGGCGAACAGGGGATCCAGCCGGTGGGTCCGCCCTTCGCCCTGCACACCCGAATGCCCACGGATACGGTGGACTTCGAGGTCGGTGTCCCCGTGGACCGCCCGCTCTCAGGCGCGAGGACCACGGGGCCCGGCCCGACCCTGTCGCCCTCGCGGCTGCCGGGGGGCCGGATCGCCGTCATCTCCCACCTTGGTCCCTACGACGGGCTCGGGGAGGCCTGGGCGCGCTTCATGCAGGCCGTGGCGGACTCCGGCCACCAGCCCGCCCTGCCCTTCTGGGAGGTCTACGTGACCGAGCCCAGCCCGGACGCCGATCCCTCGACGATGCGCACGGACCTGGTCACCCTGCTGGCCGTCCGGGAGGGCGCTGAGCGCCCTCCCGCCTAGAAGAA
This sequence comes from Citricoccus sp. CH26A, assembly GCF_000224415.1. Classification (GTDB taxonomy): domain Bacteria; phylum Actinomycetota; class Actinomycetes; order Actinomycetales; family Micrococcaceae; genus Citricoccus. The sequence goes on along the minus strand of NZ_AFXQ01000016.1, from coordinate 4,095 downwards.
GGCGTTGGAGAACCGGAGCATGATCGAGGCCAGCACGCCCACGTAGAGCAGGGCGATGATCGGCCAGGACCACTCGGCGGCGAACGTCCGCACCCCGGCCGGTGCGGGGATCACGCCGTATTGCAGGTTGCGCGAGGTGAGCAGTACGAACATCGGGATCATCATGGCCCAGACCACCATGCAGTAGAGGCACAGGATGTTGATCTCGTAGACGGCCTGGCTCCACAGCCACACGCAGAACGCGAAGCCGAGCAGCACGCCGACGTTCATCCCGATCCAGTACCAGCGACGGAACCGGGCCCCGGCGAACAGGGCCATGGCGATGGTGATGATGATCGAGAACGCCACGAGGCCGATGAACTGGTTGGGGAAGCCGAACAGCTGGGACTGCCAGGTCTTCATGACCTCGCCGCAGGAGACCCACGGGTTGATGTCGCAGCTGGTGACGTGACTGGGATCGTTCCACAGCATCACCCGCTCGGCCACCAGCACGACCGTGCCGTACATCCCGATCAACCCGGTGACCAGCAGCATCCAGGCGGTCCCCAGCGGGCGGGCGTACCAGCTCGGCCGGCGGTCCTCGGCGGTCCCGGCGTCGTCGCCCCCGGTGGGCGCTCCGTCGTCCCCGGACCGGAGGCCGGGTTCCAGGCTCGCGTCGTGGCCGGGATCGTGGTCGGACCCGGGATGGGAGGTCTGTGGCGCGTGGGAGTTCACTCGACCATGGTATGACCCCTCGGTACGGCGCCGGGATCCGGTGCCCGGATTCCGCACCGTGATCCCGCTGATCTGGCCCGCCGTGTGAGAGAATGATCGGTGACCCACCGGTGGCCACACCATCGGCAGGGTCCATCGGACGGCCACCGGGCCGGCGGCACAGGACTGGGGCAGTGTAGGAAGACTGTCCGGCTGGAGGGACGCGGACCGCGCGTCCCCGGCCATACGAGAGCCGCTTCCGGCACGTGTCACTGCGCGTGAGACCGGGCAGGCGTCCGATGGTTCCGGCCTTGCGCGTCCGCATCCAGCGGAGACCAGGGACCCGGTTCACCTCAGACTTTTTGGAGTCCGTCGACGGCGGCACCCCGAGCACCGCACCGGCGGATCGGGGGCAACGCCACCGGGAACGGACCTGGCCGCCCTGTGGGCGCGAGTGTGGCGTGCCGGCAGGGCAGGAGGTGCTGTCCATGGCAGCCAACGATCGAGACCACGCAGAATCCACCGAAGCCCTCGAACCCGGTGGGACCGCCGAGAGCATCGAGAACCCCGAGAACACCGTGACCCCCGAGGTCACCCCGCAGGCCGGCGCCGCAGGGACGTCGTCGGCCGCCCAGCCGGCGCAGGACGCCGCGGGCGCCGCCGGAACCCTGGAGACCCCCACGGCGGATGCCGCCGAGCAGGAGACGCCCGTCACGGCCGCACCCGTCGACCCGGAGGCCCCGGCCGATTCCGCTCCTGCAGACGAGGCGGAGACGACGGCCGAGACCGACGCGCCGGACCCCCGGGCTGCGGCTGAGCAGGAAGCCTCGGAAGCCCCGGAAGCCCCGGCCTCCGAGGCCGCGACGGCCACCAAACGGCCGGAGGGCGAGGCCTCCGGCGACGGGGACGCCGAGGACGAGGACGCCGAGCCGGACCAGGCGGATCCCTTCGCCGTGCCCGCCGACCCGCTGGCACTGATCTTCCAGGCGCCGGACCTCTCGGCCCTCCCGCCGGTTCCGACTCGGCGCCGTGACCGCGATGACCGGGATGCCGACGAGGGCCTCAAGGATGCGGATGACCGTGAGGCCCGTGACTCCCGTGACTCCGGTGACGGCGGTGACGACCAGGGTGACGAAGAGGCCGAGGGGCGCTCGTCCGGTTCGCGCCGGTCCCGCCGCCGGCGCTCCCGGGGCCGCACTGGCGGCGGGGCCGCACAGGACTCCCGGGACGCAGAGGCCGGCGGCCGGGACGATGACACCTCCACCGCAGGGGACGGCGAGACGTCCGAGGACGAGCGCGGCGGTGACGGCAACGGGGACGGCTCGGGCACGCGCCGTCGTCGCCGGCGCCGCCGCGGAGACGTGGACATGGAGCTGGAGGGCGGCTCGGACGACGACCCGGAGAACACCGTCACCCGGGTCCGTGCCCCCCGTCAGTCCGCCGCCGCGGCGACCGGCCCGCAGGGCGTGACGAGCCTGAAGGGCTCCACCCGGCTGGAGGCCAAGCGCCAGCGCCGGCGCGAGTCCCGTTCCGGGGGGCGCCAGCGCCGCCACGTCATCACCGAGGCCGAGTTCCTGGCCCGCCGCGAGTCCGTGGACCGCAAGATGCTGGTCCGCCAGCGCGAGCAGCGGATCCAGATCGCGGTGATGGAGGACGGCGTGCTCGCGGAGCACTTCGTCTCCAACACCACGCAGGACTCGATGATCGGCAACGTCTACCTGGGCAAGGTGCAGAACGTGCTGCCGTCCATGGAGGCCGCGTTCGTGGACATCGGCCGGGGCCGCAACGCCGTGCTGTACGCCGGTGAGGTCAACTGGGATGCCGCCAACCTCGAGGGCAAGGCCCGCAAGATCGAGAACGCCCTGAAGTCCGGGGACTCCGTGCTGGTCCAGGTCACCAAGGACCCGGTGGGCCACAAGGGTGCGCGCCTGACCAGCCAGATCTCCCTGCCGGGGCGGTACCTCGTGTACGTGCCGGGTGGCTCGATGACGGGCATCTCCCGCAAGCTCCCCGACGTGGAGCGGTCTCGCCTGAAGAAGATCCTCAAGGACCACCTGCCGGAGAACGCCGGCGTGATCGTGCGCACCGCTGCCGAGGGCACCTCGGAGCAGGAGCTGATGAACGACATCAACCGCCTGCGCGCCCAGTGGGAGGGCATCGAGGCGAAGTCGAGGTCCACCAAGACCCTGGCCCCCGAGCTGCTGTACTCGGAGCCGGACCTGACCATCAAGGTGGTCCGGGACGTGTTCAACGAGGACTTCTCCGGGATGGTCGTCCAGGGCCCCGAGGTCTGGGACAACATCGAGGCCTATGTCACCTACGTGGCCCCGCACCTGCTGGACCGGCTCTCGCAGTGGAAGCCCGAGGACCACGGCGGCGAGGACCTGTTCGCGTCCCACCGGATCGACGAGCAGCTGCACAAGGCGCTCGAGCGCAAGGTCTTCCTGCCCTCGGGCGGTTCGCTGGTGATCGACCGCACCGAGGCGATGACCGTGGTGGACGTCAACACCGGCAAGTTCACCGGCTCCGGCGGCAACCTGGAGGAGACGGTCACCAAGAACAACCTCGAGGCCGCGGAGGAGATCGTCCGCCAGCTGCGCCTGCGGGACATCGGCGGCATCATCGTCATCGACTTCATCGACATGGTCCTCGAGTCCAACCGTGACCTCGTGCTGCGCCGGATGGTGGAGTGCCTCGGCCGGGACCGCACCAAGCACCAGGTCGCCGAGGTCACCTCGCTGGGCCTGGTCCAGATGACGCGCAAGCGCATGGGCACCGGCCTGGTGGAGATCTTCTCCGAGACCTGCGAGCAGTGCAACGGCCGCGGCATCATCATCCACGACGTCCCCGTGGAGCACCGCCGCGCCCACAACTCCCAGGGCGAGCCCCGTTCCGGTGGGGGCGGCGGAGGCGGGGCGGTGCCGCCGCGGACACCGGCGACGCCGGCCGCAAGTCCTCGCGCAGCGAGCGGCGGCGCCGCAGCCGTGAACGCCAGGCCGAGCGTGAGCGCGAGGAGCTGCAGGAGGCACCGGTCGAGCAGCAGCTCAGCCCGGAGGAGGAAGCCGAGCGCAAGGCCCGCGCCGAGGCCGCACGGGCCGCCCTGCGCAACATCGCCGCGGCCACCCAGCACGCCCACGATCCGGCCGGAACGGACCAGGCGGGAGAGGCCACCGGGTCTGCCGAGACCACGGGGGCGGCGGAGTCCGCGCAGCCCGCGACGTCGGCCGACGCCGCCCAGCCCGCGGCACCGGCCAGCGGTTCCGGCCGCCGCCGGTCCCGGCGTGCCGGCAGCGACCAGGGCCAGCCGGGCCGGCAGGGTGACCAGGCCCAGCAGTCCGAGGACGACCGCGCGGTCGCCGCGGGGCAGCCGGCCGACGCCGCGCCGGTCGCCGAGCAGGCCGA
>NZ_AFXQ01000017.1 GCF_000224415.1 Citricoccus sp. CH26A | reverse complement strand
AACACGCCCACCAGCACGTGGGAGACCCGCCAGGCGATGGTGGTCACGGGCGCGGGGCTCGGTTCCGGAAACGCGAAGTCGACCACCCAGTCCCCGCCACCGGCCTGCACGGCACCCGGATACCCCGGCGCCGGCGTGCCCACCGGCCTGAGACCCCAGGCTCCCGCCACCGGCTCCCAGTGGTACTCCCGGTCGGTCATCCCGGACAGTCTCGGCCGCAGGTGATTCTCCCAGTGCCAGCGGAGTTGGTGGGCGAGCTGCTCGAGCGGCAGGCCTGTGGATGACGAGCGCGGTACGGTCATCCCCCGATCCTGTCCCCACACCCCCAATTGTGGAAGAACCGGGCTCTCCTCCCCATGCTGTCCACAGCGTGTCCACACCGTCTCCGTGGCTGTTAATAACCGGTCTGACCTGCGTAAACACTCATCCCCAGGCTATCCACACCGGGAACGACACCCGTGTCATTCATCCACACTGTGGAAAACGCCTGTGGATAACCTTGAGGGCGAATCACACGGTTGTCATTCATTCCACAGCGGTGGATAACTCTGTGGATACCGACCGGTTCAGAGCAGTTGGAGCAGCGTCTCGGGGGTCAGCCGCAGCGCTCCCAGGACGGCCAGCACCACGAGGACCACCACCACGCCGGCGAGCACGAACCACTGCCGGACAGCCGGCCCCCGGCGGCCGTCGGGCACGTAGGCGAAGACCGCCGCACATGCGGCGCCCGCCAGGAGGCCGCCGATGTGACCCTGCCAGGAGATGTTCGCGCCCATGAACGAGATCGCCAGGTTCACGCCGATCAGCGCCACGATCGAGCTGACGTTGCCCCCCGTGCGGCGCAGGACGATGAACAGTGCGGCGAACAGCCCGTAGACGGCCCCTGAGGCCCCGACCACCGGCACGTTCGGGGCCGAGAGCCACAGCACGGCCACGGACCCCCCGAAGGCGGAGATCAGGTACAGGGCCAGGAACCGCGCCCACCCCAGCACGGGCTCCAGGACCCGGCCCATCATCCACAGCGTGAACAGGTTCAGCAGGATGTGCAGCGGGTTCCCCGGCGAGTGCAGGAACGCCGAGGTCAGCATCCGCCACGGTTCCATCGCGACCGCCGAGGTGAACATGCCCGCGTACCAGAACTGCTCGGTGACGCCCGTCCGCTGGCCGGAGGTGAGGAACTGCAGGAGGTAGACCACCGCGCAGATCCCGATCATGGTCCAGGTGACCCACGGCTGGTCCGGGGTCCGCCAACGGGGCCGGCGGGCGGTGGCCCACCGGTCCGGGGTCGGGCCCGAGCCGCCGGGCCGAGGTCCCCGGGCTCCGGGGGCGTGCGGTGCGACGCCCGGCCCCTCCGCCCCCAGGCCCCGGGGGCCCGTCGTGTGGACCGGCCCCCGCCCGGCCACGCAGTCGGCGCAGTGGATCCCGACGGCGGCCGGTCGCTGGCACTCCGGACAGGCCGGCCGACTGCACCGCCGACAGCGGATAAAGGACGGGCGGTCCGGATGACGTGGGCACACAGGCAGTTGCCGGTGTGCCACGCCCTCCGGACCGCCCGGGGTCTGGTGGGACACTGTGGAGGCCTCAGGCTTCCTTGATCTCGATGGACTCGATGACCACGTCCTGGACCGGCTTGTCACCGGGGCCGGTCTGCACGGCGTTGAGCTGGTCGACCACCTTGCGGGAGGCCTCGTCCTTCACCTCGCCGAAGATGGTGTGCTTGCCCTGCAGCCACGTGGTGGGCACGGAGGTGATGAAGAACTGCGAGCCGTTGGTGCCCCGGCCGCCCTGGATGCCGGCGTTGGCCATGGCCAGCTTGTACGGGGTGGTGAAGTCCAGGTCCGGGTTGATCTCGTCGTCGAACTGGTAGCCGGGCCCGCCGATGCCACGGCCCAGCGGGTCGCCGCCCTGGATCATGAAGTCCTTGATGATGCGGTGGAAGACGGTGCCGTTGTACAGCGGAGTGCCCACCTGCTTCTCACCGGTCTGGGGATGGGTCCACTCCTGCTCGCCGGTGGCCAGGCCGACGAAATTCCGCACGGTCTTGGGCGCGTGGTTGCCGTAGAGCTCGACGACGATGTCGCCCGCGTTGGTCTTGATGGTGGCGATCTGGGTCGCAATAGCAGTCATGGTCGCCATTGTTCCACCTGCGGGCGGTCCGGGTCCGGTACCGCGCGGGCATGGCGGGCAGACTTCGCGCAGGGCCAAACGCGATGGCACCGGCCTCGCCGTGCCGCGGCGGCGCCGACCCCGTAGGCTGTACCCAGGCCCGGCGCACCGGTTTGCTGCCGGCACAGCAGAGTGCATCCGCGCACGTCATGGAGGTTCAGATGAGCAAGAAGACGACTGCCCCGACCCTAGAGGACCGGATCAACTCCGGAGTGGACCAGGCCGCGCACTGGGCTGCGCCGAAGATGGAGGCTGCGCTGGCCTGGGCCGAGAAGGGCCTCGGTGAGGGCAAGGTCCGCGGCAAGGCCGCGTCCCGGCAGGCCACCGGCCGCGCCCACGACGCCCTCGAGCTGCTGACTCCGCAGGTGAAGGCGGGGCTGCACCAGGCCAACACGGCCCTGGCCGGTGCGGTCGGTCTCGTCACCCCGGCCGTGGACACGGCCCGGCACAAGGTGCAGGACGAGTACGTCCCGGCCGCGTCCGGACGCCTGGCCGACGTCGCGGGCCACGCCTCGAAGGCGGCCCACCACGCCAAGGTCTCCCCGGCCGTGGAGAGCGCCCTGGTCAACCTGACCGGGGACAAGAAGGCCGTCAGGAAGCTGCGCAAGGCCGCTGAGGAGTACGCCAAGAGCGCCGAGAAGCGGTTCAAGAAGCAGGCGAAGAAGCACGGCAAGTCAGGCCACAAGGGCTGGCTGGTGGCCGGCATCGTCGTCGCCGCGGGTGCCGCCGCCGTGGCCGTGTGGCAGCTGACCAAGCCGGTCGATGACCCGTGGAAGACCCCGGCACCGGCCCCGCTGCAGAACCAGGGCGCCACCGGGGCGGACCCGGACCTGACCACCCGGGCTCCGTCCGCACCGGCCGCCGCCACCACGGCGACGACCGCCACCGCGGCGGGCCAGGGCGACGCCACCGCTCCGGCCCCGGCCGTGGCCGCCGGCAACGCCGTGGTGGACACCGCCGAGGAGAAGGTGGACGGCGTCCCCGCGCCGAAGTCCGCCGAGTGATCCACCGGTGGGCGCCGTCGGCTGACAGCGCCCACCGGAGGAACGGACGGGAAAGGGCCCGGGAATCCAGGACGGATTCCCGGGCCCTTTCGCCTCCCGGACCGCGGGAGGCCCGGAACCAGGTGTCAGGCCCGGAACCAGGGGAGCCCTGGACACACGAGGGGCCCGGATCCATGGTCCATGGATCCGGGCCCCTGATCGATCTGCGAGCAGATCACACGGTGGAGGCAAGGGGACTCGAACCCCTAACCCCCTGCTTGCAAAGCAGGTGCGCTACCAATTGCGCCATGCCCCCGTGGGGTGTTCAGTTGTGGCTGCCGGACTGGGTCTGACGGCCGGCCACCGGGGTGTCCAGCGAGTCGGTGGCGGAACTCCAGACTTCCTTGCCCCGCTCGTTCTCACGCCAGGCACGGACCCCGAGGACGGCTGCCACGCCGGCCGCGACGGCGACGAGACGGGCTACCGGCTTCATGATGCCGCCTTCCCCGGCGTGACGCCGGTCGGGAACTGCGAGGGTGGGCGTACCAAGACTTGAACTTGGGACCTCTTCGTTATCAGCGAAGCGCTCTAACCGCCTGAGCTATACGCCCTCGTGCCCGGGAAAGACTGTCCCCGGAACGAGAATCCACGATACCCCAGCATCGCCGCCGGTCAAAATCGGCGTCGGATGTCGCGGGGGCGTGGCACCCGGTGACGACTCAGTCGTCGGTGAGGGTCACGCCGATGCCGCCGACCAGGGTGGACGAGATGTTGTACAACACGGCACCGAGCATGCTCAACGCCGTCAGCAGCACCACGTTGACCACGGCGATGATGGTCGCGAAGGAGGCGACCTGGCCCAGGGAGACCAGCTGCTGGACGGTGAAGTTGCCGCCCTCGGAACCCAGGACCTGGGCCAGCAGGTCGTTGACCTGGTCGAAGATGCCCGTGAGGTCCATGACGGTCCACAGCACCACGGCGCCGACCACGGTGACGATGCCCAGGGCCACGGAGAGCAGGAACGCCATCTTCAGCACCGACCAGGGGTCGATCTTGGAGACGAGCAGACGGGCCTTCCGGACCTTGGCCTTGGGCGCCGGCCGCACCAGGCCCGGCTGTGCCGGCCGCTGGGCGGGCCGCTGGGCCGGGCGGCCCTGCGCCGGTGACGCCGGGCGCGCGTTCTGCGGACGCTGGGCCGGCTTCTGGGCCGGCTTCTGGGCCGGCTGGGCGGGGGTCCGCTGTTGCGTCCCCCGGCCGGTGCCCTGCGCCGGCTTGCTGCCGGTCGGGCGCTGGCCCGCTGCCCGTGGCGTTCCGGATGTGCTCACTACTGTCCTCCGTCAGTCTCCGCGTCCGGGCTCGATTCACCCGCTGCGGATTCGGTGGCTGTCATGGTCGCGTCGACGTCCTGCTCGGTGGCTGGGGGCGCCGTCTCAGAGTCCAAGGGTACTTCACCCTCGGACCCGTCCACCGGGGCCTCACCGTCCTCCACACCACTGAGGTACTTCTCGTTGTTGAGGGTCACGGCGATGATCCGGTCGTTCTTGTCCGGCTTGGCGAAGATGACGCCCATGGTGTCCCGCCCCTTGGCGGGCACCCCGGCCACGGCGGAGCGGACGACCTTGCCGGATTCCATCACCACCAGCACCTCGTCCTGTTCCTCGACCACGAGGGCACCGGTGAGGACGCCGCGGTCCTCCACGATCTTTCCGACCTTGATGCCCAGTCCGCCACGGTTCTGCACCCGGTACTCGTCCACGGCGGTGCGCTTGGCGTAGCCCCCCTCCGTCACGGTGAACACGAAGGAGTCCTCCCGGACCACGTCGGCCGTGAGCAGCTCGTCGCCCTGGCGGAACTTCATGCCGGTGACGCCGGAGGTCGCCCGGCCCATGGGCCGCAGGGCCTCGTTCGTGGCGTTGAACCGGAGGGACTGGCCATTGCGGGAGATGAGGATCAGGTCATCTTCCTCCGAGACCAGCTTCGCGGAGACGACCTCGTCGCCGTCGCGCAGCCTGATAGCGATCACGCCGGCGGCACGGTTGGTGTCGTAGTCCGCCAGCAGCGTCTTCTTCACCAGGCCGTCCCGCGTGGACAGCACCAGGTACGGCGCCCGTCCGTAGTCGGTCAGGGGCATCACCTGGGCGATGCGTTCCTCGGGCTGGAATGCCATCAGGTTGGCCACGTGCTGGCCCTTGGCATCCCGGCCGGCCTCGAGCAGCTCGTAGGTCTTGATCCGGTACACGCGGCCGAGGTTGGTGAAGAACAGGATCCAGTGGTGCGTGGACACGGTGAAGAAGTGCTCCACCACGTCGTCCTCACGCAGCGAGGCGCCGCGCACCCCCTTGCCACCGCGGTTCTGCGCACGGTAGTTGTCCATCTTGGTGCGCTTGATGTACCCACCCCGGGTGATGGTCACGACCATCTCCTCCTCGGGGATCAGGTCCTCGATCGACATGTCGCCGTCGTAGCCGTAGAGGATCTCGGTGCGGCGGTCGTCCCCGAACTTCTCCCCGATCTCGGCGAGCTCGGTGGAGACCACCTCGCGCTGGCGGGCCGGGGAGGCCAGGATCTCGTTGTACTCGGCGATCCGGGCCTGCAGCTCGTCGTAGTCGTCCTGGAGCTTCTGCCGTTCCAGGGCGGCCAGGGAGCGCAGCTGCATGTCCAGGATGGCCTTGGCCTGGAGGTCGTCGACCTCCAGCAGGGCCTTCAGGGCCTCGCGGGCGACGTCGGCACTCGCCGAGCGCCGGATGGTCGCGATCACCTCGTCCAGCATGTCCAGGGCCTTGAGCAGGCCCAGCAGGATGTGTGCGCGCTCCTCGGCCTTGCGCTTGCGGAACCGGGTGCGCCGGACGATGACCTCGATCTGGTGCATCACCCAGTGGTGCACGAAGCCGTCCAGGGACAGCGTGCGCGGCACCCCGTCCACGAGGGCGAGCATGTTGGCGGAGAAGTTCTCCTGCAACTGGGTGTGCTTGTAGAGGTTGTTCAGCACCACCTTGGCCACGGCGTCCCGCTTGAGCACGATGACCAGTCGCTGGCCGGTGCGCCCGGAAGTCTCGTCGCGCATGTCGGCGATCCCGGTCAGCTTGCCGTCGCGGACCATCTCGGCGATCTTCGCGGCGAGGTTGTCCGGGTTGGCCATGTACGGCAGCTCGGTGACGACCAGGCAGGTGCGTCCCTGGATCTCCTCGACGTTGACGACGGCCCGCATGGCGATGGAGCCCCGGCCGGTGCGGTACGCCTCCTCGATGCCCTTGCGGCCGAGGATCTGGGCCCCGGACGGGAAGTCCGGGCCCTTGATGCGCTCCATCAGCGCGGCCAGCAGTTCCTCCCGGGAGGCCTCGGGGTTCTCCAGGTACCACTGGACGCCGTCGATGACCTCGCGCATGTTGTGCGGCGGGATGTTGGTGGCCATGCCCACGGCGATGCCGGAGGAGCCGTTGACCAGCAGGTTCGGGAACCGGGCCGGCATGACCGTGGGCTCCTGTTGCTTGCCGTCGTAGTTGTCCTGGAAGTCGACGGTGTCTTCCTGGATGTCCCGGACCATCTCCAGGGCCAGCGGCGCCATCTTGGTCTCGGTGTACCGCTGGGCGGCGGCGCCGTCGTTGCCGGGAGAACCGAAGTTGCCCTGGCCCAGGGCCAGTGGGTAGCGCATCACCCAGTCCTGGATGAGGCGGACGAGGGCGTCGTAGATCGCCGAGTCACCGTGCGGGTGATAGTTGCCCATCACCTCGCCGACCACGCGGGCCGACTTGTTGAACGAGCGGTCCGGACGGTAGCCGCCGTCGTACATGCCGTAGAGCACGCGGCGGTGCACCGGCTTGAGGCCGTCCCGCACGTCCGGCAGGGCACGGCCGACGATGACGGCCATCGCGTAGTCGAGGTAGGACCGCTTCATCTCGGTCTGCAGGTCGACCTGCTCGACCTTGTCGATGCCGTCCAGGTTCGGGGCGATCACCGGGACGTCCCCGCCCACCGGTGCGTCGGCGTCGGGAGTGGTGTTCTCGGGGTTCTCGGGGTTCTGCTCGTCAGTCACGCGCGGTGTCCTCGGGTCTCGTCAGTGGGGGCCGGGGCGGTCCGGGGCCGGGCTGGGCGGCTCACCGGACACGCCCGCGGGTGCCGGGTCAGGGGTCGGTCAGGACTCAGATGTCCAGGAAGCGGACGTCCTTGGCGTTCTGCTGGATGAAGGACCGGCGGGACTCCACGTCCTCGCCCATCAGCATGGAGAAGATCTCGTCCGCCGCGGCGGCATCGTCCATCGTGACCTGCAGCAGGGTCCGGTGCTCCGGGTCCATGGTGGTGTCCCACAGCTCCTGGTAGTCCATCTCGCCCAGGCCCTTGTAGCGCTGGATGCCGTTGTCCTTGGGGTACCGCCAGCCCCGGGCCAGTCCGGCGGCGACCGCCTGGTCGCGCTCCTCGTCCGAGAAGACGTAGTCGTGCGGGGCATTGGACCACTTGATCCGGTACAGCGGCGGCTGGGCCAGGAACACGAATCCGTTCTCGATCAGCGGGCGCATGTAGCGGAACAGCACCGTCAGCAGCAGCGTGGTGATGTGCTGGCCGTCCACGTCCGCATCGGCCATGAGCACGATCTTGTGGTACCGCAGCTTGGTGATGTCGAATTCCTCACCGATCCCGGTGCCGAACGCGGTGATCATGGACTGGATCTCGGCGTTGGACAGCGCGCGGTCCAGACGGGCCCGTTCCACGTTGAGGATCTTGCCGCGCAACGGCAGGATGGCCTGGGTGGTGGGGTTGCGGCCCTGTTTCGCCGAGCCGCCGGCCGAGTCGCCCTCCACGATGTAGACCTCGCACTCGACCGGGTTCTTGGACGAGCAGTCGGCCAGCTTGCCCGGCATGCCGAAGGACTCCAGCGGCGACTTGCGCCGGGCGTTGTCCCGCGCCTTGCGGGCGGCCATCCGCGCCTGCGAGGCCAGTTGGGCCTTGCGGATGATGTCCCGGGCCGGGCCGGGGTTGCGCTCGAGCCAGTCCCCGAGCTGGTCGGAGACGATCTTCTGGATGAAGCCCTTGGCCTCGGAGTTGCCCAGCTTCGTCTTGGTCTGTCCCTCGAACTGGGGTTCGGAGAGCTTGATGGACAGCACCGCGGTCAGGCCCTCGCGGACGTCGTCCCCGGAGAGGTTGTCGTCCTTGGCCTTGAGCAGTTCCTTGTCCCGGGCGTACCGGTTCACCAGGGAGGTCAGGGCGGCGCGGAAGCCCTCCTCGTGGGTGCCGCCCTCGTGGGTGTTGATGGTGTTCGCGTAGGTGTGCACCGACTCGGAGTAGGCGGTGGTCCACTGCATGGCCACCTCCGCGGCCATCTTGCGCTCGGTGTCCTCGGTCTCGAAGGCGATGATGTCCTCGTGCACCATCTCGACCTTCTTGTTGGCGTTGAGGTGCCCGACGTAGTCCAGCAGGCCGTGGTCGTACTTGTAGTCGACGGTCCGCTTCCGCGGCGTCTCCAGGTCGTGGCCGATCGTGGCCGCCGCCTGCGCCGGCTCCGCGTCCGCGGTGGTGTCCGGGGCGCCGTCGCCGTCCGTGTCCCCGGCGATCTCGTCCTGCTGGACCTCGTTGGTCTCGATCAGGCGCTCGTCCGTCAGCGTGATGCGCAGGCCCTTGTTGAGGAAGGCCATCTGCTGGAACCGGGCGCGCAGCGTCTCGAAGTCGAAGACCACGGACTCGAAGATCTCCGGGTCCGGGTAGAACACCTGGGTGGTTCCGGTGGTGTCGGTCTCCTCACCCTTGACCAGCTCGCCCTGGGGCACGCCACCGTTCGCGAAGCTCATCCGCCAGACGTGGCCCTGGCGCCGGATCTCGGTGTCCACGCGCGCGGACAGCGCGTTCACCACCGAGATGCCCACGCCGTGCAGGCCGCCGGAGACGGCGTAACCGCCACCGCCGAACTTGCCGCCGGCGTGCAGGATGGTCATGACCACCTCGACGGTGGGCTTGCCCTCGGTGGGGTGCAGGTCCACCGGGATACCGCGCCCGTTGTCCTGGACCCGGACGCCGCCGTCGGCCTGCAGGGTGACGTGGATGGTGTCGCAGTACCCGGCCAGGGCCTCGTCCACTGAGTTGTCCACGACCTCGTAGACCAGGTGGTGCAGGCCCCGGGGGCCGGTCGAACCGATGTACATGCCGGGGCGCTTGCGGACGGCCTCGAGTCCCTCGAGGACCGTGATGTCCCCGGCGCCGTACTCGTGCTCCACCTTCCGGGTGGCCTGCGTGATCTCCGAGGACATGGCCTGCGGGTCCGAAGCGGTGGCGTCCGGCGCCTGGGCCTGCGCGTCCGGTCCGGTCGCGGCGGGATCCTGCGGGGTGCCGCTCTGGTCAGTGCCGTTGTTCTCTTCGGCCACGGGCGTCTACGGCTCCTCGGTTCGGGGACTGATCTGGACGTCTCCGCATGCTGGCCCGGGCTGGGCCCGGGTCCGGGTGGACCGGAATCGACAGGACGTCCTTCACATCCTACTGCAGAAGGCCCCTCACCGGGGCCATCTGTGGGTGCGCCGAAGGCAGAACATGCCGCCAGACGGGCGGAACCGGCCTTCCGGTCCACCCGCAATCCCGTCTCCCGGTCCCGGCCCGCCTTCCGGGTGATGAGAGCCTCAGATCGCCGTCCACGGGTTCTACCCGTAGGTGTCCCTCGGACCCCGCCCCCGCACCACCCGGGGACCCTTGCGCCAGGACGGTGCGGCCGGGCCGGAGACCTTGAGACTGGTCACGATCCCCGGGCCCAGCGCCTGCTCGAAACGCTGCAACAGGGCCGGGGTGAGGAGCTTGAGCTGGGTGGCCCAGGCCGTGGAGTCGCAACGGACGGCCACAACCTCGTTCTCGAAGCTCTCCGGACGGCAGTGCAGCGCGATGTCCGCCCCCACGAGTTCGTCCCAGCGGGACAGCACGGACCCGACGGCGACGGGCGAAGTCCATCCCCGGTCCGTCACCAGCCGGCCGAACACGTCCCCGAGCATGCGCGGATCCCGGGCGTCCGGTGACGGGGCCCGGCGTCGGCCCCCCTGGCCTGCGCGGTCCGGGCCGCCGGCTCCCTGTGCGGCAGCGGCCCCCGCCCTGCCGGCGCCGGGGGTACGACGGCGGATCTCACCCCGGGCGGCAGCGGCCTGGCGCACCCGGTTGAGGGCGACCAGGGCGGCGTCGGGTTCCTCGACCGGTGGTGCGGGAGGATCCTCGCCGGATGCCCCGGGTGCCGGCCCCGCCCCCGCTCCGCGGGCGGGCCCATCGGATCGCTCACGGCGTCCCCTCCGCATCCAGCATGCTGCCGTCCTCGCCCAGGCTCACGCCGATCCGCGGCCCGGCCAGTTCACCGGGGATGTCCCCGGCCACGGCCGCCGTCACGATCAGTTGCCCGGCATCGGCGGTCAGGGCGGCCAGCCGGGCCCGTCGTCCCTCGTCGAGCTCGGCGAAGACGTCGTCCAGGATGAGCACGGGCCGGGCGTCGGGGTCCGGGTCATCCGCGATCAGCACCCGGTAGCTGGCCAGCTTCAGGCCCAGGGCCATCGACCAGGTCTCGCCGTGGGAGGCGAAGCCCTTGGCCGGAGCCGGCCCCAGGGTCAGGGCGAGGTCGTCCCGGTGGGGGCCGACGAGGGTGACCCCGCGATCCCGCTCCCGCTTCCGGTGGGACTCGAGTTCGGTCAGCAGCGCCTCGTAGAGCTCCTGCTCACCGGGAACGGTCCCGTGCTGGCCACCGGCCAGCGGGACCGTCGACTCGTAGGTGAACCCCGCCGCCTTCCGCCCCTGCGCGAGGGCCGCGTAGGACTCGGTCAGTGGCACGGCGAGCATCTGCAGGACATGGAGCCGGCCATTGAGCACCCGGGCGCCGGCGCGGGAGAGGTGCTCGTCCCAGACGGCCAGGGTGTGGTCGTGCTCCTCCGACCAGGTCCGGGAGGCCTTGGCGTTCTTCAGCAGCGCGTTGCGCTGGCGCAGGACACGGTCGTAGTCACTGCGGGCGTCTCCGAGGGCAGGACGGAGCTGGACCACCAGGTCGTCGAGGAACCGCCGGCGCACCGTGGGATCGCCGTTGACCAGGGACAGGTCCTCCGGGGCGAAGAGGACGGAGCGCAGCAGTCCCAGTGCCTCCCGCGCCCGCTGCGGTGCCCCGCGGTTGATGGCCGCCCGGTTCGACCTGCCCGGATTGATCTCGATCTCGACGGCGACCGCCCGGTCACCTCGGTGGACCCGGCCGCGGATGATGGCCTGGGTGGCACCGAAGCGCACCAGGGGGGCGTCGTGGGAGACCCGGTGCGATTCCTGGGTGGCCAGGTAGCCGATGGCCTCGACGACGTTGGTCTTGCCCACTCCGTTCGACCCGACGAGGACGTTGGGACCGGGCGCCAGGTCGAGCTCGGCCCGGTGGTATGACCGGTAGTCGGTGAGGGAGAGGTGGGACAGATGCACGAAGCTTGCGGCCTGCTTGTCGTCAGTGGGTCAGGCGAACCGGCATGACGAGGTACCGGTAGTCGTCCTGTTCCGGTGCATCCGGCTCCTGCTGGGCCGTCATCAGGGCCGGCTTCGGAGCGGTGGTGAAGGAGAACCGCACGTAGGGGGCGTCGATGACGTTCAGTCCCTCGCCCAGGTAGGAGGGGTTGAAGGCGACGGTGATCTCATCGCCCTCGAGGGCCGCATCCAGTGACTCGTTGGCCGAGGCGTCGTTGCCGGTACCGGCGTCCAGGGCGACCTGGCCGTCGGTGAACACCATCCGCACGGCGGTGTTCCGCTCGGCGACGAGCTTCACGCGGTTCACGGCCTCGACCAGCGGGCCGGTCGCCACCACGGCGTGGATCGGGCTCGATTCCGGGAACAGGGCACGGATCTTGGGGTACTCGCCGTCCACCAGCACGCTCGTGGTGCGGCGGCCGCCGGAGGAGAAGCCGACCAGGTCCGAGGTGGAGGTCTCCTTCGGCAGGCGGAGCTCCAGGTCCCCGCCGCCGGCCAGGGACTTGGCGACCTCAGTCAGTGTCCGGGACTTCACCAGCAGTGAGGTGGAGATCGAGGGGTCAGCCGGGGACCAGGTGAGTTCCTTGAGCGCCAGGCGGTAACGGTCCGTGGCCAGGAACGTGATCCGGTCTCCCTCGATCTCCAGCTTCACGGCGGTGAGGATGGGCAGGGTGTCGTCCTTCGAGGCGGCGACGGTGACCTGCGCGACGGCGTGGGCGAAGGCAGTGCCGTCCACCGTGCCAGCCGACTCGGGCAGCTCGGGGAGGGCGGGATACTCCTCGACGGGCATGGTGGCCAGGTCGAACCGCGAGTTCCTGCACGTCACGATGACCTTGGAGCCCTCGGTCTCGACGGTGACGGGTGCGGCCGGCAGCGATCGGACGATGTCATTGAGCAGGCGCCCGGAGACGAGGATCTTGCCGGGGGTCTCGATGTCCGCCTCGATCTCCAGCTGCGCCGAGGTCTCGTAGTCGAAGCTGGCGATGGAGACGAGACCGTCCTCGGCGGTGATGAGCAGTCCTGACAGGACCGGCACCGGGGGGCGGGGCGACAGGGATCGGGCGGTCCAGGACACGGCGTCCGTCAGGATGTCCCGCTCAACGGTGAACTTCACAGAAGTATCCGCCTTTCTCGCAGACGGCAGGTCTTGTCGTTCGGCTCCACCGGGACGTCCACCCGCCTGGAGCCCCTCGTACACACCGATGACCGGGTGCCGTGTCAGCTTACCGTGACTCGCCGATGCCGCGAATGACACAAAAATCGCCGCTGATGTGATTCAGGGACAGCGGCGGCGTGGACGAGGGTGGGGTCCGGTCGGTGCGGAGGCGCAGCGTTAATGTTCTTGGGATTTTTCTATTAACAGGGATTAGTAGTGTTAATAAGTGCTGTGGAAACTGTGGATAACCCACCTGGATGGCCCGGGGCCGCGGATGGGCCTGTGGATGCCCCGGTGGATCCTCTTCGGCCGTCCTGTGAGTCCATTGTGCACAACTTCGGCGCCGAAATCCGTGAATTCACAGGGGACCACCCGGTTATCCAGAACCCGACCCCGGTCCTCCACTTAAGCATCCACAGGTTTATCCACAGCTGTGGGTTGGTCTACGAAATACCGGGCCTGAGCCTGTGGAAAGGTGTGGATAACTGTGGACAACGACGGTGTAAAGCCGCCATCGGCCCCGATCGTCCTGTGGAACGACCTTGTAGTTAAGGGTGAAGGTCGCTCACTTGACCGCGGTCAGCGACGGCCGATGGCGGTCAAGCTCGATCAGCGTGAGCGCTGCTGCTGCTTGATCCGGTTCGTCAGTTCGGTGACCTGGTTGTAGATGGTGCGCCGTTCCGCCATGAGTTCGCGGATCTTCCGATCCGCGTGGATGACGGTGGTGTGGTCACGACCGCCCAGCTCCTGGCCGATCTTGGGCAGGGACATCTCGGTGAGCTCGCGCAGCAGGTACATCGCGATCTGCCGGGCCGTGACCAGGGTCCGGGTCCTGGACTTCGAGACCAGCTCGTCCATCGTCAGGTTGAAGTAGGCCGCCGTCTCGTTGATGATCGTGGGCGCCGTGATCTCGTGGGCATCCTCGTCCGTGATCAGGTCCCTGAGCACCTGCTCGGCCAGCTGGATGCCCACGGGCTGCTTGTTGAGCGAGGCGAAGGCGGTGACGCGGATCAGCGCCCCCTCCAGCTCACGGATGTTCGTGGAGATGTTGGACGCGATGTACTCGAGGACCTCGGGCGGAGCGGTCAGTCCCTCGGCCTCGGCCTTCTTGCGCAGGATGGCGATGCGCGTCTCGAGGTCCGGCGGCTGGATGTCCGTGATTAGCCCCCACTCGAAGCGGGAGCGCAGCCGGTCCTCGAAGCCGGAGAGCTGCTTGGGCGGCAGGTCGGAGGTGATCACGACCTGCTTGTTGTTGTTGTAGAGCGTGTTGAAGGTGTGGAAGAACTCCTCGACGGTGGCTTCCTTGTCCGCCAGGAACTGGATGTCGTCGATGAGCAGGATGTCCACGTTGCGGTACACCTGCTTGAAGCTGGCGCCCTCGTCGTGGCGGATGGAGTTGATGAAGTCGTTGGTGAACTCCTCGGAGTTCACGTAGCGCACCCGCAGCCCCGGGTACAGGTGCCGCGCGTAGTGCCCGATGGCATGGAGCAGGTGCGTCTTGCCCAGGCCGGACTCACCGTAGATGAACAGCGGGTTGTACGCCTTGGCCGGGGCCTCGGCGACGGCGTTGGCCGCGGCGTGCGCGAACCGGTTCGAGGAACCGATCACGAAGGTCTCGAAGTGGTACCGCGGATTCAGCCGGCTCGTCTCGTCGGAGGTGGACGGCGGCGCCGGGGCGGGTGCCGGCGGCATCGACCGCACCGGTGAACCCGCCGAGCGGGCCAGGGGGATCTCCTGGACCGGTGCGGCCTGGGCCGGCCTCGGGGGCTCGGACTCCAGGGGGGCGGTGAGCGTGGAATCGATCGAGTACGCGCAGAGGATCTCGGTGCGGAACACGTCCTGCAGCGCGGCCGCGAGGGAGTCCTTCAGCTGCGTCTGCAACACCTCGCGGGTGAGTTCGTTGGGGACGGCCAGCAGCAGGGTATTGCCGATCAGCCCCTGTGCCTGGGCCAGTCCGATGTGCCCGCGCTGCCGGGGAGAGACCCTGTCGTCCTCCTCCAGGGTACGGACCACCTTGCGCCACGAGCTGCTGACAGCCTCATCTGCGACCATGGGGTGTGGGGGTCCTTCCTGACGGGGTAGGCCTCGAGTCTACCGGTAATCCACAGGGTTATTCACAGGGGGTGGATAACCCTGTGGATGACCGTGGCTCCCCTCCCGGGATGACGCGGCAGGGGATGTGGACTCGCTGCAACGGGCCCGGGAGTGTCGATGGCCGGTGGCGCGTGCTGCTCCGCGAGGGCCCGGGGACATCGAGGGGAGAGCCGAGGGGCACCGGAGGGGACGGCGCAGGAAGGGTGCGTGGGCCCCGGTGGGCCCGAGGGCAATTTGACCTTGGCTCGTGGGCCTCCGTAAACTTGGTTGGTCCCCGTGGGGCTGATTGCGCATGCGCAGAACCGTCCAGGTGTTCCTGGTCCGGTCGCGGAGCGCCGACAGCCGGCGGACACCGGTCCGGGCCCAGCCCATACGGTCCGGAGTCCCGTACGGGGAAGTCCTAGTCAGAGCGTCTACCGGTTCTTCCCCCAGGTACAACGGGTCCGGGCGCATACACACGTTGTGGAGAATTCAAAGTGAGCAAGCGGACTTTTCAGCCGAATAACCGCCGCCGTGCCAAGAAGCACGGTTTCCGCGCCCGGATGCGCACCCGCGCCGGCCGCGCCATCCTGGCGACCCGCCGTTCCAAGGGCCGCACCGAACTGTCCGCCTGACCCAGCCTGAGGCTGGCCAGTAGAGCGGACACGACGGCGTGCTGCCCCGCGACAGACGGGTACGCACCCCCGCGGACTTCTCCCAGACACTGCGTTCCGGCGCCCGGGCAGGGCGTCGGAACGTTGTCGTGTCCGCCTACCCCCTGGATCCCGACGCCGGCCCCCTCAGGGCCGGTTTCGTCGTCTCCAAGGCGGTCGGGAACGCGGTGACCCGCAACCGGGTCAAGCGCCGGCTCCGGGCCGCGGTCGCGGAACAGTTCAACGGCCCCCTCAGGGGGCACCCGGGCGCGACGATCGTGGTGCGCGCCCTGCCGCCGTCGGGCGAGGCGGACTGGGACAGCCTGAAGAAGGACCTGGACTCCGCCCTGTCCTCCGCACTGCGCAAGGCCGAGGGCCGACGCCGGACCGCGGTGACAGCACCGTGACCGACCAGTCCCCCTTCACGACCCTGCCGGGATCCACCGTCTGGGGACCGCTGCGCGCCCTGCCGTCGATGCTGCTCGGCTGGCTGCTGATGGCCTACCGTGCGGTGATCTCGCCGACCTACGGCCAGGTGTGCCGCTACTTCCCGTCCTGCTCGGCCTATGCGCTGGAGGCGGTGCACGTCCACGGAGCGACGCGCGGTGCGTGGCTCTCGGCCCGCCGGCTGGCCCGGTGCCACCCGTGGTCCAGCGGCGGGGTCGACGCCGTCCCGCCCGGTCGCAGGATTTGGCCACCGGGACGCAGACCCAAGATCATTGACCTGAACCATCCCGTCATTCCGCCGGATCCGCCGGAGGAGCAGTAGGAGACCATGGACTTCTTCGCAATCATTCTCTGGCCCTTCAAGTGGGTGATGTCCTGGATCCTCGGTGCTTTCCACACCGTCCTGGACTGGCTCGGCATGGACCCCAACAGCGGTCTCACCTGGACGCTGTCGATCATCCTGCTGGTGATCCTCGTCCGCACCCTGTTGATCCCGCTGTTCGTCAAGCAGATCAAGTCGCAGCGTGCCATGCAGGCGATGCAGCCCGAGATCCAGAAGCTGCAGGCCAAGTACAAGGGCAAGACCGATCAGCTGTCCCGTCAGGCCATGGCGATGGAGCAGCAGGCCCTGTTCAAGGAGCATGGCACCAGTCCGTTCGCGGCCTGCCTGCCGATGCTCGTGCAGATGCCGTTCTTCTTCGCGCTGTTCCAGATCCTCTCCGGGGCCGGAGCGGCTGCCGAACGGGGTGAGGGCGAGGCCGCCCTGAGCGCGGACCAGATCCGGTCCTTCGGCGATGCCATCTTCCTCGGCGCGCCCATGCAGTCCACGTTCCTGGGCTCGATGGGCGAGAACCTGAACGTGGCCGTCATCATCGTCTCGCTCGTCATGATCATCCTCATGACGGCCTCGCAGTTCTACATGCAGAAGATGCTGATGAGCAAGAACATGTCCGAGGCGGCGATGACCGGGCCGTTCGCCCAGTCGCAGAAGTTCATGCTCTACATCCTCCCGCTGGTGTTCGGCATCGGTGGCATCAACTTCCCCATCGGCGTGCTCATCTACTGGACGGCCACCAACTTCTGGGCCGTGGGGCAGCAGCTGTGGATCATCCGCAACAACCCGACCCCCGGTTCGCTGGCCGAGCGCGAGCTCAATGAGCGACGCGCGGCCAAGGGACTGCCGCCCGTGGGCAAGGCCGCCCAGGAGGCTGCGGCGAAGGCCGAGGCGGAGGCTGCCCGGGTGCAGCAGGCCGGCCAGCGCCAGCAGCCCAAGCGGCAGACCAAGAAGAGGAGAAAGTGATGACCGACGTGTCAGCATCGCCCCACGGGGACGTCCCGGAGACCACGGACTCCGTGGAGGTCGCCAATGAGTCGGTCGAGCGCGCCGTGGTCGACACCGTCGGCCAGCCTGCGGACACCACGGTCGACGAGGCCGCGGCTGACTCCGTCGAGGACTCCGAGGGCTCCGGTGCGGACGACCCGGACGGGTCGGAGGCCTCCGCATCCAGGACGGCGAAACGCCTCGAGGAGGAGGGTGACATCGCCGCCGACTACGTCGAGGAACTCCTGGACATCTCCGACATCGACGGGGACATCGACATCGAGGTCCGCAACGGCCGCACCTACCTGTCCGTGATCGCCGAGGACGGGGATGACCGCCTCCGCGACCTCGTGGGCCGGGACGGGAAGGGCCTGGAGGCCCTGCAGGAGCTCGTCCGTCTTGCCGTGCTCTCCGCGACCGGCAACCGCTCCCGTCTGGTCCTGGACATCGCCGGTTACCGGGCCCGCCGGGCCACCGAGCTCGAGGCCGAGGCACAGGACGCCGTGGAGCAGGTCCGCCAGACCGGTGAACCGGTCCACCTCAAGCCCATGGGTGCCTACGAGCGCAAGGTCGTCCACGACGTCATCGCCGACGCAGGCATGGTGAGCGAGTCCGAGGGCGAAGGACCCCGCCGGCACGTGGTGGTCTCCGCCGGTGACTGATCCGATCGAGGAAGGCGTCCAGGAGCCGCCGGCGCTGTCCGGTGACCTGCTGGAGGCGGCCGAGGAGCTCTTCGGAGATCGTCTCGACCTGGCCCGGCGCTACGTGGAGCACCTGGCGTCGACCGGGATCGAGTGGGGCCTGCTGGGCCCGCGTGAGGTCCCCCGCCTGTGGGAACGGCACGTGCTGAACTGTGCCGTCGTCGGTGACCTGCTGCCGGAGGGTGCGCTGGTGGCCGATGTCGGCTCCGGTGCCGGCCTGCCCGGTCTCGCCCTGGCCCTGGCCCGTCCGGACTGCCAGTTCATCCTGATCGAACCGTTGGAGCGTCGGGTCGCCTGGCTGGACATGGTGGTGGATGACCTCGGCCTCGAGAACGTTGACGTTGTCCGGGCCCGCTCCGAACAGGTGGTGGGCAACGTCGTCGTGGACGTGGTCACGGCTCGTGCCGTCTCCGCCCTGAAGACCCTCGTGCCGATGACCGTGCCACTGCTCCAGGGCAGCGGGGAACTGTTGGCGATCAAGGGGCGCAGCGCCGCCGACGAGGTCCGGACGGCCGCCAAGGTGCTGAAGAAGCACAAGTGTTCCGCCCCGGTGATCGAGACCGTGGGTGGGGACCTGCTCGCCGAACCGACCACGGTCGTACGGGTCGCCGTCGGGCGGGGCCGCTGAGCAGTAGGCTGGATACGCCGATCGATCCGTTCGATGATCGAGGTCGCTGTCTTATCAACCTCGGGAGGTTGTTTTCTTGACCGATGAGTCAGGTGTTGCACGTGGAACTGAGCCGTCCGTGGTGTCCGACGGGGGTCCTGAGGGCTTGACCCCGTTGACTCCGGAGGCCGCCCAGGAGAGCCGCCGCCGGGCCAAGCTGCGTTCCCGGAAGCTCCCCAGGCCGCGTGAGACGCGCATCATCACGGTGTCGAACCAGAAGGGCGGGGTCGGGAAGACCACGACCAGCGTGAACCTGGCCGCCGCGATGGCCCGCGCCGGGATGCAGGTGCTGGTGGTGGACATCGATCCACAAGGAAATGCCTCCACCGCCCTGGCCATTCCGCACACCTCCGATGTTGACAGTGTTTACGACGTACTGATCGACGAGCTGCCCCTGGCGGACGTCGTTCAGCCGTGCCCCGATGTCGACGGCCTGATCGTGGCGCCCGCGACGATCGACCTTGCCGGAGCCGAGATCGAACTGGTCTCTCTCGTGGCCCGGGAACAGCGCCTGTCCCGCGCGCTGAAGTCGTACTTCGCGCACCGTGAGAGGGAGGGGCTGCCGCGCCTGGACTTCGTCTTCATCGACTGCCCCCCGAGCCTGGGGCTACTCACGGTCAACGCGTTCGTGGCGGCCGGTGAGGTCCTCATCCCGATCCAGACGGAGTACTACGCCCTGGAGGGCCTGTCCCAACTCCTCAAGAACATCGAGATGATCCAGAAGCACCTCAATGGCGCGCTGCGGGTCTCCACGATCCTGCTGACCATGTACGACGGTCGGACGAACCTGGCCACGCAGGTGGCCTCGGAAGTCCGTGAGCACTTCCCCAATGAGGTGCTCAGTGCAGTGATCCCGCGCAATGTCCGGATCTCAGAGGCGCCGAGTTACCAGCAGTCGGTCCTCACCTACGATCCCCAGTCGACGGGAGCCCTCTCCTACCGGGAGGCTGCGGTGGAGATCGCCGAACGAGGTCACGCGTCCGGGTACTGACTGACCGGCTGGAGGCAGTGCTCTCGTCTAGTCAGCGGTTCGTCGTCCTGGGCTTCACGTCGTGAAGCACGAGGTGCGCCGGCGTCCCTGATGGGCTGTTTGGTTGTCAAGTGTTTGAGGTTGTCTACTAAACAGACTTCTCGGGAGTTACCCCGCGTCACTTAACGCTGGGTAGTCTCACGTGAAGCCCTACGATAGGGCCGTCCCCCACCGTGATGAGTCATGCATTCCTGCTCTCTGACGGTCAGCATGATCTCTGATCGACCTGGGGTATTTCCCTCGCTTTGGTTACACGTGAAACGCACTCGGTGGTGCAGGCCAGCGTTCGGCACACCGGGCCCCGAGGCGGCTGTCGCGGGTACCGGGTCGGCTCTTTCATGGCATCGGTGGCACCAGAGCCGCGGTAGGGACAGCACCGCCCAAGGGTGGCGGGCCAGGGAGCGGCGGCGTTGGCGGCTGCGCACTTAGCTCCCTGCGCTCCGAGCTCCCGTCTCCGGGAGGAAAGAGCACCGTTTCACGTGAAACCGCCCTCGAACTGCATGGGCCGATCGGGTCGTCAGTACCTGGCTCGTCCACTTCTTCCCCTGCGCGTGGACACGTCGCGGAGCGATGACCTCGCGCGAAGCCTCGGGATGATGGAGTACCAGGGGGTGGCCTCGGTCCACTATCCCTCACGGTGATGTCGAGGAGGCCCGGACCCTCGATCAGGGTCTGGAGTGCAGACCCACTGGGGTCTCAGGCAGGTGGACGTTGTATATGAAGCGGTTGTCCGCGCCGAGGACGGGGGCGTTTCTTCTCGAGTCCACAAAGACCCTCGACGGGTGATCGCACTGGCTGGCGCGCGGATGGTTCTGGTTACGGCGTCACCCGTTGCGAGCAGCCACGGGGGCATCACCGGAGAAGGGTCTTCCAGTAAGCGATGAGCACGGTCGTTTCACGTGAAACACCCCCCAGCCAGCTGGCCACACCCTCGCGGGGACGGCGACGGGATCAGGGGCGGGTGTTTCACGTGGAACCAGACCGGCGCCTCGCGCGCGAGAACGGCGTCTCGTCCACAAGCGGAACCCCGTTCGCGGCGGAGACCGACTGCCCACATTCAATCCTGGGCGTCCCCGGGAGGGAAACGTGGCATGTTTGGAGGCGGTGTCGCCGTGCCTTTATCGACGCATTCAGACATCCTCTCTGTCTACCGGCGAACTGACCAGCCCACGTGGTGATAGCCGGCGGAGGGGCGCATGACCTCCGGGCCGGCCTACGGTGTTTCACGTGGAACGGTGCCCCAGGTTCCAGTCATCGCGTCAGAACTCGCGGCGTGGAGGTATGGCGTTCGCCACGTGGACGTTTCCGGGTAGCCGTCGAAGGATCGGCAGCAGTACCCTCGGGGCCCTAGGCCGCGGGGGTGAATCGGGAAATCCCTGTCATCTCATTAGCCTCCCGCGGGGAGCGCCCACCGTCCGCGTTGGGAACGACCCATGGACGTGGCATGAGTGGGCCAGTGGGCGGAGCCTGGTGGTGCTGTTGGCGGGACCGGTCAACTCGTGTCTCCTGTTCCACGTGAAACGCTATTCGAGTCGCCCTCGCACAGCGCGACACAGCAGCACAGTGAACTCTCGCGAGCGGGACAACCGATAACGCCGTTCTGACCCTACGGAACGCCTCTCGGGACACGTTTCACGTGGAACACCCCTCATACTTCTCATGGGAGGTGGATGCGCCTTTCGGTTCACGGGTGGTGCCGTGCAAGAGGTGTCGTCCCTCAAAGGCCCGTAGACGCCCTCCCCGACCCGCGCGGAGGGCCGAGATCTGCGGTTTCACGTGAAACAACCTAGAATGGAGGGTGACGTTGTCGCGATCTGAGGAGGATGCGTGAAGAAGAACCGGCGTGGACTAGGTCGGGGACTAGGAGCGCTCATTCAGAGCACTGTCCCCGACGAGGATCTCAGGGAGTCCGACGACTCGTCCGCGTCCCCTGCGCCCGAGGAGACGCCGACGTCCCCGTCCGGCGGAAGTCTTCAATCACCCGTGGTCGATGCCGAGAACACTCCCGCGGGCACGGATTCCGATGCGGTGGAGTCAGCGTCGGACCAAAAGCACGATGACGAGCTGAACATCGCAACCGAACCGCAGCCCGCACACCCACCACAGGATGGGGTGGGCGAGGGACGGCAGGCTTCTGAGGACGGCGTCGCTCAGCGGTACCTGAGCACGCCGGAGCCTGCCCCTGCCCAACAAGCGCATGCTCGCGAGGCGCGGCGACCCGTCGACGTCTTCTTCCCGGATCGCAGGACCGAGTCACATGCTGGGACGGGAGAGCGGAACCAGGGCGCTCGGCCCGCCACGTCCTCGAACGGACGCCGGCGCCCGACCATGCCGTCACTGGAGCCGCGGACCGTGCGGTCGCCCAAGAACGCCGAGCAGCCCCCTGTCGGGCCCGCCACAGATCAATCGGAAACGGTTGACCAAGCTCCGGATGCGACCGACTCGCGCGAGTCACCCGAGATCGTCACTCGCCTCGCTGCGGAGACTCAGTTCTCCGGGACCGCTGGGACCGCGGAACTGCGTTCCATCGCCGTGGCGGACATCCACCCCAATCCCCGTCAGCCCCGAGAGGTCTTCGACGAGGACGACATGGACGAGCTGGTGGCGTCCATCCGTGAGGTCGGGGTACTCCAACCGATCGTGGTCCGCCCCGTTGAGGGATCAAGTCCCTACGAACTGGTCATGGGTGAGCGGCGCTGGCGTGCGAGTCAGCGGGCCGGCCTGGAGCACATTCCCGCGATCGTCCGGCATACTGCTGATACCGCCCTGCTCCGCGACGCCCTTCTCGAGAACCTGCACCGCAGCCAGCTGAACCCCCTGGAGGAGGCCGCTGCCTATGAGCAACTCCTGGAGGACTTCGAGTGCACGCAGGATGAGCTGTCGAATCGTATCGGGCGCTCTCGTCCACAGATCTCCAACACCCTGAGGCTTCTCAAGCTGCCGCCCTTGGTGCAGCGCCGGGTCGCGTCCGGTGTCCTGTCCGCTGGGCATGCCCGGGCGCTGCTGGGGCTGGCCGATCCGGGTGAGATGGAGAAGCTGGCACAGAAGATCGTGTCCGAGGGACTGTCCGTTCGCGCCACCGAGGAATTGGTGTCACTGCACGAGGGTGTCAGGCAGGCCACGTCGAAGCCCCGCAGGCCCCGGACGGAACGGCACGAGCGGCTGGACTACCTGGCCAATTCCCTGACGGACCAGTTGGACACCACGGTCAAGATCACCCTGGGTGCCCGCAAGGGGAAGATCGCCATCGACTTCGCCTCCGTGGAAGACCTCAATCGCATCATGGACCTGATCAATCCGTCAGGGGCTAAAGCATCGAAGGTCTAATCGTGTGTTAGAACATGAGTATTGGGCTGATGGGCATCCTCAACAACCAATAAGGCCCCGTTCCCTGGGGGAACGGGGCCTTATTGTGAACGAGGTTCAGTCGTGACTCGTCACTTGAGGTATTCGGCGAACTCGGCCTCCAGGACCTGCTTCGGCTTCGCGCCGATGGAGGTGGCGACCTTCTCGCCTCCCTTGAAGACCATCACGGCGGGGATGCTGGTGATCCCGTAGGTGGAGGCTGCCTGCGGGTTGTCGTCCACGTTCAGCTTGGCCACGGTGATCTTGTCTGCG
This sequence comes from Citricoccus sp. CH26A, assembly GCF_000224415.1. GTDB lineage: Bacteria > Actinomycetota > Actinomycetes > Actinomycetales > Micrococcaceae > Citricoccus. Next base: position 50,562 of record NZ_AFXQ01000017.1, on the reverse strand, counting down.
TTCTCGACGGCCAGCTCCTCCAGCACGGGAGTGAGCATGCGGCAGGGGCCGCACCACTCGGCCCAGAAGTCGACCAGTACGGGCTTGTCCGAGTTCAGGACCTTCTCCTGGAAGTCCTGGTCGGTGACGTCAATGGTGCTCATGGTTCCTCCTGGTTTCGGTGTTCGATGGTGTGGACCGGAGGTCCACCCGAGTGTGTGGTGCCGACACGCTACCGCGCAGCGGCGGCCAGGTCCTTGACGTCCGCGAGGTAGTGTTCGACGTCCTGGGCGGCCACGCAGCCACTGCCTGCCGCCGTGATGGCCTGACGATAGGTGGGGTCGGTGACGTCGCCGGCGGCGAAGACTCCGGGGACGGAGGTGCGGGAGCTGGGGTACTCGACCTTGATGGTCCCCTTGTCCGTCAGCTCGACCTGGTCCCGGACCAGATCGACCCGCGGGTCAGAACCGATGGCGACGAACAGGCCGGTGACGTCCAGGGTCGACTCGGCACCGGTCTTGAGGTTGCGCAGGCTGAGGCTCTTGAGCTTGTCCTCGCCGTCCAGTCCGGTGACCTCGGTGTCCCACACGAAGTTGATCTTCTCATGGGCCAGCGCGCGGTCTGCCATGGTCTTGGAGGCCCGCAGCTCATCCCGGCGATGGATGACGGTGACGGTCGAGGCGAACTTCGTCAGGAAGAGTGCCTCCTCCATGGCGGAGTCCCCACCGCCGACGACGGCGATGTTCTGGTCGCGGAAGAAGAAGCCGTCGCAGGTGGCGCACCAGCTGACACCGTGTCCGGAGAAGCGCTTCTCGCCGTCCACTCCGAGCTCGCGGTAGGCGGATCCGGTCGCCAGGATGACCGCGTGGCTGCGGAACTCGGTGCCGTTGCCCAGGGTCACCACCTTGGGCTCGGCCGTGAGGTCAACGTTGACGACGTCCTCGTAGAGGACCTCCGCTCCGAACCGGGTCGCCTGCTTCTCCAGGTGCGACATCAGCTCGGGGCCCATGATCCCCTCGGGGAAGCCCGGGAAGTTCTCCACGTCGGTGGTGTTCATCAACTCGCCACCAGCGGTCACGGAGCCGGCCACCACGAGGGGGTTCAGGTTGGCGCGTGCGGCGTAGATCGCGGCGGTGTATCCCGCCGGTCCCGATCCGATGATGACGACGTCACGCACGACGTCGGTGGACTCAGCAGCCTCGGTCACAGTACTTCCTTCACGGTGAGGGGGTTCTCTAGGGTGGAACACCACCATAGGGGAACCTATTCCGTGCACCGCACGCACTACCGCCCGGAGGAACAGCGTTTCCCCCGGCGGACCGGGGTGGTGCTACTGCACCTCTACTTCGGCGATCCGCAGGCCGTAGGGGAGGTTCGCGGAGGCATTGGAGAGTTGCGGCAGCTCGGTGAAGTTGATGATCACGTACCGCGCCTCGGCGGGTGCGCCGTTCTCACCGCTCACGGGAACGCTGACCTGGGGGCCGGTGAAGGAACCCTCGGCGATCTGGCTGGCCCCGTCCAGTTCGGGGGCGTCGTTCAGCAGGACCGAGAAGGAACCGCCGCTGCCGTTGTTCTGGGCGATGTCGACCTGGCTGATGGCGCTGGGCTCCTCGAGCTCGATCACCAACGCCATGGAGTCGGCATAACCGCCGAACACCGGCTGCGCGAACGAGAACGTCTGCCAGGCAGTCGCGGGGTTGCCGTCGATGGCGTTGGCCAGCGTGTTGTCCGTGTCAGCGCTCAGCTGCGGATTGTCCGGCACCAACCGGGTGGCCCCGGCGATCACCGGCTCGGGCAGGTCGGATGCCCCCTCCTGCTCGGTGGGTTCCCCGGTGGCAGGGGAAGACGTGGTGTCCTCTCCGGGGCCGGCCTGGGGATCGCGATTGTTGCCCAGCAGGTTGAAGGCGAAGACGGCCCCGAGGACGAGCACCAGGGCGAGGATGCCCCCCAGGATCCAGCGGGCGCCACCCGGCTTGTCCTCGTCCTGGTAGTCCTCGTCCTCATAGTCGTCCGCGAAGACGTCGACGTCCTCGCGGTGGTCCGGGGACGCACCGACGGCGGAAGCCGCGGGACCCGCGTTGCGAGACGCATCCCGTCGGTCACCGGCAGCGGCTGCGGTCGCGGCGGTGGCAGCGCCGGCGGCCAGCCCCGCAGCCGCGGCGGTGCCACCACCGCGGCCCTTCCGCCCTGCCGGGTCGTCGCCCTCGTCGTCCGACCACAGGCTGACCTTCGGACGCCGGGGGGCGACATCGGCGTCCTGGCGGTCCTTGGGCTCCATCCTGGCGCCGGAGTCCGGCTCGGTCCCGGTGTTCCTGTCCCGAGTGTCCTGAGCCGCGGCAGCGCCGGCCGCGGCCCCGGAACCGGAAGCGGCGGACCCCGGACCGGTCCCCGTGTCCGCGGCAGCAGCCGCAGCGGCCGCCGTCCCCGTCGCCGCACCACCGGCGACGCCGGTGCGGCGCACCTTGCCGGTGTCGGCCGCACGGTCCGCCACGGTGTGGGGTGCGGTGTCAGGGGCGGGACCGGGATCGACGGCCACCTCGTGGGTACCGGTCCAGTCGTCGTCGCTGACGGTGTCCGGGAGCGGCTTCTCGTTCGTGCGGCGTACCGCCGAACGATACGGGTCCGGACCGGTGGCGTCACCGTCGTGCACCGGGCGGTCGTCGTCGTCCCGATCCCGACCGGCGGCAACGGCGCCCGCGGTGGCGCCTCCACCGGAGACGGCGTCCTTCGCGGCATCGTGGGATCCCAGGCGCTCGCTCAGCCGCTCCGAGATGCCCTTCAGGAAACGGGGACGGCGCCGCTCGGGGCCCTCCACGGCGAAACTGTCGTCGAGGTCCTCGTAGTAGTCCTCGTCGTCCTCGTACACGTGCGGCTCATAGGTGCGGGCCTCGCCGAAGATCTCGGAACCGAGGGTGTCGGTCTGGAACGGCTCCACGTAGACCTGTTGCTCGCGGGTCATGTCCAGCAACTCGTCCGGTTCGGGACTGCCGCCGGCGATGAGGTAGGTGCGGCCCTCGCTCAGGCCGAGATCGAGGACCTGGATGGCGCCCTGGCGCTCACCGGTGGCCAGTTCCCGGGCGGAGGCCGCCACCTGCGAGGCGTGGTCGGAGGAGGCGACCAGGATGGAGACGTCCCGGTTGAGGACCTGGTCGCGACCGTCCAGGACCATGTCCTGGTCCGCCGAGGTCAGCACGTGTCCGGTGACGAGGTATCGGCCTCCCAGGACCATTCCCTCTTCAATGGGCTGCGGCACGGTGCTCCTCCAGGTCGGTGGCCCGGGCGGCGACGGTGGTGCAGCGCGTCCTGCCCTGCTGTTCGGTCATGTCAGTCATGACTGGACACCGGCCGGCCCGGGTGTGGTCGGGACCATGCTACGACCCCCCGCGGGCTCTGCGGGGGTGAACCGCCGGGATGAGACGCGGAAAGTCACCGTGCCAGCCCCGGGATCCGGCGGGCCAGGGGACCCAGGAACGCCGCCAGCTCCGGCAGGCGCATGGCCCGCAGCACGAGGAGGTAGACCACCGCCATCACGGCGCCCACCACGGCACAGGAGACCAGGGCGTTGACGATCGAGGACCACGGGAATCCACCGGAGTACCCGCCCATCAGCCACAGGACCAGCCCGCCGGCCAGTCCGGAGACGACGGCGGCCACCCCGGTGCGCAGGTAGGTGTCCAGGACCTGACCGGAGCCGTAGTCTCCGTAGCGGCGGCGGACCAGCACGTGCGCGGCGACGAACTGGGCCACGTGCAGGACGGTGAACACCGCGACGATGAGGTACGCCATGGTCCAGGTCGGGATGAACAGCCCGCCGATGTAGGCGATCACCAGGGTGCAGGCCGCGGTGCCCACCTGCACGATCATCGGGACCCGGGCGTTCTCGTCGGCATAGAACACCCGCATCAGGTAGATGTGCGCGGAGCGGAACGGCATGCCCAGGGCCAGTAGCACCAGCAACTGGCCGATCGCCACGCCCGAGGCGGCCGCGGTAGCGGAGGATCCGGCGAAGATCCGACCCAGGGGACCGGCCAGCACCAGCACCACGACCATGGCGAACATCATCGGCACCGCGAAGTTCCGCAACCCCAGGCTGACGGTGTGCAGTGCCTCGGGCAGGTCCCGGTTGTGCAGCGAGCGGGCGAGCTGGTTGAACAGCACGGTGGCCAGGGAGAGCACGAACACGGAGTGGGGCAGGACCGTGATGAGCTGGGCCGTGTTCAGGGCGTACAGGCCCGGGATCGAGGCGGCCTGGACGGCGGCATCGGTGCCGGCCGTGACGTCGATGTCCGAACGCGCCTCGGTGGCCCCGGAGACCAGACGGGCCACCAGGAGGTTGACCATGTTCCCCGCCATCATCGTCACCAGCGTGTAGGCGGCGAGCCGGCCGGTCGAGCGCAGGCCCATCCCCTTCCAGCCGAACTTCGGCCGCAGGCCCAGGCCCAGCCGGCTCAGCGGGATGAACAGCACGAGCGCCTGGACCACGATCCCCAGGGTGTGCCCACCCGCGAGCAGGACGGTCTGGGCGGTGGACCACTGGGTCAGCTGGTCCTCTCCGGCGGTGAAGGAGCCGAACAGGACGAGGTAGAGGCTGATCACCAGGATCGCCACCACGTTGTTCGCCACGGGGGCCCACATGTACGCGCCGAAGCGGCCGTTGGCATTGAGCACCTGCCCGATGACCGCGTACAGCCCGTAGAAGAAGATCTGCGGCAACGTCCACAGCGCGAAGGCCGTGCCCAGGACCAGCTTCGGCTCGGACCAGCCGCTGGTCAGCGACTGGATGATGGGGGCCGCCGCGACCGTGATCACCAGGGTGGCCGCGGCCATGACGATCACCGCCAGGGTGATCAGCCGGGAGGTGTAGTCCGCACCCTGGTCGGGTCTCTTCGCGGCCTTGATCAGCTGCGGGACCAGCACCACGTTGAACACGCCGCCGGCCAGCAGCATGTAGATGATGTTCGGGATGGTGTTGGCGGTCTCGAAGATGTCCGCGACCACGGCCGTCGAACCGATCGCCACGGCCAGCAGGGCCGTGCGGACGAAGCCGAGGACGCGGGAGGCCATGGTCCCCGCGGCCATGATGGCGCTGGAGCGGGCGGTGCTGCCGGCGTCGAGCTTCTCGGTGGTGCCCGCGCCCGTCACTGCCGTGGTGGCGTTCCGGCTCACCGTGCCCGGTCCGGCAGGTCCGGGAGACGGTCCTCATGATCGGGCAGCACGTCCCGGGCGAGGTCCACGATGCGGCGCTCGTTGGGGAAGGAGAGCTTCGCGTTGAGCACGTCCAGCTCCACCCACGCCACGTCCACGGCCTCGTGATCCGGGTCGTTCTCGGTCGTCAGCTCCCCGCCCGTGGCCTTGAGCAGGTAATGGTGCACCGTCTTGTGCACGCGGTGGCTGGACACCGTGAACCAGTAGTCGATGGAACCCAGCGAGGCGAGGACCTCCCCGGCGATGCCGGTCTCCTCCTCCACCTCACGGATGGCGGCCTCCTCGTGGGTCTCCGACCCCTCCGGGTGGCCCTTGGGAAGACACCACTCCAGGCGTCCGCCCCGGTTGTAGCGGGCGATGATCGCCACCTCGAGCCGGCCGCCGATCCTGCGGACCACCACACCGCCGGCGGAGACCTCCTCCACGGTGGGCAGGACGCCGGGGGCGGTCTCCCCGCCGGCCCCGGGCTGTCCGGGGCGTCGAGGCACGCGACGGCCCACCGATGCGGTGAGCGGCGTGCGCTTCGGCGCGCTCGGGACGGGATGAGCCATGCGTTCCACTGTAGCGGCCCCGCGCGGGCGCGTTCCGGAGTGTCGGATCCGGGCGTGGGATCTGGCACCCTTAACCACACGATGAATCCCTCTGCAGCATCCCAGCCCCTGTCCGGCGCGCCCGCGACGCCACCCGTGACCCCGTCCGCCACGACCGCCCGCACCGGCCGCGCCACCGGACCGGGCACGACGGTCTCCACGGCCGACGTCGACCTGCCCGCCGGCTTCCCCACCGGCTCGAGGCTGCCGGGCGTGGTGCTCGAACTCGGCCGCCTGTTCGCGGAGGCCGGCCACGAGCTGTCCCTGGTCGGTGGGCCGGTGCGCGACCTGTTCCTGGGCCGGGTGTCCCCGGACCTGGACTTCACCACGGACGCCGACCCGGACACCACCCTGCGGATCGGCCGGCGCTGGGCGGACGCGCACTGGGACATCGGGCGGAGATTCGGCACCATCGGCTTCGCGAAGGACGGCTGGCAACTGGAGGTCACCACCTACCGCGCCGAACAGTACGACCCGGACTCCCGCAAGCCGCAGGTGGCCTTCGGCGACTCGCTCGAGGACGACCTGCTGCGCCGCGACTTCACCGTCAACGCGATGGCCATCCGGTTGCCGGCCCTGGAGCTGGTGGACCCCTTCGGCGGGGTGCGGGACCTGGCGGCCGGCCGGTTGCGGACCCCCGGGACCCCCGAGGACTCCTTCTCGGACGACCCGCTGCGCATGATGCGGGCGGCCCGGTTCGCCTCCCAGCTGGGCATCGGCGTGGACGACTCCGTGGTCGCGGCGATGACCGCCATGTCCGAGCGGATCTCCATCATCTCGGCCGAGCGCGTGCGCGAGGAACTGGTCAAGCTCGTCAACGGCGCCCATCCCCGGGCCGGCCTCGACCTGCTCGTGGACACCGGCCTGGCCGACCACGTGCTGCCGGAACTGCCGGCCCTGCGGCTGGAGACCGACGAGCACCACCGCCACAAGGACGTCTACGACCACTCGCTGACGGTCCTGGAGCAGGCCATCGACCACGAGTACCCCGCGCGGCTCCGGGAACGGTGGGACACCGAACGGGCCGGGCCGGAGCCGGCCACCGCCGGGGCCGAGGACCGCGAGTTCGAGCCGCCGTCGGGGACCTACGTGCCCGCGCCGGACTTCGTCCTGCGCTTCGCGGCCCTGATGCACGACGTCGGCAAGCCGGGGACCCGGCGGTTCGAACCGAACGGGGCGGTCTCCTTCCGCCACCACGACGTGGTGGGGGCCAAGCTGGTCAAGCAGCGGATGCGGGCCCTGAAGTTCGACAACGACACGATCAAGGCGGTGGCCCGGCTGGTGGAGCTGCACATGCGGTTCTACGGTTACGGCGACGCCGGCTGGACGGACTCGGCGGTGCGCCGGTACATCACCGACGCGGGCCCGCTGCTGCCCCGGCTGCACGCCCTGACGCGCTCGGACGTGACCACGCGCAACCGGCGCAAGGCCGAGCGCCTGGCACACGCCTACGACGACCTGGAGCGTCGGATCGAGGAGATCACCGAACAGGAGCAGCTGGACGCGGTGCGGCCGGACCTGGACGGCACACAGGTCATGGAGATCCTGGGGATCCGTCCCGGGCCCGTGGTGGGCCGGGCCTACAAGCACCTGCTGGAGTGGCGACTGGACGAGGGGCCGCACGACGAGGACGTGGCCCGCGCGGAGCTGCTGCGCTGGTGGGCGGAGCAGCCCGAGGCCGCGGAGGCGTCAGAGGCGTCAGAATAGGCCGCTGATGCGGCCGTCCGCGTCCACGTCCATGACGTCCGCGGCGGGCGCCTTGGGCAGCCCCGGCATGGTCATCATGGTCCCGGTGAGGGCCACGATGAACCCGGCGCCGGGCCGGACCACGAGCTCGCGGACCGTGATGCCGAAACCGGTGGGGGCACCCAGGACCTTCGGATCGTCCGTGAACGAGTACTGGGTCTTGGCCATGCACACAGGCAGGTGGCCCCAGCCCTCCTCGGTGAGCTGGGCCAGCTGACGCTTGGCCTCGGCGGCGTACTCCACGTGAGAGCCGCGGTAGATCCGCTGCACCACGGCGTCGATGCGCTCCTCGACATCCATGGTCTCCGTCCACAGGGACCGGTACGAGGCGGTCCCCTCGGCGATGGCCTCGGTGACCTGGCGGGCCAGTTCCACGGCACCGGCCCCGCCCCGGGCCCACACCTCGGCGACGGCGACCCGGACGCCGGCCCGGCCGCACCAGTCGGTGAGCCAGGACAGTTCGGCGTCCGTGTCCTGCGGGAAGCGGTTGACGGCGACGATGACCGGCACCCCGTAGACGGACAGGTTCTGCACGTGGCGCTCGAGGTTGGCCACCCCCGACTCGAGGGCGGCCAGGTGACGCTGCTCCTCTGTCTCCGCCGTGCTGTCGGCCACCCCGGCGGCGGCGCCGGCGTTCACCTCGCCCAGGGACAGTCCGCCGTTCATCTTCAGGGCCCGGACGGTGGTCACCACCACGGAGGCCGCCGGGGGAAAGCCACCGGCCACGGCCGTGATGTCCATGAACTTCTGCCCGCCGAGGTCTGCGCCGAACCCCGCCTCCGTCACCACCAGGTCGGCCAGGGACCGGGCCGTGTTGGTGGCGATGATCGAGTTCGCCCCGTGGGCGATGTTGGCGAACGGCCCGCCGTGGATCAGCACCGCGGAGCCACCCAGGGTCTGGACCAGGTTCGGCTTCAACGCGTCCTTGAGCAGCACGGCCATGGCACCCTGGGCGCCGTTCGGGCCCAACTGGCCGACGGTCACGGGCTGCTTGTCATGCGTGCGCCCGATGATCATCCGGGAGAGCCTGGACTTGAGGTCCTCCAGGTCCCGCGACAGGCAGAACACGGCCATGGTCTCCGTGGCGACGGTGATCTCGAAGCCGTTCTCCCGAGGCACGCCCTGGCTGCGGCCGCCGAGGCCGATGACGGTCTGCCGCAGGGCGCGGTCATTGGTGTCGAGACAGCGCTTGAGGGCGATGGTCCGCGGGTCGATGCCCAGCGCGTTGCCCTGGTGCAGGTGGTTGTCGATGAGCGCGCAGAGCAGGTTGTGGGCCGCGGTGATGGCGTGGAAGTCGCCGGTGAAGTGGAGGTTGATCTCCTCCATGGGCACCACCTGGGCGTGACCGCCGCCGGTGGCGCCGCCCTTCATCCCGAACACCGGGCCCAGGGACGGTTCGCGCAGGGCGGCCATCGCCGTCCTGCCCCGCCACCACGCCGGGCCGTCCGCCTGGGCGGCCAGCTCGTTCAGCCCGTCCACCAGGCCCACGGTGACGGTGGACTTCCCCTCACCGGCCGGCGTCGGGCTGATGCCGGTGACCAGCACGACCTGGCCCGGGGTCCGCTGGGACCGCGGCAGCCGCGCCGGGTCGATCTTGGCCATGTGATGCCCGTAGGGGATCAGGGCTTCCTCGGGGATCGCCGACCGCCGGGCGAGCTCGGTGACCGGCAGGAACGTGGCGGCGGCGGCGATCTCGGCGTCGTTCATGCGGCAGATCCTGCCACAACGCGACGGGAGGCCGATAGGACACGTCAGCCCCCGGGAGACCCGGTCCTGACATGTCCTATCGGCCTCCGGAGCACCGGTCGGGCGCTCGGCGCCCGGACCGGGTCAGCGCTCGATGTCCCCGCGGATGAACGCCTCGACCAGCTCGTGCGCCTCCTCGTCATGGTGCTGCACGGGCGGGGACTTCATGAAGTAGGACGAGGCGGAGAGGATGGGGCCGCCGATGCCGCGGTCCAGGGCGATCTTGGCGGCGCGCACGGCGTCGATGATCACACCCGCGGAGTTCGGGGAGTCCCAGACCTCCAGCTTGTACTCCAGGGACACCGGGGCATCGCCGAAGTTGCGCCCCTCCAGGCGCACGAACGCCCACTTGCGGTCGTCCAGCCAGGACACGTAGTCGGACGGGCCGATGTGGACGTCGTCCGCGCTGAGCTGCGCGGAGGTGTTGGAGGTGACGGCCTGGGTCTTGGAGATCTTCTTGGACTCGAGGCGCTCGCGCTCGAGCATGTTCTTGAAGTCCATGTTGCCGCCCACGTTCAGCTGGTAGGTGCGGTCCAGGGTGACGCCGCGGTCCTCGAACAGCTTGGCCATGACGCGGTGGGTGATGGTCGCACCGATCTGGGACTTGATGTCATCACCGACGATCGGCACGCCTGCTGCGGTGAACCGGTCCGCCCACTCGGGGGTGCCGGCGATGAAGACGGGCAGGGCGTTGACGAACGCGACCCGGGCGTCGATGCAGGCCTGGGCGTAGAACTTCGCGGCCTCCTCGGACCCCACGGGCAGGTAGCAGACCAGGACGTCCACGTCGGTGTCCTTGAGCACCTGCACCACGTCGACCGGCTCCGCACCGGACTCCTCGATGGTCTCCCGGTAGTACTTGCCCAGGCCGTCGAGGGTCGGTCCGCGCTGGACGGTCACGTCGGTGGCCGGGACGTCGGCGATCTTGATGGTGTTGTTCTCGGAGGCGACCAGTGCGGCAGAGAGCTCCACGCCGACCTTCTTGGCATCGACGTCGAAGGCGGCGACGAACTCCAGGTCGGAGACGTGATAGTCGCCGAACTGGACGTGCATGAGGCCCGGGACCTGCTCGTCAGCGGAGGCGTTGCGGTAGTACTCGACCCCCTGGATCAGGGAGGTGGCGCAGTTGCCCACGCCCGCAATGGCCACACGAATCGGCTTCTTCGACACCGGTACTCCTTGTTGTCCTGATGGTCCTGCGGCCGCACGGGCGCGACGGACCGAGCCCCGGTGGTCCGGGACGTCGATGCAGTGAGGGTGCTCCCGGCCCTTGACGGGCGGGCACGACCCCATCCACTTTACGCCGGATGACGACGTTCATCCGCATCGGTGTCCAACCGCCGTCCGTGCCGCAGCATTCCCGGCCCTTTCCGGGGGGAGGGCCGGTGCCGGGTCCCTCCTAGGATGGGCACCATGAGCCTGCGCACCCCGGCCCCGGCCCGCGGACCCCCGGGGCCCCGTCCCGGACCGGCGCCGGAGGTCCCGACGGCGGCGCTCCGGTCCCGGCCTCCATACCCTCGCGCACGGACGGGCTGGTGCGCCGGCTGCGGGAGGGGCTCGGCGGTCCGGTGGGCCGGCACACCGTCCCCGGACGCACCGGTGGCTCGTTCTTCACCCCCCTGCGGGTGATGATCCTGCTCACCACGCTCTCGGCCGTCGTCGCGGTGCTGTTGAAGACCCCGTGCCGGCTGGGCGGCTGGGGACAGCCGGAGGTCTACTACGCCGGTTGTTACTCGGACTGGGCCGCGCTCTACGGTGGGCGCGGGTTCGCCGAGGACCCCTTCGCGCCCTTCGCGGCCGGGGCCGGCTTCGAGTATCCGGTGCTGATGTCCGTGGTGGCCTCGATCGCCGCGGTGGTCTCGGGGATGCTGCCGTTCAGCGACCTGAACCCCACGTTGGCCTACTGGGACGTGAACTTCCTCCTCACGGCCGTGCTGTGGATCGTGACCGTGGTGGTCACGGCCAGGTCCGCCGGCCGCCGGCCCTGGGACGCGGTCATGGTGGCGGTCGCGCCGGGCATCATCCTGGCCGGGTCCGTGAATTGGGACCTGTGGGCGGTGGCGCTGCTGGCCGTGGGCATGTGGCTGTTCGGCGGACGCCGGCCCCTGCTGGCCGGTCTCTTCTTCGGGCTGGGGGCCGCGATGAAGCTCTATCCCCTGCTCATCCTGGGGGCGCTGTTGATCCTGGCCGTCCGCTCGCGGCGCTGGGCCCCGTTCCTGTGGGCGACGCTGGGAACGGTGATCGCCTGGCTGGCCGTCAACCTGCCGATGATGATCGGCAACCTGGCCGCCTGGAGCGTGTTCTTCACCTTCTCCGGGGAACGCGGCCCGGGCCTGTCCTCGGTCTGGCACGCCTGGAACGTGACGATGGGCAGGATCGGCGGTCCGGAGATCCGCGCCGAGGACCTGTCCCTGCTGGCCTACGGGGCCTTCTTCCTGGCCTGCGCGGCCATCTTCGCGCTCGGCGTCGGCTGCCGCTACCGGCCGCGGCTGGCCCAGCTGACCTTCCTGGTCGTCGCCGCGTTCGTGCTGTGCAACAAGGTGTACTCCCCGCAGTTCGTGGTGTGGCTGGTCCCGCTGGCGGCGCTCGCGGTCCCGCGCTGGCGCGACTTCCTGATCTGGCAGTTCGTCGAGGTGCTGCACTTCTGGGCGATCTGGATGTACCTGGCCAAGGGGGCCTCCGGTTCCGAGGTGCAGCACTCCATGGACGACACGTTCTACGTCCTGGCGATCCTCGGGCACATGGCTGCCACCCTGTACCTCATGGGCCGCGTGGTCGAGCAGATGCTCGCGCCCTGGGACGACCCGGTGCGGGCCTCGCTGCCCGGCGGGCGGATCTGGACCCGGCCCGCCGCGGGCGCCGGTTCAGGACGGGGCCTGGAGGCGGCCGCGGCCCGCATGGAACACCTGGGCTTCGACGCCACGGAGGCGGAGCGGCTGCCCGTGGACGACCCCCTCGGAGGCCACTACGACGACGCCCCGGACCGCGCCCCGTGGCTGGTGAGGCGGCACCGGGAGGCGGCCCGGACGGCCTGGTGACCTGCGGGAGCCGGTACGGCGTGCCGACCGGGGAGGCATGCAGGGCGGTGAGGTGCGGTGACGTGCGGGGCGGTGACGTGCGGGGACCACCGCGGCGGGGAGGGGCGCCCCGTACGGTAGGACCATGACCGCACCGGACTCCGTGACCCCCGCCGGCTCCCTGGCCGGCCACCCCCACCTGCAGGACCTCGCCGGTTTCGTGCAGGCCAGCCCCTCGAGCTACCACGCGGCCGCCGAGGTGGCACGCCGCCTCCAGGCGGTGGGCTACACCCGAGTGGATGAACGCGCGGACTTCCCCGCCCGGCCCGGCGGGTACGTCCTGGTCCGGGACGGGGCCGTCATCGCCTGGCGGATTCCCGAGGGCGCCGGGCTCCCGGGGGCCCGGGTGTCCGGGACCGGCCCGGCCGGTGCCGTGCCGGTGTTCCGCATCCTGGGTGCCCACACGGACTCCCCGACGTTCAAGCTCAAGCCCCGCCCGACGACCGGCCGGGAGGGCTGGCTGCAGGCCGGCGTGGAGGTCTACGGCGGGCCGCTGCTGAACTCCTGGCTGGACCGCGAGCTGTGCCTCGCGGGCCGGCTGGTGACCGAGGACGGCACCGAACACCTCGCGGCCACCGGGCCCGTGGCGCGCTTCCCGCAACTGGCCATCCACCTGGACCGGGACGTGAACAACGGGCTCACGCTGGACCGCCAGCAGCACATGAACCCGATCTGGGGCGCTGCCGGCGGCAGGACCGCCCCGGCCGACATCCTGGCCGTGCTCGCACGCACCGCCGGGGTGGAGCCGGGGGCGGTCCGGGGTTTCGACGTGGTCATGGCGGACACCCAGGCACCGGGACTGTTCGGGGCGTCCGAGGAGTTCTTCGCCTCCGGGCGGCTGGACAACCTGTCCTCCGTGCACGCCGGACTGGTGGCGCTGGAGGCACATCCCGCCCCGGCGCCGGCGGCCGATGCGCCGGTGATCCCCGTGCTCGCGGCGTTCGACCACGAGGAGCTGGGTTCGGCATCGCGCTCGGGAGCGGCCGGCCCCGTGCTGGAGGACGTGCTGCGCCGCGTGCTGGACGCGCTGGACGTCGCGGGACAGGGCCCGGCGCGGTCGTTCGCGGGCTCCTGGCTGTTGTCCGCCGACGCCGGTCACCTGGTCCACCCGAACTACGCCGAGCGGCACGACCCGGTGAACCACCCGCGGCCCAACGCCGGTCCCCTGCTGAAGATCAACGCCAACCAGCGGTACTCCACCGATGCGGCCGGTGCCGCCGCGTTCGCCGGCTGGTGCGCCCACGCGGGAGTGCCGTTCCAGGAGTTCGTGTCCAACAACGCGGTGCCGTGCGGGTCCACGATCGGCCCCATCTCGGCCACCCGGCTCGGCATCCGCACCGTGGACGTGGGCATCGGGCTGCTGTCCATGCACTCCGCCCGCGAGATGTGCGGGGCCCAGGACCCCGGGTACCTGGCCGCCGCCGTGGGATCGTTCTTCTCCGGGGCCTGAGGCGGTCCGTCCCATTGAGGCGGTCCGTCCCGCCGGGCCGGGCGTGGCCGCCTGCGGGGTCAGCCGACGGCCGCCAGGCTGCGGACGGTCAGCAGGTTCCGGGCGGTGGCCCGGGTGTCCAGGGTCCGCTCGATGCGGTCGAGGGTGAGCGCGGAGGTCCGGGACGAGTTCGCGTACCGGACCCACACGAACCTGCCGGTGACCGCGCACCGGTCGTCACCGGCGTCGACCGCCTCGAGCGCGTCGGCCTGCTCGGGATCGGCGGGCTCGGCCAGCAGGACCAGGTGGGTCAGCTTGCCCTCCCCGCCGGCGAAGGCCAGCTGCGCGTGCAGGGCCAGTGCGGTGTCCAGGTCGGCCCTGCTCGCGGGGATCACCGCCACGGCCAGCCCGAGTTCTGCCTCCAGGGCGGACTCCACCCCGTACGCGATGTCCCACGCGTCCGCGTCGGCCTCGTGCCCCGGCCGCCGGTCCACGTGGAACAGGACGTTGCCCGAGTTCAGGTGGGTGGTGACCTCGAGGGCGCCCGCCGCGGTGGCGATCTGGCGCAGGTGGGCCATGGGCACCCTCGCGTGCCCGCCGACGTTGATGCCCCGCAACAACAGGACGTGGGTGTGGTCGGAACGCGGGGCGGAGGCCATGGTCCCATCCTGCACAGCGGACCGGCGCGGTGCCAGTGTCCACAGTCACGGTCCGGGCTGTGGCGGCCGGGTGATGCACCCCGGCAGAGTGGGGCCTGGTTCGGGACCATTGCCACCAGCGGGTATGATGGTCGAGGTTTTCTGCGTGCCGTCCCATGACGGATCCCGCGCGGAACCACCGCACAGAACCTCCTGTTACGGAAAGACCGTGACCACTAGCCCGAAGGAGGTGGGTTCGCATGCGTGCATATGAACTGATGGTGCTGATTGATCCCGAAGTGGACGAGCGCACCGTTGAACCGACCCTGCAGAAGTACCTCGAGGTCGTCACCAAGGACGGCGGCACCGTGGACAAGTTCGATCTCTGGGGCCGGCGCCGCCTGGCCTACGAGATCCAGAAGAAGACCGAGGCCATCTACGCCGTCGTCAACTTCACGTCCACCCCGGACACCTCCAAGGAGCTCGACCGCCTGCTGGGCCTGAACGAGATCGTCCTGCGCACCAAGATCATCCGCCCGGAAGAGCAGAAGATCACCGCAGAGGCGGAGTGATCCCGCGCGGCGCCGGTGACGGTGCCGCACCCACCCGCTGAGTCCAGCGACCAGAACGTCCGAAGAGTCCACAGGAGGCACCATGGCCGGAGAGACCATCATCACCGTCGTCGGGAACCTGACGGCAGACCCGGAACTGCGGTTCACGCCGTCCGGTTCCGCGGTGGCGAACTTCACCATCGCCTCCACCCCCGGACCTTCGACCGCCAGTCGAACGAGTGGAAGGACGGGGAGACCCTGTTCCTCCGCGCCTCGATCTGGCGGGAGGCGGCCGAGAACGTGGCCGAGTCCCTGACCAAGGGCACCCGCGTGGTGGCCCAGGGCCGGCTGAAGGCTCGCAGCTACGAGACCCGCGAGGGTGAGAAGCGCACCTCCTACGAGCTGGACGTGGACGAGATCGGTCCCTCGCTGCGGTACGCCACGGCCAAGGTCACCAAGTCCGGCCGCGGAGGCGGCGGGGGCTTCGGTGGCGGCGGCCAGGGTGGCGGCTTCGGCGGCGGCCAGGCCGGCGGGTTCAACCAGGGCGGGAACGCCGGGGGCCAGGGCGGCGGCAACGCCGGCTGGGGTTCCGGTGGCGGTTCCAACGATCCGTGGGGTGGGTCCTCCACCTCCGCGGGTTCCTGGGACACCCCGGGCAACGACGAGCCCCCGTTCTGATCCGAGCAGTACTGATTCACCTCCGGTGAGCGGACCTGAGCCGATCACCGATCCCCCCGGCGGGGAGGTGCCCTGGAGGGCGCGAACCCCGCCGGACGCCGTCGGGAACCGTTTCCCGTACGGCGGCAGCAGGCGGCCACCCGCCGCCTGCGATCCCATCCCGCAGAACCGTTCTGCGGGCTCCCGACGATTGAAGGAGCACCACGATGGCGAAGGCTGAGATCCGTAAGCCCAAACCAAAGTCCAACCCGCTGAAGGCCGCTGACATCACCGTCATCGACTACAAGGACGTCGCCCTGCTGCGCAAGTTCATCTCCGACCGCGGCAAGATCCGTGCCCGTCGCGTGACTGGCGTGACCGTGCAGGAGCAGCGCAAGATCGCCCAGGCCATCAAGAACGCCCGTGAGGTTGCCCTGCTTCCTTACTCCGGCGCTGGCCGCGGCTGATCGCGCGAGTCGAGGAAGGAACAGATACAGATGGCAAAGCTCATTCTGACCCAGGAAGTGACTGGCCTGGGCTCCGCCGGTGACGTCGTCGACGTCAAGAACGGCTACGCCCGCAACTACCTGCTGCCGCGCGGTTTCGCGACCCTGTGGACCAAGGGCGGGGAGAAGCAGGTCGAGTCCATCAAGACCGCTCGCGAGACCCGCGCCGTGAAGTCCCTCGAGGAGGCACAGGCCCTCGCCGCGAAGCTGCAGGGCACGCCCGTCAAGCTCGAGGTGACCGCCGGTGAGGGTGGCCGCCTGTTCGGTGCCGTCAAGGCCGCGGACGTGGCCGAGGCTGTCGAGGCCTCCGGCCTGGGCAGCATCGACCGTCGCACCGTGACCCTGCCGACCGCCATCAAGGCGCTCGGCCGGTACCAGGCGCACGTCCGCCTGCACGAGGACGTCCTGGCCGTGATCGACCTGGACGTCGTCGCCGCCAAGACCAAGAAGAAGTGACCTCCTAGTCACCTTCTGCATCCGCAGAGGCCGGCCGGTTCCCCTCGGGGAGCCGGCCGGCCTCTGCGCGTTCACCTCCGACCGCTCACCCCCGGGCGGTGGCCAGGAAGACGGGGAAGGACGTGCCGTCCTTGTCGATCGTGGTGAAGTCCTCGACCGAGACGTCCTCGAATCCGCCCCGCACGAGCCACTGGGCCAGCTGGTGACGGTCGAAGCCCGGATGGCCGTCGAAGTCGTGCAGGTGGGCGTGGAAGGACCCGTCCTCCGTGTCCAGGTCGGCGATCGCCACGTGTCCGCCCGGTTCCAGCAGCGTGCGGAACCCGGACAGCACCCGGGGGATGTCGTGGACGTGATGGAGCACCAGGCTGGCCACGATCAGGTCGAACCGTTCGTCCGGGGTGCTGCCTGCCTCGAGGTCCAGGTCCCAGACCCGGGTGCCGGCCGGCAGCAGGCCGTGCGCGACCTTGTCCGCGGCCACCCGGCGCATCCCCTCGGAGCTGTCCGCGAGGGTCACGGAGCCGACGTGGGGCACGAGCGCCTGGGAGACCAGTCCGGTGCCCGCCCCGTACTCCAGGAGGCGTTCCCGGCCAGTGAGGGCCAACCGGGTGGCGATGGCGTCCGCCAGCCGGCGTGCCTCGTCCGCCTTGCCCGGTTCGAGGTCCCAGGTCTCGGCGGCGGTGTCGAAGTGTTCATGCGCCATGACGAGGCTCCTGGTCCAGTTCTTCGGTGACGTACCGGTAACCGGTGCGCATGAGCTCCTCGAGCACCCCGAGGTCGACATCGGCGAGCTTGTTGACGTACAGGCAGGCCTTGCCGAGCTTGTGCTTGCCCAGTCGGTCCAGCAGCGCGGGGGCCTCCGGCTGGGTGACCAGCCCGTAGAGGGACAGGTTGGTCTTGCGGGGAGAGAACCCGGCGGCCAGCGCGTCACCGCTGTGCCCGGAGTCGTATTCGTAGTGGTACTGGCCGTAACCGACCATCGACGGCCCCCACATGACCGGTTGTTGCCCGGTGACCCTCCTGAACATCTCGTCCAGGACTTCCGCGTCGGTCCTGCGGACCGGGTGTTCCACCTGGGAGATGAACTCCTCCACCGGGACATCGGTGGGTTTCGTCGTGTTCTCGTAGGACGTCATCCGGCCATCCTTCCAGCCCGGTGTCGCCGAGGGAATGTGAAGCGGGGGACCGGTGCCCCGGATCACCCACCCGGCGACAGGGTGACGAACGTGACACCCCGGTGAACCAGGGACGTCCAGGAGGTGCGCCGAGAGCGCGTGGTCGGCTACAACGGCAATTACAAAACGTGTGGATAGTCTGTGGATAACTGTGAAGAACTGGCGGGCGAAGTTGCGTCTTGCGGGACCGGGATGCTAGTTCCCCAGCAGTAATCCCCAGCGAAATTCATTTCTATCCACAGGGCTGGAAGAGAGAACGCCCTTGTCAAATGGGGATTGTGGACGAAGGTGGGCGCGCATCCCCAGAGTTTTCCCCACTCTGTGCACACCACATCCCGGTGAATCCACACGTTATCCACAGAAGTTGTGGACATCGTGCTTGAGCGGGGTTCCGCGGGCGAGTAGTCTCACGTGGTACCCCCACAGGACGAGCCGGGTATTGGCTAAGGTTTACGGCGCACATCCGGCTGGCATCGCCTGGGGAGTCCGTCGCATCGGGATCCCGGTGCGACGGGCTCCTAGGGACACCGCACCGCGGGGAGTTGCCGGGCCGTCCGGTCATAGGGAAGGGAATCAACTACTTGGCATTCGAGCATTTCGATTCCACCGACGGCACCGGCTCCTCGCGGGCCAACCTCCTTCCCCCGCAGGACCTCGTCGCCGAACAGTCGGTGCTCGGGGGCATGATGCTCTCCAAGGACGCGATCGCGGACGTCGTGGAGCTGTTGCGCGGCAACGACTTCTACAAGCCGGCGCACGAGATGATCTACGAGGCGATCATCGACCTGTACGGACGCGGTGAGCCCGCCGACGCCGTCACGGTCGCGGACCTGCTCAACAAGCGCCAGGAGCTGGCCCGCGTCGGCGGCCCGGCCGTGCTGCACGAACTCGTCCAGTCCGTGCCCACCGCGGCGAACGCGGGCTTCTACGCCGAGATCGTGCGCGAGAAGGGTGTCCTGCGCCGCCTCGTCCAGGCCGGCACCAAGATCGTCCAGATGGGTTACCAGCAGGACGGTGAGGTCGAGGAGATCGTCAACGAGGCCCAGGCCGAGGTCTACAAGGTCGCCGAGACCCGCCAGTCCGAGGACTACGTCCCCCTCTCCGGGATCCTCGAGCACACCGTGGACGAGATCGAGGCCGCCGGATCCCAGGGCGAGGGGATGACCGGTGTGCCCACCGGTTTCTACGAGTTCGACGAGCTGACCCAGGGCCTGCACGGCGGGCAGATGATCGTCATCGCCGCGCGCCCCGCCGTCGGCAAGTCCACGATCGCGCTGGACTTCGCCCGCTCGGCGGCCATCAAGCACAACATGACCACCGTGTTCTTCTCCCTCGAGATGGGCAAGAACGAGATCGCCATGCGCCTGCTGTCCGCGGAGGCCACGATCGCCCTGCAGGACCTGCGCAAGGGAACCATCCGCGACGAGCAGTGGTCCAAGATCGCCGCCACCGTCGGCCGGCTGAACGACTCGCCGTTCTTCATCGATGACTCGCCGAACATGTCCATGATGGAGATCCGCGCCAAGTGCCGTCGGCTGAAGCAGAAGCACGACCTCAAGCTCGTGGTGCTGGACTACCTGCAGCTGATGAGTTCCGGCAAGAAGGTCGAGTCCCGCCAGCAGGAGGTCGCCGAGTTCTCCCGCGCCCTCAAGCTGCTGGCCAAGGAGCTGCAGGTTCCGGTCATCGCCCTGTCCCAGCTGAACCGTGGCTCCGAGCAGCGCACGGACAAGAAGCCCCAGGTCTCCGACCTGCGTGAGTCCGGGTCCATCGAGCAGGACGCCGACATGGTCATCCTGCTGCATCGCGAGGACATCTACGACAAGGAGTCCCCGCGCGCCGGCGAGGCCGACCTGATCGTCGCCAAGCACCGTAACGGTCCGACGAAGACCATCGTGGTCGGCTTCCAGGGCCACTACTCGCGGTTCTCGAACATGGCACCCGACGCCGGGGGCTTCTGATGGACCGCCTTCCCGGCCCCTCGCGGAGGACGCCGGCGCCCACGTGCTGACCGGGCTCTGGGAGCGCGTGACCAGCACCCAGCCGGACCTGGACTGGCCGCTGGCCCTGGCCATGGCCGGCCTCGCCCTCCTGCTCGCCTGGAGCCCGGTGGGCTACCGGGTGGTCCGCCACCTGGCCACGCTCACGCACGAGGCAGGACACGCCGCGGTGGCGGTGCTCTCGGGTCGTCGGCTCAGCGGCATCCGCCTGCACTCGGACACCTCCGGGGTGACCCTGTCCCGGGGCCGTCCCCGGGGTCCCGGGATGGTGCTGATGCTGGCCGCCGGGTACCCGGCCCCGGCCGTCGTCGGGCTCGCGGGCGCGTGGCTCGCGGGCGCCGGTTACGCCGCCGCCTGGCTCTGGTCCTTCGTCCTGCTCTGCGCGCTGATGCTGCTGCTGGTGCGCAACCTCTACGGGCTGTGGGTCGTGCTCGTCACCGGGGTGGCCGTCGCCGGGCTGTCCTGGGCGGCCTCGCCCCTCGTCCTCTCCGCGGTCGCACAGGTGGTGGCGTGGTCGCTGTTGCTCTGCGCGCCCCGGGCCGTCGTGGAACTCCAGCGCCAGCGACGCCGGTCCGGGCGCCGGGGCCTGGGACGGGCGGTCGGCTCGCGGCGTGGCCTGGACAGCGACGTCGACCAGCTGGCCCGGCTGACCGGGGTCCCGGCGGCGCTGTGGACCGGACTCTTCTGGCTCCTCTGCGCGTGCTGCCTCCTGGCCGGAGGGTGGCTGCTCTGGCCGTGGGGTCCGCCGGGACCCCCGGCCTGAGGGGCATCACCGGACAGTCGGGCGGGCCACCCCGGGGGATCAGTCCTCGGAGACGGTCATCCGGGCGATGCGCCCCTCGTCGAAGAAGGCCCGGACGCGGGCGCTGATCCTGCGGTCCGAGACCGAGTGCACGGTCCAGCGGGCACCGTCCTCGCAGACCCGGGCACGGCTCGTCTCGACCCGCAGGCCGAACTCGTCCAGGAACCCCCGGATCCGTTCGGGGTCCGCCGTCGCGTCCAGGGGTGCCAGCGGGTGGGTGCTCGAGACCACCGCGCCGGGCTGGAACCGGCTCATGAGCGAGCCCGGTGCGCGGTCCTCGTCGCCCCACGCGCGCTCCAGGGCCATGGCGTCCACCTGGTCCTGTGCCTGGTGCCGACCCAGTTCCATCAGCTCGTCGATGAACGCGGGGTCCCGGTTGAGCTTGCTGGCGTGGCCCCAGGCGCGAGTGGCGTCCGTGCGCCGCATCTCCAGGATGCGCACCGTGATGTGCCGGACCCGGTGAGAACGGATGGTGCCGTCGGCCAGCCACTTGTCGACCTGTTCGATGAAGCCGAGTTCCTGGTACAGGGAGAGGTTGCCGGACAGCTCGTTGCGGCGGGTCGCGATCTCCCCCACGGTCGTGGGCTCGTCCTCGACCTGCGAGGGGTTGACCTGGATCACCCAGATCTCGTCGGGTTCGGAGTCCAGCAGCTTGTGTACCGGGGGGTTCTGGGAGAACAGGCCGTCCCAGTACACGCTCCGGCCGAGGCGGACGGAGCGGAAGATCGTGGGGATGGCGGCCGAGGCCAGGATGGCGTCCGTCGAGATCTCGCCGTCGCGGCTGTCGAAGGTCCGGAACACGCCCTTGAGGACGTCGACGGCACCGACCAGGAGCATCGGGTCACTGATCGAGGCGGCGGCCAGTTCCTGGTCGGCCCCCAGGTCCACGGTCTGGTCGATCAGCCGCCGCAGGAGATCGGAGCTCCACACGGCGCCGGCGTTGAGATAGGGGCTGATGACCGGGACGGCCACCGTCTCGGACAACCGCTGGCCCCACAGGACCATCGCGTTGACGACCTGGTCCGGCCAGCTCGACGCGCTGTTCGCCGTCCAGAACCGCCGGAGCAGGTGCTCGGCATCCCCGGGCCGGCGGTGCAGCAGCGACGACCAGGCGATCGCCGCGCAGATGGCACCTCCCGAGGTACCGCTGAGGCCGACGACCTGGTGGTCGGCCAGGACATCTGGCTGCAGGAACCGGGACAGGGCCCCGGCCGTGAAGGCGGTGTGGCTGCCACCGCCCTGGCAGGCGATCGCGACGCGGCGTCTCTGGGAGGTCACATCCCCGATCGTAGGGGTGATCGTGTCCGGTCCCCTCGCAGTGTCGCGCCAGGACACGCCGGGCGGGCTACCGTGGCTGGAGGCCGTGCCGTCCGGGCACCGGCCCGCACCCCTGCCGTCCAGAGAAGGAAGTCCCCATGAATGCCGTTCAGTTCCTCGGCCGCGCCGCGCTCGCCGCACCGTTCGTCTGGCTCGGTTACGAGGCCGCCAAGGAGCCGGGTGGCCGGGTGGCGCTCGTCGAGCAGGCCGGGATCCCCGAACCGGAGCTCGCCGTGCGCGCGAACGGGGTGGCCATGGCCGCCGGGGGCACGGCGCTGGCGCTCGGCGTGCTGCCCCGGGCCGCGGCCGGCGGCCTGAGCCTGTCGATGCTCGCCACCACGATGGTCGGGCACCCGTTCTGGAAGGAGACCGAGACGGCCCGGCGAGTCCCGCAGCGGATCCAGTTCCTCAAGAACCTCGGGCTCGCCGGCGCACTGGTCGCCTACGCCGCGAGGGGCTGAGCCGCCGGAAGGCGGCCGGGACTCCCGCTCCGGGAAGGCCAGGGGCCCTGTGGACAACGTCGACGCGTGCCGCTTCTCCCCCCTAGGGTGGCTGACATGGGGGTCGACGGCGCAGGAGCGGGGTGGTCGCAGCGGGACCGGATGCTGCTGCGGACGGCACAGGTCATCCATGCCCACGCCCACGGCGAGTTCGACCAGATCCTCCCGGTGCCCGTGGACTTCGCGGTCGGTGGGACGTACCCGGAGAACCGCATCGTCGCCGTCGCCCCGTTCTCGGTGTATTCGCTGGAGGCGCGCGGGGACGGGTCCTACGCCCATGACGGCGGCTTCTTCCTCGCCACCGGCCGCGGGGGCCTGGCGATCACCGCCGGGGCAGCCCTCGGCCGGGCCGTGGGGAACGCCCGACGGCGGGCTGCCGCCGCCCGGGCGGCGCAGCCGTCCTGGCACCATCTCGAGGGCGGGATGCTCTGCGTCAACCAGTTCGGGTTCTACCTCAGGACGCCCACCAGCCTCCTCTGGTGGGACTGGGGCAGCATCCTGGAGTGCCACATGGTCGAGCCGGGACGACTGGGGATGCTGGGGATGACGCCGGCCGGCCAGTGCACCTACCTGATCGAGTCCGACCTCGCCGAACTGGTGTTCGCCACCTGGGCGATGAAGCGGCAGCCGCAGCACGTGCAGTTCCTGCACCGGGTGTGGCTGCTGCCGGACTGGATCGAGCGGTACCGGGCCGTCTACGGCCCGGGGGCCTTCGACTTCACCGTGCCGTTCCGGCACCAGCTGGGATAGCCTCGCCGGACCGTACCGATCCGTACCAGGAGGAACCATGACTGAGTCCGCCGTACATCCCCGCAGGATCATCATCACGGGAGCCGATTCCGGCATCGGGAAGGCCACGGCGGTGGCACTGGCCGCCCCCGGACGTCACATCGGCATCACGTGGCACGAGGACCGCGAGGGTGCGGAGGCCACCGCGACCGAGGTGGGTGCCGCCGGCGGCACCGCCCACGTGCGCCAGCTCGACCTGGCCGACCCGACACAGGGCACCCGGGTCATCGACGGGCTGGCCGAGGAGATGGGTGGCGTCGACACCCTCGTGATGTGCTCGGGGACGGGCACCGCGACCCGGCTGCTGGACATGGACTACCCGGACTGGCGGCACGTGATCTCTGTGGACCTGGACGGCGCGTTCTGCTGCCTCCAGGCGGCCGCACGCCACATGGTGTCCGCCGGTGCGGGCGGACGGATCGTGGCCATCACCTCCGTCCACGAGCACGCCCCGCGGGTGGGGGCCGGACCGTACTGCGCGGCCAAGGGTGGCCTGGGGCTGCTGGTCAAGGTCGCCGCCCTCGAGCTGGCCGAGCACGGCATCACCGTCAACGCGGTGGCGCCCGGGGAGATCGCCACCCCGATGACCGGTCAGGAGGACGAGTCCGTCCTCGAGGGCAAGCACCGTCCCGGGATCCCCGTCGCCCGGCCCGGGGACGCCCGGGAGGTCGCCGCCGTCGTGGCCTTCCTGTGCGGCCCGGACGCCGGGTACGTCAACGGCGCGTCCTGGGCAGTCGACGGCGGCATGCTCACCATGGGGCCGATGGCCGGATCACACCTGCAGGGCGACGACTGGCGGCGCCCCTGACCTGCGCCGGAGCGGCCGAGCTGCCTGTCCGGGGCTGAGCTGCCCCTCAGCGGCTGGCCTGCCCCTCAGCGGCTGGCCTGCCCCTCCCGGCGCCCGCCGGTCCTCAGGCCCCGGCGTGGGCCGCCTGCGGGCGCTGGCCGAGGAAGACCGCGGCTCCGGCCAGCAGGATCACCACGGACAGGGCCAGCCCGGCCTGCACGCCGTCGGCCGAGTCCGAGGCCACCCCGGACAGCACCGGACCGATCGACTGGCCGATCGCGAAGCCGGTCGTCAGGGTGCCGATGCCGTCCGTGACCTGCGAAGGGTCCAGGATCCGCTGGGCGGCGTGCGTGACCGCGCCGACGAGCGCCAGGAACGTCCCGCCGAACAGCACGGCCGATCCGAGCGAGAGCACCGGGTGGTCCGCCAGCAGGGGCAGCCCCGCCCCGAGGGCGACGACGAGCATGAGCAGGGCCGGGGCCCGGCCCCCGGTGAGCGCGCCGACGACCGGAGACCACGCGAACCCACCGACCATGGCGGCCAGGCCCAGCACGATCCAGAACACGGCCACCTCCAGGTCCCCGGCACCCTGACCGCGCAGCAGGGCCACGATGAAGGTCATGTAGGCGATGTACCCGGCGCCGAACAGGGTGTAACCGGCCAGCAGGGGGAGCAGGGTGCGCACCGGTGCGCGCGAGCCGGCCCGGCGTGGGGGCGGGGTCGGGGCCCGACGCGCGGCCGGCGTGGCGATCATCCAGGCCGCCACGCCCGCCACGCCCAGGGCGGCCCAGCCGACGCGCCAGCCCGACTCCGGGGAGAACCAGGCCAGAGCCGCCGGCAGCAGCAGGCCGGTCACGACCACGCCCATGCCGCCACCGGAGACGTAGATCCCCATCAGCAGGGCAGAGCGGTGCGCGGTGTGCGGCCCGTCGAGCCGGGAGGCCAGGGCCGCCGTCAGCGCCGCCCCGAGGATGAAGGTCACCGCCCCGGAGATCCCGGCGGCCAGCCGCAGCACGAGCAGCACCGGAAGCAGGGAACTCAGCGCTGAGGCGCCCAGCGCCGCGGCGGTGACCAGCATGCTGGTGAGGAAGGCCCGGCGGGTCCCGAGCGCCCGTCCCACGCGGGCGGCCAGGACGGCACCGAGCAGGTACCCGGCGGCGTTGGTGGTGTTGAGCAGGGCCGCCGTCGCATACGACCAGTCCAGGTCCGCCTGCATGGGCGGCAGTAGCACCGCATAGGCGAACCGGGCGAACGCGAAGGCCGAAGCCGGCCCGGCCGCGAGCCCGAGTGCGGTCCAGAGCGCGCGGGAGGGTCGGGGCTCGGTCATGGCCCGACGCTAACAGCGGGGGAGTCCGGACCCTGTCGATCGCCCGTCCGTGACCCGCACGCGGTGCCGTCCGCGCTCACCCGGCCGGTGGCTCGTCCGGACCGTCAGGGATTCCCG
Source organism: Citricoccus sp. CH26A (assembly GCF_000224415.1). Classification (GTDB taxonomy): domain Bacteria; phylum Actinomycetota; class Actinomycetes; order Actinomycetales; family Micrococcaceae; genus Citricoccus. The sequence goes on along the minus strand of NZ_AFXQ01000017.1, from coordinate 25,174 downwards.
GGGGTTCCGCTGGTGAATGGACTCGGCCCATGGTCGCCGACCACCCTCCTTCACCGGCTGAGGAGGTCAGCGAGCACGGGAAGGCCCACCTGCTGCGTGAGTCGGTGGCCGTGGGCCTGTACATCGGGCACTGAGCGGTGGGCCCCGCGGGCCGGTGGCCAGGCTCGAGCCTAGTCCTCTTCCGGCCGGCGGACGTCGGCGGCGACGGACCGCCACCACTCCGGGTCGGCGATGGGAAACCGCCGTCCGGTGACCTCGGTCGGGGTGATCCGGACGAGGGCCGTCTTGTCGCCCGGGTGCCAGGGCCTCAACGGCAGGTCCCCGGTCTCCATCAGCTCCACGGACCGGGTGATCTGCTCGGCCCTACCCCTGACCATCACGCTCCAGACGATGGAGGTGGTGGCCTCCAGCGCGTCCGCCTCGAAGGCCACCGGCGTCCCGGACAGCACGGCGTCCAGTTTCGTCCCCGGCCCGCTGCGGAACAGGATCGTCCGGCCGTCCACGGTGAACGTCACGGGGAAGACCTCCGGATGGTCCTGGACCCACACCCCCAGCCGTCCCACGGGTGCCTGGCGCAGGCGCTCCCAGCAGGCGTCCTCGGACAGGTGCTCCTCGGCGGCGGGTTGCTCGGTCATCGGTCCTCCTCGGCGCGACCGGTCCACGACGGGACGGCCGGTTGACTCGGACCATTCTGGGCCGCGCCCCGTGACCGAGCACAAGTGCTGGTCACCGCGGGATGCTTGACTGGTCCCATGCGCATGTTCGGTTTCCAGCAGTACGGCGGCCCGGAGGTCATGGAACACCTCGAGCAGGAGGACCCCACGCCCGGACCCGGCCAGGTCCTGGTGCAGATGACGGCGGCGGGGGTGAACCCGGCGGACATCAAGGTCCGCAACGGCCTGCGTACCGGCCGGATCCCGGTGCGCTTCCCCATGGCGCTCGGCCGCGAGGTCGCCGGGGTGGTGCTCGGAACCGGCCCGGACGTCACCGGGTTCGCTCCCGGGCAGCGGGTCTTCGGTGCGACGGCGGCCGGCACCGGAGCGCTGGCCAGTCACGTCCTGCTGGATGCGGCGGGGACGGCCCGCATCCCCGACGGCGTGGCCGCGGAGCAGGCCTGCTGCATCCCGGTGGCTGCGGGGACCGCGTACGACGCCCTGGACGAGCTCAGCCTCCCGGCCGGGGCCACCGTGCTGATGCTGGGGGCCGGCGGCGGGGTGGGCACGTGCGTCTGCGGTCTCGCCCGGGACCGGGACCTGCGCGTGCTCGGGGTGGCCTCGGAGTCCAAGCGGGACGTGGTGACCGGGCTCGGGTCGGTGCACGTGGCCAAGGGACCCGGCTGGACCGACCGGGTGAGCGACCTCGCCCCCGAGGGGGTGGACGCCGTGATCGACGCGGTCGGCGGGCAGGCCCTGGCCGAGGCCGCACCCCTGCTGCGCCGGGTCGGTGCCCTGCGCAGCGTCGCCGATGTCCCCGGCGCCGAGGCGCTGGGCGGGTCCGGGGTGATCCGGCGGCGCACGACTGCCGTGTTCACGGAGGTCGCCGCGCTGGTGGCGGCCGGGCGGTTCGCCCCCGTGGTGACCGGACGCTTCCCGCTGGCCGATGCGGAGCGGGCCGTCGCCGCCGTCGAGACCGGGCACGCGGCCGGGAAGGTCGTGGTGCTCGCCTGAACCACCGCCGGGACCAGGGCCGGACCGGTGCCCTCCGACTGTCCGGATCGAGAGGACCGCGCAGCTGTGGGCCCCGCACGGACGCGTCCTCTCAACCCGGACGGGGTGGGTCAGAGTTCACGCAGGTACAACAGCATCCGGCAGTCCGCACCGGCATCGCGGTTCGAGAAGCCGTGCCGTTCGTAGAATCGGCGGGCATCCACGTCGACCTCGTCCACGCCGATGTGGATCTCGCCGCAGCCCAGTTCGCCGGCACGGCGCAGGATATCCCGCATCAGGGCGGTGCCGACGCCCTGGGCGCGCAACGCCGGGACCACGTAGAGCTCCTCGAGCTGCATCAGCGGCCCGTCGAAGTACGGGGACGGACGGCAGGTGAGGTAGGCGAAGCCGGCCGGTTCCGCCGGATCCCCGGCCAGCAGGACCAGGACGTCGTCGCGCGGCAGCAACCGTGTGAAGCGCGCGGCGAACTCGCGGGCGCTGGGCGTCGGGGCGCCGAACTCGGTGTTGAAGTCGCACAGGAGCCGGCCCACGTCGTCGGCCCGGTCGGCACCTGCCCGGCTCACCGCCGTCGGGCCCGTCCGGGGCGCGAGGCGGGCCGCAACAGGGGCACCATCACGGGCCGCCGGACCGGGACGCCCCGCCGGGGTCATTCGTCCGAGGCGTGGGGCGCGCCCGAGACCGAGGTGCGCCATTCCTCCGGCGAGGTCACCGGGAACCGGCGCCCCGTGACCTGTGTGGGCCTGATCCGCACGAACTTGCCCTTGGCTCCCGTCTGCCACGGGGTCAACGGCAGCTCGGTGGTGTCCATGAGCTCGTCCGTGGCGGTGATCTGCTCCGCCGTGCCCTTCAGGACGACGCTCCACGCGTGGGCGGCCGGCGTCCCGGCACCCTCCTCCGGAGCGTCCACGCCGTCGACCTCCACGGCCACCCGCGAGGTGGACAGGGCGGCATGGACCTTGGTGCCCTCGGCGGTGCGGAACACCAGGGATCCGTGGTCCACCACGTAGTTGATGGGGAAGATCTCCGGATGGTCCTCCACGATGACGGCCAGCCGCGCCACCTCCCCGGTGCGCAACCGCGCCCAGCAGGCGTCCTCGCTCAGGTCGTCGGTGCGGCTCTGGTGATTGGTCATCCGGTCCTCCTCGTCGCGGGTCCACGGCAGCTGGTGGGGCCGTCCCTCGTGGTTCCACTCTGGTCCGCCGAGGCCGGACGGACAAGGGGTGACCACAGGGTGGGCGGCCGGCCGTCCACCGGACGTCGGGCGACACCCCCTGACATCCGCGGCCGGTTCTCGTTACGGTGGCGACCAGGGGTCCAGCAGGCCATGACCCCAGCATCGACCACCAGGAGGAATCATGCCGCGCCCCATCGTCAACACCGCCAGCACGCAGTGGAAGGGTGACCTGTTCACCGGCTCCGGCACCACGACGCTCGAGACCTCCAACGTCGGCACCTTCGACGTCGCCTGGAAGTCCCGCGGCGAGGAGTCCGGCGGCACCACGACCCCGGAGGAGCTCATCGCCTCCGCCCACGCCACCTGCTTCAGCATGCAGTTCGCCAACATGCTCAAGGAGAACGGCACCGCCCCGACCCAGCTGGACACCACCGCCGAGGTCACCTTCGTGGCCGGGGAGGGCATCACGGGCATCGCACTGGCGGTCAACGGCCAGGTCGAGGGGATCTCAGCAGCGGACTTCGAGCGGATCGCCGGCGAGGCCAAGGACCAGTGCCCCGTGTCCCAGGCGCTCGCGGCCGTGAAGAACATCACCCTGAAGGCCACTCTGGCCTGACCGGTCCGGTCCGGGGAACTCACGATGCGCGCCTGGTGGGTGGCCGCGCAGGGGCCGGTGACCGGCGAGCCGCTGCGCCTCGGTGAGCGCCCGGACCCCGAGCCGGGCCCGGGCGAGGTGCTCGTCCGCGTCCTGGCGTGCGGGGTGTGCCGCACCGACCTGCACGTGGTCGAGGGGGACCTGCCCCTGCACCGGCCCGAGGTGGTGCCCGGCCACGAGATCGTCGGTGAGGTCACCGCCCTGGGTCCCGGGTGTGAGCGGTTAACCGTCGGCGTCCGGGTGGGTGTGGCCTGGCTGCGGCACACCTGCGGTCGCTGCCGGTTCTGCCGCCGGGGCGCCGAGAACCTGTGCCTCACCCCGCGCTTCACCGGTTGGGACGACGACGGCGGGTACGCCGAACTGGCCGTGGTCCCCGAGGCCTATGCCTACGAGCTCCCGGAGGCCTTCACGGACGAGGAGGCCGCCCCGCTGCTGTGCGCGGGGATCATCGGCTACCGGTCGCTGAGACGGGCGGACCTGCCACCGGGAGGGCGGCTCGGGATCTACGGCTTCGGGGCCTCGGCGCACCTGGCCGCCCAGGTGGCGCTGCACCAGGGGGCCGAGGTGTACGTCATGACCCGCGGGGAGAAGGGCCGGCAGCTGGCGCGTGAGATCGGCGTCGACTTCGTGGGCGAGTCCCGGGAGATGCCGCCGGTGCCCCTGGACGCCTCGATCATCTTCGCCCCGGCGGGTGACCTGGTGCCATTGGCACTGCGTGCCCTGGACCGCGGGGGGACGCTCGCCCTGGCCGGCATCCACCTCAGCGACATCCCGGCGCTCCACTATGCCTCGGACCTGTTCCAGGAGCGGCAGGTCCGCAGCGTCACCGCCAACACCCGTCAGGACGGTGAGGAGTTCCTGCGGCTGGCCGCCCGCATCCCGCTGCGGCCCACCACCGTGACCTACCCGCTGGAACAGGCCGACCGGGCGCTCGCCGACCTGGCCGGGGACCGTGTCACCGGCGCGGCGGTGCTGCGGGTGGCATAGCCGGGGAACCATCGCCCGGGCCGGTAGCGGTGCTGGTACCGGCCCGGACCGAGGCCGTGGGACGGGAGGAAACACCTGCCGAGACGGCCGCGGGCCGGCGTCGGGTTCGTTAGGGTGCGAACGTGGACACGCAACGAATGCGCGGTACGGCCGGGACGACCGCCCCGGCTCCCCGGACGGACCGGGAGGTCCGCCCCTACCTGGAATCGCTCGGGATCCCCGGCATCACGGACCTGCACGTGCACTTCATGCCGGCCAACGTGCAGGAGAAGGTGTGGGCGTTCTTCGACACCGAGGTGGAGCGCGGCGGGCCCCCGTGGCATATCGAGTACCGCCAGTCCGAGGAGCAACGAGTCGCCACGCTGCGGGAGATCGGTGTGAGCGCCTACACCACGCTGAACTACGCCCACCGGCCCGGCATGGCGGCCTGGCTCAACGACTACTCCGCCGACTTCGCCGCCAGGCACCCGGACGCGATCCACTCCGCGACGTTCTACCCTGAGCCGGGTGCGCAGGATGAGGTGGTGCGGAGCCTGGAGCGAGGGGCGCGCATCTTCAAGGTGCACGTGCAGGTGGGCGGCTTCACCCCCCTCGACCCCCTCCTGGGCCCTGCATGGGCCACCGTGAAGGAGGCCGGGGCCCCCGTGGTCATCCACTGCGGCAGCGGCCCCCACCAGGGTGAGTACACCGGGCCGGAGCCCATCCGCGAACTGGTCGACAGGCACCCGGGGCTGGTCCTGGTGATCGCCCACGCCGGCCTGCCCGAGTACCGCGAGTTCGCCGAACTGGCCGCGCGGCACCCGAACGTCTACCTAGACACGACGATGGTCGGGACCTCATACATGCAACGGACTCACCCGGCACCGCCGGACTATCCGCGGACCCTGGCCGGTCTGCGGGACAAGGTCGTCCTCGGAACGGACTTCCCGTCCATTCCCTATGCGTACAGCCACCAGATCGAGGCGCTCGCCGAGTGGGGGATGGACGACGACTGGATGCGCGGCGCGCTGTGGCACACGCCCCGCAGGCTCGTCGGACTCACGGCTCGCTGACCGCCGCCCGCGGGCCGGTGGAACCGGAGCGGCCGGTGGGCCGACGGTCACTTGTACAGGTGGATCCTCTGGTGCTCGATCGCGGACAGGTCGTCCGAGGTCGCATTGAGGAGCCGGTCTGCCAGGTCCCGCAGCGCGCGCGCCGTGGCCAGTTCCTCACCGATCTCCGGGACGTCGCGGTCCACGGGATTGCGCCGGGCCCGGCCGAACCCCTCCAGGGTGGTCCCCGAGGTGGTGGTGAGCTGGGCGTGGGCCGTGGTGACGCGCTCGTCCGGTGTGGGGTCCTCCGTGGTGACCAGGTTGACGGAGATTCTCCAGGTGTGTGTCATCGTGTTCCCTCCAGGTGGTCCTTGCAGCGGCTGGCCGGGGATGAGACGAGGTTAGGACCGCGCGCGCTCACGTGTCCATGGTCGAAGAGCGCGTCCTCTCAGCTGATCACGTACCCAGCCGCCGGCGCCCCAGCATCCGTCAGGCCCCTGTCCCGGCCGGTGTCCAGGAGCGTCTCCGAGAGATAGATCCCGCTCGAGCGCTCGCAGTGGAGCAGGTAGCTCGGCCGGCCGCCCTCGTCGAGGCGGACCAGGTCGGTGACCACTCCGGCCACGGTGGTGCGCAGGGTAGACCCGTCGGGGACCAGGTCGTCGGAGAGGTCCAGGGCGCAGACCGAGGCCAGCAGGTCGGTCACTTCCCTCCCGGTGAGCCGGAACATGGCCCGCCCGTGAGTGAGGTCCACCACGGACACCTGCTCCTCGGCATCATCGGCGAGCCGCCCCAGGTCTGCCAGGACCCGTGTGCCACTGCAGGGCTCGGCCAGGACCAGCCACTCGCCGGGCCCGGATCCGATCACGAGGGTGTTCTCGCCCCGGTGGACCCGGCCGAAGGGTGCCTGGAGGGTTGTCGCGACGGCGCCGGTTGGCTCAGCGCGCACACCAACCTTCACCAACGGGGTGTAGTCCGTCAGGGACAGCTCGGCCGGCCTGTGCTGGCCGGCCACCTGCCAGCCGCGGAGCTCCTCCGTGGGACCGGTGACGGAGAGCGGACCGCGGGCCAGGGGGGTGGGATGGGCCTGCGGTTCGTCCGGCACGGAGTCGTTCTCCAGCCGGGTGCCGTCCGGGTCCAGGTGAGCCAGCCGGTCCATGACGGCGGCCTGGACCGTCCGTCCGTCCGGCAGGCGGACGTCCACGACCGATCCGGCCGCCGCCAGGGACGGTTCGAGCTGGCCGAGGCAGACCGACCGCCCGAGGGTGGGTGAGTGGCGGCTGGAGGTGATGCGCCCGCCGATCCGCCCGTCCGGGCGCAGGACCTGGCTGGCCTCGGCCGGGACGATGTCCGGATCCACCGGTTGCAGGGCCACCAGGCGGGTGCCGCCGCCGTGCTCTCGTTGCCAGGCCAGTTCCGGCTTGCCCGCGAAGTCGGGCTTGTCCAGCTTGATCGCCCAGTCCAATCCCGCACTGTAGGCCTGGGTGAGGCCGTCGGTGTCCTGACCGATGATCAGGTGGCCTTTCTCCAGGCGCAGGACGCGCTGGGCCTCCACGCCGAACGGTGTCACCCCCAGGTCCTGGCCGGCCTCGAGAAGTGCCTCCCAGACGTGCAGGCCGTACGAGGCGGGGACGTGCAGTTCGTAGGACAGTTCACCGGTGAAACCGATGCGCCAGAGAATGCAGTCGTCCACCCCGGCCACCCGTCCGGTGCGCACGCGCATGTACCCGAAGGCCTCCGCCGAGAGGTCGATGCCCTCGACGAGGCGAGAGACCAGGCGGCGTGCCTGCGGCCCGGCGACGTTGATGCTGGTGTACGCGGTGGTCACGGGAGTGACGTGGACTCGCCATTCCGGGCGCTCGGTCTGCAGCCAGGTCTCGAGCCATTCCCAGACGCTCGCGGCCCCGGAGGAGGTGGTACTCATCAGGTAATGGTCCTCACCCAGCCGGGCGGTGACACCGTCGTCGAAGACGACCCCGTCCTCACGGCACATCGCGCCGTATCGGACCCGGCCGACCTCGAGCTTCGACCACTTGTTGGTGTACACCGTCTCAAGCAACTTCGGGACGTCCGGTCCCCGCAGGTCCAGCTTGCCGATCGGAGAGACATCGATGATCCCTACGGCCTCGCGGACGGCGCGGACCTCCTGCTCGGGGTCGCCGTAGTGTTCCGGCCGGATCCACTGGCCGGCCACGAGGGGTACCGCGCCGTTGGCCTCGTGCCAGGAGTGGATCTCGGAGTACCGGACCGGGTCTTGGCTTGGCCCGGCCAGGGCGCCGAGCGTGACCGGGGCGTACATCGGCCGCCAGGTGGTGGTGCCCGTCTGCGCGATCGTCTTCCCGGTCGCGTCCGCGATCACCGCGATCGCGTTCATCAACTCGTGCTTTCCTTGCGTGGGCCCCATGGTGACCGTGGTGAAGCGCTTGGCCAGTTCGGCGGAATCGTAACCCTCGGCCACGGCGCTGTAGAGGTCCTTCGAGGAGACGTCCTCGGAGAAGTCGACCATGCCGTGCGTGGAGGACCGGAACAGCTCGGGATGCTCCTCCACCGCCAGGTCGGGAATGGCGGGGACGGACGCATCGGCGGGGACGGTGGCGTCGACCCGGCCGGAGGTGGCCGGCACGGCGAGTGCATGCTGGCGCCGGGTGCCCAGGGCGTGGACGGCGGCCGCAGCCCCGGTGGCGTGCCCGTGTGCGATCAGGAGGTCCGTGGAACCGTCACCGGCGATCCCTCCGGTGGCGAAGACACCTTGACCGGCCTGGCCACCAGGCAGGAAGCGCGCGGCCCGGGGTTCGTAGACCGGCACGTCCCCGGACATATTGAGCAACGACGTCGGCGCGGTCCAGCCAGTCGCGGTGACCAGCAGGTCGGCCTCGAGTCGCGTGCCGTCCGCCAGCTCGACGGACTCGACCGTCTTGCGGCCGCGAACCCGGACAATGTCCTGGCCGGCCCGCGCATCGACGAACCGGACGACCTCGACGCCGGCCCGTTCGAGGTCTTCGGCCGCGGCATCGCCGTCCGGATTGGCGCTGAACACGACTGCGCGCTCGCCCGGGGCGACGCCGTAGAGGTTCACCAGGCTGCGGGCCGCCGTGGACAGCATGACGCCGGGGGTGTCATTGCCGTCGAAGACGTAGGGCCTCTCCAGCAGCCCCGGAGCCACGATGAGGCTGCGCGCCCGCGTCTTGAGCAGGCGCTCGGCGACGCCCGGTTCAGGATGGCGCTGCACCACGGCGCACCAGTTGTCGTCGTAGCGGGCGGCGACGGTCGCATTGGTGAGGACCTGGATGGTCTCGGCCTGGGCCACCCGTCGGACCAGGCCCGCGGCGGTCTCCGGATCGCTCCAGCGCAGGTGCCCGCCGAGCTGGTGTCCCTCCTCGACGAGCATGACGCGGGCCCCACGTTCAGCGGCGGCCAGGGCTGCGGCCAGACCGGCGGGACCGCCTCCCGCCACCAGCACGTCGGCGTGGGCGTGGCGCTTGTCGTAGGCCTCGGGGCCGGGAGTCCGGCTCAGCCGGCCGCCGTGTACGAACTGCCTGAGCACCGTCTCATAGACCGGCCACAGGCGCTGGGGCTTGATGAACGTCTTGTAGTAGAAGCCCGGACCGAGGAAGCGGCCGGCCAGCTGGTTCACCCCGCGCACGTCCACCTCGAGGGAGGGCCACGTGTTCTGCGAGGACACCTTCATGCCCTCCTCGATCAGACGGTGAGCGCCGCGGACGTTCGGGTCCCCATCCACCTGCACCATGCACCCGGGGTCGTGCAGGGTGGCCGACAGCAGCCCGCGGGGCCTGTGGTACTTCATGCTCCGGGAGTACATGCGCACCCCGGCGGCTGCGAGGGCCGAGACGATGGTGTCCCCCCGGAACCCGGAGTAGGCCCGACCGTTCCAGGTGAACTCGACCGGGGTTGAACGGTCGATCACCTCACCGGGCTGGGGTGCGATGCGGCGATCCAGGGTGGTGCGGCTCCTGGACAGGTTCATCGGGACTCTCCTTCGGCAGGGATCACGGTGTTGGTGCGGGTGTCCCGCGTCACGACGAGGAACTTCCGACACCCGGCGGCGTGATACCACCGTTCCTCGACCACGCCATGGGGGTTCTCCCGGATGTACAGGTAATGCCGCCACTCCTCGACGGTGGTGGCGGTGGGGTCCGGACGGTGGTGCAGGGGCCCGTCATGGTGGAATTCATTGACGTTGCGGGGGCCGCACCACGGGCAGCTCAGCTGCATCATGGGAACCATCCTCCTGGGGTGGGGTCGGGGTCGTGACGGGTCGGAGTGTTCGGCGCTGCCTCAGCAGGTGAGATCGGGGGGCGAGAGGTCAGTGCCCGACCGCCGCAGCGCCCTTCTCGCCGACGAGCCGGCCTGAACTGAACCGGTCCAGGCCGAAGTCGGCGATGATCTCCGGCACTCGGCCGCTCGCGACGGTGTCGGCCATCGCCTCCCCGGCCACCGGGCCGGCCTTGAATCCGTAGGTGCCCCAGCCGACGTCGACCAGGAACCCGTCCACGCCGGTGGGGCCCATGATCGGAGAGTAGTCCGGCGTCATGTCGCACAACCCCGCCCATTGGCGCAGCAGGCGCATCCCAGACAGGGCGGGCATGAGTTTCAGGACGTTGCCGGCCAGGCCCTCGGCGAAAGCTAGGGACCCGCGCGTCGAGAACGAGGTGAAGGGGTCCACGCTGGCACCGAAGACGAGCTCGCCCCGGTCGGTCTGGCTGACATATACGTGCAGGGTGCCGGAGACGACGACGGTGTGCAGGAACGGCTTGACCGGTTCGGTCACGGCCGCCTGCAGCGGGGAGGTTGTCACCGGCATCTCGACCCCGGCCATCTCCGAGATGATCGTCGACCAGCCGGCCGTGCAATTGATGACGGTCCCCGTGGCGATGTCCCCTCGGGTGGTCTCTACGCCGGTGACCTTGCCGTCGGTGACGTCGATTCCGGTGACCTCCGTGTTCTGGTGCACCTGGACGCCGAGATGGTCGGCCGCGCGGGCGTAGCCCCAGACGACGGCGTCGTGCCGGATGGTGCCCCCCGGTGGGTGATAGAGCCCGCCCAGGATCGGGTACCGGGTGTCCGTGGAGGTATCCAGGTGGGGCACCAGTTCCTTGATCTGCCTCGGGTCGATGACCTCGGAGTCGATGCCCTGGACCTTGTTGACCTCGGCCCGCCACCGCATGGTGCGCAGTGCGCCGTCATTGTGGGCCAGCGTCAGGTGACCCTGCCGAGAGAACATCACGTTGTAGTTGAGCTCGGCGGCCAGGTCCTCGTAGAGCCTCAGGGAGCGGTCGTAGAACCGAACCCCCTCCGGGGTGAGGTAGTTCGAGCGCAGGATCGCTGTGTTGCGCCCCGAGCCGCCGCCGCCCATGTAGCCCTTGTCCACAACGGCCACATTGGTGATCCCGTGGTTCGCCGCCAGGTAGTAGGCCGTGGCCAGGCCGTGCAGCCCCGCACCGATGATCACCACGTCGTACCGGGAGTCCAGGTCATGGTCCCGCCAGGACCGTGGCCATCTCCGCTGCGTGAGACCCCGGGCCGCGAGATGGGCGGCCGAGTACCGGCGCAGCAGGGGAGGTCGGAAGGAGGGCTGGGGGTTGTCTGGGCGAGTCAAGGCTTCCTCCACCGGTTGCCGACAAGGCGAATACTGGCTATCAAGAAATTAAGAAATTCACAACAACTATGAGATGAAAAGTGATGCTGCTCACGAATTGGGGCCATCGAATCATGGCCTCACAACGGGTGTCAACGCGTGGAGGTGGCCCTGCCTTCACGGGTGGCACGGTATGCCTCCCGGGCTTCTCAGGCCTTGACACGGCTCGCTGAGACCCTCATAGCATCTGCTATTACAAACGTTTTCCTGCTGGATTGAAAAGTAAACAGACTGCTCGCTTCACGTCCGTGTGCAGAGGAAAGAGACGCTGGTATGGAAGAAACTCCGAGAACTGTGGATGATGTCCGAAGGATCGTCGAAGAGAATGATATCGAATTCATCTTCGCATCTTTTACAGAAGTCCGGGGAAAGTCGAGCGCAAAGCTGGTCCCGGTCTCCGAGCTGGATTCCCTGTTCGAGAACGGCGCGGGTTTCGCTGGCTTCGCGGCCGGGGAGATCGGACAGGGACCGCACAGCCCGGACATCGAGGTGATTCCGGATCCCTCCACGCTGAGGATCGTCCCCTTCCAGCCTGGACTCGCCCACCTGATCGGTGATGCCCGGGTCGAGGGTGGAGAATGGTCGTTCTGTCCGCGCACCATCCTGCGACGCCAACTCGAACGGGCGCGGGAGTTGGGTTACGTCTTCAAGATCGGCTTCGAGGCTGAGTTCATGCTGGTGGACTTCGACGATGACGGCCAACTCGTCGTCGCGGACCGCCAGGACAACTGGTCCAAGCCCTGCTACGACGTCAAGGGCCTGACGCGGAAGTATGACTTCGTCACGGAGATGTCGAAGTACGTCACCCAACTCGGTTGGGAGAACTACGCCGTCGACCATGAGGATGCCAACGGCCAGTTCGAGTGCAACGTGATGTTCGCCGACGCCATGGAGACCGCGGACCGGGCGGTGTTCTTCCGGTACATGACCGAGACCGTGGCGCAGCAGCACGGGGCTATCGCCACGTTCATGCCCAAGCCGTTCACGGACAACACCGGCAACGGGTTCCATTACACGATGAGCCTGTGGGACGCCGAGAAGGACGTGAACCTGTTCGAGGACCTCGACGATCCGCGCGGGCTGGGACTGTCTGAACTCGGTTACCAGTTCGCGGCCGGTATCCTCGACCATGCCCGCGGGTACATGGCCATGGTGGCGCCCACCGTGAACTCGTACAAGCGGATGAAGGCCGGCACCGAGTCGGTGCGCACCTGGGTTCCGGTGGCCGTCACCTACGGTGGCAACAACCGCACGCAGATGCTTCGCGTCGCCCGGGTCGGAGCCATCGAGGACCGCACGCCGGACTTCTCCGGCAGTCCCTATCTGGGCTTCGCTGCCGCGCTGGCCGCGGGGCTGGACGGGATCGAGCGCAAGCTCGATCCGGGCGAGGCGAACCGGAGCAACCTCTATGACATGTCCACCCGGGAGATGCACCAGCGGGGGATCCATACCCTGCCGCACTCCCTGCTCGAGTCGATCCACTATCTCGGGCGTGACGAGGTGCTCCGCAACGCTTTCGGCAAGGTCCCGCTGGAGGGGGCCCACGGCGAACCGTCCGAGGAGTGCGAGGACTTCGTCGACTACTACACGCGACTCAAGCTGGACGAGTACCACGAGCTCACAGACAGGGTGACGGACTATGAGGTCCAGCGCTATCTCCAGTTCCCATGAGCTGATCGCCGCGGCAGCGGAGGTCACCGAGGCCGGTGGGCAGACGGCACAGTTGTTCCAGTTCCACCGCGGGCAGGACGTGTTCTTCATGCTCATGCTCGTGGCGTTCCTGATGATGTTCATCAGGCGCTTCGAGTGGGGCGTCGCCCTGACCACGCTGCTGGTCCTGGCCGTCAGCTGGCCGCTCTACCTCATCGGTTACACCCAGGTGCTGGGCAACGACCTGGACATCGACGCTGTGATCCTCGGGGTCTTCGCCTCGATCACGCTGGTGATCGCGATCGGAGTCTTCCTGGGGCACCTCGCCACGATCCACTTCATCCTCGCCTCAGTGCTCTTCGTGCCTGCCTACATGTTCAACGAGTGGTTCCTCTTCGGTCTCCTGGACGGGGTGCTGGACTCAGGCGGGTCGATCCTGGTGCACATGTTCGCCGCGTACTGGGGCTGGGGGGTCATCCTCGGCCTGCAGAACCGGCGGGTGTCTGACGTTCCGCAGGACACGAGCGTGCACAGTGTCTCGTTCGTGTGGCTGGCCAGCATGCTCCTGTTCGTGTTGTGGCCCTCCTTCGTCACCGCCCTGTTGCCCCCGGAGGCCGTCATCCCAGGGATGATCAACACCTACCTGGCGCTGACGGCCTCGGTCCTCGTCACCTACGTGTTGTTGTGGGCGCTGAAGCGGACCATCGACCCATTGGTCTACACCTACGCGATCCTCGCGGGCGGCGTTGCCATCGGGGCCTCGGTGGACCTGGCCTCGCCCCTGCAGTCCTGGCTGATCGGCCTGCTCGGCGGTGCGGCCTCCACCTTGTGCTTCGTGTACCTCCACGACTGGCTCTGCCGGAAGACCGGTGTCCTGGACACCATGGGTGTGCACAACCTGCACGGCGTGCCGGGCATCCTCGGCGGCCTGGTCCCGCTGGTGCTGTTCGCGGCACCGTTGGACCAGCTCTGGGCGGTCCTCGGCACCCTGGTCATCGGGCTCGTCACGGGACTGGTCGCCGGACTCATCCTGCGGTTGTTCCCGCCCCCGGAGAGGATGCTCGACGACGCCGAGGCCTTCCCCCTGGACGAGGTCCGGGCCGCGGAGGCACAGTGACGGGACAGGAGAGCACCATCCATTCCATCAGGCAGAAACAAGGGAGGCAGTGTCCATGTGTGGGATCATCGGTCTCCACCTGAGGGATCCAGGACTGCAGGACCAGCTGGGTTCGCTCATGACGACCATGTTGCAGGGCATCATCGTGCGCGGACCGGACTCGGCCGGCGTCGCGATCTATGGCGACACCGCCCGCGTGCCGCACGGTCACGCGGCCGTGTCCGTTCTGCACGCGCCGGACGGCGTGGCCGAGGCGGTGACGGCACAGTTGCCGGATGTCCAGGAGCTGCGGGTGGAACGGGCCGGTGAGACCACGGTGATCACCGCGGCAACGGACCCGGACCGGCTGGCCAAGGCCGTCGAGGCCGCCGCGCCAGAGGTCAGGGTCATCGGGCAGGGTGATGACAGCGTGGTCTACAAGGGCGTGGGCCACCCTCTCAAGCTGGCCGAGGACTTCCGGCTGGCCGAGGCCACCGGGTGGCAGGGTGTGGCCCACACCCGCATGGCCACGGAGTCCGCCATCAACGCCGAGGGATCACACCCCTATGCCGCTGGCACCGGGTTGAGCCTGGTCCACAACGGGTCCTTCTCCAATTACGCCTCCATCCGGCGCGAGCTGGAGTTCGAGGGCGCCACCTTCGACTCGCACAACGACACCGAGGTGGCCGCCCGGTTCGTCTCCGCCCGACTCGACGCCGGGGACGACCTGGAGGCGGCGCTCGTGGCCCTCGCCGAGCGGTTCGACGGTTTCTTCACCCTGCTCGTCACGACCAACAAGGGCTTCGCCGTGGCCCGGGACGAGATCGCCTGCAAGCCGGCGATCATCGCCGAGCACCCGCGCTGGGTGGCGATGGCCTCCGAGTTCCAGGCGCTCGCACACCTGCCGGGCATCTACGAGGCACGCGTGTTCGAACCGGAACCGGGCAAGGTCTACGCGTGGAAGCGCGAAGACGTAATGACGGGTGCCCACCAGTGACGGGGACAGGAGAGATGATGGAGACGGAGACGACGGAACTGGAGGCCACGAGCGCCGAGGCACGGGTCTTCGACCTGGCAGAGACAGACGTGCGGGAACTCAACAGCGAGCTGCACGCCCCCAGTGCTCAGAGTTACGTGGTGCAGAACCCCCGCGGCGCGCACGCCGTCGCGGCGGGGGTGCACGACGACGTCGAGATCCGGATCGAGGGCGACGTCGGTTACTTCTGCGCCGGGATGAACCAGCGGGCGCACATCACCATCGAGGGTTCGGCCGGCCCCGGGGTGGCCGAGAACATGATGTCCGGTTCCGTGCGCGTGAAGGATGATGCCTCCCAGTCGGCCGGGGCCACCGCGCACGGAGGACTGCTGGTCATCGAGGGCAACGCCTCCACCCGGTGCGGGATCTCGTTGAAGGGCGCCGACATCGTGGTGCACGGCAACATCGGGGCCATGAGTGCGTTCATGGCCCAGGCCGGGCGGATCGTGGTCTGTGGGAACGCCGCCGACGGGCTCGGCGACTCGATCTACGAGGCGCGGATCTACGTCCGCGGCACCGTGGGCGACCTGGGCGCGGACTGCATCGAGAAGGAGATGGGCGACGAGCACCGGGCCGAGCTGGCCGAACTGCTGCGGGAGTCGGGCAAGGCCGCCGAGGCCGATGACGACGATTACCTCGGTGGCTTCCGACGCTATGGCTCCGGCCGCACCCTGTACCACTTCACCAGCGACCAGTCCGGGAGTTACTGATGCGCACCCCAGAGGATCGTGGCCTCCGTGAGTCGGCCACGTACGACCGTTTCCACATCGCGGCGATCCGTCATGCGGCCGAGACCGGCGTCTATGACATCCGCGGCTGGGGCGCCAAGCGGAAGGTCCCGCACTTCGACGACCTGCTCTTCCTCGGCTCGTCGATGTCCCGCTATCCGCTGGAGGGTTACCGCGAGCGGTGCGACACGGACGTCCCGCTCGGCGGGCACCACGGCGCCACACCGGTCCACCTGTCCACCCCCATCACGATCGCCGGCATGAGCTTCGGGGCGTTGTCCGGCCAGGCCAAGGAGGCCCTCGGCCGCGGGGCGAGCGAGGTCGGCACCTCGACCACCACGGGGGACGGTGGCATGACCGAGGAGGAGCGCGGTCACTCGGACAAGCTCGTCTACCAATTGCTGCCGAGCCGGTACGGGGTCAACCCCGACCACCTGCGCTCGGCGGACGCGATCGAGGTGGTCCTCGGCCAAGGGGCCAAGCCGGGCGGCGGCGGCATGCTGCTGGGCCAGAAGATCTCGGAACGCGTGGCCGGGATGCGCACCCTGCCGGCGGGCATCGACCAGCGCAGCGCGTGCCGTCATCCGGACTGGACCGGTCCGGACGACCTGACCATCAAGATCCACGAATTGCGCGAGATCACGGACTGGAAGACCCCGATCTACGTCAAGATCGGTGCCTCGAGGCCGTACTACGACACCAAACTGGCCGTGGCCGCCGGTGCGGACGTCATCGTCCTGGACGGCATGCAGGGTGGCACGGCCGCTACGCAGGAGGTGTTCATCGAACACGTGGGCATCCCCATCCTCGCGGCCCTGCCGCAAGCGGTGCAGGCCCTGCAGGAACTGGGGCTGCACCGGAAGGTCCAGTTGATGGCCTCAGGCGGCATCCGCAATGGGGCGGACGTGGCGAAGGCGCTGGCACTCGGTGCGGACGCCGTCTCGATCGGCACCGCCGCCCTCATCGCACTGGGTGACAACGACCCGAAGTACGCCGAGGAGTACGAGCGTCTCGGCTCGGCCGCCGGTTACTATGACGACTTCCAGGACGGGCGGGATCCCACCGGCATCAGCACGCAGGACCCGAAGCTCGCTGCCCGCCTCGACCCAGTGGCTGCGGGCAAGCGCCTGGCGAACTACCTGCGTGTGCTGACTCTGGAGGCCCAGACGCTGGCGCGGGCGTGCGGCAAGGCGCACCTGCTCCACCTGGAGCCGGAGGACATGGTGGCCCTCACGATCGAGGCCTCGGCCATGTCCCGGATCCCGCTGGCGGGCACCTCGTGGGTCCCCGGCGCGAAGCACCACCAGTACGACTGAGGCGGGGTCAACAGAACAGCTCGGCCAGCAGTTCGTCCGAGCGGTGCTGGCCCTCGAGGTCGCTCATGCCCCCGGTCACCATCAGCTCGTCCGCGCCGGTGAACCGCATCAGGTCCTCGACGCCGGCCCGCACCTCCCGGGGCGTCCCGTGGATGGACCGCTCGAGGTTCTCCGACACCCGCTGCCGGTCGCGTCCGGTGACGCCCTCGCCGTGCAGCCGGGCCACGACGTCGTCCACGTCCGCGAGGGCCCGGAACTCGCCCTGGGAGCGGGACCGGGCCAGCGCCCAGGACTCGGGCAGCAGCAGCCGGCGGGCCGCCTCGCGGCTGTCCGCGACCGCCACGTTGGCCGAGGCGATCACGTAGGGCTCGGCGTACCAGGGCGAGGGGCGGAACCGCTCCCGGTAGAGGTCCAGCCCCGGGTGCGTGGCGTGGGCGTCTCGCTGGAAGAGGGACGGCCCGCCCACGACGACAGCCAGTCCGGCCTGCGCAGCGGTGGCCAGTCCTCGCCCAGTCGCCAGGACGAAGAGCGGGGTCGCCACGTCATTGCGCGGCCGGGCGGTGAAGGGTGACTTGCCCCGGAGGAAACCGGTCAGTTCCGCCAGGTCCCCGGGGAAGTCCCGGGCGGCGTCCTCACCGGTGCGCAGCGCCTGGCGCACGGCCGGGGTGAAGCCCAGGGAGCGGCCGAGTCCCAGGTCGATCCTCCCCGGGAACAGGGCCTCGAGGGTGGCGGCCTGCTCGGCGACCACGAGGGGCTGGTGGTTGGGCAGCATCACCCCGCCCGAGCCGATGCGGATCGACTGCGTACGGGCGGCCAGGGCGGCCATCAGCACGGTGGGCGTGGAACCGGCGATGCCCGGGACACCGTGGTGCTCGGCCACCCAGAAGCGCCGGAAGCCCAGCCGTTCGGACCGTTGGGCCCGGTCCACCACGGCGTTCAGGGCCTCGGCCTCCGTGGAGCCGGCCAGGGAGTTGGCGCGGTCGAGGATGGAGACGGGCACGCGGGAGGGGTCAGGGGCGGTCATACCAGCCTCAACACGATCCGGAACGGGGATATTGCCGGGGTCGGGGGTAGCCGTCCAGGGGCAGCGGTGCCGGTGACCGAGTTGCTACGGTTCGGCCATGGCCGTCATCTACGAGACCGCGTGCACGCTCAACGGCTTCCTGGCCACCGAGGACGACTCCCTCGACTGGCTGTTCGCCATCCCGGGGGAGCAGCCCGACCTCACGCCCTTCATGGAGTCGGCCACCGCGATCGTCATGGGTTCGACCACGTACGAGTGGGTGCTCGAGTACGAGGACCTGATGGCCCACCCGGAGAAGTGGCCGGAGTACCTCGGGCGCCAGCCGCTGTTCGTCTTCTCCAGCCGTGAGCTGCCGGTCCCCGAGGGGGCGGACGTGCGGGTGCTGGACGGCGACGTCGGCCGGCACCTTCCCGAGATCCGTGCGGCCGCCGGTGCCGGCGACATCTGGATGATGGGCGGCGGAGGACTCGCGGCCCAGTTCTTCGAGGCGGATGCCCTGGACCAGGTTCGTCTGACGCTCGCACCGGTGACCCTGGCCTCCGGCAAGCCGCTGTTCGCCGGCGACGTGCGGTGGGACCGGTTGCGACTGCGCTCGGCCGAGAAGATCGGCGAGTGGGCCCGGCTGGTCTACGACGTCGCCCCGCCGTCATCCCCGGGTTCCTGACCCTCCGGCCTCCGCATCCAGTCCCAGCGCGGCCACCATGTCCAGCCGGGACAGGTCGAGCCTCAGGGTGGGCTCGTCGAGGTCCTGGCGAAGGCCCGCCAGCCGGCGCCGTCCCGCGTGGGTGCCGAGCACCTGGGTTCCGTTCCCATGTCTCGCTTGACCTGCTCCTGGGCGTCGAGCAGCGACCAGTAGTCGATGAGGATGCGGTGCTCGTCCTCGGGGTCCGAGGCATGGTCCAGGTAGTCCCCGGGAGGGAGCAGGGCCACCGTCAGCTCGATATCGGCGAGCAGCAGGGCCGCATCGGGGTCAACGTCCACGTTGCGCTTCATCTGCTCCCGGATGAGCTGAAGGCGCAGGCTCTCGGCCTGGGTCCGGGGATCGCCGTCCAGTGGCTCCACGGGCCCCGCCAGGTCACCGGGGTCCCCGTAGACCTGGAGTCCGGCCAGGGGCCGGTCCCCGGTGAGGGTCCGGCCGTACTGGATGTGGCTGTCCTGTTCCACGGCGTTCCAGCGTTCCATCAGGTCACCGTGCCGATCGGCCAGGGCTGCGGTCTCCTCGCGGGCGGGGCCGCGTGCGCGATCGCCAACAGCTGCGCCCGGTGCGCCTCCAGGGCCCCGGCCGGGTACACCCTGTGGTGGACCAGGACCTCGTCGATGGATTGGAGCAGGGGAATCGCGAAGCGGTCCAGGACCGACCGGGACCCCGCGTGGCCGGACCGGATCTCGACGGCCTGGGCCAGGGACTCGGCCCGGCGTTGCAGATCGAGGGTGTCCGTCCCGAACTGCTCCAGGTCCGCAGCGAGTGTCTCGGGGGCCCGGGCCTTCAGCGGGGTGATGGTGCCCTCGAGGTCCGCCACCAGGCCCTGTTCCGTGCGGGCCAGGTCCCACGTCCTCTTCTCGACGCTTCGACGGCGGCGCGGCCAGTTCGGGGAGCATGGAAGGTGGGGGAGATCAAGAGTTCGGCGGGAGACGCTCACACATCGAGCGCATCAGCATGTGGACCGTGTTGGCGTCTGCAGGCCCCTCCCAGTGGCGGCGTTCGCGTACCGCTACTTGGCTGCACCGGGTGGCCGGGGTGATGGGGGTGATCGCGCAGTTCGGCTCCCATGGGTCCATCAACGCTGATGTGGTTGCGGGCCTGGTGGTGCGGGTCTTGTGCGGCGGCACGTCTTGGACCAGCGCCCAGGGGGATGATGCTGGCCGTCGATAGACCCTTGTGCTCCGTCTCCACAGGGACCTAGGATTCGGCCGTCATTTGATCTCTCTCAGGGATTCAGTCATGACCAACATCAGTTTGGCAGCTAGGCGAGTTCGCGTTTTCTCGGTGATGGCCCTTCTCGTGGCCACCATTGGCGCCACGAATCCAGCGACGGCCGCCTCGCCCCATGCGCCACATGGATCTGCGTCGGTCGCGGGGCAGGAAGCAGGTGCGCCGACCGCTCGGCAGGCCGGGCCGGTCAGTACGGCCGGCGTCGAGTGGCAACCCTGTGGTTCCGATCATCCCGGTTATGACTGTGCGACCGTGCCGGTGCCCCTGGACTACGACGACCCCGCCCAGGCGATGACGTACGTCGCGCTGACCCGGTGGCCGGCGGCCGACCCCCAGAATCGGATCGGCAGCGTGTTCCTCAATCCCGGCGGCCCGGGCGCCTCGGGCGTCGAGTATGTGCTCAGCGGGTTCGGCGAGGGCCTTGGCGGGGAGCTCGAGGGCCGGTTCGACGTCGTCGGCTTCGACCCACGCGGTGTCGGGGCCTCCGAGCCGCTGAACTGCTTCGACACGCCGGAGGGGTTCGGGAACTATTTGGCTAGCCAGCCGCTCTTCCCCTATCGCCAGGACCAGTACCGCCCCTTCTTCAAGATCCACGCCAGGCTCGGCCCGGAATGCCATGACGATCACCAGCGGATTGCCGGGCACATGAACACCGCCGATGTGGCCCGGGATCTGGACCGGCTGCGGGACGCTGTCGGGGATGAGAAGCTGACCTATCTGGGGTTCTCCTACGGCAGCTACCTCGGCAACACCTATGCCAACCTGTTCCCGGACAAGGTGCGCGCGCTGGCGATCGACGGTGTCGTTGACCCGCGCCTGTGGTCAAGCGGTCGGCAGATCGACTCGGACCGGACCGCACCCCAGGCGGTGTTGGACGAGTTCCTGCGGTTGTGCGACGCAGCCGGTGCGGAGTGCGCCCTCTGGAGTGGTGAAGGGTCCCAGCAGCGGTGGAACCAGCTCCTGGAGACCATCCGCGAGGCACCGATCGTGCTTGATGACGACGTCGTCATCACCTACGACATGCTGATCGGCCTGGTTTCTGGATTGTTGTACGACCCCGGGCTGTGGGGCGGCGACGGGGGTGCGGCGGCATTCCTAGACGCCCTGACGGACGCCGCTTTGGCCGGTGACGGAGAGGCCGCCGCGGAGGCGGTGCGGTTACGCGCAGAACTGATCGAACGGCTGACCGAAGGCCGCGGTCAGTCCGCCTATGCCAATCAGCAAGATGCCCTCTACGGCAACCACTGCGCCGACACTGAGTACCCGCACGCCTTCAGTGACTGGAGGGCGATCGGTGAATACGCGCAAGAGGGCTCCCCGTTCGGGCCCCTATTCTGGTGGTCGAGGTCCACCGGCTGTGCGGATTGGCCCGTCAACGAGGACCGCTACGTCGGACCCTGGACGGCGCACACCGCCAACCCCGTGCTCGTGGTCGGCAACTACTTCGATCCTGCCACCGACTATGACGGGGCCGTGGCCAGTGACCGCCTGCTGGGCAACAGCCGACTGCTCAGTTACGCCGGCTGGGGACACACCGCCTACGGGGTCAGCCAGTGCGCGACCGAGCACGTCAACGCCTACCTGCTCACCGTGGCGCTGCCCCCTAAGGGTGCGGTCTGCCCGGCCAACCGCAATCCCTTCCTGCCCCAGGCCCAGACCAGCCACCCGACACCGCCGATCGGGCCCCCCGTACCGTGGCTTGCCCGCCCGAACCAGCCGGCCGGCACGCCCTGACGGGTCCGTCTGCCTCGCAGGCGTGATATCGACTGGCATCACACGAGGGAAAGGGTGCCACCGGGGCACTTCGGAGCGACAGAATGAATGCCCCTCGGGGGCCAGGAGGTTCTGTCCCTACATCATGATCTGTACTCGAGGCAGACGCGCCGTGGCTCGCTGAAGAACACCCTTTACCGTGCGAGGTGTCAGGATGACATCTCAGAGCTTCCACGGCCGGTGTCCATGAATCCGGGAATTGACCTCACCCTGACGATCGCACAGGCAAGACCTGACGTCCGATTGGGATGTACCTAGACCTGACGGAGACCTGTGGGGGAGGGGTGGTGCGGTTGGCGGCCCTCGCGATCACCGGAGGGTCACCACTGCTGTGGACTCCAGCTATTGAGAACCAAGCAGGTGCCAGGCTGGAGTCAGGCTTCACTGGCCCCGGCCGGCGAGGCCCGCCTGTCGGCGACGGTCCTGGCGCAGGGCCCGGATGCGGAAGGTGATCGCACTGACGATGAGTACCACCCCGATGCCTTGCAGGCCCGGTGAGTCATCGGCGCCACCGAGCACGACGGCCGCGATGCCGAGCGCCACGACGAGCAGGCAGACCAGCCATCTCACGGGCTTTCCTCACCGCCGACGCCACGCTCAGCGCCAGCGCTAGCGTCGTCATCGTCGACCCACTCGAGCAGGTCGCCGGGCTGGCAGTGCAGGACCCGGCACATCGCGTCCAGGGTATTGAAGCGAACCGCCTTGGCCCGGCCGTTCTTCAGCACCGCCACGTTGGCCGGGGTGATCCCGACTCGCTCGGCGAACTCGCCCACGCTCATCTTGCGCTTGGCCAGCTCCACGTCGATGCGCACCACGATCGGCATCAGATCACCCCTTCCATCTCGGTCCGTAGCGTCGTGGCCTGCCGCAACAGGTCCCGCATCACCACGATCAGCAGCACCAGCACCGCGCCGATGAGCGTGACGCCAATCAACATCACCGGCATCCCGGGGTCGCGCAGCTCGGGGGTGAAGTAGGTGTACGCGATCAGGGCAGCGGCCATGGCCGCCAATGCCAGCCAGGCCGCAACGAAGGTCCACGCGATCACGTCGACCCACCGCAGCGAGGCCGCGGTGAAGATCCGGTCGCGCTGGACCAGGGTCAGCAATCGCCAGGTGCAGACGATCACCACCTGGAGGCACAGGGCCTGCAGCTCCCAGAACACCAGCATCGGCCAGCGCCAGGGGTCCGCGCGTGGCCCCTCCTCGGTGGTGAAGAGGAACTCTCCGGGGAAGGACATGACCTGGGTGACCAGCAGCCCGACGAATACCATCACCAGCAGGACCCTGAGGGGGAAAGCCAATCGATTTACGATAGACATGACATAAGATTCATCGCTAATCTATCGAAAGTCAATATGACGCATGGGGTGCGGGGGATATCCTGCCCGATGGGGCTCCGCTGCTGGCCTTGGGTTGCTCTCGGCCACGGCAGTTCCCTGCGAGGGCCTCCAAGAATCACCCGCGTACTCGGATTGGTCATCCGTACCCCGTCTCAACAACTCGACGTGTTCTTCCTAGACGGTATGTAGTGACCGCTCCGGCGTGGAGGGGTTGCGGGCCGGGGCCTCACTCACAGAGGTTCGTGGGTTACCGGACACGAAGCCCCGTGCCCGGCCTTGCCGACAGTTGTGGGAGGCCCCGGTGTTTACCGAGCGTACGAGTGTCGGGCTCGATGTGCACGCACGATCCGTCGCGGCAGCGGCGATCGATGGCGTCACGGGAGAGCTCGTCCAATCCAGACTGACCCCGTCGCACGAACATATCCGCTCGTGGCTGCAGGATCTGCCCGGTCCGGTAGCGGTGGCCTACGAGGCCGGCCCGACCGGCTTTGGTCTCTGCCGGACGCTGAGGGAAGCAGGGATCCGGTGTGAGGTGGTGGCCCCGTCGAAGCTGCAACGCCCCGCCGGGGATCGGGTGAAAACCGATGCCAAGGACGCGGTGCACCTGGCCCGGTTGCTGAGATTGGATGAGATCACACCCGTGGCGGTGCCTTCCGTGGACCAGGAGGCCGCCCGTGACTTGGTCCGAGCCAGGGAGGACTGCCGGGGAGATCTGATGCGGGCACGGCATCGACTCTCGAAGCTCTTGCTGCGCCAGGGCATCGTTTATTCCGGCGGTCAGGCGTGGACCGGCGCCCATCACACCTGGTTGGTGCACCAGGCCCAGTCACAGCTGCTCCAGCGTGCCACTCGGTTAGCCTTCGATGCCGACTATGAAACGGTCATGGCCACTGTGATCCGCCGCAACCGGCTGGACAAGGACATCGCGGCGATGGCCGCGGAATCTGAGTTCAGCCCGCTGGTGCGACGGCTCGGTTGCCTGCGTGGGGTCTCCACTCTGACGGGGTTCGGGTTGGCCGTGGAGATCGGGGACTGGCACCGGTTCACCGGTAACAGCATTGGATCCTTCGTCGGGTTGGTTCCCTCCGAGCATTCCTCCGGCCAGACCCGGTCTCAGGGGCCGATCACCAAGGCCGGCAACACTCATGTGCGCCGGCTGTTGGTCGAGGCCGCTTGGCACCACCGGGCCCGGTACACCATCGGCAAGACCATGCGGGATCGGTGGGACCTGGCCCCGGCCGAGGCCCGGGCCCGCGGTGATGCCGGCAACCGGCGCCTGCACGAGAGGTGGGTACGGTTCCTTGCCCGCGACAAACGGGGCACGGTGGCCAATGTGGCCGTGGCCCGGGAGCTGGCCGGTTGGTGCTGGTCGTTGGCCGTGATGGACGGCTGAGTCCACAGACTGCTTCGTCTTCCGTGGTGCCGGTGGCAGCGCGTGGAGCGACCCGCGATTCAACTATGAGCAGCCGGGCTCTGGCCCGGTGACGCCCGATCCTAGACACGCGGTCCCGCTCCTGCCGAACACCCCGTCCTGCGGTATCCAACCCGCGCATATCAGTCTGACCGCGCGTCGATTATTGACACGCTCATCGGACTCGGGAGGCGAAGCTAGAGGCGCCCGCCCCACGATCGGGGACGGGCGCCTCGTCCTGCCTCTTGACAGACGTCCACTACATATCAGTTGAGACACCCGCGAAGGAGACAGGCGATTGAGACGAGTTGCCGCGTCTTTGGTGACGGCAAATTCCTGGAGAATCCGGGGGAGGTTGGTAGACCTCAAGCTGGCGCCCATGCTGCGTTTCAGCGTCGCATCAAACCAACGTTTTATGAGACGAGCTGCGGGGCGTAGAGCGAACCGGGCCTTATTGCTTCGGAGTCCCTCCTAGCGTGCGGAGCGTTCATAATGCAGGCTCTGCGGGGCTTTCCGGCGGTCGGAACCAGTTGCTGCGAAATCGCGGGTTTGCGGCGGCCGTTCCTGAACGTCGGCAAAACAAGTGCTCGTCAGTCGGGACAGTCTAGATGCGCATCGACCACCCGCCCCGGTGGGCGCCCCATAGATTGACAGCATGCCGAGACGAATATTTGAAGAAAGTGCGGATGCCTGTTAGC
>NZ_AFXQ01000018.1 GCF_000224415.1 Citricoccus sp. CH26A | reverse complement strand
AGCCGCTGCGGTCTGCGCCATGTCTACTCCTCACGCTTGTGGATCTATTGTCGATAACTGATATATCAACCTGCAACGCAGACTATGATGGAGATCACAGGAGGTCAAGACCTCTCGCGAAAATGACGGATTGGAGCCTTATGAGCACCCAGGTCGACACCGCCCCCAGCGGCCTGTCCCTGGCCGAACAGGCCTACCGGACCATCCGGGACCGGCTGATCATGCTGGATATCGCCCCGGGAGAGCCGATCAACGAGGCCCGGCTCGCGGAGGAGCTCGGCTTCGGCCGCACGCCGGTCCGCGAGGCGCTGAAGCGACTCGAGATCGACCATCTCGTGGCGTCCTTCCCCCGCCGGGGCACCTTCGCCACCGCGGTGGACATCACGGAACTGGCCGCGATCTCCGAGGTGCGCCAGCTGCTCGAACCCCTCGCGGCCCGCAAGGCGGCCCTGAACACCAACGACCAGGTGCGGGCCGAGCTGCAGGACGTCGCGGAGGGCCTCGAGGCACTGGACGGCACCAGGTCCCGGCGCGAGCTGATGGAGTACGACCTCGAGGTGCACCGGCTGATCTACCGCGCCGCCGGCAACCACCACCTCCAGGAGTCGCTGACCCGCCTCGACAACCTCGCCACCCGCATCTGGTGCCTGGTCCTGGACCGCCTTCCCGCCGTCGAGGAGCACATCACGGAACACAGCGGGCTGATCCGGGCCATCCTTGACGGCGATGCGGAGAGCGCGGAGTCACTGGCCGCCGACCACGTGGGCCATTTCGAGCAGATGGTCCGCGCCGCGCTCTAGGCCCGTCCGCCACCCGAGGATCGTGCCCCCTCCCGCGCCGGCGGACTCGGGATCCGGCACGGCCCGACGGCCCAACCACGGCATAGACCCGCTTCTGGGCGTCCCCCTCGACGTTGCCGTGGACGAGCCTGCCGCCGACGATGAGGCTGAAGGGGGCGAGAGAACCCTTGACCGTGATCCACATCACTGCCAAACTCAATGCAACTCAGTTGCCTCGAGTGCAACAGTGACCTCGCCTTGACGGGGCCACGATTCACCCACCATCCCCCGGCCCCGCGCCGGGCTGATCAAGGGGCCTCATGTCCGAGCATCGTCAGTCTTCCACTGAGACGACCACCAGCGTCGCCGACCCCATTCCCACGACCCCCGACCAGGCCGAACAGCACCACGGGGCCGACCGGCCGCGCATGGTCGAGCTCCCCCGGTTCCGCGGCCGGGTCATCCCTCCACTGGACCGGGCGATCATCATGATCCTCCCCCCGGTGCTGATCATCGCCGCCGTCCTGGCGGTCACCATCAACCCAGAGGGTGCCGCTGCCCTGATCAACAGGCTGCGGACCTTCGTCACCGGCGGGTTCACGTGGTGGTTCGTCGCCTACTCCCTGATCGCCGTCGCGGTCTGCGCCTGGTTGTGCGTCAGCAGGGTCGGCAGGGTGCGGCTCGGCGGCCCCAAGGCCCGGCCCGAGCACAGCAAGTTCGCCTGGTACTCGATGCTGTTCGCGTGCGGCCAGGGCATCGGCCTGATCTTCTGGTCGCTGGCCGAGCCCATCCTCCTGCGTGAGGAGACCCCGGTCATCCCCACCGGGGCCAACCCCGGCGAGGGTGGCATCGTCTGGACCTACTTCCACTGGGGCCTGACCGCCTGGGCCATGTACTGCGTCGTGGCCGTCTGCCTGGCGTACTCCCACCACAACCTCGGCAAGACCCTGACGTTCCGCGAGGCGACCGTGGACATCCTGCCGAAGCGCGTCCAGCGCCCGGCCGGCGTCGTGGTGGAGCTGCTGGCCATCATCGCCACCGTCCTCGGCCTGGCCACCTCCTTCGGCTTCGCAGCCATGCAGTTCGCCTCCGGGGCCACCCAGGTCCTGCCGTTCGATTCCGGGCCCGTGGCCTGGGCGGTCATCATCCTGATCCTGGGCGGGCTGACCGCCGTCTCCGCCTTCCTGGGCGTGAACAAGGGAATGAAGCGGATCAGTGAGGCCAACTCGATCCTCAGCATCGTGCTGGTCGTCGGCGTCTTCGTCTTCGGCCCGACGGTCTACATCCTGTCGAACATGTCCCAGACCTTCGGCTCCTTCTTCTACCACTTCGTGCCGATGAGCTTCTGGAGCGGCGCCGAGACCTCCGGTGCTCCGCTCGCGGACTGGCAGGACAGCTGGAACGGCTGGTGGACCGTGTTCATCTGGTGCTGGGTCATCGCCTTCTCCCCCTTCGTCGCCGGGTTCATCGCCCGCATCTCCCGCGGGCGCACCATCCGCGAGTTCGTGCTCGGGGTGACGATCATCCCCTCGCTGATCGTCATGGTGTGGGTGGCCGTGATCGGCTCGGCCGGCATCCACTACGACAACGAGTCCGGACAGATCTCCGCCGACGCGGCCGCGGACACCTCCTCGGCCCTATTCTCCATGCTGGAGATGATCCCGTGGATCGGCACGCTGCTGATCATCGTGGCCACCGTCCTCGTGGCCACGTACTACGTCACCAGCCTGGATTCCGGGACCTACGCGCTGGCCGAGTTCGTCTCCGCCCCGAAGAAGTCCGGCCCGTGGTTCCGCGTGATCCTCGTGGCGAGCATCGCCACGGTGGCCCTGGTGCTGCTCTCCATCGGCGGCGTCAACGCGGTCGACACGGTCCAGACCGGCACGATCATCGGTGGCTTCCCATTCTCCTTCGTCATCGTGCTGATGATCGTCAACCTCATCCGGCGCCTGCGGGCCCGGGACGCCGAGACGCGCCAGCTCGAGAAGGACATCAACGACCCCGCACACCGGCCCGAGGATGAGCACTGCGACGAGCACGGCATCCCGCAGGTCGATCCTCGGCGGGGCGTCGGGCCCGGGACCCTCGTCCCCGCCCAGGACCTCAACCACCCCCGCCCCAATGGAAGGGACGCCCGCTCATGACCATCACCACCACCTCTTCCGGCGCGGTCCGCCTGGCCCATCTGGACGCCCACACCTACCGGGACTGGGTCACCTCCGGGCACGCCACGGTGATCCTGCCGGCCGGTGCGTTCGAACAGCACGGACCACACCTGCCCCTGGGCACCGACGCGACCCTGTCCACCACGATCGCCGAGGCGGTGGGCCGCCAGACCGGTGCGAAGGTCGCCGAGCCGTTCACCTACGGCTACAAGTCGCAGCAGAAGTCCGGCGGCGGCAACCACCTGCCCGGGACCGTCAGCCTGGACGCGGAGGCCCTCGTGGCCATGACGCGGAACCTCGTGACCGGGTTCCTGGGCCAGGGCATCCAGAACCTGGTGATCCTCAACGGACACTACGAGAACTACCAGTTCCTCTATGAGGGCGTGGACCTCGCCCTGCGGGACCTCGGCCTGGGATCCGAGGCGGGGCAATGCGTGCTGTTGCTGTCTTACTGGGACTTCGTCTCGGACGCGACCCTGGGCGCGGTGTACCCGGACGGCTTCCCCGGCTGGGACATCGAGCACGGGGGCGTCCTCGAGACGTCCCTCATGCTCCACCTCTGGCCGGAGCTCGTGGACATGGGCCGGGCCGTGAGCCACCCGCCGGCGGACCTGCCGCGCTTCGACCGCCTTCCCGTCGTCCCCGGCCGCACGCCCGCCACGGGCTGCCTGTCCGCACCCGACGGCTCTGACGCCGTCAAGGGGCAGCTGTTGTTCGACCAGGTCGTGGCGGACCTCTCCCAGGAGATCTCCGCCGAACTCGGCCTGTCCTCCGCCCGGGAAAAAGAAGTCCTCGCAACCCCTTGACGTGACCTGGACCACAGGTCACAATCAATGCAACCGGGTTGCATTCAATGCAACCGGCAAGACCCGACCAGACCGTGAAGAACCACGGATCCCACCGCCCTGCGGCCCCTGACCCAAGGAGATCCCCATGACGACCACCTCGAACGCCGTGAACTCCGTCTCCGAGCTGGAGCGACTGAAGACCCTGCACAACGGAGAGAAGCAGCAGCTGACCTTCTCCGACGCCGAGTTCGAGCGCCGCCTGACCGGCCTGCGCCAGATCATGGCCGAACAGGGCATGGACGCCGCGATCCTCACCAGCTACCACGGCATCAAGTACTACTCCGACTTCCTCTACACGACCTTCGGCCGCAACTACGCCCTGGTCGTGACCCAGAACGAGTCGGTCACGGTCACCGCCAACATCGACGCCGGCATGC
Source organism: Citricoccus sp. CH26A (assembly GCF_000224415.1). Lineage (GTDB taxonomy): Bacteria > Actinomycetota > Actinomycetes > Actinomycetales > Micrococcaceae > Citricoccus. The sequence goes on along the minus strand of NZ_AFXQ01000018.1, from coordinate 64,552 downwards.
CGTGGCGCACCAGCTACGGCGACAACATCGTCTACACCGACTGGAAGCGCGACAACTTCTACTACGGCCTGCAGGAGGCCCTGCGCCGCGCCGGCGTCTCCGCGCAGCGCATCGGCGTCGAGGACGACGCCCTGCCGCTGATGGTCCGCCAGCGCATCCAGGACGCGTTCCCCGGCGCCGAGCTGACCGACGTCTCCGTGCCCGCGATGCGCCAGCGCATGATCAAGTCCGCGGAGGAGATCGAGGTCATCAAGCACGGCGCCCGCATCGGCGACCTGGGCGGCGAGGCCATCAAGGCCGCCATCCGCGAGGGCATCACCGAGTACGAGGTCGCCCTGATCGGCACCGAGGCCATGACCCACGAGATCGCCCGGACCTTCCCCCACCGCGAGGTCCGCGACACCTGGGTCTGGTTCCAGTCCGGGATCAACACCGACGGCGCCCACAACTGGGCCACCACCCGCAAGCTGCAGCGCGGCGACATCCTGTCCCTGAACTGCTTCCCGATGACCTCCGGCTACTACACCGCCCTGGAGCGCACCCTGTTCCTCGGCGAGCCGGACGAGACCAGCCTGCACCTGTGGAACGTGAACGTCGAGGTGCACCGCCGCGGCCTCGAGCTCATCAAGCCCGGTGCCGTCTGCAAGGACATCGCCGCCGAGCTCAACGAGATCTACATCGGCTACGGCCTGCTGCCGAACCGCACCTTCGGGTACGGCCACTCCTTCGGCGTGCTGTCCCACTACTACGGCCGCGAGGCCGGGCTGGAACTGCGCGAGGACATCGAGACCGTCCTGGAGCCGGGCATGGTCGTCTCGATGGAGCCGATGATCACCGTGATGGACGGCGAGCCCGGGGCCGGTGGCTACCGCGAGCATGACATCCTGGTGGTCGGCGAGGACGGCGCCGAGAACATCACCAAGTTCGGCTTCGGCCCCGAGCACAACATCATCGACGCCTGACCCGCAGGACGATCCGCTCTCCATGAGGGGGTGGCCGGACCGGAAGCACTTCCGGTCCGGCCACCCCCTCTGCGCATCCGCCCACCCCTCCCCCGACCCGCACCCCGTCACCCGATCCGAGGAATGCCATGACCCCCGCATCCGACGCCCCGTCCGCCCCCGAGAACGGGGCCCGCGGCGCCTCCGTCATCGTCAACGTCCTGCAGGTCATCCGCTGCTTCACGTCGGACGAGCCACTGCAGGGCGTGACGGAGATCGCCGCCCAGGTCGGCCTCCACAAGTCCAGCGTGTCCCGCATCCTCGCCACCCTCGAACAGGAGCACGTGGTCGAGCGGGACGAGGCGTCGCGGAAGTACCGGCTGGGCCTGGGACTGATCGCCGTCGCCGGCCCCCTGCTCGCCAACCTGGACGTCCGCCGGATCGCCATGGAGGACCTGCAGACCCTGCGCGAGATCACCGAGGAGACGGTGGCGCTGGCCATCTGGGACGGCTCCGCGGCCGTGACCGTCGAGCAGGTCCCCAGCCCCCAGAAGATCAAGCACACCTCGGCCATGGGAAGCCGCTACAGCACCGGCCTGAGCGCCAGCGTCCAGGTGCCCCTGGCCCACATGGACCCGGACCACGTTCGCCAGCTCCTGGGCGACTGCCCCATCCGGCTCGACGGCCACGTCACCCCGGACCAGTACCTGGAGCGCCTCGCGGACGTCCGCCGCAACGGGTACGCGGTGAATTACGGCGAGACCTCCGATGATGAGGTCGGCGTGGCGGCCCCCGTGTTCGACCACCGGGGCGAGGTCGTCGCCACCATCCTGGTGGCGGCCCCGCGGTACCGGGTCCCCGAATCCGCCCTGCCGCAATTGACCCGGGCCTGCACCACTGCAGCCCGGCGCGTCTCCCAGCGCCTCGGGGCCCCCGTCAGCTGAAAGGCGCCCCAGCCCGGCCACCCGGCCCGCTGCGGTCTCGGAGCCGCGTCCGTGCGGACGGCGAGTGACCGCCTCAGTCCCGGGTGGACTCGACGATCGCCTCGGACACCGAGGCCAGGTGAGCCCGCATCGCCCGCGCGGCGCCCTCCGGGTCCCGGGCGCAGACCGCCTCGATGATGGCCAGGTGCTCCGGCAGGGACTGCTGGGACCGGCCGGGGCGGGCGGAGAGGCGGTACTGGAAACGCACGGCCTGGGCCCGCAGCCGGTCGATGGTCGCCGCGGCCGTTCGCTGGCCGGACACCCGGATGAGCATGCCGTGCAGGTCGGTGTTGCCGCGCGCGTAGGCCGACTGGTCACGGTCCCGGACGGCCGCCTCCATGGCCCGCCCGATGGCCCGCAGTTCCTCGGCCTGGTCGTCGGTGATCCTCTCGGCGGCCCGCGCGGCGCACAGCGCCTCGAGGGCGGCGCGCACCTCCACGATCTCGAGGGCCTCCTCCAAGGGGACCGAGCGTACCCGGGCACCGCGGTTCTGGATCCGCTCCACGAGCCCCTCGACCGTCAGCTCACCCAGCGCCGTGCGGACGTGCCCGCGGCTGGCACCGTAGGCCTCGGCCAGATCGGCCTCGACGAGCCGCTGGTTGGGGACCAGGTCCCCGGAGGAGATGGCCTCCCGGATCCGCGCGGCCACCTCCGCCGCGGTCACCGTCGTACCCGTACTGGTTCCGGTCGCCACTGATGCCTCCCCACTCGTCGGCCGCGATGGCCTGGATTGTCACCAATTTTGTCACACGTCCGGTGCGAGCGCTCCCCCGAGGACGGAGCGCACCGGGGGTCACCCAGCCGGTCAGACGGCGAAGTACCGGTCCTCGCGGCTCATCAGTTGGTCCCGGCGGCGACGGCGGAGGACCCACCGGCCGAGCAGCCACAGCCCCACCACGATCAGCACCAGCAGGATCCCCACGGCCACCGGGAGGAGCACCGCCGTCAGGGCCAGGAGGATGGACGCGGTGTCCTCCGCGGTGGACAGCACCGGGGCTGCGGCCCCGGCGGTGGCGGTGTTCGCGCCGGCGCGGGTGGTGGCCTTGAACAGGTGCACGAGCAGGGCCAGCCCCGCACCGACCACCACCGGGACCCAGGCCTCGCCGGCGAACAGTGCACCGGGGTCCTGGACGGTGACCGTCTCCGTGCCGACCCCGGAGGCGAACGTGATGCCGCCGGCGGCAGGCCGGATGACGGTCTGCACGGCGTCGTTGACGCTGTCCAGCACCGGGACCTTGTCCGCCACCACCTCCAGGACGAGCAGCGCCGCGAGGATCCACAGGGTGGCGTCGTGGGAGAGCCACTGCCAGGCGGTCGGCAGCTCCACCAGGGACGTGAAGCGGTCCAGCAGGCCCAGCACGAGCATGGGGATGTACGCGTTGAGGCCGGCGGCCGTGGCCAGTCCGGACCCGGTCAAGATCTCGAGCATGACTGCCCTCCGGTCGGTGCGGGGCGCGGCCGGTTCGGCCGCAACTCCGGTACAACGTCGCGCGGGCCGCAGAACTTCCCGGCCGGCGTCGTCGCCTGGAGCCACGGATCGGCCCCGACGGTAGACTGGCACGGCCCGCGCGCCCCCTGCCAGTTCTGGAGCCACCCCATGACGACCCCCATCCCGGTCAAGCCGAGCCGACGTCGGCGGAGCACGGTCCCCGCCGGGTCCCGCCCGCGCCTGAGGATGTCCCTGTACGGGTTCCTGGTCGCCTGGCTGGTCCCGAACCTGCTGATGGCCGCCATCGTGCTGGTCCTCAGCCTCGTCCCGGCCCTGCAGGCCTATGGCTCCCTGACCCCGCTGCTGAGCATCGTGGGGCTGGCGGGCATGGTCATCGGCCTGCCGCTGTGCCTGCTGGTCAACTGGCTGTTCCGGTTCAAGCTCAACCAGTGGATCCACGTGCTGGGCTACGCCCTGGTGGGCATGCTCTACGGCCTGGCCGTGCTGTTCTCCGGGGTCGGCGGACTCGTGCCCATGCTCATCCCGGTGGTCGGATTCCCGGCGGCCGTCCTGATGGCCCTGGGCCGCGCCCTGGCCCGTCCCCTGGTCACCGTGGTCCGCCCCGGGGACGACGCCGGCCAGGCGCCTGGCCCCGGGAACGGGGATTAACATGGTGCGCATGCCCACGACAGACCCGTACGACGTGCACAGCCCCGCTCTTGCCCTGACGATCGCCGGATCGGAGGCCACCGGTGGCGCCGGCGCCCAGGCCGACCTCAAGACCTTCCAGGAGCTCGGCGCCTTCGGCATGGTGGCCCTGACCTGCATCGTGGCGTTCGACCCCCAGGATGACTGGAACCATCGGTTCGTTCCCGTGGATCCCGAAGTCATCTCGCACCAGCTCGAGGCGATCCAGGCCGACTACGCCGGGCAGCTGAAGACCACCAAGCTCGGCATGATGGGGTCCCCGGCCACCATCTCGACCGTGGCCACCGCCCTGAGGACCCAGGACTGGGACCACGTGGTCCTCGACCCGGTCCTGATCTGCAAGGGCCAGGAGCCGGGCCACGCCCTGGACACCGACCAGGCCCTCAAGGCCGAGCTGCTGCCCCTGGCCACCTTCACCACGCCGAACCACTTCGAGTCCGAGCAGCTCTCCGGGATGACGATCGAGTCCCTGGGTGACCTGAAGGACGCCGCGAAGCGGATCCACGAGGTCTCCGGCGCCGCCGTGCTGGCCAAGGGCGGGGTCCGGCTGTCCGGTCCCGACGCCGTGGACGTCTACTACGACGGCGAGACCCTCGAGGTGCTGTCCGCCCCCAAGATCGGTGAGCACGCGGTGTCCGGCGCCGGTTGCTCACTGGCGGCAGCCGTGACCGCGGAGCTCGCCAAGGGCGCCGCTCCCCTGGACGCCGCCCGCCGTGCCAAGGAGTTCGTCACCGAGGGCATCCGCCAGCGCGTCGCCGGCAACACCCCCTTCGCCGCCCTCTGGCAGGGTGGCCTGCGGCAGTCCTGACGGTTTGAGGAATAGTGCGCCGATGATCCGGGGTTGTGCCTGGTTGTGAAGATCGAGATTTTTTCTGACGTCGGGTGCCCCTGGTGCTTCATCGGCAAGCGCCGGTTCGAGAAGGCGCTGGAGTCCTTCGAACACCGGGACCAGGTCGAGGTGGAGTGGAAGAGCTATCAGCTGGATCCCTCCCTGCCCGAGCGTGATCCCCGCAGCGAGGTGGACTACCTGGTCCAGACCAAGGGCATGCCGCGCGAGCAGGTGATCCGGATGCTCGCGCACGTCACCGACCAGGCACGCGGCGAGGGCCTGGAGTACGACTTCGACAACCTCGTGGTCGCGAACTCGTGGAAGGCCCATCGGGTCATCCAGCGCGCCAGGGCCGAAGGGCTGAGGACCGCGGAGGCGCTGGAGGAACAGCTGTTCCGGGCCCACTTCGAGCAGGGCCTCGACATCGGCGACGAGCAGGTGCTGGTCCGGCTGGGCACTGCCGCGGGACTGACGCAGGACCACGTGCACGAGGCCCTGACCGAGGACCGGTGGGAGGCCGCCGTGGAAGAGGACGTGGCCACGGCCCGCGCCCTGGGAGTCACCGGCGTCCCGTTCTTCGTCCTCGGCCGCACCTACGGCATCTCCGGGGCCCAGCCGACCGAGTTGTTCACCCAGGCCCTGCAGCAGGTCTGGTCCGAGTTCCAGCCCCTGCGGATGGTGCAACCCGTGGCCGCCGGGACGGGGACAGCCGTCGGTGCCGGTCTCGACGGCCAGGCCTGCGGCCCCGAGGGCTGCGACTGATCCCGCGCCGGGGTGGTGTCAGCCGTGGTGGCGGAAGTCCAGCCCCAGTTGCCGTTCGGACAGGAAGCGCGCGGCCAGCAGGACCCCGAGCAGGGTCGCAGCGCCGGTCATGATCCACGAGTAGTGCCAGCTTCCGGCCGACGTGGCGATGGCGGCGAGGATGATCGGGCCGATGAAGTTCGCCCCGTTGTAGATCTGGACCATCAGGCCCACGACCGCAGCGGGTGACCCGTCGGGCGGAGCGATGTCCACGGCGATCCGGTTCAGCGATGCCGGGATCAGGGCGCCGACCCCGGAGAACAGGGCGACGGCCACGATCTGGACGGCAAGCCCGCCGCGCACGCCGCTCCAGTCCGGGGCGAAGGTGATCACGGAGGTCACCCCCATCGTGATGAGGCCGATGAGGATCAGTCGACGCATCGGTATCCCGTGCTGGTGCAGGCGGCCGGTCACGATGTTGCCGACGCCGTTCAGGCCACCGACGATGGCGGTGACGATGCCGGGCCACAGCCCTCCGACGCCGGCCTCGTCGAAGATGGTGGGCAGGAAGCCGATCACCGAACCCCATTGCAGGGTGTAGCAGGCGAACACGAGGCCGGCGATCCAGGGCGTGGAGGTCTTCACGGTGGCCAGCACCCGACGCGCGGCCAGGCGCACGTTGGCCTCACGCCCCGCCGGCGGCGGGGCGACGAACACCAGCAGCAGGGGAATCGTCGCGGCCGTGATGACGGCCATGGTGACCCACCAGGCCTGCCAGCTCACCGTGGTCAGCAGCAGGGTGGAGGTCAGGACCGCCAGGAACGTGGCGATGCCCTGGAAGGCGGCCCACCAGCCCAGGGCGATGTTCGCCCGGGCGGGGTGCGCCGTGAGGCGGATCAGCGGCGGCGCGACGACCGTGGCCATCAGGAAGCCCACGCCCTCGAGCGCGCGCGTGGCCATCAGGAACCCGGTGGAGTCCGCGAAGGCCCCGGCCAGGGACCCTGCCGTCAGCAGCGCCATGCCGATCAGAAGCGTCCGCCGCAGTCCGATCACCTCGGAGAACAGGGAGACGCCCAGGCCCAGCAGCATGGAGCCGACCTGGACGATGCCCAGGAGCACCCCGGATTCGACGAGGGTCATGCCCAGGTCCTGCTGGATGTAGGACAGCGCCTCCGGCAGCTTCCAGATGTGCATGGCCGCTGCCACGCCGGCGATGACGATCGGGACCCACGAGGAGTGAGCGCGCACCGGATGTCCGGCGGAGGCGCCAGATACGGCGTTCATTCCAGCCACTTTAACGCTGGGCCGCGATCGGCCGACGTCATAATCGGACCGGCACGATTCGGCAGACGTACTGGTCAGGGCCGGTGTAGGTGCGGAAGAGGGGCGTTAAACACCTGAGAGGCGGTGGCATGGCCACCGCCTCTCAGCGGATTATAGGTTGGTGGGCCCGTATCCCCCCGGGCTGATTCCACCGTCCTGATCCGTGTGCACCGTCTCATGGGGCCCCTTTAGGTTATCCGCGAGCCCTAGCGCGTCACCATTAGACCTTTGGCTAGACTTTCGGCATATAATGTGACCCATATCACATCAAGCGGCGGCTTCCTGCAGGGGCACCTCAGCCCTGACCCGCCACCAGCTGCCGTCCCGCTGTGAACTCATGGTCCCGCCGAAGGCATCGACCCGGTCGCGCATCCCGATTAGGCCGCTGCCGGAGGAGTTCCAGCCGGCCCGGGCCGGCGCACCGCGGACGGGAAGCGTGTTGTCCACGGCGAGTTCCAGCCGGTCGTCGTTGACGCGTATGCAGATGCTGCACTGGCCCCCCTCCGCCGCATGCTTGGCCACGTTCGTCACCGCTTCCTGCAGGACGCGATACAGGGCCGTCTGCACGCTCCGCGGGATGTCCTGGTCGAGCCCTTCCGTAGTGACACGCGTCTCGATGCCCAGCCCCTCGAGCATGCGGCCAAACTTCACGGCGCCGTATTCGAGGTCCAGGGCGGCCGCTCCCTCACCGAGTTCGATCTGTGCAGCCACTTGGTCTTCGGCGACGAGTCCCTCCGCCTGGAGCAGGGACAACATGCGGCGGAGGTCTGCCAGTGCTTCCGTGGCCGAATGGCCCACCACGTCCACGGCGTGGCGCGCGGCCTCATCCGTCCCGGCGTACTGTGCAGCGCGCGTCTGCATGGAGATGATCGTCAGGTTGTGGGCCACGATGTCGTGGAGGTCGCGAGCCAGGGACTTGCGCTCCTCCTGCGCCGCCTGCGCCGCTCGCTTGGTGGCCTCCGCGACGCGACGACGGTCCTGCTCTCGTCGGTCCAGAAGATAGCCTCCTGTGCTCCCCACTGCCCACGCTGCGATGACCAGCGGAAGAACAACCCACAGCGCCTCACCGTCCGTACGCGAAGTGAACGGAATCAAGAGGGTCCACACCACAGCGACACCCAGGGCCGTCACACTGAAGCTTCGTGTAGCAGTAGCAGCGACGACGCCAAGCATGAGAGGCAACCCCAGGGAAGGCAGCGCTTGCTCGTCGAAAACGTGCCCCGCGATCAGTGCGGGAATCAACGCAGCGAACGCATAGGTCGACCGGGTCCACAGGACGTAGAAGGCCAGGCTCGTCAGGACGTTGACCAGCAGTCCTTCCGAATCGACGTTCTCCGATCTCCAGATGGCCGTCGCCGCATCCGAAACCAGAGAGAAAGTCACAAATAGGGTGATCAGGACCAATATGGTCTTGTTCAGAGGCCGCGCAGACCAGAAACCGGCTGGCCCCAGGAGGGGGCCAGCCGGCGTGATGGTGTTCATAGGACCCTATTTCAGCAGAAGAAGCCCCAGAAACCGCACCAGTACGACTTGGCACCTGCACCAGCGCCCAAGGTGGAGATCTCTCCACCGGACTTGTAGGTGGGATCGACCTGGAGCTGGTGGGTGGGGGGCAGCACGACAGCTTCAGAGGTTGAGGTCTCCACGGCAGCGGCCGGGGAGACGATGAGGGCGGACGAGACGAGCACAGCGGCCATCGAGGCCATGAGAGGGCGTTTCATGTCTCCATTATCAGGGTCTGACTAGCGGTTTACCAGCGTGTCGGAGAAATTACAGGCTCTTCAAAGGTCTGGGGTGAAGGAAGGCTACGCTGGGGCCATGCCCGACCGCAATATCGCAGTGCTCATCGTGGACGACCAGCCGCTCATGAGCGGTGCCCTGAAGTTGCTCGTCGAGAACGCGCCCAACATGCACTGCGTGGGTGTCGCCGCCAACGGCGCCGAGGCCCTGGAGGCCTGCCAGGCCACCCACCCGGACGTGGTCCTCATGGACATGCAGATGCCGGTCATGGGGGGCGTGGAGGCCACCGCGCGCATCTCGGCGGAGTTCCCCGAGACCAGCGTGCTGGCCATCACCACGTTCACCTCAGAGCCGTACCTCGTGCCCGCGCTGCGTGCCGGCGCCGGCGGGTACCTGCTCAAGGACGCCGCGCCGGAGACGATCGTCAGCGCCATCCGCAGCGTGCACCGGGGCGAGTCGGTCCTCTCCCCCGCCGTGACACGCAAGCTGCTGTCCTCCATCGAGGACGACCGGCCCGCCCTCAGCAACGGCGCGAAGCCGGGGGACCCGGACGGCTCCGAACTGACCCCGCGGGAACTGGACGTGCTGCGGATGCTGGCGCGAGGCCGGTCGAACACCGAGATCGCGGACGAACTCCACATCTCCGAGTCGACCGTCAAGGCGAACCTCACCAAGATCCTGGACAAGCTCGAGGTGCGCGACCGCGTGCAGGCGATCATCCGGGCCGCGCAGTTGGGCCTGGTCACGCTGTCCCTCGACTGATCAGCGACGTCCCGCCTGATCCCGACACCCCGCCTCGTCCCGGTTCCCCCGCTCGGGTCCCGGCCCGCCACCTGGTCCGATTCCCGTGGCGACCCCTGGGCCGGTCAGCGCTCACGCCCTGACCACCGGCAGGTCCGAGAACCGGGTGGTGTACTGCGGCGAGGCGAACTCGCGCCGCATCGTCCACGATCCCTGCTCACTCAGCCCGCCCTGGCCCAGGCCGATCGACGTCCCGCCGAACCGGTTGCGCACCCGCTCCAGCACCGCCTCGAGGTGCCGGTCCGGTTCCTGGTCGCCGAAGCCCGCGAGCATCTCCTGCACCGTCCCGGCCGGCTCCAGCCCGGTCAGCATCACACCGGCCCGGGTGTACGGCACGCCCTCAGCGATCACGGAGCGCATCGCGCGCACGGCCGAACGGGTGATGGTGATCGGGTCCGCCGTGGCCCGTGACAGTGCCACGGCGCGGGACACCGACCCGTCCGGCCCGGTGAACCTGGAGGTCCCGGCCGTCACGGTGACCATCCGGGCCTGCTGGCCCTGCACGGCCAGCCGGGCGGCGGCCCGCTGGGCATAGACGTTCATGACGTCGTCCATCTCGTCGGCGGTGGTGACCGGCCGGGAGAACGAGCGGGAGAAGATGACCTGTGCCGGACCGGCGTGCTCGTCCACGTCCGGAACGCTCGGCGTCCCGTTCAGTTCCAGCACCGTCCGTTCCAGCACCACGGAGAACCGCGACCGGATCCAGGCCGGGTCCGAGGCCCTCAGCTCCGCGATCGTGCGAATGCCCAGCCGGTCCAGTCTCTCGCCCGTCTTCCGGCCCACGCCCCAGGTCTCGGTCGCCGGCAGTCGGGACATCAGCGCCTCCACCGCCCCGGGCCGCGCGGACACGGAGAACACCCCGCCGATCCGGTCGTCGTCCGGGTTGTTCTTGGCCACGTGGTTGGCGAACTTCGCCAGCGTCTTCGTGGGCGCGATCCCCACGCACCCCGGCAACCCGAGGTTCCGCTGCACGGCCGCGCGGATGTGCCGCCCGGCCTCCACCGCCTGTTCCGGCGTACCGCTCAGTCCGAGGAAGCACTCATCGATGGAGTACACCTGCTGCCACGTCCCCCACCGGCCCAGCAGTTCCATCACCCGGGCGGACATGTCCCCGTACAGCTCGTAGTTCGACGACCGGGCCACCAGGCCCCAGGCGGAGGCCTGCGGGGCGAGCTGGAACCAGGGCGTCCCGGTCCTCAGCCCCAGGGCCTTGGCCTCCGGGGACCGCGCCACCACGCAGCCGTCGTTGTTGGACAGCACCACCACGGGACGCCCCTCGAGCCGCGGGTCGAAGGCCCGCTCGCAGGAGACGTAGAAGTTGTTGACGTCCACCAGCGCCATGGCCTGGGTCATCGCCCGCCTCCGTCCCGTTCCGCCCGGATCCGGTGCGCGGCCCTCACAACCGGTGCAGGCAATACGTCGCCACGCCCCAGACCCGCAGGCCCTCGGGACCGGAGGACGGCAGCACGACCGGGGCGGCACCGTCGTCGGACTCCAGGATCACGGTTCCCCGGCCTGCAGCCGACCGGACGTGCGAGCCGAGCACCGCGGGAGGGGCATCCACCGCGGGTCCCGGGGTCACGCCGTCGAGCGCCAGCCGGCGCACCACCAGCTCACCGTCGAGGACCGCCACGACCACCGACCCGTGGCGCGGGGTGGCGGCCCGGTCCACCACCAGCTCGTCGCCATCACGGATCCCGGAGGCGGCCATCGCGTTGCCGGCCACCCTCATCAGGAAGGTCGACGTGCGGTCGCGGACCAGTTCGCGGTTCAGGTCGATGCCACCGTCGAGGTAGTCGCGGGCCGGGGACGGGAATCCATGGGCGCGCAGCGCGTGCTGTGCGGCGGGTCCCGACGCCGACCCGCGGCCGGGTGCCCCGGGCGGCGGGATGGACATGACCGGGCCTCAGTCCTCGCGGGCGGGGCCGGACGATTCCTCGTCGTCATCGTCCGCGGAGGGGCGGGACGAGGAGGGAGAGGAACTCGGCTTCGACGGGCTCGGGGATGCCGAGGCACTCGTGGAGGGCGTGGGGCTGGAGCTCTCCTCCGCCTTGCGGCGGGCCTCCTCCTCCTCGGCCCGGCGTCGTTCGTCCTCCCGCGCGGCCTCGCGGGCGGCCTCCTGACGGGCCGCCTCCTGACGGGCGAGCTCGGCCTGCCGGGCAGCCTCCTGGCGGGCGAGCTCGGCCTGCCGGGCGGCCTCCCGCTGGCGGGCGAGCTCGGCCTGCCGTGCCTCCTCGCGCTGGCGCGCGGCCTCCTCGCGCTCACGGGTCAGCAGGACGCCGCGGGTGGTCTGGAGGGAGGCCAGCTCGGTCTGCGCCTGGGTCAGGGCCTCGTCCAGCCGTTCCCGCAACCGGGGCACGTCCTCCCCCCAGGCGAGCGAGGAGAGGGAGGTCCCCTCGGGGTCGATCGTGGCGAACACCTTCTCCGCGGTGACGCCCTCCTCAACGGCGGCCGCGACCGCCTCGATCTGCTCGTCGGCTTCCGCGGCCGAGGACGGCCCGCCCTCCGGCAGCTCACGCAGGACGTCGACCACGGGCGCGACCCTGCCGGGCAGGGTGCAGTCCACGGACGGGGAGTACAGGCCGGCCTCCTCGGTGCGGGCCGTCTCCTGAGCCTCCTCCAGGTCGGCCCCGAGCTGTCCCATCGGCTGCTCGCGCACCGGCACGGCCAGCCCGGCCTCGACCTGGACGACGTTGATCACCTGGCCGCCGGAGCGTGCCAGCACGAACCGGGTGTCTCCGGGACCGTCCACGTACTGCACCTGGATGGAGTCACCGGGTTCCAGCATTCCGGACAGGTTCGTCGTCGACTCCTCGGCCAGGCAGTTGTCCAGGGTGGTCTTCTTGCCCTCGGGAGCGGTCAGGGGCGCCTGCACGCCGGCCAGGGTCACGGTCTCCTCAGTGCCGTCCATGTTCACCACGATGGTGTGGCCGTCCACGACGCGCACCACGTTCCCGTAGGACTGGGCGGTGCGGACGCCCTTGACTGCGCTGAGGACGGCCAGGGTCAGCAGCAGGGCCGCGAGCAGCACGAACGCGATGATCCCCAGGACGGAGATCCGCCCGGCGGTTCGCTGTTGAGTCATGGTCTTCCTGCGGTGATGGGAGGGCCGGGACGGGGGCCCGCTGGCTCAGCGAAGTCTAGCAAGCGGGACCCCCATCCCAGGCTCAGTCCTGCCGACGGTAGAACGGCAGCTCCACCACGGTGAACGGCTCGGCCTTGCCGCGCAGGTCAACGGCCACTTCGGTGCCCGGCTCCCGGTGTGCCACGTCCACCCGCGCCAGTGCGATCGGGTAACCCAGCGTCGGGCTGGGGATCCCGGAGGTGACCTCGCCGATCCGGTTGCCGTCGCCGTCGAGCACGGCGTAACCGGCCCGGGCCGCGCGGCGGCCGGCCGCCCGCAGCGCCACGATCGCCTGGCCGGAGGTCGTGCCGGTGCCGGCCTCGCGCGCGGCGAGCAGGGCGTCACGGCCCACGAAGTCCGTCTCCTTGGACTTCAGCGGCACGGCCATCCCGGCGCCGGACTCCGAGGGCAGGTGCCCCAGGTCCAGTTCATTGCCGTACAGCGGCATGCCGGCCTCCAGCCGGAGCGAGTCCCGGCTGGCCAGGCCACACGGCAGCACCTCCACGCCGGCCTCGGCGCCCGCCGCGGACAGGGCGTGCCACACGGCCGTGGCCGCGGCCGACAGCTCGTCGCGGTCGGCCACCGGACCGATGATCAGCTCGAAACCGTCCTCGCCCGTGTACCCGGTGCGTGCCAGCAGCACGGGCACCTCGCCGGTGCCGGTGCGCACGGTCACGGTCCGCGCGGCGTAGTACTTCAGCTCCGGCAGGGCCGCGGCCTGATCCTCCGGCAGCACCAGGGACAGGATGCGGGCCGCCTCGGGACCCTGGATGGCCACCAGGGCCGTCTGCGCGGACTCGTTGCGGACGGTGGCCTCGAAGCCGACGGAGCGCTCGGTCAGCGCGGCCGCCACGGAGGAGGCGTTGCCGGCGTTCGGCACCACCAGGTACTCACGCGCGGCGTCGTCCTGGCCGTCGTCCAGCCGGTAGACGATCAGGTCGTCCAGGATGGTGCCGGCCTCGGTGCAGATCAGCGAGTACTTGGCCCGCCCCGGCGCCACGTTGGAGACGCGCGCGGTCAGGGCGTAGTCCAGGGCCTCGGCGGCCTGCCGGCCGGTGACCCGGACCTCACCCATGTGGGAGAGGTCGAACAGCCCTGCCGCCTTGCGCACGGCGTGGTGCTCGGAGAGCTCCGAGCCGTACTTCAGCGGCATCTGCCAGCCGCCGAAGTCGGTGAACGTGGCCCCGGCCTCGGCGTGGACGGCGTGCAACGGGGTGGTGCGGAGGTCTTGGTTCGGTGACATGACGGTCTCCTGTCAGTGGGAAACGGAGGACGAGGACTCGACGGCGTCGGCCACGGCGGTGGGGTTCGCCGCCTCCTTGGCCTCGTCGGCGACGGGCTCGAAGGACTCGACCGGCGGGCAGGAGCAGAACAGGTTGCGGTCACCCCACGCCCCGTCGATCCGACCGACCGGGGCGAAGTACTTGTCGACCCGCAGGCTCTCCACCGGGTAGGCGGCCTGCGAGCGGGGGTACTCCCGGTCCCACTCGTCAGCGGTGAGCACCGAGGCGGTGTGGGGGGCGTTGCGCAGGACAGACGCGTTCAGCGTCTCCGGCGTGGTGGCCTCCATCTCGGCGTGGATGCTGATCATCGCGTCGATGAACCGCTCGATCTCGGCCAGGTCCTCGGACTCGGTGGGCTCGACCATCAGGGTCCCCGCCACCGGGAAGGCCAGCGTGGGGGCGTGGAAGCCGTAGTCGATCAGGCGCTTGCAGACGTCCTCGGCGGTCACCCCGGTGCGGGCGGTCAGCTCGCGCAGGTCCAGGATGCACTCGTGCGCCACCAGCCCGGTCTCACCCGTGTAGAGCACCGGGAAGTACTCGCCCAGGCGCTTGGCCACGTAGTTGGCGTTGAGCAGGGCGTAGCGGGTGGCATCGGTGAGCCCCTCCGGGCCCATCAGGTACAGGTAGGCCCAGGAGATCGGCATGACGCCGGCGGAACCCCAGGGCGCCGAGGTGATCGGCTCCTCCCGGCTGGGCAGGAACGGGACGAGGTGCTCGGCCACGGCCACCGGGCCGACGCCGGGGCCGCCGCCGCCGTGCGGGATGCAGAAGGTCTTGTGCAGGTTCAGGTGCGAGACGTCGCCGCCGAACTTGCCCGGCTGGGCGAGGCCGACCAGGGCGTTGAGGTTGGCCCCGTCGATGTACACCTGGCCGCCGGCCTCGTGGACCTTGCGGCAGACCTCGCGCACGTCGGCGTCGTAGACACCGTGGGTGGAGGGGTAGGTGATCATGATGGCCGCGACCTGCCCGGAGTGGGCCTCGATCTTGGCGTCCAGGTCGGCGCTGTCGATGGTGCCGTCCTCGGCGGTCTTGACCACCACGACCTTCAACCCGGCCAGCACCGCCGAGGCGGCGTTGGTGCCGTGGGCCGAGGCCGGGATGAGGCAGATGTCCCGCTCGCCCTCACCGTTGGCCAGGTGGTACTTGCGGATGGCCAGCAGGCCGGCGTACTCACCCTGGGAACCGGCGTTGGGCTGCACGGAGACCCCTGCGTAGCCGGTGATCTCGGCCAGCTTCTCCTCGAGGTCCGTCAGCAGGTAGCGCCAGCCCTCGGTCTGGTGGTCGGGCGCGTACGGGTGGATGGAGCAGAACTCGGGCCAGGAGATGGACTCCATCTCCGCCGTCGCGTTGAGCTTCATGGTGCACGAGCCCAGCGGGATCATGGTGCGGTCCAGGGCCAGGTCGTACCCGGAGAGGCGCTTGATGTAGCGCAGCATCTGGGTCTCGGACTTGTACGTGTTGAAGACCGGGTGGGTCATGTACTCGCTGGTGCGCTGCAGGGACGCGGGGATGTGTCCGCTGGCCCGGCCGGCGTCGGGTGCCCCGGTGTCCCCGGACTGCCCGCTCCCGGCACCGGCCGGGAGGGCCTCCGCGGGGGCGCCGAAGGCGGACAGCACCGCCAGCAGGTCCTGGTCCGTGGTGGTCTCGTCACAGGAGATGCTGACCGTGCCCGCATCCACGAGGCGCAGGTTCACCCCGGCCGCCTCGGCGGCGTTGACCACGGTGCGGGCCAGTCCGGGCACGGAGACCTGCACGGTGTCGAAGAAGGACTCGTGGTTCAGCGTGAACCCGGCGGACTGCAGGGCTGCGGCCAGCCGGCCGGCCTGCCGGTGGGCGTGCTCGGCGATGGCCCGCACGCCGTCCGGGCCGTGGTAGACGGCGAACATGGAGGCCGTGATCGCCAGGAGGGCCTGGGCGGTGCAGATGTTCGAGGTGGCCTTCTCGCGGCGGATGTGCTGCTCACGGGTCTGCAGGGCCAGGCGGTAGGCGGGCCGGCCGGCCGCGTCCTGCGAGACGCCGACGAGTCGGCCGGGCAGCTGCCGCTCCACGCCCTTGTGGACGGCCATGTAGGCGGCGTGCGGGCCACCGAAGAACAGCGGGACGCCGAAGCGCTGGGTGTTGCCGACGGCGATGTCCGCACCCTGCTCGCCCGGGGGGACGATGAGCGCGAGGGAGAGCAGGTCGGCGGCGATGGCGACCATGCCACCGCGCTCCTTGGCCTGGGCGATCACCGCGGAGTGGTCGTGGATCCGGCCGGAGTCCCCGGGCTGCTGCAGCAGGATGCCGCACAGGCCCTTCTCCTCCAGTTCGGCCCCGAGGTCCTCGGGCAGGCCTGCGGAGAGGTCGGCGACGCGCACGTCCAGGCCGAGGGCGCGGGCACGGCCCTCCACCACGGTGCGGGTCTGCGGGTAGAGGTCGGCGTCGATCAGGGTGATGCCGTTGGCGTTCTTCCGGTTGGCCCGGTGCATCAGCAGCACGGCCTCGGCGGCGCCGGAGGCCTCGTCCAGCAGGGAGGCGTTGGCGATCTCGAGGCCGGTGAGGTCGGCGACCATGGTCTGGAAGTTCAGCAGGGCCTCCAGACGGCCCTGGGAGATCTCCGGCTGGTAGGGGGTGTAGGCGGTGTACCAGGCCGGGTTCTCCAGGACCTTGCGCAGCACCACCGGCGGGGTGACCGTGTCGAAGAAGCCCTGGCCGATCATCTGGGTCTTGACGATGTTGCGGTTGGCGATGGCCCGCAACTCCTCCAGGACGGCGGCCTCGGTCCGGGCCTCGGGCAGGTTCAGGGGCTCGTGCTGGCGGATGTCCGCGGGCACGGCCTCGTCCACGAGGGCCTCCAGGGACTCGAAGCCCAGGGCGGCCAGCATCGTCTCGGCGTCCGCCTGGCGGGGACCGATGTGACGGCTGGTGAACGGGGCTGACGCGGTGTCGCGCGGCTCGTGGCGTTGACCGGTGGACGGGGTGACGATGGCGTTCATGGGTTCTCCTCCAAGGCGCTTCTCGGGCGCGGATCGGTACCTCCCCGCTCTGTCATCGACCTGAGAGATTCCGCACGTATCTGGAGGATACGTGCTTGCACCGTCGGTGGCCGAGGCGTTGGGGGCCTGGCACTTTCCAGAGACGCCGACCCTGCGCGGTACGTGGGCCTGAGAGATTCTCGGGGAGAGATTGCTCCTTCGGCGTCCGGCGCCGCCGGGTCCGGAGGCCCGGATCCTGCAGCACCGGCACTCTCCCGCGCGGGAGATGTGGCGTGGCACCAGTGTGGCACAGCCGCACCGCCGACGTCCCCACGAGTCGGTGGGTGCGCCGCGCCCTCACCCTTCCCACAGGTCAGGGTCCTGCCGCGGCAACGGTCATCGGCGTCACCGTCGATGCTGCGTGGCCTCACCGTCGACGCCCCGGCCCCTCAGGTGGACAGGGCGTCCAGGCTCTGGATGAACCGGGACAGTACGGCGCCGTCGAACGGTTCGGGGACGCTCCTGAACCTCAACTGGGGGATCTCGTGCTCCACGTCGCGCCGCAGCGCCTCGATCTCCGCCGCCCACTCCTCGCCCGCCCTCTCCCGTGCCTCATCGTCCGGTTCGTCCACCGGGTGGAGGTCGTCCTCGGCGTCCATCAACGCGAACGTCGCTGCCACGGCCCGGGCGCGCTGTTCCTCGGTGTCCATCGGATAGGACGGATGAGGGAAGACGTCCCGGGCGTCCACCGCGTCGGCCAGCCCGGTCAGCAGGTCCAGGACCACCGCGTCCTCGTGGTACTCGGTGATCACGCAGCACCGGGGATCGTCCTCGGTGTAGATCTCGACCATCGGGCCCATCTCGTCGCCCTCCGGAAGTGGTCCCCCGAGTTGAAGGTCCACGACGAACCGGTGCGTCCGGACGGCGTCGCCGCCCGGACGGCCCGGATCGACGGTGTCCTCGATCGTCGCCACGGCGAACCGGCCGCTAAGCCAGTCCCGGTCGGGGACGTAGTCCTCCACCGGGGACCACGTGATCCGGCCGGACTCCGTGGCAGTCCTCAGCCGCCGCAGGATCTTGATGGCGATGGGGGCCTCGAGCTCGTTCCGCTGCATGATGGGGCGCCGATCGTTCGTCGGGGAAGTCCCGGGTGGTGGAGACGTCCCGGAGGGTCCGGGCCCGTCCCCCGGAGGGGTCTCAGAACACCGGCAGCCCGCCGGTCACGCCCAGCACCGTGCCGGAGACGTAGCTCGCCTCGGCCGGGTTCGCCAGGAACACGTAGGCCCCGGCGAGCTCGGCGGGCTGGCCGATCCTGCCGAGCGGGGTGTCCGCGCCCATGTGGGAGACGGCCTCGGGGGTCTTGGTGGCCGGCTGCAGCGGCGTCCAGACCGGTCCGGGCGCCACCGCGTTCACCCGGATGCCCTTCGACCCGAGCTCACCGGCGAGGTTCGCGGTGACGTTGTTCAGCGCGGCCTTCGTGGCGGCGTAGTCGATCATCGTCTCCGAGGGCTGGTAGGCCTGCACCGAGGTGGTGTTGATGATGCAGTCCCCGTGGGACAGGTGCGGCACGCACGCCCGGGTCAGCCACAGGGTGCCGTAGAGGTTGGTCCGCACCGCCCGGTCCAGGTCCTCGGTCCGCAATCCCTCGATCCCGGGCTCTCCGCGGGCCCAGTGGTAACCGGCGTTGTTGACCAGGATGTTCAGGCCGCCCAGCCCCGCGACCGCCTCCTCGGCGATCCGCCCGCATTCCTGCTCGTCCCGCAGGTCCCCGGGTACGGTCACCGCCGTGCGTCCGGCCTTGTCGATCCAGCCGACCACGTCCTGGGCGTCCTCCTCCTCCTCGGGGAGGTAGTTGATCGCCACGTCGGCACCCTCCCGCGCGAAGGCGATCGCCACGGCACGACCGATGCCCGAGTCACCGCCCGTGATCAGGGCCTTCAGCCCCTCGAGCCGGCCCCGCCCGACCCAGCTGGACTCCCCGTGGTCCGGCACCGGGTCCATGGGGGCGGTCAGCCCCGGCGGTTCCTGCTGCTGCGCCGGCATGGTCCCGTCCTGCCCGGCCATCGACTGCGCATGCCGCGCCACCTGCGGGTCCTCGTGCTGCGTCATCTCACCGCTCCGTCCTTCGCATCGGCCGGCCCCGTGCCGGAGCCTCCTCCGTCACCGTAGGCGGGTGCCGCGGCCGGGCGAAACCCCTACGCCTCCCGTGGGGGCTCCCGTGCCATGCCCCCAGCCTCTTGCGTTCAGCGCCGCCGCGACCACAGGGGGAGGCTGGCCGCGATCAGCAGTCCGGCGACCCCGGTGAACGTCGGCCCCGATCCCAGGAAGGTGAACCCCAGCCCACCGAACAGGCCGGCCAGGCCCAGGCCGCTGTCGAAGGTCATGTTCCACCCGACGCTGGCCTGACCGCGACTGCCGGCCCGGGCGAAGGCCAGCACCAGGCTGGCGGACTGCACCGCCCCCACGCCCAGCCCCATCAGCACCAGGCAGGCGGCCAGCGCCCACCCCGGGGGTACCAGTGCCACGGTGACCAGCCCGAGCACGGTCATGACGATGCCGACGGTGTACACCGTGCCCGGATTCCCCCGGTCGGTCAGCGCACCGGCCACCCAGCGGCTCACCACCGCGGATGCCTGCATGGTGGCGATGAACAGGGCGGGATGGGCGGTGTCCCCGCCCGGGCCGAAGGCGATGACCAGTCCGTAGGCGCACATGCTCACCAGGAAGGGCAGGAGCACCGGGGCGAGCGCGGACCAGAAGGATCCCGACGCGCGGTCCTCCCCCAGGGCGGGCAGCGCGGACGGCCGCGTCTCGGGCACCGAGGACCGGGAGGGGACGAACCGCAGCGC
This sequence comes from Citricoccus sp. CH26A, assembly GCF_000224415.1. GTDB lineage: Bacteria > Actinomycetota > Actinomycetes > Actinomycetales > Micrococcaceae > Citricoccus. Next base: position 44,847 of record NZ_AFXQ01000018.1, on the reverse strand, counting down.
GGGCAGGGCCAGCAGCACCGCCGCGGCGGCGAACCCCCGGAACGCCTCCGGTGGCACCTGGGCGCTGAGCCACAGCCCCCACGGCGCACCGGCCGCGGCGGCGGCGGCGGTCATGGCCCCGAACCGTCCCAGCGCCCGGCCGACCCGTTCCGGGCTCGTGACGGCGGGCACGGCCGCGGTCGCCAGGACCACGAGGACCCCGAACCCGCCCCCGACGGCCACCCCCGTGGCCAGCAGGCCCGCCGCCGGGTCCGGCACGAGGACGGCGGCACCGTGCCCGGCCGCCATCAGCAGCAGGGACCCACCGATCGCCCGGCGCGGCCCCAGGCGCCGCTGCACCGCCGGAGCCGCCGGCTGGACCGCGATGACGCTGAGCATCATGACCAGCAGCAGCGCGCCACCGGTGACGGAGGACAGGCCCCGCTCCACGCTGATCGGCACCATGGTCGAGTAGCTGAGGAAGAATCCCGAGAACCCCCACAGCGCGATCCACATCAGGCCCAGCAGGGCCGGGGATCCTCGGGTCAGGGATTTCTGCGCGCTCATGCCCTCACCGTAGGCAGGGCTCAGTGCAAGACTGACCCCATGCCTGTCTTCGAGCGTCGTGTCCACCTCCCGTTCAGCCGGCGTGACGTCTTCGCCTGGTTCACCCGCCCCGGCGCCCTGGTCCGGCTCACGCCCCCGTTCGCCGGTTCGGTCCGGCGGGAACCGGACGGGATCGACGTCGGCGCCGAGGCCCGCTTGGGCATCGGTGCCCCCGGGTCGCTGGGCCTGGGCCTGGAGTCCGCGGCTGGCCTGGCGCGCACCATCCTGCCGGTCAGCCTGCCCGCCTGGCTGGCCCCGGAGGTGCCGTGGACGGCCCGGCACACCGCTTTCGAGGACGGGACCATGTTCCGCGACGAGATGGCCTCCGGCCCCCTGCGTTCCTGGGTCCACACGCACACCTTCGAGGACGCGGCCCCCGGCGAGGCGGACACCACCGACGGCTCCCCCGGCACCGTGATGGTGGACCACATCGAGTACGAGTTGCCCGGTACCGTCCTGTTCGGCCGCCTCGGCCAGCCCGGGCGCTCCACCGGGCACTGGACGCAGGACCACTTCGAGGCCGAGCTGGACCGCCAGTTCGCCTACCGGCATGCCCAGGTGCGCGACGACCTGGACTTCCACGCCCACCATGGCAGCGGCCAGGCCCTGACCATCGCCGTCTCGGGGGCGAGCGGACTGATCGGCACCCAGTTGACGGCCCTGCTCACCGGCGGTGGCCACCGGGTCATCCCGCTGGTGCGGCCCGGTAGCACCACCTCCGGGAACCGGGGGCCGGCCATCTCCTGGGACCCGGCCTCCGGCAACCTGGACCCGGACGCCCTGCGGCAGGCCGACGTCGTGGTCAACCTCTCGGGGGAGAGCATCGGCGGCCGGATGACCGAGGCCCACCGCACCGCGGTGCTGCGGTCCCGGCTGGACACCACCGGGCTGCTTGCCCGCACCCTCGCGGACCTCGCGGACGACGGCCGCACCCGCACGCTGGTCAACGGCTCCGGGGTGGGGTACTACGGGGCCGACGCGGGCGCCGGACCGGACGGCGACGGGCTGGACGAGACCGACCCGGCCGGCACGGACTTCCTGGCCGAGGTCTGCCAGCAGTGGGAGCAGGCCACCGCCCCGGCGGCCGAGGCAGGGGTACGGACCGTGCTGGTCCGCACCGGACTGGTCCAGACGCCGGCCGGCGGCATCCTCCAGCAGGTGCTGCCGCTGTTCCTGGTCGGCGCCGGCGGCCCGATGGGCACGGGCGGGCCCTTCGGCGGCACCGGCCGGGACCCCTGGCAGAGCTGGATCTCGATCGACGACATCGTGGGGTTGTTCGCCCACGCCGCCCTGTCCGGCACCCTCACCGGTCCCGTCAACGGCGTGGCGCCGCATCCCGTGCGGGCCCGCGAGCTCGCCCAGACCCTGGGCCGGGTCCTGCACCGCCCGTCGGCACTGCCCCTGCCGCCGGTGGCGCCGCGGATGGTGCTCGGCGAGGAGGGCAACCGCCTGCTGGTGGAAGCGGACCAGAAGGCCCGAGCGGACAAGGCCCGGGCCGACGGTTACCGGTTCCGGCACCCGGACCTGGAATCGGCCCTGCGGCACGTGCTGGGGCGGTGAGCGAGGTGGGTGACGGGACGGAGCTGGACGATGTGAACGACCCCACGAGGGGACCCGCCGTACCGCCGCCGCTGCCGGCTGTGCCCGACGCGGACTGGTCGCGGGTGCTGTGCGTGGTCGCACACCCGGACGACATGGAGTACGGCACCTCCTCCGCCGTCGCGACCTGGACCCGGCGGGGAGTCGAGGTCTGCTACCTGCTGCTCACCGCCGGGGAGGCGGGGATGGCCGAGCCGCCGGAGGTCGTCGCGCCGCTGCGGGCCATCGAACAGCGCACGGCCTGCGCGGCGGTGGGCGTGACGGACCTGCGCATCCTGGGTCATCCGGACGGGATGCTGGAGTACGGACTGGCCCTGCGGCGGGACGTCGCCCGGGTGGTGCGCCAGGTGCGGCCCGACGCGGTGGTGACCGCGAACTTCGACGTCGAGGCCTACGGCGGGTTCAACCAGGCCGACCACCGGGCCGCCGGGCTGGCCGTGGTGGACGGCGTCCGGGACGCGGCGAACCCCTGGGTGTTCCGCGAGCTGGCCGAGGACGAGGGCCTGGCCGCCTGGCATGCCGGCGGGTTGCTGGTGGCCAACCCCGCCCAGCCGACGCACGTGGTGACCGTGGACGAGGAGGCGGTACGGGCCGCCGTCGCCTCCCTGAACAGCCACGAGGCGTACCTTCGGCACGTGGCGGACCACCCGAGGCCCGAGGAGATGATCCCGGAGATCCTGCGCGCGGGCGGTGCGGCGGCCGGCACCGAGTATGCCGCGGCCTTCCGGTACTACGGGCTCTGACGGCCGCCGGCCGGCCGCCCGGCACGACGAGGGCCGGGGGCCACCCGGGGCCCGGGACGCTCGACGCCCCGGGGATGACGGCGACGTAGGATCATGGGCATGACTTGCGGCATCCAGCACGCCGGGGACTCCCGCTGATGGCCGGAGGCAGTCGCGACCCCGGCCGCACCGTCACGGACAAGGTCCTGTCCGTCCTGACCGCCTTCGAGAAGGAGCGCCGCTCCCTGGCCCTGACGGAGATCGCGGCGCTCGCGGACGTGCCCGTGAGCACGGCCCACCGCCTGGTGGGTGAGCTCACCGACTGGGGGTTCCTCTCCCGGACCCCCCAGGGCCGCTACCAGCTGGGGCTGCGCATCTGGGAACTGGCCCAGAACGTGGGGCGCCAGCTGCGAGAGACCGCCCGCCCCTTCATCCAAGACCTCTACTCGCTCACCGGGGAGACCTCCCAGCTCGCCATCCGGGACGGCAGCGAGGTGCTCTACATCGACCGCGTCTACGGCACCAAGCGCGTGCCCCGCGCCTCCCGCGTGGGGGGCCGGCTGCCGATGCACTCCACCGCGGTCGGCAAGGTCCTGCTGGCCTATGAGGAGCCCTGGGTGCTCGAGGCCTACCTCAACCTGGACCTGGAGGCCACGACCCCCCGGACCATCGTCCACCCCGGGCGGCTGGCCGCAGAGATCGCCCAGGTCCGGGAACAGGGCTTCGCCCAGACGCTGGAGGAGATCCGCGTGGGCGCCTGCTCGATCGCCGTGCCGGTCTTCCACACCGGCCGGATCGGCGCGGCCCTGGGCCTGGTCATCCCCTCGGAGCAGTCGGCCACGATGGAGAAGCACCTGCCGGCCTTGCGCGCGGTCAGTGCACGGATCGAGCGGGCCACGGCCCACATCCCGCTGGAGACCCTGCTCGAGTCCCACCACCTCGCCCACCGCGACTGAGGACCCCGGGCCCGCTGGCCCGCACGACCGGTCCGCACTACCGGCCCGCTCCACCGGCGCGACCCGCGGGCCCGCTCCCGCCCTGCCCTTCCCTCTCCGCCTTCCCCCACTCCGTCACGCCTCGACCTCCCTACGGGCCGGATCCGGCGTACTCGAAGTCACTTCCACTCAGTGGAACTACCATGACCCACATCACACTGCGAGACGCAACCATGGAGTCAGGCTCGCCGCGTGACGCGGATCACCCGTCCCGCGGCAGCCGCCAACTCGACAGCACGCGGCCAGACCGACGGGCCACCACCGGCGGCCACGGACAGGAGATGAGATGACCACCGAGTCAACCACCGCAGCACCGGCGGGGCAGTGCCCGTTCGGTCACGGCGGACCGGGCGCGCAGGACGCCGACGCAGCGACGCCCACCGACCACCACGGTTACCAGCCGTTCCAGATGAAGGACCCCTTCCCCTCCTACGCGGCTCTTCGCTCGGAGGAACCGGTGATGTTCGACGAGCGGATCGGCTACTGGGTGGTCTCCCGCTACGACGACATCAAGGCGGTCTTCGACGACTGGGAGACCTTCTCCTCCGAGAACGCCCAGGCCCCGGTCCGCGAGCGCGGCCCGCTGGCCACCCAGATCATGAAGGACGGTGGCTTCACGGCCTACTCCGGCCTGTCCGCCCGCGTCCCCCCGGAGCACACCCGCATCCGGGCCATCGCCCAGAAGGCGTTCACCCCGCGCCGTTACAAGGCCCTGGAGCCGGACATCCGCGCCAACGTGGTCTCCCGCCTCGAGGCCGTGGCCGCCCGTCAGGACCGCACCGGCGAGATGGTGCAGGACCTGGCCTACGAGATCCCCACCATCACCATCCTGACGCTGATCGGCGCGGACGTGTCCAAGATCGACACCTACAAGCGATGGAGCGACTCCCGGGCCGCCATGACCTGGGGGGACCTGACCGACGAGGAGCAGGTGCCGCACGCCCACAACCTGGTCGAGTACTGGCAGGAGTGCCAGCGTCTCGTGGCCGAGGCACACGCCCACGGTGGGGACAACCTCACCGCGGACCTGGTGCGGACCCAGCAGGAGGGTGGCGAGATCTCCGACCATGAGATCGCCTCACTGCTCTACTCCATGCTCTTCGCCGGCCACGAGACCACCACCACCCTGATCTCCAACTGCTTCCGCGTGCTGCTGGCTCACCGTGAGCAGTGGGAGGCCCTCGTCGAGGACCCGAAGAAGATCCCCGCGGCCATCGACGAGGTGCTGCGCTACTCCGGCTCGATCGTCGGCTGGCGCCGCAAGGCCCTCGCCGACGCCGAGGTGGGCGGCGTGCAGGTGAAGAAGGGCGACGGCCTGCTGCTGCTGATGGGCTCTGCCAACCGGGACGAGTCCCGGTTCGAGCACGGTGAGGACTTCGACATCACGCGGTCCAACGCCCGCGAGCACCTGTCCTTCGGCTTCGGCATCCACTACTGCCTGGGCAACATGCTCGCCAAGCTGCAGGCCAAGATCTGCCTCGAGGAGGCCGTGAAGCTGCTGCCGGGCCTGCGCCTGGACGATTCCGGCGGCGCCGCCGACGGTTCCGACATCGAATTCCGCGAGAACCTCTCCTTCCGCGTCCCGGTGGCCGTCCCGGTCACCTGGGCCGCCTGACCGACCAGGACTCCATCATGACGCTCAACCCCTACATCCAGTCGTTCGACGACGGCCGCGAGCCCGCCCTCGAGACCCTCGGTGGCAAGGGTGCCTCGCTGGTCTCCATGACGGCGGCCGGCATGCCGGTTCCTCCCGGGTTCGTGGTCACCACGGCCTCGTTCGACGCCTTCGTCCGCGAGGCCGGCATCACCGAGCACGTCCACACCCTGCTGGAGGGCCTGGACGCCGAGGACGTCGCCGAGGTCGACCGGGTCTCGGCTGCCATCCGCGAGGACCTGTGCAGCCGGCCGGTACCCGAGGCCGCCCGTGCGGCCGTCGTCGAGGCCTACGCCACGCTGATGGACGCCTGCGGCGGTGAGGTCCCGGTGGCCGTCCGGTCCTCCGCCACGGCCGAGGACCTGCCGGACGCCTCCTTCGCCGGCCAGCAGGACACCTACCTGTGGCTGACGGGCCGGGAAGCGGTCACGGAGCACATCCGGAAGTGCTGGGCCTCGCTGTACACCTCCCGCGCCATCATCTACCGGCTGAAGAACAACATCCCCAACGAGGGACTGTCCATGGCCGTGGTGGTGCAGAAGATGGTCAACGCCCGAGTGGCCGGGGTGGCCATCACCATGAACCCCGCCAACGGTGACCGGTCGAAGCTCACCATCGACGCCTCCTGGGGCGTCGGGGAGATGGTGGTCTCCGGTCAGGTCACCCCGGACAACATCCTCATGGACAAGATCACCCTGCAGGTCGTCACCGAGCACCTGGGCGACAAGCACGCCGAGCTGGTCCCGGACCCGGTCTCCCAGTCCCTGGTGGAACGCGAGGTCCCCGCCGAGCGCGCGGACATCCGCTGCCTCACGGACGCCGAGCTGACCGCCGTCGCCCAGATGGCCAAGCGCGCCGAGAAGCACTACAAGTGCCCGCAGGACATCGAGTGGGCTCTGGACGCGGACCTGCCGGACGGGGAGAACCTGTTGCTGCTGCAGTCCCGCCCGGAGACCGTGCACTCCAACGGCAAGGGCACCGCCGGCCAGGCCGCGGCCCAGCCGGCCCCGGCCACGCCCGCGGCTCCCGGCGGCTTCGACCTGAGCTCTATCACCTCCTCGCTCACCGGCATCGGCAAGTAACCCACCCACCTGACGACCCGCCCCGGATCCTTCCGGGTATCCCACGTTGGAGAGACCCATGACTGCCAAGAAGTCCTTCCCGAAGCCCTCCGAGCTGCCGGTTCCCGCCGGCGCCGAGGGCTGGGAGAAGCTCTACCCCTATTACCTGACCTTCCAGGAGAAGCGGAAGGACGAGGACGACGCCAAGTTCTGGTTCTGCGACTCCCAGCACTGGCCCACCGTGTTCAAGCCCTTCGAGACGATCGGCGGGGAGTTCGCGGTCAAGTGCCTGGGACAGTACAACGCCCGGCACCTGATGATCCCCAACGCCAACGGCATCGAGTTCCGCGTGCACCTGGGCTACCTGTACATGTCCCCCATCCCGGTGCCGGAGCAGGAGATCGCCGCGCGCGTGCCCGAGTTCCAGGCCCGCGTGGGCCACTACTTCCAGAACTGGGACACCCTGCTGGAGCAGTGGAAGAGGAAGGTCCGCGGGACCATCGACGAGATGGAGACCCTCGAGTTCAAGCCCCTGCCGGACATGGTCTCCATGGAGGACATCACCTCCGGCAAGGCCAAGGACGGCACCGAGGTGCTGCTGGAGAACTACGACCGGCTGATCCAGCTGGCGTACCAGAACTGGCAGTACCACTTCGAGTTCCTGAACCTGGGCTACATCGCCTACCTGGACTTCTTCAACTACTGCAAGGAGGTCTTCCCGGACATCCCGGACCAGTCCATCGCGACCATGGTCCAGGGCGTGGACATGGAGCTGTTCCGTCCGGACGACGAGCTCAAGGCGCTGGCCACCCTGGCCGTCGAGCTGGGCCTGCAGTCCCACTTCGCCCGTCCCGACGACGTCGAGGCCACCCTCGGTGCCATCGGTGCCGCGGACGGCGGGCAGCGCTGGCTGGACCGCTGGGCCGAGGCCCAGGACCCGTGGTTCAACTTCACCGTGGGCAACGGCTTCTACGGGCACGACAAGTACTGGAACGAGCACCTGGACATCCCCCTGGGCTACATCGCGGACTACATCCGCCGCCTGGACGAGGGCCAGACGATCATGCGCCCCACCGCCGAACTCGTCGCGGAGAAGGACCGGATCGTCGAGGAGTACCGCGAGCTGCTCGACGGCGACCAGCTGGCCGCCTTCGACGCCAAGCGCTCCCTGGCCGCGACCGCCTACCCCTACGTGGAGAACCACAACTTCTACATCGAGCACTGGACCATGGGCGTGTTCTGGCGCAAGGTCCGCGAGCTCTCCCGCACCCTGCACGGCTATGGCTTCTGGGAGCACGAGGACGACCTGCTGTACCTGCGCCGCAACGAGGTCCGGGACGTGCTCTTCGACCTGGCCACCGGCTGGGGCGTCGGCGCCCCCTCCGGACCGGTCGGCCCGGATTACTGGCCCGAGATCATCGCCGAGCGCACGGCCCTGGTCGCGGCCCTGAAGACCGCCCGCCCGGCCGCCGCCCTGAACACCCCGCCGGCCTCGATCACCGAACCGTTCACCCGCATGCTGTGGGGCATCACCACCGAGCAGGTCGAGTCCTGGCTCGGCGCCGGGGAGGAGGGCACCGAGGGCGTGCTCAAGGGCATGGCCGCCTCCCCCGGCGTGGTGGAGGGCGTGGCCCGCGTGATCATGGACTCCGACGACCTGGCCCAGATCCAGCAGGACGAGATCCTGGTCGCCCCGGTCACGGCCCCGTCCTGGGGGCCGGTCTTCGGCAAGATCAAGGCCACCGTCACGGACATCGGCGGGATGATGAGCCACGCCGCGATCGTCTGCCGCGAGTACGCCCTGCCCGCCGTCACCGGCACCGGCAGCGCCTCGACCTCCATCGTCACCGGCCAGCGGCTGCGCGTGGACGGCACCAAGGGCACCGTGACCATCCTGGACGGCCCCAACGCCGCCCCGCAGGTCGCCGGCCCCGGCGCCCACAGCCACCAGCACCCGCACGGCACCCCCGAGACGGCGGCCGCGGGAGAGCCGGCCCATGTCTGAGGTCCGTCCCGAGTCCCAGCCGGAGGCCCCGCAGCCCCCGACGCCGGCCGGCCGGCCGCGCACGGTGCTCGTCACCGGCGCCGCCGGGGGCCTGGGCCGGGCGTTCGCCGAGGGCTTCGCCGTCCGGGGTGACCGGGTCGCCGTCGCCGACATCAACCTCGACGGAGCCAACGCCACCGTGCGGTCCCTGGAGGAGGCGGGGGCCACGGCGGCCGCCTTCCAGGTGGACGTCACGGACCTGGACTCCGTGACCTCCCTGGCGCGGCAGGTGGCGCAGTTCGGGGACGGGGGCATCGACGTCGTGGTCAACAACGCGGCCATCTACGCGACCGTCACCCGCTCGCCCTTCGAGGAGATCGACCCCGCGGAGTGGGACCTGGTGATGGGGGTGAACCTCAAGGGGCCGTGGATGATGACCCGGGCCGTGAGCCCGTACCTGTCCACCGGCGCCCGCGTGGTGAACCTCTCCAGCGCCACCGTCTACTCCGGTTCCGCCCACTGGGCCCACTACGTGGCCTCCAAGGGCGGCGTGGTGGCCCTGACCCGGGTCCTCGCCAAGGAGCTCGGTGCCCGGGAGATCACCGTCAACGCCATCGCCCCCGGCTTCACCCTGACCGAGGCCAGCTACGGGCTGATGGAGGACGCCGAAACCTACGGGGTGGACCGCGGGTCCATCAAGCGGGCCTCCCGACCCGAGGACATCGTGGGCGCCGCCCTGTTCCTGGCCTCGCCCGAGGCCGGGTACATCACCGGCCAGACCATGGTCGTCGACGGCGGCCGCCAGTTCATCTAGGAGGAATCATGCCGACCATCCACTACACCGACGCCGCAGGCTCGACCATCGACATCAACGCCAACGTGGGCGACTCCGTCATGGAGACCGCCGTGCGCAACGGCGTGCCGGGCATCGTCGCCGAGTGCGGCGGTTCCCTGTCCTGCGCGACGTGCCACGTCTTCGTCCGGGAGGACGAGGTGGAGCAGTTGCCCGAGATGAGCGAGATGGAGGACGAGATGCTCTACGGCACCACCGAGGACCGCCGGGACAACTCGCGCCTGTCCTGCCAGATCAAGGTCACCGAGGGCATGGACCTGCACGTGACCACCCCCGAGACCCAGGTCTGACCGAGCGTCCCGGCCCCGCGCCGGGACCCGATCCAGGAGTTCCCATGAACACCCCCACCACCGAGCGGGCCGAGACGGGCCTGCTGATCATCGGCGCCAGCCAGGCCGGCGTCCAGCTGGCCATCTCCCTGCGCGGCACCGGCTTCGACGAGCACATCACCCTGCTGGGCGAGGAGGACCACCGCCCCTACCAGCGCCCCGCCCTGTCCAAGGAGTTCCTGCAGGACAAGGTCGACAAGGAGAACCTGATCTTCCGGTCCCAGGAGTACTGGGACGAGCACGACATCGAGCTCGTCAAGGGCGCCCGGATCGAGCGGATCGAGAGGAACACCGCTGCAGACGGGACCCAGGACGGTTCCGGCGTGGCCGTCGCCGCCGACGGCACCCGCTATCCGTTCCGCCGCCTCGCCCTGGCCGTCGGCGCCCGGGCCCGGCGACTGGAGATCGAGGGCGCGGAGCTGGACGGCGTGGTCTACCTGCGCAGCGCCGACGACGCCCTGGAGCTCAAGGCCCGCCTGGGCGACGTCCAGGACGCCGTGGTGGTCGGCGGCGGGTTCATCGGGCTGGAGGCGGCCTGTTCCCTGCACGGCATGGGGAAGAACGTCACCGTGATGGAGTACGGACCCCGCCTGGTCGGCCGGGCCGTGGGCGAGGACACCTCCGAGTACTTCCTGCAGGCCCACCGGGGCCGCGGCATCGACATCCGGCTGGGTGCCCGCATGACTCGCTTCGTGGAGGGCACCGGTGAGCGCGCCGGGACGGTCGCCGGCGTGGAGCTGGAGGACGGCACCGTGGTCGACGCCCAGCTGGTGCTCGTGGGCATCGGCGTCGTCCCGAACACCGAACTCGCCGAGCAGATGGGCCTGGCGGTGGACAACGGGATCGTGGTGGACCGCCACGCGGTCGCCTCGGACGGGACCACCGTGGCCGTCGGGGACGTCGCCAACATGCCGAACCCCTCCCCGGGGCACCCGAGGGCGAACGGATCCGGCTGGAGAGCGTGAACAACGCGATCGAGCACGCCAAGATCGCCGCCTACTCCCTCACCGGGCGCCGGGAGGAGTACGCGGGCATCCCGTGGTTCTGGTCCAACCAGGCCGACTTGAAGCTGCAGATCGCCGGTCTCACCCTCGGTTACGACTCCACCGTGGTGCGGCGGGACGACGCCAAGGGCAAGTTCTCGGTGCTGTACTACCGCGACGGCCAGGTCATCGCCGCGGACTGCGTCAACGCCCCGCTGGACTTCATGGCCGTGCGCAGCGCCCTCGGCAAGGGACAGAACATCCCCGCCGCGGCCGCCGCGGACCCCGCCGTCCCGCTCAAGTCCCTCGTGGTGGACCGGCACGTCCAGGAGGTCTCCGCATGAACCCCACCGACCAGCAGGCAACGCGGGCCGGCCAGCCCCGGCAGGACCACCCCGCCTGGGAGGCGGCCGATCCCGGCCAGCACGCCCGGGACCCGCGCGCCGTGGCCTTCACCGAGGCCTACCCCGAGCGTCCCATCCCCGCCACCGGCCCGGTGGACACGGCCCCCATCTCCACCTCCCCGGCCGTGGGCCTGGAGGCGCTGTGGGCGGCGATCGAACCGGAGTCCCGGACCCGGTCCAACGACATCCACCTGCCGACCTCCACCGCCTACGCCCAGCGGCTGTGCGACGCCTACCCGCAGGCCGACCGCGAGCTCGTGCTGGCCACGATCATCCTGCACGACACCGGCTGGGCCCACGTGGACGAGTCCCGGATCATCTCCGAGGGCTTCCAGGGGGACTGGCGCAAGGCCGCCATCCGCTACGAACACGAGGCCAGGGGCTGCGACGTGGCCCGCCGCGTCCTGCCCGGGCTCGGCTATGGCGCGGAGTTCGTGGAACGGGTCTGCGAGATCATCGACGGCCATGACACCCGCCAGGTCGCCTACTCTCTCGAGGACGCGCTCGTGCGCGACGCCGACCGGCTGTGGCGCTTCGACATCACCGGGGTGTGCGTGTCCTCCTCGTGGTTCGGGATGAACCCGGCCACCTACACCGACCGGCTCGACCGGGAGATCCTGCCCGAACTGATCACCGGGGCGGCCGTGCAGATGGCCAGCACCGACCTGGCCCGCACCCGCGGCCTGCTGCGCACGGAGGTGCTGCGATGAGCACGACTGCCGACGTCCCTGCCCGCGCCCACGCCGCGACCGACGCCAAGGCACGCCGCGCCGCCCTGGAGCTGCCGTACACGCACGTGGACGACTTCTTCATCAACGGCGCCTACGTCCCCGCCGCCGCCCCGGAGCGCACCCCGGTCACCGACCCGGCGACCGGCGAGGCCTGGGGCTCGGTCCCGGCGGCCACCGGCGCGGAGCTGGACGCCGCCGTCGGGTCCGCCCGGGCGGCACTGTCCGGATGGGGGGCGCTGAGCGCCGCCGAGCGCGCGCGGTACCTGGTGCGGATCGCGGAGGAGATCGAGGCCCGCGCCGAGCCGCTGGCCCTGACCAACACCCGGGAGAACGGTTCGCCGATCTCCGAGACCCGCGGCGCCGCCGCCAACGCGGCGGGCATCTTCCGCTATTTCGCCACCCTCGCGGACTGGCTGGACCACGACGACGTCCGGCCCTTCCCCGCCGGCGGCGCGGAGTCCGTGGTGGACAAGGACCCGGTGGGGGTGTGCGCGCTGATCGCCCCGTGGAACTTCCCCATCAACCTGGTGGTCATCAAGCTGGCCCCCGCCCTGCTGGCAGGCTGCACCGTGGTCATCAAGCCGGCCTCCCCCACGCCGCTGTCCCTGCGCTTCGTCATCGACGCGGTGCAGGCCGCGGGAGTGCCGGCCGGCGTCGTGAACCTGCTGACCGGTCCGGGACGGTTCGGGGACGCCCTGGTGCGCCACCCGGGCGTGGACAAGGTCGCGTTCACCGGGTCCACCCCGGTGGGCCGGAAGATCGCCGCGGCGTGCGGTGAGCTGCTCCGCCCGGTGACCCTGGAACTGGGCGGGAAGTCCTCGGCGATCGTGCTGCCGGACGCCGACCTGGACGCCATGTCCGCCGTGCTGGTGCGCTCCTGCATGCGCAACACCGGCCAGACCTGCTACATCTCCACCCGCATCATCGCCCCGGCCTCCCGGTACGAGGAGGTCGTGCGGATGGTCGGCGAGACGATCGCGGCAGGCCGCCAGGGAGACCCCCTGGACGAGACCACCGTGTTCGGGCCGGTGGCCACCCGCTCGCAGTACGAGACGGTCATGGAGTACGTGGACTCCGCCCACGCCGAGGGCGCCCGCGCGGTGACCGGCGGTGCCGCGGTGCCGGGAGGATCGCTCGGGGCCGGGCTGGAGGACGGCGTGTTCATCCAGCCGACGGTGTTCGCGGACGTCACCGCGGACATGCGGATCTCACGGGAGGAGATCTTCGGTCCCGTGATCTCGGTGCTGAGGTACGACGACGCCGGCGATTCCGGCGACTGGTCCGCCGACGAGGCCGTCGAGCTGGCCAACAACACCGAGTTCGGCCTGGGCGGGATCGTGTTCGGCGCCGACGAGGAGCGGGCCCTGGAGGTGGCCCGCCGGGTGGACTCCGGGTCCGTGGGGATCAACTTCTTCGGGTCCAACCACTCCGCGCCGTTCGGCGGCCGGCACGACTCCGGCATGGGCGTGGAGTACGGGCTCGAGGGGCTCAGCGCCTACCTCAGCTACAAGTCCATCCACCGCCGGACCCGCTGAACCGGCGGTCTTCGGCCAACAGTGACCCGCGAACGCGAGAAGCCCCGGATCCCCTGACGGGGAACGGGGCTTCTCGTCGTGTTGCGCGGAGAGACCGCGACCCGGGACTCAGGCCAGGGCAGGCTCCGCGTCCGCGGTGTTCTCGGCGAAGCCCAGCTCGTCCAGGGAGGCGCCGTTGGCCACGGCCTCCAGGACCTCGGTGGCCTCGTCCTCGGTGATCTCCAGGGCCAGGGCGACCTCGGCCACGAGCGGGGCCTGGGCGTTGCGGAACATGTCCTTCTCCGCCATGGACAGGCCCTTGGTGTCGCGGCGGCGGCCCAGGTCGCGGACCACCTCGGCGATCTGCTCGAGCAGTCCGGAGGCCACCTTCTCCTGGTTGGCCTTCATGCGGCGGGACCACTGCTTCTCCTCGACGCCGGTGGGCTCCTGGACGACCTCGAGCAGCCTGCGCAGGTGGGCGCGGTCGTAGACCTCGCGGACGCCGATCTCCTCCACCCTCGCCTCCGGGATGGAGACCACGAGGTTGTTGCTCCGGATCGTCAGCTCGATGTAGGTCACCTCCGCGCCCTTCACGGTGCGCTGGAAGGTGTTGGTGACGGTCGCCGGACCGTGGTGGGGATGAACAACGAGCTTGCCGGGGGTCAACTGCATGTACACGTCTCTTTCCTTCAGGGCGAAGGCCACTCCTCCGGAGTCCGGTCCCACCCTCGGGCCGGACGCGTTCCGTGAGATTGGCTGTCCTCCATTTTCTCACATCTGCGAGACATGTGCGCCCAGATGCCCTAGGCTTCTCCCCTTCGCGTCGCGGCAGGTCACGGCAGGTCGGGGGCGGCCGGCCGCCGGTCACCCCTCCTGGGCGCGCAGGAACTCGAAGACCTCCACCTCGTCGACTCCCGGGAACGCCCCGGAGGGCATCGCCGCGAGCAAGTGGGCGTTGGCGCGGGCGGCCGGCCAGGCGTGCCCGCCCCACTCGGCCTCCAGGTCCGGCGAGGGCAACCGGCAGCAGGAGGGGTCCGGGCAGCGGGAGACGGAGCGGGCGGTGGTCTCCTTGCCGCGGAACCAGCGGGCCGAGTCGAAGGGCACCCCGATGGACAACGAGTAGAACCCGGAGGAGTGGCCCTCCACCACGGCGGTGCACCAGTAGGTGCCGGCCGGGGTGTCCGTGTACTGGTTGAAGGCACGGAACCGGTCGCCCACGCCGAAGACCTCCCGCGAGGTCCAGTTCCGGCAGACCTGCTGGCCCTCGATGGCGCCGGTGTGATCGGCGGGGAAGGAGACGCCGTCGTTCTCGTAGGCCTTGTGGATGATCCCGGACTCGTGCACCTTCTGGAAGTGGCAGGTGATGCCCAGGTGCTCGGTGGCCAGGTTGGTGAACCGGTGGGCGGCGGACTCGTAGGAGACGCCGAAGGCGTCCCGGACGTCCTCGATGGCCAGGTCCTTCTCCGCCTTGGCGTTCTTCAGGAACTTCACCGTCTCCTTCTGCGGCATCATCAGTGCCGCGGCGAAGTAGTTGGTGTAGACCCGCTGGCGCAGGTAGTCCGAGTAGTCCACGGGCTCACCGTGGCCGAGCACGTACGCGCCGATGGCCTGCAGCAGCACCGAGCGCTGGTCGTGGTCCGGGTTCCGCGCGCGGGAGAGGTAGAACCGCCGGTTCTTCAGGTCCGTCACCGAGCGGGTGGAGTGCGGCAGGTTGGACACGGAGCGGACCGAGAAACCCAGGTGCTCCGCCAGGTCGGCGGCGGCATGATGGCTCAACGGTCCCCCGGAGTGCCCGACGGCGTCCAACAACTGCTGCGCCTGGCGCTCCAGTTCGGGGTAGTGGTTGTTGCGTTCCTTCATCTCCTGGCGCAGCTCGGAGTTGGCCCGGCGCGCCTCCTCCGGGGTGGCGGCCTGTTCCTCCATCCGCCGGTTCAGCTCGGCCTCCAGGCCGGCGATCACTTCCAGGACCTCGGTGGGAGTGCGCGGGGAGATCTTGATCTGCGGCAGCCCCAGGCTCGCGTAGTGCTCGGTGCGCTGGGCCTTCTCGACCGCGATCTCCAGTGCCGCCCGACGGCTCGGTGCCTCCGTGGCCAACAGGTCCTCCACGGAGCTCCCGTGCAGGGCGGCCAGCCGGGAGAGCAGGGTCAACCGGGGTTCGCGCTTGCCGTTCTCGATCAGGGACAGGTGCGAGCCGGTGGCCCCCACCGCCTCCGCCGCCTGGTCGAGGGTCAGCCCGGCCTCCTTGCGCAGGTGCCGCAGTCGGCGCCCGAGCACGACGGGGTCGAGCTCGTCGGCCTGCAGCCCCGCGCGCGAGGTGTCGTCGGTGGGGGCCGGGGTGGTGATCGCCATCACGTCATAATAGTCAATTCCACGGTTCTTGTCGCGCAAAGCGCCCAGCCTCGACGCGAAGAATGGACAATGTCGCGTTTATTGACTCTCGGGACCGGGCCATCCTGGTCGTCGACCGCTGCTCACCGCCGAACGGGACCTCCTGGCGTTCCAGGACGGCGCGCGTCCGGCGCGAGGGTGAGGGCGTCGTCGGGCGGGCACGTCACCGGGAGTTGGACCCCGCACCTCTCACAGCCACCGTGCCAGGCGCGGATACACCCTGCGGGCGTTGCCCTCCTGGATCTGCGCCAGGGTCTGCGGGTCCAGGCCCGCGGCCTCGACGTACCGTCGCGTGTCGTCGAAGTAGTGTCCCGTGCACGGATCGATGTCCCGCACGGCCCCGACCGTCTCCGAGGCGAACAGCACGTTCTCGGCGGGCACCACCTCCAGCAGCAGGTCGATGCCGGCCTGGTGGTACACGCACGTGTCGAAGTAGACGTTCCCCAGCAGGTGCTCCGAGAGCTCCGGCTTGCCCAACGCCATCGCCAGCCCACGGAACCGCCCCCAGTGGAACGGCACGGCGCCGCCACCGTGCGGGATCACCAGGCGCAACCCGGGGAACCGGGAGAACAGGTCGCCCTGGATCAGCTGCATGACCGCCGTGGTGTCGGCGTTGAGGTAATGCGCGCCGGTGGTGTGGAAGGCGGGGTTCACGGACGTGGAGACGTGGACCATCGCCGGGACGTCCAGCTCGATCATCCGCTCGTAGACGGGGAACCAGTACTCGTCGGTCAACGGCGGCGAGGTCCAGTGCCCGCCGGAGGGATCCGGGTTGAGGTTGACCGCCACCGCGCCGAGGTCCTCGACGGAGCGCGTCATCTCGTCCAGGACCGTCTCCGTGGGCACGCCGGGAGACTGCGGGAGCATGGCCGCGGGCGCGAAGCGACCGGGGAAGAGTTCTGCCACCCGGGCACACAGGTCGTTGCAGATGCGGGCCCACGCCCGGGAGGTCTCGACGTCCCCCACGTGGTGGGCCATGAAGGACGCGCGCGGGGAGAAGACGGTGAGGTCGATGCCGCGCTCGTCCATGAGCCGCAGCTGGTTCTTCTCGATGGTCTCGCGGATCTGGTCATCGGTGATGACCGGTCCGGCCGGGTCCGGCTCCGGACCGCCGGACAGCGCGGCGACCTGCTGGTCGCGCCAGTGCTGCAGCGGTGCGGGCGCCGTGGTGTAGTGCCCGTGGACGTCGATGATCATCAGTGGACCCGTCCTTCCAGGGCGGCTCGGTCGATCTCCTCCTGGTTCTCCACGAAGGGGGTTCCGTGGGTGTGGAAGGTGGGCACGGTCTTCATGCCCCAGGCCTGGCCCTTGGCGCGTTCGGCCTCGGACCACTCCACCACCGGCCAGTCCGGGTCCAGGATGAGGCGGGCCTGGGCGTTGGCGAACTCGATGCGGTTGCCACCCGGCTCCCACACGTAGAGGAAGAACGTCTGGTTGATGGCGTGCTTGTACGGCCCGTACTCGATGTAGATGCCGTTCTCGAGGCAGATGTCGGCCGCCCGGAGGATGTCCTCGCGGCTGTCCGGGGCGAAGGCGAAGTGGTGGAAGCGGCCCCGCTCACCGGTCCAGTCCGCGGAGTACACGACGTCGTAGGACTTCTGGTGGAAGCGGAACCACCGGGCGCCGTACCCGCCGTCGTCCAGCGCCACGCGCTCGGACTCGCGGGACATCATCACGTCACTCCAGAACTCGCCGCAGGCGGTGACGTCGCTGGCGAGGTAGTTGATGTGGTCCAGACGGCGGACGTTGATGCCGCGTCCGGGGTAGGCGGCGGCCTGGTTCTTCAGCGCCGGGCGGTCCTGGTCGTCCGGCACGTAGTGCTCGGTCTCGTAGTACAGGGCCATCAGGTGCCCGTCGGGGTCCTCGAACTCGTAGGAGGGGCCCACGCCGACCTCGGGGTCGCGCCAGCCGTGGCCCAGCCCGGTCTTCTCGATCGCGGCGACGCGCCGCTGCAGGGCGTCCTCGCTGGTCGCGCGGTAGAGCGTGCGTCCCACGCCATTGGTGTCCGACGCCGTCAGCTTGAGCGAGTACTGCTGGTACTCGTCCCAGCAGCGCAGGTAGGCCGAGTCACCGATGCGCTCGACCTCGCGCATCGCCAGCAGGTCGCGGAAGAAGTGCAGGCTCTCCTCGAATTTCGGGGTGAAGAGCTCGACGGCGCCCATGTGGGCCAGGTCGAAGTTCTCGGGATGTGCCATGGCGGGGTCCTTTCAGAGGCGGGGCCGGGGGAAGACCCGGCCGTCGAAGATCTTGCGGGTGGTCCGGACGGAGGTGCTGGTGGCGCGCCACGTCCCCTCGTCGTCGCAGGTCACGCTGACCTGGGCGGGGAAGATGCCGGAAGGGTGTTCGATGAGGTCCGGGCCGCCGTCGGGCAGCACGGCGAGTTCGGAACCGACCGCACCGGGCAGGCGGATCCCGGCGGCGACGGACGCGGCCATCAACACGCCGATGGCCGCGTGGACCCGGTGCGGGATGAAGGCCCGGGTGGAGATGGCGCCGCCGGCGCGGGGCGCGGAGAGCAGGAACATCTTCGGGACGGTCTGCCCCGTCACGTCCCCCAGCCCCATGAGCGGCCCCGCCTGCCGGCGGACGCCCTCGAGGGCCTCGGCCAGTCCGGGACGGGACTCGAGGTCCTCGGGAGCCTCCTCGCCGGTGACGCCGAACTCCGCGGCGCGGAGCAACACGACCGGCATCCCGTTGGAGACGAGGGTGGCCTCGTGACCGTCGATCGTGTCGGTGACGTTGCCGGTGGGCAGGAGCGAGCGCTCCGGTCCCGCCCCGACATCCAGGCGGATCCCGCCGGCGGTGCCGGGCACGCCGTCTATGCCCACGTCGCCGTCGTAGTCGACCCGGCCGTCCGGGGTGGCGAACGTCGCGGTCGCGACGTCGCCGGTGTTGAGCATGCGGACCCGGATCGAGGTCGTGGACGCCTCGGCGTCGACGAGGCCTCGTTCGACCGCGAACGGGCCGACGCCGGCCAGCAGGTTCCCGCAGGTCTGCGTGGTGCCGACGACAGCCTCGTCCACGCCGAGCTGGAGGAACAGGTAGTCGACGTCGATGCCGGCCACCTCCGAGCGGGAGACGATCGCGGCCTTGCTCGTCAGCGGGTGGGCCCCGCCGATCCCGTCGACCTGGCGGGGTCCGGGGTGCCCATGATCCGCAGCAGCAGCGCGTCACGCTCATCCGGGTCCTCCGGCACGTCCGTGGCGAGGAAGAAGACGCCCTTGCTGGTGCCGCCGCGGATCAGCATGCACGGGACGCCGTCGCGGACGGGATCACCGGCCACGGCGGTACTCGGCCTGGGTGGTGTACTCGACGCCGAGTTCGGACAGGAGGGAACGCAGTCCCTTGCGGTCCAGGCTCAGCTCGGTGCCGGCGGCGTAGGCCGCACGGTCGGCCTCCTCCTTGGCCGCGCGCGCCTCGGCGGCGGCCAAGGCCTCGGCGGCGTGGTCCTGCGGGACCACGACGACGCCGTCGTCGTCCGCGATGACCACGTCACCGGGCTCGACCCGCACCCCCTCGACGATGACCGGCACGTTCACCGATCCCCCGTGGCCTTGACGGTGCCCTGCGAGAACACCGCGGCGGCCCAGACGGGGAAGTCCATGTCCCGCAGGTCCTGGGTGTCCCGGACGCCGGTCGTGGTGACGAGGCCGCGCACGCCGCGGGCCTTGAGCGCCGTCGCGAAGAGGTCACCGAAGGCACCGTCGACCGAGGGCGAGGTGGTGGTGACCACCAGGACGTCACCGGGGCGCACCTGTTCGACGGCCGCGTGGATCATGAGGTTGTCACCGGGCTGGCCGATGACGGTCACGGCCGTTCCCGCGATGCGCACGCCCTGCTGGATCGGCCGCAGCGACGGACCCGCCAGGCCGGTGCGGCCCATCGCCTCATGGACGGTGGCCACCCCGTGCCGGGCCAGGGCGTCGACCACCGCCCCGTCCGTGCGCGAGATGTCCGTGACGACGACGCCGCTCATGCCCCACTCCTGGAAGGTCGAAGGATGAAGGGCCTCAGCACTGCCGCGCGGGCGGCGAGACCCTCGTACTCTCCCCTCATTAGGGCATGCGCCTCATTGGATTGTCAACAATTTGATACACAATGTGTCGGCCCGGGGCCAGGCCACGGGGTCCGGCCTGTCCAGGACACCGGTGGGCGACGGTGGGGCACTGCGGTGGAGGCGCCCACCCGCAGTGCCCCACCGATCACACGTCCGCCAGCAGCCCCACCGGGTTCTCGAAGCAGTCGGCCACGAACCGGAGGAAGCCGCCGGCCTCTCCCCCGTCGCAGACGCGGTGGTCGAACACCAGGGACAGCTGCATCACCTTGCGCACGGCCAGCTGGCCGTCCACCACCCACGGCCGGTCGATGATCCGCCCCATCCCGAGGATCGCGACCTCGGGATGGTTGATGATCGCCGCGGAACCGTCCGTGCCGAAGATGCCGTAGTTGTTGATGGTGAACGTCCCGCCGGACAGTTCCTGCGGCGTGCCCCTGCCGGAGCGGGCCAGCTCGGTCACCCGGCGCAACTCGGCCTGCAACTGCCGCGCGCTCATCCGGTGGGCGCCGCGGATGGAGGGCACCACGAGCCCGCGGTCGGACTGCACCGCGACGCCGAGGTTGATGCCGTCGAAGGACACGATGCGGTGTCCGCCCTCGCCGTCCTCCTCGAACCGCTGCGCGAGCGCCGGGTACTTCGCCAGGCCCGCGAGCGCGAACCGGGAGGCGAACGCCAGCACGCCGGGGACCTGTTCGTCCCCGCGCGCCTTCATCGCGGCGCGCAGGTCCAGCAGCGGGGTGACGTCCACGTCCACCCACACGGTCGCCTCGGGGATCTCCCGACGCGATCGGGACATCGCCGCCGCGGTCGCCTTGCGCACACCGGACACCTTCTCGACGCCGGCCACACCAAGTCCCGTGCGTGCGTCCAGCTCCCCGGCCGGGGCCGCTGCACCGGCCGGACCCGCCGCTCCGGCGGACGCCGCGAGCGCGGCCTCACCGGCCGGCGGTGCGGAGGGGACGCCCTCGCTCTCCGGGGCGATCCCGACGGCGGCCATCACGTCCGCGCGCATCACCAGTCCGCCGGGGCCCGAGCCGCGCACGGCGGACAGGTCCACCGCATGGTCACGGGCCAGCTTCCGCACCAGCGGGTTGACCACGCGCGGGGCGTGCCGCTGGCCGTCGTCGTGGCGCCCCACCGGGGCATCCGGTGCACCGGCCCCTCGGTCACCGGCAGGGGCCTGCTCTGCGGCCTGGGCGAACACGGCGTGCGTGGACGGCCCGTCGTCCCTCGTACCGGCCGGCCCCTGGGGCGCGCGTCCAGCGGTGGCGGTCGCCGGCCCGCCGCCCGTCCCCTTCCGGCGCCGGGTCCGGCCCCTGGCCGCACCCCCGGGGGTGCCGTACCCGATCAGCACGTTGCCGGAGCCGCCGTCGTCCTCGGCGTCGGGACCGCTCTCATCCGCGGCGACCACACCGGCCTCGGCCGCCGCCTCCGGGTGCGCGCCGGCCCGCTCCTCCTCGGTGTAGGACTGGGCCCCCTCCACGGGGACGGTCCCGGCCCAGTCGGCGTCGGTCGGGGCGGCCGCCGATCCCGCGGATCCGGGACCGGCGGCAGGAGCACCCGGCCCGGTCCCGTCCTCCACGGACACCAGGGGCCTGCCCACGTCCAGCGTGGTGCCGGCCTCGGCGTGCAGCGTGGTGACGATGCCGCCGAAGGGGCTGGGCACCTCCACGAGGGACTTCGCCGTCTCCACCTCGACGATCGGCTGGTCCACGGCCACCGTGTCCCCGGCGGAGACGAGCCAGCGGATGATGTCGGCCTCGGTCAGGCCCTCTCCCAGGTCCGGGAGCAGGAACGTGCGGACAGTCATCTCAGTCCTCCCATTGCAGGTCGTCGACGGCGTCCAGGATGCGGTCCACCCCGGGCAGGAAGTGGTGCTCCAGCTTCGGCGCCGGGTAGGGGATGTCGAAGCCGGTCACCCGCAGGACGGGTGCGGCCAGTGAGTGGAAGCAGCGCTCCTGGACCCGGGCGGCGATCTCGGAGGCCACGGACGCGAAGCCGGACTCCTCGGAGATCACGATCGCCCGTCCGGTCCTGCGGACGGACTCGGACACGGTGGCGTCGTCGAACGGCACGATCGTGCGCACGTCCACCACCTCGAGCGAGCGCCCCTCCTCCGCCGCCGCGGCGGCCGCGGCCAGGGCGGTGGGCACGGAGGGCCCGTAGGCGATCAGGGTGGCGTCGCTGCCGGTGCGCGCGATGGCGGCCCCGCCGGACTCCACGGCCGCCCGCGGACCGGTGCCGGACGCGGCCCCGGACTCGTACTGCTCGCGCAGCGCGTCCAGGTCCACCCGGTCCTTGGAGAAGTACAGCTTCTTGGGCTCCATGAAGACGATCGGGTCGTCGGAGTCGATGGCCGCGCGCAGCAGCAGGTAGGCGTCGGCCACGGTGGCCGGGGTGACGACCTTCAGCCCCGGGGTGTGCGCGTAGTACGCCTCGGAGGAGTCGCAGTGGTGCTCCACGCCGCCGATGCCCCCGGCGTACGGGATGCGGATGACGATCGGCATGGGCAGGGCCCCGCGGGTGCGGTTGGACATCTTGGCGATGTGCGAGGCGATCTGCTCGAACGCCGGGTAGGCGAAGGCGTCGAACTGCATCTCGATGACCGGGCGCATCCCGTTGATCGCCATGCCCACGCTCATCCCGGCGATCCCGGACTCGGCCAGCGGGGTGTCGAAGCAGCGGTCCGTGCCGAACCGGGCGGCCAGCCCGTCGGTGATGCGGAAGACTCCGCCGAGGGTGCCCACGTCCTCTCCGAAGACCACGACGCCGGCATCGGCCGACAGCGCATCGGCCAGGGCCGCGTTGAGGGCCTTGGCCATCGTGACCGGTCCGGCCGGGACCGGGGCGGCCGGGGACTCCGGCCGGGGCTGCGGGACGCCGGCGCCGCCGGCCCGCGTGGTCGACTCCCGGGCGGCATCCACGGCGACCGTGATCTCACCGGTGTCCGGTCCGGTCTGGGCGCTCCCCGGTCGGGGGCCGGCGTCGGTGTTCTGGGTGGTGCTCATGATGCCTCCTCGCGGGAGAGTTCCTCGGCCAGCATCGCGGACTGCTCGGCCAGTTGGGGAGTGGGGACGGAATAGACGTGGGCGAACAGGTCCTGGGGGTCCGGGGTGCTCTCGCGGTTCATGCCCTCGCGCAGGGCGCTGGCGATGTCCTCGGCCTCCTGCTCGTAGCGGGACTGCAGCTCCTCGGTGAGCAGCCCGCGGTCGGTGAGGTAGGTGCGCATCCGCTTCACCGGGTCCTTCGCCAGCCACTCCTGGACCTCGGCGTCCTCTCGGTAGCGGGTGGCGTCATCGGCGTTGGTGTGCGCCTGGATCCGGTAGGTGTGGGCCTCCACCAACAGCGGCCCGGCCCCGCCGCGGACCAGCCGGACGCCGCGTTCGAGCACGGCCAGCAGGGCCACGAGGTCGTTGCCGTCCACCCGCTCGCCGGCCATGCCGTAGCCCACCGCCTTGTGGGCCAGCGACGGGGCGACGGTCTGGCGTGCCAGCGGCACCGAGATGGCGTACTGGTTGTTCTGCACGAAGAAGATCACCGGCAGGTGGAAGACCGCGGCGAAGTTCAGCGCCTCGTGGAAGTCGCCCTCACTCGTGGCGCCGTCCCCGCACATGGCCACGACCACGGTGTCCTCTCCGCGCAGCCGGGCGGCGTGCGCCACCCCGACGGCGTGCAGCAGCTGGGTGGTCAGCGGCGTGGACTGGATGCCGACCTTGTGCTGCCGCGGGTCGAAGCCGCCGTGCCAGTCCCCGCGGAAGATCGTCATGGCCTCCACCGGGTCCACGCCCCGGGAGATCACGGCCACGGTGTCCCGGTAGGTGGGGAACAGCCAGTCCCCCTCCCCCAGGCAGGCGGCGGCGGCCACCTGGCAGGCCTCCTGGCCGTGACTCGAGGGATAGACCGCCATCCGGCCCTGGCGCACGAGCGCCGAGTTCTGGTCATTGATGCGCCGGCCGGCCACGAGGCGCCGGTAGGCCTCGAGCAGGTCCTCGTCGGCGGGGACCGGATAGTCATGGCCCGGCTCGGCGCCCTGCTCCTCGGTGGACAGGACGGTGCCGTCCTGGTCCACGATCCGGATCAGGTGGCGGGCCGGGAGCATGTAGTCCTCCGGCGTGATGCCGAAGCTGCGGGCAGCCTCGGCGATGTCGGTGCGGACGTCGTCGCTCATCGTTCCTCCTGGACGTTTCCCCGCCGCCGGGGGCACAAGCCTGTGCCCCAGCTCACGGCGGTAGTCACTTTGTACCCACCAGTGTGGAGTGCGTCGATGCTTCGTCGCCGCAATCCCGGCTGATCGTGGACAGATTGTCCGGACCTGCATACTCTGGTGGATGCTTCGGGCTGCCGCCCGGGGTCCCCGGAGCCGACGCTCCACGGTGACCGAGGAGGAACGATGGACAAGGTGCCAGCCCGGATCGACTCCGTGGACGAGCGCATCCTGGCCGAGCTGACGCGGGACGGCCGTCAGTCCGTGACGGCGCTCGCCCAGAAGGTCCACATCTCCCGCGCGCACGCCTACGCCCGGATCAACCGGCTGCAGGAGGACGGCGTCATCACGCGCTACAGCGCCGTGGTGGACCCCGTCCGGGCCGGACTGCGCTCCTCGGCCTACGTCACGCTCAAGTTGCGCCAGCACGGTTGGCGAGAGGTGAAGGAGGCACTGTCCCGGATCCCGGAGGTACACCACGTCAGCCTGGTCGGGGGCAACTTCGACGTCCTGCTGCTGGTCCGCGCGCGGGACAACCTGGACCTGCGCCGCGTGGTCTTCGACAACATCCAGCCACTGCCGGCCGTGTTGGACACCACGACCTTCGTGATCTTCGAGGACATGGACACCCGCTGACCCGCCGTGTCCTGTCCCCTGTATCACAGACCCGGGTGAAGTTGGCGACAAAACCCCGGGCCACCGCCGGAAGTCACTGTTTGCAACTGTAATCTCGGGGTATGAAGTCGCCCGAAGCCCCTCGCCCGTCAGCAGCCCGGCGCGTCCCCCGGCGCGGCCGCCTGTCCATCAGCACCGCCCCTCCCGGGGCGCTGGGCGAGGACATCCTGCTGGCGCGGCACGGAGACCGGATCGACCACTTCCGCCAGGACACCGACCGCGACCAGACCGTCGCGGTCCTGGACGACGGTGGCACGGACACCGCCCCCAACCGTCTCCACGGCGGCGCCGTGCACCTCAGCCCCGCGGACCGCACCCGGTTGCGCCTCGCCGAGCTGTCCTCGGACCGGCACGCGGCGACCCGGCGGGAGTTCGGGTTCCTGGCCAGGATCTCGCTGGCGTGGCTCGTCCTCTCCATCGCGGCCTCCGCCCTCATGATGTGGGGCATGACCACGGTCCTGGAACCCGCCGACCTGGAGCTGATGATGTCCGGGCCCCTGGGGAGCACGCACGGTCCCGCCGCCCCGTGACCCGGTCTCGGCCCAGGCCCTCCTGCCGCCGGTCGGGCCAGCCCCCTCTCGTGCCCGCCGCCGGTGTCACCGGTCGCGGGGGGCGTCCGGATCAGGTCGCGACTGGCGCCGGTAGTGCACCACGAGTTCCTTCGTCCTGACGATGCGCAGCGCCGTCACCAGGAGGATGCCGCCGAGCATGTTGAACACCACGGTGTAGCCGAACCACCCCAGCCACTGCAGGAAGGTGATGTCCGCCCCGGACTGCATGGCGCCGAAGATGAACATCGAGTCCAGGATCGAGTGGAAGAGCTGGAGCCCCGCCAGGAGGAAGCCACCGCCGATCGCCGCGACCACCCGGACCGCATCCGACGTGGTGCCCTTCTGCATCCGGGTCATCAGGGTGATCGTGCTGCCGCCGAGCAGGGCCAGGCAGGCGGTCTGCAGGGAGAAGGGGGCGTCAACGAAGTGGTGGGCCGCCTCCGCGATGGTGGAGCGCCACTCGGGGAAGGCCTGCATCACCAGCCACATGAACACCCAGCCGCCCACGAGGTTGCTCACCAGGGTCACCGACCACAGCCTGAGCAGTTTCCAGATGCTGGCCTGGCGGGTGACCAGGGCCATGATCGGGATGTGGAAGTCCTCGGTGAACAGCTCGCTGTGGGCCAGCAGCACGGCGATCAGCCCCACGCTGAAGGCCAGTCCGGCGAGGAGGTGGCTGTCCGTCTCGTGCAGGACGGCCAGGAAGGCCATCACGCCGACGCCGACCTCCATCCCGCCGAACAGGCCGGTGATGACCACGGCACGGAACGCGCGGTGCAGGCGCTCGGCGCCCTCCTCCATCGTGCTCTCGAACGCCTCCTGCAGGTGCTCCTCGATGGCGAAGTCGTTCTCGCCGAGCTCCCTACGCCTGTCCTCGCTCATTCGCCCTCACAGACATGTCGGTGGTCACGCACGGCCCGACGCGACTCTACTGACCCGCGGCACCATGACACAGCCCCCCCGCCCCGCCGGCGGGGTCGCGAAGCGGCACGACCGGGGGCACAGGAAGGCCCGGCCCCCACCGGGGACCGGGCCTTCGTGTGCGGTACGGCTCGGCGCGTCAGCGCGGCAGGGACGTCCCGGAGACCCCGCGGAATTCCGGCTTGCGCTTCTGCTGGAAGGCGGCGAAGCCCTCGGCGTAGTCCTCCGTGCCGCACAGGTCGGCCTGCGCCCGGTTCTCGGTCGCCATCGAGTCCCACAGGCCCAGTCGCTCATCGCGGATCTGCGCCACGAGTCCCTTGGAGGCCACGAAGGCCCCCGTGGCCCCGGCGGCGACCTTCGCCACGATCGCCCGGGTGTCCTCGAGCAGCGACTCCGCCGGCATGGCGCGGGAGAACAGCCCGGAGGAGACCGCCTCGGCCCCGCTGATCAGTTCGGCCGTGTAGATCAGGTCGAGGGTGCGGTGGGTGCCCAGGCGCTCGGTGAACAGCCAGTGGCCGCCGGAGTCCAGGGTGGCGCCGAGGTTGGCGAACGGCGAGCCGATCTTGGCGTTCTCGGCCACGTAGACCACGTCCGTGGCGATCGCCAGGCCCAGCCCCACGCCCAGGCAGGCGCCCTGGACGGCGGCGAAGGTGGGTGCGGGGAAGGCGCTCATGGTCTTCAGCAGCGGGGTGACCTTGTCCCCCAGGTAGCCCATCACGTCGTCGTCCGCGGGGGTGACCGCGGAGATGTCCCGACCGGCGCAGAACCCGCGCCCCTCGCCGCGCAGCAGCAGGGCCCGCACCTCACCGCGGGAGGCGGCGGCAGCGGCGTCGTCGTAGGCCGCGCCCAGCTCGGCGATCGCCTCCTCGTTGAGGGCGTTCATCTTCTCGGGGGCGTTCAGGACCACTTCGGCGATCCCGTCGGCGATGGTCAGGTCGATCATGCGTGCCTCCTGGGCGGTGGGTGCGGGTGTCAGGGCGGTGACGCCGGGCACGGACGACGCCGTCCCCGCCGGGATCGCGGCGGGGACGGCGTTCGGTGTCAGGCGTCGAAGCTGAGGACCAGCTTGTCCGAGGTGGGGTGGGACTGGCAGGTCAGGACGTAGCCCTTCTCGACCTCGTCGGTCTCGAGTGCGTAGTTCTCGTCCATGTCCACGGAACCCTCCACGACCTTGGCGCGGCACGTGCCGCAGACGCCGCCGGCGCACGCGAACGGGACGTCCGGGCGGACGCGCAGGGCTGCGTTGAGCACGGTCTCGCGCTGGCCCTTGGGGGACTTCACCTCGCCCTGGAGTCCGTCCAGGGTGAAGGTGATGTCGAAGTTGTCGCCCGCCTCGTCCACCACGACCGGGCGGCCGATGTGGCCCTCCGGGCGGCCCTTCGTGGGGTCGCCGGTGGTGAACAGCTCGAAACGGACCTTGTCCGAGTCCACGCCGAGCCCGGCCAGTTCGTCCCGGACCATCTGGACCAGCTCGAACGGGCCGCACAGGAACCACTCGTCCACGGTCTCCGGGCGGATGACGGTGGACAGCAGGGTGGACAGCTTCTCGTTGTCGATCCGGCCTGACAGCAGCGGGGAGATCCGCTGCTCGCGGGTCAGCACGTGGTGCAGGGCGAACCGGGACGGGTAGCGGTCCTTCAGGTCCGCCAGCTCCTCGAGGAACATGACGTCCATGGCGGCCTTGTTCGAGTAGACCAGGTCGAAGCTGACCTTCTCGTTGGCCGCCAGCACGGTCCGGGCGATCGCGATCACCGGGGTGATGCCGGAGCCGGCGGCGAACGCCACGAAGGTGTGCTCGGTGTCGGTGTCGATCGACTCCGGATCGTTGAGCCCGGTCATCTTGTGCTTGGAGATGAAGGCCCCGGCCGGGCTCATCACGTCCATCGTGTCCCCGGCGGTGAGGTTCTCGTTCGCCCACGTGGAGAAGATGCCGCCCAGGTCCCTCTTGATGGCCACCCGGACCTCGCCCGGCCTCGGCTCGGCGCAGATGGAGTAGCTGCGGCGCACCTCGTGCAGGGTGCCGTCGGCGTCCGGGAGTTCCTTGCGCAGGGCCACGTACTGGCCGGGGGCGTAGTCGTACTCGTCCGCCAGCTCCTCGGGGACCGCGAAGGTCACCTCCACGGCGTCGGCCGTCAGGCGCCGGACCCCGGACACCTCGAGCTCGTGGAAGGCCGCACGACGGCGTGCGGGGGCGGAATCGGTTTCAGTTGCAGTCATGAGAGCACCTTGAAGTAGTCGAAGGGTTCCAGGCAGTCCTTGCAGGAGTACAGCGCCTTGCAGGCCGTGGACCCGAAGCGGGAGATTTCGCGGGTGTTCAGCGAGTGGCAGCGAGGACACTTCACTGCCATGCCGAGGGTCACCGTGCCACGGTGTCCCTTGCCGGTGGGCGGGGCGATGCCGTACTCCTGGAGCTTGGCCTTGCCCTCCTCCGTGATCCAGTCCGTGGACCATGCCGGGGAGAGCACCAGGTCCACCCGTACCCTGTCGTACCCCGCCGCCTGGAACTCGGTCTTGAGGTCCTGGCCGATCACGTCCATTGCCGGGCACCCCGAGTAGGTCGGGGTGATGGTCACGACGACGGTGCCGTCGCGGTCCGCGGTGACGTCGCGCAGGATCCCGAGGTCGGCGATGGTGAGCACCGGGATCTCGGGGTCGGTCACCTTCGAGGCGATCTCATACAGCCGGCTGGTGCCGGCGGTGGGGTGGGGATGGTGGTCATGGTGCTTCCTCCGTCTTCACGGTTCGGCGGTGATGCGGGGACGGGCAGCGGGTTACCAGGTCGCCCCGGGGTGCTTCCGCGCCAGGACCTGCATCTCCGCCAGGATGTAGCCCAGGTGCTCGGAGTGCTCGCCGCGACGGCCGTAGGCCATCGCGAACGGGACCTCGGGCACGGAGAGCTCCGCACGCCCGAGGATGTCGGTGAGCCGAGCGGTCCACTCCTCGCGCAGCGTGGACGGGCGCGGGGCGATGCCCTCGAGCTCGTCGTACAACGGCTCGTCCTGGAACAGCTCGTCGACGTACGGCCACAGCTTCTCCAGCGCGCGGCGCATCCGGCGGGCCGATTCCTCGGTGCCCGAGCCCAGTCGCAGGGTCCACAGCTCGGCGTGCTCGAGGTGGTAGTCGACCTCCTTGAGCGCCTTGGCCGCGATGGCGGACAGGGTCCCGTCCGAGGACTCCAGCAGGCGGGTGTAGACCATGTGCTGGTAGATGCCCAGGAACAGGGCCCGGACGATCGTCTCGGCGAAGTCACCGTTCGGCTGCTCGACGAGGTGGACGGAGGTGAACTCCTCCTCCTCGCGCCAGTAGGCCAGGTCGTCCTCGGTCTTGTCCCACTTCTTGCCGGCGTAGGTCAGGAAGGAGCGGGCGTGGCCGAGCTGGTCCAGGGTGATGTTGCCGAGGGCGATGTCCTCTTCCAGCTCCGGGGCACGCGAGACCCAGTGGGCCATGCGCTGGGAGTAGATGAGCGCGTCATCGCCCAGTCGCAGGGCGTACTGGGCGATCGCCTCGGTCGCCGGAGCGGTGTCCTGCAGCGCGATGTCCTCGGGGCGCAGGGCGTTGCCCGGGGTGACGCGCGTGGCCGAGGCGGTGGCGTCGCCGAAGCTGTCCAGGCTGTGGTCCGTGGTCTGGCCGGAGGGAGCGCTCACAGGTGCTTCACCCCTTCGCTCTTGGTGTAGTACGTGGCGTGACGGTAGTCCTTGCCCTTGGGCGACTCGAACATGGCGTCCTTGGCGTCCGGATCCGAGGTCAGGATGTCCTCGGACCGCACGACCCACAGGGACACGCCCTCGTTGCGGCGGGTGTAGAGGTCCCGGGCGTTGCGGACGGCCATCTCGGCGTCCGGGGCGTGCAGGGATCCGGCATGCACGTGGGACAGGCCGCGCGAGGAACGCACGAAGACCTCCCACAGGGGCCAGCCGGCGGACGATCCGTTGTTCGACGTGTTGCTCATGGTCATGCCACCTGTTCCTTCATCTGCTGCTTACGGGCGTAGGCGGACGCGGCCTCGCGGACCCAGGCGCCCTCTTCGTGCGCCTCGCGGCGACGGGCCATGCGCTGGGAGTTGCAGGGGCCGCCGCCCTTGATGACCCGGTTGAACTCGTCCCAGTCCAGCTCCATGTGGATCCACTGGCCGGTCTCCTCGTCATAGCGGAGCTCCGGGTCCGGCAGGGTCAGGCCGAGGACCTTGACCTGCTCGGCGATCATGCCGACGAAGCGCTGGCGCAGGTCGTCGTTCGAGAAGCGCTTGACGTTCCAGGCCATGGACTGCTTCGAGTTCGGGGAGTCGTTGTCCGAGGGACCGAACATCATCAGGGCCGGGGCGTAGAAGCGGTTGATCGCGTCCTGGGCCATCTTCTTCTGGGCCTCGGTGCCGTTGGCCAGCTCGAGCAGGATCTCGAAGCCCTGGCGCTGGTGGAAGGACTCCTCCTTGCAGATGCGCACCATGGCGCGGCCGTAGGGGCCGTAGGAGGCGCGGCACAGCGGGACCTGGTTGGCGATCGCGGCGCCGTCGACGAGCCAGCCGATCGCGCCCATGTCCGCCCAGGTGCGCGCCGGGTAGTTGAAGATCGAGGAGTACTTGGCGCGGCCGGACATCAGCTGGTCGTTCAGGGTGTCGCGGTCCGTGCCGAGGGTCTCGGTGGAGGAGTACAGGTACAGGCCGTGACCGGCCTCGTCCTGGACCTTGGCGATCAGGATGGACTTGCGCTTCAGGCTCGGGGCGCGGGTGATCCAGTTCGCCTCCGGCTGCATGCCGATGATCTCGGAGTGCGCGTGCTGGCTCATCTGCCGGGTCAGGGACTTCCGGTAGGCCTCCGGCATCCAGTCACGGGGCTCGATCCGGGAGTCCTGCTCGATGATCGCGTCGAAGCGCCGCTGGCCCGCCTCGTCCTCGGGGGACAGGACGGCGCTCAGGTGCCCGCCGCTCGTCGTCTGTTCGGCCATGGTGCCCACCTCATTCTCTGGAGTGTCGACGCTGGCAGGAGAATCGCCGCGCGCCGTGGTCAGGTCAGGTCAGTCGCGCTCATATTTACTGACCGCTCGTTCAGTATATATACACCACCTGTGACCCCGTCAACAGCCCCGGGCCGGATCGGTGCTTCACAACTTGACCCACATCACATTCTAGGATTACCTAATGATCGTTCGGTAAAGAAAGTTGGGAGCGCGCATGACCACGCCTGGCACCGCCACGGAAGTAGCGTCCGAGAGTCCGTCCCCCGCGGCCCGCCCCCTGGGCGAGCACCACGCCGTCCTGGCCGGGGACCACGCCAGTGAGTGGATGGGGATCGGGGTGGAGGCCGTCGCGGACGGACACGCCACCATCACCATGACCCTGCGCCCGGAGATGCTGAACGGCTTCGGGATCGCCCACGGCGGCATGATCTTCGCCTTCGCCGACTCGGCCTTCGCGATGGCCTGCAACCCGCCCGAGGGCTCGGACGAGACCCTGACGGTGGCCTCCGGGGCGGACATCAACTTCCTCAAGCCCGGCATCCCGGGCCGGTTGCTGACCGCGGTGGCGAACCGCCGCCAGCAGTCGGGCCGCAGCGGGATCTACGATATCCAGGTCCTGCAGTCCCTGCCCGGGGGCGGCACCGAGGTGATCGCCGAGTTCCGCGGCCGGTCACGCACCGTGGCCGCCCGCTGAGCCCCTCCCCCGCCCCCGAAGAACACCCCCCCACCCCAGCACGAGTAAGGCCTTCGATGACTGAGACCCTGACCACCCAAGAATCGACCGCGGGACTGGATCCCGAGGAGACCATGAGCCGCGACCAGATCGAGTCGCTGCAGCTGGAGCGCCTCCAGCACACGGTCGCCTACGCCTACGAGCGCGTGCCCCTGTACAAGGAGAAGTACGACGCCGTCGGCGTCCACCCCTCCGACCTCAAGGAGCTCTCGGACCTGGCCAAGTTCCCCTTCACGGACAAGGAGGACCTGCGCAAGACCTACCCCTTCGGCATGTTCGCCGTCCCGCAGCCGGAGGTCGCCCGGATCCACGCCTCCTCGGGCACCACCGGCCGCGCCACCGTCGTCGGCTACACCAAGCAGGACCTCACCGACTGGGCCAAGCTCGGCGCCCGGTGCATGCGCCTGTCCGGGATCCAGCGGGGCTGGAAGGTCCACAACGCCTACGGCTACGGGCTGTTCACCGGCGGCATGGGCGCCCACGCCGCTGCGGAGTACCTGGGCACCACCGTGATCCCGATGTCCGGCGGCCAGACCGAGAAGCAGATCACCCTGATCAACGACTTCAAGCCGGACGCCATCCTGTGCACCCCGACCTACCTGCTGACCATCGGCGACGCCATGCAGCGCATGGGCCTGGACCCGCGGCAGACCTCCCTGAAGGTCGGCGTCCTCGGCGCCGAGCCGTGGACCGAGGAGATGCGCCACGAGCTCGAGCAGATGTTCGACATCCACGCGTGTGACATCTACGGCCTGTCCGAGGTCATGGGCCCCGGCGTGGCCGGCGAGTCCTACCGCACCAAGGACGGCTGCCACATCTGGGAGGACCACTTCCGCCCGGAGATCCTGGACCCCTTCGACGAGACCAAGGTCCTCGGCGACGGCGAGCCCGGCGAGCTCGTGTTCACCGCGCTGACCAAGCAGGCCCTGCCGATCATCCGGTACCGCACCCACGACCTGTCCCGCCTGCTGCCGGGCACCGAGCGTCCGGGCCACCGGCGCATGGGCCGGATCACGGGCCGCTCGGACGACATGATCATCCTGCGCGGGGTGAACGTGTTCCCGAGCCAGATCGAGGAGCTGGCCCTGAAGGTCGAGGGCCTCTCGCCGCACTTCCAGCTCGAGATCACCCGCCCGGGCCGCATGGACCAGCTGGCCGTGAAGATCGAGCGCCGCGTCGACTGCACCTCCGACCGCGCCATCGCGGCCGCGGGCGAACTGCAGAAGCTCATCAAGATCCACGTCGGCTCCTCGTGCCAGATCGACGTGGTGGACCCGGAGTCCCTGCCCCGCTCGGTCGGTAAGCTGAAGCGGATCCACGATCTCCGCAACCTCTGATCACCGCGTCCCCCGGGAACCCACACGGTCCCCGGGGGACGACTGTTCCCAAGGAGCAAACAGTGCCCACCGCGCCCAAGGCCACCGCCACACCCCGGCGGGGCCGGCCCGGATACGACCAGGAATCCGTCCTGCAGGTCGCCGTCCAGGTGTTCAACCGCCACGGATACGACGCCACGTCGATGGGCATGCTGGCCGACGAGCTCGGCGTCAGCAAGTCGGCGATCTACCACCACGTGCCCTCCAAGGGCGACCTGCTGCGACTGGCCCTGGATGAGGCACTGGTCCCCCTCGAGGCGATCGGCGAACACGAGCAGGCCCTCACGGGCACCTCGATCCAGCGCCTGGAGTTCATGCTGCGCTCGACCATCCGCGTGCTCATCGAGCGCCAGCCCTATGTGACCCTGCTGCTGCGCCTGCGCGGCAACACCGAGATCGAGCGCCAGGCGCTCGAGCGCCGTCGATCGGTGGACCGCAGGGTCACCGAGCTGATGATCACCGCGCAGCAGGACGGGAAGGTGCGCGCCGACATCGAGCCCCGGACCACCACCCGGCTGATGTTCGGCATGATCAACTCCCTCGTGGAGTGGTACCGGCCCGACGGGCCGGCCACCCCCCAGGAGGTCGAGGAGAACGCGATCGCGATGATCGTGGACGGACTGCGCGCCCGCGACTGACGCCGCCTCACCCACGGCAAAGGCCGCCTCCCCGTCCGGGGAGGCGGCCTTTCTCACGAGCCGAGGGGCCCGCCGGGTCAGTCGGTCCAGTTCTTGTAGGTGACGTCTTC
The DNA here is from genome assembly GCF_000224415.1 of Citricoccus sp. CH26A. Classification (GTDB taxonomy): domain Bacteria; phylum Actinomycetota; class Actinomycetes; order Actinomycetales; family Micrococcaceae; genus Citricoccus. The sequence goes on along the minus strand of NZ_AFXQ01000018.1, from coordinate 10,827 downwards.
CTTCTCCACCAGGGTCAGGACGTCGTAGGTCGCCACGATCTCGTCCTTCTGGTTGTGGATGATGGCGTCCCAGGCCACCTCGCCGTACTCGTCGGTCACGCGCGGGGTGATCTTCTTGGCGGTCAGCGTGATCCGGATGGAGTCCCCGGCGGCCACCGGGGTGATGAACCGCAGGTTCTCCAGGCCGTAGTTGGCCAGCACCGGGCCCGGCGCCGGCTCCACGAAGAGCCCGGCACCCCAGGCCACGAGCAGGTAGCCGTGTGCCACGGTGCCCGGGAAGAACGGGTTGGCCTCCGCGGCCTTCGGGTTCACGTGGGCGTAGAAGGTGTCCCCCGTGGTGTTCGCGAAGGCCGTGATGTCCTCCTGGGTGACCTGGCGCAGGTCGGAGGCCAGGGCGTCGCCGATGCGCAGCTCGGCCAGGGACTTGCGGAACGGGTGCACGTTGCCCGGCTCCGCGCCGTAGGCCTCCGAACCGGCGATCTGCCGGTCCGCCCCGGTCTGCCAGACGCCGGTGACGGCGGTCAGCAGGTTCGGGGACCCCTGCAGGGCCGTGCGCTGCATGTGGTGCTTGACGGAACGGACGCCGCCGAGCTCCTCGCCACCGCCGGCGCGGCCCGGTCCGCCGTGGACCAGGTGCGGGACGGGCGAGCCGTGGCCGGTGGAGGTCTTGGCGGTCTCGCGATTGAGCAGGTGCACACGCCCGTGGTGACCGGCGATCCCGACGGTCACCTCGCGGGCGACCTCCGGGTCATTGGTGCAGACGGTGGCGACGAGCGAGCCGGAGCCGCGGGCGGCCAGGCGCACGGCGTCGTCCAGGTCGGTGTAGCCGATCAGGGAGGTCACCGGACCGAAGGCCTCACGGGAGTGGACCACCTCGTTCTCCGCGTCCGCCCAGGTCAGCAGCACCGGAGACATGAAGGCCCCGTCCTTCACCACGGCGTCCTCGCCGCTGGCGGTGCGCACCGTGGGCGCGTCCAGGCTGCCGTAGGCGAGCTCGCCTCCGGCGGCCAGCATGTCCTCGACGGCGCCGCGGACGTCCTGGAGCTGTGCCAGCGAGGCGAGCGCGCCCATGGTCACGCCCTCGGCGCGCGGGTCGCCGACGACCACGCGCTGCTCGATCCGGGCCGCGATCGCCGACGCCACAGCCTCGCGCTGGGCCTCGGGAACGATGGTGCGGCGGATCGCGGTGCACTTCTGGCCCGCCTTGACGGTCATCTCGGTGACCACGGCCTTGACGAAGGCCTCGAACTCGGGGGTGCCCTCCACGGCGTCGGGGCCGAGGATGGCGGCGTTGAGCGAGTCGGTCTCAGCGGAGAACCGGACCCCGCCGGAGATGACGTTCGGGTGGGACTTCAGGGACTGGGCGGTGGTCGCGGAGCCGGTGAAGAGCATCATGTCCCGGTAGTCCATGACGTCCAGCAGGCCCCGGGCGGAACCGGAGATCAGCTGCAGGGAACCGGCCGGCAGGATCCCGGAGTCCACCATCAGCCGCACGGCGGCCTCGCTGACGTAACCGGTGGGGGTGGCGGGCTTGACCACGGTCGGCACGCCGGCGATGAACGCGGGGGCGAACTTCTCGAGCATGCCCCAGACCGGGAAGTTGAACGCGTTGACCTGCACGGCCACGCCCGGGATGCGGGTGTAGACGTGCGTGCCGATGAAGGAGCCGTCCTTGGACAGCGGCTCGATCCCGCCGTCCTGGATGACGTTGGAGTTCGGCAGTTCACGGCGGCCCTTCGAGGAGAAGGTGAACAGCACGCCGATACCGCCGTCGATGTCCACCATGTTGTCCACCTTCGTGGCACCGGTGCGGTGGGACAGCTCGTAGAGGTCCTTGCGGTGCTCGTTGAGGTATAGGGCCAGCTCCTTGAGCTTGAGGGCGCGCTCGTGGAGGGTCAGCTTCCCCAGTTCCCGCTGGCCGACGGTCCGGCCGTGTTCCAGGACGGCGCCGAGGTCGAGGCCTTCCGCGCCGTACCGGGCGAGGGTCTCGCCGGTGCTGGCATCGAGGACGTCGGTGGTCCGGGAGTCGGCCCCGGGGGTCCACCACTCGTCGAGGACGTAGCTGGGGACGGTGGGCGCGGCGGTCTGCGTGGTCATCCGGGCACTACCTTTCTGAACGATCGGTCAGTATTGCGTCCACCCTAACAGGATGGTGGCGCAGCGCACAGAGATTTCTCCCCTTCCGACCCTCCCGCGTCACCCTGTCCATAGGGCCAGTTGAATTAGAGCCCATCGGTGTGCGTTTAATGGTTCCTCCTTAGGTAAGGCTTACCTCACTTGGAAGGACCACCATGACCTCCACCAGTCCAGCAGTCCGCCGGGACCCGCCATCGGGGATCGGGGCCGGACCCGGCGCCGACCGGGACCCCGGGGCGCCGCCGCCGTCGCGGGCCAGCCCGGCAGTCGCGAGGGTGCTCCTGTCCGGGGACACCGCCGGGGACTTCCTCCGGGACCACGGCGCGGCGGCACTGCTGGCCGCGGAGGCCCTCGTCCGGGCCCCGGGCCCCACCACGGGTCCCGCCGCCGACGACCTCGAGGGCAGGCTCGACGGCGTCGACCTGAAGGTGCCGCTCGGCTCGACCGAGGCCGCCCTCGAGGAGGCGGTGGCGCTCTACCTGGACGACGCGGTGTACTTCCACCACCCGCGCTATGCGGCGCACCTCAACTGCCCCGTGGCCGTGCCCGCCGTGGCGGCCGAGGCCTGGGTCAGCAGCATCAACTCGTCCATGGACACCTGGGACCAGTCCGCCGGCGCCACGTTCATCGAACGGCGCCTCGTGGACTGGGCCGCCTCGCTGGCGGGGCTGGGCGCGGGGGCGGACGGGATCTTCGGCAGCGGGGGGACCCAGTCGAACCTGCAGGCCCTGCTGATGGCCCGAAACCGTGCGGTGGCCGCCCTCCCGGGCCCCTCCCCGAAAGGTTGGGGGGACTGCGGGTCTACGCCTCTCAGGAGAGCCACTTCAGCATCGTGCGCTCTGCCTCCCAGCTGGGACTCGGCGAGGAGGCGGTGGTGGGCATCCCCGTGGACGGCGACCACCGCATGGACCCGGTGGCCCTGGAACGGGCGATCGCCCGCGACCTCGCCCAGGGCCTTCGCCCCCTGGCCGTCGTCGCCACGGCCGGCACCACCGACTTCGGCGCCATCGACCCGCTGGCCGCCTCCGCCGGGGCCGCCCGGGCCGCCGGCGCCTGGTTCCACGTCGACGCGGCCTACGGCTGCGGGCTGCTGGCCTCGCCGACGCGCCGGCACCTGCTGGACGGCATCGAGCTGGCGGACTCGGTGACCGTCGACTTCCACAAGTCCTTCTTCCAGCCCATCGGGTCCAGCGCGCTGCTGGTCCGGGACGGGGCACGGTTCGCGCACATCACCCACCACGCCGACTACCTGAATCCGGGCCGGGACCCCGCCAGCCCGAACCAGGTGGACAAGTCGCTGCAGACCACCCGCCGCTTCGACGCGCTCAAGCTCTGGGTCACCCTGCGCTCCGTGGGCCACGAGGCCCTCGGCGCCATGTTCGACACCACGCTCGACCTCGCTGCCGACGCCGGCCGGCAGGTCGCGGCCTGCCCCGGGCTGGCCCTGGCCGCTCCGGTGCACCTGGGCATGGTCGTCTTCCGCTACGAGCCGGAGCTGGATCCGGGGCCGTGGGCCCGGGGAGAGGCACCCGGACCGGCAGCCGTCGACGAGCTCAACGACGCGATCCGCGGGGCCCTCTACCGCTCGGGCGAGGCCATGGTCGCCGCCACCACCGTCGCGGGCCGGCGTCACCTCAAGCTGACCCTGCTCAATCCCCGCACCACGTCCGCGGACGTCGCCGGGATCCTGGCCGGGATCGTCCGGCACGGCCGGGCCCTCACCCCCGCGGAGGTGACGGCATGAGCACCCATGACGTGATCGCCGTCGGCGCCGGACCGTTCAACCTCGGCTTCGCCGCACTGGCGGTGCCCGCAGGGCTCGACACCGTGGTCCTGGAGTCGCGGGAGGGACCGCAGTGGCATCCGGGCATGATGCTCGAGGGCACCCACCTGCAGGTCCCCTTCCTGGCCGACCTCGTGACCCTCGCCGACCCCACCCACCCGCTGTCCTTCCTGGCCTTCCTGAAGGAGTCCGGGCGCCTGTACCCCTTCTACATCCGGGAGGACTTCCACGCGCTGCGCTCGGAGTACTCCCGTTACCTGGCCTGGGCCGCACACCGGTTGCCGGTGCGCTACGGCCACCGGGTCGTCGCCGTCGAGCACGACGGCGACGCCTACCTGGTCACCGCGCACACGCCCGACGGGCCCCGGACCCTGCGGGGCCGGAACCTGGTGCTGGGCACCGGCACGGATCCCCTCCTGCCCGACGCCGTCCCCGCCGCCCTGCGCGAGGACCCGCGCGTCGTGCACTCCTCCGGCTACCTCCCCGCCCGGGAGCGCCTCGCGAAGGCCGGCCGCATCGCCGTCGTGGGCAGCGGGCAGAGCGCCGCCGAGGTGTTCGCGGACCTGCTGGGCCGCCCGGGAGATCACCGGCACGTGGAATGGCTCACCCGCTCACCGAGATTCTTCCCCCTGGAGTACACGAAGCCCACGCTGGAGATGACCTCCCCGGACTACGTGGACCACTTCACCTCCCTGCCCCAGCAGGTCCGGGACCGGCTGGGTGCCTCGCACGCACCGCTGTACAAGGGAGTCAACGCCGAGCTGCTCGACCGCATCTACGACATGCTCTACGAGGCCAGCGTCCACGGACCGGCTCCGGCCACCCTGCGGACCTCGACCGCCCTGGAGGACGTGCGGGAGGACGCGGGCCGGCTGCGGCTGACCCTGCGCCACGCCGACGACGGCGGGGTGCACGGGACGACCGTCGACGCCCTCGTGCTGGCCACCGGGTACGGATACCGGGAGCCCCGGTTCCTGCAGGGCATCGAGGACCGCCTGTCCCGATTGCCGGACGGCCGGTGGGACGTGGACCGCGGTTACGGCATCGGGGTGCACGGCGACGTGTTCGTCCAGAACGCGGAACTGCACACCCACGGGTTCACGGCCCCGGACCTCGGCATGGGCGCGTACCGCAATTCCGTCCTCGTCAACCGCCTGGCGGGGCGGGACCACTACGCCGTCGAGGACCGGATCGCCTTCCAGTCGTTCGGCTCCCCCGGTGCCGAGGACCCGACCACACCCAACCGATCGACCGCCATCCTCGAGGAGGCACTGCGATGACCAGCCCGACAGTCACCGGGGACCACCGGCCCCGGTTCACGTTCCGTCCCGTCCGCCCCGACGCGGACGCCGCCCTCCTGCACTCCTGGCTGACCACGCCCCGGGCCCGGTTCTGGGGCATGGAGGGCGCCGGCGAGGCTGAGGTCCGGGCCGAGCACGAGCGGATCGCGGCCGATCCGCATCACGCCGCGCTGCTGGCCCTGGACGGTCGACGAGACGGCCTGCCGGCCTTCCTGCTGGAGACCTACGACCCGGCCCACTCGATGTTGGCCGGCCGCTACCCCTGGCGTCACGGCGACGCCGGGCTGCACCTGTTGCTCCCCCATCCGGCCGGCGCCGGGGGCCCCGAGGCAGGTTTCAGTGCCGCCGCGATGGACGCGGCCTTGGCACACCTCTTCGCCGACCCCGCCGTGGTGCGCGTCGTGGTGGAACCGGACGCCCGCAACACGGCGATCCAGGCGCTCAACGCCCGGTGCGGGTTCCGTCCGGCCGGGCGCGTGGAACTGCCCGCCGCCGATGGCGCCCCGGCCAAGACGGCCCAGATCTCGTACTGCACGCGTGTGGACTTCGCCACGGCGACGGGACGTCCCAGCGGTGCGGTGCCCCACCTCAGCCCGGAACGCTGGGCTGCGGCGAACCGCCACGTGACCGCCAAGGCCATCGCCGAGTTCTCGCACGAGCGTCTCCTGGCCCCCGACCCCGACCCGGCCACCGGCGACGACCCGGACGGGCAGCGGTGGGTCCTGCACGGGCCCGGGGTGCGCTACCGCTTCCGGGCCCGTCGCCACGCACTGGAGCACTGGGACCTCGACCCCGGGTCACTGACCTGCGAGGAACGGGTCCCGGCCGCGGCGCAGGACGAGCCCGGCGCCCCGGACGGCAGCGCCTGGCGCCCGGCCGCACCGGACGCCCAGCGCTTCATCACGGCGTTCCGGGAACCCCTGGGCATCTCGGACCGGCAGTTGCCCGTCTACCTGGAGGAGGTCGGCAGCACACTCGCCTCGCACTGCTACAAGCAACTGCACTCCACCGCCACGGCGGAGGAACTCGCGGCCGGCACCGGGGACCCGCTGGCGGACTTCCAGCGGATCGAGGCCGCCATGACCGAGGGGCATCCCTGCTTCGTGGCGAACAACGGCCGGCTCGGCCTGGGCGCCGAGGACTACCTGGACCTGGCGCCCGAGACGGGATCGGCGATCCGGCTCGAGTGGGTCGCGGCCCACCGCTCCCGGGCCCGGTTCTCGGCCGTGGAGGGGCTTGACCTGGGCTCACTGCTCGAGGCCGAGCTGGGACCGGCGCAGCGGGCGGTGTTCCGGCACCGCCTCGTCGAGGCCTGCCACCGCACGGGGCTGGACCCGGATGACTTCCTCCCGTTGCCGGTGCATCCCTGGCAGTGGCGCAACCGCCTGTCCGTCACGTTCGCCGGGGACGTCGCCACGGGCCACCTCGTCCACCTCGGCCCCACCGCGGACCTGTACCAGCCGCAGCAGTCCATCCGGACCTTCATGAACCGGACCGCTCCGGGACGTCACTACGTGAAGACGGCGCTGTCCGTGCTCAACATGGGGTTCCTGCGCGGCCTCTCCGCGGCGTACATGGACGCCACGCCGGCGATCAACGACTGGCTGGCCGGACTGTTCGCCGACGACCCTGAGCTGGACCCCTCCCGGGTCCAGCTGTTGCGGGAGACGGCCGCCGTGGGGTACAGGAACCCGCTGTTCCACGCGGCCACGGACCGGCACTCGGCCTACCGCAAGATGCTCGCCGCCCTGTGGCGGGAGTCCCCGGCCGAGCGCATCGAACAGGGCGAGACCCTGGCCACCATGGCCTCGCTGCTGCACGTGGACGCCCAGGGCACACCCTTCGTGGCCGCCCTCGTCCGGCGCTCGGGGCTGGAGACGGCCGACTGGCTGGAGCGCTACCTCGAGTCCTACCTCGTGCCGATCGTGCACTGCCTGGTCCGCCACGACCTGGTGTTCATGCCCCACGGGGAGAACGTGGTCCTGGTGCTGCGGGACGGTGTCCCGGTGCGGGTGCTGCTCAAGGACCTGGCCGAGGAGGTCGCCGTGCTGAGCGAACGCACCCTGCTGCCGGAGGACGTCCGCCGCCTGCGCGCCGAGGTGGACCCCGAGGACCACGGCCTGTCCATCCTGACGGACGTCGTGGACTGCTTCCTGCGGTTCCTGGCCCCGTTGCTCGTGCGCGAGGGGCTCATCACCGAGGAGGGCTTCTGGACCGTGGTGGCCTCCCGGCTGACGGCGTACCGGGCCCGGCACCCCGAGTCCGCGGACCGTTTCGACTCCCTGCGCCTGCTGGAGCCCACCTTCCGGCTGTCCTGCCTGAACCGCCTGCAATTGCGCAACAACCAGCAAATGGTGGACCTGGCGGATCCGGCCGGCTCCCTCGCCTACGCCGGGGAACTGGACAACCCCCTGGCCGCCGCGGCCGCCGTGCGTTCCTAGCGGGCCGGGAGCCGAGGACGACCGTGGCCCGGACCGTGAGGGTCCGGGCCACGGTCGCGGGGCTCCCCAGGAGCCCTGCGCGATCAGCTCCAGTCGAAGAAGCCCTTGCCGGACTTGCGCCCGAGCTCGCCGCGGGCGACCTTGTCCCGCAGGATGGCCGGCGGCTCGAAGCGCTCACCCAGGGTCGAGGCCAGGTACTCGGCAATGCCGAGGCGGACGTCCAGGCCCACGATGTCCGTGGTGCGCAGCGGGCCGGTGGGGTGCTTGTAGCCCAGGACCATGGCGTTGTCGATGTCCTCGGCAGTGGCCACGCCCTCCTCGACCATCCGCATGGCCTCCAGGGCGATGGCCACGCCGAGGCGGGAGGAGGCGAACCCCGGGGCGTCGTTGACCACCACGGCGGTCTTGCCCAGCCCTGCGGTCCAGGACCGGGCGGCGTCCACCAGTTCCGGCGCGGTCTGCTCGCCGATGACGACCTCCACGAGGGTGGAGGCCGGCACCGGGTTGAAGAAGTGCAGCCCCAGGAAGCGCTGCGGACGCTCCAACTCCCTCGCCAGCCCGGTCACGGACAGGCTGGAGGTGTTCGAGGCCAGCACCGCGCCCTCCGCGAGGTTGCGCTCCACCGCCCGCAGCGACTCCACCTTCAGGTTCCAGTCCTCCGGCACCGCCTCGACCACGAGCTCGCGGTCGGCGAAGGCCTTGCGGTCCACGGAGACGGTGAACCGCTCGAGGATCGCGTCCAGGTTGCCGTCCAGCACCCCGCGCTCGAGGGACTTGGCGGTCGAGGACTCCACGCGCTCCTGCGCGGCCTCGGCCGCGGCCTCATCGCGCTCCACGATGACGACGTCGGAGCCCTTGATGAGGAAGGCGTGGGCGATGCCCGCACCCATGCGGCCGCCGCCGAGCACGCCGACGGTGGCGGGGACGGACGGGGTGATCTCGGGCGCGGACGCCCCGGTGGTCTCGGTCATGAGGGCCTACTTCCTGTTCTTCTTGTCGAGAAACGCCTGCATGCGGTCGAACTTGGCCTGGGACTCGAAGAGCATGCCCTGGGCCAGGGTGTCGATGACGGGATGGACCTCCCGGGGGGTGTGGAACACGGACTTGGTGATGCGCACCGCCAGCGGGTCCTGGGCACCGATCCGGTCGGCCAGGGCGTGGGCGGTGTCCATCAGCTGCTCCGGGGCCACCAGCTCGGTGATGAGCCCGGCCGCCAGGCACTCCGCGCCCTTGAGCACCTTGCCGGCCAGCAGGATCTCCTTGGCCAGCGGCTCCCCGACGAGTTCCCGCAGCCGCCAGGTGGCGCCGGCGGCGGCCATGATCCCGAGGTTCGTCTCGGGGTTGCCCATGCGCAGGGCCTCGGTGCCGATCCGGAAGTCGGCGGCGTAGGCCAGCTCGGCCCCGCCGCCGAGGGCGTAACCGTCCAGGGCCGCGATGACGGGCATCGGCAGCTTGGCGATCCGGTCGAAGATCGTGGAGTTGATCCCGGCCAGGGCGTCGTCCCGGCGGCGCTCACGCAGCTGGGCGATGTCCGCACCGGAGGCGAAGATCCCCTTGGTCCCGGCCTCCGTGTCCGACGGTGCCCCGGTGAGGATGAGGACCTTCGGGGTGGTCTCCAGGTGGGCGCAGACGGCGTGCAGCTCGTCGACCATCGTCTGGTCGATCGCGTTGCGGACCTCGGGCCGGTGCAGCCGGGCCACCAGCCGGTCCTCGCGCTCCTCGATCGCCAGCGTGGTGAACCCGCCGGCCTCCAGGGTCTGGGATCGCGTCATCAGACGGACTCCACCAGCAGGGCGGAACCCTGCCCGACGCCCACGCACATGGTCGCCAGGCCGCGGGCGCCCGCGGACGCCTCGCGTTCGAGGCGGCCCAGCAGCGTGATGACGAGCCGGGACCCGGAGGAGCCGAGCGGATGCCCGAGGGCGATCGCGCCGCCGTCGTTGTTCACGATCCCGGCGTCCAGGCCCAGCTCGCGCATGCTGGCCAGGGACTGCGAGGCGAACGCCTCGTTGAGCTCGACGGCGGCGAGGTCACCGACCGCGGTGCCGGTGCGCTCCAGCACCTTCCGGGAGGACGGCACCGGGCCCATGCCCATGATCTCCGGGGCCAGTCCGGCGGAGGCGCCGGCCAGGATGCGGGCGCGCGGGGCCAGCCCGTACTTCTCGACGGCGGCCTCGGAGGCGACGACGATCGCGGAGGCGCCGTCGTTGAGGGTGGAGGCGTTGCCCGCGGTCACGACGGAGCCGCCCTTGACGACCGGGCGCAGTCCGGCCAGGACCTCGGCGGTGGTGCCGGGACGCGGGCCCTCGTCCGTGTCCACGATCGTCTCGGCACCCTTGCGGCCCTTGACGGTCACGGGCACGATCTCCTCGGCGAAGCGGCCCGCCTCGATGGCGGCCAGCGCCCGCTCGTGGGAACGGACGGCGAAGGCGTCGCAGTCCTCGCGGGAGGTGTTGTAGACGCGGGCGACCTCCTCGGCCGTCTCCGGCATGGAGTAGGTGGCCTTGCCGCCGCGGGAGTACTCACCGGAGAGGAACGCGGGGTTGGGGAAGCGCCAGCCGATGGAGGTGTCGTACACCTCGCCGGGCTTGGCGAAGGGCTTGGCCGGCTTCTCCATCACCCACGGGGCGCGGGACATGGACTCCACGCCGCCGGCGACCACGACGTCCGCGGCACCGGCCTGGATCATGTGCGAGGCCATCTGGATGGCGCTCATGCCCGAGGCGCACAGGCGGTTGACGGTGATGCCCGGGACGTGGTCCGGGAAGCCCGCGAGCAGCCAGGCCATGCGGGCGACGTTGCGGTTCTCCTCGCCAGCACCGTTGGCGTTGCCGTAGATCACCTCGTCCACCACGTCCGGGGCCAGGCCGGCGCGCTCGACGGCGGCGCGGACCGTCAGCGCGGCGAGGTCGTCGGGACGGACGGAGGACAGGGCCCCTCCGTACCGGCCCACCGGGGTGCGGGCGCCACCGATCAGGAATGCTGCAGTCATGGGACTCCGTTCGCGGGAACTTCAGGGGTGGAGGCCGAATTACCGACCGATCGTTCACCTACAGTATTCCGCGTCACACGGGGTGGGGCAAACAGATGACCTGACGGGCGGGGATGCGCACCCGGAAGGCGCCCGCCGCCCCGGCGGCCCCCTGAGGCCCCGTTAACGGGAGCC
>NZ_AFXQ01000019.1 GCF_000224415.1 Citricoccus sp. CH26A | reverse complement strand
TCCGGGAGGATGTGGGAGAGTAGGACGCCGCCGGACAACCATTGACCAGGAGCCCTGGACCACACGGTCCAGGGCTCCTGCGTTTAACCACCCCACACACCACCCACCCCACACAACACCCACCCCACACAACACCCACAGGGGAGGACCGGTCCGCGGCGAACGGTGGGAGGATGGACGTCATGTCCGACAGCCTCTTCCTGGATCCGTTCGCCCAGCCCCCGTCGGACGGCCCCGCCCGTGCCGCGGCCCCTGACGCGAAGCAGGCGCCGGAACCCCCGTCGGACGAGGCATCCGCCTCCCTTACGGCGGAGGTCCCCCTGGCGGCGGACCGGGCCGTCGAGGCGTTCCTGGAGTACGTCCACCTCTGGTGGCCCGCTGCACTGAGGTCCTGCGGCGAGGACAGCCACCTGGGCTTCGAGGAGGGGACACTCCTCGAGGAGGGACTGGACGGGTCCCGGCACCGGTGGGCGGACGTCGTCGGGACCCACGACGGCTCGCTGTCCCTGCGCTGGTTCGGCACCACCGGTGACCAGGCCGCCCGCACGGGCCTGGACGTCACTCTCGAGTTCACCATCGCGTCCATGACGCGGACGCTCGTGACCGTCCGGGGGAGCGGGGCGCCCTCGTTCCGGCAGGACTGGCATCCGGTGCTGGAGGGTTACGCACGCTTCGCCGGCGGCACGGTCCGCCCCGCCGCGGCGTGAGGCCGGCAGGCGCCCCCGTCCTGCGCTTCGTCGGGGTGGACCTGGCCGCGGCCCCGGAGCGCACCGGGCTGGCCGTCCTGGTCCAGGACGAGGGGCGGGGAACCCTCATGGTGGAACGTGCCGTGCTCGGCGCCGACGACGACGAGGTCCTCGACGCCATCGGTGCCGGTGAGCGGTCCGGCGTGGACGTCCCCTTCGGCTGGCCCGAGTCCTTCGTCCGGCTCGTCACCGACCACAGCGGGGGCCGGCTGCATCCGGTGGCGGACACCGGCCCGGACTGGCGGCGGGGGCTGGCCCTGCGCGCCACGGACGTCGCGGTGCGGGAGCTGACCGGGCTGACCCCGCTGAGCGTCTCGACGGACCGCATCGCCTATCCCGCGCTGCGGTGGGCCAACCTGGCGGCCCGCCTCCGGGCCGCGGGGCACGCCGTGGAGCCCGACGGCGCCGGGCTGGCTTGCGAGGTCTACCCCGCGGCTGCGCTGCGCACCTGGGGGCTGCCGCACCGGGCCTACAAGAAGGACGCCCACCGTCCGGCGCGGGCGGCGCTGGTCGGTGCGCTGGAGGAGCTCGTCCCGTGGCTCGACCTCACCGGTTTCCGTCAGGCCTGCCAGGCGCACGACGACGTCCTGGACGCGGTGCTGGCCGCCCTGGTGGCCCGCGAGGTGCACCTGGGCAGGACCCACGGGCCGCCGGCGGCACTGCGCGCTCGTGCCCGGCGCGAGGGGTGGATCCACGTGCCCCTCGGGCCGCCCAGCCCGCTCCCGTGCCCGGGTCCGACGTCCCGTCCCGGGAACACGGTGCCGTCTACAGGCCGTGGTCCCTGAACATCCTCAGGTCGCCGTCCTCGAACTTCTGCTCCAGGACCCGGCCGTTGGCACGCATGGCCTCGAGGTCGTGCCGCAGGACGGAGGTGCGGCTACCGGCCACCTCGGTCCCCAGCAGCTTCAGCTGGGCGATCCACTCGGGAGCGGCCTGCGGCTTGGCGGAGTCGGGCAGGCGCAGGAACACCTCGAGGGTGTTCGGCAGGTACTGGTAGACGATCGACTCCAGGGCCATCCGCTGTTCCGGGGCCCGCCGGACGTCCTGCCAGCGGTCGATCATCTCCCGCAGTGACAGCACGATCACGCCCAGTTCCCGGTCGGCCTCCGGGGGGATCCGCCCCCGGTTGGCGCGCACGGACTGCTGGAACTCCGCCAGCCGCTCGGCCATCTCGGCGCCGGTGGCACCGTGCACGGGGATGCCGGAGGCGTAGGTCCTGCGCGTCGACGGGGTCAGGAGGTACCCCGCTCCGTACCCGAGGAGTCCCGCGATGACGGCGGCCAGCGGTGACGGGGAGAGGACCATGACGACGAGGAACACGACCAGGAACGCGGCCAGGCCGACCAGGTTCGGCCGGGACGCCAGGAACGCGCCGAGCCCACCGGTCGTGTCGTCACTGGTGGCCACGGCTCTCCTCGAGGTCTCGCGCGGTGCACGTCGGGGCCGGTTCCCGTGCCGCCGAGGGCGCTGCGGTCGCCGGAGCTGACCCCAGTCTATGACCCGGGTCCCGGGCTGCGGTGAAGCGTCCCGGATCACTCCGCCTACCATGGGTCCATGCCACAGACGCATCCCCGCACCCCCGTTCGCACCGCCCACGGCCCGGGGGGAGAGGACCTGCGCCGCCTGCTGGTCGAGGCCTTCGCCCCGGAACTGCTCGACCTCAGCGAGGAGGGCCGGCAGGCCTGCGCCACCGACCGCGGACCCCGCACGGACTGGACGCCGGCCGTGCCGGAGGCGGTGGTCTACGCCGAGTCCACCGACCACGTGCAGCGGCTGATGCGCCTGGCCTCCGGGCACGGGTTCCCCGTCATCCCCCGCGGGGCCGGCACCGCGCTGTCCGGCGGCGGGCACGCCCTGCCCGGTTGCGTGGTGCTGTCCCTGGAGCGCATGGACCGCATCCTGTCGATCGATCCGGAGGACTGTTCGGCCACCGTGGAACCGGGCGTCATCAACTCCCACCTGGGGGATGCCGTCGCGCCCCACGGGCTGATGTACGCCCCCGACCCGGCGAGCTACCGGATCTCGACGATCGGCGGGAACGTGGCCACCAACGCCGGCGGGCTGCGCTGCGCGAAGTATGGGGTGACCCGGGACTCGGTGCTGGCGCTCGACGTCGTGCTCGCGGACGGCACGCTCATCCGGACCGGTGCCGCGACGCTCAAGGGCGTGGCCGGTTACGACCTCACCGCGCTGTTCACCGGATCCGAGGGCACGCTGGGCGTCATCACCGGGATCACCGTCCGGCTGCGCCCGTCCCCGGCGCGCGTGGAGACCGCCGCGGCCTGGTTCCCGGACTTCCCGACGGCGGCCGCGGGCGTCCTGGCGATCGGTGCGGCCCGGGTGCAGCCGGCGATCCTGGAGATCATGGACCGCGGGACCATGGAGGCCCTCGACGGGGCCCACGGCTCGACCCTGTGCGCGCGGGGGTCGGCCATGCTGCTGGTGCAGACCGACGGGTACGGGGCGCTCGAGGAGATGTCCGTCATCCGGGCCGAGCTCGAGGCCCTGGGCGGGACCATGACCCCGGTGGGCGACGCCGAGGCGACCGGCCTGGTGGACCTGCGCCGCCACGCCCGCGGGGACGACGTGCCCACCCTGATCGCCGTCGGGGAGGACGTGGCGGTGCCGCGCTCGCGACTGGTGGACTACGTGCACGGGCTGGAACGGATGGCCGTGGACCACGCGGTGAGCCTGAAGGTCGTGGCGCACGCGGGGGACGGCAACCTGCACCCCTCGTTCTGGATCGCCGCGGACGACCAGGGGACCGCCCGGGCCCGGCTGGACGCCGCCCTGGACGAGTCCGTGCGGCTGGCCCTGGACATGGGCGGGACCATCACCGGCGAGCACGGGATCGGTTCCTACAAGCTGCGCTGGCTCCAGTGGGAACAGTCCGGCGCCGTCGTGGAGATCCAGCGGGGCATCAAGGACCTCCTGGACCCGCACGGGGTCCTGAACCCGGGGCGCGCGATCCTCTGACGTCCCAGCGGACCGTGGACGAGCACGGACGACCGCGGATGACGCCGGAAACCACCGGTGCAGGGGTCTCCCACGGCCCGTTTTGGCGTTTCGGGGTCACGCGGTCTAGGATGGACCACTGTGGTTCCCCGCCGGTCACGGTGCGGAACCACTCTCCACGGGGTGTGGCGCAGCTTGGTAGCGCGCGTCGTTCGGGACGACGAGGCCGCAGGTTCAAATCCTGTCACCCCGACCAGTGAAGGGCCCGATCCATCCGGATCGGGCCCTTCGTCGTCCCCGGCCCGTCGCGGCCGGATGGATCAGCGGCGGTCCAGCGCCTGCAGGTGCTCCGGGGTCGTGGGCACCACGTGCTCCTGGTACTCCGGGTGCTTCGCCACCCAGCCCTTCACGTAGGGGCAGACGGCCACGATCTCGAAGCCCTCGGCGATGGAGGCGTCCAGCGCCCGGCGGACCAGCGTCGAGGCCAGGCCGTGCCCGCCGAACTCCTCCTTGACCTCGGTGTGCGGGAAGATCCGCTGCCTGACGCCCCCGGCGGTCTCGATGTCCCTGATGTAGGTCGTGCCGGCCGGCTCGCCGGAGTCGTCGACGTGGATCTCGAAGCGCGGCGTGCGGCCCAGCACGACGCGGGGCTCCTCCAGGGTGGGGGGCCAGTGGGTGTCCTGCTCGGTCATGGTGGTTCCTCTCGGGTCACGGGGGCCGGTCGCGGCGGTCGTCACCGGGACGGCGGGTTGGCGCGCGGCTTCATCCGGCTGGTCGGCAGCGGGGGAGCCGGGATGGGCGCGGGCTGGCCGGGCGGGAAGTCGCCGAACTGCGGGAAGGACCGGCCGTCGTCGTAGGCGGCGTCGAGCAACCGGGCCAGGCGTTCACCGGCGACCGGGGCACCCAGGGCCGCGCCGCCGTCGGGCTGGACAGCCCGGGCGCCGGCGCCCGCCAGCGGGGAACCGGGCTCGGGGGCCTCGAAGCCCATCTCGGCCTGGTAGGCCGCACGCCAGGCGACGATCTCCTCGTGGGAGCGCCCCACGAAGTTCCACCACATGACGATCTGCTCGTTCAGCGGCTCCCCGCCGATCAGCAGGGCGGTGACCGGTTCCGGGCCGGCGGTGATGGTGATCCGGTCCCGGCCGGTGCCGACGTAGCCGAGGTGGTCCTCGGGGATCGGCACCCCGTCGAGGGACACGTCCCCGATGACCCGCAGCAGTCCGTGCTCGTGCCCGGCCGGCACGGCCACCTGCAGCACCGCACCCGGCTGGAGCAGCAGTTCGACCCCCGTCAGCGGGATGTGGGTCCGCACCGGTGAGGTGTAGCCGAGCAGGGAGCCCAGGAACACCCGCGCCGTGAATCCGTCCCCGGTGACGGGTTCGGGCCGGTGGGACTCCAGCGAGGGCGGGGTGAACCGGGAGTGGTCCGGGAAGGCGTACCAGAGCTGGGCGCCGTGCAGCACGGTTGTGTCCGCGCTGGAGAACTCCGAGTGGGTGATGCCGGTCCCGGCGTTCATCAGGTTCACCTCGCCGGGGCGCACCCTGGCCCAGTTGCCGGCCGAGTCGATGTGGTCCACCTGGCCGGTGAACAGCCAGGACACGGTGGCCAGCCCGGTGTGCGGGTGGCGGGGCACCGCCATGCCACCGGTGGCGGAGACGTCGTCCGGACCGTAGAAGTCCAGGAAGCACCAGGCGCCGATCAGCGAGCGGGCCCGCTGGGGCAGGGTGCGTTTGACCGTCATGGCCCGCGGCCCGCCCAGCGGCACCCGGCGGGGCTCCAGCAGCTCGACCGGTCCCGACCGGCCCTCCAGGGCGCTCACGCCGTCGGACAGGCCCTCGGTGAACCGGGGGCGGGCACCGTTCCGGGCCGGGGCGGGCGGCGGGCCGCTCTCGCAGATCCGTTCCTCGGGGTGGGTCTCGGTGTTGCTCACGGCGTTCCTCCGTGGTCTCGGCGGGGGAGGGGTGGGGCGGCGGTGCGCACGGGCGGAGGGTTCACAGCCCGGGTGCCTCCACGGTGCGCCGCACGGGGTGGTGGGACAGGATGGAGATGCGGTTGGTGACGTTCATGGTGATCGCCAGCCACTGCACCGCGGAGTACTGCTCATCCGTCAGGTAGGAGTGGGAGAGCAGCTGGGTGGCGTCCCGGTCCTCCATGCCCGGCAGCGTGGTGGCCATCTCGGCCAGGTCCAGGGCGGCCTTCTCCTGGTCCGTGTAGATGTCGGCGTCGCGCCAGGCGGCCACCAGTCCGCGGCGCTGGTCGTCCAGTCCGGCCTCGATCGCCTTGCGCGTGTGCACGTGCAGGCAGTAGGCGCACCCGTTGATCTGGGACACCCGCAGGCTCACCAGTTCCACGAGCTGGTCGTCCAGCCCGGCGGCGTGCGCGGCGTTCTTGGCGGCCAGGGACAGGGCGCCCACGGCCTTCCAGGAGGCCTTGTCGGACTTGTCGAGGTAGAAGGCCAGCGGATCCTGGCGGTCGGCGCGTTCTGCGGAGGTCATATAAATTTGAACCAATCTGTGCTCGTGGACATTCCCGGTCAGAACCGCGACGACGACCCGGCCCCGGAGAAGCTCCCGCCGGAGGCCCCGTATCCCGTGCTGGCGGAGGACTGCGCGGCCTGCTCCCGGGCGTGGGTGACCTGGTCCACCCCCGTGCGGTAACCGTGCTGGAAGGCGACCGCCGTCCAGAACCAGCCCGGCTGGTGGACGGTGTCCAGGATGGACCCCGGGCGTTTGGGGGAGCGCTCGCGCTCGGCCTCCAGGGCCTGCGCCATCAGCGTCCGTTCGGCGTCCGAGGCCGCCGCAGCGGCGATGCCGGACGTCGCCGCGTCCTGGAGCAGGTCCGTGAGCCGGGACCGCAGGGCGGCCAGCGCGTCCAGGGCGTCGTCGGGGGTGACGGCCCCCTCGGCCAGGGACGCGCCGAGTCGCTGCAGCTCCTGCTCCGCCTCCACCCGGAAGGACCGCAGCGGCGCCGTGGCGGCCGGGGGCGGGCCGTCAGGGTTATCGGGGCCGTCGAGCCGGTCGATCTCCGCCAGGTCCTCGCGCAGCGGCGCGGTCTGCCGGTCCCACGCGTCCGGCCAGCCGTGCTGCAGGTTCAGGAACGTGTTGGAGTCCACCACGGTGTCATCCAGGGCGTCGAGCGCCTCCGCGGTCCGGGTGAACTCCTCGACCGCATCGCGGTGCTCCCGGCGGTGCAGGCGCCGGTCCTCGATCCCGGCCAGCCGGTCGTTCTCGGCGGCGGCGTGGACGTAGCGATCGTGGAAGGTGCGGTACCGCTCCAGCACCATGGCCCCGTAGCGCGAACCGGTGGGCACGGTCCGGGCGTTGAGCTCGGTGGCCTGCAGGTCCATGCTCACCGAGGCGAACGCCGCCCGGCCGCGTCCGAGCAGTTCGCGGGTCGTCCTCCGCCGGGACCGGCGCACGGCCGCGGCGGCGATCGCGGCACCCCCGCCGGCGGCCACGGCCGCCGCGCCGGAGATCCACAGGGCCGGTGACCGGTACCAGGGGCGGTTCATCACCGCCGCCGCGGAGCGCACCCCCTGAACGGCCGCGTCCGTCCACTGCGCGTCGGCGAGCAGGTCCTTCGTGTCCTCCTGGATGTCCTCCTGGACGCTCGTGCTGACCTTCCGGTCCTCCCCGAAGTAGGTCCCGACGTGCCGTCCGTCCGGGTCGACGGCGAACAGGAACAGCCCGTCCGCCCACTTCTGCCCGTCCGGGGAGATCCACTCCGGATGGTTCTCGCGGGCGTAGGCGAGGACCCGCTCGTTGAAGTCCGAGTCCGCCGTGCCGCGTTCGGTGAGGACCACCACGGTGGTCGGCTCGTGGAAGGAGACCCCCTCGACCCCGGCCCGCAGGGTCGGTTCGTGGATGACACCGGCCTCGTCGGCCAGGATCAGTTCCTGCACCGGGACGGCATGCACCGGTGCGGCCGTGACGAGAAGGGCCGCCGGGGCCGCGGCGATCAGCCCGAGGGCCAGGAGGAGGGGGCCGAGGAGGGGCGCGACGGCGATCGGCCGCCTTCCGGGACGCGGGTTCGTCATGGCCTCACGGTACCGCGCCGCCCGGGGGCGCCGGCAGGGGCCCGACGGGGCTGCGTTCAGGCGTCAGCCGCGCCCAGCGCCCGCCGGAGCCCGTCCGCGGACAACGGCTGGTTGAAGACCCGGCCGTCCGGCTCCAGGAGCCTGCCGGCCGCCAGGCGGGGCAGCTCCACGGGATCGAAGCCCAGCCGCCGGGTGAGGTCGGCGACCTGCCGGACGGCGTCGGCGTCGTCCCCGGCGACCCCCAGGCCGCGCCGTTCCGCGGCGGCTCCCCGGCCCGCGGTGTCCAGGTCCCAGTGGCTGATGTGGTTCAGGGCCTTGACCACGGCCGCACCCGGGAACCGGCGGGCCACCGCCTCCGAACTGGACAGGCCCCGGCCCAGGGCGTCCTCGAACCACTCGGGCAGCGGCTCGTCCGCCCAGCGGTTCGTGGCGTCCACCAGGACGGTGCCGCGCACCCAGTCCGGGTCCACGGCGTCCAGGTCCTCCTGCGGGACCATGAGCACCACGAGCGGCCGGGCCCCGGGGTCCCCGGAGTCCCGGGAGGTGTCGGCGGGGTCACCGGCGATCTCCGCCGCCGGGACGGCCGTGGCGTGCGGGGCGTACTGCGCCAGGTGCAACCGCAGGGCCCGCGGCGGCCTGCTCGCGGCGATCCGCACCGGGATGCCGGCCGAGTGGGCGGCCCGGGCCAGCGCGGTGCCGGCCCGTCCGGCACCGAGGACGCCCAGGCCCACCGGCCGGGCCGGAGGGCCTGGCGGCGGGGTCTCAGGGGGCGTCAGGGGGATCACGGCGCGGGTCCCGGCCGGTGCTCAGGACACCGGGGTGACGAGGATGCCGTCCTCGTCCGCCCACAGCCGCGCCCCGGGGGTGAAGGCCACCCCGCCGAACTCCACGGTCACGTCCACCTCGCCGGCACCGTCCTTGGCGGACGTGCGCGGGTTCGTCCCCAGGGCCTTGACCCCCAGCTCCAGGGTGCGCACCACGGCCCGGTCGCGGATGGCCCCGTGGATGACGACGCCGGCCCAGCCGTTGCGCACGGCGGCGCCGGCGATCAGGTCACCCATCAGGGCGGACTCCAGGGAACCGGCCCCGTCCACCACCAGCACGGCGCCGTCTCCCGGGGAGTTCAGCAGCTGCTTGACCAGCCCGTTGTCCCGGTGGCACCGGATGGTGCGCACGGTCCCGGAGAACCGGGCCCGCCCGCCCAGGTCGCGGAACTGCAGGGAACACGACTGCAGGGTCTTGTCCGCGTCGAACAGGTCGCACGTGGTGAAGGCGGCGCCGTCGGCCGGCATCAGCGGATCTCGTTCCGCTGGAGGCCCAGGCCCTCGATCTCGGTCTCCAGCACGTCGCCGGCCTTCAGCCACGGCCGCCGGCCCTCGGCGTCCTTGCGGGCCAGGGCCACCCCGGCCGGGGTGCCGGTGAGGATGAGGTCCCCGGGCAGCAGGGTGACGATGTCCGAGAGGTAGGACACCAGCCTGCGGGCGTCGAAGACCAGGTCCCCGGTGGAGTCGTCCTGCATGACCTCCCCGTTGACCCGGGTGGTGATCCGCGCTCCCTCGGTGAACTCCTCCGGGGTCACGAGCCAGGGCCCGACCGGTGTCATCTCCTCCCAGGCCTTGCCCTGGGTCCACTCGGTGGTCCGTCCCTGGTAACCGCGCAGGGAGACGTCGTTGGCCACGGCGTATCCGGCGATGTGCTGTTCGGCCTCCGCCTCCGGGATCCGCCGGCCGGGCTCGCCGATGACGACGCACAGCTCCCCCTCCCAGTCGAGGCGGTGGTCCTCCGCCGGGACCTCGATCGGATCGGAGGCGCCGGTCAGGGACTGGGCGAACTTCGTGAAGACCGCCGGGTACTCGGGGAGCTCCTGGCCGGTCTCCAGGATGTGGTTGCGGTAGTTCAGCCCGATGCAGAACACCTTCGTGGGGAACGGGATGAGGGTGGCCGGCTCCAGCTGGGTGGCGTCCAGGACCCGGGTGGGGTCCTCCTCGGCCGCCGCCAGGGCGGCCTCCACGAGCTCGGTGCGGGTCGGCTCCGGCTGGTACAGGAAGTCCCCGACGTCGATGATGCCCTCCAGCTCGACGGCCGCGGTGGCGCGGGAACCGTCGGTCTGGGTGACGATGGCGGCGAAGGTGGCTCCGGGGGTGTCCGGTTCGGATCCGGGCAGTCGGTACGTGGCGAGCTTCATGGGGGATATCCCATCACACCACCGGCCCGGACGGGACCGGCGGTAGGTTACTGTGGTCCATGTCACCCGCCGGTAACCTGCGTGGGTCACCATCCTCGCGGCGGAGAAGGGGAAGATCTCCGCCCACCACTCCACCGACGAAGGGCGGCCCCGTGTCCCGTCATGCCCCTGCCCGCGGCAAGAACCGCCGGCGCATCCTCGCGACAACCCTCAGCCTGGGACTGCTGCTTCCGGGAGTGGCCCTGGCCGCCCCGGCGGCGGCCGACTCCGAGATCCTCAACCCCCTGGACCAGGCGAACCAGTTCGACGAGACCCTGCCGGTGCTCGACGAGTCCGTCCTGCAGTCCCTCCAGGGCCTGGGCGCCTCGTCCTCGATGAGGGCCGCGACGAAGCTCTCCTCACCGGGGACCTCCTCGAGATCGGACTCATCGGCCACCGCCTCGGTGTCCACCGCGGCCGCAACGATCCCCCTGGCCTACCGCTACGTGGTCATCGCCGACGACGGGCTCAACGTGCGGAAGAACGCCGGGGCCACGCACCCGAAGGTGACCTCGCTGCGGCGCAACGCCAAGGTCGTGATCACCGGTCGCAGCAAGGCGGTCAGCGGGGCCACCTGGCGGGAGATCACCGCGGGCAAGCACCGCGGCTGGGTGCATGGCGGGTACATCATGAAGGACTTCGAGAAGGGCAACGCCAAGTCCGCACTGGCCAGGACCGGTACGCTGCGCAAGCCCACCACCCGCAAGGGCGTCACCGTGCTCGACACCACGTGGGCGGCCCAGCCCAACGGATACTGGTGCGGGCCGGCCTCGATCAAGATCGCGCTGGGGGCCTTCGGCATCAAGACCACCCAGACTGCCATGGCCAAGCAGGCCCAGACGGACCGCGAGGGCACATGGCTGCATCAGGTGGCCCGTGTGATGGACTACAACGCCCCCGCCAGCGTCCGCTACAAGGTGACCCCCATCCATGGCCAGGACGCCGGGTACGCCGACCAGGTGCGCATCCGTGAGAACGTCAGGCGGTCCATCAAGGCCGGGGTGCCGGTCCTGGTCAACATCGCGGCCACCCCAGCTGAGCAGCCCCCGATCCAGCGCCAGAAGACCCGCGGGCGGTTCACCCTGCGCCATCACATGCCCATTGTGGGATACAACCAGAACAACAACAAGGTGCTTGTGCAGGACCCCTGGACCAAGCCGTTCTGGATCGACCTGTACAGGCTCGCGGACATGGCGGGCACGCGCGGGTACGCCTCGATGAGGTAGCGGTCAGGGCCGGCCGGGGGCCTGTCCACCAGCCGGGACGGGCCGGGAGCCCGGCGTGCGTCCCCTTCCGGCCCCGGGTGTCGTCGACCTGTCCCTGACCACCGACGACGCCGGCCTCCAGAGCGGCGGCGCGGTTCCGTGCGGCCCCGCCGTCCGGCATGCTGGGCACATGACCAGGACGATTCTCGGCTGCATGGGATGGGGAGGTGGCTGGGCCCCCGAGCCACCGGCCCCCCAGGCGTGGCGCGACGCGCAGGACGCGGCCCGCCGCGCGCTCCGTGCCGCTCTCGACGTCGGCATCGCCACCCTGGACACCGCGGACATCTACGCCCATGGCCGGTCCGAGGAGGCCCTCGGCCGGGTGCTGGCCGCCGACCCGGGGCTGCGGCGGGAGCTGCGCATCCAGACCAAGTGCGGTATCCGGCTCGGCGGCTCGCCGCTGTACGGCCGGGCCCGCGGTGCGGGGGCCACCCGCTACGACTCCTCGGCCGCCCACCTGCGCACGGCGGTGGCCGGCTCCCTGGAGCGGCTCCGGACGGACCACGTCGAGACCCTGATCATCCACCGCCCCGACGTGCTGACCGACCCGGCCGAGACCGTCGGCGCGTACCTCGAGCTGAAGGCCGCCGGCTACGTCGGCCGTCTGGGCGTGTCCAACATGGGCCTGGCCTGGGTCCGGCGTTTCGACGACACCCTGCGTGAGGCCAGCGGCGGCACTGAGACCCTGGCCTGCGTCCAGCTCGAGCTGGGACTGCACGCTCGCACGCTGATCGAGACCGTGGTGCTGGCCAACCACCAGGACGCCCATGCCTCCGGGGACATGGAGGGCATCGTCGGCTTCTGCACCGCGCGCGGCATCGACCTGCAGGCCTGGGGTCCGCTGGGCCGGGGCCGGTACACCCGGCCCGATCCCGAGCCGGCCGACGCCCCGGCCGCCGCCGAGGTCGCCCGGGTGGCCGAGGAACTCGGTGTCCCGGCCGACGTGGTGGTCCTGGCCTGGCTGCTGCGCCTGCCGTGGGGCATCCGCCCGGTCGTGGGCAGCACCCGGCCCGAGCGCATCGCCGCCAGTGCCACCGCCGAGGAGGTCGCCGCCCGCATGGACGCCGACCAGTGGTACCGGATCTGGACCGCCGCCCGAGGAGAACCCCTGCCATGACGCCCGGACCGCCCGTCCTGTCCACACTGACTGCCCTGTCCGCCCTGGCGTCCCTGTCCGTCCCGGCGCTGCCGCTCACGGCACCGGTGTCCACCGCCGTCGACTACCGGGCCGTCGACTTCCAGTCCCCGGTCGCCACCCTGTGGGTGGCGGGCATGCTCGTGCTGGTCGGACTCGCCGTGCTCGGCCATGCGGTGTGGCGGCGGCGCCGGCACCTCGCGTACGCGCGGCGCACCGGGCGCAACACCGATCCGGCACACCTTCGCGACACCCGGGTGGAGCAGGTGGTCTCCTACCTCTGCCTGGCGGCGGCCGTGGTGCTGGCCGGTCTCGCAGCGCTGGGCGCCTGGCAGACGCACCAGAACGTGCGCGGCAACCTCGCGGTGAAGTACGGGGTGACGGGGGTGGACAACGCGCGCTGGAGCGGTGCCTTCCTGGTGGCGGACCTGACCCTGGCCGACGGCACCGTGCGCAGGGACGCAACGGTCTACTTCGAGGCCGACGGGGAACCGCTCACCGGTGAGGACGTCTTCTCGCAGACCCCGGGGGCCTGAGCGCCCCGCGCAGCACGAGGACTCCGGGCGGGGGACAATGGAAGGCATGTACGCACCGATCGACCTGCAGACCCCCCTCGTCGCCCAGTGGATCGGCATCCTCATGGCGGTGGCCGGCGCGGCGGTCATGGCCCACGGCCTGTGGCGGCGCAAGCGCTACCGCCTCCACCTGGACGACCAGGACGCGCGGTACGCCGGCCCCGACCGGATGCGGGACTCGATGCGGGAGATCCTCGCGGGCGCAGGCGTGCTGGTGATCGGGCTCGTGGGCATCAGCTATGCGGTGTTCGGCTCGTCCCAGGCCAACGTGCGCATCGCGGACAACCTGCGCCAGAAGTACGGGGTCGAGTCCGTCCATCAGGAGAAGTGGCAGGGCAACGCCCTGATCGCCGACCTCGCCATGCCGGACGGCACCGTCCACCAGGACGTCGTGATCATCTTCGAGGACTCCGGCGAACCGCGCATCAGCCGTGACCTCACCGCGCCGCCCGGCAGCTAGCGGGCCGCAGCGCCCGTCACCCTGCTAGCGTGCAGACCGTGACCAGTCCGCAGAGAGTCCCCGCGTCCACCTACCGCCTGCAGCTGACCGGCGACTTCACCCTGGACGATGCGCGTACGGTGCTGCCGTACTTGCGGGACCTCGGCGTGGACTGGGTGTACCTGTCCCCGATGCTCGGCGCCGAGGAGGGCTCCACGCACGGCTACGACGTGGTGGACCCCACCCACGTGGACGACGCCCGCGGGGGAGAGGCCGGGTTGCGCGAGCTCGCCGAGGCGGTCCACGAGGCGGGCGGCGGGATCCTGGCGGACATCGTCCCCAACCACGTGGGCGTTGCCACCCCGAAGGACAACGCCTGGTGGTGGGACGTGCTCAAGCACGGCCGGGCCTCCAAGTACGCGATGGCCTTCGACATCGACTGGGCCGCCGGGGACAGCCGGATCTGGCTGCCCGTGCTGGGTGACGGCACGGAGGAGGATCCGGAGGCCGAGCTGTCGAAGCTGCGGATCGTGGACGGGGAGCTGCACTACTACGACAACGTCTACCCGCTGGCCCCGGGCACCGAGGAGGCCGCCCGCGCCGCGGTGGCCTCCCGTGAGGCCGGTGGTGCCGGTCCCGACGGAGCCGGTGCCCCGGCGGTCGGCGCGGAGGCGGGACGCTCCGAGGAGGAGCGACTGGCCCGGGCGGTCCACGACCTCCAGAACTACCGGCTGATGCCCTGGCGCGAGGCCGACGAGAACCTCAACTACCGACGCTTCTTCGCCGTCAACTCGCTGGCCGGGGTCCGGGTCGAGATCCCGCGCGTGTTCTCCGAGACGCACCGGGAGATCCTGTCCTGGGTCCGCGACGGGCTCGTGGACGGGCTGCGCGTGGACCACCCGGACGGACTGGCCGACCCGGGCGGCTACTTCGAGAACCTGCGCCAGGCCACGGGCGGGGTCTACCTGCTCGGGGAGAAGATCCTCGAGCCCGGCGAGCGGATGCCCGCGGCGTGGGCCGTGGACGGCACCACCGGCTACGACGCCCTCGGCGAGGTGGATCGCGTCCTCGTCGATCCGGCCGGCGCCCCCGAGCTGGACGCGGTGGCCGCCCGGCTCGGGGACTGGGCGGACCCGGACGCGGAGGTGGTGTGGACGGAGATGATCCACGGCACCAAGAGGGCGGTGGCGGACGGCATGCTGCGCTCCGAGGTGGAGCGGCTGGCGCGACTGGTCCCGGGCCTGATCCCCGGGGACGAGGACCATGGCGCCGAGGACCCCGGTGCGCACCGGGTGCAGGACACCCTGGCCGAACTGCTGGCCTGCTTCCCGGTCTACCGCTCCTACCTGCCCACGGGCCGCGAGCACCTGGACGACGCGGCGGCCGAGGTGCGCCGGCGCCGGCCCGAACTGGTGGACGTGCTCGAGGCCCTCATGCCGCTGCTGGCAGACCCGGACCACCCGGTGGCCGAGCGCTTCCAGCAGACCTCCGGCATGGTCATGGCCAAGGGCGTGGAGGACACCGCCTTCTACCGGTACACCCGGCTGGCCTCACTCAACGAGGTCGGCGGGGACCCGTCGGCGTTCGCCCTGGACCTGGATGCCTTCCATGCGGCCCAGGCGGACCGGCAGGCTCGCATGCCCCGCACCATGACCACCCTGTCCACGCACGACACCAAGCGCAGCGAGGACGTGCGCGCCCGCATCGACGTGCTCTCCGAGATCCCCCAGGAGTGGACGGCCGCACTGGAACGGTTCCGACAGATGGCCCCGCTCGGGGACGGGCCGTTCGAGAAGCTGCTGTGGGAGACGGTCGTGGGCGCCTGGCCGGTGGACGGCACGGCCCTGCAGACCCAGCGGCTGGCCGACTACGCGCTCAAGGCAGCGCGCGAGGCGGCCACGCGCACCACCTGGACCGAACCGGACGAGCGGTTCGAGGCCCTCCTGGCAGACCTCGCCGAACGGGCCACCGGCACCGGTGAACTGCGCGAGGCCGTCCAGGCGATCGCCGACCGGATCACCGTGGCCGGAGTCTCGAACCAGCTGGCCATGAAGCTCATCCAGCTGACGATGCCCGGAATCCCGGACGTCTACCAGGGCACGGAGGTCCCGTTCCCCACGCTCGTGGACCCGGACAACCGCCGGCCCGTGGACTTCCGTGAGCGGGCGGCCCTGCTGGCCCGGCTCGACGGTGGTTGGACCCCCGAATTCCCCCGGCCCGCCGAGGACACCGGCCAGGTCGACGGCGAGGCACTCGCCGAGTACGCCGCCGGCCTGAAGCTGCTGGTCACCTCCCGGGCGCTGCGGGCCCGCCGGGAACACCCCGAGTGGTTCAACCGCTACCAGGACCTGGACGTCCTCGGTGAGGCCGCCGACCACGTGGTCGCGTTCTCCCGCGGGGGCTGCATCACCCTGGCCACCCGCTGGCCGCTGGGACTGGCCGACGAGGGCGGCTGGGGCGACACGGCCGTCGTGCTGCCCCGCCAGGCCGTGGTGGACCTGATCACCGGACGCCGTTTCGGCGGGGCCTTCACGGACGGGACCACCCGACTGGCCGAGATCTTCGAACACCACCCGGTCGCCCTGCTGGTGCCGGAGGAGGGGAACACGCTGCGATGACGGAGACGAGGGACCGGGGAACGTCCCGGGAGCAGGGGGACGCAACCCACCCGCGGGACACCCGGTGGTCGGTCTGGGCACCGGAGGCCAGGACCGTCGAGCTGGTGGTCACCGACCGCGAACCGGGGGCCGTCCACGACAGCGCCGACCGGTGGGCCGGCGCCGAGACGTTCCCGATGGAACCGGCCGGGGACGGGTGGTGGGTGCCCGGGGTCACCGCTCCCCGAAGCACCGACGCGGGCTACGGATACCGCGTGGACGGCGAGGGCCCGTTCCCGGACCCGCGCTCGCGGTGCCAGCCGGACACCGTCCACGGCCCCTCCCGGCTGGTGGACCCCGCGGCGTACGACTGGCAGGACGGCGACTGGACCGGACGGTCACTGCGGGGCGCGGTCATCTACGAGCTCCACGTGGGTACCTTCACCGCCGAGGGCACCCTCGATGCGGCCCTCGGGCGGCTCGACCACCTCGTCTCGCTCGGGGTGACGCACGTGGAACTGCTGCCCGTGAACTCCTTCGGCGGACGGCACAACTGGGGCTACGACGGCGTCGGCTGGTACGCCGTCGACGCCTCCTACGGTGGACCGGAGTCCTACCGGCGCTTCGTGGACGCCTGCCACGCAGCCGGGCTGGCGGTCCTGCAGGACGTCGTCTACAACCACCTGGGACCCTCCGGGAACTACCTGCCGAAGTTCGGCCCCTACCTGACCGAGCAGTCCACCGGCTGGGGCAGCGGCCTGAACCTGGACGGCCCCGACTCGGACGAGGTCCGCCGCTACATCCTGGACAACCTCCGGATGTGGGTCGAGGAGTACCACGTGGACGGCTTCCGGCTGGACGCCGTCCACGCCCTGCACGACACCCGCGCCGTCCACCTGCTCGAGGAGATGGCCACCGAGATCGACGCCCTGTCCGCGCGGCTGGGCCGGCCCCTGGTGCTGGTGGCCGAATCGGACCTGAACGATCCGCGGATGATCAGCCCCCGCGCACCCGGTGGCGTCGGTGGTCACGGGCTCACCGGCCAGTGGTCTGACGACTTCCACCACGCCGTTCACGTGGCGCTGACCGGGGAGACCGAGGGCTACTACGCCGACTTCGCCTCCCTGGACGCCCTGGGCAAGGTCCTCAACGAGGGCTTCTTCCACGACGGCACCTACTCCTCCTTCCGCCGCCGCCACCACGGCCGCCCGCTGGGCGAGCACACCCCGGCGGAGGCCCTCGTGGTGTGCACCCAGAACCACGACCAGGTCGGCAACCGGGCCACGGGGGACCGGTTGACCGCGTCCCTTGACGAGGGGCGGCTGGCCATCGGGGCGGCGCTGCTGATGGCCGGGCCCTTCACCCCCATGCTGTTCATGGGGGAGGAGTGGGCGGCGTCCACGCCCTGGCAGTTCTTCACGGCCCACCGCGAGCCGGAACTGGCCGAGGCGGTGACCCAGGGCCGGCGCAGGGAGTTCGAGCGCATGGCCTGGGACCACGACGCCGTGCCGGACCCGCAGGCGGAGCAGACCTTCCGGGACTCCACGCTGCGCTGGGAGGAGGCCGGTACCGGCCGGCACGCCCGGTTGCTGGAGCTGTACCGCCGGCTGGCCGCCCTGCGCGCCGAGCTGCCCGAACTGACCGACCCCGCCCGCGCCACCACGCGCGCCACCGTCGACGCCGGCCCGCGCCACCTGCGGCTGGACCGTGGCCTGCGGAAGGGGGCCGCCGACGTCGGGACCGGGGTGGGTGCCTCCCTCCAGGCCGGCGGGCACGGCGCAGGATCCGTGGTGCTCCTGGCCGCCTTCGGCGAGGACCCCCTGCCGGTCCCGCCCGAACTGGCCGGCCACCGGCTGCTGGCCGGGCACGGCATCGACGGCCCGGTGCCGGCCGGCGACCAGGGTGGTCCCGCCGGCGAGGACGCACCGCCGGCATCCGTCCCCGCACCCGGTTTCCTGCTCCTCGGGCGTCGCTGACCGGTCCTGCCGCCCGGCCGGCCCCCGGGACGGGGACGCCAGGGCCCCGGCGTCAGCGTCGGGGCCCGGGGCTCGACGTCACAGGCTCGACGTCACAGGCCCGGGGTCACAGTCCGGGGGTCTGCGCCGACTGCGGGCTCCAGGGGCCGTCCGGACCGCCGGCCCGCGGCGGCACGGCACGCAGCATGGTGGTGGTGGGGTGCAGGGCCACGGCGTCCTCGTCCCGCCGCGCGGGCAGCACGGTGCGGATGTAGGACTGCAGGGCCTCGGTCAGCGGCACGGACCGGTTCTGGTTCTCGGACAGGTACCAACGGTGCTCCAGCAACTGGTGCATCACCTCGGCCGGTTCGAGCTTGCCGGAGAGCTCGGGGGGGATGGACCGGGTCACGAGGTCGAACACCTCCTCGACCCAGAGGTGGGCGGCCTCCTGCTCGTCGAGCTCGGGGTGCCGGTCGGCACGGAAGTGGTCGATGTCCCGCAGCAGCCGGCGGGCCTGGTTCTCCTGCACGTCCAGCCCGGTCAGGCCCAGCAGCCGCCGCTGGTGGTGGCCCGGGTCCACCACCTTGGGCTGCAGCACCAGCTCGGAACCGTCGGGGGTGGTGCGGATCGCGTACTCCTCCACGTCGAAGCCCAGGGCGTTGAGCCGGCGGATCCGGTCCTCCACCCGCCAGCGCTCCTCGGTGCGGAAGGACATGTCCCCGGTGAGCTCGTCCCAGAGCCGGCGGTAGGCGTTGATGATCAGCTCGGAGGTCGTCACCGGATCCACGTCGGGGTCCAGCATGCCCCCGCTCGCCAGGTCCATCAGCTCCCCGGCGATGTTGACGCGGGCGATCTCCAGGTCGTGCTCGCGCTGCCCGCGGGACAGGGAGGGGTGCAGTTCCCCCGTCTCGGCGTCCACCAGGTAGGCGGCGAACGCACCGGCGTCGCGGCGGAACAACGTGTTGGACAGGGACACGTCCCCCCAGTAGAAGCCCACCAGGTGCAGTTCCACCAGCAACAGGGCCAGCGCGTCGATCAACCGCGTGACGGTGTCCTGGTGCAGCCTGCGGGAGAACACCGCGCGGTAGGGCAGGGAGAAGCGCAGGTGGCGGGTGACCAGCGCCGTCAGCAACGGCTCGCCGTCCTCCGTGGTCCGGCCGCTGACCACCGCCACCGGTTCCACGCACGGCAGGTTCAACCGTTCCAGGCGCCGCAGCAACTGGTACTCCCGCCGCGCGGACTCCTCCGTGGTCTCCTTCACGGCCACCACGGCCCCGGCCAGGTGCGCGAAGCGCACCACGTGCCGTGAGATGCCGCGGGGCAGGGCGGCGAGGGTCCGCACCGGCCAGTCCTCCAGGGAGACATCCCAGGGCAGGGCCAGCAGTTCCGTGGCGCCCAACTGCGAGGACACCGAGGTCGTGATGTCCAGTCCGGTGCGTGAGGCCAAGG
The DNA here is from genome assembly GCF_000224415.1 of Citricoccus sp. CH26A. GTDB lineage: Bacteria > Actinomycetota > Actinomycetes > Actinomycetales > Micrococcaceae > Citricoccus. Next base: position 48,427 of record NZ_AFXQ01000019.1, on the reverse strand, counting down.
GACAGCTCCTTCCGTCGCGGTGGTCGCGGGCGACCGGGGACTCGTGCGCAGTGGGGGAATGCCAGCAGTCCCCTCAGGCCGGCACGACGCCCGTGTCCGCAGTGTCCTCCATGATCCGACCCCCGTCCAGCCGCAGCACCCGGTCCGCCGCGGACGCCAGGGGTCCGGGATCGGCCGTGGCATGCAGGGTGGTGACCCGCAGGTTCCGGACCAGCGAGCGGATCAGGTCCGCGGTGTGGACCTTCAGCTCCGGGGGCACCATGGCCAACGGGTCATCCATGAGAAGCACCGCAGGCCGCCGGACCACGGCCCGGGCCAGCGCTACTTGCTGGCGCTGGGGCCCGGTGAGCCGGTCCGGGCCGAGGTCCAGCCGGTCCGTCAGGTCCAGCAGCCGGGCGGCCTCGGACACCCGCTCCTCGCGTTCGGCCTCGGGGACGCCGGCCACCCGCAGGGTGAAGCTCATGTTGTCCCGCACGCTCATGTGCGGGTAGAGGGCGTAGTTCTGGAACACCAGCACGGCGTCACGGTCCCGGGCCGGGACGGCGGTGACGTCCACCCCGCCGATCAGCACCCGTCCGCTCGTGGGGTCCTCCTGCCCGGCCAGCACGCGCAGCAGGGTGGACTTGCCGGCGCGCGGCGGGCCGGTGATCACCACGAACTGCCCGTCCCCGGCGTGCAGGTCCAGCCCGTCCAGGGCCGGTCCAGGGGCATCCGGGTAGCGCACGGTGACGTTCTCCAGGGTCACCGACGCCATCGGGCCACCGCCTCGAGCACCGCGGCCAGCGCGGCCGGCCCGTCGATCCGGAACCGGGCCGCCGTCGGGCCGTCCCCGACCTTGATGCCGACGTCCGTGGCGGGGTCGAGGCGGGCGAAGCCGTGCTCGTCGGTGACGTCGTCCCCCGCGAACAGGACCGCCTCGGCACCGCTGGTCCGGCGCAGCAGGTCCAGGCCCTGGCCCTTGTCCGCGCGCACCACGGAGACCTCGTACACGTCCTTGCCGTGGCCGGGGTAGATCCCGTCCCGTCCCGCCAGCGCCGCCTCGGCCTCCGCCACCGCCCGGCGCTTGGCCTGCGCCGTCGCGGCCAGCCGCACCTGCAGCACCCGGCCGGCCGGCTTGTACTCAACCCAGGAGTCCGGGTAGCGCGCCGCGATCTCCTCCAGCACGGCCCCGACGTCGGCCAGCGTCCTGCGCTGCGTCTCGTCCAGTTCCAGCGGGGGCGCGTCCGGCCCCAGGCGCCGCTCGGCCCCGTGGGAGCCGATCAGCAGGGTGCGGTCCGGGGGCGCGGCCACGGCGATGAGGGACTCCAGGGCGCGGCCGGAGACCAGGGCGGTGTGGACCCCGGGCAGCCCCGTCAGCGCGTCCAGGGCCGCGGCGTTCTCCGGGACCGGCCGGGCGTCCTCGGCACGGTCCACGAGCTCCGAGACGACACCGTCGAAGTCCAGGGCGACCAGCACCGTGTCCCGGGCGGCGAAGTCACGCAGGGCGCGCTCGAGGCCCGGGTCCAGGCCGTCAGTCATCGGCCAGCCGCAGCTGCTCGGCCCGTCGCGCCTCTTCGGCCTGTTCGGCCTGTTCGGCGTGCTCGTCCTCGCGGCGCTCGCGGTCGTCGTCGGTGTCCATGAAGGCGCTCTGGACGGCGTCCTCCGGCCGGGGCCGGCGCCGCTTAGTCCGTCCGCCCAGGCGGTCGAGGAAGTCCCGGGACCACTTGGCGACGTCGTTCGTGAGGACCTGCCGGTGCATGGCCCCCATCCGCCGGCGGGCGTCCTGGGGGTCCATCTGGATGGCCTCCATGATGGCGTCCTTGAGGCCGTCGATGTCATGCGGATTGACCAGCAGCGCGTCACGGAGCTGGTCGGCGGCGCCGGCGAACTCGGACAGGACGAGGACGCCACCCCAGTCGCCGCGCACGGCCGCGTACTCCTTGGCCACCAGGTTCATGCCGTCCCGCAGCGCGGTGACCAGCATGACGTCGGCCGCCAGGTAGAGGGCCACCATCTCCTCCACGGGGTAGGAGTGGTGCAGGTAGCGGATCGCGGTGTGGCCCATGGTGTCGAAGGTGCCGTTGACCCGGCCCACGGACAGCTCGATCTCGTCCCGCAGCTCCCGGTAGGTCTCCACGTTCTCCCGCGAGGGGCTGGCGACCTGGACCAGGCACGCCTGTTCCACGGTGACCTGTGCGTCCTCCAGCAGCTCGGCGAAGGCCTTGATCCGGTGGCGGATCCCCTTCGTGTAGTCCAGCCGGTCCACGCCGAGCAGTATGGTCTGCGGATTGCCCAGTTCCTCCCGGATCTGGCGGGACCGGGCCTGGATCTCGGGATCCGCGGCCAGGGCGGTGACCGTCTGCGCGTCGATCGAGATGGGAAACGCCTCGGCCGCCACGGTGCGCGAACCGCCGTCGAGGTCCTCCACCTCGAGGGAACCCGAGGTGAACGTCTCACCCAGGATGCGCTCCACGGAGCGCTGGAAGTTCTCCACGTCGGAGGTGCGCTGGAAGCCGATGAGGTCCGCCCCGAGCAGTCCCTCCAGCACCGGGCGACGCCAGGGCAGCTGGGCGAAGATCTCCACCGGTGCGAACGGGATGTGGTGGAAGTAGCCGATGCGCAGGTCCGGGCGCAGCCGTCGCAGCATCCGGGGGACCAGCTGCAGCTGGTAGTCCTGCACCCAGACGGTCGCCCCCTCCGAGGCCGTCTGCGCGGCGGCCCGCGCGAACCGGGCGTTGACCTGCTGGTAGGTGTCCCACCACTGGCGGTGGAACTCGGGCCGGGCGATCACGTCGTGGTAGATCGGCCACAGGGTGGCGTTGGAGAAGCCCGCGTAGTACTCCTCGATGTCCTGCTCGGACAGCGGCACGGGCACCAGGTGCATGCCGTCGTGGTCGAAGGGGTCGGTGGCCTGGTCCGCGTCCTCGGAGTCCTGGGGGGCGCCGTTCCAGCCGACCCACGCGCCCTCCTCGCTGGCCATGATGGGAGCCAGCGCGGTCACCAGGCCACCGGGGGAGCGCTGCCAGCTGGCGTTGCCCTGCTCGTCCACCACCCGGTCGACCGCCAGCCGGTTCGAGACCACGACGAGGTCGTACTGTCCGGGGGCGGGCGGCTCCCCGTCGGTCCGGTCCACGAACGGTACGGTGCCAGTGGGTATTCCGGTGTGCTGGGTGTCGCTCACGACGGGCCTCCTCGTCCTCAACTGCGCCGCCCGTGCGGCACAGGCGACCGGGGCGCCGGACGGACCGACGGCCCTCGTCAAGCCTAGCCTCAGCCGGCGCGCGGCCGGTGCCCGGGGCGCCCGGGGAGGCGGAACGGACGCCGTCGCCATCCGCCACGGGTTCTCAGGAAGGGCCGGTAGGCTGACCCCCGGCCCGGACGAGGTATCAGGGGGTACCGGCCGCCGGCACCGACCCACACCGCAGCCCCACCGACAGGCAGGACGATGGCTTCCAACGACAAGCAGACCAAGGCAGAACGACAGCAGAGCGCCCGTGAGAAGGCCCGCCGGATGCAGGAGGAACAGCGGCGTCAGGAGAAGCGCCGGTCCCTCATGGTCCGCTGGGGCGTCGTCATCGGCGTCGTGGTGGTGGTCGCCGTGGTCGTGGGCGTCATCTTCATGAACTCGTCCCGCTCCATTCCCGACGCCGGCCCGGCGCCGACCGTGGCCAACGAGTACGGCGGCGTGGTGCTGACCTCGACGACCGAGCTGGCACCCAGCGAGTTCGGCGGTGAGCAGGTGGACGCCACCTCTGTCGAGGTGCCGGAGACGCCCACCCCGATGGAGACCGTGCCCGGTCTCGAGGAGCGCGGGGCCAACGACCCGGCCCAGATCATCATCTACGCCGATGCCAACTGCGTGCACTGCGCCAGCTTCGAGTCCGAGAACGGCCAGCAGCTGAACCAGTGGCTGGATGCGGGCGAGGCCACCGTGGAGTACCGCCTGTTGGACTTCCTGGACAACCCGGCCACCGGCAACTACTCCTCGCGCGCCGCCAACGCCGCGCTGTGCGTGGCCGAGGGCTCGCCGGAGAACTACAACTCCTTCGTGGCCCAGGTGTTCGCGGCCTATACAGGTGAGGGCATGAGCGACGACGACCTCAAGTCCATGGCCTCCGGCCTGGGTGCCGACGTCAACGGGTGCATCGACGGCAACACCTACCGTCCCTACGTCAAGTACACCGGGGCGACCGCCCGGGCGGACGGCGTGACCGGCACCCCGACCGTGTTCGTCAACGGCCAGAACTGGGCCGAGTCCGCCCAGGAGGGCCAGTCCTTCACCGACTGGGCCCAGTCCGTGATGGAGAAGAAGTCCTGATCGACTGACCGGAGGGCCCGGAGGCCGGCCGGTCGTCTCCGGGGACGGTGCGCCAGGGACCGATCCGTTACCCTTGAGGGGCTGGTCCTCCGGCGCCGCCACGGCGCTCGGGGCCCGGCCCTTCTCGCCTCCTTAGCTCAGCTGGCCAGAGCACCTGTCTTGTAAACAGGGGGTCACCGGTTCGAACCCGGTAGGGGGCTCCGTGGACCCCGCCCGGCTGGACATCATCCTGCCCGGCGGGGTCCTTGCGCATCCTGCCGCCGTACCCCCCCCCGTGTGACGGGCTGGTCCCGATGAATGGGCCAGCATCCTTCACCGCGATGACCGGGGGCACCCGGGGGGCTAACTGTGATGTCCAGGGAGGTTGTCCCGCCTCGCGGCGGTGAGTGGGGCTGACAGGCGAAGGCCCCCGGTAGTGAAGTGGAGCTGTCTAGTTCAACGCTTCACCGACCGGAGGCCTTCATGTCCCACGCTAACGCTGTCCTGACTCCTCGTACACGCCTCCGCCTGGCCCGGCTGGTCGTCGAGAAGGAGTGGACCTATGCCGCCGCGGCGAAGATGTTCATGGTCTCCCCGCGCACGGCCAAGAAATGGGCCCAGCGCTACCGGGCCGAGGGCCAGGCGGGGATGGCTGACCGCTCCTCCCGCCCGCACACCAGCCCGGCCAAGACCAGTCCGGCCCTGGTGCGCCGGATCGTGGCCCTGCGGTGGCGGCACCGGTTGGGTCCGGTCCAGATCGCTGGTCGGCTCGGAGTGGCTGCCTCGACCATGCACGCGGTGCTGGTGCGCTGCCGGATCAACCGGCTGGGTTCCATCGACCGGGTCACCGGTGAACCGTTGCGCCGTTACGAGCACCCCCATCCGGGCTCGCTGCTCCACGTGGACGTGACCAAGTTCGGCAACATTCCCGACGGCGGCGGCTGGCGCTACGTGGGCAAGCAGCAAGGCCGGCGCAACCGCGCCGCCACCGACGACCAGCGCCGCAAGGGCCGAGTGCGTGGCCCCCTGGTCGGGACCGCCTACGTGCATACCGTGATCGATGACCACTCACGGGTGGCCTATGCTTCAGATCCACACCGACGAGAAGGCCGACACGGCGATCGAGGTGCTGCGCCGGGCCACCGCCTGGTTCGCCGACCGGGGCGTCACCATTCAGCGAGTCCTTTCCGACAACGGGTCGGCCTACCGGTCCTACGCCTGGGCCCAGGCCTGCACCGAGCTGGGCATCACGCCCAAGCGCACCCGGCCCTACCGGCCCCAGACCAACGGCAAGATCGAACGCTTCCACCGCACCCTGGCCGATGGCTGGGCCTACGCGAAGTTCTACCCCTCCACCCCCGAGCGCAACGACGCCCTACCGGGATGGCTGCACTTCTACAATCACCATCGAGCCCACTCCGCGATCGGAGGCCAGCCACCGGTCACCCGACTGACCAACCTCCCTGGACATCACAGCTAACCCTCCCGGTTCAGGACAACCTCGGTCGGTGCGACCTCGAGACCATGAATTCGGCCTCTGACAGGGACTTTGTGACTGATCCGTGACATACTCCCCGTGTACTTCGTTATCGCACCTTGACCGACGCACACGAACTGGATCACCCGCATGTACACCTCCGCACCCATGCCCGGCGCCCGGGGCACCCTGCCGGCCGCCATCCTTTCGGCCGTGGCCGCACTCGTCCTCGGGCTCACCCTGACCCTGGCAGGCTCTGTGGCCACCGCCCCGGGAGCCGCGGCCGCCAGCTGCACCACCTCGAACTTCAAGGACGTCCCGAGGGCCAAGACCAGCGTCAGCGTCTACCAGGCCGTGTCCTGGGTGAACTGCAAGGGCATCAGCACCGGTTATGCCGACCGCACCTTCCGACCCACCAAGACCGTCACCCGCGCCGATTTCGCGGTGATGCTCTACAAGCAGGTCACACCCAAGCACACCAAGGGCAAGCAGTACTTCACCGACGTCCCCAAGGGCAAGAGCTACACCGAAGCCGTGAACTGGCTGGGCCAGGCAGGACTGTCCTACGGGCACTCGGGCCGGAAGTTCAAGCCCAGCCAAGCGATCACCCGCGGGGACGCCTCCGTGATCCTCTACAAGCTCTCCGGCTCCAAGTACAAGGGCCCGGTCAAGTCCCCCTTCAAGGACCTATCCCGGGGCAAGGCCTACTACAACCAGGCCGCCTTCATGCGCAGCCGCGGCTTCTCTTCCGGTTACTCCGACCGTACGTACCGCCCGAAGAAGGCCATCACCCGCGGTGAGACCGCCGTAGCCCTCTACAAGGCCAACAGCATCATCGCCCACCGCGGCGACGTAAAGACCGCCAAGATGACTCCGCTGCCGGTCAAGGTCCACCGGGCCTCGACCACCACCGCCACCTGGAAGGCGAAGACCGCCACCTGGGCCACCACCAAGGCCAAGAGCACCAAGACCTTCTACCAGTACGGGGGCAGCGGCCCCTACGGGTATGACTGCTCCGGGTTCACCACCGGCGCGTTCGCCGCCGGCGGGCAGTCCCTGCCGCGCACCTCCAAGGACCAGTACACCGCTGCCGACCAGCACGTGCCGGTCTCGCAGGCCAAGACCGGCGACCTCGTCTACTGGTCGAACAACGGCAAGTCCACCGGCGTCTACCACGTGGCCGTGGTCGTGGACGCGGACACCATCGCCCATGCACGCAACCCTGCCTCCGGAGTCACCCTGACGGACATCGACTACTCCACGGCGAACATGCTCAGTGTCGCGGGCCGCTTCAACTGACGCACCGCGACGGCAAGGCCCCGGACCGCAGATGGCGGTCCGGGGCCTTGCCGTTCCCGGCTGGGGGAGGTGGCGCCGTCCGCGTGGAGGGCCGCGACGACCCGAGCGGGGCAGGCAGGCCCCGCGGTGGACGCCCGTGCGATCCCTCAGGGGACGCCGAGCAGGCGCAATCCGGTTGCGGCCACCGCACCGGTGATCACGACCACCAGGAACGGGGCCCGCAGCACCAGCGCGACCGCGGCGGCCACGACAGCCCCGAGCCGGGCATCCAGTGCCAGTCCCTGGCCGACGGCGGCGGTGTTCATCACCACGAGCGCGGACAGCAGCCCGATCGTCACCGCGTTGGCCGTGCGCAGCATCCGCGGGTCGTCCAGGATCGTCGCGGGCACGAGGTAGCCCAGCAACTTGGTCCCGAAGGCGATCGCGCTCGCCAGCAGGATCCATTCCCACGTGCTCACGCCGCCGACTCCCTCGTGCCGGTCTGTTGCGTCCGGGCACGCCCCAGTTGACCCGGGTGGCCTCCCCGCGGACCAGGCCCCCGGCGTGCCGGGGACCCGAACCAGCCCCACAGCCCCGCCACGGCCCCGGCGACCAGGATCGGGATCCCGGAGGGCAGTGCCGGCAGGGCGATCGTGGTGACGAGCGCCGTCACCGCTGCCAGGGTCCAGGCGTCACCGGTCTTCAACCGGGGCCACAGCAGGCCGAGCATCGCCGCGGCGGCCGCACCGTCCAACCCCCAGGCCTTCGGGTCGCCCATCAGGTCCCCGGCGACCGCGCCGAGCACGGTGAAGGCCACCCATGTCAGCCACACCCCGACGCCGGCCGTCCAGAACCCGATGCGGCGCCCGTGCGGATCGGGCTGGGCCATGGACGTGGCCGCGGACTCGTCGATGGTCACGTGCGCGGCCAGTGGTTTCAGGGCGGGACCGGGCCGCATCATGGCGTTGAGCTGGATCCCGTAGACCGCGTTGCGGACCCCGAGCAGGCTGGCGGCACCCGTGGCCGCGGCACCCCCGCCCCGCCGGCCAGCACCCCCACGAAGGCAAACTGCGAACCACCCGTGAACATCAGCGCGCTCAGGGCGATCGTCTGCCACACGTCCAGCCCCGCCGCGAGCCCGAGGGCGCCGAAGGAGATCCCGTAGAGGCCCGTGGCCACGGCCACGGAGGCGCCGGTCCGGAAGGCCGGATGCGTGCCCAGCCGCGTGAAGGAGTCCATGCCGTTCATCGTAGGTGCGCCGCGCCGAGCACCCGTCACCGCGGCTCACGCAGCGCGTTTTCGGACTGGGCCTCAGTTCTGCTAAGCTTTCATAGCTGTCAGCCCCCGACGGGGAAGACGCTGGCACGCTGTTGGATCTTTAGCTCAGTTGGTTAGAGCGTTCGCTTCACACGCGAGAGGTCGCTGGTTCGAGTCCAGTAAGATCCACCACTCCTGAAGGGCCCGGTACGGGCCCTTCAGTCGTTAAATGGGGCACTACAGTGTGCCGTGGGCCGCCCGTCCGCCCCGGACCGGGCAGGGACAGGACAGCGGAGAGTGCAGCCGGCGGCGGTGCGGGAGACCCCGCGAGCCGGCACTGACGGGACAGGAGGATAGACAGCCGTGGACGATCAGGCCAGGACGCGATCGGGACGCCGGAACATCCAGGAACCGCCCGTGGAACTGTCCCAGATCCCCATCATCCGCCCCGCGGCACAGACTCCCGCGGGAGCACCCTCCGGGGAGCACCCCGCCTCCGGCCGTCCCGCCGTGGAGGAGAGCGCCCCCGCCACTAGCTCGATCACGGACTTCCCCCTGGGCCCGGCGGCCGAGGCCGCCGGCCACGTGCCGACCGGGCAGACCCCCACCGCCGCCCCGGCGACCGGTCCGCAGCCCACGGTCACCGCCCCCGTCGCCGCCGACGGCGCCGGCGTCGGGCCCGTCACCGACACCCCGATCACGGAGCCGCCCAGCTCCGTGCCGGTGCCGCAGTCCGTGCTGGCGCCCTCCGAGCCGATCACCGGCGAGCCGCCGGCCGCCCCGGTGGCCCTGCGGGGGCCGAAGAAGCCCCGGTTGCGGTTCTCCGGCAGCTCGGCGATCCGGCGGATCATGTACTCGGAACCGCTGCCGACGCAGGCCCTGTCCATGGTGGACCGGATCGCCGGCAGCCCGTACGCCAACCCCTACCTGCGCACCACCCGGCTGGCGGACGCCGACGAGCGGACCACCCTGGACTTCGCGCTGAAACTGGCCGAGACCCTCTTCCGCTTCGGCGCCGGTGCCCTCGAGGTGGAGACCTCGATCATCGTGGTGACCCAGGCCTTCGGCGTGCACGAGACCGAGGTGGACATCACCAACCAGTCGATCTCGCTGAACTACGCACCCGCCGGCAAGACGCCGTACACGCTGCAGCGCGTGGTGCGGTCCTGGTCGCAGAACTACGCGGGCCTGGCGCTGATGCACCGGCTGGTGTCCGCGATCGCCGCCGGAGAGGTGGACCGGGACGAGGCCCAACAGCGGTTGGCCGACATCCGGCACAAGCCCAAGCCGTTCCCGAAGTGGCTCAACACGCTGTCCGCCGGCCTGTTCGCGGCCACCTTCGTGCTGTTCATCGGCGGCGGGCTGGTCGGTGCCGGTGTGGCCCTGCTGTCCACCTCGTTGCTGATCACCGTGATGGACGTGATGGGCCGGGCCCGGATCCCGGAGTTCTTCGCCACGATGGCCGGTGGCTTCATCGCCACCGTGATCGCCCTGGTGCTCTTCGAGCTCGACGTGCCGCTGGGGCCGTCCTTGGTGGTGGCCGGCGGGATCATGCTCCTGTTGCCGTCGGGCCGCTTCGTCTCCGCGGTGCAGGACGCGATCAACGGCTTCCCCGTGACCGCCGCAGGCAGGTTTGTCTCCGCGGCCCTCATCTTCGCGGCGCTGATCGCGGGGATCATGTCCGCCGTGGTGTTCGCCAGCCTGATGGGCTTCGCGGAACTGGACGTGGACAACGCCAGCTCCTCCACGTACCCGGTCTGGTTCATGGGCCTGCTCGTCTTCCTGGCGGCCGTCTGGGACTCGATCTTCGAGCAGTCCGAGTGGAAGCTGCTGCTGCCCACCGCCCTGGTGTCCCTGACGGGTTTCGCGGCCTACGCCGGCGCGGAGGCCCTGGGCGTGGGGCCCCGGCTGACCCCCGCCATCGCCGCCGTGGTCATCGGCGCCGTCGGCCGGTACGTGGCCCTGAGGATGGGCGCGCCCCAGCTCGTGGTGGCCGTGCCGGCCATCCTGTTCCTGCTGCCCGGACTGACCATCTTCCGGTCCATGTACGGCATCGCCATGGACAGCGGCGCCCTCGTGGACGGGCTCGTCGGGCTGTTCAACGCCTCCGCCACCATCATGGCCATCGCCGCCGGCGTGGTCCTGGGCGACACCCTGGCCCGTCCGTTCACCACCGCCCTGCAGGCCAACGAACGGCGCCGGATCGGCCGTCGATGACCGGTCCGCGCGGCGTGGTCGGAGGGGTCAGGAGTGGTCGACGCGCCAGTCGACCGGTTCGGCGCCCCACTGCTCCAGCAACTGGTTGGTGCGGCTGAACGGCCGCGAGCCAAAGAACCCGCGCCGCGCCGAGAGCGGGGACGGGTGGGCCGACTCGATGATCCCGAGGGGGGCGTCCGCGGGCGCGTGCCGCTGCAGCACCGGGGCCATCTTCCGTGCATCGGCGCCCCACAGGATGGCCACCAGCGGGGTGCCTCGTCCGGACAGTGCCTCCACGGCGGCCTCGGTCACCCGCTCCCACCCCAATCCACGATGGCTGGCGGGCTGGCCGGCGGCCACGGTCAGGACCCGGTTCAGCAGCAGCACGCCCTGCCCGGTCCAGGCGGTCAGGTCACCGTGGGGGCCGGGGGATGCCGAGGTCCTCGGACAGTTCCTGGTAGATGTTCACGAGTGAGCGTGGCAGCGGTGACACGTGCCGGTCCACGGCGAAGCTCATCCCGATCGGGTGCCCCGGCGTGGGATAGGGGTCCTGGCCCAGGATCAGCACCCGCACCTCGTCGAAGGGCTGCCGGAAGGCCCGCAGGATGTTCTCCGGCGCCGGGAGGACCTGCTCCCCGTCGGCCCTCCGGGCCTTGACCTCGCGCCCGACGGCATCCAGGGCCTCCTGCTGGGGCGCCAGGGCGCGCTCCCATCCGGGATCCAGTGGTTCGAGCAGTCTCATCGGTGCAGACTATCGAATGACACCGCTGTAGTTCGGCGGAGTAGACTGTGGAGTACTCCGTCCAGCGCCGTGGGTGCCCGAACAGACGCGCGGCGGGGGACCACTTCCCGGAAGGACCCTCCCATGACTGCAGCTGACCCCGTCCCCTCGGAGCGCGAGGACGACCCGCGCGCTGACCGGGGACAGGACGACGGGCTGGAGGGCGCGAGCGGGCAGGAGCCCGGGGCGTCGTCGGCATTGTCCGAGCGGGACCGGGACATCCTGGACTTCGAGGACCAGTGGTGGAAGTACGGCGGGGCGAAGGACCAGGCGATCCGCGACCGGTTCTCCATCTCGGCCACCACGTACTACCAGGTGCTCAACGGCCTGCTCGACCGTCAGGAGGCCCTGGCCCACAAGCCGATGCTGGTCAAGAGATTGCGTAGACTACGGACGACTCGCCACCGGGCCCGCAGCGCCAGGCGGCAGGAGGCCTGAGCGCCACGGTCATGGGGCCGTGGCCACGTCTGCGGCAGCCACCCCGGCGCCGCCCGGTGCCGAAGATCTGGTGATGATGGTCCATGACTGAGTACCCGCGCGATCAGTTCGATGACGTGCCCGAATACCGCAACCGCAAGGGCAGCCATCGGGCCGTGGCGGAGCCGTCCGGCGGCACCGGCCCGTCCGGGCTGACCTGGATCTCGCTCGCCGCCGCCCTGGCCCTGGTGATCGGGGCGTTCTCGTACTTCATCCTGCCCACGCTGCGGGTCCAGGAGACCGCCCGGCCCGGTGCTGCGGAGGCGTCGGTGTCCGGGTCGGCGGCGCCGGGGCAGGGAACCTCCCCGGGGGCGGCCCGGCCCGGTGCCGGGGCGGGGACCGCCGACCCCTCGGCCGCCGGCACGGCCACGGCGGCGCCGTCGTCCGCGCCACCGGCCAGGTCCCCGGAAGTCAGCACGACGCCCCAGCCGACCACGACCCCGCAGCCCACGAAGACGCCGGAACCCACACCGACTCCCACGCAGACCCAGGAGCCGGAGACGGTGGACTACTCCTTCCCGGTGGAGGTCTACAACGCCTCCCGGGTCAACGGGCTGGCCGGCCGGGTCGGCGGCACGCTCTCCGGTTCCGGCTTCACGGTGGCCACCGCCGGGAACTGGTCGGGATACCCGGTGTCCTCCTCCGCGGTCTTCTACTCCTCGAACCCGGTCACCGCCCAGGCGGTCGCAGCCCGGCTCGGGTTGCCGGCGGTCTACGACGGACGGATCCCGGGCATCGCCGTGGTGGTCACCGCCTCCTACGCCGGCTGACGTGCTACCGCGCCCCCTGCGTTCCGGACACGGATTCCCCTGCACGCTGAACAACCGTCCAGGGCCCGTCCCGACGTTTGCACTCGGGTGTGCCGAGTGCTAAATATGGACTAGCACTCAGTGGTTCGGACTGCCAAGGCCCGCAGGCATGCGGGTGGTCCGCGCCACGAGTTTGACCTGAACGTGGTGAGGCCCGGCCCAGGGCCGTCCGTCGCGGGCACTGCACAGGTCGGTTGAACACTGCCAAGCAACGCCAAGGTCCAGAAAGGACAGTGCACACATGGCCAAGACCATTGCATTCGACGAAGAGGCGCGCCGCGGCCTGGAGAAGGGCCTGAACACCCTTGCCGACGCCGTCAAGGTGACCCTCGGCCCCCGCGGCCGCAACGTGGTGCTGGAGAAGAAGTGGGGCGCGCCCACCATCACCAACGACGGTGTCTCCATCGCCAAGGAGATCGAGCTCGAGGATCCGTACGAGAAGATCGGCGCCGAGCTCGTCAAGGAGGTCGCCAAGAAGACCGACGACGTCGCCGGTGACGGCACCACCACCGCCACCGTGCTGGCCCAGGCCCTGGTCAAGGAAGGCCTTCGCAACGTGGCCGCCGGCGCCGACCCGCTGTCCCTGAAGCGCGGTATCGAGAAGGCCGTCGAGGCCGTCACCACCGAGCTCATCGCCTCCGCCAAGGAGATCGAGACCAAGGAGCAGATCGCCGCCACCGCGTCGATCTCCGCCGCCGACCCGCAGATCGGTGCCCTGATCGCCGAGGCCCTGGACAAGGTCGGCAAGGAGGGTGTCGTCACCGTCGAGGAGTCCCAGACCTTCGGCCTGGAGCTCGAGCTCACCGAGGGCATGCGCTTCGACAAGGGTTACATCTCCGGCTACTTCGTCACCGACGCGGAGCGCCAGGAGACCGTGCTGGAGGATCCGTACATCCTCATCGTCAACTCCAAGATCTCCAACGTGAAGGACATGGTGTCCCTGCTGGAGAAGGTCATGCAGTCCGGCAAGCCGCTGCTGATCATCGCCGAGGACGTCGAGGGCGAGGCCCTGGCCACCCTGGTGGTCAACAAGATCCGCGGCACCTTCAAGTCCGTGGCCGTCAAGGCCCCGGGCTTCGGTGACCGCCGCAAGGCCATGCTGGCGGACATCGCCATCCTCACCGGTGGCCAGGTCATCTCCGAGGAGGTCGGCCTCAAGCTGGAGAACGCCACCCTGGACCTGCTGGGCACCGCCCGCAAGGTCGTCGTCACCAAGGACGAGACCACCATCGTCGAGGGTGCCGGTGACGCCGAGGAGATCGCCGGACGGGTCAACCAGATCCGTGCCGAGATCGAGAACACCGACTCCGACTACGACCGCGAGAAGCTGCAGGAGCGCCTGGCCAAGCTGGCCGGCGGCGTGGCCGTCATCAAGGCCGGTGCAGCCACCGAGGTGGAGCTCAAGGAGCGCAAGCACCGCATCGAGGACGCCGTGCGCAACGCCAAGGCCGCCGTGGAGGAGGGCATCGTCGCCGGCGGTGGCGTCGCCCTGATCCAGGCCGGCACCAAGGCCTTCGACTCGCTGTCCCTCGAGGGTGACGAGGCCACCGGCGCCAACATCGTCAAGGTCGCCATTGAGGCCCCGATGAAGCAGATCGCCTTCAACGCCGGGCTGGAGCCGGGCGTGGTGGCAGCCAAGGTCAAGGGCCTGGCCGCCGGCCACGGCCTGAACGCCGCCACCGGCGAGTACGAGGACCTGCTGGCCGCCGGCATCAACGACCCCGTCAAGGTGACCCGCTCTGCCCTGCAGAACGCCGCCTCGATCGCCGGCCTGTTCCTGACCACCGAGGCCGTCGTGGCCGACAAGCCCGAGCCGGCCGCTGCCATGCCGGGTGGCGACGACATGGGTGGCATGGGCGGTATGGGCGGCATGATGTGATGACCTGCTCCTAGCAGGCATCACCGGCCGTCCGGGCGGGACTGATCCCGCCTCGGACGCCAGTGACGGCGAAGGCCCGGTTCCCGGTTTGTCTCCCGGGGGCCGGGCCTTCTCGTGTCCTGGCGCATCGCCGGACGGGCACCGCTCGCCCTGTCCGGTTCCGGACCCTTAGCGGCGGAACCACCACCGGGAGGTGGGGTGCAGCTCCGCGGAGAGGTTGTGGCGGGCCGCACCGTCCCACATCCGGCGACCCGTCTCGGTCCAGTACAGCGGGTCGGCGTCCAGCAGGGACTGCACGACGGCGGCCCGGCCTGCGGCGAAGGCATCGTCCGGCACGTGCGCGAAGTCCTTCCGGACGGCGGCCAGGTACCGCGCGTAGTCACCGCGACCACGGCCCAGCACCTCCAGGTCCGCATCACTGAGCACGGCGCCGGAGCGGTCCTCGGGGTCCGGGTCGTGAGTGATGGTCAGCCGGACCAGCCGGGCCGTCTCTGCGATCTCCGGGTCCGGTAGGCCGAGATCCGACAGGACGGTCTCCGCCAGCACCGCGGAGTCCTCCTCGTCCTGTCCGGGTGGCCGGCCGGGGTCGCCGCGGTAGACGGCGTCGTGGAACCAGGCGGCCAGCTTGACGGCCCGGTCCCAGCGACCGCAGTCCTCTCCCTGGCGCAGCAGCAGGTCGACGCTTTTCAGCACGGCCAGCAGGTGGGAACGGTCGTGGTAGTGGCGGTGGGGTTCGGACCACCGGGCCAACAGGTCTGCCACCACGGGTTCCCGTTCGAGGGGGGAGTGACCGGGCAGCAACCGGTTGAACCGCTGGGTGAGGATCTTGTCCAGCTTGCCCGGCCGGTGACTGGCCGGGATACGCAACCCGGAGGCGACCAGGCGACGGACGAGCTCGGCGCCGCTGACCTCCTCGGCGCCCAACGCCACCAGGGCCGGGTATCGCTCGACGGGGACGTCATAGTGGTCCCCGTCGAAGGCGCGGCGGGGGATCCCGGCCTCCTCGGCGAAGGCGTGCAGCTCCGCCAGGGAGTGGTCCGAGACCAGGTGGGAGAACACGGTGCCGTGGGCGGGCCACCGTGCCGGATCGATCAGCACGGCCATGGTCCCCATCCTAGGTTTCAGCCGGGTGGGTGGAGATGGATCGCCTGCGCACCTCCACCCACCCGGCTGACGTCAGGGCCCGGGAGGTCAGCCGCGGAACATCGAGGCGTTCGCGGTCTCGGCGTCCAGGTACTGCTGGGCCGCATGGGTCATGGCCCCGCGGATGGACACCAGCGACTCCTCGACGCGGGCCTGGGTGGCCCGCCACTCGGTCAGGATGGTCTGGAAGTTGTTCGAGGCCTGGCCGCGCCAGGTGTCCTGCAGCTGGCGCAGGTTGGCCTCCATCGCGTTGACCTCGGCCTGCAGCCGGCCGATGGAGCCCTCCACGGCCTGGCTCTTGGCCATCAGGTCTTCGGTGTCGATCTGGACGAGCGCCATGTTCACTCCTGTGGGTGGGGGATCTGGATGCCGGTCCGGTCGCCGCGAGGCGGTCGGACCGACCGGGCCGGAGTGGTCCGGCTCCCTGTCCACGCTAGGAGCCCCGTCGGGCACCCGGCAGGGCCTCCTACTCTGCTGTGGAGGACGACGTCCCGCCGGGCGCCTGTGCAGGACGCGGCGGGATGGGTGGCTTGCGCCGGCCACGCATCACGCCGCGTCCGTTCCGTACCGGCTTCCCCGGGGCCGCCTGCCTGCCGCTCGGCTGCCTGCCGTTCACCGGTCGGCCGGCGCCGGACTGCTCGCGGGCCCGTTCGTCCCCGTCCACCGGCAGGTCCGCGTCTGCGACGGGGGCCCCGTCCCCAGCCTGGTCCGTCCCGGCCGCCCCATCCTCATCGGACTGTTCGTCCTGGTCCTGTGCGGCGGGGATCCAGGGCAGGCGCACGGAGAGGGTGGCGCCACCCCCGGGCGTCTGGGTCAGCCGTACGGTGCCGTCGTGCTGGGCGACGATCGCCGCCACGATGGCCAGCCCCAGGCCCGTGCCGCCGGTCTCCCGTTGGCGGGAGGAGTCCGCCCGGTAGAAGCGCTCGAAGACCCGGGCGGCGTCGTCCTCGTCGATGCCGGGTCCGTGGTCCCGGATCTCGATCACGGAGTCGCGCGAGCCGTGCACCTGCTGGCCGTCGGAGTCGACCGACCCCGGCAGCACGTCCACCGTACCGACGGCGATCTCCAACGGAGTGCCCTCCGGGGTGTACCGCAGGGCGTTGGTCACGAGGTTGGCCACCACCTGCCGCAGCCGGCCCTCATCCCCGGAAGTGGGCGCGGAACCGGCGCGCCCGCCGTCGAGTCCCTCGAGCCTGACCTCCCGGTCCGGCGCGTTGACGCGGGCGTCCAGGACGGCGTCGTGGGCCAGCATCATCAGGTCCACCGGCTCATGGTCCAGCGGCCGCTGTTCGTCCAGGCGGGCCAGCGTCAACAGGTCCTCCACGAGCTGGCTCATCCGCTTGGCCTCACCCTCGATCCGGCCCATGGCGGCGTCCACGTCCTCCTTCTCGGAGATCCCGCCGTGCCGGTAGAGCTCGGAGAAGCCCCGGATGGTGACCAGCGGAGTGCGCAACTCGTGCGAGGCGTCCTGGATGAACCGGCGCATGCGTTCCTCGGACTGCTCCTTGGACCGGAACGCGGTCTCGATATGGGCCAGCATGGCGTTCAGGGAACGGGACAGCCGGCCGACCTCGGTGTCCGGGGCACCCATCTCCACGCGCTGGGAGAGGTCGCCGGCCGCGATCTGGGCCGCCGTGCGCTCCACCCGCAGCAGCGGGCGGAACGCGCGGGTGGTCACCGCGTAGGCGATCGCCGAGGCGCCCGCGGTGGCCAGCAGGCCGATGGTGGCCACGAGGGACATCACCCGGTCCACGGAGCTGTACACCGGTTCCAGGGGCAGCGCGATGGCCAGGGAACCCTCACCGGACTCCAGGCGGTAGACCTTCACCCGCCACCCGCGGGAGTCCGCGTGGGTGCCGGGAACCTCGAACGCCTGGGTTCCCCTCGACAGGACCTCCTGTGCCGTCATCCCGGGAATGACCGGCCGGTCCTCGTCGGCCCCGGTGAAGGAGGAGTTCGTGGTGGTCCGCCCCTCGTTGTCCTGCAGTTCGCCGTAGAAGCGCAGGATGGACTGGGGCGAGGAGAAATAGTCCGTGCCCATGCCGAGGCTGGTCAGGTAGATCGAGACATTGCTGCGGTTGGCGAACAGGTCCTCGTCGATCTGCCGCACCAGTTCCTGCCGGAACAGGGACGCGGTCAGCGCGGCGGTCACGGCCACGGCCAGCAGCATCAGGCCGCTGGTCATGACCACCAGCTGGGTGCGCAACGAGGAGGTCTTCCAGGTCCGGACGATCTCGTGGAACGGCCGGAAGCGCCCGTTGTGGTTCACGGGTGGGGGCATGCCATCAAGGATACGGACGGTCAGCGCTTCTCAGCGGAGCGCAGCAGGTAACCGACGCCGCGCTTGGTCTGGATCATGTCCGGCAGGTCGGGGCGGTCGATCTTCCGGCGGAGGTAGGAGATGTACGACTCCACGATCGAGGCGTCCCCGTTGAAGTCGTACTCCCAGACGTGGTCCAGGATCTGCGCCTTGGACAGTACGCGGTTCGGGTTCATCATCAGGTAGCGCAGCAGCTTGAACTCGGTGGGGGACAGTTCCACCACCTCGCCGGCCCGGCGCACCTCATGGGCGTCGTCGTCGAGCTCGAGGTCGTCGACCCGCAGGACGGCGTCATCACCGTCGGCCGGGGCGGTGCGGCGCAGCACGGCCCGGATGCGGGCGACCACCTCGTCGAGGGAGAACGGCTTGGTGACGTAGTCGTCACCGCCGACGGTCAGCCCGGTGACCTTGTCCTCGGTGTCATCGCGGGCAGTGAGGAACACGACCGGGAAGTGCCGGCCGGCCGCGCGGAGCTTGCGGGTGACCGTGAAACCGTCCATGTCCGGCAGCATCACGTCCAGGACGGCCAGGTCCGGCTGGTCCTTCTCCGCAGCGGCCAGGGCCTCGCGGCCATTCGCGGCCGCCACCACCTCGAACCCGGCGAAACGCAGGGAGGTGGACAGCAGCTCTCGGATATTGGGCTCGTCATCGACGACCAGGAGCTTGGCTTCGGGCTCTTTGGACTTCATGGATTCCATCGTCCACCCGTTCGCTGAGCATTTCCTGAACGTTTGCTGTGCGAGGATTTCGGGGTACCGGACGGTCCCGGGCTGCGGAGCCACCGCCGTGACGACGGCAGCGGGCACCACCCTAGGGCTGGGCCAGGTCCGCGGCGTCGAGGATCGTGTACGCGTACCCCTGCTCGGCCAGGAATCGCTGCCGCTTCTGGGCGTAGTCCTGGTCCAGCGTGTCGCGGGAGACCACGGTGTAGAAGTGGGCGGACTTGCCATCCTCCTTCGGACGCAACAGCCGGCCGAGACGTTGGGCCTCCTCCTGGCGGGAACCGTAGGCCCCGGAGACCTGCACGGCCACCGAGGCCTCGGGCAGGTCGATCGAGAAGTTGGCCACCTTGGACACCACCAGTACCCCGATCTCCCCGTCCCGGAAGGCGCCGAAGAGGCGTTGGCGCTCCGCCACCGACGTCGACCCGGTCAGGACGGGAGCATCCAGGAGCTCCCCGAGCTCCTGGAGCTGGTCGAGGTACTGGCCGATGACCAGCACCTGCTCGCCGGGGTGCCGTTCGACGATGGAGCGCACCACGGGCAGCTTCACCTCGGAGGTGGAGCACAGCCGGTACCTGTCGGCGTCCTCGGCCATCGCGTAGGCCACCCGCTCATCCCTGGGCAACTCCACCCGCACCTCGATGCACTCGGCCGGGGCGATGTAGCCCTGGGCCTCGATGTCCTTCCACGGGGCGTCGTAGCGCTTCGGCCCGATCAACGAGAACACCTCGGACTCCCGTCCGTCCTCACGCACCAGGGTGGCAGTCAACCCCAGCCGACGCCGGGCCTGCAGGTCTGCCGTCAACCGGAAGATGGGCGCGGGCAGCAGGTGCACCTCGTCGTAGATGATCAGCCCCCAGTCGTGGTCGTTGACCAGCTCCAGGTGCGGATAGATCCCGCCCCGTTTGGTGGTCAGCACCTGGTAGGTGGCGATCGTGACCGGACGGACCTCCTTGACCGCCCCCGAGTACTCACCGATCTCGGCCTCGGTCAGCGTGGTCCGCCGCAGCAGCTCGGCCTTCCACTGCCGCGCGGAGACCGTGTTCGTCACCAGGACCAGCGTGGTGGCACCCGCGGTCGCCATGGCGCCTGCGCCCACGAGGGTCTTGCCCGCCCCGCACGGCAGCACCACGACCCCGGAACCGCCCGCCCAGAAGTTCTCCACCGCCATGCGCTGGTACGGGCGCAGTCGCCAGGGTTCCCCCGGAGCGGTGCCGACCGCGTCGCCGTCCGGGTACTCCCCGTCCGGAAGCTCACCGGTCGCCGGTACCTCGGTGAGCCCGATGGGGTAGGGCGTGCCGTCCACGTAACCGGCGGCGTCCTCGGCGGGCCAGCCGAGCCTGAGCAGGGCCTGCTTGAGTTGTCCGCGGCTGGCCACGTGGACCACCACGGTCCGGCCGTCGATGCGGGGACCGAACATGTCCGCGGTCTTCCGGGCGTGCAGGACCTCCTCGAGCACCGGATGGTCGTCGGTGCGCAGGACGAGTCCGTGGACGGGGTCGTTCTCCAGCCGCAGCCGGCCGTAGCGGCTCATGGTGTCGTCGATGTCCACCAGCAACGCATGGGGCACCGGGTAGCGCGAGTGGGTCAACAGGACGTCGAGCACGCGTTCGGCGTCCACCCCGGCCGCGCGGGCGTTCCACAGGCCCAGGTTCGTGATCCGGTAGGTGTGCACGTGCTCCGGAGCGCGTTCGAGCTCGGCGAAGGAGGCCAGCGCGTGCCGGGCCTCGGTGGCGTCCGGGTGGTCCACCTCCAGTAGCACGGTCTTGTCCGACTGTACGATCAACGGTCCGTCGGGCATGGGTCCTCCTGGTCGGTCGTGGGGGATGCGGGGGTGGTCACGGGCTCGGTTGCCCCGGCGGGCTCCGCGGAGACGACGCGGTGGAGGGGCACCACCGTCTCAGCCTCGCGGGAGGGGACGAGGCAGCGGACGCGGCCACCGGCCACGGCCAGGGGCACCACCCGCAACGACTGCCGATGGCCCCGCTGGTCCACGGTGACCAGGTCGACCTCGCTCCGCTGCCGGGCGGCGTGGCGCAACAGCACGACGGCCTCCTCGGTGCCCGGCCCGCTGGGCGAGGGACGGGGAGCGGCCCGCAACCGGGCGACCTGGGCAGCCAGCTCCTCCTCACTGGGCGTCCACCGCACCGCCCGGACGGGGGCCGGGAACACGGAGTCCACCGTCCCGGTCGCCGGGGTCGCCCGCCGCAGCCTGGACGGCCCGAGATCGGCCGCGCCGGCCCCAGTGGGGTCAGGGGTCCCGTTGCGGTCCGGCGTGCGCGGCCGACGGGAGGACCGGTGTCCGGCGGCGACGAGCATCCTGTGCAGTTCGCGCTCGCCGACCGTGGACACCGCGACCGTGGGTGCCACCCGCTCCAGTCCGGCCTCGGCCAGGACCGGATCGGCAACGATCGCATCCAGCAGGGCCTCGTCCTCCATTCGCAGCCAGGACCCGGCGGCGCCGACGGTCACCGCCCCATGGCGGCGCGCGACGTCGCGGACCAGATAACGCAGCGACTGCGGCAGCTCGTCCTCGGAGTGCGCGGCCAGGAACTGCTCGATCGCGGTCGCGTCCAGCCCCGTGTCCAGGGCGCGGTACAGGGAGTCGTCGGAGAACCGGTAGACCCGGGCCGCACCGTCTCCCTCGGCGTCGGCCATCGCCGCCAGCGTCCGCGCCACCTCGGGGTCGAGGTACCCGGGGGCCACGGCGGTCAGGTCGCCCTGCAGGCGCACCCGGGTCAGCGGAGCGGGAAGTGCCGTCCCGACGGCGTCGGCGGCCTCTCCGAGGCGGCCGGCGGCGACGAGGGCGCCGGCCGCGGTGAGGGCGCCGGCACCGGTCAGGCCGAGCCTGGCCGCCTCGGTCAGCAGCGGTGCGGTGAACGGAGCGGTCCGGGCGGACTGGCGGGGGCTGCGCCACCGGAGGCGCCCGGCCACCGCCTCATCCACCAGCACACCCGGCCGTTCCTCCGCGAGCTCGAGGGCGGTCTCCAGCACGGCGGCCCGCAACCCGGGCGCATCGGGCCGGTTCCGGTCGGAGGCCAGCGCCCGCCCGCCACCCGCCGTCGAGGGCGCTGCCCCGGACGAGGAACCGGACGGAACGCCACGGACCGTGGGCACCGGGCCGAGCAGGGGCGCGCGTCCGCTGCCCAGCCAGCCCAGGACGAGCGCCTCCCACTGCACCTGGCGCTCGCTGCTGCGCCAGTCCTCCGCCTCGGCGGCGACGACCCAGCGGGAGGTGTCCGGATCCAGGACCACGAGACCGGTCGCGGCGAGCAGTTCCAGCAGCCAGGACGTGTCCTCGGGCGTCGAACCGGTGGAGTCGGCCAGCCGCTTCACCTCCCGCACGCCGACACCGCCCGAGCGCAGGGTCGGCAGTCCCTCGACCAGTCCGTCCAGGAGGTCGGCGCAACCGCGCAACAGGTCGGTCATGGCGGCCAGGGCGGCGTTCGAGGACAGCGCGGAGGGCACGGTGCGGTCCTGCGGCGACGGCGCGGTGACATCCATCCGGCGTCCGGCGGTTCCGTCGCGCCAGGCCAGCCCGGCCTCGAGCGGGTGCTCGGCTAGGTCGGTGCCGTCCGGCAACCTGCCGGTCCGGACCAGCAGGCCGGTGTCCAGGAGCAGGTCGAGGACCGGTCCCGGTGGTCCGGGCAACCGCGCCACGGGAGCGGACTGCAGCACGTCCAGGGCGGCGGTGGCCCGGGCCAGCAGCTCCGGGTCCTCGGTGCGGCGGCCGAGGGCCGCGAGGACCTCGGCGCGGTCCGTCGGTGGTTCGGGGGCCGGGACGGGCCCCGGGCGGGTGGGCCGTCCGCCGGAACCGGCGGGACCGTCCTCGGGTAGGAGCACCGCCAGGCTGCGCCCCAGGCCCAGCGGGTGGGGGCCGATCGCGGTGGTGACGGCCAACGGCAACTGCCAACCGTCACCGGCGGGCAGCACCAGGGCGGCGTCCGCCAGGTCATGCAGGACCGAGTCCACGGCGTCGGAACCGGGACCGTCAGGACCGGCGGTCCCCAGGAACGCGGCGAGGCGGGCGCGGGTGACGGCCGCCCCGGTGTCGGGGACCCGGCGGCCCGGGGCACCCTGGACGGCGTCGGGGATCCGGGGTGCCGCGGCGAGGGCCGACATGGCCTCGAGGACGTCGAGATGGGCCCGGTCCTGGCCATCGAGGGCACGCAGCACGGACATCTGGGTGCTGGCCCTCGCCGCCAGGGCGGCGACGTCGGGAACGGGCGGATGACAGAGGTCTGGTCGGAGCCGGAACAGGCGGTGCAGTCGGTGGTCCGGCCACCGGGCGAGGTGGCTCGTCAGCGAGACGGCCGTCATGGCTTCGGCGACCGGGGTCAGGCGCGGCGCCTGAGCACCGCCTTGATCACCACGAACGCGAGCATCAGCGCGAATCCGAGCGGGAGCCCGAAGAGCCCGAACCAGTAGAACACCGGCCAGGCCGTGATCTGGAGGAAGTAGGACGCCAGGAGCAGCACCGTGGCGGCGAAGGATACGGCGGTCAGCGTCCCGCCCGCGATGAGCAACGCGCGCAGCCAGGGCAGGGACTCGGGGTTCGAGCCTGCGGCGGGACCGGTGGCGAGGGAGGCCTCTGGGGAGGTCGCGGGACGTACGGACATGGCGACCAGTCTACGCCTGCGGTGGGCGGCGCCGCGGGGGAAGGTCCCGGGTGAGGGGCGAGAGGGTATCCTTGAAGGGCTACAGACTTTCCCTTCCGTCCGGCACGCGACGGAGGCGGGTTCACCCGGAACCGGACGTCCACGACGACTCCCGAGGCCGCACCCGCCCGTCACGCCGGCACCGCCGCAGGGCCACCAGGAGTCGCCGCACCGTGAACGCCCGGCCATGCGACCCCCGCAGTCGGCCCGGACCGACCGGTCGGCGACGGCACGCTGCCACGGCCGGAAGGGTGCACCGAAGACAGAGAAGGACACGAGTTATGCCCACCGGCAAGGTAAAGTTCTACGACTCCGCCAAGGGGTTCGGATTCCTGCACACCGAGGACGGCAGGGAAGTGCACCTGCCCGCCTCCGCCCTGCCCGCCGGGGTGACCGAGGTCCGCGCCGGCACGCGCATGGAGTTCGGCGTGGCGGAGGGGCGCCGCGGCCCGCAGGCCCTCAGCGCCAGGATCCTCGACGACGCCCCCTCCGTGGTGCGCGCCCATCGCCGCAAGCCCGAGGACATGGCCGTGCTGGTCGAGGACCTCATCAAGTGGCTCGACATCGCCTCCAACGGCCTGCGCAAGGGCAAGTACCCCCAGCGGTCCCAGGCCGAGAAGATCGCCATGGCGCTGCGCAAGGTTGCGGACGATCTTGAGGCCTGAGACAGCGGTGGCCGCACAGGCCACAGACGACGAGGCCCGGACCGCGGACACCCCGCCCGGTGAGGCGCAGACCGTGCAGACGGCCGCAGGCACCGTGCGGATCCCCCCGAAGCCGACCCGCGCGCCCCGGCGTCGGGCACCGAAGCTCGACGAGCTGCTGGCCGGTGCCGTGGACGAGGCACGGGCCGCGCTGATCGCGGAGACCGGCCTGGCCGAGGACGGCCAGGTCGGCGCGCACGTCAGCGCCGTGGCCGACGACGACCGGCTCGTCACCCACCGGTTCGCCGCGACGCTGCCCGGTTACGGCGGGTGGGAGTGGTTCGCGACCCTGGCCCGCGCCCCGCGCAGCAAGGTCGTCACCGTGTGCGAGGTCGGCCTCCTGCCCGGTGAGCGCGCCATCCTGGCCCCGGACTGGCTGCCGTGGTCCGAACGGGTCAGCCAGGAGGAGAAGATCCGCCTGGACGCCATCGCCGCCGGCGAGGACCCGGAGAAGGCCCTGGCCCGTTTTCGCGGCGACGGGGACGAGGACGAGGACGAGGGCCCCGAGGGCGAGCACGATGGCCGGGACCAGGGCCAGGACCAGTGCGACGAGAACGCCGTCGACGCGGCCGACGTCGATAGCGGTTCGGACGTGGCCGACGCCGACGCCGGAGCCGAACCGGCCTCCTGACCACGTCACCGCGATGAGAACGGCGGGGCACCCACCCGGGTGCCCCGCCGTTCTCGTGCCGGTCGGTGGTCCTGCCGTGCCGGCCGCCAGCCTCAGCCCAGTCGCTCGACGACGTGGTCGATGCAGGCGAGCAGGGCCGTCACGTCGTCTGGCTCGATGGCCGCGAACGTCGCGATGCGCAGCTGGTTGCGGCCGAGCTTGCGGTAGGGCTCCACGTCCACCACGCCGTTGGTGCGCAGGATCGTGGCGACGGCGGCGGCATCGACGTCGTCGGAGAAGTCCACGGTGGTGATCACGGCGGAGCGGTCCTCCGGGCGGGTCACGAACGGCGTGGCGAAGGACGAGTCCGAGGCCCAGGTGTAGACCCGGTTGGACGAGTCGGACGTGCGGGCCGTGGCGAAGTCCAGGCCGCCGTTGTCGTTCATCCACCGCAGCTGGCTGTCCAGCATCACGAGCGTGGCCAGGGCCGGGGTGTTGTAGGTCTGGTTCTTCAGCGAGTTGTCCACCGCGGTCTTCAGGTCCAGGAAGTCCGGGATCCAGCGGCCCGAGGCCTTGACCTGTTCGACACGCTCCAGGGCCGCGGGGGAGAACAGGGCCAGCCACAGCCCGCCGTCGGAGGCGAAGTTCTTCTGCGGGGCGAAGTAGTAGGCATCGGCCTGGGACACGTCCACGGGCAGTCCGCCGGCCGCCGAGGTGGCATCGATCAGCACCAGGGCGTCCTCGTCCGTCCCGGCCACGCGCTGCACGGGGGCGGCCACGCCGGTGGAGGTCTCGTTCTGCGGCCACGCGTAGACGTCCACGCCGGCCTCGGCCCGCGGCTCCGGCCGTGTCCCGGGCTCCGCGGTGAGGATGGAGGAGGCCTCCAGGAACGGCGCCTTGTCCGTCGCCTTGGCGAACTTCGACCCGAACTCACCGAAGGACAGGTGCTGGGCACGGGACCGGACGAGGCCGAACGAGGCGGCGTCCCAGAACGCGGTGGACCCACCGACGCCGAGGATCACCTCGTAGCCCTCGGGGGCCGAGAACAGCTGCGTCAGGCCCTGGCGCACGCTGCCCACGAGGTTCTTCACCGGTGCCTGGCGATGGGACGTGCCCAGCAGCCTCGGTCCGGCGTCGACCAGGGCCTGGACCTGGTCCGGGCGGACCTTGGACGGTCCGGCGCCGAATCGTCCATCCCGGGGAAGCAGCTGCTGGGGAATGGTCACCTCGGGTGTGCTCATGCGATCTCCTGACTCGACGGTCGTCCCGGAACGGGGCGTGCGACCCGGGGACGGGCGGCGTTGCCGCCACGCCGGTCGCGACTCCCCATTCTCCCGCATCGGCCCCGGACCTCGGGATTCATGTCAGGCCCGGGCGTGGTCCCCGTCAGCCCGTGCACCACCCTGTCGACGGGGCCGACCGGTGATCCCGGGTGATCCCCGCCGTGGCTAGGATGGTTGGTGCGGTCCCGTGTGCGGGCCCGGCCTGACTCCCCGGCCGGGCGGTCACCCATGGACCATAGGGACCTGGAGAGGAAAGTCAGAAGTGACGGATCTGATCGACACCACGGAGATGTACCTCCGCACCATCCTCGAGCTCGAGGAGGAGGGTATCGTGCCGCTGCGGGCACGCATCGCCGAACGGTTGGAGCACTCTGGGCCGACCGTCTCCCAGACCGTGGCGCGGATGGAACGCGACGGCCTGGTGCATGTCAGCACCGACCGGCACCTCGAACTCACCGAGGGAGGCCGTGCCAAGGCCGTGCAGGTGATGCGCAAGCACCGCCTGGCTGAGCGACTGCTGTCGGACGTCATCGGGCTGGACTGGGCGTACGTCCACGAGGAGGCCTGTCGCTGGGAGCACGTGATGAGCGAGAAGGTCGAGCTGCGCCTGCTGGAACTGCTGGACCATCCCGTCGACTCCCCGTACGGCAACCCGATCCCGGGACTCGACCAGCTCCATGCGCCCATGAGCGGTGCCCGTTCAGCCCTGGAGCACGGGGTGGCACTGTCGGTGGCCGCCGGCGCTCCGGGCCGGTACACGGTGGTCCGCCTCACCGAGGCCATCCAGACCGATCCTGAACTGCTCTCGGAGCTCGCCCTGGCCGGCGTCCGCCCCGGGCAGGACATCGAGATCGCACCGCGTGACGGCTACATCACGGTGCGCGCCGCGGACGCCGCGGAGGGCGGGGTCGCCCTCGAGGTCTCGCAGGATGCGGCCGCCCACATCCGCGTGGAGCGCAGCCTCCCCTGACCGGGCTCCCGGGAGGCGGGAAGGCGTCCCGGTGTAGGTCACGGCACCATCACGTGGCGCGCTCGGTCGCGACGTGGGATAAATCACTTTGTCACCATTTTTGGCGGCCGTCTCCCCATCGGACTAGGCGCTTCCTGGAGATTGCCGGGGCGGGGCCCTGAGTTATCCACAGTCCGTCGTGACCTGAGTGTGACATTGGTAAACGTTTCATATACCTTGGAGCCCGGCCCTTCGGCGGGATTCCCGAGGAAGAGCCGGCCGGTGTCTTGCCAATCCCCCCGCAGCCCGGTGCCCTTTCAGCAGTCGTCCATCATGGCGGGGGCGGGTCAGGCCCGGCGGCACGTGAGAGAGGTATATCCCGTGTCGAAGCGCAGCTCCGTTGCACGTCACCGCGCCACCCCGGCCACCAGCAACCCGCTCGAGGCCATCTCCAAGGCAGTGTCCGCCAACGCCGGCACCGTCGGCCGCCAGGCGGCCGTCGTGGCGGCAGCCTCCGGCTTGGTCCTGACCATCGGCATGCCGGCCCAGGGCGCCGACACGGCCGTCCGCGCCACCACCAGCATCCCGGCCCCGGGCCTGGACATCGAGCGCGCCGCGTCCGTCGCCGCCGTCAACGTCACCGCCGCCAAGGACGTCAAGGTCGAGCTGAACCGCGCTCCCGTCGCCTCCAAGCCCGCCCCGGAGCCCGAGCCCGAGCCGGAGCCCGTCGTCGAGGCCCCCGCCCCGCAGCCCGCCGCCGCAGAGGCCCCCGCCGCCGCGACCACCACCCGGTCCGCCGAGCCCACCACCCGTTCCGCTCCGGCCGAGCGCCCGGCCCAGGCCGAGCGCTCCACCGAGCGCACCGTCGAGCGCGCCTCGCGGACCGAGCAGTCCACCCCGCGGACGACCACCACGCAGTCCGCCCCGAAGCCCGCCGCCAAGCCGGCCCCGAAGCCGGCAGCGGAGCGTGGCGGCCTCAGCGGCGTCGTGGCCGCCGCCTACTCCGGCGTGGGCGTGCCCTACGTCTACGGAGGCAAGACCACCGCCGGCTGGGACTGCTCCGGCTTCACGGCCTGGGCCTACCGCCAGGCCGGGATCACCATCCCGTCCTCCACCTCCGCGATCCGTGGCTCCGGCCTGTTCGTGCCCACCTCGAACCCGAAGCCGGGCGACCTGGTGTTCCAGAACGGTGGAGGCCACGTCGGCATCTACGTCGGCAACGGCCAGATGATCGGTGCCCAGAACCCGTCCGTCGGCACCTTCCAGCACCCGGTGACCCGCAACCCGCTGTACGGCTACTACACCTACGTCGGCTGACCACCGACCACCTGCCCCGGCCACCGGCCGGGTGACGACTGCTACGAGGGCCCCTCCGGACACGGAGGGGCCCTCGGTCGTTCCCGGCATCCCGGGTGGGTGCTCGTCAGCGACCGTGCGGACGCGTGAACGCGGCATGACGGGTCCGTGAACACTGCCCGGGACACGCCCGGCGTCGGGAGCCGCGGTCCCGCGCCCGGGGGAGCGGCGCGTATCCTGAACCTGATCGCCCCCGATACACTCCGCAGACGCCGGATGGCCGGGTCGGTACCCGGCAGGCGATCCGGCGCCCGCGGCACCCCCGAGCCGCGAGGTCATCCCATGCGCACTCTGGTCCTGAACGCCGGCTACGAGCCGCTGTCCGTCGTCAGCTATCGCCGTGCCATCCTGCTGGTGGGAACCGGGAAGGCGAGCGTGCTCGCCGACGGCGGGGACCCCGTCGTCGGGCCGACCTGTACGGTGATGCGCCCGGCCGTGATCCTGCTGAACCGCTACATCCGGATCCCGCACGCGGACACCGCCGCCGTCTCCCGCCGCGGCGTCCTGCGCCGGGACGGGCACCAGTGCGGGTACTGCGGACGCTCCGCCACCACGGTGGACCACATCCACCCGCGGTCCCGCGGGGGTGAGGACTCCTGGGAGAACCTGGTGGCGTGCTGCCTGAAGTGCAACAACGCCAAGGGCGACCGCACCCTGGCGCAGATGGGCTGGACCCTGCGGGTCACCCCCGCCCGCCCGCGGGGACCGCAGTGGCGGATCCGGGAACTGGAGCGCCCGGCGGAGCAGTGGACCGACTTCCTGGCCGCCGTCGCCTGATCCCGGGAGCCCGGCGCGGGCGCCGACCTAGACTGGTGCGGTGCCCCAGAACGTTCCCGCCCCGTCCCCGCAGGCCTCCGCCCCGCAGTATCCGGCGGGCTGGCCGGAGCGGTTGATGGCCGCCCTCGAGCTCTCGGGCGTCAGCCCGGACACCGCCCGGCTCTCCCGGGCCGCGCGGATCGCCGCGGCGGCCTCGGGTCAGGACGACGACGCCGCGGCCACGGCGTTCATCGCCGGCTACGCGGCGGGACTGGCCGAGGGCTCGGGACAGGCCGGATTCGACCGCGCCCACGCCGCCTCGCTGCGCGCGATCGAGCGGCTCCTCGCGGCGGAGGTCACCGCCCCGTCCGCGCATCCCCCGCGCGGGCGGGCCCCGGCCGGCGCGACCGACGCGACGGCGGCCGGCGCCCCCGGTGGGACGGCCGAGGACCAGGAGCCCAGGCCATGAGCATGGAACGGGCCGCGTGGATGACGATGTACCGGATGAGCCGCGGCGCGGACCAGGCCGGCAGGGGACTGCGGCCGGGCACCGTACGGCGCACCCTGGACTTCGTCCGCCGGTACAAGGGCAAGCTGCTGTTCTACCTCGTGCTCTCCGTCGTCGGGGCCTTCCTGGGGGTGGCCTCGCCCATCCTCGCCGGGGACGTGGTGGACGCGATCGTCGGCGGGGGGACGTCCGCGCTCATCATCCGGCTGGCGCTGCTGATCGCCCTGGTGGCCGTGCTCGACGCGATCCTGGGCGTGGTGACCCGGTGGCTGTCCTCCGACCTGGGGGAGCGCATCATCTACGACCTGCGCACCGCGGTGTTCGACCACGTGCAGACCATGCCGATCGCCTTCTTCATGCGCACCCGCACCGGTGCCCTGGTCTCCCGGCTCAACAACGACGTCATCGGCGCCCAGACGGCGATCTCCCGCACCCTGTCCGGGGTGGTGATGAACGTGGTCTCCCTGGTGCTGACCCTCATCGTCATGCTGACGACCTCCTGGCAGGTCACGCTGGTCTCCCTGGTGCTGCTGCCGCTGTTCCTGATCCCGGCGCGCTTCATGGGCGGCAAGATCGCCGAACTGAGCCGCAGCCAGGCCCAGTCCAACGCGACCATGGGCGACCA
Source organism: Citricoccus sp. CH26A (assembly GCF_000224415.1). Classification (GTDB taxonomy): domain Bacteria; phylum Actinomycetota; class Actinomycetes; order Actinomycetales; family Micrococcaceae; genus Citricoccus. The sequence goes on along the minus strand of NZ_AFXQ01000019.1, from coordinate 18,363 downwards.
GATGACCGAGCGGTTCTCCGCGGCCGGGGCCACCCTCGTCAAGCTCTTCGGCAGTCCCGCGCGGGAGTCGGCCGAGTTCGCCTCCCGGGCCGACAGGGTCCGGGCGGTCGGCGTGGGCATCTCGGTGCGCCAGTCCGTGTTCATGACCGCACTGACCCTCGTCTCCGCGCTCGCCCTCTCGGCGGTCTACGGCATCGGCGGGCTGCAGGCCCTGGCCGGGACGCTCGAGGCCGGGGACGTCGTCACGCTGGCCCTGCTGCTGACCCGGCTCTACGCCCCCCTGACCGGCCTGGCCAGCGCCCGCGTGGAGATCATGGGTGCCCTCGTCTCCTTCGACCGGGTCTTCGAGGTGCTGGACCTGGAACCGTTGATCCGCGAGCGGCCGGACGCGCGGGCCATCCCGGACGGCCCGGTCACCCTCGAGGTGCAGGACGTGCGGTTCTCCTATCCCAGCGCGGACCAGGTCTCGCTGGCCTCGCTCGAGGAGGTGGCCGTGCTGGACCGCCGGGGCGGGGCCGAGGTGCTGCACGGGATCTCCTTCACGGTGCAGCCGGGGCAGACCTACGCCCTGGTCGGCACCTCGGGCGCGGGCAAGTCCACCATCGCCTCGCTGCTGGCCCGGCTCTACGACGTCGGCTCCGGTTCGGTCCGCTACAACGGCCTGGACGTCCGGGACACCACCTTCGCCTCCCTGCAGGAGACGGTGGGCATGGTCACCCAGGACGGGCACCTGTTCCACGACACGATCCGCGGGAACCTGACCCTGGCCCGGCCCGAGGCCACCGAGGAGGAGGTGTGGGAGGCGATCGACCGCGCCCGCCTGCGGGACGTGGTCGAGGGCCTGCCGGACCGGCTGGACACCGTGGTGGGGGAGCGGGGTTACCGGCTCTCCGGGGGAGAGCGGCAGCGGATGACGATCGCCCGACTGCTGCTGGCCGCACCGCGCGTCGTCCTGCTGGACGAGGCGACGGCCGCCCTGGACTCCACGTCGGAGAAGGCCGTCCAGGCCGCCCTGGCAGAGGCTCTGGAAGGCCGCACCGCCGTCGTGATCGCGCACCGGCTCTCCACCATCCGCTCCGCCGACCGCATCCTGGTGGTCGAGGACGGGCACGTGGTGGAGGAGGGGCCGCACGCGGACCTGCTGGCCCGCGGGGGCCGCTACGCCGAGCTGTACCGGACCCAGTTCGACGATCCCGTGGCCGGCGCCGGTGGCTGACCCGCCGGGGCGGCCGGCCAGGGGCCGACGGCCTCGTCAGGTCGCTGCCGTGGCCGGGGTGAAGGCCCCGCGGTAGCGGGCTCCCGGGTGGTTGTCCGGCAGCCGGTCCCGGCCGAAGACCTTGTGCCGCAGCGTGCCCTCGGTGTACCCGGTCTTGGCCAGTCCGCGGCGCTGGAGCACGGGCAACAGCTTCTCGTTGAACTCCTCATAGGTGCCGGGCAGCCGCCAGTTGATGAGGTTGATCCCGTCCACGCCGGCCTCGCGCCAGACCTGCAGTTGGTCCGCGATCTGCTCCGGCGTCCCCGCGGCGTAACCCCGGCGGATCCGGCCGTTGGCCAGGTCGGCGAGGGTGGGCTCCCGCTCGGGGGTCGCACGGCGCAACCACTCCACGTGGGCCTGCCCGCCGTTGTTCGGGATGTCGACCAGGCGGGTCTCGTCGGGCAGCCTGGTGCCGTCCGGGAGGATCCCCAGAGAGGCGTGCGTGAGGAACCCGGTCACCGAGGCGTAGTCGAGGTAGTCCTGCTCCTTGGCCCTCACATCCGACTCGTCGTCCCCGATGACCAAGGACAGGCCCTGGAAGAACTTCACGTCCTGCGGATCCCTGCCCGCCTCGGCGACCGCCGCCCGCACGCGCCGGATGTGGTCCCGCGCCACCTGGGGGGTCGGCGTGACGATGAACTGGCACTCGGCGTGCCGGGCGGCGAACCGGATGCCGCGCTCGGAACCGCCGGCCTGGAACAGCAGCGGGGTGCGCTGGGGCGAGGGTGAGGGTAAGTGCGGGCCCTCGACGGAGTAACGAGGACCCTCATGGAAGATCTTGTGGATCAGGGCCGGGTCGGCGAAGCGGCCACCCTCCTTGTCCTGCAGCAGGGCCCCCTCGTCCCAGGAACCCTCCCAGAGCTTGTAGACCACGTCCAGGTATTCATCGGCCCAGTCATAGCGGGCGTCGTGTTCGACCAGGGCGGGCAGGCCGTAGTTCCGGGCCGCGTTCTCCTGCGTGGAGGTCACGATGTTCCACGCCACCCGGCCACCGGAGAGGTGGTCCAGGGTGGACAGCTGCCGGGCGAAGTTGAACGGGTGGTTCTGCATCACGTTCGAGGTGGTGGCGAGGCCGATGTGCTTCGTGACCACGGCCAGGGCGCCCAGCAGCACGGTCGGGTCATTCGAGGGGATCTGCAGCCCCTCATGGACGTTGTCCACGTACTGGCCGCCGGCTGGGCCGTAGAGGCCCGAGACATCGGCGAAGAACATGGCGTCGAACAGTCCGTCCTCAAGGGTCCGTGCCAGGTCCAGCCACAGGTGCAGGTCATTGAACTCGGACTGGCGGGCCTCGGGATGACGCCATTGCCCGTGCTGGATGTGGGAGCCAGTGTTCATCAGGAAGGCGTTGAACAGCAGGGGGACGGAAGGCAGGCTCATGGGGTCGTCTCCTGAACTCGGTGGGACTGGTGTGGGGTGGCGGAACCGATGTAGACCGGGGCGATCACTGCATCACCGGTCAGCCGCTGCTGGCCGACCTCCCGGGCCCGATACGCCAGGGGATTGTGGCTGCCGAGTACCCGGGCGTTGCGCCAGTGCCGGTCCAGCCGGCGGGACTCGGTCGTGGCCGAGGCGCCGCCCACCTCGAAGAGCTGGGTGGCGACGGCGAGCACCTGCTCGATGATGACGATCTGGGCCTCAGAGGTCACCGTGTCCAGTTCGGCCTGGTCGTCCGCGGTGAGCTCTCCGCGTTCGGACCGCGCCACGGCACCGTCCAGCCGGCGGGCAGCGGAATCGAAGGCGGACTCCACTGCGAAGACCGTTGCCGAGATACGTCCGACGGTCTCCTGAACCAGGGGATCGCGCTGGGGTTCGTCGCCCACCCCGTGGGCATAGGCCCTCGTGCGATTGCGGACGAACTCCACGGCATCGCGGCGGACCGCACGACCGATTCCGGTCAGGGCGGCCAGCAGCACCATCTGGACGAACGAGGTGAGGGTGCCGTAGCCCTCCTGCGCTCCGACGGCCGCGATGTTCTGCGGATCCACCGCGACGTCGAGCAACCGAGTGGTGCCCGATGCCGTGAGGCGCTGTCCGAAGCCGTCCCAGTCGTCGACGAGCTCGACGCCGCGATCCCCACGGTGAACGGTCACCCTCCGGGTCTCCCCGGTGGGAAGGTCGGCCGTGACCTGGATCCAGTCTGCGTAGAGGCTTCCCGTGCTGTAGTACTTGGTCCCGTTCAGGATCCACCCTCCATCGCGCTGCTCCAACCGTGTCTCATTCGTCCGGGGGCGATTGCCCCGTTCAGTGGTGGCATTGCCGAACACCTCACCGGCTACGATGCGTGGGAACCACCGCTCCTGCGCGGCGGGGCCGGCGGCTCGGAAGTTCTCCACCGCGGTGAAGTGGGCCCTCAGGGCCTGCACCAGGTTCGGGTCGGCTTCCCCCAACCGTGCCAACAGGTGGAAGGTGTCCGCGAGGGAGGCACCCAGGCCGTGGTGTTCGGTCGGGACCCGCAGTGCCGTGAACCCGGACTCGGCGAGGCGACGGACGGCGTCGTGGGCCAGCTCGCGGTCGGACTCACGCCGCACGGACCCGGCTGCGATCTCGTCGAGGACGGGCCGGAAACGGTCCAGGAGTTCCTCGATACCGGGTGCGGATCGCTGCGTGGTGGGGGTGGTGATGGTCACGGTCGGGCTCCTGCCTCGACGGTGGGTGTGTGTCGGGTCGAACCCGTGGCCAGACGGGGTGCGGCGGCCAGCAAGGACTGCGTGTAGGGATGGGTGGGATCGGTGAAGACCTCCTGCGCCCGGCCGGCTTCCACGACCCTGCCCTGGCGTAACACCAGGATCTCGTCACTGACGTGTTGGATGACCCCGAGGTCGTGGGAGATGAACAGGTAGCTCAGCGTGAATTCACGCTGCAGCTCGTCCAGCAGGTCCAGCACCTGGGCCTGGATGGAGACATCGAGGGCGGAGACCGGCTCGTCGCAGACGATCAGCTCGGGGCCCGAGGCCAGGGCCCGGGCGATGGCGATGCGCTGGCGCTGGCCGCCGGACAGGCTCAGTGGACGCCGTCGCAGGTGGGCCGATCCGAGTCCGACCGCCTCCAGGAGTTCCACGACTTCATCCTGGCGATCGGACCGGCTGAGGGCGCCCCCGTCGATCAGGGCATCGGCGAGGACCTGTTCCACCGTCCACTGCGGGTCGAAGGACCCGAGTGGATCCTGGTAGACCGAGGCCATGCGGCGACGGTCGGGTCGGCGCTGTTGCTCGCTCAGGGCGCTCCAGTCGCCACCGCGGAACCGGACCGCGCCGGCGTCGGGTGGGGTGAGACCGAGGACCATCCGCGCCACCGTGCTCTTGCCGGAGCCGGACTCACCCACGATGCCGAGCGTGGAGCCGCGGTTCAGGGAGAAGGACACATCCGCCACGGCGACCCGTTCGCTGCGGTCCGGGTTTCGGTAGACCTTTCGCAGGTCCGTGCCGACCAGCAGCGGCTCGGTCGCAGGCCCCCGGCCCGCAACGTCACGGTCGTCCCGCTGCCGGGACTCGATCAGGCGGTGCTGACGGGCCGAGATGGAGACCGGTTGTTCGGACAGCGTGGTGCCGCGCGGCCGGTCCGTCGGGACGGCCCGCAACAGCCGCTTCGTGTACTCGTGAGCCGGGCTGCCCAGAACCTCGGCGCTGGGTCCCGTCTCGACGATACTGCCGGACTGCATGACGGCGATGCGGTCGGCGAGCTGGCCGACGACGGCCAGGTCGTGGCTGATCAGCAACAGGCCCGTCCCCGTTCCTTGAGCCCGGCCAGCAGGTCGAGGATCTGCTGCTGCACGGTGACGTCCAGTGCGGTGGTGGGTTCATCGGCAATGAGCAGGGGCGGGTCCAGGGCCACGGCGGCGGCGATCAGGGCGCGCTGGCGCAGCCCACCGGACAGCTCCCCGGAGCGTTGCCGGACGCGCTGCTCCGGTTCCGGGATCCCGACGTCGGCCAGCAGCCTCAGCACGCGCTCCTGCCGTTGCCGTCTGGTCAGGTTCGTGTGCAACCGCAGGCTGTCATCGATCTCGCGTCCGATCGGCCGCAACGGATCGAGGGAGACCAGGGCGTCCTGCAGGACGTAGCCGACCTTTGCGCCGCGGACCCCGCGCCAGGCCCTGGCGGTGTTGCCACGCTGGTCCTGCCCGCCGAGCTCCAGGGCGTCGGCGGTGACGATGGCCTGGCCGCCGGTCAGCCCGATGAGGGTGCGGGCGGTGACGGACTTCCCGGAGCCGGACTCACCGACCACGGCAAGGCATTCACCGGGGTGGATCTCCAGGTCCACCCCGCGCACGGTCGGGACCGCGTGGTGGCGTTCGCCGAAGGCAACGGAGAGGTTCCGGATGCGGGCCGCCGGTTCGGGACCGGTGGCGGAGGCGGGCTGCTGGGTCATGACATCTCCTTGAGCTTCTGCTGGAGGCTGTGGCCGAGGACGGTGGTGGCGGTGGCGCTGAGCACGATGAAGAGGCCCGGGAAGAGGGTGATCCACCAGGCGATGGACATGTAGCCGCGACCAGCCGAGAGCATGGCACCCCACTCCGGGGCCGGCGGGGTGGCGCCGAGACCGAGGAAGCTCAGGGAGGAGGCCCAGACGATGGCCTGTCCGACGCCGAGGGTGGCCAGGATGAACAGGGGAGCCGCCACGTTGGGAAGGACGTGCCGCCGGATGATGAACCAGCGGGAGCGGCCCTGGACGATGGAGGCCTCCACGTAGCCGGACTGCTTGACCGCCCGCACCTGGGACCGGATCATCCGGGCGTAGCCTGGAGCGGTGGAGAGTCCGACGGCCAGCGTGGTGGTGACCACGCCGGGGCCCAGGATCGTGATGACGAGCAGCGCCAGCAGCAGGTTCGGGAAAGCGAAGAGGACCTCCAGGACCCTGTTCACGCCGAAGTCCACTGCCCTCGATCCCCAGCCGGCCATCGCGCCGAGGAGGAGGCCGAGGCCTACGCCGATGACGGTGGCCAGCAGACCGATGGACAGTGAGTCGCGGGATCCGTGGATCACTCGGGTGAACACGTCCCGGCCGGACTCGTCCGTGCCGAACCAGTGCTGGAGCGAGGGGGCGGCGAATGCGTTGGCCGGTTCCATGGCCAGTGGATCACCGGGGGCCAACAGGGCAGGGGCGATGGCCGCCACCGCCAGCACGGTGACCACGGTGGCTGGGATGGCGACTGCGGGGCCGAATCGCCGTCGGCGGGGACCGCGGGGTGGATGAGGGGTGGGGGAGGTGACCGGGGCGGAGGCCTCGGTGACCGGGAAGGTCTGTGTCATGGCTACCTCGGGGGAGTCGGAGAGGAGACGCTCATGCGTCGCGGAGGCGGGGATCGGCGAGGCGTTCGGCGAGGTCGCTGAGCAGCGTGACGACGACGTAGACAGCGGCGATCAGCAGCACGACCCCGAGGACCACCGGGACGTCCCGGACGGTGACGGCCTCGAGCAGCGTGCGACCGAGGCCGGGGCGGGCGAAGACCGTCTCGACCACCACGGCGCCGCTGATCAGGGAACCGAAGGCCCACCCGGAGAGGTTGATGCCGGGCAGGGCGGCGTGTCGCAGTGCGTGGCGCAGGCTCACGCCGGTCTCGGCCTCGCCGCGAGCGCGGGCGGACAGGGCGAAGGGAGAGTGCATGGCGGTGAGCATGGATTCGCGCATGGACTGGCCGAGGAAGCCGGCCAGCGGCACGGCCAGGGTCACGACCGGCAGGATGAGGCCCTCGACCCCGGGCGCTCCCGAGGTGGCGGGGAGCAGCTGCAGGTTCACGCTGAACACCAGGATCAGGATGGTGCCCAGCCAGAAGTGCGGGACGGCGGCCGAGACGATCTCCAGCACGCTCGCGACGACCGCCGCGGTGCGCCCCGGACGGGTGGACCAGAGGGCCAGCCCCAGCGCGAGCGCCCAGGCCAGCGCGAGGGCGAGGGCGGCGAGCAGCAGGGTGTTGCCGACCTGCTCGCCGAGGACCTGGGCCACGGGCTGGCGCAGCTGGTAGGACTGGCCGAGGTCACCCCGCAGCAGTCCGGCCAGGAAGGCCGCGTACTGGACGAGGACCGGCTGGTCCAGGCCGTACAGTTCCCGGGTCTGCTGGCGGACCTCCTCGGTGGCGTTGTTGCCGGGGCCGCCGAGGAGTGCGTCCACCGGGTCCCCGGGAACCAGCCGCAGCGCGAAGAAGGCGATGGTGGCCACGGACCAGAGGACGAAGGCCGCACCGACGACGCGGCTCAGGGCCCAACGTGCCGTGGTGGTGGCCCCGGAGTTGCGGGCCGGTCGGCCGGACTGGGTGGGACCGGTGGCCGTGGCGGGGGAGCGGGCGGGCAGCGTGGTGGTCATGAGCGGTCCAACCAGGTGTCGTAGAAGGTGGGCATGCCGAGGGGCGAGATCAGCTGGAGGCCCTCGACGTCGGAACGGAACCCGAGGCGCGTCTGCTGGTCGAAGATCGGCAGGTTGAGGTACTGGGAGTGCAGGACGTCCTGGGCCCCGACGTAGGAGTCGTGGCGTTCCTGTTCATCCGCGGTCACGGACCCGGTGTCCAGGAGCTGGTCGATCCGCTCGGCCTCTGGCCCCTGAAGGCCGTTGTTGTTGGCGTGGTATCCGCCTTCGATGACCGAGGGGATGTTGTCCCTGTGGTGGGTGAGGTTCAGTACCGCCGGGGAGTTCTTCGTGTAGTACATCGGTGCCAGGTCGTAGTCCCAGGCGTAGCGGCGTTCGTTGAAGGTCGATGTCTCCTCCTGGCTGATCAACAACTCGAAGCCGACCGCCTTGGCGCTGGCCTGGAACTGCTCGAGCACCGAGACCGGGACGAGCACGGACTCGGTCTGCAGTACGGTGGCCGAGAGCCGCCGACCGTTCTTGGTGCGGTAGCCCGCCGCGTCCCGTCCGGTCCAACCGGCCTCGTCCAGGAGCCGGTTCGCCTTCTCCACGTCCGTCGCGAAGACCTCCGGCTGTTGGTGGTTGTACTTCGTGATGGAGCTGAGCACGGAGTCGGAACGGTCCACCGTGCCGAGGAAGATGCTCTTCAACGCCGCGTCCACGTCCACGGAGCGGATCAGGGCCTCGCGGACCCGGAGGTCCGCGAAGGGTTCGCGCCTGGTGTTGAAGGTCAGGTTCACCACGTGGCCGGGACGAGAGCCGATCAGGGTGTCGAGTGCCGGGTCGGCGTCCGCGGCGATGGCGTCCTGGGGCTGGATGACGTCGATGACGTCGACCTCACCGGCCTGCAACGCGGAGAAGCGGTTGGCGTGGTCCGGCAGGAAGCGCCAGACGATCCGGTCCAGGTAGGCGGGTCCGGAATGCCCGGCCGTGGGGGCGGGCGTGTGGTAGTCCTCGTTGCGCACCAGCACGATCTCGCGCTGCTTGGTCCAGCTGTGGACAGTGAATGGCCCGGTGCCGACGGGGGCCAGGCAGTTCTGCTCCATGCCGCGGGCCAGGGCCTTCTGGGACTGGATGGGTACCCACACCTGGGCAAAGTGCTCCAGCAACGCATTGTCCGGTTCGGACAGGTGCAACCGGGCGGTGAACTCGTCCACCAGCTCCACGGACTCGACCTTCTCCACGGCGAGGATGCCGGTGCTGGAGAGGGTCTTCGGGTCCTTGATGTACTCGACGTTCTTCTGGATGGTCTCGGCATTGAGCTGCTGGCCGTCCGTGAAGCTCACGTCGTCGCGGACGGTGATGTCCAGGGCCAGCCGGTCGCTGGACCACTTCCAGGACTCGGCAAGCCAGGGGCCGATCTCTCCGTCCTCGTCCTGGTGGAACAGGGGTTCCAGGTACTGGGTCGAGACCAGCGCTTGGGGGACGTTGCCCGAGACGATCGGGTCCAGGCACGCCGGTTCCACGTCACCGGTGGCATAGGTCAGGGTGCCCCCGCGCCGCGGTTCACCCGCGGGGTCTGCGGTTCCGGTGGCCGGCCCGCCGCAGGCGGTCAGGGCCAGGGCGGCGGCGGTGAGGAGTCCGGCGGCGGCCGGGGCACCCGGGCGAGGGAGCCGGCGTCGTGGTCCGGAAGGGGTGATTGCGGATGGGGTGCGCAGGCCCGGGACGGTTGTCCCGGGATACGCCGGCTGGCGATTTTCCACTGGTTCTCCTGTGCGTGATGGAGGCGGTGGGACCTGTCTATCGGCGGGTTGGACCGGGGACCAAGGGGGGAGTCATCCACGGTGGCTTTCCTGTCGCGCGGCGTCACGCAGGTCATCTGGCGCTTCCAGGCCGAGTCCTCACGGTCACATCGCGTCATCCGGGACGCACCTGACTTGTGCTTCCCGCGGCTGGGTGGTGACCTGCCCCGGCCGTCCGGGGGGTGGGCACGTGGCGATGGAGGCCATAGTCTCCTGACGTGAGCATTTTCACGCCGTCCGAGAAGGACACCTCGCCGCTGCCCGTCACCATGTTCGGGCCCGACTTCCCATTCGCCTACGACGAGTGGCTGGACCATCCGGCGGGCCTCGGCGCCCTGCCGCAGGCGGTCCTGGGACGTGAGGTGGCGATCATCGGGGCGGGACTGTCGGGCATGGTCGCCGCCTACGAGCTGATGAACCTGGGGCTCAAGCCGGTGATCTACGAGCCGACCAGGATCGGTGGCCGGTTGCGCACCCACCGCTTCGACGGTGCTGAGGGGGTGGTGGCGGAACTGGGGGGGATGCGCTTCCCCACCTCGGGTAGCACCTTCTTCCACTATGCCGACCTCCTGGGCCTGGAACACCGGCCCTTCCCGAACCCGCTGACACCCGCCGCGGGAAGCACGGTCATCGACATCGGCGGTGAGACCTTCTACGGGCAGACCCTGGCCGATCTCCCGGAGACCTTCACCAGGATCTCCGACGCCTGGGACGCCGCGCTGGAGGAGATCGGGTACACCGAGATGCAGGAGGCCATCCGGCATCGCGACGTCCCCCGGCTCAAGAAGTCCTGGGACGCCCTCGTGGCGGACTGGGACGACCGGACGTTCTATGACTTCATCGCCCGGTCGAAGGCCTTCGGGCCCCTGTCCTTCCGGGACCGGGAACTGTTCGGCGTGGTGGGGTTCGGCACGGGGGGATGGGACTCGGACTTCCCGAATTCCATGCTGGAGATCCTGCGGGTGGTCCTCACCAACTGCGACGCCGACCAGCGTCTCATCGTGGGCGGCGTCGACCAGCTGCCCCGCGGGCTGTGGGAGTTGCCGGTCCGCCCCGGCGGGCCCTGGCCCAGCGGGACCACGCTGTCCTCCCTCCACCACGGGGCCACTCTGGCCGCCGCCTCGGCCATCGGGAAGGACGACGACGGCCGGTTCTGCGTGCGGGACCGGTGGGGCACCACGCGCCGGCACCACGCCGTGGTCGCGACGTGCCACAGCTGGCTGCTGACCACGGAGGTCGACTGCGACGAGAGCCTGTTCTCGCAGGACCTGTGGATGGCGCTGGACCGGACGCGGTACATGCAGTCGACGAAGACGTTCGTCATGGTCGACGAGCCGTTCTGGCTGCGCACGGACCCGGAGACCGGTCGCCAGCAGATGAGCATGACGCTCACCGACCGGCTGACGCGGGGCACCTACCTCTTCGACGACGGTCCCGATCGTCCGGCCGCGATCTGCCTGTCCTACTCGTGGATGTCGGACTCCCTGAAGATGCTTCCGCACGCCGTGGACCGCCGGGTCGACCTCGCGCTGAACTCGCTGTCGAAGATCTATCCCACCGTGGACATCCGCGGTCACATCGTGGGCGAGCCCGTGACGGTGTCCTGGGAGGACGACCCGTTCTTCCTGGGCGCGTTCAAGGGGGCCCTGCCCGGGCACTACCGCTACAACCACAGGATGTACACCCACTTCGTGCAGCGGGACCTGCCGGAGAGCCAGCGCGGGATCTTCCTGGCCGGTGACGACGTCTCCTTCACCCCCGCCTGGGCGGAAGGCGCGGTGCAGACCGGGCTGAACGCGGTCTGGGGTGTCATGGACTACTTCGGCGGTTCCTGTGCCGGGGACAATCCCGGCCCGGGGGACCTCTTCGACGAGATCGCGCCCGTCGCGCTGGCGGACTGAGCACCGTGCGCGTCGCCGTCTGGCAGTGCGAGCCGCATCCGCTCGACGTGGAGGGGAACCTCCTGCGGCTACAGGACGCCCTGGGCCGGGCGTCGGAACAAGGTGCCGACGTCCTGGTGGTCCCGGAGATGTTCACCACCGGGTACGACATCCCCCGCCGGGACACGCATCGGCTGGCCGAGCCGTGCGGGGGTCCGACCGCCCAGCGGATCGCCGAGCTGACCGTGCGCACCGGGGTGGCCGTGGCCTACGGCTATCCCGAACGGGACACCGACGGCACCGTGTACAACTCCGCCCAGCTGGTCTCGGACGGCAGGACGGTCCTGCGGCACCGGAAGATGCACCTGTTCGAGGACCTGGACCGGAGCCGCTTCACCCCCGGGAACGCACCGCCCGCGGTGGCGGACCTCCGGGGGCGCCGGGTCGCCCTGCTCATCTGCTACGACGTGGAATTCCCGGAGGCCGTCCGGGCGGCGGCGCTGCGGGGTGCACAGGTCGTCCTGGTCCCGACGGCGAACATGGCCGGTTACGAGATCGTGTCCCGGACCCTGGTCCCCGCCCGGGCCTACGAGAACGGGGTCCAGATCGCCTATGCCAACTACTGCGGGAGCGAGGGCGACCAGGACTATGCGGGGCTCAGCGTGATCTGCGGCCCCGGCGGCGCCGTGGACGCCCTCCCGGCGGCGGGTGAGGACCTGCTCGTGGCGGAGCTTCGGGACGTCGAGGGCGTGCCGCCGTACCTGGCCGACCGCCGGGCGGACCTCTTCGGGCCGGGCGATCCCGGCGACCCTCGGACCACACCGTCCTGAGGCCTGCTGCGGGGCGCCGACGGGCGGCGGAGGAGAGGACTGGTGCCCCCGACCGGAATCGAACCGATGGCCTACCCTTTAGGAGAGGGTCGCTCTATCCTACTGAGCTACGGGGGCTACAGGGCCCGGACGCCCGCTCGCACGCGCGAGGGCGTCCGGGCCCACTCGGACATCCTACGCGGTCCCCGGCGGCCCGTGCGTCACCTCCGGGAACCGTGGGTCATCTCCGCCGCGGCTGGCGGGTGAGCGCCCCGGTGCGTTCCCGGGCCGCGCGACGGAACCGGCCCGCGAGCATCAGCACGATCCACGCCGTGATGGCCACCAGCAGCACCCAGCGCGCCGTGGTGAACGCGGAGGCCAGGGCCGCGCCTTCGCCCCCGGCCCGCAGCACCGACTCGATGAGCATGTTCTCCACGATGTCCACCACCGCGAACAGCGCACCGGCGGCGTAGGACACCCAGCGACCCCAGCCGCCGGGCAGGCACCAGGCGGCCACGGCGGCCACGGACAGGCCCACCGCGATGGGGAAGATGACCCCGGCCGTCTTGTGCACCCAGTTCAGCTGCCCGTGGGCCGGCTCGTCCATGGCGGCGTCCAGCTCGGCGAGGTAGGCGGAGTCGTAGAGGAACTGCTGGTCCGGCATGGGCAGCCCGCCGGACAGCTGCGCCATCTGCGGCAGCACCAGCACGTGCAGGTAGAAGAACATGAACAGGGTGGTGCCCAGCAGGGCGGCCACCAGCATTCCCGGGCTGCCCTCCTTCTGGCCGGAGGCCTCCAGGTCCTGGCGGGCCTGGGCCACCGAGGGGCGGGGGTGCCGGACGGGACCGGCGTCCGACGCGGGGGCACCGCCCCTGACCTCGCCCTGCCACGGTGCGCCGGACGGGGGACCGGACCGGCCGGTACCGGGCCTGTTCTGCCGCTTCTTGCTCTTCTTCTGGGACACGTGAACCTCCAGCCTCCCATTATCCCGCCTGCGGGACGGGCCGGAGGACCGGGGCTGTGGACGGCCCCTGAGGGCGTCCCGGCCCTCGGTAGAATGGACGCCACCATGTCCCAGGATTTCCAGACCGCCCTGCCGGGCCTGTTCGCCGCCCGCCCCGCCGACCCGTTCTCCGAGGAACCGGAGTTCGGCCTCGCCTCCACCGCCGGGGCCCACCGCGCGCCCGGTGCGGACGAACTGCTCGAGGGGCTGAACGAGCAGCAGAAGCGCGCCGTGGAGCACACCGGTTCGCCGCTGCTGATCGTGGCCGGAGCCGGCTCGGGCAAGACCCGCGTGCTCACGCACCGGATCGCCTACGCCCTGGCCACCGGCCGGGCCCGCCCGCACGAGGTCCTGGCGATCACCTTCACGAACAAGGCCGCCGCGGAGATGCGCGAGCGGATCAGCACGCTGATCGGTCCGGCGGCGCAGAAGATGTGGATCTCCACCTTCCACTCCTCCTGCGTGCGGATCCTGCGCCGGGAGGCCACCACGGTCGGATTGAAGTCCAACTTCTCCATCTACGACTCCGCCGACTCCCTGCGGCTGGTCACCTCGATCGCCAAGGCACACGACCTGGACCCCAAGCGGTTCGCGCCCAAGGCGATCCTGAACAGGATCAGCGCCCTGAAGAACGAGCTCGTGGACTGCGAGGACCACGCGGCCACCGTCGGCACCTCCGAGCCCTTCGCCCAGGCGGTGTCCGCCGTCTACACCGAGTACACCGCACGGTTGCGCCAGGCCAACGCCATGGACTTCGACGACCTGATCGGCATGACGGTCAACATGCTCGAGGCGTTCCCGGGGGTGCTGGACAACTACCGCCGGCGCTTCCGGCACGTGCTGGTGGACGAGTACCAGGACACCAACCACGCCCAGTACCGCCTGGTGCGGTTGCTCACCGGGCCCGCGGGGGAGCCGGAGGGCGTGGAGACCGCCGGCGGCGAGCTCACCGTGGTCGGGGACTCGGACCAGTCCATCTACGCCTTCCGCGGTGCGGACATCCGCAACATCGTGGAGTTCGAGCAGGACTACCCCGAGGCCGAGACCATCAAGCTGGAGCAGAACTACCGCTCCACCCAGACGATCCTGGACGCCGCCAACGCGGTGATCTCGAAGAACCCCCAGCGCCGGCCCAAGAACCTGTGGACCGCCGAGGGGTCGGGGGAGAAGATCGTCGGCTACGCCGCCGAGAACGAGTCGGCCGAGGCGGAGTGGATCGCCACGACGATCGACCGGCTCCAGGACGAGGAGGGCATCCGCCCGGCGGACGTCGCGGTCTTCTACCGCACCAACGCCCAGTCCCGTTCCCTCGAGGAGCGCCTGGTCACGAAGGGCATCCCGTACCGGGTGGTGGGCGGCACGCGGTTCTACGACCGCAAGGAGATCAAGGACGCCCTGGCCTACCTGCGCGTGCTGGACAACCCCGATGACGACGTCAACCTGCGCCGGATCCTCAACGAGCCCAAGCGCGGGATCGGCGACCGCGCCGAGGGGGCGGTGGCGGCGCTGCAGGGCCGCAACCGCTCGACCTTCTTCGAGGCGCTGCGCCAGGCGGACCAGGCCCCGGCCATGGCCACCCGCTCCCTCAAGGCCGTCAACGGCTTCGTGCAGATGATGGACGACCTCGCCCAGGTGGCGGCCACGTCCGGTGCGGCCACCGTGCTCGAGGCCGTCCTGGAGCAGACGGGCATGCTCGAGGCGCTGCGTTCCTCCGAGGACCTGCAGGACGAGTCCCGCGCGGACAACCTCGGCGAGCTGGTGGCGGTGGTCCGCGAGTTCGAGAAGACCAACCCCGGGGGCACCCTGGGGGACTTCCTGGAACAGGTGGCGCTCGTGGCGGACGCGGACCAGCTGCCGGACGCCCCGGACACCGAGGGCGCCGCCCTGGCCGACCAGCTGGGCCAGGTCACCCTGATGACCCTGCACACCGCCAAGGGACTGGAGTTCCCGGTGGTGTTCCTGACCGGCATGGAGCACGGCGTCTTCCCGCACTCGCGGTCCATGACGGACGAGAAGGAACTGGCCGAGGAACGCCGGCTCGCCTACGTGGGCCTGACCCGCGCCCGACGCCGGCTCTTCGTCTCCCGCGCCGAGGCCCGGTCCCTGTGGGGCCAGCACCAGTTCAACCCGCCCAGCCAGTTCCTGGAGGAGATCCCGGAGACGCTGCTGGTCTGGGAACGGGAGGGGTCGACCCGTCCCGCGGGCTTCGGCGGCGGTTTCGGCGGCGGCTCGATCGGCGGCCACGGTGGTTCTCGCTATCCCCAGCGGTTCTCCGGTTCCCACTGGGGTGCCGGGTCCGCGTCCAACCGGCCGGCCCGCGCGTCGGGAGCCTATGCGGAGGACGCCGAGCTGACGGTGCCGAACCGCGGTGCCAAGCCCACCCGGGTCCAGCCCAACAAGGAGATCGTGACCCTGGCGCCGGGGGACGCCGTGGACCACGGCACCTTCGGTCGCGGCACCGTGCTGGCGCTGGCGGGCGCGGGGGACAAGACCGTCGCCACCGTCGACTTCGCCGGAACCGAGAAGCGGCTGCTGCTGCGCTATGCCCCGCTGACCCGGGTGGACTGAGGTCCCCACGGGACCCTGCCGGCCGGAATGGACGGCCACGGTGTGGCGTGGACTAAGGTAAGGGTTGGAATGCCCGGGGTTTCCCGGACTTCCGGCCGGCTTCCGCCGAGCCGGACACGCATCACCCGATGTCAGGGGTCGGATGACCTTTTCAGGATCGGGTGCTGCCGTGCCCAGATGCCGCCCGCGGAATCCGTGCCGTCCCCGTTTTCGACGTAGAAGGACTCCAACCCGTGGACCTGTATGAATACCAGGCGCGCGATCTGTTCGAGGCACACGGCGTTCCCGTGCTGGCCGGCATCGTGGCGCAGACCCCGGAAGAGGCCAAGGCGGCCGCTGAGAAGATCGGCGGCGTGACTGTCGTCAAGGCGCAGGTGAAGGTCGGTGGCCGCGGCAAGGCCGGCGGCGTGAAGGTCGCCAAGACCGCCGACGAGGCCTTCGAGCACGCCAAGGCCATCCTGGGCATGGACATCAAGGGCCATACCGTCCACCAGGTCATGATCGCCCAGGGCGCGGACATCGCGGAGGAGTACTACTTCTCCGTGCTGCTGGATCGCTCCAACCGCACCTACCTGGCGATGTGCTCGGTCGAGGGCGGCATGGAGATCGAGCAGCTCGCCGAGGAACGCCCCGAGGCCCTGGCCAAGGTGCCCGTCTCCGCGCTGACCGGCATCGACGCCGCGACCGCGGACAAGATCGTGGCCGAGGCCGGCTTCCCCGAGGAGCTGCGCGGCAAGGTCGCCGAGGTCCTCGTCAAGCTGTGGGACGTCTTCGAGAAGGAGGACGCGACCCTGGTGGAGGTCAACCCGCTGGTCAAGACCGGCGCCGGTGACATCGTGGCCCTGGACGGCAAGGTCACCCTGGACGACAACGCCGAGTTCCGCCAGGAGGGCCACGGCGCCCTGGTGGACGAGCGCACCGAGGACCCGCTGGAGGCCAAGGCCAAGGCCAACGACCTCAACTACGTCAAGCTCGACGGCGAGGTCGGCATCATCGGCAACGGCGCGGGCCTGGTCATGTCCACCCTGGACGTCGTGGCCTACGCCGGTGAGAACCACGGCGGCGTCAAGCCCGCCAACTTCCTGGACATCGGCGGTGGCGCCTCCGCCGAGGTCATGGCCAACGGCCTGGACGTCATCCTCAACGACGAGCAGGTCAAGAGCGTGTTCGTGAACGTCTTCGGTGGCATCACCGCGTGTGACGCGGTCGCCAACGGCGTGGTCAAGGCCCTGGAGATCCTGGGCGACAAGGCGACCAAGCCGCTGGTCGTGCGCCTGGACGGCAACAACGTGGACGAGGGCCGCCGCATCCTGCGCGAGGCCGCCCACCCGCTGGTCACCCAGGCCACCTCCATGGACGAAGGCGCCGACAAGGCCGCCGAGCTCGCCAACGCCTCGGCACAGAAGTAAGGACGGACAGCACACATGTCGATCTACCTGAACAAGGATTCCAAGGTCATCGTCCAGGGCATCACCGGCGGCGAGGGCTCCAAGCACACCGCCCGGATGCTGCACGCCGGGACCAACATCGTCGGCGGCGTCAACGCCCGCAAGGCCGGCACCACCGTGACCCACAAGGACCAGCACGGTGCCGAGGTCGAGCTGCCCGTCTTCGGGTCCGTGGCCGAGGCCATGGAGGCCACCGGGGCGGACGTCTCCGTGATGTTCGTGCCCCCGAAGTTCGCCAAGGACGCCGCCATCGAGGCGATCGAGGCCGGCATCCCGCTGCTCGTGGTCATCACCGAGGGCATCCCGGTGCAGGACTCCGCCGAGTTCTTCGCCCTGTCCCAGGAGAAGACCGGTGCCGACGGCAAGCCGGTGACCCGGATCCTGGGCCCGAACTGCCCCGGCATCATCACGCCGGGTGAGTCCCTGGCCGGCATCACCCCGGCCAACATCACCGGCAAGGGCGGCGTCGGGCTGGTCTCCAAGTCCGGCACCCTGACCTACCAGATGATGTACGAACTGCGGGACCTGGGCTTCTCCACCGCCATCGGCATCGGCGGCGACCCGGTCATCGGCACCACCCACATCGACGCCCTCGAGGCGTTCGAGGCGGACCCGGACACCAAGGCGATCGTGATGATCGGCGAGATCGGCGGCGACGCCGAGGAGCGGGCCGCGGAGTTCATCAAGAACAACGTGACCAAGCCGGTCGTCGGCTACGTGGCGGGCTTCACCGCTCCGGAGGGCAAGACCATGGGTCACGCCGGCGCCATCGTCTCCGGCTCCTCCGGCACCGCGCAGGCCAAGAAGGAGGCCCTCGAGGCCGCGGGCGTGAAGGTCGGCAAGACCCCGTCCGAGACCGCGCACCTGCTGCGCGAGGTGTACCCGGAGCACGAGGAACTCTCCTCGCTCTGACCCGGACGCCGATGAGAACGGCCCCCTTCCGCACGCGGAAGGGGGCCGTTCTCATCGGGACCCGGCGGCGAGTGCCGTGGGGCCCCGACCCTGGCTTGGAGAACCGGACTCTACAGAGCCGAGACGATCCAGATGATCAGGGCGATCGCCAGCAAAATGCCGACAATGGTCCAGACGAGACTGCTACCACGCATGGTGTTCCTCCGTTCTCCGCGCTCTGCGGTTCGTCAATGATTATGGGCACAATCAACCCCCTCAGTTCAAGTTCGGCCGTGCTGCGAATCCCCAAGCGGCGGCGGGAATCCGGCCGGATCGGCGCCGTGCCGGGCGAGACGCGGTGCGAGGTCCGGCAACGGGAATACCACGGGAAACCGGATCCCGGATCCCGGGGTGTGCGGGGCGGACCC
>NZ_AFXQ01000020.1 GCF_000224415.1 Citricoccus sp. CH26A | reverse complement strand
CGAGTGGTCCGGTCCGAGCCGGACCTTGCCCTCCTTGGACAGCGCCACCCACAGGATGAACACGATCACGGCGACGACCGTGACCACGTAGTACCAGCCGAGGTTGGTGGCGATCCAGGTGACCACGGACTGCATCACGGACGAGGCGTTGGACGGGGCGAGCATGGCCCAGACGGAGAACGCGATGATGATCGCCGAGGAGACGACCAGGACCCGCCAGTTGACCCGCGGGGTGGTGTCGACGTTGATCTCGGACGGTCCCCGGACCAGTTCGCTGCTGGTGAGGGGGGGCGCGGAACTCGTCCCCGCGGCTCTGCCGGATCCGCCGGCGGTCCACGGCCGGATCGGTCCCGCCGAGTCGGGTGCGCTCGAGGTGACCCTCGGACTGGCGGCGGGGGCGGGAGGCTGAGCCTTCTGCTTCGGACACGGTCGTGCTCCTCTGCTGTGCGACAGGTGAATGACCTCAAGGTCGACCCACACCGCACGATCACCGCCCCCTCCGACGGGATCGGAGCGTCCGATGTTGAAGCCAAAAGTACGACCGGAGGCTGCCTGAGTCTACTCTCGGCAGGTCCGCGGACCCGGTGGCCCAATGTTCGTCACCGAATCTCAGGGTCCTAGGCGCCATCGCCTGCGACATCAGTGGACCCTCAGTGACCACCCTGGGCGAATTCGACCCATCTCAGGACGCCGAGCCGACCGGACAGAAAATTGACACCCAACAAGACGCTTCGAGGCGACCAGCAAGCGATGCGCTGGACTTATTTACCACCGCTTAAACATCACTGCATAGCGTGGATCCTGCCCACTAATTGCCGCGCTTCCACAAGCCGATAATGATTCTTTCGTTAAGCGTGGCCGGGCACCCGGTCACGCTCAAGACCTACTCATCCGGCGTTCCCGGAATCACGTTCCCTGCCCCAACGAGGGTGGCTGAGACATGGCTTGGGGCGGACCGGCTGTGCCCCTTGTGTGTACCGGCATGGCGGTCGAGAAAACGGCCCAGCCAACAACGGGAGTCGCGGTTTACGGGTGCACCGGCGTTCCCCGGGGCGGGTGGCAGGTTCCACCCGACCCGGTCGATGGCGTCCGCCTCTCCTGGGATCGAACAGGACTAGTAGGCCGAACACTCCCGGGACGGAGAAGATCCGGCGGGCCAGGTCTGTCCGACGGCTTGCGATGACCAATGCTTATGCCCGGTGAGAGCGTTGTGCCCCGCCGGACGCTCCTGCCGCCGGGCTCAACCG
Source organism: Citricoccus sp. CH26A (assembly GCF_000224415.1). Lineage (GTDB taxonomy): Bacteria > Actinomycetota > Actinomycetes > Actinomycetales > Micrococcaceae > Citricoccus. The sequence goes on along the minus strand of NZ_AFXQ01000020.1, from coordinate 51,242 downwards.
ATGGCGATCGCGTCCAGGTCCTCTCCGATGACGAGTTCGCCGGAGAAGCCGGTCCCGGCCTTCTGCCATTCTTCGACCGGCCAGTTGCCCGGCACCAGGTGATTGAGCACCAGCTTCTTCACCCCGGCCTGCTCGGCGATCGAACCGATGTCCTCGATGGTGGTGTGCGCCCCGATCAGGTGCTGGTATTCCGCTTCGGCTGCCGCATCGCGTGGCTCGGGGTGGCGCTGGGCGACCCACTGCGCGGCAATGGCCTCGTGCACCAGGATGTCCGAGCCCTTGGCCAGTTCCACTAGGTTCTCGCTCGGACCGGTGTCCCCCGAGAAGGTGACCGAACCCGAGTCCGTGTCGAAGCGGAAGCCGAAGGCCGGGAAGACGGGGGCGTGCTGGACCAGGGTGGCCGTGACCTTGACGCGGTCGTCCTCGAACACCTCGATCGGGCGCATGCGCGGGTGGGGGTCCCCGTTGGGGTCATCGATCAGGCCGGCGGGCAGTTCGATGTCCCGGCCCACGAAGAAGTCACGCGGCGGCGGGTACCCGGAGTCGATGATGCGGTCGTTGAAGTCGGTGGCGAAGGTCTTGATCATGGCCTCGATCGTCTCCCGGGTGCCCGGCGTGGGGCTCTTCGGATTCACGACCTGGTCGGCGGGGATGCTCTCACCCTTGTAGTTCACCGGCAGGGCTCCACGGTCGCCCGGGCCGTAGATCTCCAGGACCCGGTCCGGGACGGCGACCCCGTTCTGCAGGCCGGTGCCGACCAGGTTGCAGAGGTCGGAGATGTGGTCCGAGTGCAGGTGGGTGAGGAACACGGCGACCAGGGCGTCCAGCGGGCCGCGCATGTCCTTGTCCCAGGTGCCCAGCCTGGCCTTCTTGATCTGCTTGCCGACCCCGTCCCCGGCGTCCACGAGGTAGTACTTGTCACCCACCACGATCGCCGAGGCCACGCCCTCCCGGTGGGAGTCATTCCACCACGGCGGGCCACCGCTGGTGCCCAGCAGCACCAGGCGGTTCGTCGCATCGGTGGTCAGGGGCGCACGCCCGGCGCCTGCGGTGACCGATGAGGTGGCACTGGCCGACCCGGCCGCGCCACCGGTCCCTCCCGTGGCCTGCGGCTCATCCCCGCCCGGCGTGCACGCGGTGATCACCGGTGCCAGGCCGAGGGCGGAGGCCAGGCCGAGGGCTCGACGGCGTGAGACCCTCTGCGAATAAGCAGTATCAGGGCGGGATTCAGGTATGGAAACACCTCAGAGCGTGGAACACGGGTATGGATTGATCACCAAGTATGTCTCCGCTCTGACGCGGGCAGCGGCACCGTGTGTACTGTTTCCCATACTTAATTGCGGCGCATTGAGCTAGTCGAAATATGGATCCTAGTGAACCTCAGATGCCCGGGGCTCGGACAGAGTTCGGAAACGCGAGGCGGCCACCGGGGGCATAGGCCACCCACCTCAATCCAGGACTCAGCACACCGCCTGGCGCGCCAAGACTGCAAACTCAAAGTCCGGATTCGAGATTGCAGCACCCGGGCGGCGTTCGGGCAGTCGCGTATCTGCCGCGGATGGGTGCGTCGTGCTACTCCGCCATCTCGTCCGGGTGTGCAGCGTACGCCTCTGTCAGCGCGGCGAACCCCGCCTCGGGGTGCATTGCGGCCGCCGTCTCCCACGTCCTCCGGATCCCGGACAACAGCGTGCTGGCGACGTCGGCGCCGGCCAGGGCCTCGTCCGCCAGGTCGAGGTCCTTGAGGAACTTCTCCAGCCCCGCGCCGTCCGGCTCGACGTTCCCGCCCACCGAGTCGATGAACTGCAACTCCAGCCGCTTCGAGGCCGCCCACCCGCCCATCAGCGCCTCCAGCGTCACCTCGGGATCGACGCCCAGCGTCCGCACCAGCGCCGCCGCCTCGGCCGCGGCCACCGAGTGCACCGCCACGAGCAGCTGGTTGACGAGCTTGACCGCCACCCCGGTGCCCGGCCCACCCACGTGCACGATCCGCGCGCACATCGCCTCGAGAAACGGCCGCGCACCAGCCACCGCCTCGTCCGTGCCGCCACACATCGCCACGAGCGTCCCCGCGGCGGCACCGGCGGGCCCACCGGAGACCGGCGCGTCCACGTAGTCAATCCCGTGCGCGGCCAGCGCCGCGGCGACCTCCCGCGCCGTGGCAGGGTCCACCGTCGCGTGTTCGATGACCAGCTCGGCGCGCAGAGTAGAAACAGCGGCGCCGTCGTCGTCGAGGAAGACCTCCCGAACCGCCGCCGCGTCCCGCAGGCAACTGACCAGCACCGGTCGTGCCAGCACGTCCTCCAGCGTCCCGACCGCGAACCCGGCGTCCTGCAACTCGCGCGCCCGCTCGGGGCGGCGCGCCCAGACGAGCACGTCGTGCCCGGCCTGCTGCAACCGTGCGGCCATGGGCTCACCCATTGCCCCGGCGCCGATGAACCCGATGCTGCTCATGCGCGCTCCTTCATCTGACCGGTCGGCTCGGGTGACCTCATCCGCTCGGTCGCGTCCGGCACGGCGACCAGGAAGTCCAGGTCGCAGCCCTCGTGCGGTTGCAGGGCGTGCTGGGCCTGCAGCCGGGCGAAACCCCGGGCCGGCAGTGGCGGCGGGGCCACCGGCTCCCGGGCGGCGAACTCCTCCTCCGGGACGCAATGATTGAGCTCACCGGCCTCGGCGTCGATCACCACCTCGTCCCCGGTGCGCAACTGCGCCAGCGGCCCGCCGACGGCGGACTCGGGACTGACGTGCAGCACCACCGACCCGGTCGAGGTCCCGCTCATCCGCGCGTCCGAGATCCGCACCATGTCCCGCACGCCCTGGCGGTGCAGTCTGGCCGGGATGGGCAGGTGCCCGACCTCCGGCATCCCCGGCGCCCCGACCATCCCGAGCCCGCGCAGCACCAGGACCGTGCCGGCGTCGATGTCCAGGTCCGGGTCGTCGATCCGGGCGTGCAAGTCCTCCAGCCCGTCGAAGACCACCACCCGGGCCCGGTGCCGGGCCGGCGCCCCGGCGGCCAGCTTCATCACGCAGCCCTCCGGGGCCAGGGACCCGCGCATCAGCCGCAGTGCGCCCCGCGGCGCCACCGGGTCCTGCACGCTCCGCAGCGCCGGATGGTCGTCCGCCGGGGGAGTGTTGGCGAGGACCTCGCCCCACGTGCGCCCACCGGCCGCCACAGCCTCCGGGTGGATCCGCTCGCCCAGCCGGCGCAGCACCTCCACCACGCCACCGGCCTGCTCGAGCTGCTCCAGCAGGTAGCGCCCGCCGGGCCTCACGTCGGCCAGCACCGGGGTGGTGCGCGACCACTCGTCCAGCCGCTCCTGCCCGATCCGCAGCCCGGCCCGCCCGGCGATCGCCTCCAGGTGGATCACCGCGTTGGTGGACCCGCCCATCGCCGTGATCGCCCGGAGCGCGTTCTCCAGGGACCGCATGGTCACCAGCCCGCCGGGCACCTCCCCGCGCCCGACGGCGGCCACGATCGCCTCCCCGGTGTCCCGCGCCACCGCGCGGCGGGCCTGGCTCGCCGCCGCCGGCAGGGTCGAACCGGGCAGGGCGAAGCCGAGCACCTCGGCGACCGCCGCCATCGTGGTCGCCGTGCCCATCACGTTGCACGTCCCGACCCCCACGTTGACGGAACCCTCGAGCCTCTCCCAGGCGCCGTCGTCGAGCGCTCCCACGCGGCGCTGTTCGCACAGGGGCCAGACATCGTCCACGGTGAACTCGGGATTGTCCCCGAAGCAGGACACCGGCCGCGGGCCAGCGGCGACGACCAGGGCGGGCAGTCCGGCGCTGAGTGCGCCCATGATCTGGGCGGGAATGGTCTTGTCACAGCCGCCGAGCAGGACGACTCCGTCGATGGGGGAGGCGCGCACCATCTCCTCGACGTCCATGGACAGCAGGTTGCGCAGGTACATGCTCGAGGGCCGGGAGAACGGCTCGGAGATCGAGATGGTGGGGAACTCCAGGGGCAGGCCGCCGGCCGCGCGGACGCCGGCCTTGACCTCCTCGGCCAGCGAGGGCAGCCCCGCGTTGCAGGGGTTGAGCTCGCTGGCGGTGGTGGCGATGCCGATCACGGGGGAGCGGCGCACGTCCTCGGCGCTGAACCCCTCACCGCGCAGGAACGCCCGGTGCAGCAGGCCGTCCTGGCCCTGGCCGCGGAACAGCGCGCCGCCGCCGCGGCCGATTCCCTCCTGGGACATCAGGATCCTCCTGAGCAGATGACAGTGGCTCGGCGGTGACCGAGCCCAGGATCCCTCAACGCCCTCAGGCGGCCAGGGAGTGCGCGGAGGCGTCCTCGAGGAACTCGGGGGCCTCGGGCACCTGATAGAACCCGTCCAGGACGTCCATGAAGTGGCTCATGAACTCGTGGAAGTCCTCGGCCTCCTGGTCCTGCTGCAGCATCACCGGGTCGTCGCTGAACTCGTCGGCAGCAGTGCCGACGGAGATGTGCGCGGTGTCCTCGACCTCGAAACCGGTGCGGAACCCGGTGACGGTCTCCACGCGGTACCCGGTGCCGGTGTCCGCCAGGGTGGCCACGTTCGACAGGTCGATGCTGGAGACCGGGCCGGACGCACGGGCCGTCACGCGGGGCGCGTCGCCACCGGAGTGCGGCAGGTGCGTCAGCTCGACCGGGACGAGCACGAGCTCGAGGGGCGTGTGGCGATAGCCGATCACCAGGGCCGTGCCGGGGGTGCAGGACTCCGCGTAGACCACGCTGTAGTCCCCGTGATTGATCACCTGAGTCTCGAACAGCTCATCGAGCGCCCGCGTGACATCGTTCCCGTTCATGATGCACCAGCTTAGCTGACGTTGTGACCGCCATCACAATCGTGACGAGGGGTGATGGCGAGAGGTGGTGAGATCGGTCTCATGCCGGGCCTCCCTCGTCGGACGCTGGGCCCCTCCGCGTCGTGCGCCCCGGGGCAGCTCGCAGTAGGTGGCAGCGAGCCCGCCCCGGGTCGTGGGCATCATGGGGAGTAGACTCCGCCCGCATGCGTCCGGGCGGCCCGTGACCTGCTGATCGATGAAAGAAGGCGCTGTGCGATTCCTCGCTCCCCGCGACCGGCAGGGCGTTGCTCGTGCAGCGGACGGTTCGCTGCCGGTCGGCGATGCACGGCACCAGCGGCGCACCCTGGGAACCGTCCCGGTCCTGCTGGCCGTGATCGCCGTTTTCGTGGCGGCCATCAACCTGCGCGCCGGCATCGCCTCCCTGGGCCCCGTCCTCGGCGGTGTCCTGGACGCCTTCGACGCCGCCGGCTGGCTGGCCGGAGTGGTGACGGCCATCCCGGGGCTGTTCTTCGCACTGATGGGTCTGGCCGCCGTTCCGCTGGCGCGACGGCTGGGGTTGAGCACCGCGCTCACGGCCGGCATGGTCCTCACCCTGATCGGCCTGGCGGTGCGCCCCTGGGTGGGGCAGATCTGGGTGTTCATCGTCCTCACCGCGTTCGTGGTGGCGGGCATCGCCCTGGCCAACGTCCTCCTGCCGGCCTGGATCAAGAACCACGGCCGGCGCCGCACGGTGGCGCTGATGACGGTGTACACCGGGGTCCTGGGGGTCTCGGGTGCCGTCGGCCCGCTGAGCGCCCTGTTCTTCCACGGCGAGGACTCCTGGCGGTGGGCCCTGTTCGTCTGGGCCTCGTTCGCGGCCGTGCAGGTGGTGGTGTGGGTGATCGTCTCGGCGCGCACCGGCTTCGACTTCCCGTCGGTCAGCGTGAGCGGGGCCGAACCGGGCGGCTCGCTGTGGAGGGCCCCGACGGCGGTGTTCCTCATGGCGTTCTTCGGACTGCAGTCGATGAACGCCTACGTGCAGATGGGTTGGCTACCGCAGATCTACATCGACAGTGGAGCCCCGGCCTCGGTGGGAGCCGTTGCCCTGGCACTGATCGGCGCACTGAACATCGTGGGCGGCCTGGTCATGCCCTTCCTCATCAGCCGGGTGCACAACCTGACCCTGTTCCCCGTCCTGTTCTCCGCCTTCTCGGCCACGGGGTATCTCGGGCTGTACGTCGCCGCGGACCTGATGCCGCTGCTGTGGGCGCTGTTGCTGGGCCTGGGCGGGTTCTGCTTCCCCACCGCACTGGCCCTGATCGCCGCCCGCAGCCGGACCGCGCTGGTCACGGCCCGGTTGTCCGGGTTCGTCCAGCCGTTCGGCTACTTCGTCGCTGCGGCCGGTCCGCTGCTGGTCGGCATCGTCTATGACATCACCGGCCAGTGGTCCGTGATCCTGCTGGCCCTGGTCGCCGGGACCGTGGCCATGGCCCTCGCCGGATTCCGTGCCAGCCGCCCGGGGTACATCGACGACGAACTCGCGGCCCCAACCCCCTAGGGGAGGCGTCCCGGCCGCGGCCCCGGAACGAACGTCACACCGGTTCGCGTGCGGCGTCGACGAAGATGTCCGCTAGGTTCGATAGTCGGCCCTGATGAGGCGAGACCCGGTTCATCGGGGCCGGAACAGACCAGTTCATCATCGAGAGAGGACCCAGTGTGATCGGATTTATCGTGGCAGGACTTGTCATCGGCGCCCTTGCCCGCCTGATCAAGCCCGGCAAGCAGAACCTCGGCCTGGTGGCCACCCTGCTGTTGGGGCTGGCGGGTTCGGTGATCGGCGGTGTGGTGGCCAACCTGTTGGGCACGGGGGACATCTTCGAGCTCAACGTCCTGGGCTTCGTGGTGGCCGTGATCGCCGCGGTGCTGTTGATCGGCGTCGCGGAGACCCTGGTGGGGCGCAAGCGCACGCACACCCGCTGACCGCTGCCCGCGCTCGCCGGTCCGCCGGTGGGCGCGGGCATTCACCGCGCGTCGGGGAGCGCATTAGGTCCCTGACGATTTGTGCCGTACGGTGGTACCAGAAGTAGTAGTAGCAGTAAGTCCGTCAGATTTGCGGACCGGGCAGCCCCTCGGGGCTGAACGGGGCGTCGAGAAGCGGTTCGCAACATGCCGCTTCGCCCCCGCTGGAACCTTCAGTGGGTATACACCCCGAAAGAAAAGAGGCCACCATGGCCACCGGTACCGTCAAGTGGTTCAACGCTGAGAAGGGCTTCGGCTTCATCTCCCCGGACGACAACTCCGCTGACATCTTCGTTCACTTCTCCGCCATCGAGGGCTCCGGCTTCAAGGAGCTCCAGGAGGACCAGAAGGTCGAGTTCGAGGCGACCCAGGGCGCCAAGGGCATGCAGGCCTCCTCGGTCCGCCCGCTCTGATCTAGTCAGACGCACGAAGCGGCCGCTCTCCCCATCGGGAGGGCGGCCGCTTTGCTGTGCCCGGGAACCGGGCTGCGCGGTTCACCCGCGCGCCGCCGCCGTCTCCCGGGAGATCGCTGGTGCCTCGTTACCGGATCGGTACGCAATGTCCATTGACGGTGTGAAGCAATGATTTCATCATGAGGGCATCTATCACGTTCCACCGGAGTAGACAATGTCCATTCACCGGGGGGCCGTGGGAGTGCTGGCCGCCCTGTCCCTGAGCGCCACGCTCCTGGCCCCCGCCACCGCCTCATCGGAAACCGACGCCTGCATGGTCGGGAGCTTAACCTCCCGCCCGGACAGCGCCCCGACCGGCGTCTGCTGCGTCACCCAGACGAATTACTCGCTGGCCAGCAAGGGCGTGCGCATGCCCTTCAGCGGGGTGCCGACGTTCAAGAACGGCCCCGGCGGGAAGATGGTCGTCGCCCGGTCCTACTCGGGCAGCGTCTCCGCGCAGGTCGTGGCCGGTGCGGAGGCCGAGGTCGGCGCGGTACTGGCTCGTGCCACGGCATCCCTGAGCCGGTCCCTGGCCAGCAGCAACTCCACCGCCTCCACGAACACCTATGAGCGCCACATCTCCCGGGACAAGTACGGCAACGCCCGGTACGTCTCCTGGGGCCAGGAGGTCTCGTACCAGAAGTTCCGCATCAACCGGGACTGCACCCGCACCACGCTGGCCAGCGGCAGGATCCAGTACCCCAGTGACTCCGAGGGCTGGTACTACTGGGAGACGGGGAGCTAGGCCATGGACGCGGGCCCGGGCGCCGGTGCAGGCGGACTGACTCCCGGTCTGCGGCGTGGCCGGGTGCGCGCGCTGCCCACGATCCTGGGACTCGCCGCGGCCGGCGCCCTGCTGGTCGCCTGCTCCGTGGCCTCGCCCCAGGCCGCCACGCCCACCCGTCCCGGTGACGCCGCCACCCCCGCCACCCCCGTCGCGAGCGGGCAGACCACCCCCGACCCGGGCGCCGACGGGGCTCCGGGCGCGGCGGGGGAGGAGTTCACCGTCAGTGAGCGGCGCCAGGACGCCATCGCCGTGGCCGAGGGCTCCGAACACCGCGTCGTCGCCGCCACGTTGACCCCGGCCGAGGCCGGGGTGACCTACGTGGTCCACGCCGCCTGCGCCGGCCACGGCTGGATGCGCTACCGGTTGACGGTGGACGACCTCGAGGTCTCCGCCAGTCGTCTGCGGTGCGGGCGGGACGTGGTCAACACGGCGTTCACCGCCGAGGGCGGCGAGCGGGTGCAGCTGCACCTGGAGGCCCCCGCCGGGGAGGGTGCCGCCAGCCTGGCCGAGGTCGTCCCCGCGCCCTGACCCTCGCCCCGGGATGATCGGAGCGGGGACCGGGGCAGGGTTGCGCCGGTAGCGGAGGCCCCAGATCCGCCACCTCACCCGGGTCTACGCTGGCCGTGTGCGCCGCCGACGAGGGCGACGCCGGGACGGACATCGCCCCGCAGTTCAGTGTGGAAAGAGGTTGATGGCATGAAGGCCTGGCAATTCGTGGGAACGGACCAGCCGTTGGAGCTCAACGAGGTCCCGGAGCCGACCGCCGGCCCCGGTGAGGTGGTCGTGGACGTCAAGGCCTCCGGGGTGTGCCACTCGGACGTCACCACCATCGACGATCCCGGCTGGATGGCACTGTTCCAGCACGGCCTGCCGCGCACCATGGGCCACGAGTCGGCCGGCGTGATCAGCCAGGTCGGCGAGGGCATGGAACACTGCAAGGTCGGGGACCGCGTGGGCCTGGCCCCGGTGATGTCCGACGGCGACGCGCTCGGCTACGGGAAGTGGGACGGCGGCTTCGCCCCCAAGCTGCGTGCGACGGACGACAACCTCGTCGCCCTGCCGGACGAGGTCCCCTTTGACCTCGGGGCCATGGCCACCGACGCCGGCCTGACCTCCTACCACGCGATCATGACGGTGGGCGGGGCGAAGAAGGGCATGAAGGTCGGCGTGATCGGCCTGGGCGGGCTGGGTTACATCGGCGCCCGGGTGGCCGCACTGACGGGCGCGGAGGTCTACGGCGCCGAGATCAACCCCGAGACCCAGAAGCTGGCCGACGAGATCGGACTGGCCGGGGTGGCCGACTCGATCGACGCCTTCAAGGACAAGGGCCTGGAGCTGATCGTGGACTATGCCGGCTTCGGCACCACCACCGCCGCCGCGCTCGAGACGCTGGCGGAGTTCGGCACGCTCGTGCAGGTCGGCATGGGCCGGCTGGAGTCGACGATCAACACCTACCCGCTGATCGTCAACCAGCTGAGCATCAAGGGCTCGAAGTCCGGCACCAAGGAGGACCTGGCGGGCATCTACGAGCTGATGCGCTCCGGCCAGCTCACCCCGCCGATCAACCACATCTCCCACGCCGAGATCCCCGAGGCGATCGACAAGTTGCGCCAGGGCGGCGTGATCGGCCGGTTCATCGCGATGTACGAGTGAGGACGTGCGAGTGAGGTAGCACGGAGAAGGCCGCACTCCCGTGGGGAGTGCGGCCTTCTCGTCGGGCGACGCCGGGTGTCAGTTGTTCGGCACCAACCGCAACGGCATCCGGGCGAAGCCGCGCAGCACGTTGTGGATCCACGGGGTGACCTCGCCGGTCAGCTCGAGCCGGCCCTCGTCGGCGACCGTCCAGAAGTTCGCGCCGAGCCCGGTCTCCCTCAGGTTCTCCCGTCAGTCCGGGCGCAGGCCCACGGCGTCCGGGAACACCTGGCCATCGTGCTGTTCACCCTGGCCAACCTTGCGGCCGGGTGGGCTCTGGGGACCATGAAGCCCGGGGTCGGCCCGATCGTGGGCATCTCCGCCTCCCAGCGCAACATGGGCGTGGCCACGCTGGTGGCCGTGGCGAACTTCGGGGACTCCGCCGCGGTGGTCACCGTCGTGCTGGCCGGATTCCTGGCCCTGATCCTGCTGCTGCCGCTGACCTGGCTCACCGGCCGGGCCGGGCGCGGTGGCCGCGCCGCCGTGACCGCGGACTGACCGGCGCTGCCACTCCTCTGGTCCGTCTATAGTCCCGAGCCGTTGGCGGGGATGCGCCACATGGGCACGTGCGGGATCCCATCCTCGTCGTAGGGATCTCCCGCGCGCCGGAAGCCGAAGCCTTCGTACCAGCCCTCCAGGTGTGCCTGGGCGTGCAGGTGGATGACGGCGTCCGGCCGGCACAGGCTGATGCCATGGCGGATCAACCGGCCGGCGACGCCGCGGCCCCGCGCCACCGGGGCGGTGGCCACGCGACCGATGGCCGGGGTGGTGCCGTGGACGTCCAGGACGCGGATCGTCCCGAGCACGTCGCCGCCCTCGTGGGCCCAGACGTGCAGGGTGCCCTCGTGCAGGTCCCGGCCGTCGAGCTCGGGGTAGGGGCAGTCCTGCTCCACGACGAACACATCGGTCCGCAGGCGCAGCAGGGCGTAGAGCTCGACGGCCGTGATGCTGCCGGCATCACGGGTCTCCAGGGCAAAGGGCACGTGGTCAGCGTAGTCGGGCGCGGCCACCGGGCCGTCACGTCACCCCACCCGCAACAGCACCTCGGCACCGGGCTCGGCCCGCAGGCCGGGCACCTCCACCTCGGTGGCGAGCAGTTCGACGACGGCGCCGGCGTCCGTGGGGCGCAGCACCACCCCGAGCAGTCGCCCGCGGCTGCCGAGCACCTCGGCCACTCCGGCGGCACCCGCGTCCGGGGCCAGCGCGGACCGGCCATCCGCGGACCCGGCCCCCGCTGTCGTCCTGGTACTGCCCCCGGGGGAGTCCGCCGCGCCCTCCGCGACACCGAGGAGTTCCGCCCGCGTCCCCACCGTCAGCACCCGGCCCTCGCCCATCACGGCGATCCGGTCCGCCACGGTGAAGGCCTCGGCGTGGTCATGGGTCACGTACACGGCGGTCGTCCCCGTGCTCGTCAGGATCCTGCGCAGGTCCACGGCCAGGCGTTCGCGCAGCGCCCGGTCCAGGGCGGACAGCGGCTCGTCCAGCAGCAGCAGCCGCGGCCGGGTCGCCAGGGACCGGGCCAGGGCCACGCGCTGGGCCTGGCCGCCGGAGAGCGTCTGCACGGCGCGGTTCCCGTAGCCCTCCAGTCCCACGAGCCTCAGCATCTCGTCCACGCGTGCCCGCCGCTCGGCCCGGCTCAGCCCCGAGGTCTCCAATCCGTAGCCGATGTTCCGGGCCACCGACCGGTGCGGGAACAGCTGCCCGTCCTGGAACACCATCCCGCACTCACGTTCGTGCACGGGCACCTGGTTCATCCGCCGGCCGCGCATCCACACGGTTCCGGCGGACACCCTCTCCAGCCCGGCGATCCCGCGCAGCAGCGTCGACTTGCCCGAGCCCGAGGCGCCCAGCAGCGCGACGATCTCGCCGGCGTCGACGGCCAGGTCCACGTCCTGCACCGCCACGAACCCGTTCGGGTAGGCCACGGACACGCCCTCGCACACCAGCGCCCGCTCTGTCTCGACACCCATCAGAACCCCGCTCCCGTCCCGGCCGCGCCCCGCGGGCGCAACCGCTCACACACCAGCATCACCGTCGCGGTCAGCACCGCCAGGATCACCGACCCGGCCATCGCCATCCCGTAGTTGTCCTCCCCGGGCCGGCCCAGCAGGCGCACGATGAGCACCGGCAGGGTCTGGTAGTCGGGGGAGGCCAGGAACGTCGTCGCCCCGAACTCGCCCAGGGACACCGCGAACGCGAACCCTGCGGCCAGCCCGAGCCCGCGCACCAGGAACGGCCCGTCCACGGTCCGCAGCACCCGCCCGGGAGGGGCACCCAGCACGGCCGCGGCCTCCCGCAGCCGCGGGTCCACGGCCCGCAGCACCGGCACCAGCGAGCGGACGACGAGCGGCAGCGCGACCACGGCCTGGGCCAGCGGCACCAGCGCCCCCGAGTACGCCAACTGCGGGGCGGAGGCCACGAGGGACACCACGAACCCGAAGCCCACCGTCACCGCGGACACCCCCAGCGGCAGCATGATCGCCGCGTCGAACAACCGCTGGGCCCGCGCCGCCCACCGCGAGCGCACCGGCCGGGTCAGCAGCAGCGCCAGCGGCACCCCGACCACCAGCGTGATGACCGTGGCGTCCAGGGCGATCTTCACCGAGTGCTCCAGGGCCTGCAGCACCGTGGTCCCGCCGGCGAACCCGGACCCGGCGCTGGAACCGAGGAGCTCGTAGTTGCGCAGCCCCCACCCCTGGGAGGACTGGAAGGACCGCGCCACCAGCGCCACGATCGGCGCGGCGATCAGCAGCACCACGGTCAGCATCGTCACCGCGAACGGCACCGCGTCACCGCGCCGCAGCGGGTGGGACGTCGGCTCGCGCAACCGCAGTGCCGTCTCCGTCCCGGCGCGGAACCGGTTCGCCAGCGTCACCGCCAGGATCACCACCACGAACTGCAGCGTGGAGAACACCGCCGCCGTGCGCAGGTCCAGGAACGCCGTCGTCTGGATGTAGATCTCGGTCTCCAGGGTGCCCACGCCCGGCCGGCCCAGGGTCTGCACGATCCCGAACGCCGTGGAGCAGAACAGGAACACCAGCGACCCGGCCGAGGCGATCGCCGGCCCCAGCGCCGGGACGGTGACGGTCACGAACGTCCGCCACGGAGAGGCCCCGAGCATCCGGGCGGCCTCCCCGGTGCGCGGGTCCAGCGTGGACCACAGGGCCCCGACCTGGCGCACCACCACCGAGAAGTTGAAGAACACCATCGCCAGCACGACGGCCGTGAGCGTCTGGTCCAGCCCCAGGAACCCCAGCGGCCCGTTCTCGGCCAGCAGGGCCCGGAACGCGGTGCCCACCACCACCGTCGGCAGCACGAAGGGCACCGTGGACAACCCGCGCAGCAGGTTCCGCCCGGGGAACCGGCACCGGTACAGGACGTACGCCCCGGGCAACCCCAGCAGCAGCGATCCCAGCGTTCCGGCCACGGCCAGTCCCAGCGTCTGCCCCACGAGCCGCCACGTGCGCGACTCGGCCAGCACCTCGGCGAACGCGCTGAGGTCGAGCTGCCCGGCGGCGTCCGTCACGCCGCGGGCCAGCATCGACCCGACGGGCCACAGGAAGAACACCGCCAGGAACGCCAGCGGGACGGCGGCGACCACCGCCCACACCAGCCCCCGGCCCACCGGGCCGGCGGCACGCCTCCACCGTCCGGGCACGACGTCGGCTCGGTCACCGCCCGGCAGGGCGGTTCCGGTGTCCGGGGCCTGACCGGGCGCCGGCACCCGGGTGGGGGCCGGCGTCGGGACCAGGGCCGGGTCTCCCGGGACCAGGCTCATCCGTCGCGTCCTGTCCGGCGGGGCAGGCCGATCAGCTCGCTGCCTCGTAGAGCGCGTTCCAGTCCTCGCGCCAGGTCTCGCGCTTCTCGGCGATCTGCCGCAGGTCCGCCTCGATCGGGTCCTCAGCGAGGGTGGCGTTCTGCGCCCACTCGGCCGGCAGCTCGAGGGACTCGTCCACCGGGTACATGAACATGTTCTCCGGCAGCGAGGCCTGGAAGTCCTCGGCGAGCAGGAAGTCGATGAACGCCCGCGCGCCCTCCGGGTTCTTCGCGCCCTCGACGACGCCGGCGTACTCGACCTGGGTGGTGCAGGTGTCCTCGACGACCCCGGTGGCCGGGGCGAAGGCGGGGGAGGACGAGTAGCTGAGCACCAGCGGGTAGGCACCCTGGCCCTCGCCGGCGGAGAAGTCGGAGTAGTAGGCGTCCGACCAGCCGGCGGCGACCTTGGTGCCGCCTGCGAGCAGCCGCTGCCAGTAGTCCTGCCAGCCGTCCTCGCCCTTCTCGGTGACGGTGGCGGCCAGGAAGGCCAGGCCGGGGGAGGAGGTGACCGGGTTGGTGGTGACGAACAGCTTCGCGTACTCGGGCCGGGCCAGGTCCTCCAGGGTGGTCGGCGCGGCGAGGTCGTTCTCCGTGAACCATTCCCCGTCCACGTTGACGCAGACCTGGCCCTGGTCGATGGGGGTCAGCCGGTCCTGGACGACCAGGTCCTGGGCGGACTCCGGCAGTGCCCCGGAGGCGTACTCGGCGACGATGCCCTCGTCGATGACGCGCTGGGCCGAGAGGTTGTCGATGCCGTAGACCGCGTCCACGGTGGGATTGTCCTTGGACAGGATCAACTGGTTGACCAGGGTGCCGGCGTCGCCCGGGGCGGTGGTGGTGAGCTCGTAGCCGGACTCCTGCTCGAAGGCGGCGATCTGCTCCTCGGTGATGTTGAAGGAGTCGTGGGTCATCACGGTCACGGTGCCACCGGTGCCGGCTCCCGAGGCGCCGCTCGCGCCGTCGGTGGTGGCCGGCGTCGTGCCGTTGCCCGCGCCGGACTGGTCCGCGACCGAGCAGCCGGTCAGGGCCAGCGCGGCGATGCCCAGGGCCGCGAGGGCGCCACGGGCACGGTGTCTGCTGGTGGGCGCTGCGGAAAGGTGGTGCATGAGTTCCTCCAATACCTCTGGAGGGGACGGGGCGGCGGGTGCGCCGACCCGAGGAGAGAAAGCTCGACTTCCTTCGCCGGTGCTAACCGGGCAGGTTCGAGGGTCTGCGGTGTGCGCACTCTCAGCGCCGGCCTGGCGCTCCCCTGTCGTTGAACCTTCAGTCTAGTGCCGGGGGTCGGGCGGGGTCATCTCGTGACCGGGCCGTCGCGGCAGCACGAGGGGATCCACGCGGATCCCCCTGAGCGGCGCGCCCGCGGGAGAAGGCCCACCTCGGGGGATGGTCATGTCCGCGTGGAGCGGACCCCTTTTGCCCGCACCCCACCGGTCCCTAGGGTGGACGGATGAGCAAGTACACCACCACGAACCCGACCACCGGACAGATCGAGCGCGAGTTCCCCACCCTGCAGGACGGCGAGGTCGAGGGGATCCTGGCCCGCTCCCATGCCGCCCACGACGGCTGGCGGTCGACCTCCCCACAGGACCGGGCGAAGGTGCTGGCCGACGTGGCCCAGGCCTACCGCGACCGTGCCGAGGAACTGGGCCGGCTGATAGCCACCGAGATGGGCAAGCCGCTGCCCCAGGCCATCGGCGAGGCCAAGCTGGCCGGCAAGATCTACCAGTGGTACGCCGACCACGGGCCCGAACTGCTGGAGACGGAGACCCTGGACCCGCAGGGCGCCGTCGAGTCGATCGTGCAGACCACGCCGCTCGGGTCGCTCGTGGGCATCATGCCGTGGAATTACCCGTACTACCAGGTGGCCCGGTTCGCCGCGCCGAACCTGATGGCCGGCAACACGATCATCCTCAAGCACGCCCCCATCTGCGCCGCGTCCTCCGCGGTGATGGAGCAGATCCTGCACGAGGCCGGGGTCCCTCAGGACGCCTACATCAACGTCTACGCCACCAACGAGCAGGTCGCCACGATGATCGCCGACCCGCGCGTGCAGGGCGTCTCGCTCACCGGTTCGGAGCGCGCCGGCACTGCCGTCGCCAAGACCGCGGCCGAGAACCTCAAGAAGGCCGTGCTGGAACTCGGCGGCTCGGACGCGATGATCGTGTTGGACGACGTCGACGTCGAGTCGACGGCCAGGACGGCAGCGAAGGGGCGGCTCTCCAACGCCGGCCAGGCCTGCAACTCGCCCAAGCGCATGATCGTGCCGAACGACAAGCTCGACCAGTTCGTCGCCACCGTCGTGTCCACCTTCGAGAAGGCCGCGGTGGGCGATCCCACCCAGGAGGGCACCGCCGTCGGGCCACTGTCCTCCGTCACGGCACGGGACACGGTGGTCCAGCAGGTGCAGAAGGCCGTGGACCAGGGGGCGACCCTGCACACCGGCGGCCAGCCGCTGGACGGCGAGGGCGCCTTCATGGCCCCGGCCGTGCTGACCGGGGTCACCCCGGAGATGGACGCCTACTCGGAGGAGATCTTCGGACCGGTGGCCGTGGTCTACGGCGTGGACTCCGTGGAGGAGGCGCTCGAACTCGCCAACGACGTGAGCTTCGGCCTCAGTGGATCCGTCTGGAGCCAGGACATCGATCGCGCCCAGGAGGTCGCGGACGGCCTCGAGGTGGGCATGGCCTACGTCAACGAGCACGGCACCACGCTGCCCGGCCTGCCCTTCGGCGGTGTCAAGCGCTCGGGCTTCGGCCGCGAGCTCGGCCGCTGGGGGATGGGCGAGTTCGTCAACACCCGGTTGCGCCGCACCGCCGCCGCCAAGGGCTGACCCGGGCGGGGTGGGCGGGTCCTCAGAGGGTGAAGGCCCGGATGAGGGAGAGCACGAGCCCGCCCACCCCGATGACGATCAGGGTCGCCCCCAGGGACAGGCACACGCTGGTGATGGGCCGGCGACGCCCCAGGCTCATCAGCGTGGGCTTGTCCGGGCTCACGTAGGCCAGGGCGTGGTCCCTGCCGCCCAGGCGGGCGCGTTCCGGGGCACGGAGACGGCGTTCGTAGATGTCCTCGGCGGTGAACCACCGTGCCCGGGGCTGGTGCGGCTGGCCCATGATGACGATCTGCGTGGGGACGAACCCGCGGTCGGTGGAACGCAGGAGCATGCCCAGCACGAACAGGGGCAGCCCGATCCCCGGGCTGACCCAGGCGAGCACGTCTGCGGCGACGGCGAGGTCCTCGAGGCCGTTCACGCTTCAAGGCTAGTCTCAACCGACCGTGAACTGGGGGCTGCCCCGGTGAGCGTGCCGGGGACCGGCGCCGTCCGGCACGCGCCCGGGGTGTTCGCTGACGCGAGTCGACGAACACCCCGGTCTCGGCAGTCATGATCACGGCGCGCGTGGGTTACACCGGCGTGTCCCACCGCGCGGCGTGACCGTGACCCGAGAGCACGGTGCGCGGGGCGCCACCCGGGAGCACGACGCGCCGGCCGCGGCTCAGGCCGCCAGCGCCTCCGGCGTGCGCACCGGCGTCGCGCGCAGCCGGCCGTCCTCGACGGTCACCCGCACCGCGTCCCCCTCGGCCACGGCCTCGGAGACCAGCAGGTCAGCCACCCGGTCGTCCAGCTCACGCTGGATGACCCGGCGCAGCGGGCGCGCACCGTAGGCCGGTTCGTACCCGGCCTCGGCGATCCAGTCGCGGGCGGCGTCGTCGACCTCGAGCGCGATGCCCTGGGCGGCGAGCCGGGCCTCGGAGGCCCGCAGCTGCAGTCCCACGATCTCGCGCAGCTGCGCCGCCGAGAGCGGGGAGAACAGCACCGTCTCGTCGATCCGGTTCAGGAACTCCGGCCGCATGAACTCCTTCACCCGGCCCATCACCTTCTGGCGCACGTCCCGCTGGGCGGCCGCCGCGTCGGCGGAGGCGAACCCCAGGGACGTCCCGCCCGAGGACAGGAACTCGGAACCGAGGTTCGAGGTCATGATCAGCACCGTGTTGCGGAAGTCCACGGTGCGGCCCTGGCCGTCGGTGAGCCGGCCGTCGTCGAGCACCTGCAGCAGCAGGTTGAACACGTCCGGGTGGGCCTTCTCGATCTCGTCGAGCAGGATCACCGAGTACGGGCGGCGCCGGACCTGCTCGGTCAGCTGCCCGGCCTCGTCATAGCCGACGTACCCCGGAGGGGCACCGACCAGGCGCGAGACCGTGTGGCGCTCGCCGAACTCGGACATGTCGAACCGGACCATGGCGTGCTCGTCGTCGAACAGCGACTGTGCCAGCGCCTTGGCCAGCTCGGTCTTGCCGACCCCGGTGGGACCCAGGAACAGGAAGGACCCGACCGGCCGCGACGGGTCGGACATCCCGGTCCGGGACCGGCGGACGGACCGGGCGATCGCGGTGACCGCGTCGTCCTGGCCGACCACCCGGTGGTGCAGCTCATCCTCGAGCCGGGCCAGGCGCGACTTCTCGGCCTCGGTCATCCGCGCGGCCGGGATGCCGGTGGCGCGGGAGACCATCTCGGCGATGGCGCCCTCGTCGACGACGTCACCGGTCTGGCCCGCGTTCTGCCGTGCGGCGGCCTCGGCCAGTTGCTCGCTGATCCGGTTGACCTCGTCGCGGAGCTCGCCGGCACGCTCGTAGTTCTCGGCGTTGACGGCGGAGTTCTTCTCGGCCTCCAACCCGGCGAGCGTGGCGCGCAGCGCGTCGACGTCCACTGGCGCGCCGTCCTCGACCGGGCCGCGCCGCAGCGACAACCGCGCCCCGGCCTGGTCGATCAGGTCGATCGCCTTGTCCGGCAGGAACCGGTCGGTGATGTACCGGTCGGAGAGCACGACGGCGGCGCGCAGCGCCTCGTCCGTGTACGTCACCTGGTGGTGGTCCGCGTAGCGGCCGGCCAGTCCGGTCAGGATCTGCACGGTGTCCTCCACGGAGGGCTCCGGGACGGTGACCGGCTGGAAGCGGCGCTCCAGGGCGGCGTCCTTCTCGATCTTGCGGTACTCCTTGAGCGTGGTGGCGCCGACCATGTGCAGGTCCCCGCGGGCCAGCCGCGGCTTGAGGATGTTGCCGGCGTCCATGCCGCCGGACTCCCCGGAACCCCCAGCGCCGACGACAGTGTGCAGCTCGTCGATGAACACGATGGTGTTGCCGTCCTCGGCGATCTCATCCATCGCGGTGGTGAGCCGCTCCTCGAAGTCGCCGCGGTAGCGGGTGCCGGCGACCATGCCGGCCAGGTCCAGCGTGATGACGCGCCGGCCCCTGAGCTGGGCGGGCACCTCGTCGTCGGCGATGGCCTGGGCCAGGCCCTCGACGATGGCGGTCTTGCCGACGCCGGCTTCGCCGATCAGCACAGGATTGTTCTTGGTTCGGCGGGCCAGGACCTCGATGGTTTGCTCGATCTCGTCCTCGCGGCCGATCACCGGGTCCAGCCGGCCGGCGCGGGCCTCCTCGGTCAGGTCGAGGCCGAACTTCTCCAGCACGGATCCCTCGGCGCCGGTCTCGCCCTGGCCCTCACCCGGCCCCTGTCCCGGCTGGGCGTGCTGGGCCTGCTGCTGGGCGGCGGCCTGCAGCGACTGGGGGGTGACACCGGCCTGGGCCAGCAGGTGCCCGGCGGGGGAGTCCTGGTTGAGCACGAAGGCGAAGAACACGTGCTCCGGGTCGATGTACGTGGAGCCGAAGGCGCGGGCCACCTGATAGCCGTCCAGCAGGACCTTTTGCGCCGAGGCATTCAGCGCCGCGGACGTCTCCTCCTTGCCCTCGACGGGGGCGGGCAGGCGCTCGTCCACGGCCGCGATGAGGGCCTGGGGGTCGGCGCCGGAGGAGCGGACGCCGGCGGCGGCCGGATCCTCGCCGAGCATGGTGCGCAGGACGTGCAGGGCGTCGACCTCGGTCTGGCCGCGTTCGACGGCGAACCGCGCGGCGGCGGCGATGACGTCGTGGGTCCGCTTGCTCAGCAGGCGGGTGATGTCGACGGGGCGTCCCTGACGGCCCACCCGCTGACCCTGCAGGTAGCGGGTGAAGAATTCGTCGAAGGAATCGCCGTGGGAGCCGGCGGGGCCGAAGAATGCGGGCATTGGTCCTCCTCGAGACATGCTCAGCGAGAGTTGAGTGTGTTCAGCTCAAGTAACGCGGGTGCTCTTGGAAATGTTCCCGAATCACCGCGCGGAGGTCAAGAAAGTTGAGTCGAGGCGGCTCAAGATACGGCACGGCCCCCGGCGAGGATCGTCGGGGGCCGTGCTCAAGAGATCATTCCGTCAGTCGGTCTACCCCATCATGTGCATGATGACCTCGACGACGCCGGCGGCCGCGGCGAGCGTGACGACGCCGGTGATCGCCCAGAACGCGGCGACGTCGGTGCTCGGCGAACCGGTCAGCGCGGTCCGGCAGGCGGGAGTGAAGGAGGGCAGGAAAGCGGACATGAGCGTCCTCCATGAGTGGGATCTGAACCGGCCAAGATATGGCCTCTGGTCCTGCCCAGAGCGGGCATTGGGCAGGACATTACACGCGTCCCCGGGGGCGGGAAAACGCCACGCCGGGCGACACGCCGGATGAGACGCAACCGGTCCTAAACGGGTGCCGTTCCGACCTGTCGACGGTCCCGGAAACACCCCGCGACGAGGCGCTACCCAGGGGGCGGGGGCGCTTCCCGGTCCTCCGGGGCGGCGGTCCCCCAGTGCGCGTGCAGGGCGGTGATCGCCTCCGTGACCAGCGCGCTGCGGGTCACCCCGATCGGAAGGGCGGCCACCACGGAGTTCGTCCGGACGTTTCCCCTCAGGGGACGGAAAACCAGTGGTCTGCCCTCCGGGCTGGCCACCGCCGGCTGCATCAACAGGGAGTAGGCGAGGTTGCGGCCCACGACGTTGTGGATGGCCCCCACGCTCGCCGACCGGCAGCGCACATTCGGCTCCACTCCGGCCTTGGCATACTCGGCCAGGGTGCGCTGCAGGGCCGGCTCCTCGCTCATCAGCATGACCGGGTAGGGGGCCAGTTCCTCCAGGCTCACGGCCTCCCGGTCGGACAGTGGGTGCTCGGGGCTCAGCACGGCCCGCCGGCGCGCCTCCTGGAGCACCTCGGTGGCGCAGTCCGGCAGCGCCTGGGCCTCGTAGATCACGCTGAGCTGGGCCACGCCCGCCAGCATGAGTTGTTGCACCTCGGGACCGGCCGCCTCGATGAAGTCCAGTTCCACGGCCGGGTGCCGGCTGGTGAACCAGTCCAGCAGGGGAGGGATGACGTGCGGGGCCAGGGTCCTGAACACCCCCACGGTCAACCGGCCGGAGAGCCGGCCGTGCGCCCCCTCCACGGCGGAGCCGATGTCCGCGACCTGATCGACCACCTGCCGGGCGCGGGCGGCGACGACCTGCCCCTCCGCGGTCAGGGCGATGCCGCGGCCCCGACGCCGGATGGCCAGCGAGGCGCCCACGGCCTGTTCCAGCTGGGCCAGCGCCAGGCTGACGGCCGCCTGGGAGACGTGGCACCGCCTGGCCGCCTCCGTGATCGACCGGGTCTCCGCGATGGCGGCGAAGTACTCCAGTTGACGCAGGGTCAGCTCACTCATCAGTGCTCCTTATGACTCTCACTAGTTATCTTAGCTAGACAAATGTGATGCGCGCCACGAGGCTCGGATGTGAGCCCCATCACCCCCAGTCAGGAGTCAACGTGGAGCAGCACATGGACCGGCCCTACGTGGTCACCCTCGGCACGGCCGGCGGGCCGAGGTGGTGGAACGACCACCAGGGCCAGCCCCGCTTCGGGATCGCCACCGCCGTCGTGGTGAACGAGACGTGGTACCTCGTCGACTGCGGCCAGGGCGCCGGCCGCCAGGCCGCGGCCGCCGGACTGCGCATGGCCGACCTGGGCGGGATCTTCATCACCCACATGCACTCGGACCACACGGTGGACCTGCCGTCCCTGTTGCTCTTCGGGGCGTTCGAGCTGAAGAACGCACCCGCCGGGACCATCCCCGTCATCGGGCCGGGTGACCGCGGTAAGCTGCCGCCGTTGTCCCCCCGAGCCGCCTCCGTGCCGACGCCCATCGCCCCGGAGCGGCCCACCCCCGGGGTCGACGGACTGGTCCACGGCCTCCTGGCCGCCTACGCCACGGACTGCAACGACCGCATCTTCGACTCCCTGGCCAAGAGCCCGGCCGAGCAGTTCGAGCCCCGCGAGATCGAGCTGCCGGCGGACCTGGGCTTCGACCCGGACTCCGACGTCGCCCCGGAGATGGAGCCGATCGAGGTCTTCCGGGACGAGAACGTCACCGTCAGCGCCATCCTCGTCTCCCACCACCCCACTGCCCCGGCCTACGCCTTCCGGTTCGACACCGCAGCCGGTTCGGTCGTGATCTCGGGGGACACCGCCCCCTGCGCCAACATGGTGCGCCTGGCCCGGGGAGCGAGCCTGCTGCTGCACGAGGCCATCAACCTGGACATCCTGCAGGCGCAGTACACGGACGCCGA
The DNA here is from genome assembly GCF_000224415.1 of Citricoccus sp. CH26A. Lineage (GTDB taxonomy): Bacteria > Actinomycetota > Actinomycetes > Actinomycetales > Micrococcaceae > Citricoccus. The sequence continues at coordinate 29,274 of NZ_AFXQ01000020.1, read as the reverse complement.
GATGATGCAGGCCACCATGGACCACCATCGCCGCGCCCACACCACGGCGGCCGAGGCCGGCAGCATCGCCGCCGCGGCCGGCGTCGGGCACCTGGCACTCCACCACCTCGTCCCCAGCTACTCACCGCCCGAGGCCTGGGACGAGGCCCGCACCACGTTCGACGGCCCCCTCAGTATCCCCGAGGACCTCGACGTCATCCCCTTCGGCGGCACCGGCGACACGCCGTCGCTGCAGGCCGTCGGCACCACTACGCTCAGCCTCTGACAGGAACCGAGGACATCCATGACGACTCAACCACCCACCCCGGCGACGCCGACGGGCACCTACCACGCCTCTCCGCGGGACATGCGCAGGATCCTCTTCTCGAGCTTCCTGGGCACCGCCGTGGAGTACTACGACTTCATCCTCTACGCCACGGCGGCAGGGATCGTCTTCAACCAGGTGTTCTTCTCCGGTCTCGACCCCGCTGCGGCCCTCTTCGTCTCCTTCGGCACCCTCGCCGCCGGCTACGTCGCCCGTCCGCTCGGCGGCCTCCTGTTCGGCCACCTGGGTGACCGCATCGGACGCAAGGCCATCCTGATCGGCACGGTCCTGATCATGGGCATCGCCTCCACCCTCATCGGCCTGCTGCCCACCTCCGAGCAGATCGGCGTCTGGGCGCCGATCCTGCTGGTGACCCTGCGCCTGGCGCAGGGCATCGCCGTCGGCGGGGAGTGGGGCGGGGCGATGCTGCTGGCCTTCGAGAACTCCAAGAAGGAGTCCCGCGGGTTCGCCGCGTCCTTCGCCTACATGGGCGCCCCCGCCGGCACGATCGTCGGCACGCTGATGCTCTCCCTGATGTCCATGCTGCCGCAGGACCAGTTCCTCAACTGGGGCTGGCGCGTGCCGTTCATCCTGTCGGCCGTGCTGATGGGCCTGGCGATCTTCATCCGCATGAAGGTCTCCGAGTCCCGCGTCTTCCAGGAGCTCTCCACGGCCGTGGAGGCCAAGAAGCGCCCCGTCCCCGCCGCGGAACTGTTCCGCGAACACCCCAAGTCCCTGCTGATCGCCATCGGCTCGGGCCTGTCCGGACAGATGGCGCAGGGCCTGATGGGTGCGTGGGCCATCTCCTTCGCGGTCCAGCAGGCCGTGCTGGCCCAGACCGAGGTGCTCAACATCAAGGCCCTCGGCGGCGTGGCCACCATCCTGATGATCATCATCGCCTCCCGGCTCTCCGACCGCCTGGGCCGGCGCAAGGTGCTCATCTGGGGCAACCTGGCCGCCATCGCACTCGCCTTCCCGGTGATGTCCCTGTTGGAGATGGGATCCACCGTGGCCTTCATGCTGGCGATCTTCCTGGGCCTGTCCGTGATCCAGGGCTTCACCTCGGGGCCGTACGGCGCCTTCGTCGGCGAGCTGTTCCCCACCTCGGTGCGCTACTCCGGCACCTCGATCGGCTATCAGCTGGCCTCCACGCTGGGTGCCGGTTTCACCCCGATGATCGCCACGGCCCTGGTCATGGCCGGCGGCGGATCCCTGTGGCTGGTGGCCTGCCTGTGGATGGCCTTCTCGGCCATGAGCCTGGTGTCCCTGCTGGCAGCCCGTGACCGCTCGACGGAGGACATCCAGGAACTGGACGGACCCACCGTCGCCGCCGGTTCGGAGGTCACCGCTCCTGCCGCCGCGCCGGCCGAGGCCACCGTGGTCCGTTCCTGAGCCCCGGTCCCCGGCCGTGCCCGCGGGGCCGGCCGGGGACACGACGACGGCGGCGGCACCCCAGGGGTGCCGCCGCCGTCGTGTCAGCGGAGCGCGGTGGGCTCGGTGGCCCGGTCGGTCAGCGTCCCATGGGGGCGTCCCGGGCCGCGTCATCGTCCTCGGACGCGAGGTCCGCGCCCGTCTCCTCGAGGGCAGGATCGCGGTGCCCGCCCTGGTCCAGGTATTCCTGGGAGGACTCGAACTCCGGGGTGTCGAAGGTCTCGCCGGCCAGGGGATCGCCGGCGGTGTCCGCGAGCTCGGCGGCCCCCGTCTGCGGGTTGACCGTGATCTCGCTGGGCCGCACCCGGCGGTAGGAGATGATGTGCTTGTCCGGCTCGTCGCCGGGGGTGGGCACCACGGTGGCCAGGCCGCTGAGGGACATCGACGCCCCGCCCAGGCCGCGGAACACCTCCCGGCCGTAACGGTGCGGCTTGGCCGCGTCCACGGCGGCTGCCCCCAGCCGCCCGACGGCCTCGTCCCGCCGGGGCGCTCCCGCCGGCGCCGCACCCGCCGGAGCGACCGCGCCGGCCGTCGTCGGGGTCTGGGGCGCCGCCTCGCCCTCCGGCAGGATGACCTCGATGTGCTGCGGCATGGACAGTGTCTCGTGCCGGAAGGCCCGCAGCAGCGAGATGCACGCGATCACCAGGATCACCGAGAACGGTGCCGCCGTGGACACGGCCAGCGTCTGCAGGGCCGTCATGGCCACGTCGCCGCCGGCCACGAGCAGGGCCGCCGCGGCCACGCCCACCAGGACGGACCAGAACACGCGCGTCACGACCGGGGTGGACGTCGCTCCGCCGTGGGCCATCATGTCGATCACCAGGGATCCCGAGTCGGAGGAGGTGACGAAGAAGAAGATCACCACGACCATGGCCAGGATGCCCAGGAACATGCCGGCCGGGAAGTGGTCGAACAGCTGGAACAGGGCGGTGGTGCTGTTCACCGTCTGCTCACCGGTCTCCGCGTCCGCCACCGTGATCTCCCGGCCCGTCTGCTGGTACAGGATGCCGGTGTTGCCGAAGATCGTGAACCAGACCAGGCTCACCAGGGTGGGCGCCAGCAGGACGCCCACGACGAACTCGCGGATGGTGCGTCCGCGCGAGATGCGCGCGATGAACATGCCCACGAAGGGCGCCCACGACGTCCACCAGCCCCAGTAGGCGATGGTCCAGATGCCCTCCCAGTTGTCCTCGGAGAACGGCCCGACGTGCAGGGCGGTCTGCGGCAGCTGGCTCAGGTACTGGCCCAGGTTCTCGGGGATGGACTGCAGCAGGAAGATCGTCGGGCCCAGGACGAACACGAGCAGCGCCAGGACGGCGGCCAGGGACATGTTCAGGTTGGACAGCCACTTCAGGCCCTTGTGCACCCCGGAGACCACGGACCACGTGGCGATGAGGGTCACCACGGCGATGAGCCCGATGACCAGCGCGGGGGAGCGCTCCATCCAGCCGTAGAACTCGATCCCGTCGACCACCTGGCTGACGCCGAAGCCGAAGGAGGTGGCCACGCCGAACAGTGTCCCGACGATCGCGATGACGTCGATGACGTGGCCGATCCAGCCCTCCACGCGCTGGCGGCCGATCAGCGGCTCCACCAGCCAGCGCACGGACATCGGGCGGCCGCGGCGGAAGGACATGTACGCCAGCCCCAGGCCGACGACGGCGTAGATCCCCCAGGGGTGCAGGCCCCACTGGAGCATCATCAGGCCCACGGACTCGCGGGCGGCGTCCGTGGACAGTGGCTCGTTCCCGAAGGCACCGGGCGGTGCCACGTAGTTCCACAGCGGCTCGGCCACGCCGAAGAACACCAGGCCGATGCCCATGCCGGCGCTGAACAGCATGAGGAACCAGGACAGCAGGCCGAACTCGGGGCGTTCGTCGTCCCGGCCCAGCCGGATGCGTCCCACCTTGGAGATCGCGCAGTACAGCACGAACACCAGGAAGGCGTTCACGGCGATGACGTACCACCAGCCGACGCCGCTCGTGATGGCCTCGTTGAGCTCGGTCGTCGCCTCGGTGAGGGCGTCGCCGGCCACGTTGGCGAAGACGATCGAGGCCACGACGAGGCCGATGATGATCAACGCCGCGGGGATGAAGACCGGCTTGAGGATCTTCGCGCGGGGCGTGGCCGGGGTGCCGGCGCTCGAGTCGTCGGACAGCGTGTGGGGCGGCCCGGGAACGGGGGAGGACATGTGTCGCCTTTCGGGGCGGGATGGACGGATCAGGGACCCGGTGAGGCTAACAGTCCTGCTCGGTCACCATCCGGGCACCGTGATCCGGCCCACGTGGCCTCCCCGGGAGCCTATTCCCCCAGCGCCTCCTCGATCGCGCCGCGCATCCTGCCGGGCGCCGTCGTGGGGGCGAAGCGCTCGATCACGCGGCCGTCCCGGCCGATGAGGAACTTCGTGAAGTTCCACTTGATCGCGTCCCCCAGCAGGCCGGAGGTCTCCTGACGCAGCCAGCCGAACAGTGGATGGGCGCCGGAGCCGTTGACCTCGACCTTGGCGAACATGGGGAAGTCCACCCCGTAGTTCAGCTGGCAGAACTCGCTGGCCTCGGCATCCGTGCCCGGCTCCTGGTGGGCGAACTGGTTGCAGGGGAAGCCCAGCACCACCAGCCCGCGGTCCCTGTACTGCGCGTAGAGCTCCTGCAGCCCCTCGAATTGCGGGGTCAGGCCGCACTTGCTCGCGGTGTTGACCACGACGGCCACCTGCCCGGCGTACTCGGACAGCGGCTGGTCGGTGCCCGCGGCGGTGCGGGCCGTGAAGTCGTGCAGGGTGCTCATCAGTCCTGCACCACCGTGACGTGGACGTCGATGTTGCCGCGGGTGGCGTTGGAGTACGGGCAGACCTGGTGGGCCGCATCGGCCAGCTCCTGGGCCTCGTCCCGCGGGAGATCGGGGATGACCACCTCGAGGGTCACCTCGAGGCCGAACCCACCGGCGTCGTTGGGGCCGATGCCCACCCGGGCCCCGACGCTGGACTCGCCGAGGTTCTTCTTGGCCTGGCGGGCCACCATCTGCAGGGCGGAGTGGAAGCAGGCCGCGTAGCCGGCGGCGAACAGCTGCTCGGGATTCGCGCCGTTGCCGGTGCCGCCCATCTCCTTCGGCGCGGCCAGGTCCAGGCTCAGGGTGCCGTCGGCGGTCCGGGTGTGGCCGTCGCGGCCGCCGCCGGTGGCCAGGGCCTCTGCGGTGTAGATCGTCTTCATGGGGTCTCCTTCAGTGGGTGGATCGGGGGTGGATCGGGTGAATCGGGTGGGTGAGGGGGCCTCAGGCTTCGGGGCCCACGAAGCGCCGGGACAGGTCCCGCAGCGCCAGGAGTTCCGCGGGAGCCAGCGTGACCGCCTCCAGCAGGCACCGCTGGACGTCCGCCGCCCGCTCCCGCAGGGCATCACCGGCGGGGGTCAGGCTGACGAGCACCCGGCGGGAGTCGACGTCGGCGCGTTCGCGGGCGATGAACCCGTGGGCCTCCAGCCGGCGCAGCAGGGGAGAGAGCGTGCCGCTGTCCAGGTGCAGGCGCTCGCCCAGGGCCGTGACGGTCAGCCCGTCCTGCTCCCAGAGCACGAGCAGCACGAGGTACTGCGGGTAGGTCAGGCCGAGCTCGTCCAGCAGGGGGCGGTAGGCCTGCTGGGCCGCGCGGGCGGCCGAGTACAGGGCGAAGCAGACCTGGTCCTCGAGGTGCAGGTTCGGTGTCGCGGCGGTGCTCATGCCTAAAGTATTGCGCACAATTCAATTGAGCACAATGTTTTGGGAGTGAGGCGCGGCCACCAGTGTGGTCACTGGTCCGGCCACCGGTGCCCCCGGTTCCTCCACGCCTCCGGGGCCCCGGCTGTTCCCGGCGCCGCCGTCCTCCGCCACCATGAGGGTGTAACGCCTCATCCCCGAGGAGGAGCCGTGGCCACCCATCACACGCCGCCGGCGTCGGGCCCGCGGGTCGTGCGCGCCCCGCGCGGGACGCGGATCACCGCCCGGTCCTGGCAGACCGAGGCGGCCAAGCGGATGCTCATGAACAACCTGGACCCCGAGGTGGCCGAGCGCCCCGAGGACCTGGTCGTCTACGGCGGAACGGGCCGGGCCGCGCGGTCCTGGGAGGCCTTCGACGCGATCGTGCGCACGCTCGACACCCTCGGAGCGGACGAGACCCTGCTCGTCCAGTCGGGCAAGCCGGTGGGGGTGCTCACCACCCACGAATGGGCCCCGCGGGTGCTCATCGCCAACTCCAACCTCGTCGGGGACTGGGCCACCTGGGAGCACTTCCGGGCCCTCGAGACCGAGGGGCTGATGATGTACGGCCAGATGACGGCCGGGTCCTGGATCTACATCGGCACCCAGGGCATCCTGCAGGGCACCTTCGAGACCTTCGCCGCCGTCGCCCGCAAGCGCTTCGGCGGGACGCTGGCGGGCACCCTGACCCTCACCGCCGGCTGCGGCGGGATGGGCGGGGCGCAACCGCTGGCCGTGACCCTCAACGGGGGAGCCTGCCTCATCGTCGACGTCGACGCGGCCCGGCTGCGCCGCCGCCGGGACCAGCGTTACCTGGACGAGATCGCCCCGGACCTGGACACCGCCGTGCACCGTGTCCTGGCCGCCCGGGCGGAGGGGCGGGCCCTGTCGGTCGGGCTGGTCGGCAACGCTGCCGAGGTGCTGCCCGAGCTGCTGGACCGGAGGCTCCCGGCCGACGTCGTCACCGACCAGACCTCCGCCCACGACCCGCTGTCCTACCTGCCGGTGGGCGTGGACGTCGACTCCTGGCGGGCCGAGGCCGCGCAGGACGCGGAGAAGTTCACCCGGCGGGCGCGGGAGTCGATGGCCCGCCACGTGGAGGCGATGGTCGGGTTCGCCGACCGCGGCGCAGAGGTCTTCGACTACGGCAACTCGATCCGCGACGAGGCCCGCACGGCCGGGTACGACCGCGCCTTCGCCTTCCCCGGCTTCGTGAAGGCCTATATCCGCCCGCAGTTCTGCGAGGGGCGCGGCCCGTTCCGGTGGGTGGCGCTGTCCGGAGACCCGGCCGACATCGCCGTCACGGACCGTGCCCTGATGGAGCTGTTCCCGGACCACGCGGACCTGCACCGGTGGCTGCGGGCCGCCGCCGAGCACGTCGAGTTCCAGGGGCTGCCCGCCCGGATCTGCTGGTTGGGCTACGGCGAGCGGGCCCGGGCCGGGCTGCTGTTCAACCGCCTCGTGGCCGAGGGCAGGGTCTCGGCCCCGATCGTCATCGGCCGCGACCACCTCGATTCCGGGTCGGTGGCCAGCCCCTACCGGGAGACCGAGGGGATGCTGGACGGCACCGACGCCGTGGCCGACTGGCCGCTGCTCAACGCCCTCGTCAACACCTCCTCGGGCGCCACCTGGGTGTCCATCCACCAGGGCGGCGGCGTGGGGATGGGCCGGTCGATCCACGCCGGCCAGGTCTGCGTGGCCGACGGGACCGAGCTGGCCGCCCGGAAGCTGGAACGGCTGCTGACCAACGACCCCGCCACGGGCGTGATGCGCCACGTGGACGCCGGTTACGACCGGGCGCGGGAGGTCGCCGCCGAACGCGGGGTGCGGATCCCGATGGCCGAGGGTCCCGATGCACCCGTCCGGCCCGGGGAGCCCGGCGGGAACGGGACCTGATGCGCACCGTCGTGACGGACATCGCCGAGCTGGTGACCAACGATGCCGGCGCCCCCGGCCTGCTGGGCATCGTCACCGACGCCACCCTGCTCCTCGAGGACGGCCGGGTCCGCTGGGCCGGTCCGGCCGCCGAGGCCCCGATCGAGGCGGCCCTGGCAGAGGAGGGCATCAGCGCCGGCGGCGGTGCGGTCCTGCCGGGGTTCGTCGACAGCCACACCCACCTCGTGTTCGCCGGGGACCGCTCGGCGGAGTTCGCCGCCCGCATGGCCGGTCAGCCCTACACGGCCGGCGGCATCACCGCCACGGTGGCCGCCACCCGGGCGGCCGGCACGGCAGAGCTCGAGGAGAACCTCGTCGGCCTGCTCCGGCAGGCCGAGCGCTCCGGCACCACCACGGTGGAGGTCAAGACCGGGTACGGGCTGAGCCTGGAGGAGGAACTGCGCGCCCTGGGCATCATCAACCGGCACACGGAGGACTCCACCCTGCTGGCCGCCCACGTGGTCCCGCCGGAGTACCGCGACGATCCCGAGGGCTATGTCGACCTGGTGGTCGAGCGGATCATCCCGGCGGCGGCCGGCCGGGCCCGGTGGGTCGACGCGTTCTGCGAGGCGGGGGCCTTCACCGAGGCCCAGTGCGCCCGCGTGCTCACGGCCGGCCGGGAGCACGGGATGATGCCCCGGCTGCACGCGAACCAGCTCACCGGCGGCGGCGCGCTGCAGCTTGCCGCGCGCCTGGGCTGTGCCTCGGCCGATCACGCCACGTTCGCCTCCGAGGCCGACCTGGCCGCCCTGGCGGACGCCGGCACCGTGGTGACCCTGCTGCCCGGCGCCGAGTTCTGCACCCGCCAGCCCTACCCGGACGCCCGCCGCTACCTCGCCGCCGGCGTCACCCTCGCCCTGGCCACCGACTGCAACCCCGGCTCGAGCTTCACCAGCAGCATGCCCTTCTGCATCGCCGTGGCCGTGCGGGACATGCACTTCACCGTGGACCAGGCGGTGTGGGCCGCGACCGCCGGGGGAGCGGCCGCCCTGCGCCGGCCCGACGTCGGCCGCCTCACCGCCGGCGCCCGCGCCGACTTCATCGTCCTGGACGCGCCCAGCCACCGGTACCTGGCCTACCGGCCCGGGGTCGACCTCGTCCGGCGGGTGTACCGGGGCGGTCGCCTGATCGCGGCGGGGCAGGACTTCCCGTGACGCCGATCGAGCTGGACCCGGACGCCCTGAGCCTGCGTGACGTCGTTGCCGTGGCCCGGTACGGGGCGCCGGTGAGGATCGGCGCCGCCACGCTCGACCGGGTCCGGGCGGCCCGGCAGCACGTCGACCGGCTCGCCGGGGCCGCACGCCCCGTCTACGGGGTCTCCACCGGGTTCGGGGCCCTGGCCCAGCGGCACATCCCCGGTGCGCTGCGCGGCCGGCTGCAGCGGTCCCTGGTCCGCTCGCACGCCGCCGGGATGGGCCGGCCGGTGGAGCGGGAGGTGGTGCGCGCGCTGATGCTGTTGCGGGCCCGCACCATGGCCACCGGCCGGACCGGCGTGCGGCCCGAGACGCTGACCGGCTACGTGGCGGTCCTCAACGCCGGGATCACCCCGGTGGTCCGCGAGTACGGCTCGCTCGGGTGCTCGGGGGACCTGGCGCCGCTCGCGGCGTGCGCCCTGGTGCTGACGGGTGAGGGCGAGGTCCTGGACGCCGAGGACCGGGCCGTCCCTGCCGCCGGCGCCCTGGCGGACGCCGGGATCACCCCGGTGCGGCTCGAGGAGAAGGAGGGCCTGGCGCTGGTCAACGGCACGGACGGGATGCTGGGCATGCTGGTCCTGGCGCTGGACGACCTGGAGAACCTGCTGACGGTGGCGGACCTGTCCGCCGCGGCGAGCGTGGAGGCGTTGCTGAGCACCGACCAGGTGTTCCGGCCGGAGGTGCTGGGGCCCCTGCGCCCCTACGAGGGGCAGACGACCAGCGGGGCCAACATGTTCGCCGCCCTGAGGGGTTCGGCCATCGTGGCCTCGCACCGGGAGTCCGACCACCTGGTGCAGGACGCCTATTCGCTGCGCTGCGCCCCGCAGGTGACCGGCGCCGCCCGGGACACCCTGGCCTTCGCCGAGCAGGTGGCCGGGCGCGAGCTCCGGGCCGCGATCGACAACCCGGTGGTGCTCGACGACGGGTCCGTCTCCTCGAACGGGAACTTCCACGGCGCCCCGCTGGCCCACGCCCTGGACTTCCTGGCCATCGTGGCGGCCGACGTGGCCTCGATCGCCGAGCGGCGGACGGACCGGCTGATGGACGTCGCCCGGAACCAGGGCCTGCCCCCGTTCCTGGCGGACGACCCGGGCGTGGACTCGGGGCTGATGATCGCGCACTACACGCAGGCCGCGATGGTCGCCGAGACCAAGCGGCTGGCGGTGCCGGCCAGCGTGGACTCGATCCCCAGCTCGGCGATGCAGGAGGACCACGCGTCCATGGGCTGGCACGCCGGACGGAAGCTGCGCACGGCCCTCGAGAACCTGGCCGCCGTGCTCGGCGTCGAGCTCTACGCGGCCACCCGCGCCCTCGAGCTGCGCGGGGCCGCGCCGGCACCGGTCACCGGGGCACTCCTGCGGCTGGTGCGCGGCAGGGTGCCCGGGCCCGGGCCGGACCGGTTCCTGTCCCCGGACCTGGCCGCGGTGGTCGAGCTGGTCACCAGCGGGGCGGTCGTGGCCGCCGCGGCCGAGGCCATGGACCTCGGCCACACACTGACCGACTGGGCGCCGCGGGTCTGGCCGGACCGGGAGGGGGACGGGGGACATGCCTGAGGGACCGGCTCCGGACGCGCGGGGTGAGGCGTGGTCCGGTCGCTCCGACGGCCCGGGGCCGGAACACCGGCGCTGGCACGACGTGGTGCGCGGGCCGGGGGCCGTCCACCCGTCTGAGGTGCCGGGCCCGCCCGGTGGCTCGAACCTTTCCGGGGTGTCGGCGACGACCGCCCTCATCGGCTTCGCCAGTGACGAGGGCGTCCGCCGCAACCACGGACGGCCCGGCGCGGCCGCCGGCCCGGCGGCGTTGCGCCGGGCCCTCGCCCCCCTGGCGGTGCACGGCGAGTTCGGCCTCCACGACGCCGGTGACGTCACCGTGGCCGGCGAGGACCTCGAGTCCGCCCAGGAGGAGCTGGGCCACCGGGTGGCGCGGCTGCTGGAGGACCACCGGCTGGTCGTCGTGCTCGGGGGCGGCCACGAGGCGGCCTACGGCAGCTACCTGGGCCTGGCCGCCTCGTCCCGCCTGTCTGCCTCGTCCCGTCTGGCCGCCTCGTCCGGTGAGGCTCCCACGTCTCGCGGGGCCGGCGGCCGGCTCGGGATCCTGAACCTCGACGCGCACTTCGACCTGCGGGCCGCGGACCGGGCCACCTCCGGAACACCGTTCCGGCAGATCGCCGAGGCCGAGGCCGCCGCCGGGCGCCCCTTCGGCTACGCGGTGCTCGGCATCAGCCCGCCGAACAACACCCGCGCGCTGTTCGACACCGCCGAGCGCCTCGGGGCGCACCACCTCACCGACGAGGACTGTATGGACCGGCCGGAGCGCGTGGCGGCGTTCGTCGATGACGTGCTGGACCGGGCCGACGTCATCCACCTGAGCGTCGACCTGGACGTGTTGCCGGCCGCCGTCGCCCCCGGGGTGAGCGCCCCGGCCGGGTTCGGCGTGCCGGTCCACGTCATCCATGCCGTCTGCCGGCAGGTGGCCGCCAGCGGCAGGACGGCGGTGCTGGACGTCGTCGAGCTCAATCCGCGGTTCGACGTCGACGGCCGCACGGCCCGGACGGCCGCCCGGCTGATCACGACCGTGGTCCACGCCGCGGCCGCACAGCGGGCACCGGGGCCGGATGACCAGCCCGAGCCGGGGCGAGCCCACGCAGCCGGGGCCACGGCACGGGGCGCTGATCCCTTCCGCTTCCCGCGGCCGCGGTCCTAGGGTGGCTTCTCAACCGCGGTGAGACGGCAGTGATCCTGCCCCGTCCGTGCATGCCCTCGCGATGCACGTCCTCCATCCACAGAGCCCTTCAGCCGTGTCCTAGGTAGGTCATCATGCGTGCAGTCCTCCGAACCCTTGTCCCCGCCACCCTCTTCCTGAGCCTGCTGGCCCCGGCCGGTGCCGCGAACGCCGCCACCGAGCGCGTCGAACCGTTCTCCTTCACCGTCGACGACTGCGAGGGGGGAACCATCCGGGGGGAGGGGACCCTCCACGCGGCCTACGAGATCCAGGCAGACTGGTCGATCAGCGTCGAGGGCGATGCCCGGGGCACGGCGGTCGGCGACCAGGGCGACGAGTACGTCCTCGAGGAGAGCCACAGTGAGGTCTTCGCCCTGGGTGACTACACCTTCGACTATCGCGCCGACCTGATCAGTCAGGGCTCCGCGCCCGATGAGGTGCTGCTGGTCCACTACGACCCGGGCAGCGGACTCACCTTCGAGACGGAGTGCGACGACTGACCCGCAGGTGACGTCCCGGCCACGGGCGGCTCCTCAGGACTCGCACGTCGCCTCCAGCATCGGCAGCAGCAGCTCGTTGACGTCATAGGTCAGGGGTTGGGCGCTGGTCATGTCCCGGCCCGTGGCGCCGAGGGAGACCTGCCGGGTGCCGTCGGCGGAGGAGAACACCAGGGCCGCGGTCCCGAAGGTCAGCCCGTCATGACCGTAGATCCACTGCGGCGCCTCACCCGGCCCGGTGCAGGGATCCGGCAGGCGGTAGATCCCCAGCCCGTACCCGCCGACGTCCCCGGTCCGCGGGGTGACCATCTCCTCCACCAGGTCCTCGTGGACCAGCTCGCCGGAGGTCAGCGCCTCCGCGAAGCGGTTCAGGTCCCGGGTGGTGCTGACCACGGCACCGGCCGCGTCGAAGACGTCCGGGTCGAACCCGCTCAGGGACTGCCAGCCGACACCGCCGACGTCGGTCCCACCCGTCCACATGGCGCCGGTGAGGAACCGCCCGCCGCGCCGGGACTCGTCCGGGAAGGAGCTGTGGTGCATCCCTGCCTCGTCGAACACCCGGTCCTCCAGCAGGTCCCCGAGGTCCTCACCGGTCACCTCCTCGAGCACCACGCCGAGGGCCACGTAGCCCGCGTTGGAGTAGCTGAAGTCGGCGCCCGGTGCGAACAGCCAGGGCAGTGCGTTGACGACGTCCAGGTGGTCCTGCGGCGTGTAGTCCTCGCCGAGTGCGGCGATGAACTGGTTCCAGTCGGACAGGTCCGTCATGCGCGTGGCGATCAGGTCCACCGACGCGGTCTGGGCGCCGGACCGGTGGCTGAGCAGGTGCTCCACGGTGACGTCCGGCTGGCCGGGGAACAGGCCGGGGACGATGTCCTCGACCTCGGTGTCCAGCGCCAGGTTCCCCCGTTCGATCTCCTGCAGGGCCACCGTGGCGACCATGGCCTTGGTGATGCTGCCGACGCGGAACCGGTCCTGCGGCCGCGCCTGCGGCCTGCGGTCGATCTCCCGGTGCCCGGCCGAGCCACGCCAGGAGAAGTCCGGGGAGTCCACGCGGGCCGTCACGCCGACGGCGCCGTCCTCGACCAACCCCTGGGCGGCCCGGTCCAGTGCGCGCTCGAGCTGCCGGGACTCGCGGTCCCCGTCCCCGTGCGTGGGCCTGGGCACCTCAACCTCGGGCGCCAGACGCTGTTGCTCCGGGCGGTCCCGCTGCTCCAGGCGCTCCTGCAGGTCCAGCCGGTCCAGGAACGGCTGGCCCTGGGACGTCGGCGGTCCCTGACCGGCGTCCTCCGCACTCGCCTGCACGGCGGCGGCCGGAGCCATCCCGCCCGCGGAGATCCCGACGACCAGTGCACTGGCCGCGACGAGGGCGGCCGGACGACGACGCATGACGCGTTCCTCTCGTTGGTGTGCCTCCACGGTACGGAGGATGTGTGACGTGGACAACTTCTTAAGATGGACCCATGGAACCGACCGCGCTGGAGCGCCGTCTCACCGCCCTGGCCGACACCGCTCCCTTCGCCCTGCACTACCAGGTCCGCCTGCTGGGACCCGCGCCGGGGGCCGCGCGGACCGCACCCGCCGGCGGCCTCCCGACGCCGGCGGAGGGCCTCACGCTCTCGAGCGGCGCCGACGTCGTGGTCCCCTCCTTCTCCACGCGCAAGGTGGGCGTGCTCTGCGCGGCCCTCGCCCTCGTGCGCGCCGGGCGGCTCGACCTGGACCGGCGGCTGACCGTCACAGAGGACCTCAAGGACGGGGTGCAGGCCGGGATCATGCGCAACCTCTCGGCCGGGATCGAGCTGAGCCTGCGCGACTGCCTGGTGCAGATGATGGCGACCAGTGACAACATCTGCACGCAACTGGTGTTCGAGGCGATCGGCTCCGCGGTCGACCCCGTCCTGCCCGGGACCTCCGCGGAGGAGGCCGCGCTGCAGTACGTCAACGACTACTGCGCCTGGGCCGGGATGGGCGCCACCTGGCACCGCGAGACGTTCCCGCGCACCGGCGACCTGACCTGGTCCCACCCGCTGGACGCCATCACCGTCACCACGGCGGCGGACCAGTGCCACCTGCTGGCCTCGCTCGCCCGGGGAGTCTCGGACGAGGAGGCCGCGGCCGCGTTGCAGCTGACCCCCGAGGACTGCCGGTACGCCGTGGAGCTCATGCGGGGCATCCACACCCCGCGGCTGGGGGCCGCCACCGGGCGGATCGGCTTCGCCGAGAAGAACGGCCGCGGACTGCGCTCGCTGTCCCAGGTGGGCCTCGCGCTGGACGGGGACGGCACGCCGCTGGCCGCGCTCGCGGTGTTCGCCGAGTCGATCCCCACCCGGTTGCCGGACGGGCTGCCCGGGCGCAACGCCGTCTTCGAGGCGTTCGCCGCGGTCGGCCTGGCCGTGCAGGACGCGGTCTCACCGCTCGTGACCGCCTGACCATCGGGCCGGATGCCCGGATGCCCGGATGCCCGGATGCCCGGATGCCCGGAGGGCCGCCGGGTCTACGCCGGCGCGGCCCCGAAGGTGTCGGGGTCCACGGGACGCTCGGCACGCGGCAGCCCGGCCACCACGAGCCGGTAGGAGTCGATGACCAGTTCCCGCACGAGGGTCCTGTCCACGGTCTCGCCCGGACCGATCGTGATCCAGTGCCGCTTGTTCATGTGGTAACCCGGCGTGATCTCCTCGTGGGCCGCGCGCAGCGCCGTGGAGTCCTCCGGCTCGGCCTTCAGGGTCACGACGGGCGCGCCCACCACGTCCGTCAGCAGCATGAAGACCTTGCCCCTGACCTTGTAGACCTCGTGCTCGGGGCCGAAGGGGTGGCCCACGGTGGACGCGGGCAACTCCTCGGCCATCTCCCGCGCGCTGTCCTGCAGCTCAGTGCCGTTCACGGCATCCCTCCTGCCGGACGTCGTCCCTCCGCCTGACCGCCAGCCTCCCACACCCGCCGGGCGCGGTCCTCGTAGGCTGGGACGCATGTCTGGACACGGCTCACCGCGCCCGCTCGGCCCCGGAGTGGTCTCCCTGCAGGACCTCACGACGTCGGCGCCCGGGCTGCGCTTCACCGTCCGGTTCCCCACGGCGCCCGGGAATGCGCATCGTGCCGCGGTGGCGCACGGGGCGGAGGACCGGCACCCGCTGGCCGGGACCGGCAAGCTGTTCCTCGCGGTGGCGGTGGCGCAGCTGGCCGAGCACGCCTCGGAGTTACTGGGGCAGCCGGTGACCATCCGTGGCGAGCACCGCGCGGCCGCCCGCTCCGGGACGCTGCGGCGGATGGGCGGCGAGCTGCAGCTGACCGTGGACGACGCGATCGCCCTGGTCGTCGGGACCGGCGACGCGGCGTGTGTGGTGGCGCTGCTCGAGCTCCTGACGGCCAGGGGAGCGGACGTCCTGGGCGAGGCCCGGCGGGCGGTGGCCGGCCTGGGCCTCGACGCGACGACCTTGACCGCGCTGGAACCCGCGGCCCGCGGGGACGCGGACGCGCCGGGGGAGAGCTGGGGGGAGGGCCTCCTCGGAACGACGACCACGGCCGACCTCTGCACCCTGCTGGAACGCCTGGCCACCGACGGGACGGTTCGGTCCGAGCGGATCCTGGGCTGGATGGACACGGCCTTCGAACCGGCCGGCCTGGCCAGCGCCCTGCCCGGCTTCGGACCGCGCACCATCCCGCACCGCACCGTCTCCGGCTTCGAGCTCCTGAGGCCGCCCGGGGTGCCCGGGTGCGCCTCCGTGCTGCTCCTGCCGGCCGACGTCGGGACCGGGCGGCCGGCCGCGTGCGTGGCCGCCTACCACCCGCGGACCCGCACCGAGGACCCGGCGGGATCCGCGCTCGAGGCCGGCGCGGTGCTGGGCTCGCTCGGCCTGGCCGCGGCCCGGGCCCGGGACGTGGGCTGAGGCCGGAACGCGTCCCGGTCCGCGCGGCCGCCGGCCGATCCTGCCCGCCGCCCGTTCGTCCGGACTGGGAGGACACGTCCGTGCGGGGGCGCAGGGGGCGATGTCCTCTCGACCCGGACGGACGATGACCGGGCGGCTCACCCGCCCCGGATCAGCCGCCCCGGATCAGCCGGCGAACCCGCGTGACCAGGGCGTCCACGTCGTCGATGAGCCGGGCGGCGCCGTCGATGTCCTTGCGCAACCGCGTCTCGGCCTCGAGATCCTTCAGCGGCGCGAGGTCCGTCTCGAGGGTGACCACCGCGGCCATCAGGGCCGCGCGTTCGGCGCCCAGCGCGGCGCCCACGTCACTGAGCACGTTCTGGTTGTAGTCCTCCAGCAGTTCCGTCGCCACGCCCACGACGTCGGCCGCCACCCTCACGATGGCCCCCGGCGGTTCCGCGGCCCGTTCGATGGCCTGCTGGATCTGCCGCGAGCGTTCGGCACGTTCCGGCTCGGTGTCCCGGGGCATCGCGAAGGCGTCGGCGACGGAGGCGAACCCCGACTCGTCCGCGTCCGAGAGCCCCAGCGCGGTGACGGCGATCCGCTCGCAGCGGGCGGCCAGTTCCTCCCGCTCACTGAACCGGGCCGCCATGGCCACCAGGGCCGCTCCCTGGGCGGCCATCAGCGCGCCCGTGGCCCCGCCACCGGGTGTCGGCTCGCCGGAGGCCAGGCGGTTCAGGTAGTCCTCGATGCGCTCGTGCCGGATCATGGGTCCATCACAGCACCGCGTCCGGAGTCGCGCCAGTCCTGCGGCGGCCCGGGTGTGGCCTCGTCAACTCGGCAACCGCACCGTGCTGGTCAGCGTGGTGAGCATGGGCTCCCGGGGAGTGGAGCTGAACCCGAACCGCGGTGGCGGGTCCATCTCCATCAGGTCACCCAGGTCCCGGCCGTCCCAGGAGGCCGTGGAGGCGGTGATGCGGTGCAGGTCCCGGGCGGAGTACCACTCGAGCCGGTCGTTCCCCGCCGTGCCCAGCGTCCGCACCCCGGGCATCACCACCCGGGCCACCCGGTCGCTGACCCGCGCCACCGCCAGGGTGCGGCCCAGCCGGGGCGGGACGGCGCGCAACAGGTGCCCCCAGGGCGTCCGCCGCCCCACCGTGAAATCCCAGTGCAGCGGCCCGGCCCGCACGGTCCAGGCGGAACCCTCGACGGCGACGGACACGGGGACCTGCCGGACGTCGTCGAACACGTAGGTGGCCGAGACGAAGTCGGCGACCCAGTCGTCCGGGGCCAGCAGTTCGCGCCGGCCGTCCGGGTGCTCCACCATGACGTCCGCGAAGGGCCCGTGGGGGCTGTGGTCCCAGGCGCCGAGCACCAGCCGGGTCCCACCGGAGGTCCCGGCCCCGGCGATGTGCCCGGTGAACTGCCATCGGTCCATGCGCGTCTCCCGCCGCCGTCGTGGTCTGGTCATCCCATCATCACCCGCGCGCAGCGTGCAGGCTGAAGGCCGCGAGGAAACCCGCCGCGGCGATCAGCCCCGAGTACAGGGCGGCGTCCTCGAAGGCCTCCGGGATCATGGTGTCCGTGATCATCGCCAGGATGGCCCCGGCGGCCAGCGCGTTGACGACGGCCATCGTGGCCGGTGGGGCGCCGTCCAACAGGAGGTAGCCGGCCAGTGCCGCCAGCCCGGAGGCCACCGCGATGCCGCCCCAGATCCCGAAGACGTAACCCGGTCCGCGCCCGGCACGTTTCCAGCCGGCCGTGCTGGAGAGCCCCTCCGGGACGTTGGAGATGAACACGGCCACGAACATCGGCAGGCTGACCCCGCCGCCGACGAGCACGCTCAGGCCCAGCACCATGGATTCCGGGACCCCGTCCAGCAGGGCGCCGATCGCGATCGCCCCTCCGGCGCCGTCCCCGTCCAGGCCGGACTGCTGGTGACCCGAGCGCTTGCGGTGCCGGGCCCCGAACCGGGCCAGCACGATGTTCAGCCCGACGTAGGTCACCGCCCCGACGGCGAAGCCGATGACCGTGGCGGCGAGTCCACCGGTGGTCAGGGCCTCGTCGACGAGCTCGAAGGTCAGGGCGGAGATCAGCACACCGGAGCCGAAGGCCATCACGGCCGCCACCACCCGCCGCGGCACGTCGACGAACCAGGCGATGACGCTGCCCAGCAGCAGCGCCGCACCGGCGATCAGGCCGGCCCCGCCGGCCAGCAGCCATTCCGGCATGCGCACCTCCGGGTTCAGGATCGTGCACGGCCGGGCCGCGGGGAAGTGCCGGTGCGTGACGTGGGCCCGTGGACTCGCGGATTCGGGCACGTCACCGGTCGGCAGGCCTGGGCCTGGGCCCGCGGCAGGAGGACACTGCTGCTGTGGAACTCGATCCCGTGGTCACCAATCCGGAGCACTACTCCGTCCTGTTCGAGAACGACGAGGTGCGGGTGCTGGAATACACCGACCGGCCCGGCGACCGGACGACGCCGCACGACCACCCCGACAGCGTCATGTACTCCCTCAGCCACATCCGCCGCCGGCTGGTCGCGGGTGATCACCAGCGGGACGTGGACATCCCGGCCGGGACGGTCAACTGGGTGCCCGCCCAGCGTCATTCCGGCGAGAACACGGGGGACACGCCCTCGAGGGCGATCTTCGTGGAGCTCAAGCGCGCCGGGCCGCGGTCGGACACCGGGACGTCGCCGGACACGGGGGCACTCGGACCGAGCTGAACACTCCGGATACCGTCCCGTCATCACCGAGAGGACTGGTCACCCGGGGACCCGGGCGGACCAGTCCTCTCGATCCGGACGAACGCGAAGCAGCCGGCTCAGAGCCCGAGGTCGCGCCCGATGAGTTCCTTCATGATCTCGTTGGAGCCGGCCCAGATGCGGTTCACGCGAGCGTCCTTCCAGGCCCGGGCCACCCGGTACTCGTTCATGTAGCCGTAGCCGCCGTAGAGCTGGACGCAGTGGTCCAGGATCTCGTTCTGCACGTCCGAGGCCCAGTACTTGGCCTTGGCGGCGTCCACGGCCGAGAGTTCACCGGTGGTGTGGGCCAGCACCGCCTCGTCCACGAACGCCTGGGTGACCTCGGCCTTGGTCACCAGCTCGGCGAGCAGGAACTTGTTGTGCTGGAAGGCGCCGATCGGCTGGCCGAACGCCGTGCGCTCCTTGGTGTACTCGAGGGTCTCGTCCAGGATCTGCCGGGCGTGCGCGAGCCCGTAGACCGCGGCGCCCAGTCGCTCCTGGGGCAGGTTCACCATCATCTGGATGAAACCGGTGTCCACCTCGCCGATGATGTTCTCGGACGGGGCGCGCAGGTTGTCGAAGAACAGCTCGGCGGTGTCCGACTCCGGCTGGCCCACCTTGTCCAGCTTGCGGCCGCGGTGGAAGCCCTCCATGGTGGCCTCGACGCCGAACAGGGTGATGCCCCGGGCCTTCTTCTCCGGGCTGGTCCGGGCGGCGACGATCACGAAGTCCGCCGAGTAGCCGTTGGTGATGAAGGTCTTGGAACCGTTGAGGACCCAGTCGTCCCCGTCCCTGACCGCGGTGGTGCGCAGGTTGGCCAGGTCGGAACCGCCGGAGGGCTCGGTCATGGCGATGGCGGCGATGATGGACCCGTCGGCGATGCCGGGCAGCCAGCGCTGGTGCTGCTCCGGGGTGCCGAGCTTGACGATGTACGGCGGGACGACGTCCGCGTGGATGCCGATGCAGGACGGCAGGGCGAAGTTGACCCGGGAGAACTCCTCGAACAGCACCGCGTTGAACCGGTAGTCCTGCGGGTATCCGCCGCCGTACTGTTCCGGGACCTCCAGGCCGAGCAGTCCCTGTTCCCCGGCGGCCTGCCAGAGCTCGCGCGACAGCCCCTTGTCCTCCGCCCACTGCTCGACGTGCGGAGTGACGTGGCGCTTGATGAACTCGGCGACGGATTCGCGGAAGTCATCGTGCTCGGTCTCGAACATGCGACGGCGCATGGGACGGTCCTCTCGGGGTTACTGCTGGGTACACCTCGAGGGTGCCACCGGGGACCCCCACATGCAATACCGGCGGGTAACTTATGGCGTCGTGTCGTCGGCCGCCAGGGGGAAGACGCTCAGGTACAGGCGTACCCGGCGGGTCTGCGCCGCCGGGTCCTCGTCCGATGTCGGCCGGTCCGGGGGCGCTCCGGCGTCGCCGTCCGCCCCGGAGGGGTCACCGGGCCTGCCCAGGTGCCGGTCGATGACCGTCATGAGCTCCTCGGTCAGGGCCCGGGTCTGGGCCGCCGTCAGCTCGCGGGTGGTGGTGTTGTCGATCGAGGCCTCGATCCATTCCCGATCCTCGTGGTTCTCCACGGACAGCCAGCGGCCCAGCGCGGCCGCGCGCTGGTCGAGCGAGGCCTGCAGCAGGGCCTGGATGGCCGGCCTGTTCGCCTCATCCTGGGCGAGGTCGTAGGTGGGCACCGCGAACCCGACCGGCTTCCACCAGCGCTCCCGGCCCGAGCCCCGGCCGGTGTCCTCCTCCACGAAGCCGTGCTTCTCCAGTTGGCGCAGGTGGTAGCTCGTCTGCCCCGTGCTCTCGTCCAGGTGCCGGGCCAGGGCGGTCGCGGTGGCCGACCCCACGTCCGTCAGGTGGGAGTAGATCGACATCCGCAGCGGGTGGGCGAAGGCCTTCATCGCCCGGGCGTCGACCTTCCGGGGGGCGACGCCGGGCAACTGGGCCGGGCCGTCCGCCACGGGGTCCGGGGAGGGTCGGGGGGCCTCGTCGGGGAGGGGGTCGCCCGGGGCCGAGGACTTGTCACGGGGCATGTGCAGAGCTACCTTTGCATAGACAGCTTTGCAAAGAAATCTCTGCAAAGTCTTCTCGGCACCAGTCTACGGAGATGACCCCCATGCTGCGATCCACCGTCGCGCTCCCGGCCGACCACTCCTCCCGGGACCTGCCCCGCCCTGCCCGCCAGCCCGCGAAGCCGGCACCCCCTTGGAGCCTGGGCCGGGCGTTCCGCGCCCTCCTCGGGCCGTCCGCGATCCGCGTGGGCGCCGGCGCCCAGCGCCACCCCGGTTCAGGGGCCGGCTCCGGCACGGGGTCAGGGATGGGCCAGCGCCCCGGCGTCGGCATCGACCACCGCGAGGGGCAGGCCATGCACCGGATCCGGCGCGCGGCCGCCCTCGGGGGCGGTCCCGGCCTGCGCTGAGGCCCCGTCAGGGCCGGTGGCCGTCTCATCCGTCGGATGGGCAGGGGCCGCAGGGGCGCGTCGCCTGCGCAGGTCCGGCAGGCGACGCGTCGGGGCCGCGCCGTAGACTGCGGGTCGTGGAAAAGGCGCAGGCCGCGGACGCGGCAATGGGGGAGACGGTCGAGGACAGGACCCGCCGGGTGTGGCCGCGATTCCTCGTCATCGTGCTGTGCCTGGCCGGGCTGGTCATCGCGCTGCAGTTCGTCCAGGGGCTGCAGGGCATCATCGGGCCGGTGTTCCTCGGCCTGAACCTGGTGATCATCGCCTACCCGCTGCAGGCGTGGATGATCCACCGGGGGGTCAATCGCTTCCTCGGGGCCTCCGTGACCGTGCTGATCGTGGTGGTCGTGCTGATCGTGTTCCTGGCCCTGATCCTGTGGTCGGCCTCGGAACTGGTGATGGCGCTGCCGGAGTACAGCGCGGAGTTCACCAACATCTACTTCGGCATGGTGAACTGGATCGGCAGTTTCGGCGTCACCCCGGACATGGTCATCCAGCAGCTCTCCGGGCTGAACATGTCCACCGTGGTGTCCACGGCGACCGGCCTGCTCACCGCGGTCCTGTCCAACGTCACCGCCATCATCGGCCTGCTGGCCACCGTCATCATGGCCGTGTTCTTCCTGGCCATGGACTCCGTGGCCGTGGAGCGGCGGATCGCGCTTCTGAACACCGCCGACTACGAGCTCGGCCAGGCGCTGACCGCGTTCGCCCAGGGGGTGCGGCGGTACTGGGTCGTCACCACGGTCTTCGGGCTGATCGTCGCCGCGCTGGACGTCGCCGCGCTGGCCGTCATCGGCGTCCCGATGATCTGGGTCTGGGGCGTGCTGAGCTTCCTGACCAACTACATCCCCAACATCGGATTCATCATCGGCATGGTCCCGCCGGCGCTGCTCGGCCTGGTGGAGGGCGGCTGGGGTGCGTTCTTCGCCGTGGTCGTGGCCTACTCCGTCCTGAACTTCGTGCTGCAGTCGATCATCCAGCCCAAGTTCACGGGCGATGCCGTGGGCGTGATCCCCACCGTCTCCTTCCTGTCCCTGCTGTTCTGGGCCTGGATCCTCGGTCCGCTCGGCGCCATCCTCGCCCTGCCCGCCACGCTGCTGCTGAAGGCGGTCATGGTCGACGCCGACCCGCAGTCCCGCTGGATCAACACGTTCATCGCCTCCGACCTGCGCGGGATGGAGGACCGGAACCGAACAGCGCTGGCGCGGCAGCGTTCCGAACGGGCCGCGGAGGATACCGTGGCCGCCCGGGTGTCCGGTGCCCGCGACGGCGTGCTGCCCGGCGAGGAGGCGCGCGATGGCGCCGCTGCGGGTGGCGGTGACGGGGCCGATGACGGCGGTGCGCCCGGGGACCCGGGGGCGCAGTCCCCTCCACAGCGGACCGAGTGAACGGGCCCGCCCACGGCCCGGCCCGGGCAAGCCGGACCCTGTCCGTCGTCCGTGAAACCATGGAGGGATGACCACCCCCACGCTGCCGTACGTCGCCGACCAGGACATCGCTGGCCTGGTGGGGTCCGCGGCGGCAGACAAGGGCAAGGCCTACGCCCGCCAGGGTGCCGTCACCTCGATGCAGTGGGACGCCCCGGAGGGGGCGGGCGAGGCAACGTCCGCCCCGTCCGCGACCCTGACCGGGTCGGTGCAGGGCAACGACCCGTTGCCGTACGAGACGTACGTCCTGTTGGTGCCCGGCCGGCCGGCGTCGTCCCCGGAGGCACTGGAATCCTGGCGCCCGCTGCGCGGTGGCTGCACCTGCCCGGTCCGCAACGACTGCAAGCACGCCGCGGCGCTGCTCTACGCCGCGACCGAGGAGGCGATGCGCCGGCACCTGCGCCACCAGGCACTGCGTGCCGTGCCCGGGGGGACGGCCGGGCAGGACGCTGCACCCCCGGTCCAGGGCTGGGGCCAGGTGCACCGCTACACCGAGGCGGACGTGTGGGACGGTGAGGACGGCGGCGGCCCCTGGGGGGAGGGGGCCGAACGCGAGGACTGGCGCTCGGTGCTGGGGGAGCTCACCGGGGAGAACCTGAGCCTCGGTTCGGACGAGCCGGTGGGGATCGGCGTGGAGCTGATGGCCGAGCCGCAGAACCAGATGCGCCGACGCTGGGGCGCCCACGCCGCCAGCGTCGCGGACGTGCGCTCCGGTGCCGCCCTGCAGGTCCACCTGCGTCCGATGCGCCGCGGCTCGCGGGACAACTGGATCAAGGGTGGGCTGACCTGGAAGAAGTTCCAGTACGGGGGACTGCGCCACCAGCTGCGCGAGGACCACGTGGAACTGCTCGGGCAGTTCTACCGCCTCTTCCTCGCCGAACGTCCCCAGGGGATGTTCGGCAACGACGAGACGTTGCGGCTGGACCAGCTCTCCGGACCGCCTGCCTGGCAACTGCTCACCCGCGCCCGGGAGCTCGGGGTCGAGTTCGTGGGCCAGGGCGTGGTCGGCGAGGTCGTCCTGGCCGGGCCGGCCAGCGTGCGCCTGGACGTGCGCGGGGAGTCGGACCTCGCCGTGGTGCCCGTGGTCGAGTCCGGCGGGACACCGGTGCCCGGGGCTCGGGCGGCCGGCACCGGGGGATTCATCGCGGTGGACGTGCCCGACGACGCCCCGCAGTGGGGTGCCCCGGTGCGCCTGACACTGGTGCCGGCCGAGCGCACGCTGCCGCGACCGGTACTGGACCTGTTGAAGCAGGACGAGCCGCTGCAGATCCCGGCGGGGGAGACGGAGGAGTTCTTCTACGACGTCTACCCGCGGCTCTCCCGCATGATGCCCGTGGCCAGCACGGACGGATCCGTCGAGTTCCCGAAGGTGCCCGCCCCCGAGTTGCAGCTGCGCGTGCGGTACGGCAAGGACCACCGGGCGAGCCTGGACTGGTCCTGGCTGTACTGGGGTCCGCGGCGCGAACTGCCGCTGGAATCGCGCCGGTCCCGGTCCCGCGGTGGCTGGTCCCCCACGGGGTACTCGGGCCGGGCCCGGAACCCCGAGGCCGACCGGGACCTCGAGCACGAGGACGCCGTGCTGGACGCGGTGGGCGAGCACTGGCCGGTCGCCGGCGCGGGCGGGGTGCAGCACCTGGCCGGGATGGAGACGGCGCGGTTCGTGGAGAACGTGCTGCCGGTGCTGCAGGGCCTGGAGCACGTGAGCGTGACCGAGCACGGGTCCAGGCCGGACTACCGGGAACTGACCGACGACCCGCTGGTGCGCATCACCCAGGTCGAGTCCGGGCGGAAGAAGGACAACGACTGGTACGACCTCGGCTTCGAGATCACCATCGGCGGGGAGCTGTTCCCCTTCACCGAGGTGTTCACGGCCCTGGCGGAGGGGCAGAAGGCCCTGATGCTCAAGGACGGCACCTGGTTCCGCCTCGACCACCCCTCCTTCCAGAAGCTGCGCGACCTCATCAACGAGGCCGAGGTGATGGGGGACTGGAGCGCCGAGCGCCCAAGGATCTCGCGCTATGACGTGGCGCTGTGGGAGGAGTTCGAGGACCTTGCCCACGAGTCCGTGGCGGCCCGGGCCTGGCAGGAGACGGTGGGCGCGCTCAAGGACCTGGCCGAGATCCCCACGCCCGAGGTCCCCGAGGGCCTCGACGCCCGGTTGCGTCCCTATCAGCTCGAGGGCTTCGCGTGGCTGAGCTTCCTGTACGACCACGGACTCGGCGGGATCCTCGCCGACGACATGGGCCTGGGCAAGACCGTCCAGACCCTTGCCCTCATCGCCCGGGCGCGCGAGCGCGGCGCTCACGGCCCCGGCGCCAACCCCGGTGACCACCCCGGCCAGCACCCCGCCGAGCCCCTGGCGGAACAGCGCCCGCCGGACCACGGCGAACCCGTGCCGCCCCCACCGGTGGCGCCCCCGTTCCTGGTGGTGGCGCCGTCCTCGGTGCTGTCCGTCTGGAAGGAGGAGGCCGAGCGCTTCGTGCCGGGCCTGGACCTGCGGGTGCTGGACACCACCGCCGCCAAGCGCGGGACGACGGTGGCCGAGGAGGTGGCCGGGGCCGACGTCGTGGTCACCAGCTACACCCTGCTGCGGCTGGACTCGGGGCAGTACACCGCGCTGGACTGGGACGGGCTGGTGCTGGACGAGGCGCAGTTCGTGAAGAACCGTACGGCCAAGGCCCACCAGGCGGCCAGGGACGTCCGCGCGCCCTTCCGGCTGGCGATCACCGGCACGCCGATGGAGAACTCCCTGTCCGACCTGTGGGCCCTGTTGTCCCTGACGGCCACCGGGCTGTTCCCCTCACACACGGTGTTCCGGCAGGAGTACACCAAGCCGATCGAGACGCCGGACCCCTCCGATGACGGCGCCCGATTCGCCGCCGAGCGGATGGCGCGGCTGCGGCGGCGGATCCGGCCGTTCATGCTGCGGCGCACCAAGGAGCTCGTGGCCTCGGACCTGCCCCCGAAGCAGGAGCAGGTCAGCCACGTCGAACTGGTGCCCAAGCACCGCCGGCTCTACGACCAGGTGCTGCAGCGCGAGCGCAAGAAGGTCCTGGGGCTGCTGCAGAACATGGACGAGAACCGCTTCGTGATCTTCCGGTCCCTGACCCTGCTGCGCATGCTGGCGCTGGACCCGGCGATCGTGGACGAGGAGTACGCCTCCGTGCCCTCCTCCAAGATGGAGCAGCTGATGGAGAACCTGGAGGAGATCGTGGCGGAGGGGCACCGGGTGATCATCTTCAGCCAGTTCACCTCGTTCCTGTCCCGGGTGGGGGACCGGCTGGCCGACCGCGGCGTGGCCTTCGCCTACCTGGACGGCTCCACCCGCAACCGCTCCGAGGTGATCAGCCAGTTCAAGAAGGGCACCGCCCCGGCCTTCCTGATCAGCCTCAAGGCCGGCGGCTTCGGGCTGACCCTGACCGAGGCCGACTACGTGTTCCTCCTGGACCCCTGGTGGAACCCGGCCACCGAGGCCCAGGCCGTGGACCGCGCCCACCGGATCGGCCAGGAGCGCACCGTCATGGTGTACCGGATGGTGGCCGAGGGGACCATCGAGGAGAAGGTGCTGGCCCTGCAGCAGCGCAAGGCGGCCCTGTTCTCCTCCCTCACCGACGGGGACACCGCGTTCTCCAGCACCATCACCGCCGACGACGTCCGCGAGCTGTTCGCCCCGGACCGGGGCTGAGGGGACGCTCCCGGACCGGCGTCAGGGCTGCGCCCGGACCGGTACAGGGGCTGCCCCCGGACCGGTACAGGGGCTGCCCCCGGACCGGTACAGGGGCTGCCCCCAAACCAGAGAGTGACTGCGCCCGGGACGCCGGATATTGTCCCGCGCGCCGGGCGGACCTACGGTGTTCGCACATCCGGAGTTCACCGACGGCGCGCCAAGGGCCGGACCGGACCCGACGTCAGAGAGGGGCAGTGGTGATGGGAGAGGCAGTGAAGCCGGTCGTCGTCGGCGTGGACGGTTCGGAGACCTCCGTGGAGGCCCTGAAGGAGGCCGGGCGCATGGCCGCATTGCTGGGCGCCCCGCTGAAGGTGGTGACGGCCTGGCACTGGTCGGTCGTGGCGGCAGCGGTCCCCGCCCCGGATGCCCAGGACTTCCGCGGCCGGGCCCAGGAGGCCGTCGACCAGGCGATCACGGCGGCCTTCGGGGACGACGTGCCCGAGGGGCTGGAACGGGTGGTCCGGGAGGGGCCGCCGGCGCAGGTGCTGCGCGACCTGAGCAAGGACGCCTCCCTCGTGGTGGTGGGCAACCGGGGTCACGGGGGCTTCGCCGGCCTGCTCCTGGGCTCGGTCAGCTCCGCCGTGGCCGCCCACGCCCACTGTTCGGTGCTCATCACGCACAAGCACGGAGGGGACGGGGGCCGCTGAACGTCAGGCCATCCGCGTCGGCTGCGGCAGGCCCACGTGGCGGATGCCCACGCCGCGGCGGTACAACCGGTGCGCGGGAACCGGCACCACGGTCCGCCCGGGGTAGGCGGCCTCGAGGACCTGGTGCGCCCCCTCGTCATGGGGGTCATCGAAGGACGGCACCACCACGGCCCCGTTGACCGGTAGGACGTTGACGTAGGACCAGGACACCTGGCCCCTGCCGTCGGACTCCGCCAGTGGAGCGGTGATGGCGGCGACGTTCAGGGGACGGCCCCGGGCGTCGGTCTCGCCCTGCAGGATCTCCAGTGCCTGCACGGACACCTCGTGGTCCGGGTGGGACGGGTTCTCCTGCCAGTGCAGCAGCACCACGGTGGGGGAGGCGAACGCCACCACCTGGTCGATCTGCCCGCCCACCCCGTGCGGGCCGGCGTCGCGGGCCAGGCCGCGGGGCAGCCAGATGACCTTGCGGATGTCCG
Source organism: Citricoccus sp. CH26A (assembly GCF_000224415.1). GTDB lineage: Bacteria > Actinomycetota > Actinomycetes > Actinomycetales > Micrococcaceae > Citricoccus. Next base: position 2,129 of record NZ_AFXQ01000020.1, on the reverse strand, counting down.
TGTACCGGGCGAACTCCGCCTCCACGTGCGCGCGGGACCATCCCGGGTTGCGCGCCGGGTCCAGGAGCACGGACTCGGAGGCGATCAGCGTTCCCTCGCCGTCGGTGATGAACGCACCACCCTCATTGACCAGCAGGGACAGCTGCCGGCGGGCACCGGTCAGCTCGGCCAGGGTGCCCCCGGCCACGTCGTCCAGCCGGAACTCGACGCCCGGGCGGCGGCCGAAGCCGTTGAAGACCCAGTCGATCATGCCGATCCGGCGCTGACCGGTCCGCCCGTCCACGCCGCCCACCGTGAAGGTGGGGCCGGACAGCCGCAGGAACGGGTTGTCCATGGACAGCGGGACCACCGGGATCAGGGGGTCCACGTAGGTGTGCACGATCTGCCGGTCGGCGGGGTCCACCAGCAGGGTGACCGGCTCGTAGTCCATCACCGCGTGGGCGACCCGGGCCCAGGCGCGCCGGGCCCCGGAGACCTCCCACGAGCTGGCTCCCATCCGCGAGTAGTCCCGGGGGAAGGCCAGCCACAACCGTTCCTGGGGTTCGGTGTCCGCCGGCAGGTGCCAGGTGTCCTCCGTGGTGCCGGTCAGCAACGTGCCGGAACCGGGGGGCTCCGCCGCGGGAGACCGCGCCCCGGGGGATGATGACCGCGGGAGGCCCGTGGACGGAGCCGGAGTCCCCGAGGAGGCCTCCCGGCCCGATGACGCCCGGGGCTGCTCGTCCATGGATCCCCTCTCATCAGGTCGTTCACGGGATGTGCCGGCGACGGCGGCCGCCGGCGGGGCCCCGTGCGGCCGGCACCTCCCATGCTATGCGAGCGTGCGACGCGCTTCACACGGAGCCGGTCCGGGACGCCGGCCCCAGCCCGAGGTCACCGGCCGCCTCCTCCAGGACCGAGCGGACGGCGACGACGGCGGGAGACCTGGCCGTGGAGGACCGGGTGGAGGTGAAGACGGTGCGCATCGGCCGGCCGTCGAGGGGGATCCGCCGCAACCGGGCCCGGGAGCCCACCAGCATCAGCCCCGGCAGCAGGGCCACCGCGTTGCCGGACTCCACCAGGGCCAGGTGCGACTGCAGGTCGGAGGACACGTAGCGCACGTCCGGTTCGTGGCCGGCCGAGCGGCACACCTGTTCGGCCCAGTGCCGGGTGGCCGTGCCGCGGGGTTCCATCACCCACGGCAGGGGCCGGTGCGCGAGCAGCGCCTGCAGCACGGCACCGGGCGTCGGCCGTCGGCCGTCCGGCCCGGTCCCCGGTGCTGTGCGCGGTTCGGCCCCCGGCCCGTCCGGCCCGGCCCCCGGTGCTGTGCGCGGTGCTGTGTGCGGTCCGGCCCCCGCGCCCACCTCGATCCCCGGCCCGGCGTCCAGCCGATCGACGTCCAGCGACGAGGGAACGGCCAGCTGCAGTTCGTCGCGCAGCAGCGGACGGCGGTCCAGGCCCGGCCAGTGCGGGGCGGAATGCCCGGGGTACTGCTCGGCGACGACCACGTCGAAGTCTCGCGCCCAGGTCTCGTGCAGCGCGGTCTCGGGCTCGTACTGGACCACCTCGAGCCGCAGCCCCGGATGCCGGGTGCGCAGCAGGGTCAGCGCCGGTGGCAGCAGGGTCAGGGCGGCGGACTGGAACACGGCGAGGGTGACCCGGCCGGTGACCTCCTGGCCCGTGGAGGCCAGGGCGGCCTCGGCCTGCTCGAGGGCGTCGAGGATCGGGTCGGTGCGCTCCACGAGGGCCAGGGCCGCCTCCGTGAGCTGCACCGTGCGACCGGCCCGGCGCAGCAGGACCGTCTTCGTCTCCCGTTCCAGCAGCGCCAGCTGTTCCGACACGGAGGACGGCGCCAGGTTCATGGCCCGCGCCACGGCGGTCATGGTCCCCCGGATGGACAGTTCACGCAGCAGCACCAGGCGTCGGACGTCCAGCACGATGCCCTCCCATCAGTTCGGCTGATCCGAAGGGTACCCTGCGGAAACGTTCGCTGGTGGTGCAGGATGTGACGGAGAACAATGTCGGTATGAGCATCCACGTCTCCCACCCGGTGGTCCCCGATCCCGGACCGCTGAAGGACCTGGCCCCGGCCGCCGTCGAGCAGGTCCGCACCTGGCTGCGCGAGGCCCGGAACCACCCGACGACCTTCTCCG
>NZ_AFXQ01000021.1 GCF_000224415.1 Citricoccus sp. CH26A | reverse complement strand
GAGCCGGAGGACGTGGTGAAGGTGACCGGGCTGGTGGAGAAGCCCTCCGCGGAGGACGCCCCGTCCAACCTGGCTGTGATCGGGCGCTACGTCCTGGACCCGGTGGTGTTCCAGATCCTGCAGCGCACCGGCCCCGGCCGGGGCAACGAGATCCAGCTCACCGACGCCCTCCAGGTGCTCGCCGAGGGCACCGGGGAGGGTTTCGGGGTCCATGCCGTGGTGTTCCGCGGCAAGCGCTACGACACCGGTGACAAGCTCAGCTACCTCAAGGCCGTCATCGAGCTGGCCAGCGCCCGCGAGGACCTGGGACCCGAACTGCGCCCCTGGCTCAAGGACTTCGCCGCGTCCATCTGACCAGCCCGGGCGCCGCGCCGGTCCCCGCCCGCGTCATCGCGGGCGGGGACTGGTGCGTCATTTGGACCGATGGGACCGAACCGCTAGACTGGTGAGCCGGTCCTGCGGGTTCTTCCCTGCCCGGATTCCTCGTTGTGGGGGTCCGAACCGTCGTCAACTGTCCAACCGGAAGGAATGCTGATGTCCGCGTCATCGTCCCCGGCTGCCAGCGGCGCGTGGGTGGTATCCGTCAAGGACCTGGTACGCAGCCCGGGGTCCATGAGGATCCTGGAGGAGCAGTGGCCGGCCCCCGGGGCATTGTCCACTCCGCTCATCGGCATCCCGGAGCATGCTCCCGTGGACGTCGAGCTGCGTCTGGAATCGGTCCACGAAGGCATTCTGGTCACCGGCGAGGCGCATGCCGAGCTGGTGGGCGAGTGCAGTCGTTGCCTCGACCCGATCCGGGACGGGATCACCGTCGACCTGCAGGAGCTGTTCCTCACTGCCGCCCCCGAGGGTGACAGCGACGAAGAGCACCTGGTGGTCCACGAGACCGTGGACCTGGAACCCGTCCTCCGGGACGCCGTGGTGACGGCCCTGCCGTTCCAGCCGGTGTGCCGGGACGAGTGCCAGGGCCTGTGCCCCGACTGCGGCATCCGCTTGGATGACGCGCCCGCGGACCACGCCCACGAACAGCTGGATCCGCGCTGGGCGGCGCTGGCTGCACTGACCAACCCAGCCGAGGCCGGCACCGCCGGTCCGGACCAGAAGACCTCATCCGACGAGACAGAAGAGAGATAGCCGTGGCAGTTCCGAAGCGGAAGATGTCCCGTTCCAACACCCGTGCCCGCCGTTCACAGTGGAAGGCCACCGTGCCCCCGCTGGTGAAGTCCGTGGAGAACGGTCGCGTCACCTACCGCCTGCCGCACCAGGCCCAGGTCGTGACCGACTCCGCAGGTACGCCGTTGTTCCTGGAATACAAGGGCCGCAAGGTCGCCGACGCCTGAGTGCCCATGGCACCCAGTTCGTCCGGTGAGCACCGGCCGGCCGTGACCGGCCGGGCGACAACTGAAGACCTTCTCGAGCGTCTCGGGGTCGATATCGACCCCGGGACGCTCGCTCTTGCCCTGACACACCGGTCCTACGCCTATGAGCACGGCGGGCTGCCCACCAACGAGCGCCTCGAGTTCCTGGGCGACGCCGTGCTCGGATTCGTCGTCACGGACCACCTGTACCGCACCCACCCCGACCTGGCGGAGGGCGACCTGGCCAAGATGCGGGCCGCCGTCGTGTCCACCCGGGCCCTGGCGTCCGTGGCCCGGTCCATCGGCGTGGGCGCGTCCATCCTGCTCGGCGAGGGGGAGAAGCGCACCCGTGGCCGGGACAAGGACTCCATACTGGCCGACACCCTGGAGGCGCTGATCGGCGCCGCCTACGTGGACCTCGGCCTGGAGGCCGCCCACGGGCTGGTGCACCGGTTCGTGCTGCCGCTGCTCGACGACGCCTCGGCCATGGGTGCCGGGACGGACTGGAAGACCTTCATCCAGGAGGCCGCCGCCGGCGGGAACCTGGGGGCCATCGAGTACCGCATGGAGTCCACCGGTCCGGACCATGACAAGGTCTTCACCGCCACCCTCGTGATCGGTGGCGTCGACTACGCCTCGGCCTCCGGCGGGTCCAAGAAGGAGGCCGAACGACTGGCCGCCGCCGACTCCTGGGAGCGGGTGTCCGCCGCGGCACAGGCCCGCAGCGCACCACCGGCGGGTGCCGGTGCCTGAACTGCCCGAGGTCGAGGTCGTCCGCCGGGGGCTGGAACGCTGGGCCGCCGGCCGGCCGGTCTCGGCCGTGGAGGTCCTCGACGCCCGGTCCACCCGCCGCCACGACGCCGGCCCGGCCGACTTCGCCGACCGGCTCACCGGGGCGCGGTTGGCGGTGCCCGAGCGGCGCGGCAAGTACCTCTGGATCCCCCTGGCAGATCGCGGGCCCGACGCACAGGCCCTGGTCGCCCACCTGGGCATGAGCGGACAGCTGCTGGTCAACGAGCCCGGTGACCCTGAACCGCGGCACCTGCGCATCAGGCTCCTGCTCGAGCCCGCCGAGGAGGCGGGAGACGGCGAGGACCGCTCCCGTGAGCTGCGCTTCGTGGACCAGCGGATCTTCGGCGGACTGTTCCTGGACCCCCTCGTCGAGGCGTCCGACCGCCCCGGGCAGCTGTTGCCGGCCTCCGTGGCCCACATCGGCCGCGACCCGATGGACCCGGACTTCGACCCGGAGGCGGTGCACCGCCGGCTGCGGCTGCGCAGGACCGGGCTCAAGCGCGCCATGCTGGACCAGACACTCGTCTCCGGCATCGGCAACATCTACGCGGACGAGGCGTTGTGGCGGGCCCGGTTGCACTACGCCCGCCCCACCGAGACCCTGAACCGCACCGAGTCGTCGCGGTTGTTCGAGGCCGTGCGCGAGGTCATGGCGGAGGCACTGTCCCAGGGCGGGACCAGTTTCGACTCGCTCTACGTCAACGTGAACGGGGACTCCGGCTACTTCGACCGCTCCCTCGACGTCTACGGGCGGGCCGGGCAGCCCTGCCGCCGCTGTGCCCGGCAGGGACGCGAGTCCACCATCGTCCGGGACCGGTTCATGAACCGGTCCTCCGCATACTGTCCCCGCTGCCAGCCGGTGCCGCGACGGGCCCGCTGGTAGTCCCGTCGCTGTCCTGATCGGGCGCTAGCATGGGACGGATCCTCCTGTAGTCGTTAGGAAACCCCTGTGTCCTCACCCGACCCCGGTCAGTACGCGCCCCGACGCGTGGTGCGCAAGTCCACCCGGCGACGCCACACCGTCCGCAACGCGTTCCTGGTGGCCGCCGCCCTCGTGCTGGTCGTGCTCGTCGTCGTGGGCATCTACGTCGCCTCGATCGCCACCGCCTTCAACAACAAGCGCCAGACCGTGGACGCAGGCATCGCCACCCAGGCCGCGATCGACGACGGCGCCCTCAACGTGCTCCTGCTCGGTTCCGACTCCCGCGGCGAGGGCCTGGACACCGCGGAGAACAAGGGGGAGGACGGGGAACGCTCGGACACCATGATGCTCGTCCACGTCCCGGAAGACCGCCAGGACGTCTACGTCATGTCCCTCGTGCGCGACCTCTGGGTCGAGATCCCCGGCGAGGGCGAACGCAAGATCAACGCGGCGCTGGGCCTGGGCGGCTACCCGCTGGTGACCGCGACCGTAGAGAACCTCGTGGGCGTGAACGTCGACCACCTGGCCGTGATCGACTTCGAGGGCTTCAACGGGCTGACCGACGCCCTGGGCGGCGTCCAGGTCTGCAACCCCAACACCTTCTCCTCCGGGCAGATCAATCCCTCGTACTTCCCGCAGGGGGAGATCCTGCTGCAGGGGGCGGACGCGTTGCGCTACGTGCGCGAGCGCAAGGCCTTCATGGGCGGTGACTTCGAACGCGTGGCCAACCAGCAGCGGTTCGTCTCGGCCATGGTGGACCAGGTCCTCACCGTGGACACGCTGGCCAACCCCCAAAAACTCACGGACGTGATCAACGCCATCGTGCCGTTCATCACCGTGGACGAGGGCCTCGACGCCGCCACGATCGCCGGTTACGGACTCCAGCTCAACGGGATCCGCTCCGGGGACATCCACACGTTCACCGTCCCGCACGGACCCCCGACCGAGGGCCCGGGCGGTGCCTCGATCGTGGAACAGGACGAGGAGGCCATGGGCGAGCTGCGCCGTGCCCTGAAGGGTGACGAACTGGACCAGTACCTGGCCGGGGACACCGAGCAGGGCGAGGCCGGTGCCACGCCGCCGTCCGGAGAGACGACGGTTGCCCCCGGTGATCCGGCCTCGTCCGGTGACCCCACTTCGTCTGGCGCGACAGGCGAACCGCCGGTCGACCAGACGACGCCCGGGGCGCAGGGGTCCAAGGGCACGGAGGACGCCCAGGGTGGGCCGCACCCGACGGATTCCGGGGCCCCCGGTGACGGAAGCATGGATGCCTCGATGCAGGCCTCGGCCGAGCCGGTGGTCCCGGTCGATCCCTGCGCGGGGGGCTGACCCATGCGCGTCCAGCTCATCACGCACTCCTACCTGCCCGAGAGAACACCGCCGCAACGGCGATGGACGGCGTTCGTGGAGGCCTTCCGCCGGGACGGGTGGGAGGTGGACGTCATCGTCCCCCAGGCCGATCCCGGTCACACCCCCGGTGGTGCCGAGGGGATCAGGGCCTCCTCCGTGACGGACCGCGGACCGGCAGGAGAGCGGTTGTACCGGACCGTGGGGCTCTCAGCGCTGGCCGGCACGCGGGACGGCCGGTTCGCTGTTCATGTCCTGCACGCGCTGGCCGCCGTACCCCGGGGGTTGGCGGCCCCGAGGCCGGACATCGTCGTCATCACCGTTCCCGCCCTGCCCACCGTGGTGTCCGGCTGGGTGGTCTCCCGGTGGCGCCGGGTGCCCCTCGTGGTCGAGATGCGCGATGCCTGGCCGGACCTCGCCCGGGAGTCCGGCGTTAAGGCCGGATTGTTGTCCTCGGCGATGGAGCGGCTCGTCTCGGGAGTCCAGCGCTCGGCGGATGCGGTCGTCACGGTGACCGAGGGATTCGCGGAGACCCTGTCGGCCCGTGGCGTCAGACCTGTGGAGGTCATCGGCAACGGCGTGGAGTTGAGCCGAGTCCCGGCCGTGCCCCACCGCGACCGGGAACCGGGCACGTTGAACGTGCTCTACCTCGGTAACCACGGGGAGAGCCAGGGCCTGGAGACCGTTATCCGGGCCGCCGCCCTCGCCCGCAGGAGCCCCGCCCGCATCCGGGTACGGCTGGTGGGATCAGGAACGCGCCGGCAGCAGTTGGAGGAACTGAACAGGGAACTCGGATCTCCGGTCGAGATGCTGGACCCGGTGCACGGCGCCGGGTTGTCTGAGCAGTATGCCTGGGCGGACACCTGCCTCGTGTGCCTGCGCCCGGACTGGCCCAGTTTCGCCTGGACCATTCCGTCCAAGACCTACGAGATCCTCGCCGTGGGCCGCCATGTCACCGGCGTGGTGACCGGTGAGGCCGCCCGGCTCCTGTCCGCCACCGGCAGCGCCGACCTGGTGGAGGCGGACCCGGCCGGGCTCGTGGCGCTATGGGAGCGGCTGGCTGCGGACCCAGAGGCGACCCGCACGGGCGATACCGGCCGCCAGTGGGTGGCGCGCCACGCCGACCTGCCCCGGCTGGGACAACGGTTCGTCGGTCTCGCCCGACGCCTGGCCGGCCCCGCCGCCGACCGGGGGAGCGCCCGCATCCCGGGCCGTGCCGCGCAACTGATGGCGAACCTGTCCCTGACCGCGACCACGGTCGCCGAGCACCTGCGTGACGACCCGGCCCTGCTGGCACTGCAGGTCTCCCGACGCCTTCCGACAGGACTGCGCACGCGGGCCGCGGCCGTCGTCGGACGCCTCGACTGGGGACCGCTGCAGGTGGCCGGCGCCATCGGCCTGGCCGCTGCCGGGCGCACCGGGGAGCTACGCGAACGTGCGCTGGCCGCCCTCGAGGACCGGGCACCGGACCGGCGACTGGTCCACTACGCCGACATCCTGCTCAGTGCCGGTGATCGAGAGGCTGCCGGTCACCTGCTGGACCGGGTCCGCCCGGGCATCCCGGACCTGGCCGCCGCCCGCGCGCGACAGGCCTGGGACGCGGGACGGATGACCGAGGCCGTCGAGGAGTTGTCCGGGGCCGGCCGCGAAGGACGGCAGCGGCGGCAGCTGGCCAGCGAGCTTGCCGCATTCGCTGGCGCGCGTCCCCAGCTCGGCGCGGTCGGGGATTACAGACCGTCTCCTGGCCGGGTGCTGCACGTGCTGACCAACTCGCTGCCGCACACGCCCTCGGGTTACGCGCAGCGCTCACACGCCATCCTCACTGCACTGCGCGACGACGGCTGGGACGTCAGCGCGGTCACCCGGCTGGGGTGGCCGGTGCAGACGGGGGTCCTGCACGCCGCGGCGGTCGACACCGTGGACGGGATTGAGTACCGGCGACTCTTGCCCCGCCGCCTGGCCGAGGGTTTCGACGCCCGTATGCAACAACACGCCGAACTGCTCCTGAACACGGTGCGCGCGCTGCGGCCCGCGGTGCTGCACACCACCAGCCACTGGACGAATGCCATGGTGGTCCAGGCCGTTGCCGATGCCGTGGGGATTCCCTGGGTCTATGAGGTCCGTGGCCAGCTGGCCGACACGTGGGCCTCGACCCGTGGCATCGAGGCCCGTGAGTCCGAGCGCTACCGCCTGTTCACCGAGCGGGATGCAGAGGCCGCCCGCTCGGCCGACGCCGTGGTGACGCTGGGGCCGTCGATGCGGGCCAACCTGTCCGCGCACGGAGTGGACCCGGCCTCGATCGAGCTGTGCCCGAATGCCGTGGGGGGAGTGTTCCTGGAGGAACCGGGGGACCGGACCGCCGCGCGTCGGGCCCTGGGCCTGGACCCGCACCTGGACTATGTCGGGACTATCAGTTCTATCGTCCCCTATGAAGGACTCGACACCCTGGTCCGGGCCGTGGCATCGCTCGCGCCGACGCGTCCCGGCCTGCGCCTGCTGATGGCGGGGGACGGAACCGCGCTGCCCGGACTGCTGGACCTGGCGGCGGATCTGGGCATCACGGATCGACTCATCGTTCCCGGCCGCGTGGACCGGGCGATGGCCCCCACCTATCATCAGGCCCTGGACATCTTCGTGGTGCCCCGCCGGGACACCTCCGTGACGAGATCGGTCACGCCCATGAAGTCCGTCGAGGCCTCGGCCTCGGGGCGCCCGGTGGTGGCCTCCGACCTGCCCGCGCTGGCCGAGTTGGTTGAGCACGGCGTCACCGGCCTGCTGGTCACGCCGGAGGATCCGGTGGCCCTGGCTGGAACGCTCGGGGAGCTCCTGCAGGACCCCGACCGTGCCGCCCGCATGGGCGCGGCCGGACGCGCGTGGGCCCTCAGGGAGCGTACGTGGGTGGCGAACGCCGAGAAGTACGGTGGCCTGTACCGTGCCCTTGCGGGCGCCGCCGGGGTGCCTGTCGGTGCGCCGGGCGGGACCCGTCCACCCGTATAATCGCCTCTGGTGCTCGACCCGACCATGGTCGTCGAGTGGCCACTCTGACCTCATCCGGTACCCCGGGTGCACGTACGAACGAAGGACCCTGTATGAAGGACATCACCAGTGTTGCCGTGATCGGCCTCGGTTACATCGGGCTGCCGACGGCTGCCATCCTGGCCAAGAGCGGCATCCGGGTGTTCGGGGTCGACGTGTCGCAGCGGACGGTGGATGCGGTCAACGCCGGTGAGGTGCCGTTCGTGGAGCCGGACCTGGGCGAGGTCGTGGAGAAGGCCGTCGCGGACGGACTGCTGTCCGCCTCGACGGACACTCCGGCGGCCGATGCGTACATCGTGGCCGTGCCGACCCCGTTCCACGCCGACAAGTCCCCGGACCTGTCCTACATTGAGGCCGCGGGCCGGGGACTGGCCCCGCAGCTGAGCGGTGATGAGCTGATCATCCTGGAGTCGACCTCCCCGCCCGGGGCCACCGAACACCTGGCCGAGGTCGTGTACGCCGCTCGCCCGGAGCTGAAGGAGTCCGGTGCGCTGGACTTCGCCCACGCCCCGGAACGGGTGCTGCCGGGCAAGGTGATGGTCGAGATGGTCACCAACGACCGGATCGTGGGCGGGTCCACCTCGCAGGCCGGGGAGCGGGCCAAGGAGCTGTACCGGCGCTTCTGCGAGGGCCAGATCCTGCTGACGGACACCCGCACCGCGGAGATGGCCAAGCTGGTGGAGAACTCCTTCCGGGACGTGAACATCGCCTTCGCCAACGAGTTGTCGATGATCTGCACCGAGCTGGGGATCGACGTGTGGGAGCTCATCGAGCTGGCCAACCACCACCCGCGGGTGAATATCCTGCAGCCGGGCCCGGGCGTGGGCGGGCACTGCATCGCGGTGGACCCGTGGTTCATCGTCGCCGCCGCCCCGGAGCAGTCCCGGTTGATCCGCGGCGCCCGGGAGATCAACGACGCCAAGCCAGAGTGGGTGGTGCGCCAGGTCAAGGCCGAGGCCTTCGACGTCCAGCGCGAGACCGGGCGGGCCCCGGTGATCGCCGCGCTGGGCCTGGCGTTCAAGCCCAACATCGATGACCTGCGCGAGTCCCCGGCCCTGGGGATCACGGTGCAGCTGTCCGAGCAGTTCGGCGACTCGACGATCCTGGCCGTGGAGCCCCACGTGGATCAGCTGCCGGCGGTGCTGGCCGGGCGGGACAACGTCAAGCTCACCGAGGCTGCCGCCGCGCTGGAGCAGGCCGACATCGTGGTGCTGCTCGTGGACCACGAGGCCTTCGCCGACCTGGGCTCCCGGGCCGCCACCAAGCGCGTGGTCGACACCCGCGGCCAGTGGCGCTGAGGCATGGCTGACATCCCCGTCGAGAGCGAAATCGACGATGGCGACCTGAAGGAGGTCTCTCCTCCGGCCGAAGCCGAGGACCTCCAGGCCATCGGATCCGATCCTGAAGCAACTCAACTGAGCGGCATCGAACTGCTGAAGCATCAGCTCGAAGTGGAGATCGCCCAGCAGGTGGCCCTGGCCGAGGAGCTCCAGGTGGCATATCAGGTTGAGCGGGAACTGCGTGACGAGATCGATGTACTCATGGGCCTGAAGCCGATCACGGCGGGCCGGCACGACTCCGGATCGATCGTTCGCCGCGGAATGACGTTCCTGCGGAGCGGGGGCAAGGCCGCCAAGGTGAAACGCCGCATCCGGAAGGTCGGCCGGAAAGTGCCCTACGCTGCACAGGGGTTCCGTGCCGTGGGTGGGATCCTCCGATCCGCGAATCTCCCGGAGGGCGGTCGCCGCGCATCAGGGGCCGACGTGCAGAGGCCTGAATGAGCTTAAGGCCCTACACTCAGATCAACGCCCGGACGTCATCCGTCCTCGAGCTCCGGAGTGAGGAACTGTCCGGCCAGGTCGCGGCCGCCCGGGAGCGTGGCATGCTGTACCGGGACCTGGACGAGCCGTCGGGACCGGCCCTGCGGTCCGCGCTGGCAGGCAAGACGCCTCACGGGGTGTACCTTCCGGCGTTGCTGGACTCGCGGTCCGAGGACGTGCTCCAGGACCTCCTGGATGCCGTCGACCTCTTGGAGGAGACATCCCCCGGAATCGCGAACGAGATCTCCACGGCCCGTGTCGGTATAGTCTGCGACCTGTTCTTGTACCGAAGCTTCGAGGGCCTCATCGACCTGGTGCCCCTGTTCCCGGACAACTTCCGCGATGAGCAGGACCTCGACGTCCTGCTCATCACCTCCACCTGGCGGGGCATCGACGGCGAATCGTGGTCGGGCGTCGCGCAGGAGAAGGGCGGACTGCGACGCGTCCTCCTGGACGAACTCATTCCCCATTTTCGCAGCCGAGGCGTGCCGGTGGTCTTCTATTCGAAGGAGGACCCGCCCAACTACGGACAGTTCCTGGAGTTCGCCCAGCAGGCGGACTACATCTTCACCACGGCCGTGGAGAAGGTGGACGACTACCAGCGAGACTGTCCCCAGGCGACGACGGTCGAGGTGCTGCCCTTCGGCATCAACCCGTTGCACCACTCACCGATCGGGTCGCGCTTGGTCGACACCCGGTTGATCACCTTCGCGGGCAGCTGGTTCAACCACAAGTATGCGGAGAGATCCGAGTGGGGTCGTCAGCTCCTGGACGGAGTCAACACCGCGCATGGCTACGAACTGCTGATCTTCGACCGGAATTCACGCCTCGGCCTGGAGAAGTACGCGTTTCCGGGCCATCTGTTGAACAAGGTCCATCCGGCTGTCGACCACAGGTTCCTGCTGGATGTCCAGAGGCTGTCCGACATCGCGATCAACCTGAACTCGGTGTCCTTCAGCTCGACGATGATGGCGAACAGGGCCATCGAACTGCAGGCACAGAACACCGCCGTGCTGAGCAATTACAACGCGCGCCTGAACTCCCGCTACCCCCACGTCCACCTGGTCAACTCCGCCGATGACGTCCGCGGTTTCCTCGAGACGATGACCATGGCGGAACTGCGCCGCATGCAGGCAGATGGACTGCGGGCCGTCTTCAGCAATGAACTGGCCAGCTCCCGTCTGCGGTCCATCCTGCATGCGGTCGGCCACGAGGTCACCGGGCAGGACCTCCGGGTCGGTATCGTGCTTGAAGGCCGTGATCGCCGGCTCGAGCAACAGGTCGAGGCCCAGACCCTTCCTGCGGTGGTCCTGCCCCCGGGCCTGGACGGTTCCCATGGCAGTGCCGCCGGGACAGGACGTGACGTGGATGTGTTGGTCCGCATGGGGCCAGGCTTCGACTACGAACCCACCCACGTGGAGGACCTGGTCAACGCATTCCGGTACACGTCCGCGACGTCCGTGGAGAAGATCCCGGTGCCCGGGGTCCGCGCTGACCGCAGGGCCCACCGCTACCACCCGGTGATCGATGAGCCCCTGTGTTCTGCACAGTTCGTGGGGGCACCGAGGAACGCCACCGTCGTGCGCGAGGCCTATGCCCTCGACGACGTCGGCGTGAGGCCGCGTACCTCGCCGGACCCCGTGGTGGTCTCCGGTCCGCGCCGGCCCCTGCTGTCCGTCATCGTTCCCGTCTACGACAATGGTGGCCATCTCCAGCACAAGTGCTTCGCGAGTCTTCGGCGCAGCGCGGTGTTCGGGGACATGGAGGTCATCCTCGTCGACGACGGATCAACGGATCCGCAGACCGTGTCGACCGTCCGGCGGCTCGAACGGGAATACCCACAGGTCCGGGTTCACAGGTTCCCCCCGGGCGGGTCCGGCAGTGCCTCCCGACCCCGGAACAAGGGTCTGGAGATGGCCCGTGGTGAATACGTGACCTACCTGGATCCGGACAACGAGGCGGTGAACGACGGTTATGCCCGACTGGTCGGCGTGCTGCAGCGCCACCCGGACGCGGACTTCGCCATCGGCAACATGACGAGATGGCGCCAGGGGCACCGGCTGGCCCGATACGCACGGACGATCACGAACCGCCTGCCCCTGGTGGACGGTGTCGTGACACTGGACGATCGGTCCCTGGTGGAGCTGGGCTTCCAGCCCATGAGTATCCAGGCCATCGTGGCCCGCCGCGCATGGTTGGCCGGGCTGGACCTCATCCAACCGGTGGGAGCACTGGGACAGGACTCGTACTTCTTCCAGCAGATGCTGTACTACGCGCGTCGGATCGTCCCCGTGGACCTTCCGGTGCACACCTACTACGGCGAGGTCGAGAACTCCATGGTCAACAGCGTCAGCGCGAACTTCTTCAGGAAGTACGTTCCATTGGAGCGGGCTCGCTCTGCCTGGCTGCGCGAGGTGGGCCTCCTGGAGGAGTATAAGGAAGCCCGAGTGGAGGTCTTCCTCAAGCACTGGTACCTGCGCAAGCTGCGCCTCGTGGACTCCTCCCAGATCGTCGAGTCGAAGGACCTGATCGAGAAGCTGGTGGGTTACTACGGTGATCATCCCACGTGGACCGACTCCGAAGTCGTCGACTTCTGGCAGGGACGTTCGCAGGGTGGAGTGAAGGGGACGCTCCGGGCATGAGTTGGAGTGAGCTGCCAGAATGGCAGCGCGAGTACGTCAGCGTGTTGTTCCGCGGCGACGACGCCGCGGCACGAAGGTTCGAATCGTCCGGTTTCCTCAAGGACAACTTTGGGAGCGACGGCAACGTGGTCTCCTTCATCGCTCTCCAGCGGGCCAACAGGCAGCTGGACCCGAACTCGGAGTCTGCGCTGGAGGACGCCGGCGTTCTCGCACAGTGTGCCCTGGACGCGGGGTTCCGCAGGGCCGCAGAGCGCATCTTCCGGAGAATCCCGGGGCCTCGGCGGGCCATTCACGACGGGCGGATGGACCCGGGGGCCGTCGAGTATCTCTCCCTTCGGCCTCCGAGGGTCCTGGCGCCGTCGCGGTCGGCCCACGGCTTCGTGCTGGAAGGAGGCGAAGCCTCGGACTCCGCCTCGATCCGCCGGACCGTGAACCGTCTTCGTGTCCGCACCACGCGAGTGCCGCTGCCCGACAAGGCGCCCTCGTCGGCAGAGGAGCTCTTCAGCATCCTGGATCGCTTCTCGGCCGGTCGGAACCGGCTGCACATGAGCGCCCTGGTCATGGAGTGGGATGAGACACGATTCCCGCTGGCAGTCCTCCTGGGACGCCTGCTGCTCATTCCCCTCGTCGTCGCCGACTACTCCGAGATCGGGGGTCGGGCGGGGGAGTTCGCCCGTGAGCACGGGGTGGGACTGGTCGGCGCCGTCGATGCTCCCTGGTGGGCGCCCGTGATGTCGCTGGACATGGTGCCACGGCATGAGAGCGGACCGATCATCAGGGAACTGTCCACGAATGTCAGGTTCGATTCCCACCACGCCTCCGGGCAGACCACCGCCATGGAGACCGCGTTGCGCATCGGGTGGATTCTCCGGGATGGTGACAACTACGGGATCCTCGCCCGCCGCCATGACACGGGACTGGACACGATGCCGTTCCGCTGGTTCGCAGCGGAGATCAACCGCCGACGGGAGAGCGGTGTGTTCGGCCCGGTGTTGCTGGCGATGGTGGCGGAGTTCTTGTGGAAACAACCCGTCCAGGGACGCTTCCGGCTGCTGCAGAAACGCTGTGAGCTCTGGTCATTGAAGGCTCCGGCCGGTTATCGCAGGGCGCTTTCACGGACCGCACGTCACATCGGCGAGACTCACTACCCAGGCCTCGTCCAAGGGGCGAAGCTCGCCGACAGTGCCGAATACCGGCGGGCCAGCAACGTCCTGTCGCGGCCGGCCCAGGAGGGGCACCTGGCGGCCATGTACCTCTTTGGTGAGTGCCGGGCCGCTGCAGACCTGAGTGATGAACTCCTTCGTGGGGCCACTGAGGATGGCAGACCTGAAGACGCCCGGCCGGAGAAGATTGTGTGTATCCTGCACGCGTCCACTCCGTACCAGTCCGGCGGCTACGCCATCCGCGCCCATGGGATCCTCCAGGTCCTGACGAGGGCAGGCATCGACATCACGGCCGTCACCCGGCCGGGTTTCCCGGCCGAGACGGGTGACGGTGAGTTCCGACCCGAGAACGTCGTTGACGGCGTCCGCTATCGGCACATCGAGGCCTCGGGAGTGGAGCGGAGCGTCGGTGAGGCCCGGCACATGGCCTCCTTCGTGGACGACTTCGTCGAGGTCCTCCGGACGACAGGCGCCACCAAGGTCCATGTGCGTTCGACCTTCCTCATCGCGATTCCCGCCATCATCGCCGCCCACAGGCTTGGACTCAAGGTCGTCTACGAGATCTCGGGACTCTGGGAACTGGTGTATGCCGAACGCGAGTCACAGCACTCCCTCCTGAGGAGGGCACCCATGGCCGAGCACTTCGAGATCCTGGCGGCGAGACACGCAGACTCCGTCGTGGTCATGAATGAGCCGGTGCGGCAGCTGTCCATCGAGCGAGGTGTGGCGCAGGAACACCTGCGGGTGGCGCCCAATGCCGTCGACGTGGAGAAATTCGCGCCCAGCGCCGACTCGTCGGGATCCGTGGTCGGTTTCATCGGCAGCTTCGTCGACTACGAGGGTATCTGGTTGATCGTCCTGGCGGCCGCTGAGCTCTTGGAACGTGGAGTCGAGGTGCAGGTCCGCCTGGTGGGGGACGGGAGCGAATATCCCCGCGTGGAGAAACTCGTCGATGAGATGGGATTGGCCGACCACGTCGTGCTGACGGGGCGCGTGCCGCACGACCAGGTGATCCGCGAATACGAGGAGATCGATATCCTGGTCTATCCACGTCTGCCCACGGCGGCCACGACGACTATCACGCCGCTCAAACCCTTTGAAGCCTTTGCGATGGAGAAGGCCGTCGTGGTCAGCGATGTCCCGCCCCTGCGCGAGATCGCCGGTGACGGGACGCGAGCGTTGGTCTTCCCTCCTGGTGACGTGTCCAGCCTGGCCGATGCTCTCGAGAGGCTCCTGTCCGACCCGGGCCTTCGCCGTCGGCTCGGTAGCCGGGCCCGTGAATGGGTGGCCCGGGAGCGTTCGTGGGACCAGGTCGTCCAGACATTCCGCGAGGCCTACTCAGACCTCTGACGTCCAGGGCTGTGACCACTCCGGGACCATCGATCGACAGCACGACAGCACGACAGCACAAGGCCCGCCCGCCCTGGATCCTCGTCCTGATCCCGGGCTCGCGGGCCTTGAGCCGGTGCCGCTGGCCGCCACGGACGCATGGGCCCCGCAGCGGCCGTGACGCCGGCGTCACTGCGCCGCGGTCAGCAATCCGGCGTCGGACAGCGCTTGCTCGATCGACCTGCGGAACGAGGTGGAGAACTCGACCGAGTAGTGGGAGTGGTCGTAGTACGAGATGAGTCCTCCGACCAGGCCGTAGCACCGCTCATCCCGGCACACCCCGTCCATGGAACTGAAGCTGCCGACGATGGCGGGATCGCCGTTCTCCACGGCCTTCGTCAGTCGCGCATTGCGTTCTGTGGCCTTCGACAGCGAGACTGAGCAGTCGGACTTCACGTCATCCGCCGTCTCGATGCAGGTGGGGACGTCCAACTCGCCGAAGTGCGGCGATTCCTCGAAGACGAAGACCTCCTTGCCCGCGTCCTGCCAGTCAGACCACATCCGGTGCAATGCCTCGGTGGACGCCGTCTCGGACGTGTCCTTCCCGACGCGGGACGCGGACATGAGGACGACATCGAGGGACTCGTCCTCGATGAACTCCTGTGTGGTCGTCCGGACGAACTCGGCACAGCCTTGTTCCTTGGCGCCCGTTGCGTCGCCTGATGACGAGCCCTCAGGCTCGCGGTCGACGGGAATGCAACCACTCTTGGTATGGACCCGAAGACTCCACTGGTTGTCGCGGGCGATCTCATCGAGGACCGGCAGCCACATCGTGGCGTGTGAATCACCGAGTATGGCAGCCTGCACAGTGGACTCGGACTCCGGAACGCCCAGAACACAGGGCTCCCAGGAGGTGACATCCTGGGTCTCCGACTGCTGACACTCCGAGAAGGGACGCTTCTCACGCTGAGCCGCGACAGCGGCAGGGGACACGACAGGGTCCTTGAAGACGTCCTCGTCTGAGCAGTCGTTGAGGAGGGCGTTGGCGCCTACGCACTCTCCCTGCGTCTCCACGCGCTGGTCGTTGGTGCGAAGGACAAGGGTGGGGACCAGGAGGGCGACGACGGACAGGAGGGCGAGCCCGGCCGCCATGAAGGCGAAGCTGTTGCGGGGCCGCTTCAGAAGCGTCGAGAACCGCAGCGGGTCTTCCACCCACCGTTGGCTGGCGGCCGCCAGCAGTATCGACGCGACGGCCACGAGGATCTTGTGGTACCAGAAGAAGTCATCATTCACGATGCTCACCACCACGATGAGGGGCCAGTGCCAGAGATAGAGAGCGTAGCTCCAGTCACCCAACCGGACGAAGGGCCGCCTGCTGGCCCACCAGTAGACTCCGGTCCTCGGCGACTGTGCGCCGAACCGGATGAACAGTACCGTGCCGACGACCGGCAGCAATGCGGCATATCCCGGGAAGGCGGTGGCATCACTGAAGGTCAGGGCGGCGGTGACGATCATGAGGATTCCGGCCCAACCCAGCAGGTTGCGCAACCAGTGGTCGGGTCGTGACATCTGGGGAAGGAGGACCAGCAACGCGCCGGCGCAGAATTCCCAGAGCCTGGTGGGAGTGACGAAGTAGGCCTGGGCGGGATCGTAGGCGGTGAAGTAGACAGAGTAGGCCAGTGACCCGATGGCGATGACTGCGAGGGTGAGCCCGACGGTTCGTCGCGCCGGCCAACCGCGCCGGGTATGGCGATGGGCCAGGAATGCCGCGAGGGCCAGCGCGAGGGGGAAGAAGACGTAGAACTGTTCCTCCACCGAGAGGGACCAGTAGTGGGTGACCAGGCTGTCCGGGTTCTCACTGGCCGAGTAGTCGACGGCGGCTGAGGCCAGGAACCAGTTCTGGACGTAGAACGCCGAGGCGAGGATCTGCCGGAGGTTGTCCTGCCACAGGGTCCCGGGCATGAAGAGAAACAGCAGGACGGCGGAGACCAGCAGCACCAGGAACGCCAGGGGCAACAGACGCCGGATCCGTCGAGCCCAGAACGAGGCCAGACTGATGCGCCCCTGGGTCTCCAGTTGCTTGAGCAGGTGTGACGTGATGAGGAACCCGGAGATGACGAAGAACACGTCCACCCCGACGAAGCCACCGGACAACCGCTGGGGCCACAGGTGATACAGCAGGACGAGTCCCACGGCCAGCGCACGCAGACCTTGGAGTTCAGGCCTGAAGCTTCTTCTTTTCGGCGACGCGACCGGAACGTCAGCAGGCTTGGCCTGTGGTCGGGTGGTGGCGTACTGAGACAACCTGTGGTCCTTCGGGATTGATGTCGGATGGTCCAGCCGGGAGGGCCTCATCGTGCTGGGTGTCCGGGACGGTGCTTCGCCAACCCGGGGAATTATCGCGGCGAACCCACAGTTGAGCCTAGGTCCACGTCACCGTGGTGAGCCGGAGCGATTTCTGTCGCATTGCCCGGAACTCCGCGGCCTCGTCCTTCAGGCCCTCGCTGAGGAGCTTCGTGTACTTGCGATAGTTCGCCGTGACCTTCGCCGGAGGGCCGTCCATGATGAGTTCACCCTGTTCGATCCAGACCACCCTCGTACACATGGTCTTGATCGTGTTCAGCGAGTGGCTGACCAAGAATACACACCCGGCCTGTTCGCGTAGCTCGTCGATACGGGCGCGGGTGCGGTCGCGGAACTGGGCGTCTCCCGTATTGAGGGCCTCGTCGATGATGAGGATCTCCGGATCCACGCTGGTGGCGATGGCGAATTGCAGCCTGGAAGCCATGCCGGACGAGTAGGACCTGAGCGGCAGGTGGAGTTTTCCGGCCAAACCACTGAGTTCCACGATGGACGGTCTCTTGGCCTCGACCTGCGCGGGGGTCATGCCCATGGCGAGGCAGCCCAAGGTGATGTTGTCATTGCCGGAGGCGGTCCTAACCAGGGCCGCGTTGACGCCCAGCATGATCGGCGTCGACGTCGCGTGGATGGTCCCAGTGGTGGGCCGCAACCTGCCGGTGATCATGTTCATGAGCGTGGACTTGCCGGAACCGTTGGTGCCGATGACCCCCACGGACTCGCCGTGATGGATGACGAGGGACAGCGGCCGGAGCGCTTCCACCCGGGACATCCTCGAGGCGCGCAGGCCCTTGAGCCATCGTCTCTTGGGGCTACCCGACGCCGGGGCCGTGAGGGTGCGGACGGTATAGGTCAGGCCGGCCCGGTCGATCACCACGGTCGGAGCCGAGGAGAGATCCTGGCTGCCTCCGTCCGGCCCGAGGTCGTGATCCGTGGACGTGATGTCGGAGGGGACGGTCATTGCGCGCGTCCGTACGTTTCTTCGGCCTGCCAGAACACGATTCCTCCAATGACCAGTGAACCGAGTGCCCAGCCGCCTAGCACGAGCCAGCGGCCCGGGTCCCCGACCCCGCCGTAGAGCAGGGCGTCCCGCGTGATGTCCAGAACACAGAACATGGGGTTCGCATGCATGAGCCCGATCAGGAGCGGGGTGTCCTCGAACCGTTCGACGCTGAAGAACACCGCCGAGATGTAGAGCCAGGCCCGCGTGCCGAAGGCGATGAGGTGGGTTACGTCGTTCCACCGGGCCACCATCCGTGCCAGGAACAGGCTGAGGCCCAGGTTCATGATGAACTGTAACGCCAGTACAGGGAAGAACAGGAGCCAGGTCCAGGAGATGTCCTCCGCCGGCGGGATCATCAGGATCAGGATGAACATCATCACGAAGGTGGGGACGTTGCTCAGCAGCTCCCGCACGTTCACGGCGATGGGCAGCGTGGCCCGGGGAAAGCTGAAGGCACGGATGACCGCCCGGTTGCCGACGATCGACTTGGATCCGGACGTGACCGCCGACGTGGTATAGCGGAACATGAACACGCCGATGATGAGGTAGCCGATGAAGTTCTCGATGCCGCGGCCGGTTCCCAGCAGGATCCCGAACACCAGAAAGTAGGTGGCGCCGTTGAGGATCGGGTTCAGCACCATCCACAGCCGGCCCAGGGAGTCATTGGTGGAACTGCCGGCAACGCGCGCCCGGGCATCGAAGAGGACGAAGTGCCGGTAGGTGAACAGTTGACCGATGTATCGGAAGAGATGGGGGCGTGCTCCCACCCGGGACACAGTCGAGCGATCGACCACGGTGTCCGCACGTGCCGCATCGACGTGATCGGTGGTGGAGCCGTGCACGGACATCGGGTGCCTTTCGACTCGGGCCTGACCTTCGGGTGGCGGCGTGTGGTGCGGACCAGCCTTCGATCCGCCCGGTGACCGATCCATGCTACCCGAGGGCGCCGTGCCGGCACGGTGCAGGGCAAGCCGACACGGCTGCGCATCCGGGTGGACTGCAACCCATAGTATGGCTCAGAGATCGCGCCGTTTGTACAGACACCGCCGAAGCGAGGAACCATGAAGAAGATCATGCCCATCTATGGCACCCGTCCGGAGGCCATCAAGATGGCACCGATCGTCACCGCACTGCAGGCCGCCGAGGACCTGGACTGCGTCGTCACGGTGACCGGGCAGCACCGCGAGATGCTGGACCAGGTGAACGAGCTGTTCGGCATCATCCCCGACCACGACCTGAACATCATCCAGCCGCGCCAGACGCTCAATGGAGTGCTGACCCGTACCATCGAGGGCCTGGACCGGCTCTTCGCCTCGGCCAAGCCGGATGCCGTGGTGGTCCAGGGGGACACCACCACCTCGACGGCCGGCGCCATCGCCGCCTTCTACTGCGGCATCCCGGTGGTGCACGTGGAGGCCGGGTTGCGCAGCTTCAACATCTGGTCCCCGTTCCCGGAGGAGGCCAACCGTAAGATGACCTCCCAGATCGCCAGCCTGCACCTGGCCCCGACCACGACCAGCCGGGACAACCTGCTGCGCGAGGCCCTTCCCGCCGAGGACATCTGCGTCACCGGCAACACGGTCATCGATGCACTCTTCCAGGTGGTCGAGAAGGCCGTGCCCTTCTCCGACCCCAAGCTGGAGGACATCGCGGCCTCCGACCGACGACTGGTCCTGGTCACCACCCACCGCCGGGAGAACCAGGGCGAGGCCATGCGCGGCGTGGGCCGCGCCCTCGCCCGCCTGGCCGCGACGTACCCGGAGGTGGACTTCGTCCTGCCGGCGCACAAGAACCCGGTGGTCCGGGAGGCCGTACTGCCGGCCATCGAGGACAAGCCCAACGTCACCATCACGGAACCGCTGGCCTACGGCGAGTTCACGCGGTTGCTGTCCGTCTCGGACGTGGTGCTCACCGACTCCGGGGGAGTCCAGGAAGAGGCTCCGGGCCTCGGCAAGCCGGTGTTGGTGATGCGTGAGAACACGGAGCGGCCCGAGGCCGTCGAGGCCGGGACCGTCCGGTTGATCGGAACCGACGAGGAGCGAATCGTCCGCGAGGTGAGCACCCTGCTGGACGATGCCGAGGCCTACGCGGCGATGGCCAATGCGGTCAATCCCTATGGAGACGGCCAGGCTGCGCCGCGTACCGTCGCGGCGATCCGGCAGTTGCTCGGCATCGGTCACCGGATGCCCGATTTCGCCGGATGACCGCGCGGTTCCGGTGCACGCCGGGATCGCCGGACGTCGCTGAGGGGACCGGGCCATGTACCTCAAGACCCTGACCGTCCGCGGCTTCAAGTCCTTCGCCTCGGCCACCACCTTCCACTTCGAACCGGGCGTGACCGCCGTGGTGGGCCCCAACGGCTCGGGCAAGTCGAACGTGGTGGACGCCCTGGCCTGGGTGATGGGGGAACAGGGCGCGAAGAACCTGCGCGGAGGGAAGATGGAGGACGTCATCTTCGCCGGCACCTCGGGGCGGTCCCCGCTGGGCCGCGCCCAGGTCTCCCTGACCATCGACAACTCCGACGGCGCCCTGCCGATTGAGTACGCCGAGGTCACCATATCGCGCACCCTGTTCCGCAACGGGGGCTCAGAGTACGCCATCAACGGCTCGCCCTGCCGCCTGCTGGACATCCAGGAACTGCTCTCCGACTCCGGCCTGGGCCGGGAGATGCACGTGATCGTCGGTCAGGGCCAGCTCGACCGGATCCTGCAGGCCAGCCCGGAGGAGCGGCGCGGCTTCATCGAGGAGGCCTCCGGCGTCCTCAAGCACCGGCGGCGCAAGGAACGCAGCGTCCGCAAGCTCGAGTCGATGCGCGGCAACCTCGACCGCGTCCGGGACCTGTCCGAGGAGGTCCGCCGCCAGCTCGGACCGCTGTCGAAGCAGGCCACGACCGCCCGGAAGGCCCAGCGCATCCAGTTCGACGTCCGGGACGCCCGCTCACGGCTGCTGGCCGACGACGTGCACCGCCAGCAGGCCGAACTGGAACGACTGGGCGCCGGCGACCGGGACCTCGAGGAGGCGGTGTCCCAGGCCGAGGCCGAGGTGACCCGGGCCGAGGAGGCCGCCGCCGCCGTCGCCGCCCGCCTGGCCACGGCGGCCCAGGCCTCCACCGCCGCCCGCGAGCACTGGTACCAGCTCTCCACCCTGGCTGAGCGCTACCGTTCCCTGGCCGCCGTCGCCGCCGAGCGCGAACGGTCCCGCCGCACCCCGGCACCGGCCCCTTCGGGCCCTGACCCGGACACGGCAGAGGACCTGGCCCGACGCGCCGCCGTCGAGGCCGAGACCGCCGCCGCCGGGGTGGACCAGGCGCGCCGGGAGCTGGAGGAGGCCAGCCGGGACCGCGACCAGGCCGAGCAGGAGGCCCGTCGCGCCTCCGACGCCTATACGCGCCTGGTGCAGGAGGCCGCCGACCGCCGCCGGGAGGCCGCCGTCGCCGCCGGCCGCGTCGAGGCCGCCCAGGCCACCGAACGGACCCTGCGGGCGCAGGCCGAGCAGGCCCGGACACGGTTGGCCGAGACCGAGGCGGCGGCGGCCTCCCTGCGTGCCGAGCTCACCGACCAGCAGGACCGGCTGACCGGTTCACTGGAGTCCGAGGAGGAACTGGACGCCGCCTATGAACAGGCCTCCGGCGCGGCCGACGAGCTCCGCGACCGCCTGCGCCGGCTCGACGAGGCCCTGGCCGCCGCGGAGTCCGCCCACGGGGCGGCGATCGCCCGCCGGGACGCCCTGGTGGAGGCGCTCGAGCCCGAGGCGGGCGCAGCCGTGACGGCGCTCGCCGACCTCTCACCGGTCGCGCTCGCCGAGGTCCTGCACGTGGACGGCGGGTGGGAGGCGGCTGTCGCGGCGGCCCTGGGCGGACCGGCGGACCAGCTGGTCCTGCCCGGTCACGGCTCGGCTGCCGATGCCGTCGAGGCGGCGGGGCGGCTGGGCGAGGAGGGGGCCGGTGACGCGAGGTTGCTGTACGCCGGTGAGCCCCGCGGTCACGACGACCCCGGGAGCACGGCACAGGCCCTGCCCGAGGGACTCGTGGACGCCCTGGCCGTGGTGACGATGGACGGGCCCGGACCCGGGACGGGACTGGCCGGCACCGTGCGCACCCTGCTATCCGGCACGGCGCTCGTGGAGGACCTGGACGCCGCCGTGGCCTGGCTGGATTCCGGGCTCCTCCCCGGACGGCTGCACGGTGCCCCCTGCGCCTGGCCACGCGGGACGGGCACGTGGTGGGACCGGGCTGGACCGACGCACGCGGTTCCGGTGCCGGCAGCCGCCTGGAGCGCCAGGCCGCCGCGGACGAGGCCACCCGGGCCGCCGCGGAGGCGGGCCACGAGGTGGAGCGCCTGCGGTTCCGGCGGGCCGGCCTGGACCGGGAGGTGCGGGAGGCGGAGGCCGCCGAGCGGACCGCACTGGACGCGTTGAACGCCTCGGACGCCCGCTTCACGGCCGTCACCGAACAGCTGGCGCGGCTCAACGAGCAGCTGGCCGGTGCCCACGAGGGCGCCCGCCGCCAGCGTGCCGAGCTCGCGGGGCTGCAGGACCGGCTCGCGGAGGCGACGGCCGCCGTCACCGCGGCAGAGGACCGGGCCCGGGCGACGGTCGCGGCCCAGGCCGGGGACGTGGTCGAGGACACCGGGGCCGGCACCCGTGCCGACGGGTCGGCGGACCCGTCCCTGCCCGGCGTGGAGGTGACCGGGGCGCGCGATCGGCCGTCCGCCGAGCCCGACCCGGCCGCCCGGGACGCCGCGGAACACCGTGCCGGACAGTCCCGGCACCGTGAGACGGAGGCCCGGCTGGCCCTGCGAGCCGCCGAGACACTCCACGCGCAGGCATCGTCCCGGGCCGAGCAGGCCCGGCGGCAGGTCTCGGCCTCCACCCTGGCCCACCGCGAACGCGAACGGGCCGAACGGACCCGGCTGGCCTGGCTGACCCGCATCGCGGCGGTGTCCTCGGCGCTGGCCCAGGGCCTGGAGCGGCTCGAGGCGGCCGTCGCCCGCGCCGACCGGGACCGGACCGACCTCGACCGGCAGGGTGAGGACCTCGCCGCCGAGCGCCAGCGCCTACAGCGGGCCGCGGAACAGCACCGCTCCGCCGTGGCCCGGGCCAAGGACCGCCTGCACGCGGCGCGGATGGACCGCCAGGAACACCAGCTACGCCTGGACCAGCTCATCGAGCGCGCCCGCGAGGACCTGGGGATGACGCCGGAGTTCCTCATCGAGCACTACGGGCCGCACGTGCCGGTCCCGCTGGCGCCGCCCGCCACCGCAGCCGGTGCGCGCGGGTCCGATCCGGGGACGGAGGCCGCCGAGGACGGGCAGGACCCGGCCCCCGTGGCCCGGACGGAGCAGGCCCCCGGTGGGGGAGCGACGGGGGAGACGGCCGCGATGGTGGAGACCGTCCCGTACGACCGGGCGGAGCAGCAGAAGCGGTTGCGCCGGGCCGAGCGGGAACTGGCGGCCCTCGGCCGGGTCAACCCGCTGGCCCTGGAGGAATTCGCGGCCGTGGAGGAACGCCACCGGTTCCTGACCGGTCAACTGCAGGACCTCGACGCCAGCCGCCGCGACCTGTTGAAGATCATCCAGGACGTGGACGACACGGTGCTGCGCGTCTTCCGCTCGGCCTTCGAGGATACGGCCGGCCAGTTCCAGCACGTCTTCGGCACCCTGTTCCCCGGTGGCGAGGGACGGCTCTTCCTCACGGACCCGGAGAACCTGCTGGAGTCCGGCGTCGAGGTCGAGGCCCGGCCGGCCGGCAAGAAGGTCAAGCGGCTCTCCCTGCTCTCGGGCGGGGAACGGTCCCTGGCCGCCGTGGCGATGCTGGTGGCCATCTTCAAGGCCCGCCCCAGCCCGTTCTACGTCATGGACGAGGTGGAGGCCGCCCTCGACGACACCAACCTCGGACGACTGCTGGAGATCTTCCGCGAGCTGCAGCAGGACAGCCAGTTGATCATCATCACCCACCAGAAGCGGACCATGGAGGTCGCCGACGCCCTCTACGGCGTCTCGATGCGGGGCGACGGCGTGAGCACCGTCATCAGCCAGCGTCTGGACGCTGCCCGGACGTCTCCGGGGGACTGACCTTCGGCAGCGCGCCGGTGCGCGGTCCACCCGGGGCGATGGGCAGGTTGGTCTCCGGGGCGAAGGCCCACGCGATCGCGCCCACCGCCAGGATGCCGCCGGTCAGGGCGAACGCCCAGCCGAATCCGGCCGCGTCCACCACCAGCCCGGCGATCAGCGGGCCCGAGATCGCCCCGAGGTCGGCCGCCATCTGGGCCGTGGACATCACCGGTCCGGCCTTGCGGTCCTGTCCGACGAGGTCGGCGATGGAGGCCTGCTGGGGTGCGTTGAGCAGGCCGGTGCCCGCGCCGGCGACGACGCACAGCGCCAGGAACAGCCACGGATCCTCCATCCAGCCGATGAAGGCGGTGCCGACGGCGGCCACGAGCAGGCCGATGATGATCAGGGGCTTGCGCCCGTGCACGTCCGAGAGCCGCGAGGAGAAGGTCACCGCCACGATGTTGCCGGCGGCGAACAGTGACAGCGCGGCGCCGGCGATCTGCGGGCCATCCAGCCAGAACCCCGCGCCCGTGAAGGCCGTCGCCGCCAGCAGGGGGGTCAGCGAGTTGCGGATGCCGAAGGTGGCCCAGCCGTTGGCGAAGAAGGACGTCAGTGCGGCCCGGTAGGAGTGGTTCTCCCAGGCCTGGGCGACCTGCATCGTCGGCCGGGCGTCCGGCTTGCCGCGGTCCGCGAGGCGGGAGTCCCGCAGCAGCACGAACACCAGCCCCGCGGCGATCACCAGGGAGGTGCCGTAGATCAGGAACGGCACCCGGTAGCCGAAGACGGCCAGCAGCGAGCCGACCACCGGCCCGGCGATGTTGCCGATGAGGAAGGCCGAGGCATACGCACCAGACACCCGGCCGCGGATGGTGGGCGGTGACTTGCGGGCCAGGAAGGCCATCGCGGACACCGTGAACAGGGTGGAGCCGATCCCCCCGAGGGCCCGGAACACCAGCAGCTGCCAGTACTCCTGGGAGAAGGCGATGAGGAACATCGAGGCCGCCACGATGAGCACCCCGGTCATGTACATCGGGGTCTCGCCGAACCGGTTGGTGGCACGGCCGGAGAACGGGGCGAACAGCAGCCGGGTCAGCCCGAAGGCGGACACCACCGCGGACACCGCGGTCGCGGAGGCGTTGAAGGACTGGGCGTACTGGGGAAGCACCGGGGCGATGATGCCGAATCCGATGGCGATGATGAAGGCCGCGGCGATGAGGACCTTGATCTCCCGGGGGATGGGGAGCTGTTCCCCCTTAGCGCGTGCCATATCCACCATCCTCCCACGAGCACCCGAGACACCTCGCTGTGACAGACTGGAGCGGTGGACCCCATCATTCTGATCTCCGTTGCTGTCATCCTCATCGTGGGCGTCAGCCTGCTGCTGTTCCTGGACCGGCGGCCGAGGCTGCCGGCGGGCACCTATCCCACCACGCGTGACCCCAATGACCCGGCCGGCGGCGGTTCGACGGCCGTCCTGGACCGGCCCGAGGCCGACCAGACCGTCGTCGGGGACGTGGCCTCGGCCGACGCCGGGCTGGTCGACGAGGACCGCGTGGACGCCGGCACGGCCGTCGTGGAGCCCGAGGCCCCCGCCGCGCCGGAACTCGAGCGGCCCGCGCCCGCGGCCGGCCGCCTGGCCCGGCTCCGCGCCCGGCTGGCCAAGTCCAACAACATCTTCGGCAAGGGGCTGCTCGCCCTGCTGTCCACGGACAACATCACGGACGACGTCTGGGACGAGGTCGAGGAGACGCTGCTGCTGGCCGACCTCGGCACCGAGCCCACCATGGAACTGGTGGACCGGCTGCGCGAGCGCGTCACCGTCGAGGGTTCCCGGGACCCGCAGCACGTGAAGGCCATGCTGCGGGAGGAACTGGTGCGGATGGTCGACCCGGCCATGGACCGCCGCCTCGACGCCTCCCGCAAGGACGGCCGCCCGGCCGTCATGATGGTCGTCGGCGTCAACGGCGTCGGCAAGACCACCACCGTCGGCAAGATCGCCCGCGTGCTGGTGGCCGAGGACCGACAGGTGGTGCTCGGCGCCGCCGACACCTTCCGCGCCGCGGCCGCCGAACAGCTGGCCACCTGGGGCGCCCGCGTCGGCGTGGACACCGTCCGGTCCGAGGAGGACGGGGCGGATCCCGCCTCGGTGGCCTTCGACGCCGTGAGGACCGGTATCGACCAGGAGGCCGACGTGGTCATCGTCGACACTGCGGGACGGTTGCAGAACAAGGCCAACCTGATGGACGAGCTGGGCAAGATCAAGCGCGTCATCGAGAAGCAGGCGACCGTGGACGAGGTCCTGCTCGTCCTGGACGCGACCACCGGCCAGAACGGGCTGAGCCAGGCCAAGGTGTTCGCCGAGGTCGTCGACGTCACCGGCATCGTGCTGACCAAGCTGGACGGCACCGCCAAGGGCGGCATCGTCGTGGCCATCCAGCGCCAGCTCGGCGTGCCGGTGAAGCTCATCGGTCTCGGCGAGGGCCCGGACGACCTCGCCCCGTTCCAGGCCGAGGGCTTCGTGGACGCACTCCTCGAGGACTGAGCCGAAACGAGCCGGTAACGCGATTCCCCGGTTCGTCACACACCCGAAACACCGCTGCGGGCACCGTGAAACACGGTGCCCGCACTCTTTAACCCAAGCCCGGTGATGCCACCCCCGGCCCCGGAACAGGTGAGAGAGGAACGTGCCGTGGAAGCGATTGAACTGACAGCCGGCCATGTCTGGACGATGGTGTGCGCCGGACTGGTCCTGCTGATGACTCCGGGACTGGCCTTCTTCTACGGCGGCCTGACGCGCGCCAAGGCCTCGTTGAACATGATGATGATGTCCTTCATCTCGATCGGGCTCGTCGCCGTGGTCTGGGTGCTGTGGGGCTACAACATGAGCGGGGGCGAGGGCATCGCCCAGATGTTCGGCAACCCCCTCACCGACGTCGGGCTCTACGGTGCCGTCGGCACCGAGGACCTGATCGGCATCGGCTTCGGCGCGACCTTCGCCATCATCACGGTGGCCCTGATCTCCGGGGCGATCGCCGACCGGGCCAAGTTCAGCACCTGGGTCGTCTTCGTCCCCGTCTGGGTCACCCTCGTGTACTGCCCCCTGGCCTTCATGGTGTGGGGCGGCGGGTTGCTGGGCGCCGAGGGTGCCATCGGCGGTGCGATCGGCGAGGCCGTCGACTTCGCCGGAGGCCTCGTCGTGCACATCTCCGCGGGCGTGGCCGCCCTGGTCCTGGCGCTGCTGCTGGGCAAGCGCCAGGGCTTCGGCACCGACCCCGGCCACCGCCCCCACAACATCCCCTTCGTGATGCTGGGCGCCGCCGTGCTGTGGTTCGGCTGGTTCGGCTTCAACGGTGGTGCCGCCTCCGACGCCGCCCAGGCCGGCCTCATCTGGGTCAACACCCTGGCGGCCCCCGCGGCGGCCATGCTCGGTTGGACCGTCACCGAGGCCCTCCGCGGCCACCGTGCGACCTCGATCGGCACCGCCTCGGGCATCGTGGCCGGCCTGGTGGCCATCACCCCGGCCTGCGCCTACGTCGACCCGGTCGGCGCGGTGGTCATCGGCCTGCTCGCCGGCGTGGCCTGTGCCCTGGCCGTGGGCCTGAAGTACAAGCTCGGCTTCGACGACTCCCTCGACGTCGTCGGCCTGCACCTGGTGGCCGGCATCCTCGGCACTGTGTTGATCGGGCTGCTGGGCCTGCCCATGGAGGACGGCCGGGCCGGGCTGTTCTACGGTGGAGACGCCTCGCTGCTGGTGGCACAGGTCGTGGCCGTGCTGGTCGCCGTCGTCTACGCCGGCGTGATGACCCTCGTCATCGGCGCCCTGCTCAAGGCCGTCATGGGTTGGCGCGTCACCCCGGAGGACGAGGAGATGGGGATCGACCAGGCCCAGCACGCCGAGATCGCCTACGAGTTCGGCGGTGGCGGCATGGGCACCGCCTACGCGGCGAACTCCCCGGCCGAGGCCGCCGAACCGGTCACCGCACCGGCACCGGGCGCCGTGCCGCCCGCGGCACGGGAAAGGGTTGATACCCTTGGAAACCGGTAGTTTCCGCCCACTGCGGTCACGGCCGCGCTGAGGCACCCGCTCACGGGGCGGGCCGCACGTCGCGGCCCGCCCCGCCGTCGTCGCCGGGAGCCGCCGCCCGCAGCATGATTCCCAGCGCGGGTCCTCCCGGGCCCGCACCGCACACCGAAGGAAAGTGCCCCGCCGTGTTCAACTCCCTGTCCGACCGCCTGGCCGCCACCTTCAAGAACCTGAAGGGCAAGGGGCGGCTGTCCGAGGCGGACATCGACGCCACGGCCCGCGAGATCCGGCGGGCCCTGCTGGACGCAGACGTCGCCGTCCCGGTGGTGCGGGAATTCATCGGCCACATCAAGGAGCGCTCCCTCGGCGAGGAGGTCAGCCAGGCCCTGAACCCGGGCCAGCAGGTCGTCAAGATCGTCAACGACGAGCTGGTGAACATCCTCGGTGGCGAGACCCGCCGGCTGCACCTGGCCAAGAACCCGCCGACCGTCATCATGCTGGTCGGCCTGCAGGGTGCGGGCAAGACCACGTTGGCCGGCAAGCTCTCCCGGCACCTCAAGGGGCAGGGGCACACCCCGATGCTCGTGGCCGCCGACCTGCAGCGGCCGAACGCCGTGCGCCAGCTGCAGATCAACGGTGAGCGCGCCGGCGTCCCCGTCTTCGCCCCGCACCCCGGTGTCTCCAGTGAGTTCGAGGACGCCACGGGCGACCCGGTGCAGGTGGCCCGCGACGGCGTGGCCGAGGCCCGGGCCCGCTACAACGACATCGTGATCATCGACACGGCCGGCCGTCTCGGCGTGGACCAGGAACTGATGCGCCAGGCCGCGGACATCCGCGCGGCCGTCCAGCCGGACGAGGTCCTGTTCGTCCTCGATGCCATGATCGGCCAGGACGCGGTGGCCACCGCACAGGCCTTCAACGAGGGCGTTGGCTTCACGGGCGTGGTGCTGTCCAAGCTCGACGGTGACGCGCGCGGCGGCGCCGCGCTCTCGGTGCGCTCGGTGACGGGCAAGCCCGTCATGTTCGCGTCCACGGGTGAGAACCTGGACGACTTCGAGGTGTTCCACCCGGACCGGATGGCCTCGCGCATCCTGGACATGGGCGACGTGATGAGCCTGATCGAGCAGGCCGAGCGCAGCTGGGACAAGGCCGAGGCCGAGAAGATGGCGCGGAAGTTCGTCGACCAGGAGGACTTCACCCTCGACGACTTCCTGGACCAGATGCAGCAGATCAAGAAGATGGGCTCGATGAAGAAGCTCCTGATGATGATGCCCGGGGCCCAGGGCATGCGTCAGCAGCTGGAGCAGTTCGATGACCGCCAGGTCGACCGGATCGAGGCCATCATCCGCTCGATGACCCCGCACGAGCGGGTGGCCCCCAAGATCATCAACGGTTCTCGCCGGGCCCGCATCGCCCGGGGGTCCGGGGTCCAGGTCTCAGAGGTCAACGGCTTGCTGGAGCGCTTCGGGCAGGCCCAGAAGATGATGAAGAAGATGGCCGCCGGCGGGGGCATGCCCGGGATGCCGGGAATGCCCGGCGGCGGCGGTGGCGCGCGCAAGGGGAAGGGCAAGGGCAAGAAGGCCAAGCCCCGTTCGGGCAACCCGGCCAAGGCCGCCCAGGAGATGCGCGAGCTGGAGGAACGCCGGAAGCGCTCCGCCCCGCAGGTGCCGGGGTCGGCCTTCGGCCAGGGTGCCGACGGCGCGGGATTCGACCCGTCGTCGCTGAACCTGCCTAAGGGGTTCGAGAAGTACCTCGGCGGTGGCCCCGGGCAGTGACCCGGTGGCCCGGCCGGACCGGGCCAGGCCCGTGGGCCGGGCCGATGGACCGGTACCGGTGCGGACAGACGGTCAGCGCACGCCCTGGGCGTGGGCTGCCGGTTCCTGGTGGGGGTGCTGCCGCATGTACTCGTCGAGCACGTACACGATGGGCACCTGATGGGCCGCGGCGATGGACCGCAGGTCGATGACGGTGGCGTGGATGGGGATAGGCGGTAGGCCGCTCACGATGGTTCTCCTGGGGATAGGGGTGTCAGTGCCTCGGTGATGAGGCGTGCATCGCAGATGGCGGGATCCGGCGGACCGGTCTCGCCACCATTGAAGCCCGAGAACGTGCAGTTGGCCAGCAACAATGCGGCAACGGTGGGATCACGGGGAGATGGTGGTCACACCCGGGTCACGGCGGAATAGTTGAAGCATCAACTGTGTTGTGAGGGGAGACGGCGCGGTTCCGAGAGGGCGGCGCCGGACCCCCGTAGCCGAGCAGATCCAGGAGCCCAGCATGTCCCTCACCGTTGACCCCGCGACCGCCTCACAGAACCACCGGCCCATCAGCGGCCGGCCCGTGGACGAGTTGCTGCCGGCCGGCCTGGCGATGGGCATGGTCACCCTGAGGACGGATGACGTCCCGCGGCTGCGCGCCTACTATGAGCAGGCCCTGGGCCTGGTGCCGGTGGCAGAGGACGGCCCCAACGTGGTCCTGGGCCGGGCCGGCGTCCCCCTGGTCGGCATCGAGGAGGCGCGCGGCCTGAAGCTCCCGGCCGAGGGCGAGGCCGGGCTGTACCACGTGGCCATCCTCTTCGAGCAGGCCGCCGACCTGGCCGCGACCGTGTACTCCGCCCTGCGCCACGACCCGACGAGGTTCGTGGGCAGCTCGGACCACTACGTGTCCGAGGCGTTCTACTTCCAGGACCCGGACAACAACGGCATCGAGCTCTACATCGACCGCCCGCGCGAGACCTGGAGCTGGCGCGCCGACGGCCAGGTGGAGATGGCGACCGTCTACCTGCCGTGGGACGGCTTCCTCGACACCCACCTCACGGAGGACGCCGTGGCGGGCCTGCGGACCACGCCGGCCTCGGTCGGTCACGTCCACCTGCAGGTCGGCGACGTGCACCAGGCCGAGGACTTCTACGTCAACGAGCTGGGCTTCGAGAGGACGACGACGCTGGGTTCGATGGCGCTGTTCGTCTCCGCCGGTGGGTACCACCACCACATGGCCATGAACACCTGGAATTCCACCGGCGTCGGGCCGCGCCGCAACACCCTGGGCCTGGGCAGCGTGGAGCTGACCCTGCCGCGGGGTGACGGCCTGGAGGCCGCCGAGGACCGGCTGAGGACCGCCGGGCGCGCCGTCCAGCGCACCGACCGGGGCCTGGAGGTCCGCGACCCGTGGAACACCCTGCTGGTGCTGTCCGAGGCCGGCTCCGCGGACGCTCCCTCCTCCGAATAGGAGAATCCGCCGCGAATCTGGCAGAATGTACGGGTACTGAACCGCCGTCCGGGCGACCCTCTATCCACCGGGCGGTCGTTCTGTCAGCAGGGCAGGGACCCGTGCCAACCCCACGGCCGGCTCCCGCGCTGCGCCCAGACCAAGAACCAGGAGCTACCACACCCGTGGCCGTTAAGATCCGTTTGAAGCGCTTCGGCAAGATGCGCGCACCGTTCTACCGTATCGTCGTCGCCGATTCCCGCACCCGCCGGGACGGCCGGGCGATCGAGGAGATCGGCAAGTACCACCCCACCGAGGAGCCCTCGTTCATCGAGGTCAACTCCGAGCGCGCCCAGTACTGGCTCTCCGTGGGCGCCCAGCCCACCGAGCAGGTCATGGCGCTGCTGAAGATCACCGGTGACTGGCAGAAGTTCAAGGGCCTGCCGGGCGCCGAGGGCACCCTGAAGTCCCCCAAGGCCAAGGAGCCCTTCGTGGCCCCGCAGAAGGGCTCGGTCATCATCCCCGAGGCCATCACGCCCAAGAAGGACGCCGCCGAGGCCCCGGCCGAGGAGACCACCGAGGCTCCGGCCGAGGAGACCACCGAGGCTCCGGCCGAAGAGAAGTCTGAGTGACCATGCTGCAGGAGGCGCTGGAACACCTGGTCCGGGGAATCGTGGATTCGCCCGATGACGTCCAGGTCGACCTGCGCACCAACCGGCGCGGCGAGGTCCTCGAGGTCCGTGTGGACCCCGCAGACCTCGGCCGCGTCATCGGCCGCCAGGGCCGTACCGCCACCGCACTGCGCACCGTCCTGGACGGCCTGGCCGGCCACCCGGTCCGCGTGGACGTGGTGGACACGGACCGCCGCCGGTAGCCACCGGTCGGTCCCGCCCCGGCCCCCTGGCCGGTTGCATGACATGATGGCCCGTGTCCGGATCCGTCCGGGCGCGGGCCATTGCCGTCCCCGGGCCGGATCGTCCGGCCGCCCCCGCACCACCAGTGAGAGGAACCCGCGCCATGCCCGAGAGCACCACCAGCCCACAGGACAGCGTCCGCGTGGCACGGATCGGGAAGCCGCACGGCATCCGCGGTGACGTCACCGTGCAGCTCTACACGGACGACCCGGAATCGCGCTTCGTGCCCGGGGCCGTGCTGGAGGGCCGGAGGGGCTCCGGCGGCCGGGACGGGAACCTGACCGTCGTCCGGGCGCGCTGGAACAAGGACATCCTGCTGCTGGCCTTCGACGAGGTCACCGACCGCAACGGTGCCGAGCAGCTGCGCGGCACCGAGCTGTTCGCCGCCCCGGACGAGCCGGGGGAGGACGAGGGCTGGTACGAGGAGGACCTGATCGGCCTCTCCGTCGTCGTGGACGGTGCCCGCGTCGGCGCCGTGAGCGGCCTGGTCACCGGCGAGGTGCAGGACCTGTTGCAGGTGACGCTGGACTCCGGGGCCGAGGCCCTGGTGCCCTTCGTGGAGGAGATCGTGCCGGAGGTCGACCTCGATGCCGGCACCGTCACCCTGGACCCGCCGCCCGGGCTGCTGACCCTCAACGAGCAGGAGCCCGGACAGCCGTGAGGATCGACGTCGTCACCATCTTCCCGGAGTACCTCTCGGCCCTGGACGTCTCGCTGATCGGCAAGGCCCGCCGCGACGGGCTGCTGGACATCCACGTCCACGACCTGCGCGAGCACACCGTCGACCGCCACCGCACCGTGGACGACACCCCGTACGGCGGGGGCGCCGGCATGGTGATGAAGCCCGAACCATGGGCGCTGGCGCTCGAGTCCATCGCCGAGGCCGGCCGCGCGTCCTCCCTGGACCGTCCCGTCCTGCTGGTCCCGACCCCCTCGGGCCAGCCGTTCCGTCAGTCCCTGGCCCAGGAGCTGTCCGGCGCGAGCCACCTGGTGGTGGCCTGCGGGCGATACGAGGGGATCGACGAGCGGGTCTTCCACTGGGCGCGTGAGCTGTTCGACGTGCGCCTGGTGTCCCTGGGCGACTACGTCCTCAACGGCGGCGAGGTCGCCGCGCTGGCCATGATCGAGGCCATCGGCCGTCTGGTGCCCGGAGTGGTCGGCAACCCCGAGTCCCTCGTGGAGGAATCGCACAGCGACGGCCTGCTGGAGTACCCGGTCTACACCAAGCCCGCCTCCTGGCGCGGACACGAGGTGCCCGAGGTGCTGCTCTCGGGAGACCACGGCCGGGTGGCCGCGTGGCGTCACGCCCAGCAACTCGAACGCACCCGGGACCGCCGCCCCGACCTGTTGCCCGCCTCGGAGGTCGACGCCGGTTGACGCGGGCCGCCGGCTGATGCCGGTTGGATGCCGGCACGCGGATCTGGCATAATAGGCCGCTGTGTCAACTGGACATCCGACCTGCCACAGGGGGCGGATGCCGACAGTATGGCCAGCCGGCGCCCAGCAGGGGTGGACCGGTCGACAGCCTGGGCACGCCCATCCCGTCACCCCGCACCGGGGTCACGGCCGGCGTGCCACCGATCACGTGGATGACCTGTGGCGTCCACCAGGAGTATCAGCATGCATATCCTCGACTCCCTCGATGCAGCCTCGCTGCGCAACGACGTCCCCGACTTCCGTCCCGGCGACACCGTCAAGGTGCACGTGAACATCGTCGAGGGCAAGACCGCCCGCGTCCAGGTGTTCCAGGGCTTCGTGATGGGCCGCCAGGGCCACGGCGTCCGCGAGACCTTCCGCGTCCGCAAGGTCTCCTTCGGCGTCGGCGTGGAGCGCACCTTCCCGGTGAACTCCCCGGTCATCGACAAGATCGAACTCGTCACCCGCGGTGACGTGCGCCGCGCCAAGCTGTACTACATGCGCGACCGCCACGGCAAGGCCGCCAAGATCAAGGAGAAGCGCGACTTCGCGACCTCCAAGGGCAACAAGAAGGCCTGATCGGCCCCCACGTGCCTGCGTCGCCGCGCATCGGGCGCCGGTCCCCGTCGGGGGGCCGGCGCCCTTCGCGTACCCCGGCCCGCGCCGGCCGTCGTCGGGCCCCGCGCTGGGCCCTGCCCGTGGCCGCGGTGGTCGTCGCGGCGGTGCTGGCCTCGGCCCTGCTGCGCAGCACCGTCGCGGAACTGTACCTGATCCCCTCCGGTTCCATGGAGCCCCTGCTGCGGCAGGGGGACCGCATCAGCGTGGACCGGGAGGCCTATGCCTCGGCCCCGGTGGAGCGTGGCGACGTGGTGGTGGTGGACGGCGAGGGCAGCTTCGCCCCCTACGACTCCCGTCCGGCCCCGGTGCGATGGGGCGGCGACGCCCTGCAGTGGCTGGGGCTGGCCCCGGACACCACCGCCTACGTCAAGCGGGTGGCCGGCGTCGGGGGGGACACGGTGAGCTGCTGTACGGCGGCCGGGCTGCTCGAGGTCAACGGTCGCCCGGTCCCCGAGCACTACCTGGCCGGCCCGCCCCCGGCCTCGCGGATCGAGTTCACCGCCGAGGTCCCGGAGGGCCGGTTGTTCCTGCTGGGGGACAACCGGCACGCCTCCGAAGACTCGCGGTCCCTGCTCGGCGCCCCCGGCGGCGGGATGATCCCGGAGTCGATGGTCATCGGCAAGGTCGATGCCGTCGTCTGGCCCCCCGGCCGCCGGGACGGCGTCCCGGCGGGGGACGGGCGGTAGAGTGGACAGCCGGACCAGCGGAGAGGACAGCGAGATGGCCCAGGACAGCAGCGACGGAACGGCCACCCAGCCGTCCTCCGGTCGTCGGATCTGGCTGGCCGTACGCGAGATCGTCCTGATCGTCCTGATCACCATCCTGGCCTCGTTCCTGGTCAAGACCTTCCTGTTCCGCGCCTACTACATCCCCTCCGGTTCGATGGAACAGACCCTCCAGGTCAACGACCGGATCTTCGTCAACCTGCTGGTGCCCGGTCCCTTCGAGGTCGACCGTGGAGACGTCATCGTCTTCCAGGACACCCAGGGCTGGCTCGGTGAGCCGGCCCCGGAGCCCGCCAACCCGGTGCGCGAGGGCCTGGAGTTCATCGGCCTGATGCCGGACTCCTCGGAGCAGCACCTGGTCAAGCGCATCATCGGCATGCCGGGGGACCGTGTGGAATGCTGCTCGGACACCGGCCTGCTGACGGTGAACGGCGAGCCCGTCGAGGAGCCGTACCTGCACCCGGGGTCGGCGCCCTCGGACATCCCCTTCGACGTCACCGTCCCGGAGGGGCACGTCTGGGTCATGGGCGACCACCGCGATGCCTCCGCCGACTCCCGCGTACACCAGCAGGGACCCGGCAACGGCTTCATCAGCCTGGACGACGTCACCGGACGCGCCGAGGTGATCGCCTGGCCGCTCAGCCGCTGGGGAGACGCCGGCGGCGACCGGGACGCCTTCGAGTCCGTCCCCGATCCGGACCCGGCGCTGGCCGGTGCCGGCGGCGGGACGGAATGAGCACGCCAGCACCCACCCGCACCGGCCGGCCGTCCGCAGGCCGCCGGACCGTGACGATGCCAGGCCTGGACGTGGAGTCCTCGCTCGTGGCCACCCGGCTGACGGGTGACGCCGCGCCCGGGGCCCTGGTCGCCGGCATGGACGAGGTCGGCCGGGGGGCCCTGGCCGGGCCGGTGAGCGTCGGCGTGGTGGTCGTGCGCCTTCCCGACGCCGGCCCCGTGCCCGGGGTGCGCGACTCCAAGGTCCTGAGCCCCGCGCGCCGCGAGGCGCTGGTCCCGCAGGTGCTCGCCTGGGCGGCCGCGGCCGCCGTCGGGCACGCCGAGCCGGCCGAGATCGACCGGTACGGGATCACCGCGGCCCTGGCCCTGGCCGGGCGCCGGGCCTGGCACCGCGTGGTCCAGGACCTGGGGACACCACCGGACGTGGTGCTGCTGGACGGCCGGGACGACTTCCTGCCCAGGGCGCCGCTCGACGCGTGCCGCGCCCTGTCGGCCGGGCCGGGCCGGGTGCACCTGCAGGTCAAGGCCGATGCGACGTGTGCGACCGTGGCCGCCGCCTCCATCCTGGCC
This sequence comes from Citricoccus sp. CH26A, assembly GCF_000224415.1. GTDB lineage: Bacteria > Actinomycetota > Actinomycetes > Actinomycetales > Micrococcaceae > Citricoccus. The sequence continues at coordinate 11,032 of NZ_AFXQ01000021.1, read as the reverse complement.
AAGGTCGAGCGGGACGGACTGATGACCCGGCTGGCCCGGGAACATCCCGTCTACGGCTGGGAGGGTAACAAGGGCTACGCCGCGGCCGGCCACCGCCAGGCCCTCATCGAGCGCGGCCCGAGCCCGCACCACCGGTTGAGCTGGCGGCTGGTGCCGGAGCCGGTGGCCGCCGAGCAGCCGGTCCTGTCATGGGACGTCCCCGGTGAGGGGACCGGGGGAGAATGGACGGCATGAGCGGCGACGAACTCGAGAACTACGAAGCCGAGATGGAGCTCCAGCTCTACCGGGAGTACCGGGACGTGGTCGGCCTGTTCCGCTACGTGGTGGAGACCGAGCGCCGGTTCTACCTGGCCAATGCCGTGGAGCTCACGGCGCGGTCCGAGGGCGGGGAGGTCTTCTTCGAGGTGCTCCTGGAGGATGCGTGGGTCTGGGACATCTACCGGACCGCCCGGTTCGTCAAGCGCGTGCGGGTCCTCAGCTTCAAGGACGTCAACGTCGAGGAACTGCCGCAGCGCGACGACCTCCAGTTGCCGCAGGACGGTCCGGCGCTGGGCTGATCCGCCCCGCCCGCTCCTCCACACCCCGCCCCCTGACGGCCTCCATCCCCAGTCGATCCCTCCCGGGGCCCACGCTGCCCCCGCCCGCGTCAGGCTGGGTGGTGGAGGTGGAGCAATGGAACACTCTGCAATGTCGCGCACCGGATCCGGGGCATCGGCGGCCCACACGGCGCTCGGCCGGTTCGGCGAGGACGTGGCCGCACGGTGGCTCGAGGACCAGGGCTACCAGCTGGTCGACCGCAATTGGCGCGGCACGGGCGGTGAACTGGACCTCGTGGCGATCCACCAGGGCTGGTGGGTGGCCGTGGAGGTCAAGACCCGTCGGGGTACCGGCTTCGGCCACCCGTTCGAGGCGATCAGTCCCCGCAAGCTCAGACGCCTGTACCGGCTGGCGCACCAGTGGGGTGCGGCCCATCCGGAGGCGGGGAGGCTGGCGGGCTGGCGGGTGGACGCCGTCTCGGTGCTGCTGCCCTCCGGCGGGGGACTGAGCGTCGAGGTGCTCCGGGACGTCCGGCCATGAGCAGGGCACCGGTCATGGGCCGGACCCTAGCCGTCGCCCTGACCGGCATGCACGGCCACCTGGTGGAGGTGGAGGCGGACATCGGCCAGACGCTGCCGGGGTTCGTCCTGCTGGGCCTGCCGGACCAGTCCCTGCAGGAGAGCCGGGACCGTATCAAGGCCGCCTCCCGGAACTCCGGGCTGCCCCTCACCCGGCGGCACCTCACGGTGAACCTGGTGCCCGCGGCCCTGCACAAGCGGGGGCCGGGCTTCGACCTGGCCATCGTCATGGCCTCGTATGCCGCGGACGGCCAGGTGCGCCACGTCGACGGCCCAGTGTTCCTGGCCGAGCTCGGCCTGGACGGCAGGCTCCGCCACGCCCCGGGCATCCTGCCCAGCGTGATGGCCGCCGTGGATGCCGGTTACCCGGAGGTCGTCGTCGCCCAGCAATCCGTGGACGAGGCCAGCCTGGTCCCCGGGGCACGGGTGCGGGGCTACGGGACACTCCATGACGTCATCCGTGCCTTCGGTGGCGTACCGGAGGCGCCCCCGCTCACCACCGTGATGCCCCCGGGGCCGGCGGCTTCGGTCGGGGACCGACCGGGCACCGGTGCGGACGCCGCGGACGGGGCCTGGGCCGGTGCGGCCGCAGACCTGGCCGACGTCTCGGGACAGTACGAAGCACGGTTCGCCCTGGAGGTGGCGGCGGCCGGGGCCCATCACCTGTTCCTGGAGGGTAGCCCGGGTGCCGGCAAGACGATGCTGGCCGAGCGGCTCCCCGGGATCCTGCCGCCCCTGGACGACCGCACGGCACTGGAGGCCACCGCGGTGCGGTCCCTGGGCGGGGGAGCCCGGGAGGTGACGGGCCTGGTCCGCAGCCCACCGTTCCAGTCTCCCCACCACTCGGCCTCGATGGCATCACTGGTCGGGGGCGGCACCGGGGTGGCCCGGCCCGGGGCGGCCTCCTTCGCCCACGGCGGGGTGCTGTTCCTGGACGAGGCCCCCGAGTTCGACCGGCGTGTCCTCAACGCCCTCCGCCAGCCGCTGGAGTCCGGGACGGTCACCCTGCACCGCTCCGGCGGGACGGTGCGCTACCCGGCCCGTTTCCAGCTGGTGCTGGCGGCCAACCCCTGCCCGTGCGGGTGGGGAGCCGGCCGCGGGAGCCGGTGCCGGTGCACCTCGCTCCAGCGCCGGCGGTACTCCGGCCGGTTGTCCGGTCCATTGCTGGATCGCGTGGACATCCAGGTGACCGTGCCCGCCGTGGATGCCTCGGCGCTGACCTCGGGTCCGGCCGGGGAGGACTCGGCCACCGTGCGCGAGCGCGTGCTGGCGGCCGTGCGGCGACAGCGCGAGAGGCTGGCCCCGCTGGGGCTGACCCGCAACGCGCATGCTCCCGCCACCCTGCTGAGGGACGGCCCGCTCGCCGTGGACCCCCGAGCGCGCGCCGCCGCGGATGCCGCCGTGGACCGGGCCGAGCTCACCGCCCGTGGTCACGCGCGGGTCATGCGCTTGGCCTGGACGGTCGCCGACCTGCGGGGAGCGGACCGGCCGGGGGCCGGGGACGTGGACACGGCCCTGTACCTGCGCCGCCGTACCGAGGGCGAGGAGGCCGCGTGAGCACCGGGCTGGCCGGACACGGTGAGCGCATCGCCCGGGCCGCGCTCACCCGGTTGGTGGACCCCGGGGATGTCCTCGGCCTGTCCGCGGTCCGGGTATGGGGTGCTGTCCGGGCCCTCGACCTCCTCACCGGACGGGACCAGCCGAGCGCGGACGAGCGCCAGGAACTCTCCCTGTCCTTGCAGTCCGCCGGGATCCCGCTGACGAGCCGGGGCTGGCGGAACGGGCGGGAGCGCTGGAACGCCCGGTCGGGGACGCTCGCCCCGGAACGCGACCTGGACACGCTGCACCGCCTGGGCGGTGGCCTGCTCATCCCCGGCGACCCGGGGTGGCCGCCGGCCGTCGAGGACCTCGGGCCGGCGGCACCGGTGGCGCTCTGGTACCGCGGGACCGGGGGGATGCCCCGGGCGGAGAGGACCCTGGCCGTCGTCGGCAGCCGGGAGGCGAGTGCCTACGGTCGGACGGCGACCCGCATGCTGACCGGGGGGATCGGTGCACGTGGGATCACGGTGATGTCCGGCGGCGCCTACGGGATCGACGCCCTCGCCCATCAGACGGCCCTGGGTTCCGGCACGGGGGAACCCGCCACGGTCGCCGTACTGGCCGGCGGACTCGACCGCTTCTACCCGGCCGGCAACGAGCAGCTCCTGCGGGACATCGCCTCGAGTGGACTGCTGCTGTCCGAGATGTCCCCGGGGACCAGCCCCACCCGGCACCGCTTCCTCCAGCGCAACAGGCTCATCGCCGCACTGTCCGGGGCCGTGCTGGTGGTCGAGGCCCGCTGGCGATCCGGCGCGCAGAACACCGCGGGCCATGCCCTCGGACTGGGCCGCGACCTCGGCGTGGTCCCCGGCCCCATCACCTCGGCCACCTCGGCCGGGTGCCACCGTCTGCTGCGGGAGTCACCGGCGGTGATCGTCACCCAGGTCGAGGAGGCCCTGGAACTGCTGCCCGGAGGCCCGGTGGCCGGATCCGGTCCGGGCACACCGGGGGGAAGGACCCCGGGAACCGGGCCCGCCGGTGGATCCGGTGGCGCAGCGGACGACCGGCCGCACGACCACCTGACCGTGGAGGAGCTGCTGGTCTACGAGGCGCTGCCGTTGCGCAACGCGGCACCGGTGGACCGGCTCTGCTCGGTGGCCGGGCTGGGTCCCGGGACCGTCCTGGGAGTGCTCCAGAAGCTGCACCGCCAGGGCCTGGCGGACCAGCAGGCGTCCGGGTGGCGGCGGAGATCCGGTTAGTCCGGACCGATCGGTGGCAGAGTGGGACCATGTCCGCCACACCAGGTGCCGCCACCCCGGGACGCTCCCGCCCCCCACGGCTGTCGCAGCGGGACCGGTCCTGGGTGGAGGGGTTCGCCGAGTACCTGATGCACGAGCGGAACCGGTCCCCGCAGACCGTCCGCGCCTACCTCTCGGACCTCGAGGGTCTGGTCCGGGACATCGCCGGACACGCGGGCCTCCCGGTCCAGGACGGTGCCCTGCCGGACGTCCTGGGGGAGATCGACCTGCCGGACCTGCGCGGGTGGCTCGGCCGCCTGTCTCTCACCGGGCGGTCGCGTTCCACGCTGGCGCGCAAGGGGGCCTCCGTGCGCGTCTTCATGGCCTGGGCGGTCCGCGAGGGGCACCTGGAGCAGGACCCGTCGCTCCGGCTGACCTCCCCTAAACGGGCCGCCACCCTGCCGGATGCCCTCAGTGCCGATCAGGCCGGACGGCTGCTGGACGCCGCGGGGCAGGCCGCGGGGGCAGGAGGGGGCCGGGCCGCGGGGCAGGAACCACACCGGACCGAGGAACGGGAACCGCGACGTGCGGCGGACCGTCAAGCCGGGCCCGGCCCGGGGCCGGTGGGGGCTGAGGAGGCGCCGGGCACGCACCGCTCAGGACCCCTCACCGTCGAGGAGGCCCGCCGTCGCGCCGTCGCGCTGCGTGACGCCGCGATCCTCGAACTGCTCTACGCCACGGGCCTGCGGGTCTCGGAACTGGCTGGACTGGACCGGGCGGACGTGGACCACGAGCGGCGCACCCTGAGGGTCACCGGCAAGGGCGGCAAGCAACGCACCGTGCCCTTCGGGGTGCCGGCCGGGACCGCCCTGGGCCGGTGGCTGGACCAGGGCCGGCGACACCTGGCGGTGGACACCGGCTCCGAGGGATCCCGTCACGAGGACCCGCTGTTCCTCGGCGTGCGCGGGGGGCGCCTGGGCGTGCGGCAGATCCGGGAGATGGTGAACACCGCCCTGACCGCCCTGGGGGACACCTCCGCCAGCGGGCCGCACGTGCTGCGCCACACGGCCGCCACCCATCTGCTGGACGGCGGCGCGGACCTGCGCAGCGTGCAGGAGCTGCTGGGCCACTCCTCGCTGCAGACCACCCAGCTCTACACCCACATCTCCATCGAACGGCTGCGCGAAGGGTACCGCCAGGCACATCCGAGGGCGTGAAGCCCCGACCGGCGCGTCGCCCACACCGCGGTATTGGCCCACGTGACGTTGATGATGCACAATGGTGCGGAGTAGCACACGAGGGAAATTCGCAAGGCTGACCTCGGACGCTTGCCGAGAACTGAACATCGAGAGGACATGCGGCGCTGGTCGCATCCTCCGGGAGCCGGAACAGGCTCCGACGCCTGTGGGGTCGTTGGGGAAGACGTACCGCACAGCACTGGGAGGAACGTATGTCTGAAACCATGGTCCGTGGAATTCTGTACATCCACTCGGCCCCTGCCGCACTGTGCCCCCACATCGAGTGGGCCGTGGGGTCGGTTCTCGGTGCGCAGGACCGCCTGGAATGGTCGGCGCAGCCGGCCGCCCAGGGCGCCTACCGTGCCGAGATCGGGTGGACGGCGGCCCAGGGCAGCGGTGCCCGGCTGGCCTCGGCGCTGCGGGGGTGGGCCCACCTGCGGTATGAGATCACCGAGGAGGCCTCGCCGGGCTGCGACGGCAGCCGCTGGTCCCACACCCCCGAACTGGGCATCTTCCATGCCACCACGGACGTCACCGGCAACATCATGGTCTCCGAGGACCGGATCCGCTACGCCTACGAACAGGCCAACGGCGATCCCTCAGCCGTCTTCCACGAACTCAGCCTGGCCCTGGGCGAGGCCTGGGACGAGGAGCTCGAGCCCTTCCGCCAGGCCGCCGACGGCGCCCCGGTGCGCTGGCTGCACCAGGTCGGCTGACCGACCGCACCCCACCACGCCTTCCAGTCACGACGAGGCCCGCCAGGATCACCTGGCGGGCCTCGTCCCGTGTGCCGGTCGGCGGATGCGCCGGATCGTCCGGCCGCGGCGTGATCAGACGCTGCGGAAGACGGAGACGGCGTTGTGGCCGCCGAAGCCGAAGGAGTTGTTCACGGCGACCCGCTGACCCTCGGGGAGCTGGCGGGGAGTTCCGGTCACCACGTCCATCGGGATCTCGGGGTCCTGGTTCTCGAGGTTGATCGTCACCGGTGCCTGGCCGTGGTAGACCGCCAGGACCGAGAGCACGGACTCGATGGCCCCGGAGGCGCCCAGCAGGTGCCCGGTCTGGCTCTTCGTGGCCGAGACGGGCACACTGTCCAGGTGCCCGGCGAACACGGACTTCATCGCCAGGTACTCCGGCCGGTCACCCACCGGGGTGGAGGTCGCGTGGGCGTTGACGTGGCTGACGTCCTCGGGGGAGGCCCCGGCGGACTCGAGGGCTGCCCGGAGGGCACGGGCGGCACCCAGGCCCTCAGCCTCGGGAGCAGTGATGTGGTACGAGTCCGAGGTCACGCCGGATCCGGCCAGTTCGGCATAGACCCGGGCGCCGCGGGCACGGGCGTGCTCCTCGGACTCGATCACCAGGGCGCCGGCGCCCTCACCGAGCACGAAGCCGTCACGGTCGCTGTCGTAGGGGCGGGAGGCGCGCTCCGGCTCGTCGTTGCGGCGGGAGAGCGCCTGCATGGCCGCGAAGGCGGCGATCGGCAGCGGGTGGATGGCGGCCTCGGTGCCCCCGCAGACCACGACGTCGGCCTGTCCGCTGCGGATCAGCTGGAGGGCCAGGTCCATGGCCTCGGTGCCGGACGCGCAGGCCGAGACGGGGGTCCGGGCCCCGGCGCGCGCACCCAGGTCCAGGCTGATCGCGGCCGCGGGCCCGTTGGGCATGAGCATGGGGACGGTCATCGGCAGCACGCGGCGCGGACCCTTGTTGCGCAGGGTGTCCCAGCCGTCCAACAGGGTCCAGACGCCGCCGATGCCGGTGCCGAAGGCCACGGCGAAGCGATCCGGGTCCACGGTGCCCTCACCGGTCAGGCCCGCGTCGGCCCAGGCCTCGCGGGCGGCGACCACGCCGTACTGCGTGGTGGGGTCCATCCGCTTCATCTCGACCTTGGTGAGCGAGTCGGCCACGGGCGAGCTCAGCTGGGCGGCGAACGTCACCGGCAGCTCGTACTCGGCGACCCAGTCCTGTTCCAGGGGGCGGGCACCGGGCGTTCCGGCCAGGGCGTTCCGCCACAGGGTGGGGACGTCGCCGCCGATCGGTGTCGTGGCACCGAGCCCGGTGATCACGGCTGTGCGGTTCATGTGTCTGCCTTCGGTCGTCAGGGTCGGTGGACCCGGAAAGTGAGTCGGGGCCGGCTGGGTCGCAGGCGGCCGGGGTGGTGGCGACGGCCGGTCAGGGGGTCTGGTCCGCTGGGGACTGGACCCCCTGACCGCGGCCGGCCGGTATCAGGCCTGTGCGGCCGCGATGAACTCGACGGCGTCGTTCACGGTCTTGAGGTTCTTGACTTCCTCGTCCGGGATCTTGACGTCGAACTTCTCCTCGGCGTTGACCACGATGGTCATCATGGAGATGGAGTCGATGTCCAGGTCATCGGTGAAGGACTTCTCCAGCTGGACCTCTTCGGTCTCCAGGCCGGTCTCCTCGTTGACGATCTCGGCCAGTCCGGCGAGGATCGCTTCCTTGTCTGCCATGTCAGGCTCCTTTCGGGACGCACTCGTCCACTGGGGTGGTAATCGGTGGTGTTCGGGATACTCCGTCGTCCGGCGGACGAGGAGGTCTGTGGGGCGGTCCCGGGCTCAGGGGAGCCGGACCACCTGGGCGCCGTAGACGAGCCCGGCGCCGAAGCCGATCTGCAGGGCCAGGCCGCCGCTGAGGGAGGGGTCCTCCTCGAGGACGCGGTGCATCGCCAGCGGGACCGAGGCCGCCGAGGTGTTGCCGGTCTCCTTGATGTCCCGGCCGATGGTGACCGTGTCCGGGATCTTCAGCTGCTTGGCCAGCTCGTCGATGATCCGCTCGTTGGCCTGGTGGGGCAGGAAGGCCGCCAGGTCGCCCGGGGCGATGCCGGCCTTGTCGAGGGCCTCCTGGGCCACCTTGGCCATGGACCAGACCGCCCAGCGGAACACGCTGGGGCCGTCCTGGCGCAGGGTCGGCCAGAGCTTGTCATCGGGGTTCGTCAGGGCCGAGACGTCCCCGGTCCGACGCGCGGTCTCGGCCGCATCGCGCAGGTCCAGCAGGGACCGGGTCATGCTCACGGTGTCCCAGCGCTCCCCGTCCGACCCCCACACGCTCGGGGCGATCCCGGGCTCGTCGGACGCGGCGATCACGACGGCGCCGGCCCCGTCGCCCAGGATGAAGGAGATCGAGCGGTCGGTCTCGTCGATGACGTCCGAGAGCTTCTCCGCCCCGACCACCACGACGTTGCGCGCCATCCCGGACCGGACCAGGGCATCGGCCTGGGCCACGCCGTAGCAGTACCCGGCGCAGGCGGCGGAGATGTCGAAGGCCGGCGCCGGGGTGGCGCCGAGGTTGTGGGCCAGGGCGGCGGCCACGGAGGGCGTGGCATACGGGGAGGTGACCGTGGAGACGATGACGGCGTCGATGTCCGCTCCGGTCAGCCCGGCCTTCTGCACGGCCTCCTGGGCGGCCTCGGTGGCCAGGTCGAGCAGGGAGGTGTCCGCGTCGGCGCGCCGACGGGTGACGATGCCGGTGCGCTTCTGGATCCACTCGTCGGAGGAGTTGATGGGACCGGCGATGTCGTCGTTGGTCACCACCAGGTTGCCGCGCGCGGCCCCGACGGACAGGATGCGGCTGCCGGTGGCCGGCACGTACTGGTTCAGGGTGGGGGTGGTCATCTGGTCCTCGACGTTCTGCTGGAGGTCTGGGCGTGCGGTGCGGGCGGGAGCCCGGTCACTCGTGGGTGGTGGTGTGCTCGGCGATGAATGCCCGGGCGGCGTCCAGGTCCTCCGGGGACTTCAGTGCGAGCGTGGGCGTGCCCTTCAGGGCGCGCTTGGCCAGTCCGGTCAGGGTGCCGCCGGGCAGCAGTTCCAGGATGCCGGTCACGCCGGAGGCCTGCAGGGTCTGCATGCACAGGTCCCAGCGCACGGGGCGGGTGACCTGGTCCACGAGCCGGTCCACGACCTCCCGTCCGGATCCCACGGCCTCGCCGTCGCGGTTGGACAGCAGCGTCACGGCAGGGTCGGCGGGGGACAGCCCGTCCGCGAAGGCCTTCAGGTCCGGCACGGCCGTGGCCATGTAGGGGGTGTGGAAGGCGCCGGCCACCTTCAGGGGGATGACGCGGGCCTTGGCCGGCGGTTCGGCCGCGAGCGCGGCCAGGGACTCCAGCGAGCCGGCGGCGACGGTCTGGCCGCCGCCGTTGGCGTTGGCGGGGACGAGCCCGTGGGCTGCGAGCGCGGCGAGCACCTCGTCCGGATCGCCACCGAGCACCGCGGACATGCCGGTCGGCTCGGCGGCCGCCGCGGCGGCCATGCCGGTGGCACGGATGCGGACGAACTCGAGGGCCTCGGCGGGGGGCAGCACGCCGGCCAGCGCGGTGGCGGTGATCTCACCGACGGAGTGCCCGGCCGCGACCCACCCCTGCGCGGGGAGATCCTGGAGGCCGAGGGCGCGGGCGGAGAGCAGGCCGGCCGCCACGATGAGCGGCTGGGCGACGGCGGTGTCCTTGATCGTCTCCTCGTCGGAGACGGTGCCGTGGCCGGTCAGGTCGACGCCGGTGGCCGTGGACCACTCGGCCAGCAGGCCGGACATCCCGTCCAGTTCCAGCCAGGGCGCCAGGAACCCGGGGGTCTGGGAGCCCTGTCCCGGGCACACGATTGCAAGCATGCCCTCTACTGTGTCAAAACCGTGACCTGGTTCCGGGGCGGTAGCGGTACCAAGCTCCGCGCGTCGTTTTAGAGGATTCCTACAAAGGCCACGGGTCGCTCCCGCCGCCCGGCCGGAGCCCCCGCGGGGGTTCGTCGCTAGCCTGCCTCGTCAGGAGGGTATAACCGGCCCACGGCGAGCGCGGTCTGCAGCACGTAGGCGTCCCGCGGGTTCAGGGGGTCCCAGCCGGTGATCTCACTGACCCGGCGCAATCGGTAGCGCACGGTGTTGGCGTGGATGAACAGCTCCCGGGCGGTGCCCTCCAGGGAATGGCCCAGCTCGCAATAGGTGTCCACGGTCTCCAGCAACGAGTTGCCGGCGGCCTGCAGGGGGGCGTGGACCCGTTGCACCAGCGTCTCGACCGCGGTCTGGTCGCCGTTCAGCGCCCGCTCCGGGAGCAGGTCCTGGGCGTGGGTGGGTCGCAGCGCGCGCGGCCACGCGGCGGCCGCGGCCAGTCCGGCCAGGGCCTCCCGGCCGCTGCGGTGCGCTTCCACGAGGGAGTCGGTCACCGGGCCGTAGACCACGGGCCCCTCGCCGAACCAGGGACTCAGGGCACCGGCCGCCCGCGTGGGGTCGCCGACCCCCCCGAGCACCAGCACGAGCCGTTCGGCCTGGACGCCGACCAGGATGTCGAATCCCGAGCGGGCGGCGGTCCGCCGCATCCCGGACAGCCGCGTGGGCAGCTCCGCCTCCGGAGTCCGGCCGGCCATCACCATGACGGACTTCCCGCCCTTCCAGCCCGCGGCCGCGGCCCGGGAGAGGATCTCGTCCGGTCCCTCCCCGCGCAGCACGGCGTCGAGCAGCACCGCCTCATTGCGGCTGTCCCAGGCGCCCCGGGTCTCCGCGGCGCGGGCGTAGACGTCGGCCAGGGCGAAGGCGATCTCCCGGGAGTACCGCAGCACCGCCTCGCGGACCAGGGTCTGGTCGCGGTCCTGCACGATGCCCGGCACCTGGGCCTCGACCACGTCGACCACGGTGCGGATCAGCTGCAGGGCCCGCTGCAGGCTGATCGAGCGGGTCAGCTCGGTGGGCGCCCCGCCGAAGACCTCGCCGAGCACCGTGGTCATGGTCGTGGAGGGCCGCTCGAACCAGGACAGGAACCCGGTCAGGCCGCGCTGGGCGATCAGCCCCAGGGAGGACCGCTCGTCCGGGGTGAGCTGACGGTACCAGGGCAGCGTGTTGTCCAGCCGCTGCAGGGTGGCCGTGTTGAGTGCCCCCAGGTGGGCCCGGAGACGGCGCAGGGACT
>NZ_AFXQ01000022.1 GCF_000224415.1 Citricoccus sp. CH26A | reverse complement strand
GACCAGGCCCCGGCCTCGGACAGCGCCGCCCCCACGCCGGGTCCGGCCGCACCGAAGGCCCCGGCCGCCAAGCCCGGAGCCCCGCGTCCGGCTCAGCCGGCTCGCGCCGGCGCGCCCAAGCCGGGTGGGGCCCGTCCCGGGAACAACCCGTTCACCTCCAAGGACTCCGGCGCCCGTGCCGGCGCCCCGCGTCCGGGCGGTCCCCGTCCCGGTGGCCCGCGTCCGGGCAACAACCCGTTCGCACCCAAGCAGGGCATGCGGTCCGGTCGTCCGGAGGAGCGCTCCGGCGGTCCGCGTCCGGGTGGTCCCCGTCCGGCGGGTGCCCCCCGTGCGGGCGCCGGTGCCGGCACTCCCGCGGCTCCGCGTCCGGGCGGCCCACGCCCGAGCCCGAACATGATGCCCGGCCACATCAACAAGCCCGCTCCCGCCTCGGCCCGTCCGGGCGGCCGTGGCCGTCCTGGTGGCGGCACCGGCGGCGGGCCCGCCGGTGGCGGTCCGCGCGGTGGCCGCACGGCCCGTGGCGGCACCCAGGGTGCCTTCGGCCGCGGTGGCGGTCCGCGGGGCAAGCAGCGCAAGTCGAAGCGCGCGAAGCGCCAGGAGCTGGAGCAGCAGACTCGCGAGATCGGCGGCGTCAAGGTTCCCCGCGGCAGTGGCGAGACCATCCGCCTGCGCCGTGGTTCCTCGCTGGCCGACCTGGCCGAGAAGATCAATGCCGATTCGGCGGCGCTGGTGAAGGTGCTGTTCCAGCTCGGTGAGATGGCCAACGCCAACCAGTCCCTGGACGAGGACACCTTCGCGGTGCTCGCCGGCGAACTCGGCTACACGATCGAGATCGTGTCCCCCGAGGACGAGGACAAGGAGCTGCTGGAGACCTTCGACATCGATCTCGAGGCCGAGGAGGCCGCCGAGACCGAGGAGGACCTCGAGCGCCGTCCGGCCGTCGTCACCGTCATGGGCCACGTGGACCACGGCAAGACGCGCCTGCTGGATGCCATCCGCTCCACCAAGGTGATCGAGGGCGAGGCCGGCGGCATCACCCAGCACATCGGCGCCTACCAGGTGGACTTCGAGCACGACGGCACGGATCGCAAGCTGACCTTCATCGACACCCCGGGCCACGAGGCGTTCACCGCCATGCGTGCCCGTGGTGCCAAGGTCACGGACATCGCCGTGCTCGTGGTCGCCGCGGACGACGGCGTCATGCCGCAGACCGTCGAGGCCCTGAACCACGCCAAGGCGGCCGGTGTGCCGATCGTGGTGGCGGTCAACAAGATCGACAAGCCGGAGGCCTCCCCGGACAAGATCCGCGGCCAGCTCACCGAGTACGGACTGGTGCCCGAGGAGTACGGCGGCGACACGATGTTCGTGGACGTCTCGGCGAAGAACAACCTCAACATCGAGGACCTGCTCTCCGCCGTCCTGCTCACCGCGGATGCGGCGCTGGACCTGACCGCGAACCCGAACAAGGGCGCTCGTGGCGTGGCCATCGAGGCCAACCTGGACAAGGGCCGCGGTTCCGTGGTCACCGTCCTGGTGCAGTCCGGAACCCTGCACGTCGGGGACAACATGGTGGTGGGCAACGCCCACGGCCGCGTACGGGCGATGTTCGACGACAACGGCGAGACCGTCACGGAGGCGCTGCCCTCCCGCCCGGTCCAGGTGCTGGGCCTGTCCTCCGTGCCCCGGGCCGGTGACACCTTCCTGGTCACCGAGGACGACCGCACCGCCCGCCAGATCGCCGAGAAGCGCGAGGCGGCGGACCGCAACGCCATGCTGGCCAAGCGCCGCAAGCGGATCTCCCTGGAGAACTTCGACCAGGCCGTGGCCGAGGGCAAGATCGACACCCTCAACCTCATCATCAAGGGCGATGCCTCCGGTGCCGTCGAGGCGCTCGAGGACTCCCTGCTGGAGATCGAGGTCGGGGACGACGTGCAGCTGCGCGTCATCCACCGCGGCGTGGGTGCGATCACCCAGAACGACGTCAACCTGGCCACCGTGGACAACGCCATCATCATCGGCTTCAACGTCCGCCCGGCCGAGCGCGTCGCCGACCTCGCCGACAAGGAGGGCGTGGACATGCGCTTCTACTCGGTGATCTACGACGCGATCGACGACATCGAGGCAGCGCTCAAGGGCATGCTCAAGCCGGAGTACGAGGAGGTCCAGCTGGGCAGCGCGGAGGTCCGCGAGGTCTTCCGCTCCTCCAAGTGGGGCAGCATCGCCGGTTCGCTGGTCCGGTCCGGCCTCATCCGCCGCAACGCCGCGGCCCGCCTCGTGCGGGACGGCGCCGTGGTGGCCGGGAACCTCAAGATCGAGTCCCTGCGCCGGTTCAAGGACGATGCCACCGAGGTCCGCGAGGGCTACGAGTGCGGTATCGGCCTGGGCGGCTTCAACGACATCAAGGAAGGCGACGTCATCGAGACCTTCGAGATGCAGGAGAAGCCGCGCGCCTGATGCGCGTCCGACACGGAAGAAAGGACTGAAGTCCCATGGCCGATCCGGCACGCGCGGGCCGACTGGCCCAACGCATCAAGGTGCTGGTCGCCGAGGCCCTGCGCAAGCGGGTCAAGGACGACCGGACGGAGTCGATCACGATCACCGAGGTGCGGGTCACCAACGACCTGCAGCACGCCACCGTGTACTACACGGTGCTCGGTGACGGCACGGCCGCCGAGGGTGTCCGGGAGGTCCTCGAGACCCACCGGGGCGCCATCCGGCACGAGGTCGGCCGCCAGCTGACCATCCGGCTGGTGCCGACCCTGGAGTTCGTGGCCGACGACGTCCCCGAGGCGGCGGCGCACCTCGAACAGGTCCTCCAGCAGGCGAAGGAGCGTGATGCCGAGCTGGCCCGCCAGCGGCAGAACGCCTCCTTCGCGGGAGAGGCCGACCCCTACCGCACGGACGGGGACGAGGACAGCCCCCGGTGAGCCGGGAGCTGCCCCAGGGCGCTCCGGGCACCTCCGCCTCCGGGCTGGTGCTGGTGGACAAGCCGGCCGGCTGGACCTCCCACGACGTCGTCGGGAAGGTCCGCCGGCTGGCCGGCACCCGGAAGGTCGGCCACGCCGGCACCCTCGACCCGATGGCCACGGGCCTGCTCGTGGTCGGCTTCAACAAGGCCACCCGGCTGCTCACCGCCATCACCGGGTCCGACAAGACCTACCTGGCCACCGTGCGGCTCGGCCAGAGCACGGTCACCGACGACGCCGAGGGCGAGGTCGTGCAGACCAGGCTCGCCAACGCCGTCACCGAGGACCGGGTGCGTGCGGCGATGCTCCCGCTGACCGGTGCGATCCAGCAGGTGCCCTCGACCGTGTCCGCCATCAAGGTGGACGGCCGGCGCGCCTACGACCGGGTCCGCTCCGGTGAGGACGTCACCCTCCAGGCCCGGCCGGTCACCGTCCGGCGCTTCGAGCTGACCGGGTTCCGGCGCCTGGACGGCGGGCGCATCGTGGACCTGGACGTGGAGGTCGACTGCTCCTCCGGTACCTACATCCGGGCCCTGGCCCGGGACCTCGGTGAGGCGCTGGACACCGGCGGGCACCTGACGGCGCTGCGCCGCACCGCCGTCGGGCCGTTCTCGGTGGACGACGCCGTGACCATCGAGCAGCTGGGGGAGCGGTTCACCGCGACGGACCTGTCCGAGGCCGCCGCCGGTCTGTTCCCCGTCCGCCGGCTGACCCCGGACGAGGCGGTGGAGCTGTCCTTCGGCCGGCGGATCACCGCGACCGGTCGTGAGGGCACCGTGGCGGGGCAAGCCCCGGACGGAGCCGTCGTCGCGCTCATCAGTGACCGGGACGGCAGGGCCAAGCCGGAGATCGTGTTCGCACCGGCCGCGTCGGACGGTGCCCCGTGATCCTCGATGCCTGGTTCTGGGTGGGAACGGTGGTATGCGCCGTCTCCCTGCTCATCTGCGTCGTCATGACGGTGCTGCGGCGCTTCCCGGCCGACGCCTCGATCCTCTCGATCGCCGCCGTCGAGCTGTTCCTGCTCGTCTACGGCACCGGCGCGGCGTTCCGGATGTCCGGGGGTGAGCCGGTGAGCGGAGCCCTCTGGGAGTTCTGGGGGTACGTCCTGACCGCGCTGGTGGTGCCCCTGGTGGCCTTCGTGTGGGCCGTGACGGACAAGACCCGCTGGTCCAACCTGGTGATGGCCGCCGTCGGTCCCACCGTCTTCGTGATGCTGTACAGGATGCAGGTGATCTGGTTTGGCTGAGAAAGTCCTCGAGTCCGGGGGCGCGCCCGCCCGGCCGAAGCGCAACCAGGGGCTGGGCCGCATCCTGGTGATGGTCTACGCCGTCTTCGCCCTGTCCTCCTTCGCGCGGTCGCTGTACCAGCTCGCCACGGAGTTCTCCGCCGCCCCGCTGGCCTACCTGCTCTCCGCCTTCGCCGCCGCCGTGTACATCGTGGCCACGCTGTCCCTGGCCCGCTCGGGGCGCACCGCCTGGTACGTCTCCCTGGTCGCCGTCCTGGTGGAACTGGTCGGGGTGCTCGGCGTGGGCCTGTGGACCGTACTGGACCCGGAGCTGTTCGCGGACGACACCGTGTGGAGCCGTTTCGGCGCCGGCTACGGCTACATCCCGCTCGTCCTGCCCCTCCTCGGCCTGGCCTGGCTGCTCACGCACCGTGACGACGTCGCAGGCCGCGCCGGAGCGGGTGGATAATGTTCAGGGTCCCCGGAATCCCGTGGACCTGAAGGACCGACGAGGCGGAAGGACCGCAGTGCACTACTGGGACGGACTGGCCGAGGTGCCCCCGGGACTCGAGCCGTCAGTCGTCACCATCGGGAACTTCGACGGCGTGCACCGCGGGCACCGGCAGGTGCTCGAGCACGTGGTCTCCACGGCCCGCTCCGCCGGGCAGTGCGCGATCGCGATCACCTTCGACCCGCACCCGCGCGTGGTGCACCGGCCCAACGAGCCGCAGGAGTCCATCACGGACCTGCAGGAGAAGTCCCGCCTGCTGTCCCAAGTGGGCCTGGACGGCCTGGTCGTCATCCACTACACCCTCGAGTTCGCCCAGCAGAGCCCCGAGGAGTTCGTGCGCAACGTCATCGTCAACGCCCTCCACGCCCGCACCGTGGTGGTCGGGCGCGACGTCCGCTTCGGGTACCGCAACGCCGGCGACTTCGACATGATGTGCGCCCTGGGCCAGAAGTACCACTTCGAGGTGGTGCCGGTGGCCGACTACGGCGAGGACCGCCGGTGCTCCTCCACCTGGATCCGGGACGCGCTGCGCGCCGGGGACGTCTCCGAGGCCGCCGGGGTGCTCGGCCGCAACCACCGCGTCCACGGCGAGGTCGTCCACGGGTTCGCCCGCGGCCGGGAACTGGGCTTCCCCACCGCCAACCTCTCGGACGAGGTCCAGGGGATGATCCCGGCCGACGGCGTGTATGCGGGATGGCTGCACGAGGAATCGGGCCGCCGCTGGCCGGCGGCGATCTCCGTGGGCTCCAACCCGACCTTCGACGGGGTCTCCCGAGTGGTCGAGGCCCACGTGATCGACCGGCCGGACGAGGCCGTGGAGGACTTCGACCTGTACGGCCAGCAGGTCGCGGTCGAGTTCGTCGAGCGGCTGCGCGGCATGGTCGCCTTCGAGGGCATACCGAAGCTGATCGAGCAGATGACCGACGACGTCGACCGCACCCGTCAGGTCCTGGCCGTCCCCTCGTGAGTCCCGTCCCCCCGCGCCCGACGGCCGGCCCCCGGTTGACGGAGACCGCCCGGCTCCACCAGGGCGAGGCGTTCCGTTCCACCGGCCGTCGCTACGACGCGATCCGGCCGTCCTATCCGGCCGGCGTGGTGGACTTCCTGGTCCCCGCCGGCGCCCGGACCGCCGTCGACCTCGGGGCCGGCACGGGACTGTTCACCGCCCTGCTGGACGCGCACGGCCTGGCGGTGACCGCCGTCGATCCCTCCGCGGCGATGCTCGAGGTCCTGCGAGCCGCGCTGCCGCGCGTGCGCACCGTGCAGGCCGGGGGCGAACGGACCGGGCTGCCGGACGGCTGCGCGGACGTGGTGACCGCCGCCCAGGCCTGGCACTGGATCGATCCCGAGGCCGGGGCCCAGGAGGCCGCACGGCTGCTCGGGCGTGGCGTGCTGGGCATCGTCTCCAACCAGCTGGACACCACCGTGCCCTGGGTCCACCGGCTCAGCCGGATCATGCACGCCGGTGACGTGCACCCGCCTCGGCAGCCACCGGCCGTGGGTGAGCGGTTCACGGCACCCGAGGGCCGGTGGTGGCACTGGACCCAGCCGATCACCCCGGAGGGACTCCACGACCTGATGGCCACCCGGTCCTACCACCTGCGCGCCACGGACGCCGTGCGTGACCGGATGCGCGCCAACCTGGACTGGTACCTCCTCGAGCACCTGGGGCACGCGCCCGGGGAGATGCTGGAGCTGCCGTACGTCACGAGCGCGTGGCGGTGCGAGGTCCGGCCCCTCTGCTAGGATGGACGGCTGGCGCCCGCTGCAGTCCGCGGTGGCGGGACCGTCCTCTCTGATCGCGGCACAACTCATGAGGAGTTCGCGTGGCACTCGACCCCGCCGTCAAGACGTCCATCATCAAGGAATACGCCACCCACGAGGGTGACACCGGTTCCCCCGAGGTCCAGATCGCCGTGCTGTCCCGGCGCATCAAGGACCTGACGGAGCACCTGAAGTCGCACAAGCACGACCACCACACCCGCCGCGGCCTGATGGCCCTGGTCGGTCGCCGTCGTCGCATGCTCGGCTACCTCGAGAAGACCGACATCGCGCGCTACCGCGCCCTGATCGAGCGTCTGGGCCTGCGTAAGTAACGTGACGTAGGGGCGGCGGTCCGCGTGGGGGTTTCCCCCCAGCGGGTCGCCGCCTCTAGTCTTATCCGGGGGGACCGCGCCGAGCGCACGCCTCCCACCATCTCTATCCATGCCCGCTCACGAGTCGCCGTTCGCGGTCCTCGACAGTGGCCTCCGGAACCCAAGCGTCCGGGGGCTTCGATCGAAGACCGGGTGGTGACGCGGCGGGCCGCTACGAAAGGACACCCACCCATGGAGGGTCCCGAGATCCAGTTCGCCGAAGCCGTCATCGACAACGGCTCCTACGGCCAGCGCGTCGTGCGCTTCGAGACGGGCCGCCTGGCCCAGCAGGCCGCCGGTGCGGCCATGGTCTACATCGACGAGGAGACGTCGATGCTGTCCGCCACCACCGTCGGCAAGTCCCCGCGCGAGGGCTTCGACTTCTTCCCGCTCACCGTGGACGTGGAGGAGCGGATGTACGCCGCCGGCCGCATCCCCGGCTCGTTCTTCCGGCGTGAGGGCCGTCCGACCACGGACGCCATCCTCACCTGCCGCCTGATCGACCGTCCGCTGCGCCCGGCCTTCACCAAGGGCATCCGCAACGAGGTGCAGGTCGTCGTCACCGTCACCTCGATCGCCCCGGACGAGATCTACGACACCGTGGCCATCAACGCCGCGTCCATGTCCACCCAGCTCTCGGGCCTGCCGTTCTCCGGTCCGATCGGCGGCGTGCGCGTCGCCCTGATCGACGACGGCGCCGGCAACCGCCAGTGGGTCGCCTTCCCGAAGCACTCGCAGCTGGAGAACGCCGTGTTCAACATGGCCGTGGCCGGCCGCGTGGCCGGTGACGACATCGCCGTGATGATGGTCGAGGCAGAGGCCACCCCCGGCGTCTGGAGCCTGGTCAAGGACCAGGGCGCCACCGCCCCCACCGAGGAGATCGTGGCCGAGGGCCTCGAGGCCGCCAAGCCGTTCATCAAGGCCCTGTGCGAGGCGCAGGCCGACCTGGCCGCCCGCGCGGCCAAGGCCCCGGTGGACGTCCCCGTCTTCAAGGACTACGAGGACGACGCCTACGCCGCGGTGGAGGAGTTCGCCGCCGCCCGGCTGACCGAGATCTACTCGATCGGTGACAAGCAGGAGCGCCAGAACGCCTCCGACGCCTACCACCTCGAGGTCATCGAGGCACTGACCGGCGAGGGTGCGGCCTTCGCCGAGCGCCGCCAGGAGGTCGCCAAGGCCTACGGTGCCGTCACCAAGCAGGTCGTGCGCCAGCGCATCCTCAAGGACCAGGTCCGCATCGACGGGCGTGGCCTGACGGACATCCGCAAGCTGACCGCCGAGGTCGAGGTCCTGCCGCGCGTGCACGGCTCCGCCATCTTCGAGCGCGGGGAGACCCAGATCATGGGCGTCACCACGCTGAACATGCTCAAGATGGAACAGCAGATCGACTCGCTGGCCCCGGAGACCTCCAAGCGCTACATCCACCACTACAACTTCCCGCCGTACTCCACCGGCGAGACCGGTCGCGTGGGTTCCCCGAAGCGCCGCGAGATCGGCCACGGCGCCCTGGCCGAGCGGGCCATCGTGCCCGTACTGCCGTCCCGCGAGGAGTTCCCCTACGCCATCCGCCAGGTCTCCGAGGCCCTGAGCTCCAACGGCTCCACCTCCATGGGCTCGGTCTGCGCCTCGACCCTGTCGATGCTCAATGCCGGCGTGCCGCTGAAGGCCCCCGTGGCCGGCATCGCCATGGGCCTCGTCTCGGACACCGTGGACGGCCAGACGCGCTACGCGGCCCTGACCGACATCCTCGGTGCCGAGGACGCCTTCGGTGACATGGACTTCAAGGTGGCCGGCACCTCCGAGTTCGTCACCGCGATCCAGCTGGACACCAAGCTGGACGGCATCCCGGCCTCCGTGCTGGCGGCCGCCCTGACCCAGGCCCGTGAGGCCCGGCTGCACATCCTGGGCGTCCTGAACGCCGCGATCGACGCACCGGACGAGATGAGCCAGTACGCGCCGCGGATCATCGCCATCAAGATCCCGGTGGACAAGATCGGTGCGGTCATCGGGCCCAAGGGCGCCATGATCAACCAGATCCAGGACGACACCGGTGCGGACATCTCCATCGAGGACGACGGCACCGTGCTGATCGGCGCCACCGAGGGCTCGCAGGCCGAGGCCGCCCGGTCGGCGGTCAACGCCATCGCCAACCCGCAGGTCCCCGAGGTCGGTGAGCGCTACCTCGGCACCGTGGTGAAGCTGACCACCTTCGGCGCCTTCGTGTCCCTGACGCCGGGCAAGGACGGGCTGCTGCACATCTCCGAGCTGCGCAAGATCAACGAGGGCAAGCGCGTCGAGGACGTCGAGGACGTCGTCGAGGTCGGCCAGAAGATCCAGGTGGAGATCACCAAGATCGACGACCGCGGCAAGCTCTCCCTGGCCCCCGTGGTCGAGGACGGCGCCTCGTCCGAGGGCGGGTCCGGCGCCGAGGAGTCCGAGGGCGCCGACCAGGAGGGCTGACCCTCCCTCCCGCCGGTCCTCCCCGGACGTCCCCGATGACGGTGCAGCCCGGCCCCGGCCGGCGCCGCACCCGGGGCGGTGCCCGCGGGGGAGTGGCGAACGCGTCCTGACAGGCCGGTGGGCCGCACGAGAGTGCGGCCCACCGGCCTCTCGCGTACCCGGGGGCAGGCGGGGTGGCCGGAACCGTGGCCGCGCGCTGGTAGTTTCAGGCACATGACTCCCACCATCCCGATCCCCGCAGGCTTCACCGGCACCATCCAGGACGCCGGGCACGGTTCCGTGGTGCGCCGGTCCGTGCTGCCCGGGGGCGTCCGGGTGCTCACGGAGTCGATGCCGGAGCAACGGTCGGTGACGATCGGCTTCTGGATCGCCGTGGGATCGCGCGACGAGGCCGAGGGGGGCTTCGGCTCGACGCACTTCCTGGAGCACCTGCTCTTCAAGGGCACCCCGCACCGGTCCGCGATGGACATCGCCACCGCGTTCGACCGCGTGGGCGGGGAGTCCAACGCCTCGACCGCGAAGGAGTCCACCTGCTACCACGCGCGGGTGCTGGACACCGACCTGCCGATGGCCATCGAGGTCATCACCGACATGGTGACCTCGGCGCTGATCGACCCGGTGGAACTGGAGACCGAGCGGGGCGTCATCCTCGAGGAACTCGCCATGGACGCCGACGACCCCGTCGACACCGCCCATGAGGAGCTGGCCACCAGGCTGCTGGACGGGCACCCGCTCGGCCGGCCGATCGGTGGCACCCCGGACGCCATCCGGGCGATCTCCCGCGACCGCGTGGTGGACCACTACCGGCAGTGGTACCGGCCGGACGAGCTGGTGGTGACCGCTGCCGGCGGGCTGGACCACGATGAGGTGTGCCGGCTGGTCCTGCAGGCCCTGCAGCGCTCCGGCTGGGACCTGCCCGAGGGCGCCGCACCGGCCCCGCGGCGCAGCCACGTCTACACCGGGGCCGGGATCACCGAGGGCGTGCACCGGGTGGCACGCCCGGTGGAGCAGGCCTCGGTCCTCGTCGGAGGCCGCTCCGTGCACACCCTGGATCCGGATCGGTTCGCCCTGGCCGTGATGAACTCGGCCCTGGGCGGCGGCATGAGCTCCCGGCTGTTCCAGGAGGTCCGGGAGAAGCGCGGACTGGCCTACAACACGTACTCGTTCTCGGCCTCCTACTCGGACGTGGGCTACTTCGGGCTGTACGCCGGCTGCTCCCCGGCCCGGGCGGACTCCGTGGCCGGATTGATGGTGGGGGAACTGGAACGCCTGGCCGAGCACGGCATCACCGACGAGGAGCTCGACCGCGTCCGCGGGCAGCTGTCCGGGGGCACGGTCCTGGGCCTGGAGGACACCGGGTCCCGGATGTCCCGGTTGGGACGCGCAGAGCTCGTGACCGGTGAGTTCGTGGACCTGGACGGCGCCCTGGACCGGTGGCGCCAGGTCACCTCCGACCAGGTCCGCGCGGTGGCCCGACGCCTGGCGGAGTCGCCGCGGGCCACCATCGTGGTCGGACCGGACGCGCCCCGCAGCTCCTGAGAGAACGGTTGAACATGTCCATCATGTTCCGGTTCCGGCGTTCGTCGGCACCTGACTTGACTGGCCGTGGTGCATGACACATTCTGGACGTTCCGGTCACTGTGTGACCGGTTCAGGCCCGTGGGGGACGGGCGTCGCACCCTGTGAGAGAAAGACCGGTCCATCGTCATGGAACAACTGGAAAAAGTCCTGGGAGACATCGGGTCCTTCGTCTGGGGGCCCTTCTTCCTCATCCCGCTGCTGCTCGGCACGGGCCTGTACCTGACCATCCGGCTGGGGTTCCTGCAGTTCCACAAGCTCTTCCCCGCTCTGAACCTCGGGATCATCCGGCGCCGGGATGACTCCGAGGAGGGTGACATCTCGCAGTTCCAGGCCCTCACCACCGCCCTGGCGGCGACCGTGGGCACCGGCAACATCGTCGGCGTGGCCACCGCCATCGGCATCGGCGGTCCGGGCGCGCTGTTCTGGATGTGGGTGACCGGCCTGGTGGGCATGGCCTCGAAGTACTCGGAGGCCTACCTGGCCGTCCGGTTCCGGACCACCGACGAGGCCGGGGACAAGTCCGGCGGGCCGCAGTACTACCTGCAGAAGGCCATCAAGGGCCCGCTCGGGAAGATCCTGGCGCTGTCCTTCGCCGTCTTCGCCTTCCTGGCCTCCTTCGGCATCGGCAACATGACCCAGGCCAACTCCATCGCGGCCAACGTCGAGGAGTCCTTCGGCCTGCTGCCCTGGATCACCGGCATCATCCTGACCGTGATGACCCTGCTCGTGCTGGTGGGGGGCATCAAGTCCATCGGCCGGGTCACCGCCGGGTTCGTGCCGGTCATGATCGTCTTCTACGTGGCGGCGTCGCTGTACATCCTCATCGCCAACGTCGTGGACATCCCGGCCGCCCTCGCCCTGATCTTCACCGATGCCTTCACCGGCACCGCCGCCGTCGGCGGGTTCACCGGATCGATCCTGATCATCGCGATCCAGTACGGCGTGGCCCGCGGCATGTTCTCGAACGAGTCCGGCATGGGCTCTGCCGCGATCGCGGCCGCTGCCGCGCAGACCACGCACCCGGTCCGCCAGGGCCTGGTCTCGATGACCCAGACGTTCATCGACACCATCATCGTCGTGAGCTGCACGGGCCTGGTCATCATCACCACCGGCGTCTGGAACCGGGTCGACGAGGAGACCGGCGAACAGGTCTCCGCGGCCCTGATGACCGGCGAGGCGTTCTCCACCGGCCTGCCGGGCCAGTGGGGCCACTGGATCGTCACCCTCGGCCTGGTGATGTTCGCCTTCTCCACCATCCTGGGCTGGTCCTACTACGGCGAGCGCAACGTCGAGCGCCTCTTCGGCCAGCGGCTGGTGATGCCGTACCGCGTCGTGTTCTCGCTCGTGGTCTTCATCGGCTGCACCGTGCCGCTGGCGGTCGTCTGGAACTTCTCCGACATCATGAACGGCCTGATGGCCCTGCCGAACCTCATCGGCCTGCTCATCCTGTCCGGCCTGATCGCCCGGGAGACCCGCCACTACCTCAAGCACGACCCGAAGCTCGTGGCCTCTGCGGCCGAGATCGAGGACTTCATGGTCGATCGTCCGGGCTGGGCGGACTGGAAGTCCGGGAACGTCGTCGGCTCCTCCCGCACGCACACCGGCCGCTCGCTGAAACCGGAGCGCATCCGGGAGGGCGACACCGGACCCGTGTGACCCGCGGACCACGACCGGGCGCGATGAGGGCACGCGCACGGGCCTGACCGGGCTGTCCGGCTCGGTCAGGTGACCGATCGGTGGACCATCGCCCCTCACGAGGCCTCCGGCGGCCGATCCCAGGACTGGGGTCTGCCGCTGGAGGCCTTGTCATGCTTACAGTGGCCCCATGGTGACCCCGGTCAAGCCCGGCATGGATGGTCCGGCAACTCAGGCACTGCTCAACATCGGTCGGTTCTTCACCCGATGGGACGAGACGGAGGACGGCCGAGCGGTCTTCCGGGAGGGGGGCCGGGACGGTGACGCGTTCTACCGGAACCGGTGGAGTCATGACAAGGTGGTCCGCTCCACCCACGGGGTGAACTGCACCGGGTCCTGTTCGTGGAAGGTGTACGTCAAGGACGGGATCATCACGTGGGAGGCCCAGGAGACCGACTACCCCTCGGTCGGCCCGGACAGTCCGGAGTACGAGCCGCGCGGCTGCCCCCGCGGGGCCGCGTTCTCCTGGTACACGTACTCACCCACCCGCGTGCGCTACCCCTACGTCCGCGGCACGCTGCTGCAGATGTACCGTGACGCCAAGAAGGCCACCGGGGGCGATCCGGTGACGGCCTGGCAGTCCATCGTCGAGGACCCGGACAGGCGCCGCAGCTACCAGCGGGCCCGTGGCAAGGGCGGTCTCGTGCGGGCCAGTTGGCAGGAGGCGATCGAGCTCTCCGCGGCCGCCCACGTGCACACCATCAGGACCTACGGTCCGGACCGCTGCACCGGCTTCTCGCCCATCCCGGCCATGTCCATGGTCTCCCACGCCGCCGGTGCTCGGTTCATCAACCTCATCGGCGGGGTGATGAACAGCTTCTACGACTGGTACGCGGACCTCCCGGTGGCCAGCCCCCAGGTGTTCGGCGACCAGACCGACGTGCCCGAGTCCGGGGACTGGTGGGACGCCACCTACCTGATGATGTGGGGCTCCAACGTCCCGGTCACCCGCACCCCGGACGCCCACTGGATGGCGGAGGTGCGCTACCGCGGGACCAAGGTCGTCTCCGTCAGCCCGGACTACGCGGACAACACGAAGTTCGCGGACGAGTGGTTGCCGGCCCAGGCCGGCACGGACGCCGCCCTGGCGATGTCCATGGGGCACGTGGTGCTGCGGGAGAACTTCGTGGACCGCCGCGTGCCGTTCTTCGAGGACTACGTGCTGCAGTACACGGACCTGCCCTTCCTCGTCACCCTGGACGAGCGCGCGGACGGCACCGTGGTGCCCGGCAAGTTCCTCACGGCCGCCGACCTCGGCGGGGTCGAGGCCGACGCGGCGGACCCGCACTTCAAGACGGTGCTGATGGACCGGGACGCCGGCACCCCGGTGGTGCCGCAGGGCTCCGTGGGCTTCCGGTACAACGAGCGGGACGAGGGGCGCTGGAACCTGGACCTGCAGGGCGTGCGGCCCTCGTTGTCGGTGGCGGACACCACTGGGTACGACGGCGGCGCCTCCGTGGTGGACCTGCCCGCCTTCACCGACGCGGACGGTTCCGGGTCGGTGATCCGCCGGGGCGTCCCGGTCACCGAGGTGGCCGGGCGGAAGGTCACCACGGTGTTCGACCTGATGCTCGCCCAGTACGGCGTCGGCCGCGCCGGCCTGCCGGGCCAGTGGGCGGGCGGCTACGACGACCCCCACACGCCCTACACCCCGGCCTGGCAGGAGGACATCACCTCGGTGCCCGCCGAGGCCGCCATCCGCACCGCCCGCGAGTTCGCCAAGAACGCCGAGGACTCCGGCGGACGGTCCATGATCATCCTCGGCGCCGGCATCTGCCAGTGGTACCACGGGGACGCCACGTACCGCGCCATCCTGGCGCTGCTGATGCTCTGCGGCTGCCAGGGCCGCAACGGCGGCGGCTGGGCGCACTACGTCGGCCAGGAGAAGGCCCGGCCCATCACCGGCTGGGCCGCCATGGCGGCCGCCTCGGACTGGACCCGTCCGCCGCGGTTCATGATCGGCACCGCCTTCTGGTACATGCACACGGACCAGTTCCGCTCGGACGGCTACTCCACGGACTCGCTGCAGTCCCCGCTGGCCGAGGGCCACCTGGCGGGCAAGCACACCGCGGACGTGATCGCCCAGTCCACCCGCCTGGGCTGGATGCCGTTCTACCCGCAGTTCACCCAGAACCCGCTGGACGTCGCGGACCAGGCCGCGGCCGCCGTCGGGAACGGCGAGGCCGCCACCGAGGCCGAGTGGATCGCCGCCCGGCTCAAGGACGAGTCCCTGCAGATGGCGGTGGAGGACCCGGACGCCGAGGCCAACTGGCCGCGCACCCTGGTGCTGTGGCGCTCGAACCTCCTCGGGTCCTCGGCCAAGGGGGAGGAGTACTTCCTCAAGCACCTGCTGGGCACCCACCACAACGTGCTGGGCCAGGACCACGGCGAGTCCCGGCCGCGCGACGTCCGCTGGCACGAGGAGGCCCCCGAGGGGAAGCTGGACCTGCTGGTCTCCGCGGACTTCCGGATGACCAGTTCTACGCTGCTCTCGGACGTGGTGTTCCCGGCCGCCACCTGGTACGAGAAGCACGACCTGTCCTCCACGGACATGCACCCCTACGTGCACGCCTTCACCCCAGCGATCACCCCGCCGTGGGAGGCCAAGACCGACTACGACCTGTTCCGGCTGCTCGCCGAGGAGGTCTCGCGCCAGTCCAGGACCCACCTGGGGGTGAGGCGGGACGTCGTCGCCACGGCGCTGACGCACGACACCCCGGGGGAGATCGCCCAGCCCGGGGGCATCGTCCCGGAGTGGAAGGGCACCGACCTGCCGGCCGTGCCCGGGAGGAACCTGCCGAACCTGAAGGTCGTGGAGCGGGACTACACGGCCATCGGGGACAAGTTCACCGCGGTCGGGCCACTGGCGGACACGCTGGGCTTCACGACCAAGCACATCACCTACGACGTCACCGAGCAGGTCGAGCTGCTCGGCCGGCTGCACGGGGTGTTCGACTCCGGTGCCGCCGCCGGCCGCCCGGCCGTGGACACCGACGCGCGGATGGCCGAGGCCATCCTGATGTTCTCCGGGACCACCAACGGGGAACTGGCCGTGCAGGGATTCGAGACCCTGGAGAAGCGCACCGGGGTGCCACTGGCGGACCTGGCCGCCGGCAGCCAGGAGAAGCGGATCACCTTCGCGGACACCCAGGCCGCGCCGGTGCCCGTGATCACCTCCCCGGAGTGGTCCGGTTCGGAGACGGGCGGGCGGCGGTACGCCCCGTTCACGGTCAACATCGAACGGCTCAAGCCCTTCCACACCCTGACCGGGCGCATGCACTTCTTCCTGGACCACGACTGGATGAAGGACATGGGGGAGATGCTGCCGCTGTACCGGCCGCCGCTGGACATGCACCGCCTGTTCGGCGAGCCGAAGCTGGGCGAGCGCGGGGAGCTGTCGATCTCGCTGCGCTACCTGACCCCGCACAACAAGTGGTCCATCCACTCGGAGTACCAGGACAACCTGTTCATGCTCTCGCTCTCCCGCGGCGGCACCTCCGTGTGGATGAGCGCCCAGGACGCCGCGCTCATCGAGGTGACGGACAACGACTGGGTGGAGTGCGTCAACAACAACGGGGTGTTCGTGGGCCGGGCGATCGTCTCCCACCGGATGCCCGAGGGCGTCGTGTACGTCCACCACGCCCAGGAACGCACCATCGACGTGCCGAAGTCCGAGGCCACCGGACGGCGCGGTGGCATCCACAACTCGGTGACCCGGATCCTGGTCAAGCCCACGCACATGATCGGCGGCTACGCCCACCTGTCCTGGGCGTTCAACTACCTCGGCCCCACCGGCAACCAGCGGGACATCATC
The DNA here is from genome assembly GCF_000224415.1 of Citricoccus sp. CH26A. Lineage (GTDB taxonomy): Bacteria > Actinomycetota > Actinomycetes > Actinomycetales > Micrococcaceae > Citricoccus. The sequence goes on along the minus strand of NZ_AFXQ01000022.1, from coordinate 28,192 downwards.
TCGGTGGTCCGCAAGCGCTCCCAGGAGGTGCAGTACTGATGAGGATCATGGCCCAGACCGCCATGGTGATGGCACTGGACAAATGCATCGGCTGCCACACCTGCTCCGTGACGTGCAAGCAGGCCTGGACCAACCGTGCCGGCACCGAGTACGTGTGGTTCAACAACGTGGAGACCCGCCCCGGCCAGGGCTATCCGCGCCGGTACGAGGACCAGGAGAAGTGGCGGGGCGGCTGGGAGCTGAACCGGCGGGGGAACCTCAGGCTCAAGTCCGGGGGCCGCCTGGCCAAGATGTTCGGGATCTTCGCCTCGCCGGTGCAGCCCGAGCTCAAGGACTACTACGAGCCGTGGACCTACGACTACGAGAACCTCATCAACGCCCCGGCCGGGGACGACTTCCCGGTGGCCAGGCCCAAGTCACTGATCACGGGGAAGGACACCAGGATCTCCTGGTCGGCGAACTGGGACGACAACCTGGGCGGCACCGCCGGGTCCGGTCACCTGGACCCGATCGTGGAGAAGGTCCGGAGGGAGTCGGAGGACAAGGTCAGGTTCGAGTTCGAGCAGACCTTCATGTTCTACCTGCCGCGGATCTGCGAGCACTGCCTGAACCCCTCCTGCATGGCCTCCTGTCCCTCCGGGGCCATCTACAAGCGCGCCGAGGACGGGATCGTGCTGGTGGACCAGGACCGCTGCCGCGGCTGGCGTCAGTGCGTGACCGGGTGCCCGTACAAGAAGATCTACTACAACCACAAGTCCGGCAAGGCCGAGAAGTGCACGTTCTGCTACCCCCGCGTGGAGGTGGGCATCCCCACGGTGTGCGCGGAGACCTGCGTGGGCCGGCTGCGGTACATCGGCATCTTCCTGTACGACGCCGACCGGGTCACCGAGGCCGCCTCGGTCCCGGACGAGCAGGACCTGTACGAGGCCCAGCTCGACCTCATGATGGACCCGCACGACCCGGCCGTGATCGAGGCGGCGCGCGCCGAGGGCATCCCCGAGGACTGGCTCGACGCGGCCCGGCGCTCACCGGTGTACAAGCTGGCCAAGGAGATGCGGGTGGCGCTGCCGCTGCACCCGGAGTACCGGACCATGCCGATGGTCTGGTACGTCCCGCCGCTGTCCCCGGTGGTCGACCTGCTCAAGGACCAGGGCCACGACGGCGAGGACGCCGAGAACCTGTTCGGGGCCATCGAGTCGCTGCGGATCCCGGTGGAGTACCTGGCCGAGCTGTTCACCGCCGGTGACACCCGGCTGGTCACGGACGTGCTGCGCAGGCTCGCCGCGATGCGCTCCTACATGCGGGACATCACCCTGGGCCGGGAGGCGGACGAGTCCATCGCCCGGGCCGTCGGCATGACCGGGGCCCAGGTCCAGGAGATGTACCGGCTGATGGCGATCGCCAAGTACGGCGAGCGCTACGTCATCCCCTCGGCCCACGTGGAGGACGCGCACAACCTCGAGGAGCTGGGCTGCTCGCTGGACGTGGACGGCGGCCCCGGCATGGGCCAGATGGGCGGGTTCGGGGAGGCCTCCGGGCGGCCGGTCCCGGTGGCCCAGGAGACGTTCATGGCCCTGCAGGCCCGGCAGACCGCCGACGACCCGACCGGCAACACCCAGCTGGCCGGCCGCGTGAACCTGCTCAACTGGGACGGCCACGGCACGCCCGAGGGCCTGTTCCCGCACCGCACGGCCGAGGACGTGGGCCAGGTGGAGGAGCCGCCCGGTCCGGCCGACGGCACCACCACCCGAAGCGGTGAGACGGCATGAGGCTCCTGGAGCGGCTGCTGGGCAAGCCCGGGAGGGGCAGCCTGGATCCGGAGGACTACACGGACCCCGACCCGGTCCGCAGCGCGGTCGTGCGGCAGGCTGCGGCGGTGCTGCTGTCCTATCCGGACGAGGAGCTGCTGGAGCGGATCGAGCCGGTGCGCGCGGCGCTCGCCGAGGTCGGCGCGGAACCGGCCCTGACCCAGCCGCTGGTCGACTGGCTCACCGCCCGGCCCCTGCACGAGGTCCAGTCCGACTACGTCCAGGAGTACGACCTGTCCCGGCGGCACAGCCTGCACCTGACCTACTGGACGGACGGGGACACGCGCCGCCGGGGCGAGGCGCTGGCCGCGTTCAAGGAGGTCTACCGTTCCCACGGCTGTGCACCGGACGACGCCGAGCTGCCGGACTACCTCCCGCTGGTGCTCGAGTTCGCCGCCCGGGTGAGTCCGGACGCCGGCTACGAGTTGCTCCAGCGCTACCGGCCCTCCCTGGAACTGCTGCGCCTTGCCCTGCGGGACGACGCGTTGCCCCATCACGGGATCGTCGCCCTGGTCTGCTCCACCCTGCCCGGCCCCTCGCCCGCGGACAAGAGCGCCGTGCAGGCCATGGCCGGGTACGGCCCGCCCACGGAGACCGTCGGGCTGGACGCCTCCGACCCGCGGTTGCTCCCCTTCACCCCCACCTCGGAAGGATCAGGACATGGACGGCGCTGAGGTCCCCGTCGGCATCTGGGACGTACTGCTCTGGGGCGTGCTTCCCTACATCGTCCTGGCCTTCTTCATCGGGGGCACCGTCTGGCGCTACCGCTACGACCAGTTCGGCTGGACCACCCGGTCCTCCCAGCTGTACGAGTCGCGGTTGCTGCGCTGGGCGTCCCCGTTGTTCCACTTCGGCATCCTGGCCGTGCTGGTCGGCCACATCGTGGGGCTGGTGATCCCGCGGGCCTGGACGGATTCGCTGGGGGTCACGGAGGACATGTACCACGTCATGGCCCTGGGCATCGGCTCGATCGCCGGCATCGGCACCCTGGTGGGGATCGTGCTGCTCGTCTACCGCCGCCGCACCACGGGACCCGTCTTCATGGCCACCACCAAGAACGACAAGTTCATGTACGTGCTGCTGGTGGGGGCGATCCTGGCGGGCCTGGCCGTCACCGCGATCTCCGTGTTCGACCACTCGGTGACGGACTACCGCAGCACCGTGTCCCCGTGGTTCCGCTCCATCTGGATCCTGCAGCCGGACGTGGCCGCGATGGCCGCCGCGTCCCTGGGCTTCAAGGTGCACGTGCTGTGGGCGTTCGCCCTGTTCGCGGTCTGGCCGTTCACCCGGCTGGTGCACGCCTTCACCGCCCCGCTGCACTACCTGTTCCGTCCCTACATCGTCTACCGATCCCGGGACAGCCGCCGGCCCGGCCGCGGGACGGTGCCCGTCCGTCGCGGCTGGGACCCCGTGGGAACCCCGGACCGCGAGCGCACCCGGACCCGCCGCTAGGACCCGCCGCCAGGACCAGGACACGAGGACCAGGACACGAGGAGCCAGACCATGAGTGCGACCGCACCCGCCGCCCGCGACGCCGACCTCGCCGGAGGCCAGACCCTGAACCTGTGGCTGGCCACGCTGGCCTCCACCGTCGGGTTCTGGGCCTGGACGATGATCGGCCCGCTGTCCGCCCGCTACACCGAGCAGATGGGCCTGGCCCCGACCCAGACCGCGGTCCTGGTGGCCATGCCGATCCTCGTCGGCGCGGTCGCCCGCGTGCCGGTCGGGGTGCTGACGGACCGCTACGGCGGGCGCCTCATGTTCACCGTGCTGCTGGGCCTCACGGCACCACTGGTGCTCGTCACCGGCCTGGTCGGGGCGCTGGGCGCCTACGTCCCGCTGCTGGTCGTGGCGTTCTTCCTCGGCATCGCCGGAGCGGTCTTCGCGATCGGCATCCCCTTCGTCTCCGCCTGGTATCCGCCGCACCGCAAGGGCTTCGCCACGGGCATCTTCGGGGCGGGCATGGTCGGCACCGCGGTCTCGGCCTTCGCCACCCCCCAGCTGGTGGCCGGGATCGGCTACCTGGCCACCCACGTCCTCGTGGCCGTCATCGTCGCGGTGGTCGCCGTGCTCTGCGCCCTGCTGCTGCGGGAGTCTCCCGCCCGGGCCGGCACCACGCCCACCCCGGCGCTGCCCAAGCTCCGGCGGGCCTTCTCCCAGCTGGTCACCTGGCAGCTCTGCTTCCTCTACGGCGTGGTCTTCGGTGCCTTCGTGGCCTTCTCCAACTACCTGCCCACCTACCTGGGCAACATCTACGACTACGCCGCCACCGAGGCCGGCTGGCGCACCGCCGGCTTCGCCCTGGCCGCCGTGATCGCGCGGCCGGTCGGCGGCACCCTCGCCGACCGGCTCGGCCCGCGGGCCGTCACGCTGACCTCGTTCGCCGGGGCCGCGGTCATGGCGGTCATCGTGGCCCTGCAGCCCGGCGCCGAACGCGTCTACGGACCCGTCTTCCTGCTCATGGCCCTGTTCCTGGGACTGGGCACCGGCGGCGTGTTCGGCTGGGTCGGCCGCGCCGCGGACCCGCGTGACGTCGGGACGATCGGCGGCATCATCGCCGCGGCCGGCGGGCTGGGCGGGTACTTCCCGCCGCTGGTGATGGGAGCCACCTACAACGAGGAGCACAACAGCTACTTCGTGGGGTTGATGCTGCTGGCCACCTTCGCGCTCGTGGCACTGGCGCTGACCTTCACCGTCCGCAACGGCGGCAGGGTCGATGAGCGGCAGGCGGCGTCGGCGGCCGCGGTGTAGCGCCATAGACTGGAGTCCATGACTCAAGACTCGATCCGCGTCGCCATCCTGGGCGCCTCAGGGAAGATGGGCCACTACGCCGTCGAGGCGGTCGACGACGCCGCAGGCCTGGAACTCGTCGCCCGGCTCGGCTCGAAGGACCGGATGGAGTCCGTGCTCGAGGCCGGCGCCACCCACGTCCTGGACCTCTCGGTCCCGGACGCATCGCCCGACCACGTGGCCTTCGCCGTGGAGAACGGCCTGCACACCGTCGTCGGGACCTCCGGTTGGTCCGGTGAACGGCGGGCCGTGCTGGCCGAGCAGCTCGCGGGACACCCCGGGGTCGGGGTCCTCATCGCCCCCAACTTCGCGCTCGGCTCGGTGCTGGCCAGCGCCTTCGCGGCCAAGGCCGCCAAGTACTTCCCCTCCGTGGAGCTCATCGAGATGCACCACCCGGCCAAGGTGGACGCCCCCTCGGGCACGGCCGTGCGCACCGCGGGACTGATCGCCGAGTCCCGGGCCGCGGCCGGCGTCGGGCCCTCCCCGGACGCCACCACCCATGATCCGGACGGGGCGCGCGGGGCCCTCGTGGACGGTGTCCGGGTGCACTCCGTGCGTCTGCGGGGGCTGGAGGCCCACCAGGAGGTGCTCCTGGGTGGGCCGGGCGAGCAGCTGGTCGTCCGCCACGACGCCTTCGACCGCGGTGCGTACATGCCCGGGGTGCTGCTGGGACTGCGCACCGTGGCCTCGCGGCCGGGACTGACCTACGGCCTCGACGGCTACCTCGACCTGGACTGACGGGACCTGATGAAGACCAAGATCGGTGTGGGCGCGATCGTCGCCCTCATGCTGCTGTTCGCCGTGCTCGCCGTGGTCTCGGCGGTCGGCTTCATGCAGGCGCCGCAGCCGGTGGCCAAGGTGCTCGGGGTGGCCACCCTGGGGATCGTGGCCGTCGGGCTGTGGACGCTGTGGCGCGAACTGCGCTTCGGGATCATGACGGAGCGGCTGGGCCGCACGCTCGCCGCCGAGGGCGGACTGCCCGTCGACGACCTGCCGCGCTCACCCGGCGGGCGGATCGACCGCGCCGTGGCGGACGCGCAGTTCGAGGTCTTCCGGGCCGAGGCCGAGGCCGCCCCGCAGGACTGGCGTTCCTGGTACCGGCTCTCCCTGGGCTACGACGCCTCGGGCGACCGGACCCGGGCTCGCCGGGCCATGCGGGACGCGATCCGGCTCTACCCCTAGGACCCCTGGGGCCGGGGCCCCGCCAGGGTGGACGCGACCGTCGAGACCCCCCACTCCAGCGGGCCCTTCCAGCCGAAGCCGCGCCAGACGGTCCCGGCGACCAGGCAGCCCACCCAGTAGGCGATGAGCAGCCCCAGCCGGGGCCAGGCCGCGGTGGCGGAACCGAACACGTCCAGCGCCACGAGGTGTCCCACGTACAGGGTCAGGGTCATCGAACCGGCCCCGATCAGGGGCATCAGGGGGTAGGTCAGCACCCCCGGCCCACGGTGCACAGCAGGAGGCAGAGCCCCAGCACCATGGCCGAGGTGCCGCAGGTCAGCAGCAGGTCCAACGGGGCCCCGGAGTGCGGGGTGGCCAGGGTGAACCACACCGGATGGGCCTGGATCGACTCCGTGGAGATCGCGGCGCCCGTCAGCAGCTGGGCCTCGAGCCGGGCCGGGCCCACCCCGGTCCCGTCGGAGATCGACTCCAGCACGCCCGGCAGCGACTGCAGGCCCCGGGAGACCAGGAACGCCGTGGCGGCCAGCGCCGCACCGCCGGCGGCCAGGGCGGCGGACACCCGCGTGCGCTCCAGGCGCAGTCGTCCGAGGAACAGCCCGAACAGCACGTAGCCGAGCCACTGCAGCACGGGGTAGTACCCGCTGAACACCAGGTCCCACGCGAGCAACCCGGGCTGGACGAGCAGGTCCGACAGCGCGGGGGTCTGCCAGATGCGCCAGTGATCCACGTAGGCCGTGGCGCCCACCGCGGACTGCATGACCGCGGAGAGCAGGCTGGCCACCACGGGGGACAGCAGGAGCCACGCGGCGGCCCAGCCGGCCAGCACCCGGGCCCCCAGGTGCAGGAACGGCAGGGCGGCGATGAACAACAGGGCGTAGTGGGCCAGGATGATCGCCACGTTCGTGTCCAGGGAGCCGCAGGCCAGGCCGATGACGAACAGCAGGCCCGCGCGGATGGCCACCTGGCGCCGGTCCCACCCCAGGCGCGGTTGCTGGTGGGGTGCACGCCGGGCGCCCGCACCACCGGTGAGCAAGGCCAGCCCGACACCGGCCAGGGTGGCGAACAGGGCCGAGGACTTCCCCGCGAACACCAGCCCCACCGTCGTCGGTTCCGTCCCGTCGGCGGAGACCAGCACCATCAGGTGCGTCGCGATCATGCCCAGCAGGGCGATGCCCCGCGCGGCGTCCACGCCGGGGATGCGGCGTGAGACCTCCGTGCGCAGCGCCATGCACCCCTCCTGTGATCAGGTCCTCGTGCGTGACTTACGCACCGCAGGACATTCTCGCAGGTAGGCTGGACGCCATGATCGACACCCCTGCCGCACGCTCCGAACTGCCCTTCGGCACCATGGTCCCGGCCATGGTGACGCCGTTCACGGAGGACGGCAGCCTGGACCTGGACTCGGCCCAGAAGCTGGCCGTCCACCTGGTGGACGAGGGCGCGGACGGACTGGTCGTCACCGGCACCACGGGGGAGACCTCGACCCTGCGCGACGAGGAGAACATCGCGATGTTCGAAGCCGTCGTCGAGGCCGTGGGTGGCCGGGCGAAGGTCATCGCCGGCACCGGCATGAACGACACGGGGCACTCGGCGCACCTGTCCCTGCTGGCCGAGCGTGCCGGCGTCGACGGCCTGCTGCTCGTCACCCCCTACTACAACAAGCCGAACCAGGCCGGGATCCGGGCGCACTTCGAGACCATCGCCTCGTCCACCGACCTGCCGGTCATGCTCTACGACATCCCGGGCCGCTCGGTCATGCCGATCGAGCCGGACACCATCATCGCCCTGGCCGCGCACCCGAACATCGTGGCCCTGAAGGACGCCAAGGGCGACTTCCAGTCCACCACCCTCGTGGCCGCCAACACCGACCTGCACATCTACTCGGGCGAGGACGCGCTGACCCTGCCGCTGATGGCCCTCGGTGCCGTGGGCGTCGTCTCGGTGACCGCTCACGTGGCTCCCCGGCTCTACCGTCGGCTCGTGGACGCGATGGCCGCCGGGGACCTGGCGGCCGCGCGCGCCCTGCACTTCGAGCTGGACCCGTACCAGCGCGCGGTCATGACCCACATCCAGGGTGCCGTGTCCAGCAAGACGATCCTGCAGTGGCAGGGCATCCTCCCCAGTGCCACGGTCCGCCTGCCGCTGACGCCGGCCACTGAGGACGAGCAGACCGTCATCCGCGCCGACCTCGCGGAGGCCGGCCTCACCTTCTAGAAGGGACCGAACCCCATGGCACCAGGCCCTCGCCTGTCCACCCCGCCCCAGCTCAAGCCCGGCACCTGCCGGGTGGTGCCGCTCGGCGGCATCGGTGAGGTCGGCCGGAACATGACGACCTTCGAGCTGGACGGCAAGATCCTCATCGTCGACTGCGGCGTGCTGTTCCCCGAGGAGACCCAGCCCGGCGTGGACGTGATCCTGCCGGACTTCGAGTACATCCGGGACCGCCTGGACGACGTGGTCGGCGTGGTCCTGACCCACGGCCACGAGGACCACATCGGCGCGGTGCCGTACCTGCTGCGGATGAGGCCGGACATCCCGCTGATCGGGTCCAAGCTGACCCTGGCCCTGATCGAGGCCAAGCTCGAGGAGCACCGGATCCGGCCGATCACCCTCACCGTGAGGGAGGGGGACACCGAGCACCTCGGTCCCTTCGAGTGCGAGTTCGTGGCCGTCAACCACTCCATCCCGGACGCCCTGGCCGTGGCCCTCAAGACACCAGCCGGCACCATCCTGCATACCGGTGACTTCAAGATGGACCAGCTGCCCCTGGACGGGCGCATCACCGACCTGCGCGCCTTCGCCCGGCTCGGCGAGGAGGGCGTGGACCTGTTCCTGACCGACTCCACCAATGCCGAGGTCCCCGGGTTCACCACCACGGAGAAGGAGATCGGCCCGGTCCTGGAGGGACTGTTCGCGCGGGCGGACAAGCGCATCATCGTCGCCTCCTTCGCCTCCCACGTCCACCGCATCCAGCAGGTCCTGGACGCCGCCGGCGCGCACGGGCGCAAGGTGTGCTTCGTCGGCAGGTCCATGGTGCGCAACATGGGCATCGCCGCCAAGCTGGGCTACCTGGACGTCCCGGAGGGGACCCTGGTGGACCTCAAGGAGGTCGACCGGCTGCCGGACCACGAGGTGGTGCTGATGTGCACCGGTTCCCAGGGTGAGCCCATGGCCGCCCTGTCCCGGATGGCCAACGGCGACCACCGCATCCAGCTGGACACCGGAGACCTGGTGGTGCTGGCCTCCTCGCTGATCCCCGGCAACGAGACCTCGGTGTTCCGCGTGGTCAACGGCCTGATGAAGCTGGGCGCCGAGGTCGTCCACAAGGGGATGGCCAAGGTGCACGTCTCCGGGCACGCCTCCCAGGGCGAGCTGCTGTACTGCTACAACATCGTCAGGCCCACCCACGTCATGCCGGTCCACGGCGAGACCCGGCACCTGATCGCCAACGGCCGGATCGCCGAGGCCACGGGCGTGCCCGGGGAGAACGTCCTGCTGACGGAGAACGGTTCCGTGGTGGACCTCAAGGACGGGGTGGCCCGCGTCAGCGGCCAGGTCGAGTGCGGCTTCGTCTACGTGGACGGCTCCTCGATCGGCGAGATCACCGACGCCGACCTCAAGGACCGGCGCATCCTCGGCGAGGAGGGGTTCATCTCGGTGATCTCCGTGGTCAACCGCCAGACCGGCACGATCGTCTCGGGCCCGGACATCCACGCCCGTGGCGTGGCCGAGGACGATGCCGTGTTCGACGACGTCAAGCCGCGTATCGCCCGCGCGCTCGAGGAGGCGGTGCAGTCCAACGCGGACCACACCACCCACCAGTTGCAGCAGGTCGTGCGCCGCGTCATCGGCACCTGGGTGAACCGCAAGCTGCGGCGGCGCCCGATGATCGTCCCGGTGGTACTGGAGGCCTAGACCGGCCCGGTGACGGGCGCTCCGGCCCGGAAAGCCTGTGTTGGTCCGGGCCGGGGACGTCGCCGGGCGGTACCGTACTTGCATGGCGACCCGTACTTCCCCGACGCGTTCGCAGTCCGGCCGGTCCTCGACGTCCCCCGCCCGCAAGGGCGCGGAACCGAAGGCCGCCAAGTCGTCTGCGCGCTCGTCCGGCTCCACCCAGCGCAACCGCACCGCATCCGCGGTGCCCGAGGCGCACGCAGAGCCGCAGGCGCCGGTCCTGGTGCGCGCGCTGCGCGGATTCTGGATGGCCATGGCCACGCCCGTCGGCGCCGGGGTCCGCAAGATCGGCCGGGACGCGAGGATCGCGCCGGAGGATCGCCGTGACGGCACCGGGTTCTTCCTGGTGGTCCTGGCCGCGGTCATCGGTTCCGTGGAGTGGTGGGGCCTGCGCGGGACCCCCGGTTACGGGACCGTGGTCCACAACGTCGCCGCCGGCACCCTCGGCTGGGCGGCCCTGATCTTCCCCGCGGTGCTGCTGGTCGTCGCCGTGCGCTACTTCCGCACCCCCCAGGAGCACCGGGACAACGGCCGGATCACCATCGGCCTGCTGGTGGTGACGGTGGCCGTCGCCGGTATCGCCCATCTCGTCGCGGGCCTGCCCACCGTCGCCGACTCCTTCGCCGAGCTCCTGGCCGGCGGGGGCATCGTCGGTTACCTCGCCACCACGCCGCTGGCCTCGCTCGTCACCCCCTGGCCCGTATGGGCGCTGATGGTGGCGCTGGCCCTGTTCGGGGTGCTGATCGTCACCGCCACCCCGGTGGGCCAGATCCCGCAGCGGATGCGGGAGGCCTACGCCTGGCTCACCGGCCAGCCCGACGGCGGTACCCCCGGCGCCCGGGACGGCGCACGCGGGGGGCACGACCAGTCCTACCTCACCGAGCATGACCGCCCCTCCGGCCGCGGATCCCGTGCCGGCGGGGAGCGCACGGCCGGCGCGGAGCTCGAGGCCGGCGAGGTTGCGAAGGCCGGCAAGGCCGGCAAGGCCGGCAAGCGCAAGGGCGTCCGGCTGTTCGGCCGCGACGAGACGCCCACCGAGGTCCTCGACGACGCCGGGACCCCCAGCACCGAGGCCTACGAGACCGCCGTCATCGACGAGAAGCCGCAGGACGAGGTGGCCGAGCAGCCGCAGGACGAGGTGGCCGAGCAGCCTCCTGCCGTCCCGGCGGGCGTGCGGCGTCCCACCGCCGGGGAACTGGCCATCGCCCGCGCCAAGGAGGCGGCCGGGGTCAGGATCCCGAAGCCGGAGGAGACCGAGAGCGTCGGACCCTCGACCGAGCCCATCGGCGTGGTCGCACCCTCCGTGCCGGCGAATCCCGTCTCCCGGCCCACGGAGCTGCCGCCGATGCCCGCCCGCTCGGAGCAGCTGCACCTGGGCGGGGACGTCACCTACACGCTGCCGGACTCCACGATGCTGCCCGCGGGCCCGCCCCCGAAGGAGCGCACCGAGGCCAACGATCAGGTGGTCGCCGCGCTGACCGAGACGCTGACCCAGTTCAAGGTGGACGCCGAGGTCACCGGCTTCTCCCGCGGGCCGACGGTGACCCGCTACGAGATCGAGCTCGCGCCGGGCACCAAGGTGGAGAAGGTCACGGCGCTGTCCAAGAACATCTCCTATGCGGTGGCCTCCTCGGACGTGCGGATCCTCTCGCCGATCCCCGGCAAGTCCGCGATCGGCATCGAGATCCCCAACGCCGACAAGGAGGTCGTCGCACTGGGCGACGTGCTGCGCTCGAACGCGGCACGCAAGACCGACCACCCGATGGTGATGGGCGTGGGCAAGGACGTCGAGGGCGGCTACGTGATGGCCAACCTGGCGAAGATGCCGCACATGCTGGTGGCCGGCGCCACCGGCGCCGGCAAGTCCTCCTTCGTGAACTCCATGATCGTCTCGATCCTCATGCGCTCGACCCCGGACGAGGTGCGCATGGTCATGGTGGACCCCAAGCGCGTGGAACTCACCGCCTACGAGGGCGTGCCGCACCTGGTCACCCCCATCATCACGAGCCCGAAGAAGGCCGCCGAGGCCCTGCAGTGGGTGGTGCGCGAGATGGACACGCGCTATGACGACCTCGCGGCCTTCGGCTACAAGCACGTGGACGACTTCAACAAGGCCGTCCGCGCCGGCAAGGTGACCCTGCCGCCGGACTCCAAGCGGGTGCTGAAGCCGTATCCGTACCTGCTGGTCATCGTGGACGAGCTCGCCGACCTGATGATGGTCGCCCCCCGCGACGTCGAGGACGCGATCGTGCGCATCACCCAGCTGGCCCGTGCCGCCGGCATCCACCTGGTGCTGGCCACCCAGCGGCCCTCCGTGGACGTGGTCACCGGCCTGATCAAGGCCAACGTGCCCTCCCGCATGGCGTTCGCGACGTCCTCCGTCACCGACTCCCGCGTGGTCCTGGACCAGCCCGGTGCCGAGAAGCTGCTCGGTCAGGGCGACGCCCTGTTCCTGCCGATGGGCAAGTCCAAGCCGATGCGCGTGCAGGGCGCCTGGGTCAACGAGTCCGAGATCCACGCCGTGGTGGAGCACGTCAAGGGCCAGATGCAGGCCCAGTACCGGGACGACGTGGTGCCGGAGAAGGTCGAGAAGGTCATCGACGAGGACATCGGCGACGACCTGGACCTGCTGCTGCAGGCCACCGAGCTCGTGGTCACCACCCAGTTCGGCTCGACCTCGATGCTCCAGCGCAAGCTGCGCGTCGGGTTCGCCAAGGCCGGGCGGCTCATGGACCTCATGGAGTCCCGCGGCGTGGTGGGCCCCTCGGAGGGGTCCAAGGCCCGGGACGTGCTGGTCAAGCCGGATGACCTGGCCGGGGTGCTCGCCACCATCCGCGGTGACACGCCACCGGCGGCCGCGCCCAGCGAGGACGCCCCCGAGGCCTATGCCGAGGACGTGGTCCACTCCGACCACGAGGCCGGCCGCCCGCCCGTGCGCGGTGCCACCGACCAGGAACTGGTGCGGGGCTCGCTCCCGGAGGACGACGGCTACGGCCGCGACCTCGTCGCCGAGGACCTGGCCGGGCGACGCTCGGCCCAGGACTGGCACGACGAGGAGGAGGACGAGGGCTCGGAGGACGCCTGGCAGCTCACCGGCCGGTGAGCCGCCGGAAGGAACCGGCGGGTCCGTAGACTGCAGGGATGAACGAGAACTGGAACCTGCCCAACGTCCTGACCACGGTCAGGATCCTGCTGGTCCCGTTCTTCGTCTGGTTCCTGGCGGCCGGAGGCCCCGCCGGCGAGGACTCCCTGGGCATGCGCTGGGCCGCCTTCGCGGTGTTCGCCGTGGCGATGTACACGGACAAGCTCGACGGCGACATCGCCCGGGCACGCGGACTGGTCACGAGCTTCGGGAAGATCGCCGACCCCATCGCGGACAAGCTGCTCACGGGCGCGGCCTTCATCGTGCTCTCGATGCTGGGAGAGCTGTGGTGGTGGGTCACCATCCTGATCCTGCTGCGCGAGTGGGGGATCACCCTGATGCGCTTCGTGGTGCTGCGCTACGGGGTCATGCCGGCCTCGCGGGGAGGCAAGCTCAAGACCGTGCTGCAGGCCGGGGCGCTGTTGCTGATGCTCGCCCCGCTGACCCCGCTGCTGGGGGACTGGTACCCCTGGGTCGGCTGGACCGCGATGGGTGCCGCCCTGGCCGTCACGCTCGTCACCGGCGCGGACTACGTCCTCAAGGCGGTCCGGTTGCGCCGGTCCGCGCTGGCCGGCGGGGCACGACCATGAGCCTGCCGGCCGACGTCGTGACGGAGCTGATCCGGCGCGGGCTGCGGATCGCGACCGCCGAGTCCCTGACCGCGGGACTGCTGGCGGCGACGATCGCGGACGTGCCCGGTGCCTCCGCGACCCTTCAGGGAGGGGTCGTGGCCTACCAGAACGAGGTCAAGGAGCGACTGCTGGGCGTGGACCCGTCACGCCTCGCCAGCCACGGGGCCGTGGACGCAGGCGTCGCCGCCCAGATGGCGGAGGGGGCCCGCCGGACGCTCGGCGCGGACATCGGCGTGGCGACCACCGGGGTGGCCGGGCCCGAGCCGCATCAGGGCCGGGCCGTCGGGACCGTCTACCTGGGCATCGCCGGACTGCCCGGTCCCGCCGCCGAGGAACTGCACCTGGACGGGGACCGGGAGGGCATCCGCCGCGGGACGGTCGAGGCCGCCCTGCGCAGCGTGCTGCGGCGCCTGGACCGGGAGGCACGGGCATGACGACCGCGATCGGGTTGATGGCCGACCCCGGGACGCCGGCGATCGTGGCCAGCCGGATCCGCGAGGCCCTCCGGACCGAGCTGTCCCGCAGGGTGGACGACAGCACTGAGTGGCGGATCGACGTGGTGGACGAGATCGTCCCGCTGGACGCCGACGGCAGCGTGGACCTGGTGCGCTGGACGACACAGGTCGACGCGCGCCACGACTGGGAGATGGTCATCTACATCACGGACCTTCCGCGCTACGAGAACGGGCGTCCCGTGGTGGCCGAGATCTCACGGCGGGACAATGCCGCCATCCTGTTCCTGCCCGTGCTCGGCGTCTTCCGGCTGGAGCGGCGGGTCGTGGAGACGATGTCCCGCCTGGTGGGGCACCTCCACCGGGGTGCCGTCGACGTCGGGCCGGAGGGCCGGACCGTGACCAGGGACCCGGAGCACCCGGAGGCCCTCAACGCCCTGGTGCCGCTGTCCGACACGATGTCCGAGTCCGCGGAGGCCGCGGAGCAGGTGTACGCGACCGGTCCCTGGGCCGTCCCGCGCCTGCTGACCGGGATGGTCCAGTCCAACCGCCCCGGGCGCCTCCCGGCCGCGATGACCGCCTCGGCTGCGGCCGCGTCCGCGGCGGGTGCTTACGGCGTCTTCTTCGGCAGTATCTGGACCCTCGCCGCGGACATGGGCGTGGACCGCCTCTCGGTGGTCACGGTGCTGGCCGTCATCGGGATGACGACCTGGCTGATCGCGACGAACGGGCTGTGGGCCCGCCGCAGCGACTGGTCCACCCGGCGGTGGGCGGCGATGGACAACCTGGCCACCGTCGTCACCGTGGCCGTTGCCGCGCTGATGATCTACGCGGGACTGTTCGTGTTGCTGTTCGTGGCCTCCGTGGTGGTGGTCCCGCCCCACTACCTCACGGAGACACTGGGGGTGGAGGCCGGGATCCAGCACTACCTCAAGCTGTCCTGGCTGGCGGCCAGCCTGGGCCTCATTGCCGGCGCGATCGGGTCCAGCTTCGACGACGACGAGGCCATCCGCAACGCCACCTACTCCCTGCGGGAGGCCGAACGGCGGGCCCTGCACCAGAGGCTCGAGGAACGGGAGGACGAAGAGCCCGACCACCGCGCCCACGGGACGGGACCATGACGGTAGCGTCACGATCCGCGACCGGTCCGGTGGGGCCTTGTCACGGGGTGCCAGGGTGTCGCTAGTGTGGGACCTGAGGATCCGGCGGGGCCGGGGGCCCGCTGCCGTGGCTGTGAATCCGCTGGGAACCGGCCGTCGCGGGGGTGCTCACGGGAACAAAAACCGGTGCTGAGCCGGTTATGCAGGACAGTTGACCCGGCGCTCACCGCACCACCGGCGGGGGCGCGTTCCCAGAACTCGTACAGGAGAAACCAGTAGACATGATGAAACAACCGGTTACCATCAACGGAATCACCCGTTGGCTGGCGACCGGAGAGAACATTCCAGCAGCCACTCCAGAGACCAAGGAGCACGCCGTGCCAGTCCTTCGCCAGGAAATCGGAGATGTGCTGCGAGACGTGCGTCAGCGCCAGGGGCGCACCCTTCGTGAGGTCTCGCACCACGCCCGCGTGTCCCTCGGTTACCTGTCCGAGGTCGAGCGCGGCCAGAAGGAGGCCTCCTCCGAGCTGCTGTCCTCGATCTGCGGGGCCCTGAACGTCCCGATGTCCCTCATGCTGCGTGAGGTGTCGGACCGCATCGCCCTCCAGGAGGGCGTGCACATCCCGGACCACATACCGGCGGACCTCGAGGCCGGCTACCGCCGGGACTCCCTCGGCGACGCGCTGCCCGACGAGGTCCCGGACGATCTCGGCCAGTTGGCCGGCAGCCACTGACCACCGACGCGGCCGCAGACCCCTGGGGGGTCTGCGGCCACGGTCGTGTGCGGTGCGGAAGGGAACCCATGAGACTGAGTGAATTCCGTCGTCTGATGGACGAGGAGTTCGGCCCGGCCAACGCCGGGGTGATCGCCTCGTCGCTGGTCCTGCCCACCCTGGACACCACGGCGGACCAGGCCCTGGACGCCGGGTGGGATCCCCGCCACGTCTGGCTCGACGTCTGCGACCTCCAGGGTGTTCCCGAGGACCGCCGGCTCGGCCGGGACATCCCGCCCCGGGACTGAGCTCCCGGGAACCGGTGGACACGCCGGGCAACTATTCGAAAATACGTTCGAATGGCGGTAGTCTCCTGCACAGGACTTCTCCGGAGCCGGAACCCGGGTATGTCATCCACAGCGACCGTCCTGTCCCGTTAACTCGTCCGGGCGGGCGGATAGGTTTCTCTACAGCACAAGGGAGCGGCCTCGACGGCCGCCCGTCACCAACACAGACCCAGGGGTGAATCATGGCGTCAGCCAACGACCGCGAGAAGGCACTGGAAGCCGCACTGGCCCAGATCGACAAGCAGTTCGGCAAGGGGTCGGTGATGCGCCTGGGCGACGACGCGCGCGCACCGATCGAGGTGATCCCCACCGGTTCGGTGGGCCTGGACGTCGCACTGGGCATCGGCGGCCTGCCGCGTGGCCGCGTCGTGGAGATCTACGGACCGGAGTCCTCGGGTAAGACCACCGTCGCCCTGCACGCCGTGGCCAACGCGCAGCGCAATGGCGGGATCGCGGCGTTCATCGACGCCGAGCACGCGCTGGACCCGGAGTACGCCCGGAAGCTCGGCGTGGACACCGACGCGCTGCTGGTGTCCCAGCCGGACACCGGTGAACAGGCCCTGGAGATCATGGACATGCTCGTGGGCTCCGGATCGCTGGACATCATCGTCATCGACTCCGTGGCGGCCCTGGTGCCCCGCGCCGAGATCGAGGGTGAGATGGGTGACAGCCACGTCGGCCTGCAGGCCCGCCTGATGTCCCAGGCGCTGCGTAAGATCACCGGCCGGCTGGCACAGACCAAGACCACGGCCATCTTCATCAACCAGCTGCGCGAGAAGATCGGCGTGTTCTTCGGCAGCCCGGAGACCACCACCGGTGGTAAGGCGCTGAAGTTCTACGCCTCGGTCCGCATCGACGTGCGCCGCATCGAGACGCTCAAGGAGGCGGGCAACGCGGTCGGTAACCGCACGCGCGCCAAGATCGTCAAGAACAAGATGGCCCCGCCCTTCAAGCAGGCCGAGTTCGACATCATCTACGGCGAGGGCATCTCCCGCCAGGGCTCGCTCATCGACATGGGCGTCGAGGAGGGCATCGTCAAGAAGTCCGGCGCCTGGTTCACCTATGACGGTGATCAGCTGGGCCAGGGCAAGGAGAACGCCCGTCGGTTCCTCAAGGACAACCCGGACCTGGCGGACGAGATCGAGACCAGGATCCTGGAGAAGCTCGGGATCGGCGTCGCGCCCGAGGAGGACTCGGCCGCCGAGCCTCAGCTGCGGGCCGTCTCCGGGGAGTCCCCGGCCCGATGACCCGCCGCCATCTTCGCGTGGTGCCGGATCCGGACCTTCCCGAGCATCTTGCGGACGATCCGGAACCGGCCGCCGAGGAGGTGGCCCGGTCCATCGTGTTGCGCCAGCTCACCGCCTCGCCGAAGTCTCGCCGGCAGCTCGAGGAGAAGCTGGCAGAGCGTCAGGTGCCGCCCGAGGTGGCGTCTGCGGTGCTGGACCGGATGGAGGCGGTGCGGCTCGTCGACGACGAGGCCTACGCCGAGTCCTACGTCGCCTCCCGGCAGCGCAGCCGCGGCCTGGCCCGCGGCGCGCTGCGGCGGGAACTGCAGCAGAAGGGCGTCACCGGTGAGGCCGCCGAGCACGCCCTGGAGACGATCAGCGAGGACAGCGAGCGGGCCGCCGCCATCGAACTGGTGGAGAAGAAACTCCGCGGCCGCCCGGTGCCCTCCGGGGATGACCCCGAGTCACGGGCGGAGCGGGACAAGGTCGTGCGACGTCTCGCCGGCATGCTCGCCCGCAAGGGCTACGCGCCCGGCATGGCCCTCGGGGTGGTCAAGGACGTGCTGGGCGGGCTGGAGCTCGACGACTAGAATGCTGCGGTGACTTCCGCCCTCCTGACCCCCGATGACCGCACGTACCAGGTCCGCACCTTCGGCTGCCAGATGAACGTACACGACTCCGAGCGCATCTCCGGTCTGCTCGAATCCGCGGGGTACGCCCCGGCCGACGAGACCACGGAGCCGGACCTCGTGGTCTTCAACACCTGTGCCGTCCGGGAGAACGCGGACAACCGCCTCTACGGCAACCTCGGCAACCTGCGCTCGGTCAAGGACAACCACCCGGGCATGCAGATCGCGGTGGGCGGCTGCCTGGCCCAGAAGGACCAGAACACCATCCTGGAGAAGGCGCCCTGGGTGGACGTGGTCTTCGGCACCCACAACATCGGCTCCCTGCCGGTGCTGCTGGAACGGTCCCGGCACAATCAGCAGGCCGAGCTGGAGATCCTCGAGTCGCTCGAGGCCTTCCCCTCCACGCTGCCCACCAAGAGGGATTCCACCTACTCGGGGTGGGTCTCCATCTCGGTGGGCTGCAACAACACGTGCACCTTCTGCATCGTCCCGGCCCTGCGCGGCAAGGAGAAGGACCGCCGCCCCGGGGAGATCCTCGCGGAGGTGCAGGCGCTGGTGGATGCCGGCGCCGTGGAGGTGACCCTGCTCGGCCAGAACGTCAACACCTATGGCGTCGAGTTCGGGGACCGGGGAGCCTTCGCGAAGCTGCTGCGGGCCTGCGGCGAGATCGAGGGCCTGGAGAGGGTGCGGTTCACCAGCCCCCACCCGGCCTCCTTCACCGATGACGTCATCGAGGCGATGGCCGAGACCCCGAACGTGATGCCGCAGTTGCACATGCCCCTGCAGTCCGGCTCGGACAAGGTGCTCAAGGACATGCGCCGGTCCTACCGGTCGAAGAAGTTCCTCGGCATCCTGGACAAGGTCCGCGACCGGATCCCGCACGCCGCCGTCACCACGGACATCATCGTCGGATTCCCCGGGGAGACCGAGGAGGACTTCCAGGACACCCTGGCCGTCGTGGAGGCCTCCCGGTTCTCCTCCGCCTTCACGTTCCAGTACTCCATCCGCCCCGGGACGCCCGCGGGGGAGATGGAGGACCAGGTGCCCAAGCACATCGTGCAGGAGCGCTTCGAACGTCTGACCGCCCTGCAGGACCGGATCAGCGCGGAGGAGACGGCGAAGCTGCTCGGCACCCGCCAGGAGCTGCTGGTGACCAACCAGCCCGGCAGCAAGGGCGCGGAGACCGGGCGGCTCGCCGGCCGCGCCCCGGACAACCGTCTCGTGCACTTCAGCGTCCCGGCGGGGGAGCAGGCGCCGCGCCCCGGGGACTTCGTCACCGTGACCATCACCGAGTCGCACCCCTACCATCTCATCGCCGACCCCACGGCCCAGGACTACCTCCTGCGCCGGTCGCGCTCGGGTGACGCCTGGGACCGTGCCCAGGCCGAGTCCTGCGGCGTGCCCGCACCGGGCGGGGCGGCCGGTGCCGCCGGGACCGCCGGGGTGAGCCTGGGCATGCCCTCCCTGCGCGTCGGTTCCTGAGCCGGTCCATGCAGGAGGTGATCGCCGTCGTCGGGCCCACCGGGACCGGGAAGTCCGACCTGGCGCTGGACCTGGCCGAACGCCTGGGCGGGGAGATCGTCAACACGGACGCCCTGCAGCTCTACCGCGGCATGGACATCGGCACGGCCAAGCTGCCCCCGGCCCAGCGGCGGGGGATCCGGCACCACCTCCTGGACGTACTGGAGGTCACCCAGGAGGCCTCCGTGGCACGGTTCCAGGGCGCCGCGCGCGCGGTGATCGAGGACATCACCCGGCGGGGACTGCGGCCGGTCCTCGTCGGGGGGTCCGGGCTCTACGTGCGGGCCGCGCTCGACGAGCTCGAGTTCCCGCCGACGGACGCGGTCGTCCGGGCCCGCTGGGAGGAGCAGTCCGCGCGGGTGGGCCTGGACGGGATGCGCGAGCGACTGCGCGAGGTCGATCCGGCCAGCGCGGAGCGGCTGGGCGACGTGCGCCGCGTCGTCCGCGCCCTGGAGGTCCATGAGCTCACCGGCCGGCCCTTCTCCTCCTTCATGCCCCGGCGCACCTACCTGCGGCCCACCGTCCAGATCGGCCTGGACCTGGACCGCGCCCGGTTGCATGCACGCCTGCACCGGCGCGTGGTGGGCATGGTGGAGGCCGGGCTCGTCGACGAGGTCCGGGACCTGGACGCCGCCGGCCTGCGGACGGGGAAGACCGCGTCCAGGGCCATCGGCTATGCCCAAATCCTGCAGGTCCTCGACGGTCAGGCGGACCTGGACTGGGCCATCGAGGACACCGCGACCGCCACGCGCCGGTTCGCCCGCCGGCAGCTGACCTGGTTCCGGGCCGACCCGCGCGTGACGTGGTTCGACCCGACCGAGGCGCACCTGCTGGACCGGGTGCTGGCGCACCTGGGCGGACAGGTCCCGCCTAGACTGGCTCCATGACCCTGCCGATCGCCCAGGACCCCGACCGCCTGCGGACCGCCCTCGACCAGCTGGGCGGCCTGCGCTATGCCAAGGGGCAGGGCACCGGCAATGACTTCGTGCTCGTGCCCGATCCGAACGGGGAGACCGAGCTGTCCCCGGACCACGTGGCCGCCCTGTGCGACCGGCACTTCGGCGTCGGCGGCGACGGGCTGATCCGGGTGGTGGAGTCCTCGCATCTCATCGAGGGACGCGACCTGCTGCAGGACCACCCGGAGGCCGTCTGGTTCATGGACTACCGCAACTCGGACGGTTCCGTGGCCGAGATGTGCGGCAACGGCGTCCGCGTCTTCGTGCACTACCTCGCCGAACGCGGCCTGGTGGACCTGGCACCGGGGCAGGAACTCACCATCGGGACCCGCGCCGGGATCCGGACCGTGACCCGGCTGGAGGACGGCTACGCGATCGACATGGGGCCGTGGAGCCTCATCGATCCCGAACTGGCCCGGGAGAGCGCCTCCGACTCGCTCGTGCTCGCGGCCGGGCTGGTGGACCCGCGGCCCGCCCTGAGCATCTCGCTGGGCAATCCGCACACCGTCGTGGCGCTTGCCGAGCCCGCCGAACTGGCGGCACTGGACCTCACCCAGCAGCCGTCCGTGGACCCGGTGCCGCCCAACGGCACCAACGTCGAGTTCGTCGTCGCGGCCGACCCGCTGTTCCACGAAGACGTCGGCCGGGTGGACCTGCGCGTGCACGAACGCGGCGTGGGTGAGACGCTGTCCTGCGGTACCGGCGCCTGCGCGGCCGCAGCCGCCGTCCGCCTCTGGGCCGGGGACGACACTGCCAGCCGCTGGCAGGTGGGGGTTCCCGGTGGCCTCGTGGGCGTGGACTTCCGCGCCCAGCCCGACGGCACCGAGCACGTGATCCTCTCCGGTCCGGCCGAGCTGGTCTTCGAGGGCACGGTGCTGTGAGCCCGGTCCGCTGGACGGTGCGGCCCGAGGACCCCGGGGGCGGGGACCGGGCAGCCGTCCGCCGCGTCGTGGAGGCCGCCTTCCCGACGCCGGCCGAGGCCGACCTCGTGGACGCCCTGCGCGGGGACCCGGGCGCCTGGCTGCCCGGACTGTCCTGGGTCGTCGCGGACGCCCGGGACCCCGACGCCGGCCCCGTGGGACACGCATTGATCACCCGCTGCCACGTGGGCGGGGAACCGGCGGCCGCCCTCGCCCCCTGCTCCGTGCTCCCGGACCACCAGGGCCGTGGGGCGGGCACCGCGGTGATCGAGGCCGTGCTCTCGGCCGCGCGGGAGGCGGGGGAACGCGTCGTCCTCGTGCTGGGCCACGCCGGGTACTACCCGCGCTTCGGGTTCCGGCCGGCGTCGGGCCTCGGGATCAGCGCGCCGTTCGAGGCGCCGGACGAGGCGATGATGGCGCTCGTGCTCGGCGAACCGGTGCCCGCCGGCCCGATCGCCTACCCGCCCGCGTTCGGGGTCTGAGGACGCACCCGTGACCCGGCGGGGGTCACCGCCCGAGGGCAACGGCCGCGACGACCCGCTGTCGTCCCTGCGGCCGGCGCGTTCCCGCACCCCGCCCCGGCCGGACGGGCCGGCTCAGGCGCGTTCGACCAGCAGGATCCGGAACCCCTTCTCCGTGGCGTGCCGGGAGACGCTGAACGCACCGGGGTGCCGTTCCTCCAGGGCGGACCGGATCCAGGGGAGCAGGGAGTCGGCGCCCAGGTTCTTCTGGACCACGAGGTAGGCACGCCCTCCGGGTGCCAGCCGGGGCAGCCACTGCAGCAGGATCCCGTGCAGGGCCTCCTTGCCCACGCGGATGGGCGGGTTGGACCAGATCAGGTCGAACCGGGCGGACTCCGGTACGTCCTCCGGCCGGCACACGGTGACGCGGTCCAGGCCGAGGGCGGCCGCGTTGTCCCGGCAGAGCTGGGCCGCCCGGTCGTTGACCTCCACGGCGGTGACCTCCGCCTGCGGGCTGGAGAGCCCGAGCGTGAGCGCCAGCGGCCCCCAGCCGCAGCCGATGTCCAGGAACCGGCCCGACGGCGGCGGCCCGGGGACGGTGCGGAGCATCGCCGCCGTGCCCTTGTCCAGGCCCTCCGGGGAGAAGATGCCGTTCGCAGTCTGCACCGCGACCTCCCGGCCGGCCAGGGTGAGCGTGATCCGGCGTCGACGCTCGGGCGTGGCGGGGTCGGCGGAGAAGTAGTGTGCGGAGTCCATCACCGCCCGATGTTACTTGACAGGGGCCATATACTGGACGACATGTGGATTTTCCTGCGCTGAGCCCGAGTGAGCGACTGCTCACGGCTCCGGACCGATGACTCCCCGCGCTGACGGGTCGAGGATCGCTCCGTGATGGCAACCCACCCGTCCAGCACCGTCCCGAACGCCCCGCCGTGGAATCGGCGTCGTTCGACGTGCACCCGCTCGGCCCCGCGCAGCGTCGCGGCCGTGTGGCCGATTCCCCGGGAGGTCCACCCATGGCCCCGAACAACCCCATCCCCAGCGGCACGCCAGACCCTTCGGGCGTCCGTCCGAGCGACTACCCTAGATACCACGCATCTTCCAAGGAGACCATGACCGAGAACCCCCAGCACGGGAACGACCAGCCGGACGAGTCCCAGATCCAGGACGTGATCGAACGCATCCTGGCCGCCGACGCGGCCAGTGCCTCCGTCGAGCACGGCGTCAGGCCCACCGAGGGCCGTGCCCTGGCCCTGTCCGACGGCGACGACGGGCACACCGAGGCCGACGGCGAGCAGTACGACCTCGCCGAGCGCCAGGCCCTGCGCCGGGTCACCGGGCTCTCCACCGAGCTCGAGGACATGACCGAGGTCGAGTACCGGCAGCTGCGCCTCGAGCGCGTCGTGCTGGCCGGGCTCTGGTCCGAGGGCACCGCCGCGGACGCAGAGAATTCCCTGCGCGAGCTGGCGGCGCTCGCCGAGACCGCGGGCTCCGAGGTGCTCGACGGCCTCATCCAGCGCCGGCACACCCCGGATCCGGCCACCTTCCTCGGTAAGGGCAAGGCCGAGGAACTGCGGGACATCGTCGCGATGACCGGCGCGGACACCGTGGTCGTGGACTCGGAGCTCGCGCCCTCCCAGCGGCGTGCGCTCGAGGACGTGGTCCGCGTGAAGGTCATCGACCGCACCGCCCTGATCCTGGACATCTTCGCCCAGCACGCCAAGTCCCGTGAGGGCCGCGCCCAGGTGGAGCTGGCCCAGCTCGAGTACCTGCTGCCGCGACTGCGCGGCTGGGGTGAGTCCATGTCCCGTCAGGCCGGTGGCCGGGCGGCCGCCGGCGAGGGCATCGGCTCCCGCGGTCCCGGTGAGACGAAGATCGAGCTCGACCGCCGGCGGATCCGGACCCGGATGGCCAAGCTGCGTCGGGAGATCGCGGCCATGAAGCCCGCCCGCGAGACCAAGCGGGCCAACCGCCGCCGCAACAGGGTGCCGTCCGTGGCGATCGCCGGATACACGAACGCCGGCAAGTCCTCGCTGCTGAACCGGTTGACCCATGCCGGGGTCCTGGTGGAGAACGCACTGTTCGCCACCCTGGACCCCACCGTGCGCAAGGCGGTCACCCCGGACGGGATCGGCTACACGCTCTCGGACACGGTCGGGTTCGTGCGGTCCCTGCCCACCCAGTTGGTCGAGGCGTTCCGCTCGACCCTGGAGGAGGTGGCGGACGCGGACGTGATCCTGCACGTCGTGGACGCCTCGCACCCGGACCCGGAGGGCCAGATCGCCGCGGTTCGCACCGTGCTGGCCGAGGTGGACGCGCGACGGATCCCCGAGATCATCGTGCTGAACAAGGCCGACGCCGCGGACCCGGTGGCGATCGCCCGGCTGCGTCAGCGCGAACCCCGCTCGGTGGTGGTCTCCGCCCGGACCGGGGAGGGCATCGCCGAGCTCGAGCGGGCCATCGCGGACGCCATCCCGCGTCCGGACGTGGCCCTGGACCTGCTCATCCCGTTCACGGACGGGGACGTGGTCTCCCGGTTGCACTCCCCGGATGCGGACATCATCTCCGAGACCTATGAGTCGGGAGGCACCCGGCTGCGGGTGCTGGTCCGCGAGGACCTCGCCGATGACCTGCGGCGTTTCTCCGTCGACCGGCCGGAACCGGCCGGGGCATGACGGACACGGCACAGCACACCGCTCCGGAGCAGGACGTGCTCGCCCGCACCGAGGCCGAGCGGCAGGCCCTGCAGTGGCTGGACGCGGCCGTCGAGGCGACGGGCGGGCAGCACCGCGAGGGCCAGCGCCGCATGGTCGTGGAGGTGGCCCGCTCCCTGGAGTCCGGGACCCACCTGCTCGTGCAGGCCGGCACCGGCACGGGGAAGTCGTTGGCCTACCTGGTGCCGGCACTGCAGCACGCGGTGGACGCCGAGGCCCCGGTCGTGGTCGCCACCGCCACCCTGGCCCTGCAGGCGCAGATCATGCGCCGCGACGCCCCGCGGTTGCTGGAGGCCCTGCAGGACGAGCTGCCCCGGGAGATGACCGTGGCACTCGTCAAGGGCCGCTCCAACTACCTGTGCCGGCACAAGATCGACGGGGGCTTCCCCGAGGAGGACGGGCAGGCCCTGTTCGGCCTGGCCGACGACGGCGAGGCGATGGTCACCGGTGACGCGGGACCGACCAGCCCGCTGGGCCGGGAGGTCAAGCGACTGCGCGACTGGGCCGAGGAGACCGAGTCCGGGGACCGGGACGACCTCGAGCCCGGGGTGAGTGACCGCGCCTGGCGCCAGGTCTCGGTCTCGGCGGTCGACTGCATCGGCGCCCAGCGCTGCCCCATGGCCGAGGAGTGCTTCTCGGAACGGGCGCGGGCCGATGCGGCCGAGGCCGACGTGGTGGTGACCAACCACGCGATGCTGGCCATCAGCGCCTTCGAGGGCCTGGCCGTCCTGCCGGAGTTCGACGCGGTGATCGTGGACGAGGCCCATGAGTTGCAGGACCGGGTCACGGGGGCGGTGACCGGACAACTGTCCGGAGCCATCGTGCAGACGGCCGGTTCCGCGGCACGCAAGCACACGGCGATCGCGGTCGAGGACCTGATGCAGGCCGGCGTCGGGCTGGACGCGGCATTCGCCGCCACCCCCACCGGACTCATCCCGCGCGGGCCGGACGAGGTCCAGCAGAACGCCCTGCGGGCGGTCCGGGATGCGGCGCGGCAGGGGCTCAGCGACTCCAAGGGGCCCGGTGGGGCAGGCGGTTCCGCCGAGGCGGCCGACGGTGGCCGCCAGATGGCACGCTCGCGGCTCCAGGAGGTCCTCGAGGTGGCCGAGAGGATGCTCGACGCCGTCCCGGACGCGGACTACCCCGAGGTGCTGTGGGCCTCCCGTCCGGGCCGCTTCGAGCCGGGGACCGGATGGGTCCCCGGTGACGAGACCGCCGCGCCGGTGGTGAGCGTCGCCCCGTTGTCGGTGGCCGGCCGGCTCCGGGAGGGGTTGTTCGGCCAGGCGACCACGGTGCTGACCTCCGCGACCTTGACGGTGGGGGAGTCCTTCGACCCCGTGGCGGGTTCGCTCGGGCTGCTCGGGCCGGGCGCACCGCGATGGACCGGGGTGGACGTGGGCAGCCCCTTCGACTACCCGCGCCAGGGCGTGCTCTACGTGGCGCGGCACCTGCCCCGGCCCGGCCGGACCTCCTCCCCGGACGCCTACGACGAGCTCGAGTCCCTGCTGCTCGCCTCCGGGGGAGGGGCACTGTGCCTGTTCTCCTCGAGGCGCGCTGCCGAGGACGCCGCCGCGGAGATGCGCAGCAGGCTGGGGGCGGCGCCCCAGATCCTCTGCCAGGGAGACGCCACCCTCTCGGCCCTCGTCCGCCAGTTCGCCTCCGAACCGGACACCTGCCTGTTCGGGACCATGAGCCTGTGGCAGGGCGTGGACGTGCCCGGATCGGCCTGCCGTCTGGTGGTGATCGACCGGATCCCGTTCCCCCGTCCGGACGACCCGCTGGGGACCGCACGCACCCGGGAGGTCAGCCGTCACGGCGGCAACGGGTTCATGGCCGTCTCGGCCGCCCACGCCGCCGTGAGACTGGCACAGGGCGCCGGCCGGCTGATCAGGACCACCACGGACCGGGGGGTCGTGGCGGTGCTGGACCCCCGGCTGGCCACCGAACGCTACGGAGGGTTCCTGCGGTCCACCCTGCCGGACTTCTGGCCGACCACCGACCCGGCCGTGGTGCGGGGCGTGCTGGAACGCCTGCGCGACCCTGCCTAGGGATCACGAGCGGTCGACGGCCGAGAGCAGCTCCAGCACCTCGACCGTCCGGATGCCCCGCCAGTCCAGGCCCTGGCCCGGGCACCACGCGGGCCAGTCGACGTGCCAGCCCCCATCCGACTGCTGGCCCATGACGACCCGGTCGAGGTCCGCCCGGAGCTGCCTGTCGGTGAAGAGCCGGCGCGCTGGGGTCGCGGCCCCCGGCTCGATCACCGGCGCCGACCACGGGTCGGCGCACAGGTCCCAGGGGTGCAGCCGTTCGCCCTCGGCCCCGCCTTCCACCGCCAGCGCGCCGTCGCGGTCCAAGCGGGACCGCCATGTCTCGATCACCGCGGCCTCGGCAGGGCCCTCGGTGCGGGGACCCCGGTCCGCGGCCAGGAAGCGCAGGGCGTACTTGACGGCGTAGGCCGACAGCTCACCCTCGCGGAGCTGGGAGCGGCACCACGCCGCGGCCGCCTCGGCCCACCCGCCGACGAAGCCGGTCCGGAGGGCGGCGGCAGCGAAGCCGAAGGTGAGGTGGGATCCCCCGGGCCACAGCTGTACCCAGGGCGCGTGCGGCCAGGCCAGGGAGGGCTCGGTGACGAAGGGCAGTGAACCGTCGAGCCCGGACGCCGAGGCAGCCCACTCGAGCGCGCTGCGGAACCAGGGATGGTCGGCCAGGTCCCACCCGGCCAGCAGGTCGAGGGCGGTGAGGGTGGCGAGGGGCTCGCTCACCGGGGAGCGGACATCGGGCTCCAGGCCGTGACCGAATCCGCCGTCGGGGTTGCGATACGCGCCCAGCGCCGCCAGGACGCCCTCGGGACCGCCCCCGTGCAGCAACAGGTCCAGGCGACGACGCTCCAGGAGCCGTCCCCGGGTGTAGACGAAGCGCTCGGCGTCCGCCACCCGGACGCCTCTCGGGAAGGGACGGTGGTTCATCGCCGCGCTCCGCATCAGTGTCCCGGTCAGAGGGCCCGCAGGACCGTGACCACCTTGCCCATGACCGTCGCCTCGTCTCCGAGGATCGGCTCATAGGCCGAGTTCTGCGGCAGCAGCCACGTGTGGCCGTCGCGCTGCCGGAACGTCTTGACGGTGGCCTCATCATCCAGCAGGGCCGCCACGATGTCACCGTTCTGGGCCGAGTTCTGCTGGCGGACCACCACCCAGTCCCCGTCGCAGATCGCGGCGTCGACCATCGAGTCACCGGAGACCTTGAGCATGAACAGCTCTCCCTCGCCGGTGAGCTGGCGGGGGAGCGTCATGACGTCCTCGACCTGCTGGTCAGCCAGGATCGGCCCACCGGCGGCGATACGACCGACGAGCGGGACCGGAACGGAGGTGCCCTCCACCGCACCGGTGTGCAGGGCCGTGACCGGAGCCGGGCGATCGGCGGTGTCCGGGGAGACGGCCGCGGCCGTCGACACGGGCTGTCCGTCCTCGTCCAGCAGGACCTCCATGGCGCGGGGCCGTCCCGGATCCTTGCGGATGTAGCCCCACTTCTCCAGTTGGCCCAGCTGATGGGTCACCGAGGACAGCGAGGCCAGTCCGGCGGCGTCACCGATCTCCCGCATCGACGGCGGGTAGCCGTGCTGCGCGATGGCCGAGCGGATCGACCCCA
>NZ_AFXQ01000023.1 GCF_000224415.1 Citricoccus sp. CH26A | reverse complement strand
ACCGTCCGGGCTGCGGCGGGATGCGGGGAAGGAGGATGCGTCAGGCATCGAGAGGGCGGCTCCGTCTCGGGAAGGCAACAGTCCGGTCGTCCGGACCACCCTCATTCTACGATGGGCCTATGACATCACCCGAGGACGCCGTCACCCCGTCACGAGGGCGCCTGGCCTCCCGGTTGCTGGCCGGGGGCAGGGAGCCCGACCCGCGGTTCACGCTGGCCAACGAGCGCACGTTCCTGGCCTGGATCCGCACCTCCCTGGCCCTGCTGGCCGGAGGGATCGCCGTCGAGGCCTTCACGGGGTCCGTGTTCGACCCGCTCACCCGAAAGGTGGCCGGGTCCGGGCTGCTGCTCATCGCGGCCCTGCTCGCCACCACGGCAGGATTCCGTTGGATGCGCGTGGAGCGGGCCATGCGCCAGGGACGTCCGCTGCCGTTGCCGCTGCTGGTGCCGGTCCTGGCCACCGGCGGGGCCGTCGTGGCGGTGGTGCTGTTCGTGTTCATCCTGATGCGGCCGGCCTGAGGCCGGCGGGACCACCGAGGTGACACTCTTCAGCGCCACCGCCCTGCACCAGGACCCGGGGCTGCAGCCGGAGCGGACCGTGATGAGCTGGGACCGCTCCCTGTTGGCGCTCATCGTCACGGCGGCGATGTTCCTGCGCTGGTACGGGGCCGTCGGCCCGTTGGCCCTGGCACCTGCCGTGCTGAGCGCGGTGGCCGCGCTCGTCATCCACTGGACCCAGCGGCACCGCTACGGGACACAGTCCGCCGGGATCGCCCGGGAACGGGTGCGGGCCGATGCCTGGGCCGTGCTGTGGCTCATGGCGCTCGTGACGGCCCTGGCCGTGCTGGGCATCGGGGCGATCTGGTGGGCCTGAGCGGTCAGGAGACGGTCACCCCCGGACGGAGCTCCTCGGTGGCGCCCTCGGTCCGGCGACGGCGCCAGGCCTCCAGCACCGAGGGGTGCGTCGGGCGGGTCAGCAGGCTGACGACGACGTAGACCAGGGCCGAGGACGCGAGCCCGACGTAGATCGGCTCGTTGGCGTAGACCCCGCCGAACGCCTCGGTGGCCTGGACCTCGAGGACGATCATGGTCGTCAGCGTGCCGACCGTGCCGGCGGCCATCGACCAGGCGGCCCCCGGTCCGGTCCCACGGGACCAGACCAGCCCGCCGAGGATGGCGACCAGCAGGCCGCCGACCAGGATGTCGTAGGCGATCGTCAGGGCCGCCACGACGTCCGGGACCAGGATGGCCAGCACCAGGACGAACAGGCCCAGCCCCAGGACCCACCAGCGGTTGGAGTTCACGTCCTCCTCGAAGTGCCGGGACTGCTCGGCCTCCTGCTCGGCCTCCCGGACGGCCTGCGCGGCGTCCAGTCGTTCCGGCCGCCGGCCGGCCGCGAGGTCGCGGACCAGGGGCACGACGTCGGCCCGGGCCACGGTGGCGGCGGCGATCAGGGCCCCGGAGGCGGTGGACATCATGGCGGCCACGGCGGCGGCGAGCGCGAGCCCGCCGATGCCGATGGGCAGGACGCCCAGGGCGACCGTGGCGAAGACGTCGTCCCGGACCTCGACCTGCGGCATCAGCACCGCGGCGGCCATGCCGATCACGGCCCCGGCCACGCCGTACAGGATGCAGTAGACGCCGGCCGTCGTGCCGCCCCAGCGGGCGACCTGGGGGGATCTCGCCGTGAAGACCCGCTGCCAGATGTCCTGGCCGATCAGCAGGCCGAGGGTGTAGATGACGAAGTAGGTGATGATCGACTGCAGGCCCATGCCGCCGAGGTCGAAGAACTCGGCGTCCAGCCGGGCGGTGAGCCCGCTCCAGCCGCCGGCGTTGGCGAGGGAGATGGGCAGCATCAGGGCGAACATCCCGACGGTCATGATGATGAACTGCGCCATGTCCGCCAGGGTGATGGACCACATCCCGCCGATCACGGCGTAGGCCAGGACGATCCCGCCGCCCACCAGGATGGACAGCCAGCGGTCCCAGCCGAACAGCACCACGAAGATCGAGGCGTAGGCGCCCGTGGAGGTGGCCGCCAGCATCAGGGTGTAGGCGAGCATGACGATCGAGGAGGCGCGCGTGGCCTCCGAGCCGTAGCGCAGGGTGAGCATCTGGGAGACCGTGTAGATCCGGAGCCGTTGCAGGGACGGGGCGAACAGCAGGCTCAGCAGCAGCACGCCGACGCCGATGGCCGTCACGAGCCACAGGCCCGAGATGCCGAACTCGTAGCCGAGCCCCACGCCGCCGACGGTCGAGGCCCCGCCCAGGACGACGGCGCTCATGGTGCCGGTGTAGAGCATGGGGCCCAGCCGGCGGCCGGCCACCAGGTAGTCCGAGGTGCCGCGGGTGCGTCGCCGACCCCACCAGCCGAACAGCAGCATGCTGGCGAGGTAGGCCGAGATGATGACGATGTTCAGGGTCTGCATGGGGTTCCTCGCGGCTCAGGAGTGTTGCGGGTCACACGTGTGGGGACTACGGTAAACACATGTTGCTCCACAGACAACCTCGGGGCCGTACCCGGCGCAGGAGACGGCCGTGAAGTCCCTGCCGATCCAGCCCACGGTCCCGGACCGTGCGATCGGCGGACGCCTGCGCGCGCTGCGGCAGGAGCGGCGGCTGACCATGGACCAGGTGGCCGAGTTCTCCGGACTGACCAAGGGCTTCCTCTCCCGCGTGGAGCGGGACCTCACCAGTCCGTCCGTCGCGAGCCTCGTGGCCATCTGCCAGGTGCTCGGCGTCTCGGCGGGGGAGATCCTGGACGCCCCGCAGACCGCCGTGGTCCGGCTGGAGAACGCACCGAGGGTCAACCTGGGCGGGGACGGCATCTCGGAGCAATTGCTGACGCCTCCCGGTCGGCGCGGGCTGCAGTTGATCCGCGCCGTGATCGCCCCCGGGGGCCGGGGGGACGCCGAGCTCTACACGGTGGACTGCGACGTCGAGTCGCTGCACGTGATCAGCGGCAGCCTCGTGTTCATCACCACCGGCGGCGAGGTCCGGCTCGAGGCGGGGGACACCGCCTCCTTCTCCGGCTCCGAGCCGCACAGCTGGTCCAATCCCGGTGAGCGCGAGGCCGTCGTGCTCTGGGCGCTGGCGGGCCGCCGCCTGAGCTGACGACGCCACCCTCCGCACGCCCCGCCAACCGCTCCCCGCTGCCACCCACCGCATCCACCGCCACCCACCGAGAGGTCACACCATGCTGGAGATCCCCCGCGTCACCGAGAACGGCAACATCGGCCCGGTGAACTCTGCCCTCGTGCCCCGCTTCGGCGGGGCCGCCACGTTCGCCCTGCTGCCCACGGACCAGGAGGCCGCCGCTGCCGGCCGGACCGCGGCCGTCAAGGTCGTCGGCGTCCCCTTCGACTCGGGGGTGTCCTACCGCCCGGGGGCCCGCTTCGGCCCCGGGCACGTCAGGCAGTCCTCCCGGCTGCTGCGGCCCTACAACCCCGCCACGGACACCTCCCCCTTCGCCCAGGTCCAGGTGGTGGACGCCGGGGACATGGCGGTGAACCCGTTCAACATCCACGAGGCGATCGAGGCGATCCAGGCCGACGCACTGGCACTGACACAGGACGGCGCCTCGCTCCTGACGATCGGCGGTGACCACACCATCGCCCTGCCGCTGCTGCGGGCCGCCGCCGAACGCGCCGGGCGGCCGCTCGCCCTGCTCCACTTCGACGCCCACCTGGACACCTGGGACACCTACTTCGGCGCCGAGTACACGCACGGCACCCCGTTCCGCCGCGCCGTGGAGGAGGGGATCCTCGACACGGACGCCCTCAGCCATGTCGGTACCCGCGGACCGCTGTACGGCCGCAAGGACCTCGAGGACGACCGGCGCTTCGGCTTCGGGATCGTCACCAGCGCGGACGTGTTCCGCCTGGGGGTGGACGAGGTGGTGGCCCGGCTCCGCGAGCGCATCGGCGACCGGCCGCTGTACGTCTCGGTGGACATCGACGTCCTCGATCCCGCCCACGCGCCGGGCACCGGCACCCCGGAGGCCGGCGGGATGACGAGCCGGGAACTGCTGGAGATCCTGCGCGGACTGCGCGGACTCGACCTGGTGGGGGCCGACGTCGTGGAGGTGGCTCCGGCCTACGACCACGCCGAACTGACCGGGGTGGCGGCCGCGCACGTGGCCTACGACCTCGTCGGGCTGATGGCCGACCTGCGGGCCTCGCGCGAGGGCACGGCATGACGCCCGGTCCCGGAGCCGGGAGCGGGGCGCGGGACGGGACCGCTAGGCGCAACGGCGGGGACCTGGTCGTCGAGACCCTGCACGCCCTGGGCGCCCGCACCGTCTTCGGGATCCCGGGCCAGCACGCCCTGGGCCTGTTCGACGCGCTGTCCCGTTCGGAGCTGGAGTTCGTCTCCAACCGGGTGGAGAACAACGCCGCGTTCGCCGCCGACGGCTACTCGCGGGCCACCGGTGAGGTCGGCGTGCTGTTCCTGTCCACCGGGCCCGGCGCGCTGACCGCCCTGGCGGGGCTGCAGGAGGCGTACGCCACCGCGGTGCCGATGGTCGTCGTCGCCTCCCAGATCCCCGTCTCGGGGCTGGGTGCTCGCCGGAAGGGCATGCTGCACCAGCTCGACGACCAGAAGGCCTCGGCGCAGAACGTGACGAAGGCTCAGGTCACCGTGCACCACGCCTCGGGCATCCCCTCGGCCATCCAGGACGCCTGGGCCCAGGCGATCACCGTGCCGCAGGGTCCGGTGTGGGTGGAGGTGCCCCAGGACGTGCTGCTGGGGGAGGTCCTCGTCCCGCCGGTGCAGGACGCGCTCGCCATCCCCTATGACCACCCGCCGCGGGAGGAGCTGGTGGCGGAGTCGGTGCGCTGGCTGGCCTCCTCGGCCCGCACCGCGATCGTGGCCGGCGGGGGAGTGCGGCGGTCCGGGCCCGGGGCGCTGCACGAGCTGCGCCGCGTGGCCGAGCTGCTGGACGCCCCGGTGGTGTGCAGCCCCGGTGGCAATTCGGCCTTCCCCGTGGACCACCCGCTCTCCCTGGGCTCCTGGGTGGAGGACCGGTACGTGACCGAGGTGCTCGAGGACGCCGAGGTGCTGCTCGTGATCGGCTCGTCCCTCGGTGAGGTCACCTCCAACTACTTCACCCTGGAACCGCGCGGCCGGCTCATCCAGGTCGACGCCGAGCCGCGCGTGCTCGAATCGAACTTCCCCACGCTCGGCGTGCGGGCGGACGCCGGCCAGGCGCTCGCGGCCCTCGCGCAGGCACTGGAGCGGTCGGCGGCGACCGTCGGGGGCCAGGAGACCGGCGCGCCCGGCGGCTGGGCCCGGTCCGACTGGCACGGCCGCGGCGCCGCACAGGTGGTGGCCGAGGTCAACCGCCGCGTCCAGGAGCGACTGGACGGCCAGGACCTGCACCGGGAACGGCGGTTCATGGCGGATGTCCGCGCCGCGGTGCCCGAGGCCATGCAGACCTACTGGGACATGACCATCGCCGCCTATTGGGCCTGGAACGTGTGGGACGCCAGGTCCGGGCAGTTCCACTCGGCCCAGGGCGCCGGCGGGCTGGGATACGCCTTCCCCGCCGCGTTCGGCGGGGCGATGGGCCTGGCGCGGCAGGGCAGGCGGGGGGCCGACGCGCGGGTGCTC
Source organism: Citricoccus sp. CH26A (assembly GCF_000224415.1). Classification (GTDB taxonomy): domain Bacteria; phylum Actinomycetota; class Actinomycetes; order Actinomycetales; family Micrococcaceae; genus Citricoccus. The sequence goes on along the minus strand of NZ_AFXQ01000023.1, from coordinate 38,892 downwards.
GCGGTGGCCGGTGATGGTTCCGCCATGTACTCGATCGCCGAGCTGGCCGCGGCCCGCCAGCACCGCGCGCCGGTGACCTGGCTGATCGTGGACGACGGCGGGTACGGGATCCTGCGCGCCTACATGGAGGACACCTTTGGTCAGGCGACCGCCACCGAGCTGGACCGTCCCGACTTCGTGGCCCTCGCCGGGTCCTTCGGCATCCCGGCCGAGCAGGTGGCGGTGGAGGAGGTGGGCCCCGCGCTGGAACGCGCCCTAGCCGCGGAGGGGCCGAACGTCGTCGTGGTCCAGACCCGGTTGCGGATGTGGGCGCCGAGCCACGTGGAGGACGCGACGGGCTGATCCGGGCCCCGGACGCACCTGACCCCCGGCTAGCGCGTCAGCTGCCGGGGGTCAGGTGTTTTGGTGTCCATCCGGCTGCTACTCGAAGCGCTCTGGATGCTCACCGAAGACGAAGTGCCGACCGGTGACCCGGTTGACGTTGACCTCTACGTAGAAATCCTTATACGTCGGGACCCAGGGGTCAATACTCAGGGACTCGGCAAATTCGATCTCGTCGTCCTTCTCGAGCACCCGGGCGTGGCCGCGGGCCAGCACCGACCAGGCCTCGTCCGAGAGGATGCCGTCCGCCTCGAAGATGACCTTGGGGTTGATGGTCAGCTCCGCCAGCTTGTTGCCGGGTGCCGTCCGGAAGTAGATCCGCTTGTCCCGGGCCACGAAATTCACCGGGACCAGGTCGAGTTCGTCGTTCACCCGCAACCCGAGCCGGCCGTGCCGGGTGTTCTCCAGGACCCTCCAGCACTGATCCTCGTCCAGCACCAGGATCGGCTCGTCGTCGGCATGTTCGAACATCATGGCCCGGTCTCCTTCTTCCCTCTCGGGGTCAGCGCCCGCCCGGTGTCGTCCGGAGGGACTCTCAGGTCCCTGTCAGCGAGCACTTTCATTATCGTGCGCGGGCGGTTCCACGGCTAGGGCCGCGGTCACTCTCCGACCGGCCGTGGGCCAGGTCGGTCGTCCCCGTCCTGTTCACGGTCATGGCACACCCTAGGCACGCCGGACCGTCCGGCATCAAGGGGTGGATGCCCGGTCGACCCGGTCGGCCCGGACGCCGGCCGTCCGGTGGCCGGCCGCCCGGCGGGCCGTGACGGTCTCCTCCAGGACGCGCACCGCGGTCGGGGCCGTCCGCCCGGGGGCGACCGCCACGTAACACGGTGCCAGGTGGGGTTCGCGCCGCTCCGGTCCGTCGGTGTCGTAGAAGCGGGCCAGGTAGTGGCCGCCCGCCCGGCGCACCAGGAGCTGGCCGACGCCCACGTCCCACGGATTGGTGTCCATCCCCATCGTCACGTCCGCCCAGCCGATGGCCGTGTAGGCCAGTTCCAGGGCGCCGGAGACGGTGCGCCGCACGGTGGCGTAGGCGTCCACGAGCCGGCCGAAGCGCTCCAGCGCCACCGGTCCGTCGACGTCCAGCGCCTCGGCGGAGGGATAGGACGTCACCAGGTTCAGGGCATGCTCGTCCGGGGCGGGGGCCCCGACCGGCGCGACCGCGTCCTGCCCGCCGGGGCCGGCCGCGGGGGCCCCGGAACCCCGGGACCCGAACCGCTGCCCGTTGAGGTAGGCGCCGTCGTCGTCCGCGGAGAACTCCAGCCCGTTCACGGGGTCCAGCACGACGCCGGCCACCACCACGCCGTCCACGGCGGCGGCGACGGAGATCGAGAACATGGCGAAGCCGTGGGCGAAGTTCGCCGTGCCGTCGATCGGGTCGATGATCCACTCCAGGGTGTGCGTCGCGGCCGCCGCACCGGCCTCGACCAGCGTGAGGGCGTGATCGTCCACCCCGTCCGGCCCGCGCGCGCCGCCCTCCTCCCCGACGAACCGGCTGCCCGGGACGGCTGCGCCGAGCAACCGCACCAGCTCGTTCTCGGTCGCCCCGTCGTGCACGGTGACCAGGTCGTGGGTGTTCCGCTTGGTGGAGAGGTCGAGGTCGGCGGGAGTGGAGCGGAAGGCCCGGACGAGCCGTGGTGCGCAGGCGGCGGCCGCCTCGACGGCGACGCGGCGCAACTCGCGGGGGCGGGGACTGAGGTGGGCATGGCGCCAGCCTAGCGGGGGGCCTCCCGAGGCCCCGGCGTCCCTGCCCGCACGTGGTGAACCGCACGTGCGCGGGTGAGGGATACTGGATCCTATGGCCGATCGGACTCCTGCATCCCCGCCTGCCCCGGACGCCGTGCCGTCCCCGCTGATCGAGGACCGGGAGACCCTGGTCACCGAGCACATAGCGACGCTGGTCCAGGACCGGTGGCACCGCTTCCGCTACGCCGGCGCCCTGCGGCGCGGGCACGAGCCGACCGTGCTGTCCTTCACCGGGTACGGCACCACCTCCTGGATCCGGGTGTTCTCCCGCGTGGTGATGGCGCCGGACGACGCCTTCGAGAACGGCCGCCGGTTGTCCAGGGTGGTCGAGGACGGCCTGCGCGGATGGCACAATTTCACCTCCCCGCCCGTGCCCTACGCCGAGGTCAAGGTGCTGGCGGGCGGGAAGTCCTTCACCGTGCGCGCCGACCGCGGTGGCGTGGTGGACGCCCTCGTGGAGGTCGAGATGGAACCGGGCTGGCAGACGGTCACCCTCACCTCGGACGGCAGCGAGCCGGCCACCTCGGACGTCTACATCGTCGAGGACGGCACGGTCACCGGCGTGGTCTCGGACATCGACGACACGGTGGTGGTCACCTACCTGCCCCGGCCGATGCTGGCGGCCTGGAACTCCTTCGTCCTGGACGAGCACGCCCGCACCGCCACTCCCGGGATGGCCGTCATGCTGCACCGCCTCCTGGAACAGCAGCCCACCTCCCCGGTCGTCTACCTCTCCACCGGCGCGTGGAACGTGGCCCAGACCCTGTCCCGCTTCCTGTCCCGCAACCTGTACCCCTCCGGCCCGTTGCTGCTGACCAGCTGGGGTCCCACGGAGGACCGCTGGTTCCGCTCCGGGCTGGAGCACAAGGTCACCCAGCTGGACCGGCTGGCCCGGGAGTTCCCGGAGGTCCGCTGGCTGCTCATCGGCGACGACGGCCAGCACGACCCGGAGATCTACGCGGACTTCGCCCGCCGCCACCCGGACAGGGTGAAGGCGATCGTGATCCGTCAGCTGACGCCGTCCCAGGCCCTGCTGGCCGGTGGTCGCGCCACGGACACCCGCGAGACCACTCCCGGGGTGCCGTGGTGCTACGGCCCGGACGGGGCGGCGCTGTCCCGTCAGCTGGAGGAACTGGGCATCCTCGAGACCGGGCGCGCCGCGCTGCTGACCTGGCCGCGCAACGCCCAGGACCCAGGCCTGGACGCCGACTCCCGGGAGCTGGACGATGCCCGCTGAGCCGGGCCACGGGATGACCGGCCGGATCGAGGACCGTCCCGACGGTGGCGGGCCCGCCGTGCGCGTGGACGTGCCCGTGCGCTGGGGGGACATGGACGCCTACGGCCACGTCAACAACGTGCAGGTGGCGGCGATCCTCGAGGAGGTGCGCATCCTGGCGTTCGGGGTGCCTGCCGGGACCGGGGCGCCGGGCGCAGGGGCGCCGGTGAACCTGCTGGACGGGATGCCGGACAGCGTGCAGGTGCTGATCTCGGAACACCGCATCCGCTATCGGCGTCCGCTGGAGTACCGCAACGTCCCGGTGCGCGCGTGGGTCTGGGTGGCCGCCGCGAAGGGGGCCTCGATCGAGATCGCCTACTCGCTGCGCGACGGGGTGGACGGCACCGAGTGCGTCACCGCGACCTCCACGATGGTCTTCGTGGACTCAGCCACCGGCCGTCCGGTCCGGCTGAGCGAGGACCAGAAGCACACTCTCACGCACCTGGCCCCGTAGGGCCCCGGGGCTGCTCACGAGAGCGGCGGCCGGGGACTCCCCGGGTCTCGCGGTCAGCCGCGAGTGTCCCGGGGAGCCCCGGCCGCCGGTGGTCCGACCGTGCGAGGGTCAGATCACGCCCTGGGCGAGCATCGCGTCGGCGACCTTGACGAAACCGGCGATGTTCGCACCGACCACGTAATTGCCCGGGGTGCCGTAGCGGTCGGCGGTCTCGAGGCAGCGGTCGTGCAGGTCGGTCATGATCTGCTCGAGCTTGTCGTGGGTGTACTCGAAGCTCCAGGTGTCCCGGCTGGCGTTCTGCTGCATCTCCAGGGCGGAGGTGGCCACGCCGCCGGCATTGGCCGCCTTGCCCGGGCCGAACAGCACCCCGGCATGGATCATGTGCTCGGTGGCCTTCTGGGTGCAGGGCATGTTGGCGCCCTCGGCCAGGGCGACCAGCCCGTTGTCGATCAGGGTGAGCGCCGACTTGTCGTCCAGCTCGTTCTGCGTGGCCGAGGGGATGGCCACGGTGCCGGGCACGTCCCAGACACAGCCGTCGGCCACGAAACGGGACCGGCCGCCGCGCTCTTCGGCGTACTCGGCGATCCGGCCACGCCGGACCTCCTTGACCTGGCGCAGCAGCTCCAGGTCGATCCCGTCCTCGTCCACCACGTATCCCGAGGAGTCGGAGGCGGTCAGCACGGTGGCCCCCAGCTGCTGGGACTTGGCGATGGCGTTCAGCGCCACGTTGCCCGAACCGGAGACCAGGACGGTCTGCCCGTCCATGGAGGCACCCCGGGTGCGCAGCATCTGGTCCGCGAACATCACGGCGCCGTAGCCGGTGGCCTCCGGACGGACCAGGGACCCTCCCCAGGACATGCCCTTGCCGGTGAGCACGCCGGACTCGAAGCGATTGGTGATGCGCTTGTACTGGCCGAACAGGTAACCGATCTCCCGGGTGCCCACGCCGATGTCACCGGCAGGGACGTCGGTGTACTCGCCGATGTGGCGGTACAGCTCGGTCATGAAGGACTGGCAGAAGCGCATGATCTCGGCGTCCGTGCGGCCGGCCGGGTTGAAGTCGGACCCACCCTTGCCGCCGCCGATCGGCATGCCGGTCAGGGCGTTCTTGAAGATCTGCTCGAAGCCCAGGAACTTGATGATGCCCAGGTAGACCGAGGGGTGGAACCGCAGTCCGCCCTTGTACGGCCCCAGCGCGGAGTTGAACTCCACGCGGAAGCCACGGTTGATCTGCACGTGCCCGTTGTCGTCCACCCACGGCACGCGGAAGATGATCTGGCGCTCCGGTTCGCACATGCGGCGCAGGATCCCGGACTCGACGTATTCGGGATGGCGGTTGACGACCGGCCCGAGTGCTTCGAACACCTCGGTGACGGCCTGGTGGAACTCGCTTTCGCCGGGGTTGCGGCGGAAGACCTCGTCCCGCAGTTTCTCCAGACCAGGCTCCATGTCCGTCCTCGCTTTCCTCAGTGGCGTCCCCTCACCAGGAGGGCATCCCCAGGTAGGGACAGGCCGGGACTACTGTACCGGCCGGTTGGGCGGGGCCGGAAAGCATGACGATGCCGTCCCGGCGGGCGGCCCCATCGTGCGCCCGGCCCCCGGACGGGTCACCGCTGGACCAGCCAGCCGTCCCAGCCGGCCGACTGCTCCAGGTAGGTGCGCACGAACACGTCGTTCTGCCGGTCACGGACCCGGACGGCGCGCTCGTAGTATCCGACCAGTTGCTCGCACAGGACGGGCCAGGTCCGGCCCTGCACGGCCTGGTGCGCGGCCTCGGCGAACGCGGAGCGCTTGATGTCGTCGTAGACCAGGTCCCGGACCCGGTCCCGCAGCCCGGCCAGGTCGCCGGGCCGGTACAGCCACCCGGTGCGGGAGGGGTCCACCAGGTCCAGCGGTCCGCCGCGTCCCACCGCGACCACCGGGACGCCGGAGGCCATGGCCTCCTGGATCGTCTGGCAGAAGGTCTCCGACTCCCCGGGATGCACGAACAGGTCGAGGCTGGCCATGTGCCGGGCCAGGTCCTCTCCGCCCTGGAACCCGGCGAAGTGCGCCCCGGGCAGCCGGCGGGCCAGGGACCCCTTCAACGGGCCGGATCCGACGATCACCAGGCGGGTGCCGGGCAGGTCGCTGAGCACGGCCAGGTCCTCCACCTGTTTCTCCGAGGCCAGCCGCCCGACGAAGCCGATGAGCCGCTCCCCGTTCGGGGCCAGCTCGGCCCGCAGCGCCTCGTCCCGCCGGGCGGGGCAGAACCGGGTGGTGTCCACGCCCCGTCGCCACAGGTGCACCCGCTGGATCCCGCGGGCGTGCAGCTGGTCCACGCAGAAGCTCGAGGGGGCCACCGTGAGGGTGGCGTGGTCATGGATGCGTTCCACGTGCTGCCAGAGGACCTCCTCCAGCCACGGGACACCGTAGCGCGCCGCGTAATTGGGGACCTCGGTCTGGTAGACGCACACGCTCGGCACCCCGAGGGCGTTGGCGGCCTGCACCGCGCGCCAGCCCAGGACGAACGGGGAGGCGATGTGGACGACGTCGGGCGCGAAGTCCGCGATGACGCGACGGACCCGGTTGACGGTCCCGGCGGCCACCCGGACGTTCGTGTATCCCCTCAGGGGGATGGAGGGCAGCCGGTGGACGGGATATCCCTCGACCTCGGCGGGGGCCTCGTCGTCCATCCACGACGAGGACGGCGCGATCACCAGGACCTCGTCACCGCGGGAGCGCAGGTGGCGGATCACCTGCAGGATCGAGTGGGTGACACCGTTGATGTGGGGCAGGAACGATTCGGCGACGATGACTACTCTCACGCTCCCGGACGCTATGGTCCGTCCCTGTCAGCGGTGACTCGGCGCGGTGGCAGCCAGGTGGCGGGCGGGTGAACAGTCGGTATGCCCCCGCGTGGGGCGACGGGCGGTGCCGGGCCGCGCCGCTGCCGTCCGGCCCCCGGACCGGGTGGCACCATGGACGGTGACATGAATCCTCGCACTCCCCGCGCCCTGAAGCCGCTGCCCCTGCCCCTCTGGGTCCAGGGGGTGATCGAGACCCTGATCGCCGCGGTGGTCTCGGCCATCCTCGTCGTGGTGCCCCTGGTGGGCATCTGGTCCATGGCCGGCTTCGCGGCCACCCAGGTGGACTTCATCGCCCGGCTGGGCGGCCAGGCGTGGCTGGCGCTGCACGGCGTGCCGCTGCACCTGACCCTGGAGTCCCCGACGAGCAGCGCGGACACGCTGACGGGCACGTTCTGGTTCCTGCCCTGGGGCCTGGTCCTGATCCCGCTGGCCCTGGGCTGGCGGGCCGGACGGCGATTGGCGCGCGCGTCCTACCGGGACCAGATCTGGCAGCCCCTCGCCGGTGGGGCCGGTGCGTACGCCCTCTTCTGCCTGGGCACCTCGTTGCTGGTGCCGAGTGAGTCGGTGGCCATCAACCCGTTCCTGGGGACGCTGATCCCCACGGCGCTGATGGTGGTCGCCCTGCTGACCGGCGCCCGGAGGGAGGCCGGTTCGTGGGAACGGCTGATCGGGGTCGACGCGGCCGAGCGCATCGCCACCTGGTCACAGGCGTCCCGCTGGGCCGGGTCCTACGCCTGGTCCGTGGTGCGGGCCGGGTTCGTGGGCCTGATGGCCTCCTTCGCCCTGGCCTCGGTCCCGCTGTCCGTGCAGGTCGCCCTGAGTTGGGCGGACATCGCCCAGGTGTACCAGCAGGTGGACGCCGGCATCTGGGGCGGGGCCACCCTGACCGCGGTGCAGCTCGGGATCATGCCCAACCTGGCGATGTGGACGCTGGCCTGGACCACCGGGGCCGGGTTCTCCCTGGGGGCGGGGTCCACCGTCTCCCCGCTGATGACCGCGGTCGGCCCGCAGCCGGCCATCCCGGTGCTGACCGCCGTGCCGGTGGGCCTGGACCCAGCCTGGTCCTGGCTGTTCCTGCTCGTGCCGGTGGTCGGCGGCTTCATGGCCGGCTGGTGGCTGCTGCGGGAGGGGGAGAACCACTTCGACGAGTGGCTGGCCGTGCGGATCGAGTCCCGCTGGGCCTCGCTGACCGCCTCCACCCTGGTGCTGGGCCTGCTGGTGGCCCTGGCGACCGCCCTGTTGTCCCTGCTGCCGTTCGCCGTCTCCGGAGGGTCCCTGGGGGTGGGCCGGATGACGGGACTGGGCCCGAATCCCTGGGCCGCCGCCGGCCTGCTCGGCGTCCTCGTAGGCCTGGGGGCGATGATCGGCTACCTGGTGTCCCCGTGGTGGGAGCGGGACCGCTTCGTGCTGCCGGACGAGTGGCACGACGAGGCGGACGACGTCGACGGGTTCGAGGGCGACACGGACGCCGGGAGGACCCGGGGGCCCGAGGAGGACTAGGCACCCGGCTCTGGCACTCTCCGACCAAGAGTGCTAAATAATTGCCGAGGCCGTAGCCACGGCCCGCCGGCCCGGAAGGCCCGGGTCCGGTCACCGTATGGAGGTGATTTCTGTGGCCAACCATGTTGATCCCCTGCGCGAGATCGACCGGGTGCTGAACGGCGTCTTCGGGCAGATGGCATCGTCGGTGCGGACACAGGCGATGCCGATGGACCTGTATCGCAGTGAGGACCACTTCGTCCTGAAGGTGGACCTGCCGGGGGTGGACCCCAGGTCGATCGACGTCGACCTCGAGGGGCGGACGCTGACCATCCGCGCCGACCGGCAGGACGAGGAGACGGGCCAGATCCAGTGGCTTGCCCGGGAACGCACCACCGGCACCTTCGCGCGGCAGCTGACGCTCGGCGAGGGGCTGGCGACGGACAGGATCGACGCCTCGTACACCGACGGTGTGCTGACGCTGCAGATCCCCGTGGCCGAGGAGGCCAAGCCCCGCCGCATCGAGGTCTCGCACACCGCCAACCAGGGGGCGATCGGGCAGTCGGCCTGAGCCGTCCGCCGGCCTGACCCTCCCCGGCGGGTGTGCTCCGAGTCACGCCCGGATGACGCGTCTGCCATGCTGGGAGCCTTCGACGAGGCGAGGTGGCGGTAGATGCGCACGTTCGGTGTGGAGGAGGAGCTCCTGCTGGTGGCGGTTCCCTCCCTGGAACCGCTGCCCGCCGGGGAGGCGGTGGCGGGTCCGCGGTCCGAGGAGACGCCCTCCGGCCACCGGGTGACGGTGGAGCTGCAACAGGAACAGATCGAGGTCGACAACCCTCCGCAGACCACCCTGACCGGACAGTTCGCGGCCCTCCGGGCCGGGCGGGCCCTCGCCGAGGAGGCCGCCGTGCGGGCCGGCGGACGGGTCGCGGCGCTGGCCACGGCCCCGGGCGGCACGAGCCTCCACCTGACCCCGAAGGCGCGCTACCAGCGGATCGGCAGGGAGTTCGGGGTGATGGCCCTGGAGAACCTCACCAACGGCCTGCACGTCCACGTGGGCGTCTCCTCCCGGGACGAGGCCGTGACCGCCCTCGACCGGATCCGTGTCTGGCTCGCCCCCCTGCTGGCGCTCAGCGCCAACTCCCCGTACTGGCAGGGGGTGGACACCGGTTACGCCTCCTACCGCCACCGGGTGATGACCCGATGGCCCGTGAGCGGTCCGCCGGAGGTGTTCGGCTCGGCCGCCGGTTATGACCGGCACCGGGACCGGCTGCTGGCAACGCAGGTCCCCCTGGACGCCGGCATGATCTACTACGACGCCCGCCCCAGCGAGCGCTACCCCACGCTCGAGGTGCGCATCGCCGACGTCTGCACGGACCAGGCCGTGGCGGCCGTGATCGCCGCGCTGGTCAGGGCCCTGGTGGAGACCGCCGTCAGGGAGCCACGCCGGCCGGCTCCCGAGGTCCCCGCCTCGGAGCTGGGAGTGTGGACCTGGCTGGCCAGCCGCTCGGGTGTCGCGGGCCGGCTGATCGACCCGGCCACCGGGACTCCCGCCCCCGCGGCGGATGTCCTCGGCCGGCTGCTGGACGGCGTCCGGCCCGTCCTGGTCGACTACGGGGAGGAGGGGACGGTCGAGGCCGTCGTCACCCAGGTCTTGCGGCAGGGCACCGGCGCGCACCTCCAGCGCGAGGCCTTCGGCGCGCACCAGGACCTCCGGGACGTGGTCACCGTGGCCCTCGAGGCCACCCACCGTGTCTCGCCGCCGTCCGTGTGCGGGTGATCCGGGCCGGCGCGTACCCGTTACCGGGCACCGACCGGACCGGTGAACCCGGCCAGTTGCTCGGTGTACTCCTGGCTGCACCGCTCCAGCGCACGCTCGGTGATCGCGCCGGCGGTGCAGTCCTCGAACCGCGTGGTGGCGTCCCAGAACACGACCTGGGAGGCGGTGACGAACCCGAAGAGGGCGCAGCCGGCCATGCCCGCCACCGCGCCCACGCGCAGGAGCCACGGCGAGGGGATCCGGGCGGTGCGGACCAGGGCGAGGACGCCGAAGACGATGCCGGTGACGGCGAAGACCAGGGAGACGGCCTTCCACGGCAGGGTCAGGACGGAGGCCAGGTAGGTCAGCAGCAGCATCCCCGCCAGCCAGACCAGGGCGGTGCGCAGCGAGCGGTACCGCGTCAGTTCGGTGTCGGTCGATGCTCCGGGCGCGGTCTGGCTCACCGCTCCAGCCTACTGGGGTGTCAGGACAGTCCCTGACCGGCCAGCCAGGCCTGCGCGATGTCCTCGCTGGAGGCCTCCTTCTCGACGGACTCCCGGTTGAGGCCGATGAGCGCCTCCGGGGTGAGCTTCGCGTTGACCTTCTCGATGATCGCGGCGGCCTCCTCGTCCACGGCCTCGGAGGCGATCGGAGTGACGTTCTGCGGCAGGATCAGGTTCTCCGGGTCCTCCAGGGTCACCAGGTCCTCGGCCGCGATCGAGGGGTCGGCCGAGTAGATGTCGGCGAGCTGGACGTCCCCGTCCACCAGGGCCTTGACGGTCAGCGGGCCACCCGAGTCCTCCACGGGCACCACGGTCACGTCCACCCCGTAGGCCTCCTTGAGTCCCGCAGGACCGTAGGGACGGGTCTCGAACTCGGAGTTGGCGGCCACCTTCAGCGGCTCGTCCACGTTCTTCAGGTCCGCCAGGGACGTCAGGGAGTGCTTCTCGGCGAACGCGCGGGTGACGTTGTAGGAGTCCTGGTCCGTGGCCTCGGCCGGTTCCAGCGGACGCAGCCCCTGGGGCAGCACCTCGGTCAGCGCGGCCTGGATGTCCTCCGGCGAGGTGGCCGTGGCCTCGGCGTCGTAGTACTGGAGCAGGTTCCCGCCGTACTCGGGCATGACGTCGATGGCCCCGGACTCGACCTCCGGCAGGTACACCTCGCGCTGGCCGATCTGGTAGTCCCGCTCCACCGTGTACCCCTCGGCCTCGAGGGCCTGAGCGTAGAGCTCGGCGATGATCTCGTTCGAGTAGTACTGCTGGGACCCGATGACGAGGGCGTCCCCGCTCCCACCCGTGCCCCCCGTGGCCGACGATGAGCCGGAGGCGGTGTCCTGGCCGCCGAGCGGGTCGGAGCTGCCGCAGCCGGTCAGGGCGAGGGCGGCGACGGCGGCCAGGGCCAGGGCGGAACGGCGGGTGGGGTTCTTCATGGGGGTCCTCTTCCGGAGACGGGCGCTGTTCTGAAACCTACGCGTTGACCCCGCGGCGCGCCACTGTCACCCCACGTGGGACGGCGGCCCGTCCGGCCAGGGCGAACACCCCGTCCAGGACGAGGGCGAGGACGACGACGAGCAGGGAGGAGCCGAGCATCATGGCGTAGTCCTGGGTCTTCAGGCCCAGGAACAGGTAGCGGCCCAGCCCGCCGGCGCCGACGTAGGCGGCCAGGGTGGCGGTGGCCACCACCTGCAGCGCGGCCGAGCGCAGCCCGCCGACCAGCACGGGCAGCCCCAGGGGCACCTCGATCTGCCAGAGCACCTGGGCGCCGGTGTACCCCTGGGCCCGGGCGGCGTCGATCACGCGGCGGTCCACGGCCTCGAAGCCGGCATAGGCGGCGGCCAGGATGGACGGGACGGCCAGGATGACGAAGGCCGTCATCGGCCCCGCCAGCCCGATGCCCAGCAGCAGCGCGGTCAGGGTGAGCACCCCGAGGGTCGGCAGGGCGCGGGCGGCCCCGGAGAGCGCGACGGCGGCTCCGCGCCCCCTGCCCGTGTGGCCCACCCACCAGCCGATCGGCACGGCGATGGCGGCGGCGATCACCACGGCCAGCAGCGTGTAGCCGAGGTGCTCCAGGGACCGCGCGGCGATCCCGGACGGCCCGGTCCAGTGCGCGGGGTCCAGGCACCAGAGCACGGCCTCCCACAACTGGTTCATGCCCCCGCCTCCGCACGCGTCCAGGGCATGGCCAGCCGGCCCAGCACCACGAGCAATCGGTCCAGTGCCAGGGCGAGCACCACGGTCAGCACGATCCCGGTGAGGATCTCCGCCAGGATCCCGCGCTGGAACCCGTCCGTGAAGAGCAGCCCGAGCGACGGGATGCCCAAGACGGCCCCCACGGTGCACAGGGACACCGTGGAGACGGCCACCACCCGCAGCCCGGACAGGATCACCGGGCCGGCCAGGGGCAGGTCCACGGTCAGGAACCGGCGCAGCGGCGGATAGCCCAGGGCCACGGCGGCGCCGCGGGCCTCCGGCGGCACCCCGTCCAGCCCGTCGGCCACGCTGCGCACGAGCAGGGCCACCCCGTACAGGGTCAGGGCCACGACCACGTTCACCACGTCCCGCACGCCGGTGCCGATCAGCACCGGCAGCACGATGAACAGCGGCAGGGACGGGATGGCGTACATCAGTCCGGCGCCGGTCAGCACGGGGCCGTTCAGGATCCGGTAGCGGTGTGCCAGCCAGCCCAGCGGTACGGAGATCACCAGCGCGGCCAGGATGGCCGGCAGGGACGTGGCCAGGTGTGCCCACGTCCGGTCCGCGATCAGCGGCAGGTTGTCCAGGACCCAGTTCATGCGCCCGGCGCGTCCTGGATTCCCGGCCGGGGCCCGCCGTCGGCCGCGGCACCCGGGTGCGCGCCGTCGTCGGGCCGGCCGTCCGGTTCCGCGAGCACCCCGGCGGGCCGGCCGTGGGCGTCCACCACCACGATCGAGCCGTCCGCGGCGCGCTCGCGGTGCAGGGTGCGCTGGCCGCGGTCCAGTCCGAGGAAGGTCCGCACGAAGTCGTTGGCGGGCTCGGCGACGAATTCCCGCGGGGTGCCCTGCTGGGCGATGTCCGCGCCCGCGCGCAGCAGCACGATCTGGTCGCCGAGGGCCAGGGCCTCGTCCATGTCATGGGTGACGAACAGGATGGTGGTGCCGATCTGGCCGTGCAGCTGGCGCAGCTGGCGTTGCAGCTCGGAGCGCACGAGCGGGTCCACGGCCCCGAAGGGCTCGTCCATCAGGAGGATGTCCGGGTCGGCGGCCAGTCCGCGGGCCACCCCCACACGCTGTTGCTGGCCGCCGGAGAGCTGCGCCGGGTAGCGGTCGGCCAGCTTTGCGTCCAGGCCGACGAGTTCCATCATCTCCCCGGTGCGCCGCCGGGCCGCGCGGCGGTCCACGCCGTTGAGGCGCGGGACGGTGGCGATGTTCTGGGCGACGGTGCGGTGGGGCAGCAGTCCCGAGTTCTGCATGACGTACCCGATGCGCCGGCGCAGGGCGACCGGGTCCCGGCCGGCCACGTCCTCGCCGTCCACGAGCACCTGCCCGGAGGAGGGGTCGACCATCCGGTTGACCATGCGCATCAGGGTCGTCTTGCCGCAGCCCGAGGACCCCGCCAGGACGGTCAGGGTGCCGCGGGGGACGTCGAGGCTGAAGTCCTGGACCGCGACGGTGCCGTCGGCGAAGCGCTTGGTGACTGATCTGTAGGAGATCATGGGTTCACCCTACGTGGACCTACGATGGAAGCCATGCGCATCGTGGCCCTCGTCTCCGGATCCGGCACCAACCTGCAATCGGTGATTGACGCCGTCGTGGCCGGCCGGCTGGACGTGGAGATCGCCGCGGTGGGGGCGGACCGTCCCGACGCCGGCGGGCTGGCCCGCGCCTCGGCCGCCGGGATCGAGACGTTCGTGGTGGACTTCGCGCAGTTTCCCGACCGGGCGGCCTGGAACCACGCGCTGACCGTCCGGACGGCGTCGTACGCGCCGGACTACGTGCTCTCCTCCGGCTTCATGCGGATCGTCGGTGAGGAGTTCCTGGAGGCCTTCGGCGGACGGTACCTCAACACCCATCCGGCACTGCTGCCGGCCTTCCCGGGCGCCCACGGGGTCCGGGACGCCCTCCGGTACGGGGTCAAGGTCACCGGGTGCACCGTGCACATCGCCGATGCCGGCGTGGACACCGGGCCGATCCTGGCCCAAGCCGCCGTGCCGGTGCTCGCCACGGACACCGAGGAGGTCCTGCACGAGCGGATCAAGGTCCAGGAACGGCACCTACTGCTCGCGGTGCTCGGGGAGCTCGCCGCCGGGAAGCGGCCGGAGGACTACTTCGCGGTCAGCAGCCGCTGAACCTCGGGACGGTTCAGGATCGTCTGGCGGAAGTCCGCGCTGACGTTCTCCAGGTCCGTCCAGCCGCGCTCCGCGTCGGAGGAGGCGATGGCCTGCCGGGCGTAGACGACCTCGAAATCGTGGGCGAAGGCGTCCCGGCCGGTGGCCGAGACGCAGGACTCTGCGGTGACGCCGGCCAGCACGAGCCGGCGGACGCCGGCCTCACGCAGCTGCTCCACCAGGTCGGTGCCGAAGAACGCGCTGTCCCGCGTCTTGACCAGGTGGCGGGCCGGTTCCACGTCCAGCCCGTCGAGCAGGCTGGCCTGCCAGCTGCCCTCGAAGTTGAAGCCCTGGTCGTCCTCGAGCATCTTCAGCGTCCAGGTGGACTTGTCCTCCTGGTGCACCGTGTTGACCACGAACACCGCGTGGCCGCCCGCGTGGGCCTGGGCGGCGAGCCAGTTCGACTCCTCGACCAGCAGGGCACGGGTGTCCTGCAGGTCGGGGAACTCGAAGAAGCCCTCCTGCAGGTCGACGAAGAGGACGGCGGTGGGCACGCCGGGATCGGGGAGGTCTGTGGGATCGGGCATGGGGGCAGTCTAGGGGCGCGGGTCCCGGGGGCGAGAGGCCCGGCTACATCCAGGTGACGCCCTCGTCCTCGTACTCGCGCACCCGGGCCAGCATCATCCGCTCGAGCAGGTCGTGCGGCGCCGGCTGGCCGTAGAAGAGCTTCACCGAGCCCTTGCCCGTCTCGAAGTTGACCAGTTCGTCCTCGAAGGCCTCGCGCACGCTGGGCGTGAAGGTCATGTTGGCGTGGGCCTTGTGGCCGGAGAACTGGAACAGGATGGTCCCGCGCGGGTGGACGTAGGCCGGTTCGTTCCACTTCAGCGTCTCGGTGGCCTCGGGCACGACGGCCCGGGCCAGGTCGCGCAGTTCCCTCAACAGGGCGCGGGCCAGCTCGGGGAACCCGTCGATGTACGCGTCGACGTCGGCGGATCCGGGGGGACCAGGGACTGCGGGGCTGTCGGTGCCGGTCATGGACACAGCGTAAGCCGTGGACCGGGCAAGGCGAAGGCCCCGGCTGAGGGGACCGCCGGGGCCTTCTGTCATCATCACTCGCACCTTGTGACGCCCTCGACGGTACGGGCCGAACCTTGGCGGGGACTGTGCACCGGAGCAGAGAACCCTGCGCAGGCCGGACCCGTCCGGGCACCGGTCCGGTCGCCGGGCCGGGCACGGGCTGTGGACACGGGAGCCGCCGCCGTTCGGAGCCGGACGGCGGGGGCCGCAGTGTGGGATAGTCGATGAAGGCTGTCGTCGTGATCGCACCGTGATCTTCACTGGCGACCTGTCGTCCCCAAGGAGCCCATGAAGAAGCAACCGGCCCTCGGTGCCGTGCCGCTGCTGGCGGCCGTACTGACCCTGTCCGCCTGCCAGGCGCCGACCTCCGCACCGGCACCCGGAACGTCCTCCCCGGCTGCGCCGTCGTCGTCCGCCGGTGACACCGCGCGCCCCAGTCCCTCCGCGAGCGCGGAACCGCGCACCTCCCCGGCGGGCGCGGCCGCCCAGCTGGACCAGCACGGCGTCTCCGCCGCGCACCCGGAGGCCGTCGAAGCGGGGATGCAGGTCCTGGACGAGGGCGGCAACGCCGCGGATGCCGCCGTGGCCGTGGCCTTCGCCGTGGCCGTGGTGGAGCCCTACGCCTCCGGCATCGGCGGGGGTGGCTCGGCCCTCCTGGCGGCCCCGGGCGAGGAGGCCACGAGCTATGACTACCGCGAGGTGGTGGCCCAGGACGGGCGGATCCCGGACTCCGGCACCGGCGTCCCGGGACTGGTCGCGGGGCTCGCGCAGATCCATGCAGACCACGGGACGCTGGAGTGGGAGCAGCTGCTGCAGCCGGCGATCGGCCTGGCGCAGGAGGGCTTCCCCGTCTCCGACTTCCTGGCCCAGCGGATGCGCTCGGACTTCGGCCCGGTCTCCATCGAGGGCCTGGAGCACTACCACTCCGCCTCGGGTGAACCACTGGTCGCGGGGGAGACGCTGGTGCAGGAGGACCTGGCCCGGACCATGACCACGATCGCCGACCAGGGGCCCGAGGCGTTCTACACCGGCAGCATCGCGGATCGGCTCAGCGAGGTCGACGGGCTCGACGCCGCGTCCCTCGCGGCCTACGAGCCCGAGCAGGTGGAGCCGGTCAGCGGGGAATTCGGCGACTACGAGGTCCTCTCGGCCGCCCCGCCCCTGCCCGGCGCCGCCCTCGTCCAGCAGCTCCAGGTCGCCGAGGCCCTGGGGGTCGGCGAGCACGAACCGGGGACGGCCGGCTACGTGGACCGGTTGGCCGAGGCATGGATCGCGGCCGAGGGATCGGTCACCCACTTCCTCGGGGATCCCGACTTCGTGGACGTCCCGGTCGACCAGCTCACGGATCCGGCACGCAACGCCGGCATCGCCGACCGGGTGGGACTGCTGGCCGGCGGGACCGGTGCCGGGGCCACCGGAGCCGACGACGGCGCGGGCCCGGTGACGGCCACCGGCGTGGTGACCGCGGGCAACACGACCCACCTGACGGTCGTGGACCGGTCCGGGTTCACCGTCTCCATGACCAACACCCTGACGAGCTTCTGGGGCGGCAGCGAGTCGGCCTCCGTCGGCGGGTTCTTCCTCAACAACCAGCTCTCCCGCTTCGAGAGCGAGGCGTCCCCGGCGAACAGGCCCGAGCCCGGGCGCAAGTCCGTGAGCTGGTCCGCCCCCAGCATGGTGCTCGATGACGAGGGCCGTCCCGTGCTCGGGCTCGGCAGCCCGGGCGGGCACCAGATCCCCAACATCCTCTCCGGGGTCCTCGTCGCCTGGGCGCTGCAGGACGCCCCGCTGCAGGAGGCCGTCGACGCCCCGCGGTACCACCTCCAGGACGGCGTGCTGGCCGTGGAGCAGGAACCGTCCGGGGACCTCGCCCGGCTCATCGACGAGCGAAAGTGGGAGCTCCAGCGCACCGAGCGGGACCAGGCGATCTTCGGTTCGGTGCAGGCCCTGGAGATCGACTACGCCACCGGTGAGGTCACCGGGGCCACCGACAGCCGCCGGGAGGCCGACGTGGAGATCGCCGACGTCGCGGCCCCACAGGGTGAAGGATGACCCTCATGGGCGCCGTCCCATCCTCCTTCCAGCAATCCGACGACGACCGGCCGGCCGAGCGGCCCCCGGTCGGTGCCGGTGAGCCTGCCCCGAGGACCGGCCGCATGGTCGGCCTGGACGTGGCGCGGGCACTGGCGATCATCGGGATGATCGCCGTCAACGTCGGACCCCGGGGTGAGGGCGGCCTGTTCGGCACGCTCTACGACCTCCCGCTGGGACGGTCCTCCGTGCTGTTCATGCTGCTGGCCGGCGTGGGGATGTCCATCCTCACGCGTTCCTCGCGAGGGCCTTTAGGTGGCCCCCTGCCGTGGCAGACCGTGGTGTGGCGGGCGGCCCTGCTGCTCGTGGGCGGGCTGGCCCTGCAGATGGCCGGCCATGAGGCCAGCGTCATCCTGCCGGTCTACGGCCTGCTGTTCGTCGTGTGCCTGCCGCTGCTGAGGGCTCCGACGTGGCTGCTGGCCGCCCTGTCCGCCACCTTCCTCGTGGCGGGCCCGATCCTCTGGGTGGCCGTGCGGCGCGGCACGGATGCCTTCACCATCAAGGAACCCACCCTCGTGGACCCCCCGCCGGAGATCCTGGACGACATCCTGTTCTCCGGGTCCTACCCGGCCGTCGTGTGGGTGGCGCCGTTCCTGCTCGGGATGGTGATCGGCCGGCTGGACCTGCGGGACGGACGGCTTCAGCGCGTGTTCCTGGTGGGCGGTGCGGTGGCCGCCGTCGGGGCCTACGCCTTCTCCCGGTTCCTGGTCCTGCTGGTGGGAGAGCCCGGGCGGACGGTCGGCTGGGACCGGCTGGTGTCCGTGACCGGGCACTCCCAGATGCCGCTGTGGCTCATCTCGAGCATCGGTGCGGCCCTGTGCATCCTCGGTGCGTGCCTGGCGGCGGAGCGCTTCCTGACCCGATGGACACCGGCGCTGGCCGCCATGGGGCGGCTGTCCCTGACCGTCTACGTGGGCCACCTGCTGGCCCTGGCCGTGTTCGTCCGCCCCGGGCCCGGCTCGCTGGCCGGCGGTTACGCGGTCACCGCCGTGCTGTGCCTGGCGTCCCTGCTCTTCGCCTGGTTGTGGACCCGCCGGTTCGAGGTGGGCCCGCTCGAGGCGCTGATGCGCCTACCGCGCGGCCAGTAGGCCCTACGCGCCGCCGGCGATGAACTCGAGCACCGCCGGGGCCAGGCCGGCCCCGGTCTGCTCCTGGCTGCGCCGGTCCCGCGGCACCTTGAAGGAGTGGTCGGCCTCCGCCACCCGGCGCACGACGGCGTGGTCCCCGATGCGCCCGGCCACCGGTTCCAGCTCGCCGGGCAGGGCGAACGTGTCCCGGGATCCCTGCAGGAAGAGCATGGGCAGCGTGAGCCCGTAGAGGTGCTCGTCCCGCAGCTTCCCCGGTTTGCCCGGCGGGTGCAGCGGGTAGCCCAGGAAGACCAGTCCGGCGGCCTCCATGCCCTCCGCGACGGCCATCGAGGCCATCCTGCCGCCGAAGGACTTGCCCGCCGCCCAGACCTGAGCGCCCCCGGCTCGCTCGCGGGCCGCCGCCATCACCGCGCGCCAGGTGGCGACGGCCTTGGGCGCGCGGTCGGGGAACTTCTTCCCGGCCTCCGCGTAGGGGAAGTTGAAGCGCCAGGTGGCCACGCCGGCGTCGTTGAGGGCACCGGTGAAGCCGATGAGGAAGGGATGGTCCATGCCGGCCCCGGCACCGTGCGCGACCACCACGGTGGCGGTGGGGGAGCCGGGGCGGGCGCAGACGGCGGTGACGGTCTCCTCACCGACGGGGATGCTGAGCCGTTCGTCGCGGATGTCCATGGCGTCCATGGTCCTACACCGCACAACCTGCCGGGAGCACCGCCGCGACGTCCCGGGCCCCTCGTGACGCGTCCTCCAGGACCCCGCCCGGCACGCGGGGCGGACCTATCGTCTCACCGGGCCGGAGGCCCTGGCCTTCGACGAGGTCACCCGGATCATCTGCGAGGTGGAGGGGCCGAGGTGCGCTTCCACGACGAGACCGTGGAGGAGGCACACGCGTCCCGCCGGGCGTGGAACCCGCCGCCGTGGCAGGCCGATGCCTGGGTGTCGACCTACACGGCAATCGCCCGGGGTGAGCTGGACGTGGTCAGCGGGGACATCGAGGCGGTCACCGGGACGGCACCGATGACGTTCCGGGAGTTCCTGCGTCGTCGGGGGTGAGGGTCACCGGTCGGCCGCGGTGTGCTCCAGGATCGAGCGGGCCACGATCTGCCAGTCCGCCCGCTGCAGTCCATGGCCGGCCGCGTCGAGCGGTAGGAGTCGGGCCCCCAGAATCTCCTCGGCCAGGGCCCTCCCGTGGGCGGGCGGGAAGAGCGGATCGGCACCGCCATGGATGACCAGCGTGGGTGCGGTGATCGAGGACAGCGGCCCCCGGGGGCGTTCCTCGTCCGCCAGCAGGTCGTGGTTCTGGACCGTCCGGATGTCCCGGGAACGGGCGACGTCACGGGCCACGAGACCCTTCACCGCGGCCACGTCGACCGGGCGGTCCGGGCCGGTGAGCATCCGCTCGTACCCGACGAGGTAGTCGGCCACGGACGCGGGGTCGGACCAGTCGACGTCCACCGTGGAGGCGAAGTCCAGGACATCACGGGTCGGAGGCGGCAACCGGCGCTCCCCGGGGACCGCGGGGCTGGTGCTGATCAGGACCAGGGAGAGCACGCGGTCCGGGTGGTCGAGGGCGAGCAGCTGAGCCAACCCGCCACCCGCGGAGAGGCCGACCACGTGGGCGGCCGGGAGCCCGTAGGCGTCGAGGACACCGACGGCGTCGTCGACCAGGTCCTGGCCCGTGTACCCGGGGCGGCCGGGTGGGTAGGCCACCGAGCGACCGGTGTCCCGGTGGTCGTAGCGGATGACGAAGCGTCCGCCGTCGGCGAGCAGGCGGCAGAAGCCCTCGTCCCACCAGAGCATCGAGGCGCCCAGGCCCATGATGAGCAGCAGGGGCGGAGCCGCCGGGTCGCCGAAGGACTCGGTGCAGAGCTCGGCGCCGCGGGCCTGGATCATCCGTTCCGTCATCGGTCGCTCCTCATCCGCGGGCCGGTCCCCCACACGCTAGCCGGGGGAAGGCCCGAGACGAAGGGGGTCCCGGTGATCGAGACCCCCCGCCGTGGTTCCCACGGCGGGGGGCCAGGATCACCGGGACCCGGTCCGTCGGCCGGGGTGTCCGGCCACCGTCCCCTCGGAGGCGGGTGCCCGGTGACTACCCTGTGACCTCGAAGGTGATCTCCTCGGTGTACTCGCGACCGTGGACGTCGGTGGAGGTCACCTCGGCGGTGTGCTCCCCGGGCTCCATGGACGCCGGCAGCTCGAACTGCCACAGGTGCATGGTCCGGTCGGCGAGGGACCCGCCGTGGACCAGCTGCTCCTGCACGGCGGCCGGGTCGGACCACTGGGCGCCCACGCGCTGGCCCTCCCCGGTCAGGGACTGGGTGCGGACGGCCTCGACCGGGTCGGCGCCGTCGATCGAGACCTCGACCGTGGAGCCGGTGGACCCCATGAAGAAGTTCGTAGTCAGCCACGTGCGGTCCAGCAGGTCGTCGGGGGAGACCTGCAGCGGGTTCTCGAAGGCCGGGGCCTCTCCGCCGTTGTCCTTGTTCTCCTCGAACCAGGCCCGGTACCGCGGGGTGTTCAGGCTCAGCGTCTGCTGGAAGTCCTCGTCCTCCCCGCGGACGGTGAAGCGCTCCGTGACCTGCGTGCCCTTGAGGTCCAGGGTCAGCACGCCGGGATGGGCGCCATCACGCTGGACGGCCAGCGGGAAGCTGCCCTCCACGTCCCGTCCGCTGTACCAGTCCCCGGAGATGGCTCCCGCGGTGATGTGGGTGAAGGGCAGTTCCTCCACGCCGAACAGGTCCTTCCAGCCGGCCATCGAGTCCCCGGCCCGCAGGTTCTCCACGCTGTGCGTGTGCCCGCCCAGGGTGATCACCTCGCGGCCCTCGAGGATCTCGTAGATCTCCCGGACCTGGTCCACCTGGTGCTTCTGGCTGCCCTGGTCGGCGAAGTCCAGCAGCGGCACGTGTCCGGCCAGCACGATCAACCGGTCCTCGGGGGTGTTCTCGATGTCGTTGCGCAGCCACTGCATCTGCCGCTCGTCCAGGCTCCCGTTGTAGTCACCCTTGGCGGCGTCCTCGCGAGTGGGGAAGTCCAGGTTGCTGGTGGCGACCACGTGGGCGCGACCGACGTCGTAGGAGTAGTAGGCGGCACCCAGGTTCTCCCGGAAGGAATCGGTGCTGTGCTCGCGCTCGGTGGCGTCGAAGTCCAGGTCGTGGTTGCCGGGCAGGAAGCGGGCCGGGCCGTTGAGCATGGAGGCCAGCTCCCGCGTCTTCGGGTAGAGCGAGAGGTCGTCTCCCACCACGTCACCGATGAACAGGGCGCCGCAGCCGGCGTAGTCGGTGCGGTCGGCCAGGTCGGCGAAGGCCCCGCTGCGGGCGAACTCGACCTCCTCCTCGGTGTACGTCTGCACGTCACCGCCGATGACGCAATGCTGCGCGTTCGACTGGGTGGCCTTGCTCTTAGCCAGCGGGAAGTTCAGGGCCCCGGGGACCGGACCGGTCGGTTCGATCCCGCCGAACCGCAGCTCGGGGGACCCCTCGGGCAGGTGGTTGTAGGAGAACTGGGCCACGTTGTCCTCGTCCACGGGGACCTGGTAGCCGGACGGCTGGGTGACGAAGACGGTCATGTTGTCATAGACCGGCAGCTCGTAGTCGCCGTGGCGGTCCGTGGTGACGACGTCACGTCCGTTGGAGACCCGGACGCCCCGGATCCCGCGCTCGCGGCGGTCCTGGGTGGAGTTCTCGTTGCGGTCCTCGAAGACGGTCCCGGAGACGGTGGTGGCCCCGGCGTCCTCGCCCTCGACCACCTCCACCTGGCCGCGGAACGCCGTGCGCTCCCAGCTCGGGGACCTCTCGCCCCGGTCACGGTCACGGTCGCGGTCCCGGTCGCCGGCCGCGGCGGGCCCGGCCTTCCCGGCCGCCGGCTGGACGCCGGCCGGCGGCGCGGCTGCGGTCGAAGCCGGCGCGGCCAGGGCGCTGCCCTGAGCGAGGGTGGCGGCGACGACGACCGTCAGGGCGCCGGCGGCGACGCGGCGGCCGGTGTCCCGGCCGCGGGGGCGCCCGGGAGCCGTCTCGGGGTGGGGGTGGTGCTTATGCGAACCGCTGCTCTTCTTCACGTGTGTCCTCCGCTGGTCTGTTGAGCCGGGTTCATCCCTGGCCCGGCCCTGTCCACCCTGCGGGCACCGGATGACGTCCAGGTCACGATGCGGTGACGGGCAGGCAAGCACAGTGCGACAGCACGCCCACGGGAAGGCCGCACGCCGACGGTCCGGCCGGCGTCGTGACCGCCCCGGTCCCGGCGGCCCCGGCGCTCACGCCTCGGTGACCTCCAGCTCCCGGCCCCTGGTCTCCGGGGCCATGGCCATCATCAACACCACCGCCGCCACCACCAGCACGCCGGTCACCACGAAGGACCAGACCAGGCCCATGGCCGGGACCAGCCAGGCGACGAAGACCAGCGGGCCCACGCCGGCGGCGATCCGGGACACGGCCGAGGCCCAGCCGAAGCCGGACCCGCGCAGCTCGGTGGGGTAGAGCTCCGAGACGTAGGTGTAGAGCACGGGGATCGCCACCTGCACCACGAACCCGAAGGACAGCACGAGGGGCAGCACGGCGGCGGGCACGTCCAGCAGCGCCGCCAGCGCGGCCATCAGGAACGAGGAGACCACGGCGGTGACCGCCAGCAGCCACTTGCGGCCGGTCTTCTCCACCAGCCAGGCGGCCACGATCACGCCGAGCAACCCGACGGCGGCCATGGCGCCGGTCATGATGAACGCCCGGGCCTGCTCGTAGCCGGCGTCGATGAGGAAGGTCGGCAGCCACTGCAGGGCGATGTAGTAGACGAGCATGATGGTGAAGAACAGCGCCCAGGACACGAGGGTGACCTTGGCGGAGTACCGCCACAGCGAGGCCAGCTGTTCGCCCAGGGCGCCGACGGTCAGCGGCTTCGGCTTGGGCACGGGCGGCAGCACGTACTCGCGCGCCGGCTCGCCGGTGCGCCGGACCATCTCGTCGATCACCTTGCGCGCGTCGGCTTCGCGGCCCTGTTGGATCAGGAACAGGGGGGACTCGGGGACCATCAGCCGGACGAGGAACACCAGCAGCGCCGGCAGGATCATCACGAGCAGGGGCAGCCTCCAGTCGCCCCACGTGGCCACCAGCCAGGCGGACAGGAAGCCGCAGCCGGCCGCCCCGATCGGCCACCAGCCGTCCATGGCGGTCAACACGGTGCCCCGGTGCCTGCGCGGGGTGAACTCCCCGACCAGGGCGTAGTCGACGGGGATGCAACCGCCCAGGCCGAATCCGGCCAGGAACCGGAACAGCACGAACCAGCCGATGCCGCCGGTCAGGGCGCCGGCGAGGGTGAAGACCGAGAAGACCAACAGGGTGGCCGCGAAGGCCTTCTTGCGTCCGATCCGGTCCGCGACGGTGCCCCAGACGAAGGCCCCCAGGGCCATGCCGATGAGGTTCGCGGTGCCGATCCACGCGGCCTGGCCGGCGCTGAGGGCCCATTCCTCGCGCAGCAGCGGGATCAGCACGCCGTTGAGGGAGACGTCCCAGGCGTCGAACATGAATCCCAGGCCGCCGACGATGAAGACCCGGCCCTGGGTGTTCCACCGCCACGGCAGGTTCTGGACGATCTCCTCACCCGTGGGCAGGGTCGAGGCAGGACTGGTACGGGGATTCGAGGAACTGATGGCGGGCTTCGATTCTTCCGGGGTTTCGGCGCCGTGTCTGGGATCATGGTGCCATGAGTGACGCAGTCCATGTGGAGATCGAGCGGAAGTACGACGTCGACGGCCAGGCCTCCCTGCCCCGGCTCAACGGCGTGGGCGGTGTGGCCCAGGTCCGGTACCGCCCGCCGATGGCCCTGGAGGCGGTCTACTTCGACACCCCGGACCGGGTCCTCTCGGCCAACGGGGTGACCCTGCGCCGGCGCACCGGCGGGGCGGACGCCGGCTGGCACGTGAAGATCAAGTCCGGCGACCACCGCCTGGAACTGCAGTCCCCGCTGGACGCGGAGGACTGCACCGACGCCGCGCCCGGTCCCGAGGGCGTGCGCGTCCCGGACCGGATCCTGGACCTGGTGCAGGTCCACGTGCGCGGCAAGTCGCTCGGGCCGATCGCCCGGCTCAACACCCTGCGCTCGGTGGTGGACCTGATGGACTTCCACGGCCGCCAGCTCGCCGAGGTCTGCGACGACCAGGTGGCCGCCATGTCGGTGGGGTTCCGCTCCGAGTCCCGCGTCCAGCACTGGCGGGAGTGGGAGGTCGAAGTCGTCGACGCCGACCTGCTGGACTCCGCCCTGAAGGTCCGCGAGGTCGCGGGGGAGGGCCCGACGCCGGACGGGGCCGACCGCGCCGCCGAGGCGACCCCGCAGGAACCGGCCTCGGGCGCCGTGCGGTTCCTGGACGCCGTCGGGCAGGTCCTGCAGGACTCCGGAGCACGGCCCTCGGCAGCGGGCTCGAAGGTGGAGAAGGTGGTCGGCAAGGCGGCCGATCCGCTGGACCCTCGCGCGGTGGACGCCCCGGACGGGACCACCCCGGGACTGCACGCCGTGCTGACCAAGACCGTCCGCGCCGAGATGAAGGTGCTCAAGGGCTGGGATCCGCTGGTGCGCCGCGACGTGGAGGACTCCATCCACCAGTTCCGCGTGGTGTGCCGGACCCTGCGCTCCACCCTGCAGACCTACTCGCCGCTGCTGGACCCGGACGCCACCGCCGGGGTGAACAAGGACCTGCGCAGGCTGGGCCGGCTGCTCTCCGTGGCCCGGGACGCCGAGGTGGTCCGGGACCAGGTGGACGAGAGGATGGAGGACCTGCCCGGCGGGGCCTCCGGTCCGGTCGCGGGGACGGTCCCCGGCAAGACGGTCAAGCGGTTGCGCAAGGTCAAGGCCGAGGAGTACTCCGCGGCCCATGACGAGCTCCTGAAGCGGATGCGCACCCAGTGGTACTTCGACGTCCTGGACCGGCTGGACGCCTACGCCCGGGATGTGCCGCTGCACCCGGAGATCGACGAGGCGCAGGCCGCCGACGCCGCCGGGACCATGGAACCGCTGGCCGCCGAACAGGTCGACGCGGTGCTGGAGCTGGCCGAGCGGGCCGCCACCGAGGAGGACGCGGAGCGCCGGATCGAGCTGATGCACGAGGTCCGCAAGGAGGCCAAGCGCCTGCGCTACGCGGTCAAGGCCGTCCAGGACGCGACCGGACTGGACCTGGGCAGCCACCTGGTGGCCCGCATGAAGACCGCCAAGAAGCTGCAGGAGGCCCTGGGCGAGCACCGGGACTCCATCATGTTCCAGGAGCACGTGCTGCACACCGCGAAGAAGGCCGCCAAGGCCGGTGAGGACACGTTCGGCTACGGGGTGCTGTACGCCGCGGAGTTCGGCCTGCAGCGCCGGTCCGAGGAACGCGCCGGGAAGCTGGTGGAGCACCTGGCCCAGTCCCACGGCGAGTGAGGCACGGGCGCCTCCCCGGTCCGGGCGCCTCCCCGGCCCGGGGGGCCGTCCGGCCCCGACGCCGGGGTGGTCCCGGTCGTCCCCACCCGTCATCCCGGCCCGCCCCGCGCCGCCCCGACCTACACTGGATGCGGCGTCCGGCCCGGCCGGCACCCCTCACGCACTTCCGCCGTACCGGACCGAAGCACCCAGGAGCACACCAGTGACCATCCAGCTCGACCGGGTCCCGCTCAAGCGGGCCCTCATCTCCGTCTACGACAAGACCGGGCTCGAGGAGCTGGCCAGCGGCCTGCAGTCCGCCGGGGTCCAGATCGTCTCCACCGGCTCGACCGCGAAGCGGATCGCCGCGGCCGGGGTCCCGGTGACCGAGGTGTCCGAGGTGACCGGGTTCCAGGAGTGCCTGGACGGCCGGGTGAAGACGCTGCACCCGATGGTGCACGCCGGGATCCTCGCCGACCGCCGCCGCGAGGACCACGTGGCCCAGCTCGAGCAGCTCCACGTGCAGCCCTTCGACCTGGTGGTCGTGAACCTCTACCCGTTCGTGGACACCGTGCGTTCCGGCGCCGGCCAGGACGAGGTCGTCGAGCAGATCGACATCGGCGGGCCCTCCATGGTCCGCGCCGCGGCGAAGAACCACCCCTCCGTCGCGGTCGTCGTGGACCCGGCGAGGTACGGGGACGTGGTGAGCGCGGCGCAGTCCGGCGGTTTCGACCTGCGGACCCGGCGCCGGCTGGCCGCCCTCGCCTTCGCCCACACCGCCGCCTATGACAATGCCGTGGCCTCCTGGACCGCCGCGCAGTTCGAGGCCGACGACGACGTCGAGACCGACGCCGCGGTCACCGGCGCCGGTCAGGTCGCGCAGGACGTGCCAGCCCTGAGCCCGTCCGCGCCCGTCTTCCCGCCCTATGCCGGCGTGACGCTGCAGCGCGCCGAGACCCTGCGCTACGGCGAGAACCCGCACCAGAAGGCCGCCTTGTACGTGGAGGACGGCGCCGCCCCCGGCATCGCCCAGGCCGAGCTGCTGCACGGCAAACCGATGAGCTACAACAACTACGCCGACGCCGACGCCGCCCTGCGCGCCGCCTACGATTTCGACGTCCCGGCCGTGGCCATCGTCAAGCACGCCAACCCCTGCGGCGTGGCCGTGTCCGAGGAGGCGCCGGTCTCCGGCGCCCAGGGACACGATCCGATCGCCGAGGCCCACCGCAAGGCCCACGCCTGCGACCCGGTGTCCGCCTTCGGTGGCGTGATCGCCGCCAACCGCGAGGTCACCGCCGGCATGGCCGCCACCGTCAAGGACATCTTCACCGAGGTCGTCATCGCCCCGGCCTTCTCCGCCGAGGCCCTGGAGATCCTCTCCGCCAAGAAGAACCTTCGCCTGCTGCGCCTGCCCGAGGGCTACGCCCGGGACTCCGTGGAGTACAAGCAGGTCTCCGGGGGCATGCTGCTGCAGGCCCGGGACGCGATCGACGCCGCCGGTGACGACCCCGCCACCTGGACCCTGGCCGCCGGTCCCGCCGCGGACGGCCAGACCCTCGCCGACCTCGCCTTCGCCTGGCGCGCGGTGCGTGCCGCGAAGTCCAACGCCGTGCTGCTGGCCTCGGACGGGGCCACCGTCGGCGTTGGCATGGGGCAGGTCAACCGGCTGGACTCCTGCCGGCTGGCCGTCGAGCGCGCCAACACCCTGGGGGCCGCCGCGACCGGCGCCCAGGACGTGGGGACGGGCGCCGGGGCCGGAGGCGCCGAGATCACGACGGCGGGTGGTGCCGAGAACGTCACCGGCACCGGGGCGCCGGAACGGGCCCGCGGCGCGGTGGCCGCGTCCGATGCGTTCTTCCCGTTCGCGGACGGGCTGCAGATCCTGATCGACGCCGGCGTGCGCGCCGTGGTCCAGCCTGGTGGCTCCATCCGCGACGAGGAGGTCATCGCCGCCGCGGAGGCGGCCGGCATCACCATGTATTTCACCGGCGCCCGGCACTTCTTCCACGGCTGAGCGCCGGGAGGACGGTGCCGCCAGGTCCGGTCACCGGATCGGTGGACCGGGCGGCCTCCGGTAGATTAGGGCCGGATTGAACCATCACCACGACCCGGCGAGGCCGTCACCCGGTTGCGCCCTGTGAGGAGAGCGACGCTTCATGTCGAAGATCATCTACACCCATACCGACGAGGCACCCATGCTGGCCACCGGCTCGCTCCTGCCGCTGGTCCAGGCCTTCGCCTCGACCGCCGGTGTGGAGATGGAGACCCGGGACATCTCGCTGGCCGGCCGCATCCTGGCCGCCTTCAACGATGTGCTCCCCGAGGACCAGCGCGTCAGCGACGCCCTCGCCGAACTGGGTGAACTGGTCAAGACCGATGACGCCAACGTCATCAAGCTGCCGAACATCTCCGCCTCCGTGCCGCAGCTGAAGGCCGCGGTCGCCGAGCTGCAGTCCCACGGTTACGCCCTGCCGGCCTACCCGGACGAGCCGAAGACCGCGGAGGAGAAGGACGCGCGCGCCCGCTACGACAAGGTCAAGGGCTCCGCCGTGAACCCGGTGCTGCGTGAGGGCAACTCGGACCGTCGGGCCCCGCAGTCGGTGAAGAACTTCGCGAAGAAGCATCCCCACTCCATGGGCGCCTGGTCGGCCGACTCCCAGACCAAGGTCGCCTACATGAAGCGGGATGCGTTCTTCCACAACGAGAAGTCCGTGATCATCCCCGAGGACGGCACCATCCGCATCCAGTTCGTGGACGGCGAGGGTGAGACCACCGTGCTGAAGGACGACTTCAAGGTCCTGGCCGGGGAGATCGTGGACGGCACCTTCATGTCCGCCCAGGCCCTGGACGAGTTCCTCACCACCCAGATCAAGCGGGCCAAGGACGAGGGTGTGCTGTTCTCCACGCACCTGAAGGCCACCATGATGAAGGTGTCCGACCCGGTGATCTTCGGTCACGTGGTCAAGGCCTACTTCCCGGCAGTGTTCGAGAAGTACGGTGCTGAGCTGGACGCCGCCGGCCTGAGCGCCAATGACGGGCTCGCCGCCATCCTCTCCGGGCTGGACACGCTGGACCCCCAGGTGGCCGAGGGCGTGCGCGCCGAGATCGAGACCGCCTACGCGAACGGTCCGGACCTGGCCATGGTCAACTCGGACAAGGGCATCACCAACCTGCACGTGCCCTCGGACGTCATCGTGGACGCCTCCATGCCGGCCATGATCCGCTCGTCCGGGCACATGTGGAACAAGCACGGCCAGGAGCAGGACACCCTGGCCGTGCTTCCGGACCCCTCCTACGCGGGCATCTACCAGGTGGTCATCGATGACTGCAAGGCCAACGGTGCCTTCGATCCCACCACGATGGGCACCGTCCCGAACGTCGGGCTGATGGCCCAGAAGGCCGAGGAGTACGGGTCCCACGACAAGACCTTCATCCTCGAGGAGGCTGGCACCGTCCAGGTGGTCGACGGCTCCGGGGCCGTGCTGATCGAGCACCAGGTGCAGGCCGGGGACATCTGGCGTGCGTGCCAGACCAAGGACGTGCCGGTGCGCGACTGGGTCAAGCTGGCGGTCACGCGGGCTCGCGCCTCCCAGACCCCGGCCGTGTTCTGGCTGGACGAGAACCGCGCCCACGACGCGAACGTCATCGCCAAGGTCCGGCAGTACCTGACCGAGCACGACACCGTGGGGCTGCAGATCGAGATCATGGATCCCCAGGAGGCCACCCACTTCACCATCGACCGCCTGCGCCGGGGCCAGGACACCATCTCCGTGTCCGGCAACGTCCTGCGCGACTACCTGACGGACCTGTTCCCGATCCTGGAGCTGGGCACCTCCGCCAAGATGCTCTCGATCGTGCCGCTCATCAACGGCGGCGGGCTGTTCGAGACCGGGGCCGGCGGCTCGGCCCCGAA
This sequence comes from Citricoccus sp. CH26A, assembly GCF_000224415.1. GTDB lineage: Bacteria > Actinomycetota > Actinomycetes > Actinomycetales > Micrococcaceae > Citricoccus. The sequence goes on along the minus strand of NZ_AFXQ01000023.1, from coordinate 9,109 downwards.
GCACGTCCAGCAGTTCGTGGCGGAGAACCACCTGCGCTGGGACTCCCTCGGCGAGTTCCTCGCCCTGGCAGTGTCCTTCGAGCACGAGGCCGTGTCCAACGGCAACGCCCGCGCCCAGGTGCTGGCCGAGACCCTGGACCGTGCCACCGGGACGTTCCTGGAAGAGGGGCGCAACCCGTCCCGCAAGGTCGGCGAGATCGACAACCGCGGCTCGCACTTCTACCTGGCCCTGTACTGGGCCCAGGAGCTGGCGCAGCAGTCCGACGACGCCGAGCTGGCCGCCAGCTTCACGGACATCGCCGCAGAGCTGGCCGAGAACGAGCAGGCCATCATGGACGAGCTCAACGCTGTCCAGGGGTCCCCGGTGGACATCGGCGGTTACTACCACCCGTCCCCGGAGAAGGTGTCCGAGGCCATGCGTCCCTCGGCCACCCTGAACGCGGTCGTCCAGAAGATCGTGGACAAGCTGGCGGTGTGATGCCCCTCCGCGGCTAGCGGACGGGACGGCCCCGTCCCATCTCGGCATCCGAGGCGGGACGGGGCCTTCCCGCGTTCCGGGCACTGCGCCCGCGGAACAGTGTCCGCGGGAGCGGATCAGATGTTGGGGTCCACCTGCGGTGCGGACGGGCCCTGGTCCTGGCCGCTGGTCTCGGTGGCGGTCGCCTGGATGTCCTGGGCGCCGTTGCCGGTGGACACCTTGACCTTGCGCGGCTGGGACTTCGGCGAGACCGGGATGGTCACCTTCAGCACGCCGTGGTCATAGGTGGCGGAGATGTTCTCCAGGTCCACGTCCTGGCCGAGGTTCAGCTGGCGGACGTAGCTGCCGGTCTCCCGCTCGCGGGTCATCCACTGCACGCCCTCGCGCTCGGTCACCGCCGCCTTGCGCTCGGCGCGGATGGTCAGCAGCTGGCCGTCCACGTCCACGTCGACACTGGAGGGGTCGACCCCGGGCAGGTCGGCCTCGACGATGTAGCGGTCGCCGTCCTTGTAGAGGTCCATCGGCATCTGCCGCAGGCCGCGCACCGGGCTCAGCAGCTGTCCGGCGAGGCGATCCAGTTCACGGAAGGGGTCGATACGAGTGGCCATGGGTTCTCCTTGGTCTGGTTGTGTTGACTGCGGCCGGCCCGGGCCCGCCGCAAAGGTGCTCCATGCCGGGCGGCTGGAGGTCCGGACCGTGCACCCTGCATAACACCTCGGACTTGAGCTTTATTCGCTCAAGTCTGTTGCGCGGTGCCCGGACCTCTGAGGATGGCCGCCGGTCTCCGGGCCCGTCAATGCCCCGGTGGCCGGGGCGGCAGGTGGTCGTCCTGGCCGATCAGGAGGTCCCCCACCGGCACTCCCTCCTCCCGGTTGGTCGCCTTGTTCACGAAGTGGGTGACCACCCAGAGGAGGATCCCGAGGATCATCAGGCCGCCGGCGATCTGGTAGACCACGGCATCGCGCTCCACCCAGGGTCCGGCCAGGTACAGCGAGAAGGCGCCGGCGACGTATGGCAGGATCCGGGGGGCGTTGAAGGCCGTCCGGTGTTCTGCCTCGTCCGGCCTCTGCCGCCGCTGGCGCCTCAGCACCACGCAGGCCACGTTCACCACCGCGAAGACGCATAGGAGCAACAGGGCGGTGGTGCTGGAGAGGTTCTGCACGATGTTGCTCTCCGGGTCGGAGGTGACGTACCAGATCAGGGCCATGGCCAGGACGGTGGTGAAGATGATCGCGGTCCAGGGCGTCCGCCGGTGCGGCAGGACCTTCCCCAGGGGTCGCGGCAGCACATTCTGCTTCGCCATGCCGTAGACCAGCCGACTGGCCATCAGCATGTTGATCAGGGCGGTGTTGGCCACGGCGAACACGGCCAGGAACGGGAAGATCCGGTCGATCGGGAAGTCCGGGGCGCCCTTCTGCACCACCTCCAGCAACGCCCGGCCCTCGGCCTCGCCGATCCGGGCCAGCTCGGTGGGGGTGAGCACGGCGACCGCGGAGACCGCCACCAGCATGTAGAACAGCACCGCGATCCCGAGCCCGGTGAGCATGGTGCGTGGGAAGATGCGCTGGGGGTCCTTGGTCTCCTCGACCATGTTGACGGCGTCCTCGAAGCCCACCATGGCGAAGAAGGCGATCGAGGTCGCGGCGGTGACCGCGAGGAAGAGTCCCTTGTCCCCGTTGTCCTGGAACACGACGAGCTGGCCCAGGTCCGCGCCGTTCTGGGCCATCGCGAAGAACCCGACGCCGATCACGATGCACAGCGCGGTGACCTCCACCAGCGTCAGCACCACGTTGAACTTGATGCTCTCGCCCACGCCCCGCAGGTTGACCAGGGCCAGCAGCACCATGAACCCGAGCGCGAGCGCCGTGACGGCCCCGCCCTCGACCGGTCCGCTCCAGCCGTTGACCTCGAGCCCGCCGAAGAAGTTCTGGGCGAGGACGTTGGCCGAGGTCGAGGCACTGGTGATGCCGGAGCACACCACCGCGAAGGCGACGAGGAACGTGAGGAAGTGGATGCCGAAGGCCTTGTGCGTGTACAGCGCGGCCCCGGCCGCGTGCGGGTAGTGCGTGACCAGCTCCAGGTAGGACAGGGCGGTCATGGTCGCCACCGCGAAGGCCAGCAGGAAGGGCAGCCAGAGGATGCCCCCGACCATCCCGGCCATCGGGCCGGTGACCGCGTACACCCCGGCACCGAGGATGTCGCCGACGATGAACAGCAGCAACAGCCTGGGCCCGAGGACGCGTCTGAGCTGTCCCTCCTCCTGACCCCTAGCGACATCCGGGACTTCATGCGAGGTGGTGCCCACGGGCCCTCCCGAGTTCGTCGAGGTCACACAGTCATCGCAGTTTGGACCCGGCGGGGTGCGGAGTCAAGGCGGTGGCCGTCAGGGAGGCCAGCCTTGCCTTTCTGGAAAGCCTGGCCCGCCTCAGGGAAACTACAGTCAGCGGAAGATGAGCTTCCGAGCGTCCGGAGAGGCGGCGGCATGAGGTTCTGGTCGATGGTGCGCTCCTATCCCTGGGTGGCTTCCACCCTGCTGGTGCTCGTGGCCACTCTCCTGCTCGAGTTCACCGGCATGACGGGCCCGGCGCGGTGGCTGGCGACCGGGTTCGGCGCCGTCATCGTGCTCTACACGGCCGCGGGCATGGTCCGGGACCTGGTGCGCGGTCACTGGGGCATCGACATCCTGGCCGTCACGGCGATCGGTGCGACCCTGCTGGTCGGGGAGTACCTCGCCGCCCTGGTGGTCTGCCTCATGCTCACCGGCGGGGAGGCCCTCGAGGGGTTCGCCGCCGGACGGGCGAAGCGGAGCCTGACGTCCCTGCTGGAGCGGGCCCCGCAGGTCGCGCACCGGCTGGATCCCGACGGCGGGGCGCAGGACGTGCCCCTGGAGCAGGTGGACGTGGGGGACCGGTTGCTGATCCGCCCGGCAGAGGTGGTCCCGGTGGACGGCATCCTCGTCGCCGGGGCCGACGGAGCGGACGTGCAGGCCGACTTCGACGAGTCGTCCCTGACGGGGGAGTCCCTGCCGGTGACGCGCCGGACCGGGGACCAGGTGCTCTCCGGCGCCCTCAACGGCCAGCAGGCGGTGGTCCTGCAGGCCACGGCCCGTCCCGAGGACTCCCAGTACGCGAGGATCCTGTCGCTGGTGCGGGAGGCCTCGGAGTCCCGGGCGCCCATGGTGCGCCTGGCCGACCGGTACGCGGTGCCGTTCACCCTGGTCGCCTACCTCATCGGCGGCATCGCCTGGTGGGTCTCCCAGGATCCGGTCCGCTTCGCCGAGGTCCTGGTGGTGGCCACTCCGTGCCCGCTGCTCATCGCCGCGCCCGTCGCCTTCCTCGGCGGGATGTCCCGGGCCGCGGCGAACGGGGTCATCGTCAAGTCCGGCGGCATCATCGAGGCGCTCGGCTCCGTCCGCACGGTGGCCTTCGACAAGACCGGGACCCTCACCTACGGCCGCCCGGAACTGCTCGAGACCCGGCCGGCCGGTGCCGTGGACGGAGCCGCGCGCCTGAGTGAGAAGGAGCTGCTGCGGCTGGCCGGGTCGGCGGAGCAGTACTCGGTGCACGTGCTGGCGGACTCCATCCGCCGGGCCGCGGAGGAACGCGGGCTCAGCCTGATCACCGCCTCGGAGGCCTGGGAGGAGGCAACCAACGGGGTCACCGCCGTCCTGGACGGACGGACGGTCATCGTGGGCAAGGCCGCCTACGTGCGGGAGCACGCCACCGGGCTGGACCTGGCCGAGCTCAGCCCGGGGGAGTCGGCCGTCTACGTGGGCGTGGACGGTGGCTTCGCCGGCACCCTCATCCTCTCGGACCGGCTCCGCGCCAACGCCGCGGACACCCTAACCGAGCTGGACCGGCTCGGGGTGAAGAACCGGATGATGCTCACCGGGGACGCCGTGGCCACCGGCCAGCACATCGCCGCCCAGGCCGGCATCACCGACGTCGAGGCGGAGCTGCTGCCCGAGGACAAGGTCCGGTTGGTCCGCCAGGCGCGGCCCGGACCGGTCATGATGGTCGGCGACGGCGTCAACGACGCGCCCGTGCTGGCCGTCGCGGACGTCGGGGTGGCGATGGGCGCGCGGGGATCGACGGCCGCCTCGGAGACGGCCGACGTCGTGATCATCCGGGACGACATCTCCCGGTCCGCCGTGGCCGTCTCGGTGGGCCAGCGCACCCTGCGCGTGGCCAAGGAGTCGATCTGGGCCGGGATCGCGCTGTCCCTGGTGCTGATGGTGACCGCCGCGTTCGGGGTGATCCCGGCGATCGTCGGCGCGCTGTTCCAGGAGGTCGTGGACGTGGTGGCGATCGCCAACTCGCTGCGGGCCATGCGGGCCGGGCGGAACGAGCTCCAGGACTTCGCGGCCCTGCGGGACGACTCCGCCGAGGCCCGGGCCGAGATCACGGTCGGCTGATCCGCCGGGCGGCCCGGGGGTTCAGTCGTTCCGGGCGCCGGACTCGCGGGTCATCTGCTCCACCGTGGTGTACGCGTCCCGGGCCAGGGCGGACCACAGCTTGATGGCCAGTTGCGGGTCGGTCTCCTCGAGGGAGGAGATCATCTGCGCGGTGAGCACCCGCGTGCTCACCGGCCCGACGGCGCGGACCGTGGTGATCTGCCGTCCGGCCTGGCCCAGGGCGATCTCGCCGAAGATCATCCCGGGGGACAGGAACACCTGCCGGTAGCGGCGTCCCCCGGCCCCCTGGCTGGTGAGCTCCACCTGTCCGGAGGTGATGAAGTAGATCCCGCCGAACGGCTGGCCGGCACGGCGGATGACCTGACCGGCCCGGAAGTCCCGGTTCTCCATCAGGGTGGACAGGGTCTGGGCGTCCTGCTCGTCGAACAGTTCCAGCAGCGGGGACCGGGCCGGCTCCTGCCGCCCGGCCGGCACCAGTTCGGGCGCGTGCCGGGACAGCACCCGCATCTCCATCCACTCCACCGCCAGGGACCGGGAGAGGAACAGGCGGAAGGAGGGCCCGGCGTCGGCCGGGTCCTGGGTGCGTCCGTCCGGTTCCCCGGCGTCCTCGAACGGGCTGGGCAGCGGGCCGTAGGAGGAGTCCTCGGCGTCCTGGACCATGGCCTCGGCCAACTGTCGGTCGTCGTCGACCAGGACCAGGTCCCGCCCCTCGGAGAGGTAGGCGCGCACCACCTGGTTGAACATCCGCACGGCGGCGCGGCCGAAGTCGTCCACCTTGGACACGTCCACCATCAGGGTGCGCGTGGACTCCGGCAGGTCGGTGGTGTAGCGCACGAAGGTCTCGGCCTCGGCGAAGCCGATGTCCCCGCCGATCTCCACGATGCGGCACTCCCCGCCGTGCCGCTCCAGCGTCTGCAGCGCCTCCACGCTGCGGGGGACGCCCGAGGGCGACTCCGCCAGGTCGTAGGAGGACCGGATGGTGGACCGGCCCACGGGCGGGGCGTCTCCGTAGTGCAGGCCGAGGTCGGTGGCCAGCCGCTTGATGGTGGCGGCTCCCCGCACGGAGGTGCCGTGGTGGTCCAGGGGCGGGGAGAACAGGCCGATCCCGATCTGGCCGGGCACCACCACCAGGACGCCACCGCCCACGCCGGACTTGCTCGGCAACCCGACCTCGATCGCCCAGGTGCCGGCGTCGTCGTACATCCCGCAGGTGGACAGCACCGAGAGCACCCAGCGCACCGTGCGCGGCGCGAACACCCGCTCGCCGGTCACCGGGTTCACGCCCTGGTTGGCCAGCGTGGCCGCCATCACGGCGAGGTCCTTCGCCGTCACGAGCACCGAGCACTGCCGGAAGTAGTCCAGCACGACCGGCTCGGGGTCCGACTCGATGATGTTGAAGGAGCGCAGCAGCCAGGCCAGCGCCCGGTTGCGGTGCCCGGCGCGGTCCTCCGAGCGGAAGACGGACTCGGAGACCTTGAGCTCGCGGCCGGCGGCGTCGGAGAAGGTGTTGAGGATCCGGCCCATCCGGTCGCGGCCGCCACGGCCCTTGATGAGCGCGGTCGTGGCGATGGCCCCGGCGTTGATCATCGGGTTGTCCGGCCGTCCGGTCTCGGCCTGCAGCGAGATCTCGTTGAACGGGTCACCGGAGGGCTCCACGTCGATCTTCTCCTGGACCTTCTCCGGGCCGAGGTCCTCGAGGGCCATGGCGTAGGTGAAGGCCTTGGAGATCGACTGGATCGAGAACTTCTGCTCGGTGTCCCCGGCGGCGTAGGAGTGCCCGTCCACGGTGGTCAGCGCCACCGCGAACAGTTCCGGGTCCATGTCCGCCGTGGACGGGATCGCCTGGTGGGGCACCCCGGCGTCCAGGGGCCGGATCTCGTCCAGCAGCCGATCGAGGTAGTCCTGCACCGGTGATCTCATGCCCCCAGCCTATGCGGGTCGGACCCGTCCGCCGTGACGGTCTGCGCTCAGTAACCGCCGACCGGGTCCACGCGGCCCTCCAGGGGTGCTCCGGTGGCCCGGGCCTCGAGGTTCCGCCCGATCCGGGCGTCCAACAGCGGGATGCACATCTCAGGGGTGTCCGCGGTGTGGGGTGTGATGACGCACCGCGGCTCGGCCCAGAGCGGGTGCCCCTCCGGCAGCGGTTCGGGGTCGGTCACGTCGAGGCCGGCGGCGTGGATCGAACCGGCGGCCAGGGCGGCCACGAGGGCGTCCGTGTCCACCAGCGTGCCGCGGGCGACGTTCACCAGGACGGCGTCCGGGTCCATGAGCTCCAACTGGCGGGCACCGATCATGCCCCGGGTGAGGTCGGTGGCCGCGGCGGCCACCATCACGACGCCGGCCCCGGGCAGGACCTCGTCCAGCCGGTCCTGGGTGACGGTGCGGTCGGCACCGGGGATATCACCGTCGTGGCGACGGACGATCGTGACACGCGTGTCCCAGGCCTTGAGCAGGCGCAGGTACTCGCGGGCGATCCCGCCGCCGCCGACGATCACGCAGTCCATGCCCTGCAGCGTCCTGCCCCCGGCCGGGCCCCAGTCGGTGGCGCGGATCCGGGTGGGCAGGTCCCGCAGCAGGGCCAGCGTGAGCATCAGGGCGTGCTCGGCGACCGGCGGGGCATAGGTGCCCTTGGCCGAGGTCCAGGTGATGTCGGACCGGGAACGGATCAGCGGCACGTAGGGCTCGATCCCGGCGAAGGGCAACTGGACCCAGCTCGTGCGCGGGTTGGCGGCCAGCGCCGCCTCGACCTGTTCGACCGGGATGGGCCGGACCAGCACGAGCGCGGTGGCCGAGCCGTCACCGTCGGGCTCCCGGGCGCTGTTCGCCACGACCGAGCCCCCGGCGCCGAGCGCGGCGCGGGTGGGGCCCTCATGGGCGTCGGCGTACGGGGTCCCGGTGCGCAGGTCGGTGGGCGGGAGGATCAGTACCCGGTCCGGCCCGGTGTGCCCGGCCGGGGCCGTGGAGAGCGGGGACGCGGCGTCGGCAGTGGTCATGGCCCCATGGTGCCATGACTTGTCAGGCCCTCCGCGGCGTCCCTAGGGTCGACCGCATGACCGATACCGAGAAGAACAGCAGCGCCGCCGACCACGCCACCGACGTGCGGAACCAGCTGGCCGACGGTGACCCCACCACCAAGTTCCCGAAGGTCTCCCCGCCCGAGCAGCACCAGCCCGAACCGGGGCTGGACGTGAGGACCGAACCGGTGCCGGACATCGGTTTGCAGAGCTATCGCGGCCTGGGCCGGTTGACGGGCCGCAAGGCCCTGGTGACCGGTGGCGACTCGGGTATCGGCGCCGCCGTCGCCGTGGCCTTCGCGCGCGAGGGGGCGGACGTGGCGATCGCCTACCTGCCGGCCGAGGAGGAGGACGCCCGGCGCGTGGTGCAGGCCGTCGAGGAGTCCGGTCGCACCGCCGTCGCCCTGCCCGGCGACCTGCTGGACGCCGACTACCGGAACGGCTTGGTGGACGCCGCCGCCGAGAGGCTGGGCGGACTGGACATCCTGGTGAACAACGCCGGCAAGCAGCTGATCAGCGAGTCCCTCGAGGAGCTCACCGACGAGCAGGTGGACCAGACCTTCCAGATCAACATCAAGTCGATGTTCACCCTCTCCCGGGCGGCCCTGCGCCACATGGGACCGGGATCCACGATCATCAACACCACCTCGGTCCAGGCCTACGAGCCGAACCCGATGCTGCTCGACTACGCGTCCACCAAGGCGGCCATCAACAACTTCACCAAGGGCCTGGCACAGCAGCTCGGCGAACGGGGCATCCGCGTGAACGCCGTGGCGCCCGGTCCCGTGTGGACGGTGTTGCAGGTCAGCGCCGGGCAGCCGAAGGACAAGCTGCCGGTGTTCGGCCACAACACCCCGCTGGGCCGCGCCGGACAGCCGGTGGAGATGGCCCCGGCCTACGTGTTCCTGGCCTCTGCGGAGTCCAGCTACGTCAACGGGGAGACGCTCAACGCCAACGGCGGCACCCCGACCCCCTGATCCGGCCTCTGCCGGGCACGCGAGAATGGAGGGATGACCACCGCCCCGGACCCGTGCCCTTCGACCTCGAGACCCTGGGTGCAGGTCTCGTCTTCGCCCAGTCGTTGCCCGGCCTGCTCCGGGTGCTGGCCGACGAGCGCGTCGCCGTGGTCCAGGCCCCGCCCGGTACCGGCAAGACCACGCTGGTCCCGCCGGCGGCGGCGAACCTGCTGGCCCTGCAGGCCGC
>NZ_AFXQ01000024.1 GCF_000224415.1 Citricoccus sp. CH26A | reverse complement strand
ATGAGGAAGGACTCCAAGCCGAGGGCCGCTGACTTGTTGTACTTCTCGTGGAGGACGACCCGTGTTTCTGTCAGGTCCTTCTTCGCCTCGCTCTGCATGTGTTGCGCGAGCCGCCGGTCTGCCTTGAGTGTCTCGCCCACGTAGACCTTCTGTCGTACACGGTGGGTACTCGAGGACCGTCCTTGATGGAGGATGTACACCGCTGGCCAATCAGTGAGGCGTTGATCGTGCCGTGCTGCCTGACCCACGGCATCAGCGGTCAGCGAGAAGTCCCGGACCTCAAAGTCGGTCATACTTTGTGCTCCGTCCCTGTGCTTTCTCCACGGGGTACTTGGCCCGGGTGACATTCGTCTTGTCCTGGACAATCTGGTCGACGTCGAGGTCAAGGGCGTCGGCCAGTAGGAAGCAATACGTCAGCACGTCCGCCAGCTCTGACTGAACTGCTGCGTCGTCGGGGGTGCCATTCCACTGGAAACACTCGAGGAGTTCACCGGCTTCAACCGCGATGCTCTTGGCGAGGTTCTCCGGTGTGTGGAACTGGCCCCACTCCCGCTCGGCGACCATGTTCCGGATCAGTTCCTGAGTGTGGGGGTCCATATGGCGACGCTATCCGATAGACGCGGGGGCAGCGGCGTACCAGACATGAGGACAAGGATTACCTCACGTTCCATCGAGGGTCGTAGGTGGGAGAAGGTGGCATGCTGACGCCTTGGCTCTTCCACGCCTTCTTAGCAGCTCGCTTGAGAGCCTCATTGCAGTCTCCGGAGCAGACGTGCCTTTCCCTGTACTGCCATGGGGACTTGGGGTCGATGGACGAACCGCATCGAACACATAGATCGCCCCCGGCCGAAGTGCCGTTCGGATGCCTCAACGCGTTCCTGAGCCATGACCAGTAGTCGCCCTCTGGGGCGATGGAGTTTTTAGCCTGTTCGGAAACATACTGGGGAAGCCAGTTCTGACGAGTTGATGCACGTTGGGCGCGCGTTGCCGCTTCAAGGGCATCTCTGGTGACTTGAATGCGTTCTAAGAAGTCAACCTCGGTCAGAATCTCAATCGGGATTCCGGCTTCAGCCATCCGCTGAGCCTTCTCAAGTTTGTCGGTCAACTTGGCACCGGGACGAAAAGTTCTAGGGTCAAAATCCCCGGTAACAACCAATGTGGTGTCTTTGGTTATCGATCCCTTGGCTGAACCACCCAAGCTTACAACCAGAGATTGTGCTTCCTTGCGAGTCACTGTCTGTAGTTTCCCCGTGAATACAACTACCTCTCCTTGCAAAGGTGAGATGCCTTCCAATGACGAGAAATCACCGGGTGCGGTGCGCTCCTGCCGCCCAGGAAGGGTAGAGGAAGCCAATGCTTCTCTGAGGCTCTCGAGGGTCGGTGCTCCAGCTCGCCGAGCAAGTTCTATGGCGATACGTGCTGCCTGCAGGGCATCTTGCTCGGCATGGTGGTGATGGGCCTCCTCGATGCCAAGGTGGGAGGCGACAAATGGCAACGAATATGTCGAGAGAGTAAGCAACTCTCGAGACGCCCGAAGAGTGTCGAACCAGTACCCTTCGGGCCAATCCAAGTCGTAAATACTCGAGGACTCTTGCATAACTGATCGGTCAAAGGGTGCGTTGTGAGCGACCCAGTCATCTTCTCCCGCGAAGGCTCTAACGAGTCCGTAGACGCGGTCCCATGTTGGAGTATTGGCCACCAGTTCGGGAGTTATCCCGTGGATTTCCACATTGCGTGGTGAGAAGTCGCTGAAGTGCTCCGGCGGACACACAAGTTGGTGCATTGATTCAACGATCTGGCCCGCGCGTACCTTCACAAGGCCGACCGAGCAAACAGAAGCGCGGTTAGAGTTTGCCGTTTCGAAATCTATTGCCGTGAAATTGAGGTTTTCAAGCGAAAGGCTGCTCATACGTCTCATAGTATGAGATGAATTCGCAATTTACTCAAACAAAAGTTTGCGACGCAGAAGTCGGTGGGGGCGCGCTCTAATCAAACATCGCGGCATTGGTGATACAACGATCTTCATGACCTCCTCCTTCGGCTGGCTCGCCATTGACCCGGAGCAGAGGCGGCGCATGATGGAGGCCGTCGACCAGTTCCGCGATGAGACGACTCTCGACGACCTGGGGTTCGGCGCGATCCGGGATGCGTTCTCGTACACCCTGTTCCCCGGGGTCTCGTCCATCCAGACCCGGCTGCGCTATGTGCTGTTCCTGCCATGGCTGCTGCAGGAGGCACGCTACCGGGACACCGTGGGCAGGATGCAGACACAGTTCCGCGAGCACGAGTTCCAGCTCATCGAGGCCCTGAAGCGGGGTGGGGAATCCCTGGGCGTCATCGGCCGCGACGCGGGCCGCACGCTGCAACGTCTGCCGAGCGAGATCTACTGGGGCGCGATCGGGCGCTGGCGCATCGTCGAACCCGGCTTCACGACCCGCCGGTACTTCGAACGAGAGCTGCTGCGCCGCGAGGAGTTGAAGACCGTCCCGCGTGTGGACGATTCCGACGAGCCGGCCCGGTTGACGCCGACCGGCCTGGATCCTCGCCTGCCGGTTTCGCCGGAAAATCTGCTGCGAGAGGCCTCCTTCGCCCTCCGCCCCGAGGACGCCCACTACCTGCAGGAAACCATCACGCGCACCGCGGCCGGCTCCCTGCTGGCCCACCTCGTGACCCACCGGCCGGAGGGCTGGACGGACGCCTCGACCCAGCCGGCCGGCGTCGCCGACCCCGCGATCCGGCAGGAACTGCCACCCGAGCTGGCCGCACTCGTGGACCGTGCCGACCGGTTCGCCCTGTACGCGCAGGGCGCCAGCCTGCTCTACAACCTGTTACTGGCGGAGGCCACGAACAAGGAGGACCAGCAGGGAACGCCGCTGACGGCGTTCTACACCGATCGGGTGGGGGAGTGGTTCGACGAGGTCCAAACGGTTGAACCCCTCCAGGTCCAGGACCGCGAGCTGATCTGGCAGACCGTCATGGAGACAGGACGTCGGCTGTCGCACACGACCAAGGACTTCATCGCCACCTGGGCCGATGCTGTCGACTCGGCGGACGCGGCAGAAGACCTCACCACCAGCGGTGAACTCCGGGACATGATCGTCGCCCGCGAGCGCGAGAAGAAGGGCCCGCGCGCCCGGCTCACCCCCGGCAACCAGCGCGCCCTCGACGCCTGGAGCGGCGCGAGCGGCACGAGCCGCTTCGACTACCTGTGGACCAACGCCCGCCGCCACCTCCAGGACCTCTACGACGCCGAGGCAGCCGCCTGATGCTGCACCCCGAGACCACCGTCCTGCTCACCGACGCACTGCGCCCGCCCGCCGGCTACCGCGTGGACCACGCCGTGGCCACCACCTACACCCTCAACCTCACGGCCATGCTCATCGCCCCGATGACATTCTCCCTCGGTGACGTGGACGACGCCGACGTCCTCGCCTCCGGAGACCCCGTCCGCCTCCTCGATGCCGTCCAGCGCCACGTCGAACACACCACCGTCTTCGTCCAGGCCGGCGGCATCCACGTCCCGGCCAGCCACAGCCGCATCCACACCTTCCTCGAAGACAGCATCCACGAGGTCATGCCCCCGAACGAGGGACACCTCTTCCATCCCAAGCTGTGGGCCGTGCGCTTCACCGCCGACGACGGTGCCCTCCACCACCGCGTCGTCATCGCCAGCCGCAACCTCACCCTCGACAACTCCTGGGACACTGTCCTGGTCCTGGACGAGGACCCGAACGGGACGATCGCCGCGGGGCCGGCCGCCGACGTCGTCGCCGCCCTGCCCACCATGACGCTGGACCCGCTGCCCGAGGCCCGCGCGGCCGCCGTCGCCGACCTGGCCAGCACCCTGCGCGGGGTCAACCTGGCCGCGCCCGAGCCGTTCGCCGGCGGCAGCCTGCTGCCGCTCGGCCTGGACGGTGAGAGGCCCTGGCCGTTCCCCGAAGATCCGCAGCGCGTGTTGGCCATCAGCCCCTTCGTGTCCTCCTCGACGCTGACGCGGATCCGGGGCACGGCCACCGAGGCCACCCTCGTCTCCCGGGCCGAGGCCATGGACCTGCTGGGCCGGCGTCAGCTCGGGGGATGGTCGACCACCGTGCTGCACCGCGGCGTCGAGGAGGGCGACGACGACCAGTCCAGCGTGCGCACCGTGGACGAGTTCACCGCCGTCGTCGACGCCCCGGACGGGCAGGATCAGGATCCTGGGTCGGCCATTCGGCTGGATGGGCTGCACGCCAAGACTGTCGTCCTCGACCTGCCGGGCGGGCAGTCCATGGTCGTCACCGGCAGTGCCAATCTCACGCAGCAGGCGTGGAGCGGCGGGGTGGAGATGAACGCCGTGCTCACCGGCCCCACCGCCACGTGCGGCGTCCACGCGGTGCTCGGGGAGGGGCGGGAGAGCCTGGGCCTGGGCGCCATCCTCCAGCCGTACACCCCGCAGCATGATGACGGAACGTCCGACCCCGCGATCGACACCAGTTACCGGCTCGAAGAGTTCCACCGGGACCTGGCCCGGCAGCGTCCCGAGCTGGCGGTCGCCGAGGTGGGCGAGGAGCGGGTGGAGGCTCGCCTGAGCCTTCAGATCCCCGACGACGCCCCCGGCCGGACGCGCGTCTGGCTCGCCACGGTGCCCGCGCAGGTCCGGGACCTGGCCCCCGAGCAGTGCTGGGAGCTCGCACCGGAGAACGTCACCCCATACCTGGCCGTCGAGACCACGGCAGGAGAAGGGAACGGGCGGGTCACCCGGCGCTGCATCCTGATGATGCGGCTCCGGGGCGACGTGCTGGACCGTCGGCAAGCCGTGCTGGCCACCCTCCTCTCCAGCTCGTCGGCGGTCCTGCGGTACCTGGCCCTGCTGCTCGGCATGGATCCGCTGCAGTCTGAGTCGGCGGGGTTGGACGACTCGGTGGCCGTGACGGAGCACCTCGAGGGGGCCGGTGTGGCCGGCGTAGGGCACGAACCGCCACCGATCGTGCTGTTCGAACCCCTCGTGCGGGCCGCGGGCCGGGACCCGAAGGCGCTCGGGTCGGTGGCCCGCCAGGTGGCCGAGCTCCGCGAGATGCCCGGGGCCGAGGACCTCATCCCGCCGGAGTTCCTGCAGATGTGGGACGTGGTGCTGCGGGTGGTCCACCGGGAGGAGAAGCGATGACCGAGACCCGACCGGACGTCGAGGGGATCCTCGACGGCCTGAAGCCGTTCCAGCGGGCGACGGTGGAGCACGCCTACCGGAGGCTCTGGCTGGACGAGGACTTCGTGGACCGCTTCCTCGTCGCCGACGAGGTGGGCCTGGGCAAGACGCTGGTGGCCAAGGGCGTGGCCGCCCGGGCGATCGACCACCTGTGGGAGACCGGGCGGGCCATCACGATCGTCTACATCTGCTCCAACGGGCAGATCGCCCGGCAGAACCTCCGCCGTCTGCGCGAACTGACCGGGGGAGAGCTGCAGGACAACGCGGACCGCCTGACGATGCTGCCGGCGACCATGGGTGCCACGGCACGGCAGCGGATGCAGTTGATCGCCTTCACCCCGGGCACGTCACTGAATCTCGGGCAGTCGACGGGGAAGGCCTCGGAACGGGCGCTGCTGCGATGGATGCTGCTCCACGTGCTGGGCACCAGGGAGATGGCGAAGTCCGGGTGGTTCACGTACCTGGCGGCCACGGCGAGTACCGAGAGATTCCGGCAGGCCGCCAAGGACCCCGCGAACTGCCCCGATCTGGACCCGGAGCTGGTCGAGGACTTCCGCGGGTACCTGGAGACGACCCCCGGGCCCCTGGAAACCGGTCAATCACTTCTGGACGAATTGCTCGAGGACCAGGCGGCGTGGACCCGGCAACGGCACCGGCCCTGGCCGACCCGATACCGCCGGAACCTGCTGGTCGGGGCGTTGCGGATGGCCATGGCCACGGTGTCCGTCGACCGGCTGAACCCGGACCTGGTCATCATGGACGAGTTCCAGCGCTTCAAGGAGCTGTTCCCGAACCTCGGTGAGACGAGCACGGACGGGCTCACCGACGCCCAGCGGCTCGCCCAGCGGGTCATCACCACGGAACGGGCCAAGGTGCTGGTGCTGTCCGCGACGCCGTACAAGATGTACACGCTCCCCGATGAGCCCGACGGCGAGGACCACTACCGGGACTTCACGGACACCATCGCGTTCCTGACCGGCCAGGAGCAGGCCCGCGAGGTCACCCGGCAGCTCGGCCTGCTGCGCGAGGGCATCCTGCAGCGGACCGACGACGGGCAGGCCACGGCGGAGGCAGCGCGTTCTGCGGTGGAGACGGCGCTGCGGAAGGTCATGTCCCGCACCGAGCGGCTCTCTGCCACGCCGGACCGGGACGGCATGCTCACGGAACGGAGCCTCGGGCCCATGACGCTCGAGGAGGCCGACCTCCAGGGGTGGCTGGCCGCCGATGCGATCGCCCGCCACGTGGGCGGCCAGGACCCGTTCGAGTACTGGCGGTCGGCGCCCTACGCGCCCAACCTGATGGACAAACACGGCTACCAGCTCCAGGAACAGTTCCTGACCCAGGCCGAACACCACGACGCCGGCCTGGCGGGGGTCCTGCGCGAGCACCGGAATGCTCTCCTGGACTGGGAGCGCATCCGCGAGTACCGACCCATCGACCGCGTGAACGCCAAGATGCGCGTGCTGGTCGACGACCTGATGGACCATGAGGCCTGGCGACTGGCGTGGGTGGCCCCCTCGTTGCCCTACCTCGAACCCGGTGGGGTCTTCGCGTCGGAGAAGGCGCAGGGGTTCACGAAGCGGCTGATCTTCTCGTCCTGGGCCGTCGTCCCCAAGGCGGTGGCCGCGCTCGTCAGCTATGAAGCCGAGCGGCGCATGCGTGATGAGTCCGGGGCCGCCGTCGACCGCACCCACCGCTACGGGGACCCGCGGACTGCCGTGTCCCTGTCCTTCAACTGGGATCCGGAGAAGGACCTGCCTCGGAACCTGCCCAATCTCACCGTGCTGTACCCCAGCGTGACGCTCGCCCGGCTCGGCGATCCGCTCGCCCTCGCGGCCGAGCACGGCTGGGAGCTGCCGATCGACCCCGACCGGGCGCTCGCCGTCGTTGAGGAACGGATCTCACGGCGGTTGACGGACCTCGGCATCCGTCCGCAGCCCGGGAACGAGGGCGCCCGGCGGCGGTGGTACGGCGTTGCCCCGTACCTGCTCGATGCCGAGTACGCCGGTGACGGAAGCATCGACGGGCGGTTGCAGCAGTGGCTCAAGGACGAGCGCGGAGAGGGATCGCGCCTCGTCGACCACATGACGTGGGCGATGGACCCGGACGTCGCCGAACTGGGGGATCCGCCGGAGGACCTCGCCCGCGTGCTGGCGCAGATGGCGCTCGGCGGGCCCGATGTCTGTGCCCTGCGCGCGCTGGCTCGTGGCGAGGACGGTGTGCGGTCGGTGACTGAACGTGAGCTGCGGCTCGCGGCGGTCATCGCGTCGAAGGGCCTGCGGTCACTGTTCAACAAACCCGAGATCGTCTCGGCCGTGCGTGGTGCTACCGGGGATGCCGGTGGGGACATCGACTCGTACTGGAACCAGGTGCTGCGGTACTGCGTGGACGGGAACCTGCAGTCGGTGCTCGACGAGTTCGTGCACACGCTCGTCGAGTCCGAGGGGCTGGGCTCGGCACCGCGGGCCGAGCGTGCGGAGGCACTGGCCGATCGCATCGCGGCTACCGCGTCCATCCGATCTGCCCTGAATACGGTGCAGGACGTGCGAGTGTCCGGCGGTCAGATCTCGGTGACCGAACGGCACCTGAACTCACACGTGGCGGCGCGCTTCGGCCGTGTCCAGTCGAACGACGCCGCCGTCGAACGCGAGGCGACCATTCGTGAGGGGTACACCTCCCCGTTCTGGCCATTCGTCATGGCCAGCACCTCGGTGGGGCAGGAAGGCCTGGACTTCCACACCTACAGCCATGCGGTGGTGCACTGGAACCTGCCCAGCAACCCGGTGGACCTGGAGCAGCGTGAGGGCCGTGTCCACCGATACAAGGGACATGCGGTGCGCAAGAACGTGGCGGCGGTGTTCCGGGGGAGCGCGGTGACTCCGGAGGCGAGAGACCCGTGGGAGGCGATGTTCTGCGCTGCCGAAGCGGCGCGGCCTGAGAACGACTCGCTGATCAACCCGTACTGGGTGTTCCCACTGCCGGACGGGGCGACGATCGAGCGGTATGTGCCGGCGATGCCCCTGAGCCGGGAGGCCAAACAATACGCACAGCTGCGGACGACCCTGGGTGCCTACCGGTTCGTCATGGGCCAGCCCCGGCAGGAGGACCTGATCCGGTACCTGGGTCCGGATGCGGCGAAACTGCGGATTGATTTGAGCCCCAGGTTCCCGTTGAAGGACAGCCTGACTAACGACGGCGCACGCCGAGGGCAGAAGCGGGAAAAGCGGAAAGCTGCGGACAAGGAGGGCCTGCGATGAGCGGCGACTGGAGAACCAGATCTTTGTCAGTTTACTACTTCGGTGCGAAAGTCCTTCGGTCGGACCGAGGGAGACGGATGGCTGCGAGCAGCCGAGCGTACCGCGATATGAGCCGGACGCTTCGCCTTCGAGCTGTCCTCGACTCCGACCGTGCTCTCCGTGTGCGGCATCAGGTTCAGAAAGTAATGGCCGATGTCATAGACGTATTGCCACCAATCACCAGTCAGGAGGATTTCGATAGGCGCCATCGAGATTGGCGCCGAATGTTGGTGCGCTTCTATGAAGACGAAGGAGTCACCATGTCGCATGGACAGGCACAGAAATGGATCAACATGACTGCGAAGTATCTGTTTGTCCTCAATGATGACTGCACCAACAAGGTCGCTGGGTTCTTACATGTACCCATCGACAGCGTGGTTGCGAAGCAGGCTAAATCTCAACTGGATCTGAAATGGCCGAGTGTGGTCTGGAGCAAAATGGACTCTGATGCGTACGAGGAGTACCAGTGGCTTCTTCGGGGTGTCTTGAGCGCAAGCGGGTTTGCAGCCAGTCCCATCGAATGGGAGATCGAAGCCTGGCTTGATGGGATGGCCGATCGCCTAGGAACGGGGTAGTCCTGAAACGTGTGACGTACTCAGCGTGAGGTATTCGATGACTCCTTACCTGTAATAGTTCAACGACCGATATCACCGACTCCGCCAGGGGTGGGACTGGTGGTGCTTCCCGTGTCCGCCGGGGTTTGTACGGCGCCCTTCTGACGGCGCTTCCCCTCGCCGCTCGGTAGCGCTGCAGGTGCATGGCGATCTTCTCGGGGCCGAAGTGGCTCTGCCGGCGCAACCGCAGAACCTCGACGCCACCACCACCGGTGTGCTGGCGGTGGGCATGTGGTGCGGGACGCTGAAACGGTCCTGAAACCCGTCCAAGCCCGCGTCCTCGTGGCGGTGCAGCCACTTGTAGTAGCGGTTGGTTGATGCCGTAGTAGCGGCAGGTGGCCGAGACGTTGCCGCTGACTTCCCGGGCGTGACGGATCGCGGTCAGCCGGTGCTTGGCCTGGCGTTGGCGTTCGAGGTCCTGTCGGGTCATGACAGTCTTCCCAAATTTGAACGACCATTGACGGCGGATCCGGCCCTATGATCCACTGTATGGACCAAATAATCCACCTGGTGGATAGAGGTGACAAAGAAGGAGTATGCGATGAGTCAACCGATCCGTACGGTCGGCCGCATGGTGGACCTCCTCGAACTATTTGATGTGGGGACTCCAACCCTGGACATCCGCGAACTGGTATCGATGTCGGGCCTGCCGAAGTCGACCGTGCTGCGGTTGGCCGGTGACCTCGTCAGCCGCGGCGTGTTGTCGGTGGACAGCCACGGGCGGTACACCATCGGTGCCGCGCTGTTGCGCTGGACGCGGCTGGCACAGCGCATGTGGAGGGTGGACGAGGAGACCCAGGAGGTCTTGGCGCACTTGGTCCGTGACCTGGGTGAGACGGCCACGTTGTACGTGCGGCAGGACCTGGATCGAACTCCGATCGCATCGGCGGACGGACGGCATGCAGTACGCAATGTCGTGGAGATCGGGGCCCGGATGCCTCTCACGGTCGGAGCTCCCTCCATGGTGTTGCTCTCCGGTGATCCACACATCATTGAACGGCTGCAGGATCGGGACCCCGGACTGGACACTGAGAGCCTTCGGGCGCGCGCCCAGGCGGTTGTCGAACAGGGGTATGCGCACTCCGAAGGCGAACGGGAGGTTGGTGCAGCCTCCGTCGCCGTGCCCGTCCGTCGGGGCACCGGGCAGGTGATCGCAGCACTGTCAGTGTCCGGCCCCTTGTCCCGCTTCACAGAAGAGGCCCGGCGACGGGCCCAAGCCCGGCTCATCGAGGCCGGCGATTTACTCAGCGGCCGAGGGATCGGCCCGGTAGGAGGACTGCTATGAGATCGAACCTATTGGATGGCGTCAGGGTCCTGGACCTGACCAATGTCCTTTCCGGCCCCTTCGCGGGCTACCAGCTCGCCCTCATGGGCGCCGAGGTGCTCAAAGTGGAGGCCCGGGCCGGAGGTGATCTCGCACGGAGGCTGGGAGCCTCCCCGGACCTGAGCCTCCGCGACCTGGGCATCTCCTTCCTCGCCCAGAACAGTGCCAAGCGTTCGCTGACGTTGGACCTGAAGACTGAGCGGGGCAAGGAAGTCTTCCGCCGACTCGTGGAGACCCATGACGTGCTCCTGGAGAACTTCCGTCCGGGCGTGATGGACCGGCTGGGCTTCGGCTCGGAGCATCTCCGTGAGCTCAACCCCGGCCTCGTCTACTGCGCCATCTCGGGCTTCGGCCAGAACGGCCCCTTGCGCGATCGCCCGGCCTACGACCAGATCATTCAAGGAATGTCTGGATTGATGTCCGTCACCGGAGATGGCGAGTCCGCTCCCCTGCGTGTCGGCGCCCCCATCGCCGACACGGTGGGAGGTTTCGCCGCGGCCTTCGCCATCTCCTCGGCGTTGGTTCGCCGGGAACGGTCCGGTGAAGGGGCCTTCCTCGACGTCTCCATGCTGGAGGCCACGCTGACGGCCATGGGCTGGGTCGCCTCCGATTACCTCGTGGGTGGGAACACACCGGTGCCGATGGGCAACGAGAACCGCACGGCCGCGCCCTCAGGCGCCTTCGCGACGGCGGACGGTGACTTCAACATCGCCGCCAACAAACAGGAACAGTTCGAGGCCCTGTGCCAGGTCATCGGCCGGCCGGAACTCGCCACGGACCCCCGCTTCGCGGAGCGCGAGACCCGCAAGGTGAACCGACTCGAGCTGAAGGCGGAGATCGAGGAGGTCCTGACCCAGCGGCCCAGCGCCCACTGGGATGAGGTCTTGGCTGCCGCAGGCATTCCCGGTGCGCCAGTCATGGACGTAGCCACCGCCCTCGCCTCTCCTCACATCACTGCGCGAGGACTGGTGTCCACCCTCCGGATCGAAGAGGCGGCCGGTGTGTCCGACCCCGGTGTGGGCGCCGATGGCGACATTCGCCTGCTGGGTGCTCCCGTTCACGTCGACGGCGTCGCCGTGGGGCCGGACGCACCGCCTCCGCTGCTGGGCCAGCACACCGAGGACGTGCTGACCGGACTCGGCTACACCACCCAGGAGATTGCCTCGCTGCGGACCGGGGGGATCATCTGATGGAACGATCAACGTGGTGGAAGACCTCGATCTCCGACATTTCCCCGGGGGTGATCCGCTTCCATGGCTACCCCGTGGAACAGTTGATCTCCGCGGACACGGTGGGCCTGGCGTCCATGATCTGGCTGATGACCCGGGGCGAACTCCCGTGCCCGGCGCAGGCCCGACTGCTCGAGCACGCCCTTGTGGCCGGCGTGGACCATGGGCCCCAGGCCCCTTCGATCGCCATTGCGCGCATGGCCATGACGTGCGGAGTGGGCATCAACAGTGCCATGGCCTCCGCCACCAACGTCCTCGGTGACGTCCACGGCGGCGCCGGGCAGGAGCTCATGGAGCTTTTCCAAGCCATTCTGGTCGATGAGCGGCCACTGGAGGAGGCAGTTGCTGCCCGAATTTCGTGGTTGCGGGAGCAGGGACGTTACGTGCCGGGATTCGGGCACCGGTTCCACCCGGTGGACCCGAGGCGGGCGCCCCTCGTCGCAGCCGTGGAAGCGGCGAGGGCGGAGGGTCTCGTCGAGGGCCGCGTCCTCGACGCCGCCTTGGAGATCGAGCGGCAGATCAACGTGGGGCGGGAGCGCCCCATCCCCATGAACATCGATGGTGCCACGGCCATCATCTACGCCGAGTTGGGCTTCGACCCGGTCCTGGGTCGCGGTCTTTTCATCCTTTCTCGCTCCGTGGGTGCCTTGGCCCATGCCTGGGAGGAATCCCGCTCCGGCCTGCGGAACAAGGGACCTGAGCACCGGTCGATCCTGCCCGATTACGCGGGCCCGGCCCGGCGCGACGTGTCGTGATCCTGCCGTGGGGTGCGGAACGATGACAGGGTGCGACATGGTTGATCGAGGGCCCGGGCTCAGGAATTGGACCGACGCGGCCGGTTGCGGTCGAGGTCAACGCAGGGAGCACCAGGCATGACAGGCACGATCACAGGACCGGCTGGAACCGCCGCGATGGACGTGGGGGGACGCTCTTTCCGCTACGTGGACATCACGCGCGTGGACGGTGCGGACTCGCTGCCGGTCAGCCTGAAGATCCTCCTGGAGAACCTATTGCGCCATGGCGCCGGTGCCGAGGCCGTCCACGCGCTGGTCACCTCCCAGACGGCCCATGAGCCGGCGGAGATCCCGTTCAACCCGGCGCGGGTGGTGATGCAGGACATGGCCGGTGCGCCCGTGGTCCATGACCTGCTTACGCTTCGGGAGGCGATGGGACGGTTGGGCGCGGACCCGGCCCGGATCACTCCGCTCGTCCCGGCCGAACTGGTGGTGGACCATTCCGTGATCGTGGACAACTCCGGCACTCGGGCGGCGCTGAGGCGGAACACGGATCGCGAGTTCGAGCGCAACGAGGAACGCTTCCGCTTCCTGCGCTGGGCTCAAGGTGCCTTCGAGGGCCTCCGGGTCGTACCTCCCGGCCAGGGGATCATCCACCAGGTCAACATCGAGTACCTGGCCCGGGGAGTGATGACCACGGCCGTGGACGGGGAGACGCTGGCCTATCCCGACACGTGCATCGGCACGGACAGCCACACCACCATGGTCAACGGGCTGGGGATCCTCGGGTGGGGTGTCGGCGGGATCGAGGCGGTCTCGGCTCTGCTCGGCCAGCCACTCTCGCTCCTCGTGCCGCCCGTCGTGGGCGTGGAGTTCCACGGGGAGTTGCCGGTGGGCACTACCGCCACCGACCTGGTCCTCACAGTGACCGAGCAGCTCCGTGCCCACGGTGTGGTGGGCAAGATCGTGGAGTTCCACGGACCGGGACTGCGCGGGATCCCCGTGGCTGACCGCGCCACGATTGCCAACATGTCACCGGAGTTCGGCTCGACGGCGGCCATGTTCCCCGTCGATGCCGCCACCGTCGAGTACTACCGGATGACCGGGCGCCCCGCGTCACAGGTCGAGTTGATCGAGGCCTACGCCAGAGCGCAGGGCCTGTGGGGCGACGGCACCGGGACATCGGCCCGCTACGCCGAGACGCTCCAGCTGGATCTATCGACCGTCGTCCCGTCGATCGCCGGACCCTACCGTCCCCAGGACCGCATCGCGCTGGAGGAGGCTGGGAGGCGGTTCCGGGCCGATGTCGCCACGCTCACGCCCGAAGAGCATCGGGCGGGCGCACACCCGGTCGAGGTCGACGTGGAGGGCAGCCTTCACCGGCTGGGACACGGTACCTTGGCGATCGCGGCCATCACCAGTTGCACGAACACGTCCAACCCCCAGGTGATGATGACGGCAGCGCTGCTCGCCCGGAACGCGGTGGCTCGCGGTCTGCGCGTTCCACCCTGGGTGAAGACGTCCCTCGCCCCGGGGTCCCAGGTGGTGACCAGTTATCTGGAACGCGCCGGACTGCTCCCGTCCCTAGAGGCACTGGGATTCCACGTCGTCGGCTATGGGTGCACCACGTGCATGGGCAATTCCGGGCCGCTCGCCGCGGAGATGACGGCCGCGGCTCGTGACCACGGCCTCGTGCTGGCGTCCGTGTTGTCCGGGAACCGAAACTTCGAAGGACGGGTCAGCCCTGATGTCCGAATGAATTACTTGGCATCGCCACCCCTCGTCGTCGGTTACGCGCTGGCCGGGACAGTCGACATCGACTTGGTACGCGACCCGCTGGGATGCGATGCGGAGGGCAGGGAGGTACGTCTGCCGGACCTCTGGCCCTCGGCCGCGGAGGTCGAGCGGGAGCTGTCCCGTGTGGTGACGAGCGAGTTGTACGAGGACGGCTACCGGGACGTATTCACGGGATCACCATTGTGGGAGGGCCTCGAGGTGCCGCGGGATGACGGGTACGACTTCGGCGAGTCCACCTACCTGCGCCCGTCACCCTTCCTTGACGGTGTGGGACCCGAACTCGAACCCGTCCGCGATCTCGAGGGTGCCCGCGTCCTGGTCAGCCTCGGAGACTCGGTGACCACCGACCACATCAGCCCGGTCGGCCCCATCCGGGCGGACAGCCCCGCCGGACGATACCTGCGGGAGCACGGCGTCGCAGGCCGGGACTTCAACACCTATGGGGCGCGTCGCGGTAACCACGAGGTCATGGTCCGGGGCACCTTCGCCAATGTCCGCCTCCGGAACCGGCTCCTGGACGGCCAGGAGGGCGGATATACCCGCATGCTGCCCACCGGCGAGGAGTTGAGCATCTTCGACGCCTCCCAGCTGTATGCCCAACAAGGGACCCCCTTGCTGGTGCTCGCCGGCCGTGACTACGGCAGCGGCTCGGCGCGCGACTACGCGGCCAAGGGCACACGGCTGCTCGGCGTGCGCGTGGTCCTGGCCGAGTCCTACGAGCGGATTCACCGCTCGAACCTCGTGGGCATGGGTGTCATACCGCTGCAATACCGGGACGGGGACACTGCGGCGTCACTCGGACTGGACGGGACCGAGGAGTACACGGTGACCGGGCTGGCGGGGTTCACCGACAGCTGGCCCCGCACCGTCAGGATCGAGGCCCGGGCCCCGTCCGGGCGAGCGGTGACCTTCGACGCCGTGGTCCGGGTGGACACTCCGGCGGAGGCCGACTACGTCCGCCACGGGGGAATCCTGCCCTACGCACTGCGTGCGGGACTGCGCCCGGCGCACTGAGCGCCCGGCCGAGAGGAACCAGGCCATGATCATCCCGATGAGCGCCGAGGAACACAGCGCGCACCGAGACCGGCGGATCCCTGCTGCGGAACGCGTGGCAGAAGGGGTCTGGACGCTGCCGCTCCGCAACCACCCGGGACACATGTCCTTCACCTTCTCCTATCTGGTCGAGGACGCCGAGGGGGGCGTGCACGTCATAGATCCCGGCTGGGACCTGGACGAGAACCTCGAGGCCATCCGGGCCGCCCTGGCACGGACCGGGCGCCGGGGCCGGGGGCCGGCGTCGATCATCGTCACCCACCTGCACCCGGATCACATGGGCCTGGCCGAACGCCTGAGATCTGGCCACGGCAGCCCCGTGGTCCTGCACCGGTGGGATGAGGAGGCTCAGCGAGAGTCCGCGCACTGGCTGGCCGACGCCGGCCGGGTCCGCGCCGACCTCGTCGCCTGGGGCGTACCGTCCGAACGCCTCGAGGAGGTGCTGGGGTATGTCACCGGAACGCCGCGGGTCGTGATCCCCGCCGACCTCCACCTCGAAGACGGTGACCTGCTCCCGGTGCCAGGCCGCCGGCTGCGGGCAGTGCACACGCCCGGTCACACGCCGGGCCACCTGTGCTTGCTCGAGGAGGATCAACGCCTGCTCTTCACGGGCGACCACCTGCTGCCGGTCGTCACGCCCGGCGTCGGCGCCGCCGGGCACTCCGCGGAGAACCCGCTGCGCCTCTACCTGGACAACCTATTGACAGTGCGTGCGTACGACGACTGCCAGAGCCTGCCGGGCCATGAGTTCCGGTACCGGGGCATCGCCGCGCGGGCCGCAGGGATCGCCGCTCGGCACCTGCGCCGCACCGTGGAAGTCGAGGCGGTCCTGGCGGTCGATCCGGGGGCGACGACCTGGGCGGTGGCCTCCCGGCTCAGTTGGTCCCGCGGCTGGGCGGGGCTCACCCGCCACTACCTGGTCTCAGCGCTGCGGCAGACGGCCATGCATGCCGACCTCGTGCGCTCAGGGGCCCACCTGGACGCACTCGAGGCCTGGGGCCGACCACCGGTCGGTCCCAGGCCTCTGGGGACCTGATACCCCTGTCTACGACCGGGCGACGACCGGCATGGCCAGTTCGCCCACCTCGGGGATGGTCAGGACCACGGTGTCTCCGGGGACGATCTGTCCTACGCCCTCGGGGGTGCCAGTGGCGATGATGTCACCCGGCTGCAGGGTCATGACCTCCGAGTACACCTCGATCAGCCGGGCGATCCCGTAGATGAGATACGAGGTGTTCGACCGCTGCCGCTCTTCACCGTTCACCGTCAGCCAGAAGTCCAGCCGCTCTGGATCCGGGACCTCATCGGCCGTGACAATGTAGGGGCCGATGGGAGTGAAGGTGTCGAATGACTTGCGGAAGGAGCGATCTTCCTCACCGCGCAGGGTGATGTCCAGCAACGGCGTGTAGCCGAAGACGTAGTCGAGCGCGTCCTCGGCCGAGACGCGGCTGGCGGTCCGGCCGATGATGACACCGATCTCCGCCTCGTGGTCGAAGCGGCGGTCCTCCCACGGCAGCTCGATCGCCCCGTCGGGGCCGACGATGGACGTGACGGCCTTCAGGAAGCCCTTGCGGACCTCTGCGGTCATGATCTGGCGCCCGGTGTAGACGCCGGCGTCACCGCCCATCTCCTGTTGGTGCTTGTGGTAGTTCACCGGCGCGGCGAACAGGTTGCGCGGCCGTGGCTGGGGCGCTCGCAGCTGGACCGATCCCTCGGCGGCGCCGCCACCCGTGGCCACGCGTTCCGCTGCGGTGCTCTTGAGTTCTTCCCAGTGCGAGATGAGGGAGTTCATCCGCTCGTCCGCAGCGGTGTTCTGGGGGACGAGATCGGTGAGGTCGACGATGGTCCCGTCCTGGGCCAGGGCGCCGATCCGCTGGTCATCGAAGATGCAGATGCGCATCAGTGCTCACCCCGCTCACGCCACAGGCCGAGCGCGGTGATCGCCGGGCGGTCGGTGTAGGAGAAGAGCACGGCGTCCTCGGACGCCGGGTTGTGGTGGGAGTGCTCGTACCACAGTGGTATGGCCAGGGTGTCGCCTTGGGTCCACTCAATCCGCTGGCCGTCCACGATCGAGTAACCGCTGCCTCGCACGACGTGGTAAACGGTGCTGTGGGTGTGACGGTGGCTCTGTGTGTCCACGCCGGGACGAATGAGCTGCAGGTAGGCAGAGATGGTGGTCATGACTGGTCCACCGGTGGCGGGATTCCTGTACTCGACGATGATGTCGTCGTAAGGGTCACCCTCACCGTCACGCAGGTACTCGAGGGCCTCCAAGGCGTCAGCGAGCTTGTACACCAGGGGCTGCTGCAGGGGGTGCGGCTGCCCGTACGTCTTGGCGAGCATGCCCTGCACGTAAGCACCCGGCATGGGCCGGTCCACGGGCCGTTCCTCGGCCGATTCGTCAATGATGTACTGGTTCAGGCGGCTGACCAGCGGGGAGTCGAGGCCGTCGAGCCAGATCATCGGGCCATCCCCCTCATGGCCGTGTTCGTGCCAGTGGAGTGCCGGGGTCAGCAGGAAGTCACCCACCTCCATGGGCACGCGCTGTCCGTTCACCACCGTGTAGGCGCCGTCGCCCTCCACGATGAAACGCAGCGCCGAGGGGGTGTGGCGGTGCGGTGGTGCGATCTCGCCGGGCATCACCAGCTGCAGGGCGGCCCAGAGCGAGTCAGTCGCACCGGTGCGCTGGTCCGGACGAGACCCGGGGTTGCGGAAACCGAGTACTCGCCGCAGGGCGTCCTCCAACGGCACGACCTCGCCGGCCTTCATCATCAGCTCACGAGCCTGTTCGTACCGCCAGATGTGCGGGACGAGGTTGGTCTTCGCTTCAGAGCCGATCCCGCCCATCAACTGCCATAGCGGTGAATAGTGGTTCTCGGCGAGCTCGGCGTAGAACGCCTCATCCAGGGAGACTGTCTCAGTCATGGCCACTCCGTTCTGCAAGACAGATTGTTATTCCGCTTTCTAGAATACGGGCATGTGGTGGCTTGGCGTCAAGGGTGCTCTTTTCCGAGGGGCCGACGGTGAAGGGGAGGGGTCCGCTATGTGTCGAGGAGGCGTGGCGAAGGGTGGGCCGGGGCGCGGGGCAGGGTGGCGTCCTGGCCGCCGGAGTCGATGCCGGCCTGGGGCGCGGTCCGCCCGGACTGTACGGCTTCCTGGATCGTGTGCCGGAGCCAGTCCAGCTCTGCCGACGGCAATTCGCGCCTCAGGGTGTACAGGGCGATCTGGGTGATGGGCACGTCGAAGGGGAGGGGGAACGTGCGGACCGCGTTTCGGCTGACCAGTCGGCTGGCCAGGCCCGTGGGGGCGTAGGAGAGTAGATCGCTCCCCTCAAGGAGGTTCGGCAGCGACGAGAAGGTGGGGATCACGACGGCGAGTCGTCGGTTGATGCCCAGTTCGCTTACCCGCAGATCCAAGGCGGTGTGGCCGGTGGAGACGGCGACGGTCACGTGCTCCTCCGCCTCGTAGGCGCCGAGCGTGGGGGACTCGCCGATCCGGGGGTGGTCCACTGAGCATAGGCCCACGTATGCCTGCTCGAACAGCAGGTCACGGCGGATGTCACTACCCTCGAGCCGCGTGGTGCAGATGGCCGCGTCGGCGACACCGGTGCGCAGGCCCTGCACGGCCGTGCGGAGGTTCAGCGTCTCCACTTCAAGTGTCACACCAGGGGCCTGGTTCCGGACGCTGTGCAAGATGGGGGGCAGTAGTCCGCCCACGCCCACGTCCGTCATCAAGAGCCGGAACCGGCGTGTGGAGGACGGAGGGTGGAAGCCTGCGTCACCGGCCATGACATCATCCAGCGACTCCAGGAGTCGCCGCAGCTTGGGGTAGAGCTCCTCGGCAACCGGGGTGGGCTCGAGGCGGTGGCCGCGCCGTTGGAAGAGCTGGTCCCCGAAGTGGGTACGCAGCTTGCGCAGGGTGTAACTGACTGAAGGTTGGCTCAGGTAGAGCCGCTGGGAGGCGGCGGTGACGCTGCCGGTCTCATACACCAGCACGAACACCCGCAGCATCCCCAAGTCGTATCCGGACATGACCCCAACATAGACGCCCTCTATGCAGCCATCAATCATTCGTTGTTTTCCTTTAGGGGGCAGCTGTCTAGTGTGATGCCAGACACAAATCATTTCTGGACGAAGGAAATCCATGGCAACCATCCGAGAAGCCACGTACGACCTGTTGCGTCGGCACGAGATGACCACGGTCTTCGGCAACCCAGGGTCGAACGAACTCCAGTTCCTCAAGGACTTCCCCCACGACTTCGAGTACATCCTGGGCCTGCACGAGGGAGCCGTGATGGCCATGGCCGACGGCTACGCGCAGGCCTCCGGCCGGGTGCCTCTGGTCAGCCTCCACTCCGCCGCCGGCACCGGGACCTCGATGGGAGTACTGGCGAACACGGTCCACTCCAAGTCACCTGTCGTCGTCCTCTCGGGCCAGCAGGTCCGAGACATGGTGGGGCAGGAGATCATGGTCGCCAGTGCCGAGGCGACCCAGTTGCCCCGGCCGTTGACGAAGTACAGCGCCGAACCGCTCTCCGCCAACGACGTGGTCCGTTCACTCGCACAGGCCATCCACACTGCCGGCATGCATCCCAAGGGGCCTGCACACGTCTCGGTGCCCCACGACGACTGGGACCACCCTGCTGATGACAACACCCCGCTGACCGTCGCCCGTGACGTCCAGGACGCCTACGCACTGGCCCCGGGCCGACTCTCCGAGCTGCTCGAGGCGATCGAGGGCTCGTTCTCACCAGCCCTCGTCCTCGGCCCCGAGGTGGACGCCACCCACGCCAACGACGACGCCGTGCGACTCGCGGAACGGCTCGGTGCCCCGGTCTGGATCGCGCCCTCACCGGCGCGTTGCCCCTTCCCCACGGACCACGCGAATTTTGCAGGGGTGCTGCCGGCCAACGTCGCGGATATCTCGCAGCTGCTGTCGGTCCACGATCTCGTCCTGGTAGTGGGGGCACCGGTCTTCCGGTACCACCACGACAAGCCGGGCCGCTACCTCGGTGGCACCACCCGGCTCCTCCACGTTTCCCAGGATCCGGACGAGCTCGCCCGGGCCCCCTTTGGAGAGGGTTACCTGGCTCCAGTGAGCGACACCCTCGCACAGCTTGCCGAGGCCGTGGCCGTCCGCGAAGTCCGGCCCCGGCCGCGATCCCCGCACGAAGCGGGGACCGACCGTCCCCACCGGATGCACCCGGACACGGTGTTCCGGTCGATCCAGGAGACCGGGCCCGACGACGCCATCCACGTCGTCGAGTCGACCTCCACGGCTGCCTCGTTCTGGTCGCAGATCCGCATGCGAGAGCAGGGCTCCTTCTATTCCGCGGCCGCTGGCGGACTGGGCTTCGGCCTACCCGCCGCGGTCGGCATCCAGCTGGCGCGGCCGGATCGCCGCGTGGTCGCCGAGATCGGCGACGGATCGGCGAACTTCGGCATCACCGGGCTGTGGTCGGCGGCGCGGCACCGCGTGCCGGTCGTCTTCGTCATCCTTCGGAACGAGACCTACGGGGCACTCGTCAACTTCGGCCGGCGCCTCGACACCCCGGGCACCCCGTCCTTCGACCTCCTCGGCATCGACTTCGTGTCGATCGCCCAGGGTTATGGCGTGCGAGCCGAGTCCGTGGCCACCGAGGCCGAGCTTCGAGATGCACTGACCCGGGCCTTCGCGGCCCAGGAACCGGTGCTGATCGAGGCGCTCACCTATTTCGACTGAGGCAGGAACCATGAAGATCACCATCGAGAACCTCCAGCTGCGGTACGGCAAGTTCACCGCGATCGACAACATGAACCTCGAAATCGGGGACCACGAGTCTGTTGTTCTCCTCGGCAAGTCGGGCTGTGGCAAGACCAGTACGATGCGCTGTATCGCCGGACTCGAGGAGCCGACCGCCGGCCGGATCACCATCGGCGACACCGTGGTGTTCGACGCCGAGGCCGGAATCAACATCCCACCCCACCGGCGCAACGTCGGTATGGTGTTCCAGTCCTACGCGGTGTGGCCGCACATGACCGTGTTCGAGAACGTGGCCTACTCTCTCAAGGTTCAGGGGCTCGGCAAGGCCGAGACCGCGAACCGTGTCCACGAGGCGCTCGAGCTCGTCGGCCTGGAGGACTTCGCCAGTCGCGGCGCCAGCCTGCTTTCCGGTGGCCAGATGCAGCGCGTGGCCTTGGCCCGCAGCCTGGTGATGCGCCCGGACGTGCTGCTGTTGGACGAGCCGCTGTCCAATCTCGACGCCCGGCTACGCGACCGCCTGCGCATCGAGCTGCGCGAGATCCAGTTGCAGTTGGGTTTGACCACGGTCTACGTCACGCACGACCAGCAGGAGGCCTTCGCACTGGCCGACCGCATCGCCCTCATGCAGAACGGCGTCATCGTCCAGATGAATTCGCCCTCGGCGATGTACCTCGAGCCGGCCAGTGCCCAGATCGCCCACTTCCTCGGAGTCTCGAATGTGCACCCGGTGACCGCCGGGGCCTCTGGGACGTACACCGTCACCGACACGGACCTCACGTTGGCGAGTGCCGGACTCGAGCCCGTGGGCGCCGGGGAGCTGCACGCCTGCTTCCGCAGTGAGGACATCCGCCTCTCCAGTACCGGCGCCCCCGGTGCCAACAGCTGGCGCGGGACCGTCCGCGTGAGCAGCTTTCAAGGCAGCACCATCCGCTACGCCGTCGAAGTGGCGTCCGGTATGCCGGACCTCGACATCCTGGCGCCGCTCAGCGCCGCGGAACGTTTCCAGCCCGGGGACAGCGTCTGGGTGACCATGGACGCCGGTGCCGTGCAGATCCTCCCGCAGGACGCACCGCTGATCCAGGAGCGTGCGGGGGTGGCGGCATGACCTTCACCCTCCCGTCCGCTGAGGCCAAACCAACCACCGAGGAACCCTCGACGCGCGCCGTCGCCGCGATCAACCGTGAGGTGAGCCCCGGACCCCCGCGCCGCCGGACCGGCCGCCTGACCCTGACAGCACTTCGCAGGGAGGTGCCCAGTGGGATCCTGGCCGTCCTGCTGTTCTTCCTGGTCATCCTGCCGGTCATCTTCATCATCATCGCCGCCGTGTCCACCGCCGTGCCGCGCCCGGGCAATGCCCAGATCGGTGAGTTCACCTGGGCCAACTTCGGCATTCTCGCGACCCCGGAGGGCCGCCAGAGCATCATCAACTCTTTGGTCATCGGTGTCGGAGCCGGTGTGCTCTCGCTGGTCGTCGGGGCCCTGCTCGCCTTCATCGCGGCCCGTACCGACGCGCCCTGGAAGCGCTTCATCTATATCACCGGCATGGCCCCGATGTTCCTGCCGGCACTCGTAGGCGCCCTGGCCTGGTCCATCCTGGCCAGCCCCACAGCCGGGCACCTCAACCTCTTCCTCGAGGCCATCGGGATCGGCAGTGCGCTGAACATCTATTCCTACGGTGGCATCATCTTCGTGCTGGGGCTGTACTACGCGCCCTACGCGTTCATGCTCACCTACAGCTCGTTCTCCATGATGAACGCCGACCTGGAGGAGGCCGCCTCCGTCCACGGCGCCAGCCTGGGCCGGCTGTTCCGGACCGTGACTCTGCCGCTGTCGGTCCCGGCGCTGGCCGGGGCGGCGATCCTGTGCTTCACCCTGGCCATGGAGAACTTCCCGGTCAACGCCATCCTGGGCAACCCGGCCGGCATCGAGACCCTGCCGACGTACATCTACCGGCTGATGGCCGGAGACTCCCGGCCCAACGCCGCGGCCGGCATCGCCATCGCCCTCACCGTGGCAGTCGTGGTCGTGACCTGGTTGCAGCAGAGGGTGGTCAACCGTAAGCGGTTCACCACCCTCACCGGCAAGGGCAACCGCCCGCGGACCATCCCGTTGCGCTGGATGCGCTGGGTGGCCACTGGATTCGCGCTGGCCTACTTCGCCCTGTCCGTGCTGCTGCCCGTGGCGGCGCTCGTGTTCACAGCAATGGGGGACAAGGTCTACATCAACCGCTTCTCCGACCTGTTCGCGGGGTTCTCGGCCGACCGTCTGCTCGAGTCGATGGGCCAGGCGGATTTCCAGACGTCCACCTGGAACTCGATCCTCATGGCTCTGCTGGCCGCAGCGGCCGGCACGCTGATCGCCTTCATGGCCTCATACGTCCGCTACCGGACCACCTCGCGCGCCGGTCAGTTGCTGGAGCAGGTCTCCATGCTGCCGCTCGCCATCCCGCAGGTCGTGCTGGGCATGGGCATCCTGTGGGCCTGGCTCACGCTGCCCCTCCCGGTCTTCGGGACCCTGCTGCTGCTGGTCATCGCCACGGTGGCGGTGAACATGCCGCAGGGCTACCGGAGCATCTCCTCCTCGATGCTGCAGATGGACGGCGACTTGGAGCACAGCGCCGTGATGCTGGGCGCCAACCGTCTACGGGCGGTGCGTGACGTCACCATCCCGCTGATGCGCACGGGCCTGGTCTCGACCCTGCTGCTGCTGCTCATGCTCGGCCTGCGGGAGATGAGCGCCATCCTCTTCCTCTACACCTCTGACACCCGAGTGCTCTCGATCCTTGTGTTCCACAGCTTCGAGAACGGCAGCATCAGCTACTCCGCAGCCCTCAGCCTCGTGTTCGTCCTGCTCATCGCGGTCGTGGCGATCGCGACCCAAGTGATCGGCATGCGCGAGCGGAAGTTCAAGGACGCTGTCCGTTGACCCCGCCGTCCGCTGACCCCTGCCGTCGGACACCCCCGTCCTCGGCCTCGACTCAACGAAAGGCATCATCATGAAACTGCGCACTGGCGGCATCGCATCCCTCGCGGCGCTCATGCTGACAATTACCGCCTGCTCTGGGGGCACCTCGACCAGCGTGGTGACCAGCGAAGCCGAGGTGAACACCGATGACGGACTGGTCATCAACGGTCAGCAGATCCTCGATCAAAAGGCCTACGAAGCGGCCAAAGACCAGACCCTCACCATCTACACCGGTTATCAGGAGGCGAACCAGGAGGTCCTCAATCACGCCTTCACAGAGGACACGGGCATCAAGGTCGAGTACGTCCGGGACGTGACCAACAAACTCTCCGAACGCATCCTCTCCGAGGATGGTGCCGGACAGCTGGGCGCGGACGTGATCATCACCTCGGACTACAAGGTGGCCAACGAGTTCGACGAGGCTGGCGTCTGGGAGCCCTTCGTCCCCACGGCGATCGAGGGGATGCCGGAGCTGCAGCACAACGCCGGTGCCTTCGTGACACTGGCCAACGTCCCGGTGACCTTCGCCTACAACACCCAGAGCATCACGCCCGAGGAGGCCCCTCAGGCCTGGGCCGATCTGCTCGACGAAGAGTACAAGGGCAGGATCGGGATCACGCAGGGAACCGCCGGTGGATCTTCCATCGCCCTGAACCGTTTCATCCAGGAGGAGGTCGACCCCGAGTTCTGGACCAAGCTCGCTGAGCTGAACCCGTCGGTCTATGACAGCGGTGGCCAGCGCCAAGAGGCCCTGGCGCGCAACGAGCTCGATGTCGCCACCGCGGGCACCGCGGCCGTCAACGTCGCCGTCACCGAGGACGGGGCGCCGATCGACTACGTCGTGCCGGAGGAGGGCGTCGTCCTGTTCAGCTTCTTCGCCGGGAAGGTCGAGAACGCCGAGAATAGCGAGGCCGCAGAGGCGTTCCTCAATTACGCGCTCTCCGAGCGCGGCCAGTCGGTGATCACCCAGGTGGGTGACTACTCCGCTCGCTCGGACATCGCCCCGCCCCAGGCCCTCGGTCGCGACCTGCCCGCCCTCGACTCCGACAAGGTCTGGCTCATGCCGGCCGAGGACGAGCTCAAGTACGCCAGCGAGGACGCCCAGGTCTGGCGGGAGGCGTTCGGGCGCTGACCGGCCTCCCCACTGGACCCGGACCATGAGAGCCCGGCACGGTCACCGTGCCGGGTTCTCCCGTGCCACCCACCGCCACCGCACCCACCCCAGGAGAGTCTCGATGATCACCCCAGCCGGTGGGTTCCCGCACCGCGGGTCCCTTGCCGCCTTCCGTCACCGCGGGTTCACGCTGTTCTGGATCGGCGCCCTCATCTCCAGCACCGGCACGTGGCTGGGAAACCTCACCGTGCCCTATGTCCTGTACCAGCAGACGGACAGTGCCGTGTGGGTGGGCCTGGCCGCCGCCGCACAGTTCGGCCCGGCCTTCGTGCTGGCGCCCCTGGGAGGGTGCCTGGCAGACACCGTGGACCGGCGCGTGTTGCTGATGTGGACGCAGGCTGGACTGGGTCTGGTGGCCGTGGCGATGTGGATCCAGTGGTCCGTCGGTGCGCACGAGCCTGCCTTACTCCTCGTCCTGGTCACCGTCTTCGGCGTGCTCAACGGACTCAACAACCCGGCGTGGCAGTCCCTTGTCAACGACCTGGTCCCGCGGGAGGACGTACTCTCAGCGGTGACGCTGAACTCACTGCAGTTCAACCTTGCTCGGGCCGTGGGGCCCGCCGTGGCTGGCGTGTTACTGGCCACTCTGGGGGCGTCTTGGGCGTTCCTGCTCAACGCCGTGTCCTTCGTGGTCGTCGTGGTCACCCTCGCGTTCGTCCGGCAGCACCGGTCCCGGGTGCGGACCTCCACCGGCAGGGGATTTTTCGTGCAGTGGCGAGATGCGGTGCGATACATGGCCGGGAGCTCTCCGATGCTGCTGGCGATCGGGTTGTGCTGTCTCGTGGGGCTGCTGGGGAACCCGGTCTTCAACCTCACCGTCGTCTTTGCCGAGACCGTCTACGACACCGACGCGATCGGCCTGGGTGTGCTCACGGCCGCACTCGGCGTCGGGGCCGTGCTCTTCGCCCTGGCCGGCCTGTTGCGCCGCGGGGGTCCACTGAGTTTCGCGCGGCGCATCATTCTGGCGATCACGGCCCTCGGCCTAGCCCTCGTGGCCATGGGGGCCGCCCCGGGCTACGGCCTCGGCGTGCTCGCTGCGGTCGGTGTTGGCGCCGCGTTCCTGGCCTCCTTCGCGGCCCTCAACTCGGTCATCCAACTGTTGGCTCCGGACGGCCTGCGTGGCCGGGTACTCGCGGTCCGGCACATGGTCTTCTCCGCCACGATCGCCCTGGGCGTCCTGCTCGGTGGTGTCCTCACGGACGTCTGGGGCGTGCGCCTGACCACCGCCCTGCTCGGAGCCGCCCTCCTGCTGGCCGTCACGGTCATGATCCTGGTGCCCGTCCTGGTCCCGGGGGCCGCCGGTGCGGCCGTGCTGGACCGGGCAGGTGACGACCCAGCGCAGGATCCCCGGGAACGCAATTCCACTCGGTGAGACTTCCGATTTCCTCTGCCGGGTGGCTCGGATTCACTGATCTGGACCACACAGAAGGAGCACCCCCATGACAGCCACCATCGAGTCCTCGGCATTCAGTCTGAACGAGGACCAGCGATTCATCCGCGATGCGATCGACGACCTCTGCGAGCCGTTCGACAACGAGTACTGGCGCAAGCACGACGCAGAGGGCACCTACCCCGAGGAGTTCGTCGACGCGCTGTACGACGCCGGCTGGATGGGCATGCTCATCCCGGAGGAGTACGACGGTGGCGGCGCCGACATCCGCGACGCGGCGGTCGTGCTGGAGCAGCTCGAACGCAACGGCTGCCACGCCGGCGCCGCCCGCGCCGGGATGTACACCATGGGTGCCATCCTGCGCCACGGCTCGGAGGAACAGAAGGCCGAGTGGCTGCCGAAGATCGCCTCAGGGGAGCTGCGGCTGCAGTCCTTTGGCGTGACGGAGCCCGACGCCGGCAGTGACACGACCCGCATCAAGACGTTCGCGGTTCGCGACGGTGACGACTACGTCGTCAACGGCAACAAGATCTTCATCTCCCGCGTGCAGCACTCCGACCTGCTGCTGCTGCTCGTCCGCACCACCAAACGTGAGGACGCGACCAAGCCCACCGATGGCTTCACCGTGCTGCTCGTGGACCTGCGCACGGCGATCGACAACGGCCAGATCGTGGCGACCCCGATCAAGACCATGGTCAACCATGAGACCAACGAGCTTGCGATCCGGGACCTGCGGGTCCCCGTCGCCAACCGCATCGGTGAGGAGGGCAAGGGGTTCCGGGTCATCCTCTCCGGGATGAACTCCGAACGGGTCATCGTCACGAGCGAGTACATCGGGGCGGGCTTCTACCTGCTTGATCGCGCGGTGCAGTATGCCAATGAACGCGAGGTATTCGGCCGCAAGATCGGCCAGAACCAGGCGCTGCAGGTGCCGCTGGCCCGGGCCTACGCCCAGCTGCAGGCCGCCTCGCTGATGCGCTGGCGGGCTGCTGAGATGTACGCGGCCGGGGAGAACCCGCGGTTCGAGGTCAACGGGGCCAAGCTGCTGGCCTCGGAGGCACTGTGGGCTGCTGCCGACGCTACTTTCGACACCTTCGGCGGCTATGCCGCGGCGGAGGAGTATGGCATCGAGCGCAAGTGGCGCGAGGCGCGGTTGCCGCGCACCGCGCCGATCAGCAACAACCTCGTGCTCGCCGGTATCGCCCACGGCACGCTGGGCCTCCCGAAGTCGTTCTGACGCCTTGGCCGAGCACGTAGCCCAGCGCGGAACGGACCACGCCTCCATCCGCCGTGTCGACCATGGGGCCGAGGTCGGCACGACCGAGGTCCTGGCGGAGTTCGCCGCCACCGGGGCCCCGGTCGCGGCCGACCACTCGGCCGAGGTTTCCCGTGCCCTGGTGGACACCGTCGCGGTGACCCTCGGCGGGGCTGGGGCCCCGGGAGAGCGGATCCTGCGCGGCTGGTCCCGGGCGGAGTCCCCGTCCGGCCCGGCCACGCTTTGGACTTCGGGGGAGCCGACGTCGGCGTCCACCGCCGCACTCGTCAATGGCACGGTCGCCCACCTCCTGGACTTCGACGACATCTCCCCGTCGATGCCCCTGCACCCCAGCGCCGTGCTGATACCGGCGTTGGTGGCCTTGGGAGAGGCCCGCGGGACGGACTCGTCCGCCTTCACGGAGTCCTACGACGTCGGCGCCGCCGCCTTCCGTGCCCTCGCCGACATCCTTCCCCAACACGTGCACTACGCCCGCGGTTGGCACAGCACCTCCACGATCGGCCGGCTGGCCGCCGTCGCCGCGCTCGTCCGGCTCGTGGGTCTCGACGCGGGGACGGCGCGAAACGCACTGGGAATCGCCTCTTCGCTCGCCGCCGGCTCCCGTCTGAACTTCGGTTCGATGACGAAGCCCCTGCACGCCGGCGCGGCCGCGCGGGATGCGGTGATGGCCGTGGAGCTGTCGGAGGCCGGGTTCACCGCGAACCCTGCCGAACTGGAGGCGCCGAACGGTTTTCTGGAGCGCTACGGTGACCCTGCGGAGGCCCCGGTCGGTCTGCCGGCGCAGACGCTCGAGGAGCGGCTGGAGTACTGGACCGACGCCTGGGTGCAGGATTGGGGGATCAAGCAGTACGCGAGCTGCTACGGGACTCACCGCGGCATCGACGCGATGCTCGCCATCCGGCGCGAGCACGCCGAGGCGGGACGGCAGGACTGTCCTATCGAGGTGCGCGCCACCCTGCACCGGCGTGGCACCCGGCCCCTGCGCAGCACGCCGCCCACCACCGGCACCGAGGCAAAGTTCAGTCTCGAGTACACCCTCGCGGTGGCCTGCCTGCGCGGGCGTGTGGCACTGGCGGACTTCACCGAGGAGGCCTTCGCCGACGAACAGGTGCACGCACTGATGCGCGCAGTCACCGTGGCGGAGAATCGCGTCCCGCCCGTGGGCCCGGCGGACTACACGACCGGTTTCACCGTGGTCGAGGCGATGTACGCGGACGGTTCCACCCGGGCGGCCCGGGTCGAAGTCACCCACGGCCAGTCCGCCGATCCCCTGACGGACGCGGAGCTGCGGGCCAAGGCCGTGGACTGCGTCCTGGCCGGTGGGTACGAAGCGGCAGTTGCCGACCAGATCATCGAGGTGGCTACCCGGGAGCCCGGGCCCGCCGTCACATCCGTACTCTCCAGGAGGAACCCGTCATGAGCCACGGCCGACCCACCGTCGTCATCCAGGAGGAGGGGATGCGCGAGGGCATGCAGATCGAGAGCCGCGACATTCCCGTCGAGGCCAAGGTCCGCCTGCTGGACGCGTTGTCCCAAACCGGTCTGCGCCGCATCATCGTGGGAGCCTTTGTCAGCCCTAAGTGGACTCCGCAGATGGCCGAGGTCGAGGCCGTGATCGACGGATTCACCCCGGTGGAGGGCGTGGAGTACACCGCGATCGTGCTCAATCAGCGTGGCGCGGAGCGCCGGGCCGCCTATGGGCACAAGCTCACCTTGCCGGACCCCACGCTGGGCCGCAGCAAGGTGCACCTCTGCGACGTCTTCGTGCGGCGCAACACCAACCGCAGCCAGCAGGACGAGATCGACGCACTGGAGCGCTCCGTGGCCGCTGCCCAGGAGGCCGGGATCACCCACGCGGAGATCTCCATCAATGCGGCGTGGGGCTCCAACTGGCTCGGTGAATTCACGGAGGACGAGCGGATGCGGTTGCTGCAGTTGCAGTACGACGCCTGGACGGCGGCGGGCATCCCCGTGACCCGCATCCACGTCGGGGACCCCATGAGTTGGAACACGCCCGCGGCGATGCGCCCGATGATGCGCCGGCTGGTGGACACCTGGCCCGAGGTGCGGGATTATCATCTGCACCTGCACGACGCCCGCGGTATGGCCATGCTCTCGGCCTACGTGGCCATCGAGGAATTGGACGAACGCCACTGCCTGCTGGTGGACGCCGCGATCGGCGGAATGGGCGGCTGCCCGTACTGCGGCAACGGCCGGGCCACTCGGATGATTCCCACGGAAGACTTCGCCCACCTGTTGGAGTCCGAGGGGATCGAGACCGGCCTGGACCTCACGGCTCTGGTCGAGGCGGGGGTGGTCGCGGAGGAGGTAGTGGGCCATCCCCTCTGGTCCAAGGTGACCGCCGCCGGTCCACGCCCCACAGGGGCAGACCTGTACCCGATGGACATGCCGTTCGTCGAGACCTTCGAGCAGGCCCAGCACTTCCGTCTCGGGCCCTCGGTGTACGAGGGCGCACTCTCGCCCTGGCGCGAGCCGGTGAGATCACCGGCCCGCGATGAACAAGACGCGCGGTTCGCCGCCGGGAAGGAGACTGTGCGATGAGCATCGGAGGATCCCTGGAGGGCGTCCGCATCATCGAGATCGGCACCAGTGTGGCGGTGCCCTATGGCTGCCAGATCCTGGCGGACTTCGGCGCCGAGGTCATCAAGGTCGAGCGCCTCAACGGCGGGGACGACGCCCGCACGTGGGCTCCGCTCAGCGACGGCGTCTCGATCACCTTCCTCTCGCTCAACCGCAACAAGCGCTCAGTCGTCCTGAACTACAAGGACGAGCGCGGGGCACAGGTCCTCGAGGACCTGATCGGCTCGGCCGACGTGCTGGTGCAGAACCTGCGCCCTGGGGCGCTCGCCTCGGCCGGTTTCTCCCGGGACCGCCTGCGCCAACTCAATCCCCGGTTGGTGTACGTGGAGATGACCGGGTACGGACGAACCGGCCCGCGCCGGGACCAACCGGCCTACGATGCCATGCTGCAGGCCTACTCCGGGGTGGTCGCGATGACGGGGGCCGACGATGGCCCGCCGGCCCGCGTGCCACTGTCCATGATGGACATGGGCACGGGGATGTGGATCGCCCTCGGCGTCTTCGACGCTCTGCGCCGGCGCGAGCAGACCGGCGAGGGTGCGCACGTGGAGGTCTCGCTGCTGCAGACCGCGCTGGCCTGGGTCGGTACGCCGCTGATGAGCGTGGCTGCCGGTGGTCCTGTGCCCCAGCGGCTCGGCTCGGGATTCCGCGGCAACGTCCCCAACGGAGCCTTCCCGGCCTCTGACGGCCACGTGTTCCTCTCGGTGGGCAACAACGAGAGCTTCCACCGCCTGCTCGAGGCCATCGAAGCACCCCACCTCAAGGACGCCTCTGGCTTCGAGGACAACCTGACACGGGTGCAAAACCGAGCCCTGGTCAACGAGCGCTTGGGCGAGGCGACCGCCCGGTTCACCATGGCGGAGCTTCTCGAGCGCCTGGAGCGGGCGAAGGTCCCGCACTCCGCGGTGAACACCCTGGACAACGTCATCACCGATCCCCAGGTGCGGGCCCTCGGCCAGCTCGAGGACATCCCCCACCCGCGGCTGGGGCCCACCACGGTGGTCAACACCCCCATCACGTTCGACGGCGAATACCTGGAACACCGTCGCACCCCGCCGGAACTGGGAGCCGACACGGCAGAGGTACTGGCGGCGCTCGGGCTGGCCAGCGGTGAGGTTGACGACCTGTTGGCCGCCGGGGTCATCGAGACCGGGGCCACCGAGGCTCCGGACGAGGCGGGGACCGACATCAATCAGCGGACCGAGATGGTCGGAGGAAAGGCATCATGACCGAGTTGACGCAGGACACCACACAGGGCACCACACAGGGCACCCCACGAGGCCCACGCGCGGACGAAACCGGTGATGGCCTCATCACCGGCACGAGGGACGAGGTCCTCTACGAGGTCAGGGATCAGGTCGCCTGGATCACCATCAACCGTCCGGAACGGCGCAACGCCATGAGCCGGCACACCGTGCAACTGCTGACCCAGGCCTTCGTGGACGCTGGCGAGGACCCCGACGTATGGGCCGTGGTCATCACCGGCGCCGGGGACAAGGCCTTCTGTGCGGGGGGCGACCTCAAGGAAATGGACAGCGTGGCGCGCGCCGGCCGCCAGGTGCACACGCCCATGACAGGTATGTACCGCGCGCTGCTGGAGGTCATCCTGGAGACGTACAAGCCGGTCATCGCGGCGATCAACGGCCACGCGCTCGCCGGCGGCTGCGAGATCGCCCTGGCCAGCGACATCCGCATCGCCGTGGAGGGCGCCACCATCGGCCTCACGGAGGCGCGGCGGGGCATGGGGGCCAACTTCGGTTCCGTCGTCCTGCCCCGGCTGATCCCGCGAGCGCTGGCCATGGACCTGCTCTACACCGCACGGATGGTGCCGGTAGAGGAGGCCCAGCAGATCGGCTTGGTGAACCGGGTCGTTCCGCGCGAGGACTTCGCGTCCGAAGTGGAAGCGTACGTCCGGACCATCGTGGCCAATTCACCCGTGTCACTGCGCCGCTACAAAGAGATGGCCACCAAGAGCTGGGGGCTTCCGGTCACCTCCGCCCTACGCCTGAACGTGGGACCGAACCCCTATACGAGCGAGGACCGTGCCGAGGGTGTGCGCGCCTTCATCGAGAAGCGGGCCCCGCAGTGGAAGAACAGGTAGGCAGAACCGTGGACCTGCTGGACGTCGAGACATGGCAAGGGCGGATCGCCACCGGGGGATGGGTGTCCGGGGAAGGTGAGCCGCTGGCCGTGCGGGAGTCCGCCACCGGTGCGCAGATCGGGACCCTCGGGACGGCCTCCGTCACGCAGGCCGCCGAGGCGGCTCGCCGTGCCGCCCGCGCCCAGCGGGAGTGGGCCGAGTGGTCCCCGTCCGCGCGGGCAGGGGTGTTGCGCCGAGCTGGCGAGCTGTTCGAGACTCATGAGGACGAGATCACCCCATGGCTGGTGCGGGAGAGCGGGGGGACCTGGGCCAAGGCCGCGACCGAGGTGCGAGCCGCCGTCGGTGAGTGCCACGAGGCCTCAGCCCTGCCGACTCATCCGCAGGGTGACGTGCTGGCCACGAATCGGGACCGCTGGTCTCTCTCGCGCCGGGTGCCGGCCGGTGTCGTCTCGGTCATCGCGCCGTTCAATTACCCCCTGACCCTGGGCATCCGCTCCGTGGCACCGGCCCTGGCGGTCGGTAACGCCGTGTTGCTCAAGCCGGACCCGCGCACCTCGGTGGGCGGCGGCGTCGCCATCCAACGGGTCTTCGAGGAGGCCGGCCTCCCAGCCGGCGTGCTGCAGACCCTGCCCGGCGGGGCGGACATCGGCGAGGTGGTGGTTGGAGCACCGGAGGTGCGCGTCATCTCCTTCACCGGTTCGACGGCGGCTGGCCGGAAAGTGGGCGAGACGGCCGCGCGGCACCTCAAGCGCGCGCACCTGGAACTGGGGGGCAACAACGCCATCATCGTGCTGCCGGGCGCGGACGTGGCGCCGGCCGCCGCGGCCGGCGCCTTCGGATCCTTCCTGCACCAGGGGCAAATCTGCCAGGCGGCCGGGCGGCATCTCGTGCATGAGGACCAGGCCGAGGCCTACCTGGCCGAGCTGGCCCGGATCGCCTCCGCACTGCGGGTCGGGGACCCGTATCGCGAGGAGGGTGTGCAGGTTGGCCCCATCATCGACGACCGCCAGCTCGCCGGGGTGGCCGCCCTCGTGGACCAGGCGGTGGCGGACGGCGCCCGGGTGCTGGCCGGCGGTGCGGCTGAGGGGCGTTTCTACCAGCCGACCGTGCTGGGCGGGGTGACGGCTCGGATGGCGGTATGGACCGACGAGATCTTCGGTCCGGTGGCCCCCGTGCTCACCTACCGGAGTCTCGACGAGGCGGTGGACCTCGTCAATGCCAGCGAGTACGGCCTGTCCGTGGCCGTGCTCGGTGACGTCGGCACGGGCATGACCGTGGCCGACCGGGTTCACAGCGGCGTGGTCCATCTCAACGAGCAGACGGTGGGGGACGAGTCCATGGCGCCCTTCGGCGGCATGGGGGCCTCGGGGACCGGGTCCCGCTTCGGTGGCCCGGAAGCCAACTTCGAGGCCTTCACGGAGACGCAGTGGGTCACGGCCCGTCCGACGATCGAGACCTACGCCCTGCCCTCGGGTGGCCGTCCGGCCCGCTGAGGCCGAGCCCCTCACCCGGCACCGGACCGGCGGCTAGACTTCGTCGAGAACCGAGGACAGGTCGAGGGCGACGGGCGGAGGATCGATGACAGGGAGCCGTGAGCCCGCGGAGCAGAGCGAGGAATCGAAACGGTCCGTCCTGGGACGGGCCTTCGAGATCCTGGACTGTTTCGCCGGTGGCCAGGAAATGACCGTCGCAGGTATCTGCGAGGAGACGGGCCTTCCGCCGGCCACGGTGCACCGCATGCTCGCCGCCCTCGTGGAGTGGGAGGGCGTGGAACGCCTGGCCCGGGGCCGCTACCGGTTGGGGGCGCGCATCTGGCGACTCGGCATCAGCGCCCCCCAAGTACGCCGACTGCGCGAGCTTGCCCAGCCGTACCTCGTGGACCTGCACATGGCCACCCGGGGCACGGTATACCTGGGCGTGCGCGACGGGCCCGATGCCGTATTCGGGGACCGCATCACCCGGGTCAAGCCCACGGTTGCCTCCTCGATGGTGACACGCCGGATGCCCTTGCAGAGCACGGCCGGTGGCCGGGTGCTGCTGGCCTACAGCGAGGACGCGTGGCAGCAGTTGCAGGCGGATGCCGTGGCAGCCGACGAGCGCGATTTCCCGGCGGAGACAGGGGGCGGTACGCCTGCATCTTCCCGTGCCCAGGACGAAGACGACCCCTCAAGGGCCGACGGCCTCGGGGACGACGCGCTTGCCGGTCCATCGGCCAGCGAGCGGACCCGGCGCGAGGCGTCACTGGAGGCACTCGGCCGAGAACTGGCCTCGATCCGCTCCCGTGGTTACGGGACGACATGGAACGACGGGCTACGGGGGCGCACCTCGGTGGCCGCCCCCGTGTTCGGCGAGCTCGGTGCCGTGGTGGCCAGCCTGACGGTGTCCTTCCCCGAAACCCGCATCCCGGACCCGCGCACGATCGTCCCGCAGGTCCTGGGGGCAGCCAAGGCCATCAGCGCCGACCTGACCCGGCGGACCCTGCCGACGTCGTCGGGCCGGCCCAGCGCGAACCCGGTGCGCTGAGGGCGGGTCCACGCCGGAACAGGCGAGGAACCGCCGGAGGAGAGCACGAACGAAACGCCATTCTGCAGGATGGGACTGAGATAGGGTCGAGTCATGACTAAGAAGGCGGAGAAGGACCAGCCGGCCTACCCGATCGGTTCCGTGGACAAGGCGCTGAGGCTCGTGGTCCTCGTGGCCGGCCACCCCGCCGGGGTGCGGCTCGGGGACGCCACCGCAGCCCTGGGGGTGGCTCCCTCCACTGCCCACCGACTGCTGCAGATGCTCGTGCACCACGGCTTCGCCCGGCAGGATCCCGAGACCAAGGCCTACCATCCCGGAGAGACGATGGAACGCCTCGCCAACCCGCGGGAGCGTGTCCGGCAGCTGGCGCGCCCCATCCTCACGTCGCTCGTGGAGGAGTTCGGCGAGACGGTGCACCTGAGCGTGCTGGACGGGGCGTCAGCCCTGACGGTCGTTTCCGTGGAGAGCCCCCATCTGCTCCGGGTGGGCAATCGTGAGGGCCACGCCCAGCCTGCGGTCCGCAGCGGCATGGGCCGAGTCCTGCTCTCGGGGTTGGACGACGCGGTACGCCGGGAGATGATCGCCGCGGAGGAGGTGGACGCTGACCGTCTCGCCGCCCACCTGCGGGAAGTCGAGGAGAAGGGTTACCTGTTACAGCACGGCGAGATGGAACCTGGCGTGAGCGCCCTGGCCGTCCCCGTGCGTGGCGTCAGCGGGACCGTGGAGTACGCCATCGGCGTCACCTTCCCCACGGGCAGGGTCGCCGAGCAGCAGGTGCCGCGACTTGTCAGGTCCCTGAAGGCGTCAGCGGCGCAGCTCGAGGACGAGCTGCGCCGCTGACGGGAGCCACCCGGTTCCGGGTCTCAGGCGGGGTAACTGC
The DNA here is from genome assembly GCF_000224415.1 of Citricoccus sp. CH26A. GTDB lineage: Bacteria > Actinomycetota > Actinomycetes > Actinomycetales > Micrococcaceae > Citricoccus. Next base: position 6,568 of record NZ_AFXQ01000024.1, on the reverse strand, counting down.
GCTGCCGCGGCGCCCGGTCCAGTGGCATGAACATCCAGTCGAGGTTCGCGTAATCCGTCGCGTCATGGTCCTGGAAGGTGTGATTGCGCATCCGCCGGCCGATTCCCTCGATGTGGAACAGTTCGCCGGCTACGCGGGCCAGCCGTTGGATGTTCCCGGCGTGCTCGAGACGCCGGTCCTGGTACCGCGCGAAGGCCTCGGTGACGTCCTCCGTGCCATTGAGTTCCTCAGCCATGGCCACCGCGTCGTCCAAGGACTGGGCCCCGCCCTGCGCCAGGTACTGCACCATGGCATGCGCGGCGTCGCCCAGCAGGGCCACATTGCCGTCGACCCACTGCTGGGCCGGCTCGCGGTCGTACATGGGCCAGCGGATGTCCCGACTCAGGTACTGCCCGGCCTTCCGGACGGTCTCGCAGCACGCGGCGAATCGCGCGTCGAGTTCCTCAGGCGTGCCCCAGTCGTCGTGGTCGGGGGAGTAGGCGTCCGACTTGAACACGGCGACGTTGTTGTAGAGCTTGCCACCCCTCAGGGGGTACTGGATGAGGTGCATGTTGGGTCCCAGCCAGCACAACACGGCCGGGGAGGAGGTGACATCCTCCCCCACGACGTCGGTGGGTACGGTCCCGCGGTAGGCGACGTACCGGGAGGGGACCAGTTCGTCGTCGATGATGGCCTTGCGCAGGTTCGAGCGCAGGCCGTCGGCGCCGATCACGGCCGCAGCGGTGTATTCCTCGCCCTCGGCGGTCCTCACCAGGACGGTCCCGTCCGGCTGGTTCGTGGCGCTGACGACCTCCGTGTCGGTCTCGAAGGTCACGAGGCCCGAATCGCGGCAGCCATCCAGCAGCGCGGCGTGCAGGTCGGCCCGGTGGGTGACGATGTACGGGTATCCGTAGTGCTCCACGAACTCGGGACCCAGGGAGATCGTGGCGATGGTCTGGCCCGTGACGGCGTCGATGTACACCTTGCGCTCCGGGAAGACGGCATCCTCCATGACCTTCTCCAACACGCCGAGCCCGTCGAGGGCTGACAAGGCGTTCGGGGCGAGCTGGATGCCGGCGCCGACTTCGCCGAACTCGGGAGCCCGTTCAAGGACGTGGACCTTCTTGCCCTTACGGGCCAGCCCGAGGGCGGTGGCGAGGCCACCGATCCCCCCACCGGCGACAAGGGTCTCGATTACTGGGCTTGGTGCAACTGACATAGGTTCTCTCCTTCGGTACCGGTGAGCAACGTGGCTACACCGATTCTGTATAGTGGAAGTCTGTTCGTTAGTACAGAATAGATAACTCGGCTTCCGGGCGTCAACGGTGTGCGGGAGCCGGTCTATCAATCAGTGAGAGGAGCGTTATCAAGCCTGGGAATGCCAGCCCTACGCTGGCCGGGGCCAGGCAGGGACCGGGCTCAATACCCCGAGCCAGGCTTTAAGGAACGCAACCACCTAAATCGCCCAGTACTAGGAGCAACAATGAAGATTGTCGTGTTGGCCAAGCAGGTTCCGGATACCTGGTCGGATCGGAAGATCGACCTGGAGACCGGGATGCTGGACCGTGCGGCCTCGGAACCGGTGCCGGATGAGATCAATGAGCGGGCGTTGGAGAATGCACTGGTGTACAAGGACGCGCACCAGGACACCGAGGTGGTCGTGCTGACGATGGGTCCACAGGATGCGACGAAGACGCTGCGCAAGTTGCTGTCGATGGGCGCGGACTCCGCAGTGCTGGTCAGTGACGCCGCCCTGGCCGGTTCGGACATGGTGCAGACCGCCCAAGTGTTGGCCGCCGCGATTCAGAAGATCGGCGGGGTTGACCTGGTGGTGGCCGGCAACGAGGCAACGGACGGCCGGGGCGGGATGATCCCGGCGATGGTGGCCCAGGCTCTGGGGCTGCCGGTGCTGCCGGGATTAGACGCGGTGCAGGTCGCTGCGGACCAGATCACCGGTTCCGCGCAAGTGGACGGCGGCACCCTGGAGTTGTCCTCTGAGCTTCCGGCGGTGGTGTCGGTAACCGAAAAGACAGCTGAGGCGCGTTTCCCGAACTTCAAAGGGATCATGGCCGCGAAGAAGAAGCCAGTGGACACCTGGTCCCTGGCGGAGTTGGGGATCGCCGCCGGGCCGGAGGCGGCCCCGGTGCGTTCGGTGATGGTCTCGGCGAACGCACGCCCTCCGAAGCAGGCCGGGCCGAAGATGACCGACGACGGCACGGCGGCTGCCCAGCTCGCGGAGTTCCTGGTCTCCAACCGACTGGCCTGACCCGCCACCGGCCCCCGCGACGCACGCAAACCTGCACTGACCTAAAGGAAGCACATCATGGCAAACACTGAGAATGTCCTGGTCCTGATCGAGACCACTGGCGAGGGCAAGCCCAAGTCCACCGCCGCGTCGCTGCTGGGGGCGGCCGCGCAGATCGGGTCACCGGTCGCGGTGGCGGTGACCGCCCCGGGAGCCGGGCAGGCACTCGCCGGGCGGTTGGGGGAGCTGGGCGCGGCCCAGGTGTACCTGGCCGAGTCCGAGACCGCGACCACCGAGCTGGGCACCGCCCAGGTTGGGGCCCTAGCGGATGCGGTGGGCGCCTACGGGGCGCAGATCGTGCTGGTCCCGGCGACCAATGACTCCAAGGCCGCGGCCGGGCGCCTGGCGATCGTGGCCGGCGGCTCGGTTGCCGCCGATGCCGTCGGGGTGCGCTACGACACCGAGGGCCAGGAGGTCATCGCCACCCACGCGGTGTTCGGCGGGGACTTCACCACCGAGTCCACCGTCGAGGGCGGACTGATGATCATCACCGTGCGCCCGGGCTCGGTGGAGGCCCGGGCCGAGGCCGTGGCCTCCCCGGAGGTGCGCACCGCACCGGTGAGCACCCAGTCCGGGCCCGGGGCGAGGATCGAGTCGGCCACCGATACGGCGGTGCAGTCCGGTCGGCCGGTGCTGCGCGGGGCCAAGACCGTGGTCTCCGGCGGCCGGGGGATCGGCTCGAAGGAGAACTTCGCCCTCGTGGAGGAACTGGCCGACGCCCTGGGTGCGGCCGTGGGTGCCTCCCGGGCGGCCGTGGACGCCGGGTACGTGCCCCAGCACTACCAGGTCGGCCAGACCGGGGTGACCGTGACCCCGCAGCTGTACATGGCGCTGGGCATCTCCGGGGCCATCCAGCACCGGGCCGGGATGCAGACTTCCAAGACCATCGTGGCGATCAACAAGGACGAGGACGCCCCGATCTTCGAGGTCGCCGACTTCGGGGTGGTCGGCGACGTGTTCGAGGTCGTGCCGAAGCTCGTCGAAGAGATCAAAGCCCGTCGCAATTGAGCCGCCCGCAGACGAAAATCATCCGCGGTTGCAGCGTCCAGGACGCGCACCTGTCCGGGATGCCTGAGGCTCTTCTTCTTTCAATACTGTCGACGCCCTGATGAAGGACTGAGAACCACCATGACCAGCGAGCAGAACCCGGATCGACCTTCCCGGCGGCGTATGGCCGGCTACATGCCGCCGGCCGAGACGGCCGGCTCCGGACTCGTTTCTAACGTGACGTCCACACGCTCCGCTGCGGCACCTGAACCGGTGGCCCTGGCAGCCCCGCCCAACGTTGCCTCGCCGCCGCTTGCAGTGGCCAACCAGAAGTCGTCAGCGGCCGTGCCCGGGCAACCGGACAGGGGAGCTCCACCGCATCTGCAGGCGCCGACGGAGGCCGCTGCTGCGGTGCGAAAGCGCAGAATGGTCGGTGCCCCGGCACCATTGATCACCACCGTGACCGATAGTGCTGTCATGTCGGCTCCGGGCGTGTCGGCCGGGGTCTCAGTATCCGGTATAGACGGTGCAACTGACACGGAGAATGCTGGCATCGAGGGTGTGACGAACGGCCTCGCGCCGGCGACGCCGGCTCCGGTGGCCAAGACCCGGATGGGAGGCACTGCTGGAGCCAAGACCAGGATGGGTAGCGCGCCGGTGGCCCCGGTCCCCACGGCATCAGCACCCGCGGTGCCTGCGGCACCGGCCGTCGAATCTGCGGGTGCCGCTCCGCGCAGGCGGATGGGTGGGGCCCCGACCGCGCCCGCAGCGGGGACCGTGCAGGCCTCGGCCGGGACCCGGATAGGTGCCCCGGCCTCCGCGCAGGCCGCTCCCACCGCACCGGGGCCCTCCTCTGGATCGTCGGCCTCGGTGCCGTCCCCGTCGTCGGGGCGGGCGGGGACGTCGGGTCCGGCGGGGGCGGCCACCCCGGCGGCCCCGCAGCGCCCGTGGGTGCGCCCGGTGGTGATCACCGCGGCCCTGGTGGTGGTGGCCCTGGCCGTGGTGCTCGGGGCCCGGTGGCTGCGCACCCTGGAACCGGTGCAGGAGTTCATCGCCACCTACGACGGGCATGCCTCCCAGCCGGCCACCGCGCCGGCGGGCATGCCCTGGTGGCTGGGCTGGCAGCACTTCTTCAACATGTTCCTCATCGTGCTGATCATCCGCACCGGGCTGCAGGTGCGCACCGAGCGCAAGCCCCCCGGGTACTGGACCGCCAGGAAGGACTCGTTCTTCTCCCCGAAGGGGAACACCCCCAAGAAGGTCTCCCTGTCCCAGTGGCTGCACCAGAGCCTGGACGTGCTCTGGGTCCTCAACGGGGTGGTGTTCATCGTGCTGTTGTTCACCACCGGGCACTGGATGCGGATCGTGCCCACCAGTTGGGACGTGTTCCCGAACATGGTCTCCGGGGCGATCCAGTACGCCTCCCTGGACTGGCCCACCGAGAACGGCTGGGTGCACTACAACGCCCTGCAGGTGGTCGCCTACTTCACCACCGTGTTCATCGCCGCCCCGCTGGCGATCATCTCCGGGCTGCGGTTCTCGACCTGGTGGCCCGAGCGCGCCGAGAAGCTGACGAAGGCCTACCCGGTGGAGTGGGCCCGGGCGGTGCACTTCCCGGTGATGCTCTACTTCGTGGCGTTCACGATCGTGCACGTGTTCCTGGTGTTCTTCACCGGGGCGCTGGCCAACCTGAACCACATGTACACCTCCCGGGACGTCGTGGACTGGTGGGGCCTGGTGATCTTCCTGGTCTCGCTTCTCGTGATCGCCGCCGCGTGGTTCCTCACCCAACCGATGTTCACCACCCCGATCGCCGCCCGTACCGGCAAGATCTCCAAATAGTCCGGCGGGACGCGTCATTCAAGGCGGTCAGTACGAGCTGTGCGAGACCAAGAGACGCAACCCGTCCACGACTGAATCTGTGGACATTGCTCTAGGAATGATCTGGGCGTCAATTACCGTAGGCACGTAGCTTGGGGGAGGCCCATCACAATCGTCAAATGGGACTTCTTCGAGCAGTTAGTTGACATACTCGGGGTTCTCGGCCGTACTGCTCCTCGAGCGGTGTCCCTGCCTGTGGCTCCTTGGGCATTTTTGTTTGCCGCGTGTGAGGGGGCTTCAGGAACCAGAGAGAGTCGTTAGATTCGGGGCGGTTCTCCACCCGTGGGTTGGAAAGCACGTTAGGAATGTGGTCTCACGCGTCGTGCCTATATCCCGTCATGGGAATCACGTGCGGTCTGCATCTTGGCCATGTCAACGCGATCGTTTCGGAACGGAACCCCGTCTGCTTCGAGCAGCGCCCGAGCTTGTCCTTCGTGGCACGTCGCTGGCGTACCGTCGGCGTAAACAACCCGCCACCACGGCACGTCGTCCCCCAGCAACGACACCGCTCGCCCTGCCTGGCGAGGACCGATTCCCACTGCCCGCCCGATCTCGCCATAGGCTGCCACGCAACCGGCCGGAATCATCGCCACCACTGCACGAACTTCTGCCAGCACGTCCATGCCCATCCTCCTGGAAGTCCCGGATAGGTGCTCCTTGTCTGCACTCGCGCGAACGGGTTCATAGTGGCACACCGGGTCGATGAGACCGGGACTGTTGAATCATGGCTGCATGGCATGGACCTCGTCTACATCGAGATGCGCGTGGAGGGCAGTGCCGGGCTGGGGTGTGACCCGGCGATCCGTGGATTCAGCTCGCGCCGTTGATGGATGCAAAGAGAATGTGGCAGCTAGGCGTCCCTGCCGTCCAGTTTCTCCCGGATCTCCACCGCGTCCTCGGTCACCTCGGCGGCCGTTTCCGGGGCGGTGACCGCGGGCATGGCGCCGGTGACTGCCGGTGCCGGGGTGAGCATTGAGGCGTAGTCGTGCTCGTGGGTGTAGGTCAGGAACCCGAGGTGTGCCTCGTAGCGGTCCAGGACGTCGTCGATGACCTGCTGCCGGGTGACGCCGTAGAGGTCGTACCCCTCGGAGCCGGTCTGGGCGAACACCTCGATGCGGTAGTACACGTCCGTGGCGCGGGACATCGAGCCGCGTCCGCCGAACTTCGGCACCGGTGCCTCCACCACTTGGGCGTGGTACTGGAAGGCTCGATGCTCTGGGATGGTGACCGTGAGCTTGTGGCCGGAGATCGTGGTCTCGGGGTCCGGGGTGAGGTCCAGGGTTGCTTCGTAGCCTTGGGCGGTGAACTCGCGCAGCACGTCCGCCAGGGCGGGCTGGACGGTGCGCTCCATGAACTGGGCGACCTGCCGCTTCGAGGGGTAGGAGCGCATGCCGGCCAGGCGCTGGCGCCAGGTGC
>NZ_AFXQ01000025.1 GCF_000224415.1 Citricoccus sp. CH26A | reverse complement strand
GCCGCCCTCGCCGGGTTCCTGGCGGGGCTGGGGGAGGACGGGCCGGCGTTCCCGGTGATCCTCAAGGCCGGGGACGGCGGGGCCTGGGCGGACGTGCGCTTCACCGGGCGGCGCAAGGTGCACGTGGTGCACGAGGCGCGGGAGCTCGGTGAGTTGATCGGCCGGGCGAGCGGGGCCGGCTACCGCGGCTCGCTGATCGTGCAGGAACTCGTCCCGGGCCCGGACTCGCAACTGGGCATCGCCACCTTCTTCCGGGACGGGGCCGGGACCACCCGGCTGGTGTCCTACGGCGAGGTGATCGTGGAGGACCACGCCCCGGGGACCGAGGGCAACGCCCGTGCGGTGCTGGCCGGCGAGCACGAGACCGTGGCCCGCCAGGGGACCGCGCTGCTGGAGGCGCTGGACTGGCGCGGTTTCGCGATGTTCGACATCAAGGTCGACCCGCGCGACGACCGGGCCCAGTTCCTGGAGATGAACCCGCGGCTGGGACGCAATCACTACTACCTGACCGGCGCCGGGGCCAACCCGGCCCCGTACCTGCTGGCGGAGTACCTGCCGGAGGTCGCGGACGCCGTCGGGGGACCGGCGCCGGCCGCCGGACGGGTGACCACGGACGGCCCGGTGCTGACCACCACCGTCCCGCTGTCCCTCGTGCGCCGTCACGCCTCGGCGGACCAGCGCGAGGCGATCCGCCGCGCGGCCCGGGCCGGGCGCGTCATCCGGCCCTTCGAGTACCGCGCGGACGCGGACCTGCGCCGCCTGGCCGGACTGCGGCTGGCGGAGCTCAACAGCCTGCGGGCCTTCCGCCAGTACCCTCCGCAGTCCTGATTTCACCGCACGTTGCGCCGGGTGGTAGTCTTTACTCAATTGTTTTGTGTGGCACGAGGGACACGGTCCGGGCTGCGGGTTTCTTGCGCAGCGAATGCCACACTTTTGCACGCCTACGGTCGTTCTCGTTGAACCCCCTGGGTGCGTAAGAAACGACCACCAAGCAGTCCTGGTTGACGCGGGCGATGTCCTGTACGCCCGCCGGACTGGAAGCCAACACTACGGAGAGACCAAGAGTGCCTACGATTCAGCAGCTGGTCCGCAAGGGCCGCTCACCGAAGGTCAAGAAGACCGATTCCCCCGCACTGCGGGGCAACCCCATGCGTCGTGGCGTGTGCACCCGCGTGTACACCACCACCCCGAAGAAGCCGAACTCCGCCCTGCGCAAGGTCGCCCGTGTCCGCCTCAACGGCGGCGTCGAGGTCACGGCCTACATCCCGGGTGAGGGCCACAACCTGCAGGAGCACTCCATCGTGCTCGTGCGCGGTGGCGGCGTGAAGGACCTCCCGGGTGTCCGCTACAAGATCGTTCGCGGCGCCCTCGACACCCAGGGCGTCAAGGGCCGCGGCCAGGCCCGCAGCCGCTACGGCGCGAAGAAGGAGAAGAAGTAATGCCACGTAAGGGCCCCGCGCCGAAGCGCCCCCTCGTCGTCGACCCCGTCTACGGGTCCCCGCTGGTCACCCAGCTGATCAACAAGGTGCTCGTGGACGGCAAGAAGTCCACTGCCGAGCACATCGTCTACGGCGCCCTCGAGGGCACCCGTGAGAAGAGCGGCACCGATCCGGTGACCACCCTCAAGAAGGCCATGGACAACGTCCGCCCGGCCCTCGAGGTGAAGTCCCGCCGCGTCGGTGGCGCCACCTACCAGGTCCCGGTCGAGGTCAAGCCCGGCCGCGCGACCGCCCTGGCCCTGCGCTGGCTGGTGGGCTACTCCAAGGCTCGCCGCGAGAAGACGATGACCGAGCGTCTCATGAACGAGATCCTCGATGCCTCGAACGGCCTGGGTGCCGCGGTCAAGCGCCGCGAGGACACCCACAAGATGGCCGAGTCGAACAAGGCCTTCGCCCACTACCGCTGGTGAGTCACGAGCGCCCGGGAACCGTAGCAGTATGGTTTCCGGGCGCCGTGCCGCCCAGCAGCACTGGACCCACACACCAAACCCCAAGGGAGACACCGTGGCACAGGACGTGCTGACCGACCTCACCAAGGTCCGCAACATCGGCATCATGGCTCACATCGATGCCGGCAAGACCACCACCACCGAGCGCATCCTGTTCTACACGGGCGTCAGCCACAAGCTGGGCGAGACCCACGACGGTGCCTCCACCACCGACTGGATGGAGCAGGAGAAGGAACGCGGCATCACCATCACCTCCGCCGCGGTGACCTGCTTCTGGAACAACAACCAGATCAACATCATCGACACCCCGGGCCACGTGGACTTCACCGTCGAGGTGGAGCGCTCCCTGCGCGTCCTCGACGGCGCCGTCGCCGTCTTCGACGGCAAGGAGGGCGTGGAGCCCCAGTCCGAGACCGTGTGGCGCCAGGCCGACAAGTACAACGTCCCGCGCATCTGCTTCGTCAACAAGATGGACAAGCTGGGCGCCGACTTCTACTTCACCGTGGACACCATCATCAACCGCCTGGGTGCCAAGCCGCTGGTGATGCAGATCCCGATCGGCTCCGAGTCCGAGTTCGTCGGCGTCGTGGACCTGCTGACCATGAAGGCCCTCGTGTGGGAGGGCGATGCCAAGGGTGACGTCACCATGGGTGCCGCCTACCAGACCCAGGACATCCCGGCCGACCTCCAGGAGAAGGCCGAGCAGTACCGTGCCGAGCTCGTCGAGGCCGTCGCCGAGACCTCCGAGGAGCTCATGGAGAAGTACCTCGAGGGCGAGGAGCTCACCATCGAGGAGATCCAGGCCGGCGTGCGCCAGCTGACGATCAACGCCGAGGCCTACCCGGTCTTCTGCGGTTCCGCCTTCAAGAACCGCGGTGTGCAGCCGATGCTGGACGCCGTCGTGTCCTACCTGCCGAACCCGCTGGACGCCGGTGCCATCAAGGGCCACGCCGTCGGTGACGAGGAGAAGGAGCTGACCCGCGAGCCGGCCCTGGACGCCCCGTTCTCCGCCCTGGCCTTCAAGATCGCCGCGCACCCGTTCTTCGGCCAGCTGACCTACGTGCGTGTCTACTCCGGCAAGCTCTCCGCGGGCTCCCCGGTGCAGAACACCACCAAGGGCAAGAAGGAGCGCATCGGCAAGCTGTTCCAGATGCACGCCAACAAGGAGAACCCGGTCGAGGAGATGACCGCCGGCCACATCTACGCGGTCGTCGGCCTGAAGGACTCCACCACGGGTGACACCCTCTCCGACCCGGCCAACCCGATCATCCTCGAGTCGATGACCTTCCCGGAGCCCGTGATCTCCGTGGCCGTCGAGCCGAAGACGAAGGGCGACCAGGAGAAGCTCTCCACCGCCATCCAGAAGCTCTCCGCCGAGGATCCCACGTTCACCGTGCACCTTGACGAGGAGACCGGCCAGACCGTCATCGGCGGCATGGGCGAGCTGCACCTGGACATCCTCGTGGACCGCATGAAGCGCGAGTTCCGCGTCGAGGCCAACGTCGGCAAGCCGCAGGTGGCCTACCGCGAGACCATCAAGAAGAAGGTCGACAAGGTCGACTACACCCACAAGAAGCAGACCGGTGGTTCGGGCCAGTTCGCCAAGGTGCAGGTGTCCTTCGAGCCGATGGACACCTCCGAGGGCGAGTTCTACGAGTTCGAGAACGCCGTCACCGGTGGCCGCATCCCGCGCGAGTACATCCCGTCGGTGGACGCCGGAATCCAGGACGCCATGCAGCTGGGCGTGCTGGCCGGGTACCCGATGGTCGGCGTGAAGGCCACCCTGCTCGACGGCGCGTACCACGACGTCGACTCCTCGGAGATGGCGTTCAAGATCGCCGGCTCGATGGTCTTCAAGGAGGGCATCCGCAAGGCGAACCCGGTCCTGCTCGAGCCCCTGATGTCCGTGGAGGTCCGCACCCCGGAGGAGTACATGGGCGACGTCATCGGCGACCTGAACTCCCGCCGTGGCGCCATCCAGTCCATGGAGGACGCCCAGGGCGTGAAGGTCATCAAGGCCGGCGTCCCGCTGTCCGAGATGTTCGGCTACATCGGCGACCTGCGGTCCAAGACTCAGGGACGCGCCGTGTACTCGATGACGTTCGACTCCTACGCCGAGGTCCCGAAGGCCGTGGCGGACGAGATCATCCAGAAGAACAGCGGCGAGTGAGCCCCGTTCTCTAGCACCACACTTGTCCGGTGACGTGGCGGGATCCGCGAGGATCCCGCCACCGACCCGGACAGGTGGCCCGGCCGCACTCCGGAGGCCGGTAGCCACCACAGGACGGAAGGTCCGGTCCGCGGAAAAGGCGGTCCGGGTGGCCTGATCCAGGACCGGTCCTGACGTAAGCCGGAGGATTTATCACCATCAGCCAGATCGAAGTAGACTTTTCCAAGTTGTCAGCACGCCACCCGCGGCTGAGAAGTCTCTTCAGATGAACAGTTCTAGGAGGAACCTGTGTCGAAGGCAAAGTTCGAGCGGTCCAAGCCGCACGTCAACGTCGGTACCATCGGCCACGTCGACCACGGCAAGACCACGCTGACGGCCGCGATCTCGAAGGTCCTGTACGACAAGTACCCGGACCTCAACGAGCAGCGCGACTTCGCGACCATTGACTCCGCGCCGGAAGAGCGTCAGCGCGGCATCACCATCAACATCTCCCACGTGGAGTACCAGACCGAGAAGCGTCACTACGCCCACGTCGACGCCCCCGGTCACGCCGACTACATCAAGAACATGATCACCGGTGCTGCCCAGATGGACGGTGCCATCCTCGTGGTCGCCGCCACCGACGGCCCGATGGCCCAGACCCGCGAGCACGTTCTGCTGGCCCGCCAGGTCGGCGTTCCCGCCCTGCTGGTCGCCCTGAACAAGTCCGACATGGTCGAGGACGAGGAGCTCCTGGAGCTCGTCGAGATGGAGGTCCGCGAACTGCTGTCCTCCCAGGGCTTCGACGGTGACGACGCTCCGGTCATCCGCACCTCCGGCCTGAAGGCCCTCGAGGGCGACCCGAAGTGGGTCAAGTCCGTCGAGGACCTGATGGACGCCGTGGACTCCTACATCCCGGACCCGGTCCGCGACAAGGACAAGCCGTTCCTGATGCCGATCGAGGACGTCTTCACCATCACCGGTCGTGGCACCGTGGTGACCGGTCGCGCCGAGCGCGGCACCCTGAAGATCAACTCCGAGGTCGAGATCGTGGGCATCCGCGACCTGCAGAAGACCACCGTCACCGGTATCGAGATGTTCCACAAGCAGCTCGACGAGGCCTGGGCCGGCGAGAACTGTGGCCTGCTGCTGCGTGGCCTGAAGCGTGAGGACGTGGAGCGCGGCCAGGTCGTCGTGGCCCCGGGCTCCATCACCCCGCACACCAACTTCGAGGGCAACGTCTACATCCTGTCCAAGGACGAGGGCGGCCGCCACAACCCGTTCTACTCGAACTACCGCCCGCAGTTCTACTTCCGCACCACCGACGTCACCGGCGTCATCACGCTGCCCGAGGGCACCGAGATGGTCATGCCCGGCGACACCACCGAGATGACGGTCGAGCTGATCCAGCCGATCGCCATGGAGGAGGGCCTCGGCTTCGCCATCCGTGAGGGTGGCCGCACCGTGGGCTCCGGCCGCGTCACCAAGATCCTCAAGTGATCTGACGTACCGCACAGCGACGACCCCCTTCGGCTCCGGCCGGAGGGGGTCTCCGCGTTAACCGGGGGATCCTGGGGACAACTCCCGACTGACCCGGTGCGCTGGCCTACGCTGACGGGGTGGGGATCGTCATCGTGCTGGTCCTGGGGATCGCGCTGGGAGCCGTCCTCGGGTACGTCGTCGCGCGGTCGCGCTCCGCGAGGCCGCGCCCCGGGGATCCCGAGCCCGTCGCGCCGGCGATCGGCCGTGCGGACCTGGCCCGCGCCTGGCAACAGGGGTACGACGCCGGCGCGGCCGCCGCCCCGGGTGTGCAACCCACCACACCGGGGCCCGCCGGACCACATCTCCCACCGCCGTCGTCCGCACTCTCATCGCCCGCACTGTCACCGCCCGCACCGGCGCCAGTCCCGTCACCACCTGCCCCGGCACCCCTCTCGCGGCCCCATCCCCAGCCCCAGCCCCCGCGGCCCACGGCCGAGGAGCTGGCCGCCGCCAAGGAGCGGCGGGACCGGCGCAACGTCAACATCACCCTCTACACCGCCTGCCTGCTACTGGTGGCCGCCGCCTCGCTGTTCATCGGTGCCGCACTCCCGGTGACGGCCCGCGTGTCCGGGCTGGCCGTCGTCGTGGGACTGTTCTACGCCGGGGGGTTGGTGGTGCACGCGGTGGGCCGGACGCTCCGCCCCGCGGCCGTGGCCTTCACGGGCACGGGGCTGGCCCTGGTGCCGGTCCTCGGCGTGGCGCTCGACGTGCTCGTCCTGGACGACCCCGCCCGGTCCTGGCTGATCACCTCCGTGCTGGGCACCGTCCTGTTCGCGGTGGCCGCCGTCCGGCTCGACAGCGCGGTCGTCGCGTACCTCACGGTGCCCTTCCTGCTTTCCACCGTCATGGCCTCGGGCGCCGTGGTCCAACGGGGGATGGTCTGGGCGCTCATCGCCTGGATCGGGCTGGCGGTGCTGATGGCCTGGCTGAGCGCGGACGCCGGCGCCGCGGCCGCCCGGCGTGACCGCCGGCTGCCCGGACCGTTCCGGACGGCGATCGCCCACACGCACCAGTGGATCACCCCGGGCGCGGTGCTGGCGGCCGTCACCGTGGGGCTGTGGGTGGAGCCGGTGCAGATGTTCCTGTTGCTGCTCGCCGCCACCGCCTACTACGCGACGGTCGCGGTCATCGGTCCACCGCGCTTCCGGCTGGCGTCCTGCTACGCCGTCCGTGCCGGGATCCTGCTGGCCCTGGCCGCCTGGGCCGCGATGGTGGACTGGCCGCTGCCGTTCACGCTCACCGCGCTGGTGACCTGCCTCTGCCTCCAGGTGCCGCTGACGTGGTTCGGGCGCGGACGCGGCGGGTTCCTGCCGACCGGGGCGGCCGCTCACGTGGACCGGGTCGGTGCCCTCGCGGCGGCGTGGATCCTGACCGCCGCGGTCCAGGCCGGCCCCCTGTTCGACGCGGGCGGTCCCTGGGTGGCCGGGGGGCTCAGCTGGGCGCTGGCCGTCCTCGTGCTCACGACGGCGGTGCTCGCCGTGGCCTCGGTCCGCGCCACGTCCGATCCGTCCGCCGGGCTCGGCTGGCAGGCCGCCACGCCGCTGGCCCTGGTCCCGGCGGTACCGGGCCTGGCCGCGGTGGCCGGTGACGGACCCGGTCCGTGGCTGGGGGAGGCCTGCCTCGCGGCCGTCATCGTGGTCCAGCTGGTGATCACCGCGGTGCTGCGTCGCGGCGCCGATCGGGTGGCGCGCTGGGACGGGCTGGTCGCCCCGCACGGCGCCGCCCTGGCCGCGGTGGCCCTCGTGTACCTGCTGGCGGAACGCTGGGTGGCGTCCGCCGGCTGGGCGCCGTCCGTGGTGGCCGGGCTGGCGGCACTGGCCTGGGGGACCGTCACCGCGCTGGTGCAGCGTCCCGCCACGGGTGGCGTCCCCGCGGTGATACCGCCCCTCGCCTGGTCCGTGGCCGCCGTGCTGTGCCTGGCCCTGCTGGGCAGCGCGGACACCGTGGCCGGCTGGTACACGGTGCTCGCGGTGACCGGTGGCCTCGGGCTGTGGTGGCTGGCCGGCCGGCCGTCGGGGGCCGGCGAACGGATCGCGGTGCTGGCCGTGACCGGGACCGTCCTGGCGGGGGCGCTCATCCTGCTGGCCGGCGCGGTGTGGGCCTGGCACGCCGACATCGCCCTGGCCGCCCTGACCGCGTGGCTGGTCGCCGCCGCGGTCCTGACCCGGGACCGGCTGCCGCGGGGCGTGCGGGCCTCCCTGCTGCTCCTCGGACAGGCCGGCTCCGCCGTGCTGGTGGCCGATGTCGTCGGCGTCCTCGGCGGTGACGGATCCGCCGTGCGCGGGGCGGCGGCGGTCACCCTGGCCGCCGGGCTGGCGGTCCGGTCCCGGCTCGCCGGGCACCTGGAGGGCCTGGGATCCGGCATCGCACCGTCCTGGGCCGTCACCGCGGCACTGGGCGGGCTGTGGCTCGTGGAGGGGACCGTCGGAGCGGACCGGGCGGCGCTGATGATCATCGCCGCCTCGGTGATCGGGGCGGGGCTGGTCCTGCGCACCGACCGCGGCGGGCACTGGGCCGTGCTCGCCGGTGCCCTCGCCCTGGTGCTGCCGGCCTCACCGGTCCTGCGGCTGCGGGGCGGATGGCTCCCGGACGCCCTGGTCCCGGCATCCGTCGCGTCGGCCCTGCTGGTGCTCCTCGCCCTCGCGGTGGCCGGGCTGGAGATCGCCGCGTCCGTGGCCGGGACGAGGGAGAACCCAGGGCGAGGGATGGCCGACCTGGACGCCTTCCGGCCGGTCGCCCTCGCCGCGCTGTGGCTTGCGGCCGTCCTGGCCGGGTCGGTCGCCGGGCCGGACCGGGGTCCGCACCCCGGGGTCCTCGGGATCGCGGGCGCGGCCGCGGCCCTGCTGTGCTATCTCCTCGCCCGCACCCGCGGGATCCCCGCCCTGGTCGCGGGGACGGTGGCGGCGACCCCCGTCGCCACCGTGCTGCTGCTCCAGTGGTGGCGGGACCGCGGCCTCTGGGCCCCCGGCGAGGCGTGGCAGCTGCCGGTCGTCGCGGTGCTCTCGGCCGGGGTCCTGGGACTGTGGGCGCGGTTGGACGTCGCCGCCCTCGCACCGGGCGCGGGGGAGCGACGCCCCCGTGCCGCCCGGTTCCGTCCGGCGGCGCTGTGGCAGGGCGGCCTGGCCGTGGCACTCGTGCTGGCCACGGTGTCCCTGCTGCGGGTCCCGCTGCACGCCGGCCTGCCGGAGGACGCCGTCGTCTGGGTGAGCTGCGCGCTGCTCGCGGTCGCGTGTTGGCTCGCGGTCGATGCCGGCGGGCGGACGCTGCTGTGGGGCGGGCCCGCGGCGCAGGACGCCGCCCGCGCGTCGTGGCTGCTGAACGGCCGGGACGTCGCCGTGCTCGTCACCTACGCGGCCGCCGCCCGGGCCTGGTGGCAGACCGCGGACCCGGAGCACAGCGGCCGGGCGCTGTGGTGGACGGTGCAGGTGCTGGTGGTCCTGCTGGTCGCGCTGGGGCTGTGGCATGGATACGGGCGGCACGGCCACCGGTCCGGCGGGGGACCGCGGCCGGGCCGCCGGCTCGGCTTCCACGTGGCGGCGGCCGCCGTGTTCACCCTCGCCGCGTTCACCGTGCCAGCCCACGGAACCTCCCTGATGCAGCTGGTCGTCCTGGCGGGCTTCGGGGCGCTGGTGGTCCTCGGCCTCGTCCAGCGGCACCTGGTGCTCACGTGGTGGGGCGCGGCCGGCGTCGCGCTGTCCGTGCTCTGGTACCTGCGGGAGTACACCTACGTGTACCTGGCGCTGCTGGGCGCGGCCCTGATCGGGCTGGCCGTCTGGCAGCTGCGGCGGCGGGGGAGGGGACGGGACGCGGAGCGCGGTTACGCGGACCGGTAGGCTGGGGGCATGGAGTTCCTCATCGCCCTGGTCATCATCGCGGCCGCGGTCTTCGCCGTCGTGCGCCTGCGCCGGACGTTCGGCCGCGAGATCGACCGCGCCAAGCGCATCAAGCGCGCGAACGACAACGGGAACTGACGCGTGGCCACGACCAGCTCCGCGACCGCTCGCACCAGCGGCACGATCATGCCCGGCCCCCACGCCCTGTACCGCACCTTCGCCACGGCCGAGATGTTCACCTGGGCGCTGCTGATCCTGGCGATGATCCTCAAGTACACCGGCACCACCGAGGCCCTGATGCCCCTCGCCGGTGGCCTGCACGGCTTCGTCTTCCTCTGCTACGCGGTCGTGTCCGTGGGCGTGTGGATCAACCAGCGCTGGAGCGCCGGGCGGGGGATCGCCGCCGTCGTGCTCGCCGTGGTGCCCTTCGCCACGCTGCCCTTCGAGCGGCACCTGGCCCGGCGGGGCGAGCCGGACGCCACGTGGCGGCTGGCCGGCGCCACCGGCCGCCCGGCCGAGGCGCCGCGCGGGTTCTGGGAGCACCTCGAGGCGTGGGTGCTGCGCAACGTGGTCCTGGCCGCGGTGGTGACCCTCGCCGTGGTGGGCGCGGTCTTCCTGCTCCTGCTCCAGGCCGGCCCGCCGGACCAGTGGTTCGGCTAGGGTGACCGGCCTCATCCCGGGGTGAATTCGCGACTGGCGCGCTGATCTGTCATACTGGATCAGTTGCTCAAGCGTCTGGGCGTGCGCGGGGCTGTCACCAGCGCCGCCGCCCGGGACCAAATACAACACCATCCCCACTGTTGGATCGGCGTATGCGTGCGCCTGCCCGTGACTGCGGAGCAGAGTACGACACGCCCGACCGCGTGGGTCGATGTCCTGGCAGGGCGAGGAACCCGGTTCTCCGGATTCGGCCTGTGCGGGTGAACAAGAAGCGCGGGACCGGTTCGCCGGGCCCGTTGCACACAGGGACAGGTACGGACAACAAGTACGAAAGAGGCATGACGCCATGGCGGGACAGAAAATCCGCATCCGGCTGAAGTCGTATGACCACGAGGTCATCGATACTTCGGCTCGGAAGATCGTCGACACGGTCACGCGCGCAGGCGCAACGGTGGTGGGCCCGGTGCCGCTGCCGACTGAGAAGAACGTGTACGTCGTGATCCGCTCTCCCCACAAGTACAAGGACAGCCGCGAGCACTTCGAGATGCGCACGCACAAGCGGCTGATCGACATCATCGATCCGACGCCGAAGGCCGTGGACTCGCTCATGCGCCTCGACCTTCCGGCCGACGTCAACATCGAAATCAAGCTCTGAGAGGGAGGTGCTGAGAAACTATGACCATCATGCGTAATGTCAAGGGCCTGCTGGGCACGAAGCTCGGCATGACCCAGGTGTGGGATGCCGACAACAAGCTCATCCCCGTCACCGTCGTGCAGGCAGAACCGAACGTCGTCACCCAGCTGCGCAATGAGGATGCGGACGGCTACGCCGCCGTCCAGATCGCCTACGGGCAGATCGATCCGCGCAAGGTGACCAAGCCGCTGGCCGGCCACTTCGAGAAGGCCGGGGTCACCCCGCGCCGCCACGTGGTCGAGCTGCGCACCGCAGACACCGCCGAGTACACCCTCGGCCAGGACGTCACCGTCGAGGTCTTCGAGGCCGGCCAGAAGGTCGACGTCGTGGGCACCACCAAGGGCAAGGGCTTCGCCGGTGCCATGAAGCGCCACGGCTTCTCCGGTGTCGGTGCCTCCCACGGTGCCCACAAGAACCACCGCAAGCCGGGCTCCGTCGGTGGCGCCTCCACCCCGGGCCGCGTCTTCAAGGGCCAGCGCCTGCCGGGCCGCATGGGCGCCGTTCGCCAGACCACCCAGAACCTCACCCTCCACGGCATCGACGTGGAGAAGAACCTGCTGCTGATCAAGGGCGCCGTCCCCGGCCCCCGCGGACAGGTCGTCCTGGTTCGCACCGCAGTGAAGGGAGCATGAGCTTCATGGCTACGAACTCTGAAGCCAAGACCGTGAAGGTCGACCTGCCCGCCGAGATCTTCGACGTCCAGTCCAACGTGCCGCTGATGCACCAGGTCGTGGTGGCCCAGCTGGCCGCCGCGCGCCAGGGCACCCACAAGGTCAAGCGTCGCGGCGAGGTCTCCGGCGCCGGTCGCAAGCCGTTCAAGCAGAAGGGCACCGGCCGCGCCCGTCAGGGCTCGATCCGCGCGCCCCAGATGACCGGTGGTGGCGTCGTCCACGGCCCCGAGCCGCGTGACTACTCCCAGCGCACCCCCAAGAAGATGAAGGCCGCCGCCCTGCGCGGTGCCCTCTCCGACCGGGCCCGCAACGGCCGTGTCCACGTGATCGAGGAACTGGTCGCCGCCGGCGCCCCGTCCACGAAGAGCGCCAAGGCCGTCCTGTCCTCGCTGACCGCGGGCCGCAAGAACGTCCTGGTCGTCATCGACCGCGCGGACGACTCGGCTGCGCTGTCCGCCCGCAACCTGGAGTCGGTGCACACCCTGTACTTCGACCAGCTGAACACCTACGACGTCCTGGTCAGCGACGACGTGGTCTTCACCCAGGCCGCCTACGAGGGCTTCGTCCAGTCGGCTTCCGCGAAGAAGGAGGATGCCCAGTGAGCGGCTCCATCAACAAGAACCCCCGCGACGTGGTCATTGCCCCGGTCGTGTCGGAAAAGAGCTACGGCCTGATCGACGAGGGTAAGTACACCTTCCTGGTCGACCCGCGCTCGAACAAGACCGAGATCAAGCAGGCGGTGGAGGCCATCTTCTCCGTCAAGGTTGACTCGATCAACACCCTGAACCGTGCCGGTAAGCGCAAGCGCACCAAATTCGGCTGGGGCTCCCGCAAGGACACCAAGCGGGCAGTCATCACGCTGAAGGAAGGCACCATCGACATCTTCGGAGGTCCGCTCGCCTGAGGCGGAGCGGAGACCACTTAATCGAGGAAATGACACATGGCTATCCGTAAGTACAAGCCGACCACCCCGGGCCGTCGCGGCTCGTCCGTGGCCGACTTCGCAGAAATCACCCGGACCACCCCGGAGAAGTCGCTGCTCCGCCCGCTCTCCAAGAGCGGCGGCCGCAACAACTCCGGCAAGATCACCACTCGCCACAAGGGCGGTGGCCACAAGCGCCAGTACCGCGTCGTCGACTTCCGTCGTCACGACAAGGACGGCGTGCCGGCGAAGGTCGCTCACATCGAGTACGACCCGAACCGCACGGCCCGCATCGCCCTGCTCCACTACGTGGACGGCGCCAAGCGCTACATCCTGGCCCCGGCCAAGCTGAAGCAGGGGGACACGGTCGAGGCCGGTGCCACCGCGGACATCAAGCCCGGCAACAACCTGCCGCTGCGCAACATCCCGCTGGGTACCGTCATCCACGCCGTGGAGCTCCGTCCCGGCGGCGGCGCCAAGCTGGCCCGCTCCGCCGGCTCGTCCATCCAGCTGGTGGCCCGCGAGGGCAAGTACGCCCAGCTGCGCCTGCCCTCCGGCGAGATCCGCAACGTCGACGTGCGCTGCCGCGCCACCGTCGGCGAGGTCGGCAACGCCGAGCAGTCGAACATCAACTGGGGCAAGGCCGGCCGCATGCGGTGGAAGGGCGTCCGCCCGACCGTCCGTGGTGTGGTCATGAACCCCGTCGACCACCCGCACGGCGGTGGTGAGGGCAAGACCTCCGGTGGTCGCCACCCGGTCAACCCCAACGGCAAGCCCGAGGGCCGCACCCGCCGCCCGAACAAGGAAAGCGACAAGCTCATCGTGCGCCGTCGCCGTACCGGCAAGAACAAGCGATAGGAGCCTGGAGACATGCCACGCAGCCTGAAGAAGGGCCCCTTCGTTGATCAGCACCTCTACCTCAAGGTGGACGCTGAGAACGAAAAGGGCACCAAGAACGTCATCAAGACCTGGTCCCGCCGGTCCATGATCATCCCCGACATGCTCGGGCACACGATCGCGGTGCACGACGGACGCAAGCACATCCCGGTGTTCATCACCGAGTCGATGGTCGGGCACAAGCTCGGCGAGTTTGCCCCCACGCGGACTTTCCGCGGCCACGTGAAGGACGACCGGAAGGGCAAGCGCCGCTGACCGCGGTGATTGCTCCTCCGATAGAGAATTCGAAAGAAGGAAAGCAATGGAAGCCAAGGCAATTGCGCGCCACCTGCGTGTAACGCCGATGAAGGCCCGGCGCGTCGTCGACCTTGTCCGTGGCAAGCAGGCGAACGAAGCGCTGGCCATCCTGAAGTTCGCCCAGCAGGGCGCTTCGGAGCCGGTGTACAAGCTGGTCGCCTCCGCGGTGGCCAACGCACGGGTCAAGGCCGACCGTGAGGGCCTGGCGTTCAACGAGGACGCCCTGTTCATCACCGAGGCCTTCGTCGACGAAGGACCGACCATGAAGCGATTCCAGCCGCGTGCCCAGGGCCGCGCCGGACGCATCAACAAGCGCACCAGCCACGTGACCGTGGTCGTTGCCACCGAGGAAGAGGAGGGGAAGTAACCCATGGGTCAGAAGATCAACCCGAACGGATTCCGCCTCGGCATCACCACCGACCACGTCTCGCACTGGTTCGCCGACTCCAACAAGGAGGGCCAGCGGTACAAGGACTTCCTCAAGGAAGACATCAAGATCCGCGAGCTGATGACCGACGGCATGGAGCGCGCCGGCATCTCGAAGGTGGAGATCGAGCGCACCCGTGACCGCGTGCGTGTGGACATCCACACCGCCCGCCCCGGCATCGTGATCGGTCGCCGCGGCGCCGAGGCCGACCGCATCCGCGGCGAGCTCGAGAAGCTCACCAAGAAGCAGATCC
Source organism: Citricoccus sp. CH26A (assembly GCF_000224415.1). Lineage (GTDB taxonomy): Bacteria > Actinomycetota > Actinomycetes > Actinomycetales > Micrococcaceae > Citricoccus. Next base: position 26,556 of record NZ_AFXQ01000025.1, on the reverse strand, counting down.
AGCTGAACATCCTCGAGGTCAAGAACCCCGAGGTCGACGCCCAGCTGGTCGCCCAGGGCGTGGCCGAGCAGCTCGCCTCGCGCGTGGCCTTCCGCCGCGCGATGAAGAAGGCCATCCAGTCCGCCACTCGCGCCGGTGCCAAGGGCATCCGGATCCAGTGCGCCGGTCGTCTGGGCGGGGCCGAGATGTCCCGCTCGGAGTTCTACCGCGAGGGTCGCGTGCCGCTGCACACCCTGCGGGCGAACATCGACTTCGGCAAGTTCGAAGCCAAGACCACCTTCGGCCGCATCGGCGTGAAGGTCTGGATCTACAAGGGCGACCTGACGGCCAAGGAACTGGCCGCCAAGGAAGCCGCAGCCCCGTCCGGCCGTGGCCGTGGTGGCGAGCGTCGTGGCCCGGGGGGTGGCGGTGACCGCCGTCGCCGTACCGACCGCGCCCCGCGCCAGGACGCCGGCCAGCAGACTGCGCCGCAGGGCGGCGCCGCTGAAGGAGGCAATGCCTGATGCTGATTCCCCGTCGAGTCAAGTACCGCAAGCAGCACCACCCCAAGCGCTCGGGTAACGCCAAGGGCGGCACCGCCGTCACCTTCGGCGAGTGGGGCATCCAGGCCCTGACCCCGGCCTACGTGACGAACCGGCAGATCGAGTCCGCCCGTATCGCCATGACCCGCTACATCAAGCGTGGCGGCAACGTGTGGATCAACATCTACCCGGACCGCCCGCTCACCAAGAAGCCTGCCGAGACCCGCATGGGTTCCGGTAAGGGTTCCCCCGAGTGGTGGGTCGCCAACATCAAGCCGGGCCGTGTGCTCTTCGAGCTGTCCGGCGTCAGCGAGGACGTGGCCCGTGAGGCGCTGCGCCTGGCAATGCACAAGCTGCCCCTGAAGGCACGTATCGTCCGCCGAGAGGGTGGTGAGTGATCATGGCTATCGGTTCGAAGGAACTGAACGTCGAGGCCCTGGACGGCCTGGACAACGCCCGTCTGGCCGAGGAGCTCAAGCGCTCCAAGGAGGAGCTGTTCAACCTCCGGTTCCAGTCGGCCACCGGCCAGCTGGACAACCACGGCCGTCTGAAGACCGTCAAGCGGGACATCGCCCGGATCTACACGATCCTGCGGGAGCGCGAGCTCGGCATCCGCGAGGACGTCGAGGCCCCGGCCGAGGACGTGGCGGCTGAGAAGACCGACAAGAAGGCCGCCCGCAAGGCTGCCAAGACCGAGAAGACCGAGGAGGAGGCCAAGTGACCGAGAACGCGAACACCGAGTCTGCGAACACCCAGACCGAGGCCAGCGCCCGCGGCTACCGCAAGTCCCTCCGTGGCGTCGTGGTCTCCGACAAGATGGACAAGACCATCGTCGTCGAGGTCCAGGACCTGAAGAAGCACGCGCTGTACGGCAAGGTCATGCGTACATCGAAGAAGCTCAAGGCCCACGACGAGCAGAACACCGCCGGCGTCGGCGACGTCGTGCTGCTCGCCGAGACCCGTCCGCTCTCCGCCACCAAGCGGTGGCGACTGGTCGAGGTCATCGAGCGCGCCAAGTAAGGCACGCTTCAGCCACGAGGGCCCCGGACTGCAATTAGCAGACCGGGGCCCTCGTGCGCTAGGATGACATGTCTGTGCGCCCTTGTTGGCGGGACTATCCACCCCGCGCGCCAAGGGTTTCGCAAAAAACCTCCCGACCAGCCGCCTCGGCCTTGCCCTGCGGACTGCGGGTCCTGGAACCACCGTTCCCCGTCTGAACCGGGGGAGCGGCACGGACAGGTCCGGCGGACCCGCCACCAGGGGCAGGGGTAAGCAGCCCGGGATGATCAAAATATCCGTTCCGCAAGGCTCGCCCGGCATCGGGGGAGAACCAGCGCGACGACAGGAGTAACTAGTGATTCAGCAGGAGTCGCGGCTCAAGGTCGCCGACAACACCGGTGCCAAGGAGATCTTGACCATCCGTGTTCTCGGTGGTTCCGGACGCCGCTACGCAGGCATCGGCGACACCATCGTCGCCACCGTCAAGGACGCCATTCCCGGCGGCAACGTCAAGAAGGGCGACGTCGTCAAGGCGGTCATCGTCCGGACCAAGAAGGAGCGCCGTCGTCCCGACGGTTCCTACATCAAGTTCGACGAGAACGCCGCCGTCATCCTCAAGACCGACGGCGAACCGCGCGGCACCCGCATCTTCGGCCCCGTGGGCCGCGAGCTGCGCGACAAGAAGTTCATGAAGATCGTGTCGCTGGCACCGGAGGTGATCTGACCACCATGGCAAAGATCAAGAAGGACGATCTCGTCCAGATCATCGCCGGCAAGGACAAGGGCAAGCAGGGCAAGGTCCTGCGGGTCTTCCCGTCCCGTGACCGCGTGCTCGTGGAGGGCGTGAACCGCGTCACCAAGCACCTGCGTGCCGGCCAGAACAACCAGGGTTCCACCGAAGGCGGCCTGCAGGTCGTCGAGGCCCCGGTCCACATCTCCAACGTGGCCGTCGTGGATCCCGAGACCAAGAAGCCGACCCGCGTGGGCTACCGCTTCGAGACCGTGGAGAAGAACGGCGAGACCAAGACCGTCAAGGTCCGGTTCGCCAAGTCCTCCGGAAAGGAGCTGTGATGACTGAGGTGCAGACTGCAGACACCACCGCTGCCCCGACGGTGACCCCGCGCCTGAAGACGAAGTACCGCGAGGAGATCAAGGCTGCCCTGCAGTCCGAGTTCCAGTACGGCAACGTCATGCAGGTCCCCGGCCTGGTCAAGGTCGTCGTGAACATGGGCGTCGGCGAGGCCGCGAAGGACTCGAAGATCATCGACGGCGCGATCCGCGACCTGACCCTGATCACCGGCCAGAAGCCGCAGGTCACCAAGGCCCGCAAGTCGATCGCCCAGTTCAAGCTGCGCGAGGGCATGCCCATCGGCACCCACGCCACGCTGCGCGGGGACCGCATGTGGGAGTTCCTGGACCGCCTCGTCACCTTCGCGCTGCCGCGCATCCGTGACTTCCGCGGCCTGAGCCCGAAGCAGTTCGACGGCAACGGCAACTACACCTTCGGCCTGTCTGAGCAGTCGGTCTTCCACGAGATCGACCAGGACAAGATCGACCGCGTGCGCGGCATGGACATCACCGTGGTGACCACCGCCAAGAACGACGACGAAGGACGCGCGCTGCTCAAGGCGCTCGGCTTCCCGTTCCAGACGACCGACAAGAAGTAAGTATCTACGTCGCAGGTCCCCACCGGTGAACCGGGAAGGGAAACCGTGACGAGGAAGGGCACGAAGCCCACATGACCATGACAGATCCTGTCGCAGACATGCTCACGCGTCTGCGCAACGCCAACTCGGCCTACCACGACTCCGTCGAGATGCCGTCTTCCAAGCTGAAGATCCGCGTCGCCGACATCCTCAAGGCCGAGGGCTACATCGCCGACTACAAGGAAGAGGACGCCCAGGTGGGCAAGAAGCTCGTCATCGAGCTGAAGTTCGGTCCTCAGCGCGAGCGGGCCATCGCCGGCCTGCGCCGCATCTCCAAGCCCGGTCTGCGCGTGTACGCCAAGTCCACCAACCTCCCGCACGTGCTGGGCGGCCTGGGTATCGCCATCCTGTCCACCTCCTCCGGTCTGCTCACCGACCGTCAGGCAGCCAAGAAGGGCGTGGGTGGGGAAGTCCTCGCCTACGTCTGGTAAACGGCAGACGGAAGAAAGGTAGAACAGCATGTCACGTATTGGACGTCTTCCGATCACCGTGCCGTCCGGCGTCGATGTCACCATCGACGGCGCGACCGTGTCCGTCAAGGGCCCGAAGGGTGAACTGAGCCACCAGGTGGCCACCCCCATCGAGGTCTCCCTCGAGGAGGGCACCCTGACGGTGACCCGCCCGAACGACGAGCGCGAGTCCCGGTCCCTGCACGGACTGACCCGTACCCTCATCGACAACATGATCGTGGGGGTGACCAACGGCTACGAGAAGCAGCTGGAGGTCATCGGCACCGGTTACCGCGTGCTGGCCAAGGGCTCGGACCTCGAGTTCGCCCTGGGTTACTCGCACCCCGTTCCCGTCAAGGCCCCCGAAGGCATCGCCTTCAAGGTCGAGGGCAACAAGGTGACCGTGTCCGGCATCGACAAGCAGCGCGTCGGCGAGACCGCCGCGAACATCCGCAAGCTGCGCAAGCCCGACCCGTACAAGGGCAAGGGTGTGCGTTACGCCGGCGAGGTTATCCGCCGCAAGGCCGGAAAGGCAGGTAAGTAATGTCCACGCTGAAAGTGAAGGGCAAGGGCAAGTACGTCTCCCGTACCCGCCGCCACCTCCGCGTCCGCAAGCGGATCTCCGGCACCGCCGTGCGTCCGCGCCTGGTCGTCAACCGCTCCGCACGGCACATGTTCGTGCAGCTCGTGGACGACACCCGCGGCGTCACCCTGGCCTCTGCCTCCACCATGGAGGCCGACGTGCGCGCCCTCGAGGGCGACAAGTCCGCCAAGGCCAAGCGCGTCGGCGAGCTCGTTGCCGAGCGCGCCAAGGCTGCCGGCATTGAGGCCGTCGTGTTCGACCGCGGCGGCAACAAGTACCACGGCCGCGTGGCCGCCGTCGCCGACGGCGCCCGGGAAGGTGGGCTGCAGCTGTGAGCGAGACCAACAACGAGAAGGGCACTCAGGTGACCGAAAGCACTGAGAACACTGCCGCCGGCACCGTCTCGGAGACCTCTGCCGGTTCGGCGAGCCAGTCGACCGAGGCCGGCCGCGGTGGTCGCGGTTCCGACCGCAACGACCGCGGTGGTCGCGGCGGCAACGACCGTGGTGGTCGGGGCGGCCGTGGCGGTCGTGACGACCGCGGTGGCCGCGGTGGACGCGATGACGACCGGGACAAGTTCCTCGAGCGCGTCGTGAACATCAACCGCGTCTCCAAGGTCGTCAAGGGCGGCCGCCGGTTCTCCTTCACCGCCCTGGTGGTCGTCGGCGACGGCGACGGCATGGTCGGCGTCGGCTACGGCAAGGCCAAGGAAGTTCCCGCGGCCATCTCCAAGGGCGTGGAAGAGGCCAAGAAGAACTTCTTCCGCGTCCCGCGCGTCGGCTCCACCATCCCGCACCTGGTGCAGGGTGAGGACGCCGCCGGCGTCGTGCTGCTGCGTCCGGCCTCCCCGGGTACCGGCGTGATCGCCGGTGGTCCGGTGCGCGCCGTGCTGGAGTGCGCCGGTGTCCACGACGTGCTGTCCAAGTCGATGGGTTCCTCGAACGTGATCAACATCGTGCGCGGTACCGTCGACGCCCTCAAGAGGCTTGAGGAGCCCCAGGCCGTGGCTGCCCGTCGTGGCAAGTCCCTGGACGAGGTCGCTCCCCACGCCATGCTCCGCACCATGGAGCAGGACCGTGCGAAGAAGAAGGCAGGTGTGGCGGCGAATGGCTGAGAACACCAACAACGGAAGCACCCGTAAGAACGTGGTGGTCAGCGACGCGACGCTCGCGATCACCCAGGTGAAGTCCGTCATCGGCGGAAAGCAGAACCAGCGGGACACCCTGCGGTCCCTGGGCCTGAAGCGGATCGGCCACACGGTCACCCGCAAGGCCGACCAGGTCACCGTGGGCATGGTCAACACCGTGCCGCACCTGGTGACGGTTGAGGAGGTCAACAATGCCTGACGAGATCCAGAACGCCATCAAGGTCCACGACCTGCGGCCGGCCCCGGCGCCAAGACCGCCAAGACCCGCGTTGGTCGTGGTGAGGCGTCCAAGGGCAAGACCGCCGGTCGCGGTACCAAGGGCACCAAGGCGCGCTACCAGGTGAAGGCCGGCTTCGAAGGCGGCCAGCTGCCGCTGCAGATGCGCCTGCCGAAGCTGCGCGGCTTCAAGAACCCGTTCAAGGTCGAGTTCCAGGTCGTGAACCTGGACAAGCTGTCGGAGCACTTCCCGGCCGGCGGCGACGTGACCGTGGACGACCTGGTCGCCAAGGGCCTGGTCCGCAAGAACCAGCCGGTGAAGGTCCTCGGGACCGGCGAGATCACCGTGGCCGTGAACGTGAAGGCCAACGCCTTCTCCTCGTCCGCGACCGAGAAGATCTCTGCTGCCGGCGGGTCCACCGAGACCCTCTGACCAGTCCTGATCAGTACCGAGGACGGCCCCCGGGCCGCTGTCGCCACCGTGCTTTCGGTGGGGACTGCGGCACGGGGGCCGTCCTGTGTCCGATAGACTCGCCCAGTGGTCCGTGCCGCTTCCCGGCACCACCACGCCACCACCCCACTTCCAGGAGGACGCTTGTTCAGCGCGATTGCCCGGGTTTTCCGGACGCCCGACCTGCGGCGAAAGATCTGGTTCACCCTCGGGATCATCGTCATCTACCGGCTGGGCGCGTTCGTCCCGGCACCCGGGGTGGACTACGGCGCGGTCCAGGTGTGCCTGGACCAGGGCAACACCTCCGGTGGGCTGTACTCGTTCGTGAACATGTTCTCCGGCGGCGCCATGCTGCAGGTCTCCATCTTCGCGCTGGGCATCATGCCGTACATCACCGCGGCGATCATCGTGCAGTTGCTGCGCGTGGTCATCCCGCGCTTCGAGGAACTGCAGAAGGAGGGTGCGCAGGGGCAGTCCAAGCTGACCCAGTACACCCGGTACCTGACCATCGCCCTCGGCCTGCTCAACGCCACCACGATCGCCTCCCTGGCCCGCACGGGCGCGCTGCTCGGCTGCAACCTGCCGATCGTCCCGGACGACAACCTGTGGACCGTGTTGCTGCTGATCGTCACCCTGACCACCGGCACGATCGTCATCATGTGGCTGGGTGAGCTGATCACCGAGAAGGGCGTCGGCAACGGCATGTCCCTGCTGATCTTCCTGTCCATCGCCGCCGGCTTCCCGGCCGGCCTGGGCCAGATCTGGACCACCCAGGGCTGGCGGGTCTTCGGCATCGTGCTGGTCGTCGGGCTGCTGACCATCATGGCCGTGGTGTTCGTGGAGGAGTCCCAGCGCAGGATCCCGGTGCAGTACGCCAAGCGCCAGATCGGCCGGCGCACGGTGGGCGGCACCACCACGTACATCCCGATCAAGGTGAACATGGCCGGCGTCATCCCCGTCATCTTCGCGTCCTCGATCATGATGCTCCCGGGCATCCTCATCCAGTTCAACACCCCGCAGGACGGCACTCCGCCGCCGCAGTGGGTCATCTTCCTCTCCGAGTACTTCGGCACCGGATCCCACCCGGTCTACATGACGCTGTTCTTCCTGCTCACCATCGGGTTCACGTACTTCTACGTGACGATCACGTTCAACCCGGTGGAGATCAGCGACAACATGAAGAAGTACGGCGGCTTCATCCCCGGCGTCCGCGCCGGCCGGCCGACCGAGAGGTACCTCGAGTACGTCATCAGCCGCATCACCTTCCCGGGCGCCCTCTACCTGGGCGTGCTGGCGATGATCCCCATGATCGCGTTCGTGCTGATCAACGCGGACCAGAACTTCCCGTTCGGGGGGATCTCCATCCTCATCATGGTGGGCGTGGCCCTGCAGACCATCAAGCAGATCAATGCACAGATGGAGCAACACAACTACGAGGGGCTGCTGCGCTAGCAGGTAGCATTCCCCGTGACCCCATCCGTCCTTCCCTGAAGGAAACTGAGCCGCGATCCGTCCGGATCCGATCCTCCGTATCGACAGTAAGGAACCACCATGACCCGAATGCTGATCATGGGCCCTCCCGGGTCCGGCAAGGGCACGCAGGCCGCTCGCATCGCGGACAAGCTCGGCATCGTGGCCATCTCCACGGGCGACATCTTCCGGTACAACGTCAAGGAGATGACGGACCTCGGCAAGGAGGCCAAGGTCTTCATCGACAACGGTGACTTCGTCCCGGACGACGTCACGAACCGCATGGTGGCGGACCGCCTGACGCACTCGGACGCCGAGCGCGGCTTCCTGCTCGACGGCTACCCCCGCACCGCGGGCCAGGTCAAGGCGCTGGACGCGATGCTGGCCGAGTCCGGCCAGGAGCTCGCGGTGGTCGTGGAACTGACCGTCCCGGACGAGGAGCTCGTCACCCGCCTGCTGCACCGCGCGGAGGTCGAGGGCCGCGCCGACGACACCGCCGAGGTCATCCAGCACCGCCTGGACCTGTACCACGAGGAGACCGCCGCCGTGATCGAGTCCTACGCGGACCGCGGCATCGTCACCCGCGTGGACGGCACCGGCCAGATCGACGACGTCACCGAGCGCCTGCTGCAGGCCGTGTACTCCGTGCGTGAGCGCACCGGCAGCATCCCGGCCGTGTCCAGGGTCGACGCCGGCGACGCCGAGTCCTGAGCGCCCACCCATGCTGAACCGCCGCCAGGTCGAGCTGAAGACCGTCCCGCAGATGCAGACCATGCACCGCGCGGGACTGGTCCTGCACCGGGCCCTGGACGCCGCCGTCGCCGCCGCCGTCCCCGGGACGACCACGGCCGCCGTGGACGCCGTCTTCGCCGGGGTCCTGGCCGAGGCCGGCGCGACGCCGAACTTCCTGGGCTACTACGGCTACCCGGCGACCATCTGCGCCTCGGTGAACGAGGAGGTGGTGCACGGGATCCCGGGCGACCGGGTGCTGCAGGCCGGGGACGTGCTGAAGATCGACGGCGGCTGCATCATCGACGGCTGGCACTCTGACTCCGCGCGGACGGTCATCCTGGGCAGTTCGGCGGCCGGGACCGCCGATCCCGAGGACGAGCGCCTCTCCGGGATCACCCGCCAGGCGCTGTGGGTGGGCATCGCGGCCCTGGCCACGGCCAAGTACGTGGGGGACATCGGGGACGCGATCGACGACTTCGTCAGCTCGCAGCCGGGTGCCCCGCTGGGCATCCTGCAGGACTACGTGGGCCACGGCATCGGCACCGCCATGCACCAGGCCCCGGACGTGCTCAACTACCGCTCGAAGCACCGCGGGCCGAAGGTCAAGCCGGGCCTGTGCCTGGCGATCGAGCCCATGCTGGTGCGCGGTTCGCTCGAGACGGACGTGCTGGAGGACGACTGGACGGTCGTCACCCGGGACGGCGCGCGCGCCAGCCAGTGGGAGCACTCGGTGGCTCGCCACCGCGGCGGCATCTGGGTCCTCACCGAGCCCGACGGCGGCGCGGCGGGTCTGGCCGCGCACGGCGTGGTTCCGGTGCCCCTCGGCGAGTGACCGGTAGATTCCTCCCCTTGGCCTGCTGATTTCCCTTCCTTCCCCAAAGCCAGTACCATAGATTGCTGGTTGTCTCTACGGTGCGTGTCCACGCCCCGATCGGGCAATTGGAAACATCCCCGTCCGTCCTCTCGCCGCCGTGGCCCCGTGTCACCGGTTGCGGGGAGCGGGCACAACGTAAGTGGAGGACATGGCTAAGAAGGAAGGTGTCATCGAGGTCGAGGGCACGGTCAGCGAGGCATTGCCGAATGCGATGTTCCGCGTCCGCCTGCAGAACGAGCACGTCGTTCTGGCCACGATCTCGGGAAAGATGCGTCAGCACTACATCCGGATCCTCCCCGAGGACCGGGTCGTCGTTGAGCTTAGCCCCTACGACCTCAACCGGGGTCGAATCGTGTACCGCTACAAGTAAACCCACCCACACAACTGCTAACTGAACAGCTAGCGCTGGAGGAGGAACCATGAAGGTTCAGCCGAGCGTGAAGCGGATCTGCGACAAGTGCCAGGTCGTGCGCCGTAAGGGCCGCGTTCTGGTGATCTGCGAGAACCCACGCCACAAGCAGCGCCAGGGCTGACCTCGTCTCACGACGGGATCGTCCACGCGCAGCACCGGTCCTGACGGACCTGGTCCATTCCGGACCGAACAGCAGCACAGCCCGCGTCATCCACGGATGACCACGGCAACCCCTGGACGCAGAGGCCGGGGACCCGAACCGCGTGAGACGCCGGTCGGCGGATTGAGAACCCGGAACTTCGCCGGGACCGCCGTACAGGGCACCGCAGGGAATCCACGTCATGGTGATTCCCGGGGGAGGGGACGTGCTGGTGCAGACCTCTGCTTCAGAAGAACGAGGAGGACGGCCATATGGCACGTCTAGCAGGCGTCGACATCCCGCGCGAGAAGCGCATCGTCATCGCTCTCACGTACATCTTCGGTGTGGGCCAGACCCGCGCCGAGCAGACCCTGGCAGCGACCGGGGTCGACCCGAACACCCGCGTGAAGGATCTCAGCGACGAACAGCTGGTGGCTCTGCGCGATTACATCGAGGCCAACTTCAAGGTCGAGGGTGACCTGCGGCGCGAGGTCGCCGCGGACATCCGCCGCAAGGTGGAGATCGGCTCCTACGAGGGGCTGCGTCACCGTCGTGGACTGCCCGTCCGCGGCCAGCGCACCAAGACCAACGCCCGTACCCGCAAGGGTCCGAAGAAGACCGTCGCCGGCAAGAAGAAGTAACGCTTCCCGGCTCTATCGCCTCGATCCGGGCCTGGCTGGCTGCACGGTTGTGCTGCACAGCGAGTCCGGGTCCCGCCCAGATCCAGCTTTCGTAGGAGACACACATGCCCCCCAAGACACGTGCTGCGGGTGTCCGCAAGCCTCGTCGCAAGGACAAGAAGAACATCACCGTGGGCCAGGCCCACATCAAGAGCACCTTCAACAACACCATCGTGTCCATCACGGACACCACTGGTGCTGTCATCTCGTGGGCCTCGGCCGGCGAGGTGGGCTTCAAGGGTTCGCGTAAGTCCACCCCTTACGCCGCCCAGATGGCCGCTGAGAAGGCCGCCAAGGCCGCTCAGGAGCACGGGCTGCGCAAGGTCGACGTGTTCGTGAAGGGTCCCGGCTCCGGCCGCGAGACCGCGATCCGTTCGCTGCAGGCCGCCGGGCTCGAGGTGGGCTCCATCTCGGACGTGACCCCCTCCGCCCACAACGGTTGCCGTCCGGCCAAGCGCCGCCGCGTCTGACCCCCGTGCCGAGCGCACGCCCCGGGCGTGCGGTCCTCACTCGAGTTCTCTCGTGAGGGCCGCCCGTCGCGGGGCGTGCGCGCCGGTGCTTCCAGCCCACCCCATTCGTTTCCACCCATCGTGTGCGTCATATGGCGGACGCTCGCCGAAAGGAAATGTCAGTGCTCATTGCACAGCGCCCCACGCTGACTGAAGAAGTCGTATCCGACAACCGCTCCCGATTCGTCATCGAGCCCCTGGAGCCGGGTTTCGGCTACACCCTCGGCAACTCCCTTCGCCGGACCCTGCTGTCCTCCATCCCGGGCGCTGCTGTCACCAGCATCCGCGTGGATGGGGTGCTGCACGAGTTCAGCACCGTCGCCGGTGTGAAGGAAGACGTCACCGAGGTCATCCTGAACATCAAGAAGCTGTCGGTCTCCTCCGAGCACGATGAGCCCGTCGTTGCGTACCTGCGCAAGCAGGGCCCCGGCGTCGTCACCGCCGCGGACATCACGTCCCCGGCCGGCGTCGAGGTCCACAACCCGGACCTGCACATCGCCACGCTGAACGGCAAGGGCAAGTTCGACATGGAGCTCATCGTCGAGCGTGGCCGTGGTTACGTCACCGCCGCCCAGAACAAGAGCGCGGATGCCGAGATCGGCCGGATTCCGGTCGACTCCATCTACTCCCCGGTCCTGAAGGTCACCTTCAAGGTCGAGGCCACCCGTGTGGAGCAGCGCACCGACTTCGACAGCCTGATCCTCGACGTCGAGACCAAGGAGTCCATGCTTCCGCGTGACGCCGTGGCCTCGGCCGGCACCACCCTGGTGGAGCTGTTCGGGCTGGCTCGCGAGCTGAACGTCGATGCCGAGGGCATCGAGATCGGCCCGAACCCGACGGAGACCGACATCACCACCGATCTGGCCCTGCCGATCGAGGAGCTGGAGATGACCGTGCGCTCCTACAACTGCCTGAAGCGCGAGGGCATCCACACCGTCGGCGAGCTGGTCGCTCGCTCCGAGGCCGACCTGATGGACATCCGGAACTTCGGTGCCAAGTCCATCGACGAAGTCAAGGAAAAGCTGACCGAACTGGGTCTGTCCCTGAAGGACTCCCCGGCTGGCTACGACCCCTCGCTGCACTCCCAGGAGTCGGACGAGGAGTCCTACGGCGCCGAGTACTGAGCCGCCGTACCACCACCCATAGCGTCCTGATGGCCGGCAGCCGTCAGGGTCCATCTGAGGAGAATCACCAATGCCTACCCCCACCAAGGGACCGCGCCTGGGCGGCGGCCCTGCCCACGAGCGGATCATGCTGGCCAACCTCTCGGCCAACCTGTTCGAGCACAAGAAGATCACCACGACGGTGACCAAGGCCAAGCGCCTGCGTCCCTTCGCCGAGCGCCTGATCACCTTCGCCAAGAAGGGTGACCTCGCGTCCCGCCGCAAGGTCCAGGGCATCATCTCGGCGAAGAACCGCACGAACAAGACCATCGTGCACGAGCTCTTCACCGTGATCGCACCGGCCATGGCCAACCGCGAGGGTGGCTACACCCGCATCACCAAGATCGGCAACCGTCACGGCGACAACGCCCCGATGGCCGTCATCGAGCTCGTCATGGAGCCGGTGTCCCCGAAGCAGGCAGTGGTCCAGGAGGCCGAGAAGGCCACCGAGACCGCCGCTCCGGCTGCCCCGGCCGCCGAGACCGAGGCCACCGAGGCTCCGGTCAACGAGGCCGAGACCGCTGAGGCTCCGGCTGCTGAGACCGAGGCTCCGGCTGCCGCCGAGGCCGACTCCACCGAGGCTCCGGCCGAGGAGAAGTCCGAGGACAAGTGATCCTCACCCGCCGTCCGTGACAGCCCCGCTGTTCGCGACTGCGTCGTTCCGACCCGCTTTCCCCACGTACGTGGGGGAGGCGGGTCGTTGCGTTGGGGGGTGGAGGCGGAGGCGGGCCAGGGCCGCGTGGGGTCTGGGGTGCGTGGGCGGGCGACGGGCGGGTCAGACCAGCCCCGACGCCAGCACGAAGATGGCCCCGCCGTGGGCGACCGTCGACCCGAGGACACCGTGCCGCAACGCCACGATGGCGCAGACGAGTCCTTCGAAGAGGGTGAACGCGACCAGCGGCCAACCGATGTCGGTCACGGTGTAGGCCAGGAACAGGTGTCCGGCGGCGAAGATCAGGCCCGACAGCAGGGCGGCCCTCCAGCGACCGGTCCGGCCTGTACTCTCGTCCTCCAGGTGCGCCTGGAGGAAGCCGCGGAACAGCACCTCCTCGAGGAGGTTGCCGCACAGGGCGAACACCGCGAGCACGATCAGCAGCCCGGCGGCGACGCTGCCGCCGCGGTCCTCGACGGGGATCACCGGCATTCCGCCAGACAACGCCGGGAACCACACGCCGATCGTGCCGTATAGCCACAGGAACGGCAGCACGATGACGGCCATGCCCAGCATGCCGGCCAGGACCGATGTCCACCACCGGTGTCCGGTCCACAGGACGGTCCAGCGCTGTTCCCGGCACGCCAGCACGGCGCCGGCCGCCAACGCCAGTGAGGCGACCGCCAGCACCAGCAGCGCGATCGGATCGTCGGTGAACCGCAACCAGAACCGCGGTATCTCGAACGGGGCGGCCTCGGAGGCGGAACCGACGTCCGTTGTGCCGAATTCCCAGAGTCCGTGGGTGGTCATCGCGTCCCGGGCGAAGATGAATCCCAGGATCAGCACCAGGACCCGTACACCGTGGGCCTGACGGGGGAGGAGCATCACGACGACGGCCACCAGGATGATGCCCGGCGTGACGGTCAGCAGGTACGACATCCAGGGTTCCATGCCTGTCATTCTGCCGTCCCGGCCGAACCGCTTCGGCCTCCGTCCTAGGATGAACCCCATGCCCTCGACGCCCGAAACCGTACCGAGCGACTCGGCGCTGTCCGGAGAAGCATTCTCCTCGGATCCCGCACTCGTCCGCGTCAGGCTGGATCTCGCCTACGACGGCACGGACTACAACGGCTGGGCCACCCAACCGGGGCTGCCCACCGTCCAGGGGGCATTGGAGGACGGCCTGGGGATGATCATCCGCCGTCCCGTGCGAACGGTCGTCGCAGGTCGCACGGACGCGGGTGTGCACGCTCGGGGACAGGTCGTCCACTTCGACCTGACCGAGGCCGAGTGGCTCGGGGTCACGCGCGGTCGCGAGGGCCTGGACCCGGCGTCGACGCTGGTACGGCGACTGTCCGGCGCCCTCAGCCGCGAACACGGGGCCCTGACCATCCACCGCGCCGCACGGGCCCCCGAGGGCTTTGATGCGCGATTCTCCGCCCTGTGGCGTTCCTACAGCTACGCAATCAGTGACGCGCCGGAAACCCGCGACCCCCTGAACCGCCGCTACACGTTCTGGCACAAGACGGCCCTGGACGTCGAGGCGATGCATGCAGAGGCGGTGTCCGTCCTGGGACTGCACGACTTCCTGACGTTCTGCAGGCCGCGCGACGGGGCCACGACCATCCGGGAACTGCAGGATTTCGCAGTCACCCGTGATGACCAGAGCGGCGTCATCACCGCCCGACTGCAGGCCGATGCGTTCTGCCACAACATGGTGCGGGCGCTGGTGGCCGCCGTCATCCAGGTGGGGGAGGGCCGTCACGAACAGGGCTGGGTCGCCAAGCGGTTGGAGGCCATGGTCCGTGACTCGCAGACCAAGCTCGCGCCGCCGCACGCCCTGGTGCTGGAACACGTCCGGTATCCGGACGACGGTGCAGACCCGGGTGCCCATGCTGCCCGTGCCGAGGGAACGCGCGCCAAGCGCCGCAGCCACGAGACGGCCGTGCGAGGACGGTCGAACGTCGGCAACGGTTCCTGAGTCAACCGTAGGGCCGACCACGTTCGCGGGGCCCACTACTGCCGCCAGTATCTGTTGCGCTGGGGCCGTTGCCGTGGATCCAGATAGGGGGCGGGGATGAACCACGGCCGCCCCGATCTCATGTCGATCTCCCAGGCGCCCGCGTGCACGGCGTGGTGGTGATGGTTGCACAACAACACCCCGTTGTCCGTTGACGTGGGTCCACCCCGTTCCCAGTGCTCCACGTGGTGGACATCGCACCACGGTGCAGGAATACTGCATCCCGGTGCAGCACAACCGCCGTCCCTGGCAGCGATGGCCTGACGGAGCCGTGCGGGGAAGAGCCGCTGGGCCCGTCCGACGTCAAGCACCTGGCCGTCACCGCCCAGGACCACCGGCAGGATGTCCGCGTCGCAGGCCAGGGTGCGGATGTTCTGTGGGTGGACCGTCCCGGTGAAGGCAGCATGCGACTGGAACCGGGTCAGGTCCTCCACGGTGATGGTTCCCGTGTCCACGAGATCCCGCAGCAGCGTCCGGTAATCGATGGTCACGGCCACCTGGGGGCGCATCCCACCCGTCCAGGGGAGGGTCTTGCTGTCGGCGACGGCGAGGCCTCCGGACAGGCAGGCAATCAGGCCGTCGAGCCGCTTCTGGTTGTCCGTGCGCGGATCGGTCGGTGGTTCGGTATCGCCGTCGTCGGCCTCCGCTCCATGCGCGGCCTGCCCGGGCTCGGGGCTGTTCTGCCGGGCCCGGGGATTGGTCGCAGCAGAGGCGATGGTCATGAGGATCTCGTGCTGGGCGTCGTTCGCGGACAGCAACCACTGATGGAAACCGTTGCTCTTGCCCTTGTGCACCAGCCCCTGGAGCCGTGGGGAATCGAGGTCGACCGGTTCCTTCCCGTCAGGATCCACTGCAGCCTCGAAGTGCTTCAACCAGTGATGGCACACCTTCTGCAGGTTGCGCGGGTCCATGGTCTGCCCCTGCTCGACCATGAGGTTCTCGCCCTGGCGGATCATGAGGTCCGCGGCCTGGGGCTCGATGCCTGCGCGGTCGGCGATCGTGCGAGCCTCGGCCAGGGTGTTGTTGACGTGGTCGATGGCGGATCGGTCCAGTAGGCCCTCGAGCACGGCGCCGGCGAGCTGGGGAAGCCGCGGAGGCAGAGTCTCGCCCGTCAGGGCCCGTGACTCGCAGAGAACGGCGGCATGGCGAAGCCTGCGCCTGCTCTCGGAGATGTCCACGCGAAGCACGCCCCGCAGGTAGTCGGCCGTGTCCCGGAATGCCGTCTTGCCCTCCGGCATCCCGAGCAGCCGAGACCGCTCGGCCGGCAGGTCGAAGACCTCCGCCGTGTGGCCCGCCAGGGACATCTGCGCCGCCGTGACGGAGCGGGCCACTGTCTCGAGCGCGTGGTGGAGGGCCGGCAGCGTGAGAGTGGCATCCTCGATGTCGACCCCCGGGAGAGGCCTCCTATCCATCACATCAGCACGGGCCGCGCGCGAGGATCGGGCGCAGGGAGTCGACGGCGGCAGGCGGTCCTCTGCGGTTTCCGTGCCTGACGAACCACCGGCGAGACACATGGCTCCCCAGTCGCCCGCACGCTCCTCCGGATGGAGCACGGGAGCGAGTTCGTCCAGTGACCGTGCTGATGAGAGCCTGCGCGTCAGCGACATGGATGCCGCAGAGGCGAGCCGAACGAGCTCCTCGAGGGACAGCAGGTCGAGGTCGTCGGCGAGAGGTGCCCCGGGAGTCTCCTGTTCCTGCGCCGTCATCCTGGCCTCCTCCCGGCCTGCTCCGGAGGCTGCTCACCCCGGTTGTAGAACTGATGTTCGAATACATCCATCCCATCACGAGCCTCTTGGAGAAGAAAGCGATCGAGAGAATCTGTGGACGACACGCGGTAAGTGGTCACCTGTGGAGTTCGGAGTAGGGGGCGGGCGTCACTCCCGGCTCCCAGCACTGACGCCCGATCTGCCAGTGTTCGGACCCGGTGCGAACACCGCGCCCGGGCGCCCGCCCCGATCCCATCCCGCCCCGGGCGCCCGTCGTCGACCCCGGACCTGCGCCCATCGGCGGCCGGGCGCCGTCCGAACCCACGCTTTGCCCGCCGTGCGTCGGTCCGGTAGTATGAATCTTCGTTGTGCGTGTCCTTTCCCGGATTCGCTGTGCCCTCGGGTGGCCTGGTTGCATGGTCACTAATGCCCGGAGCGCCGCCGGGAAGCTTTCGGACCCGGCCTCACATCAGTCCTCACCTGATGTACCGGTTGCGCACCGAAGAACTCAGTGCCCGCCCGCGGACTCACGCCCTGCGGCCAGGTCACTGTACCGACACCGAACACGAAGGCAAACACCGTGCGTACGTACACTCCCAAGCCCGGCGACGCCGACCGCCAGTGGCACGTCATCGACGCCACTGACGTCGTGCTGGGTCGTCTTGCCAGCCAGACCGCAACTCTGCTGCGCGGAAAGCACAAGCCGACCTTCGCCCCCCACATGGATATGGGCGATTTCGTCATCATCATCAACGCCGAGAAGGTGGCCCTGACCGGCGCCAAGCTCGAGAAGAAGCGGGCCTACCGCCACTCCGGTTTCCCGGGTGGCCTCTCGTCCGTGTCCTACGCGGAACTGCTGGAGAAGAACCCGGTCCGCGCCGTGGAGAAGGCCGTCCGCGGCATGCTCCCGAAGAACTCCCTGGCTGCTGAGCAGATCCACAAGCTCAAGGTGTACCGCGGTGCCGAGCACCCGCACGCCGCCCAGCAGCCGAAGACGTTCGAGATCACCCAGGTCGCCCAGTAACGGGTCAGCCCCACCACAATCTTTCAAGGAGAACCATGACTCTGAATGAGAATGAGTCGACCGAGGAAGTGGAGCTGACCAGCTACACCTCCGAGTCCACCCCCGCTGCCGAGGCCGTTGCGGTCTCCGAGCGCCCGGCCCTGACCGTCGCCGGCGGCGCCGTGGGTCGTCGCAAGCAGGCCATCGCCCGCGTCCGCGTGATCCCCGGCTCCGGCCAGTGGACCATCAACGGTCGCAGCCTCGAGACCTACTTCCCGAACAAGCTGCACCAGCAGGAAGTCAACGACCCGTTCAAGCTTCTCGAGCTCGAGGGTGCCTATGACGTCATCGCCCGCATCTCCGGCGGTGGCCCCTCCGGTCAGTCCGGCGCCCTGCGCCTGGGCGTGGCCCGTGCCCTCAACGAGATCGACCGGGAGAACAACCGCCCGGCCCTCAAGAAGGCCGGCTTCCTGACCCGCGACGCCCGCGTCATCGAGCGCAAGAAGGCCGGCCTCAAGAAGGCCCGCAAGGCCTCGCAGTTCTCGAAGCGCTGATCCTTCGCTGCCTCCCGGCAGTTCCCGACGGCGGCAGCTCGCCTGCCGCTCTCGGCCCGCGGAACCCCGTGGCCCGGTCCTCACGGACCAGGCTGCGGGGTTCCGCGGTTTAAGCCGGGACTCAGCCGGCGCGGTTTAAGCCTGGACTCAGCCGGCATGGATGAGCGGCGGTATCCACCGGGAGCGCGGTCGCCTGCAGCCGCGACAGTCAGGGACCGGACGGCTCCACGGTGGGGGCGACCCGGAGGCATCACGAGGACTGTCGCGCCATCAGGGCTGCAGCATGCCCGGGGACCGGGCGCGGGATCAGCTGCCCTCGGCGCGGCCCTGCTTCCAGTAGCCCATGAAGGACACGCACTTGCGGTCGATCCCGAGGTCCTTCACGAGGTGCCGCCGGATCGACGTGATCGCCCCGGCCTCACCGGCCAGCCACGCGTACCAGCGCCCGTGCGGCCCCTCGGTGGGCACGTCCCAGAGCGGGGCCTCGCTGTCGGCCTCGGCCTCGACGGCCACGGCTGCCTCGGTCCCGGCACCGGTCCCCGCAACGGCACCTGCCCCGCCGCCGTCGGGACGCCCGGTCGCGGTCACCATGCCGCTCCCCGCGACCGTGGCGCCGTGGTCCCGGCCCCAGGCGCGCAGGGCCTCGGTCAGCGCCTCGCCCTGGGGGCGGTCGTCGCGGGGCAGCCACTGCAGCTGCACGGAGGCGCGGGTGTGGACCGGCAGGGTGTCCTGGGCCGTGGGCACCTCGATGTACACGTGGCCGGAGTAGCGCTCGTCGAGGGTCTCGAGGATGGCGCAGATGGCGGGGGCGGCGGTCTCGTCACCGGCCATCAGCAGGGTGGTGGCCTCGCCCGGGTCCCACTCGATGCCCCCGCTGCGGCCTCGTCCGCCGGTCTCGGAGCGCTCGTCCGGGCCGATGACCACGAGCTCGTCGCCCACCGCCGCGGTGGACGCCCACGCCGAGGCGGGACCGTCGGTGCCGTGCAGCACGAAGTCCACGTCGATCTCGCGCTCGGCGGGGCGCACGGCGCGGACGGTGTAGGTCCGCATGGGGTTGCGCTCCTCCTCGGACAGGGACCGCCACCGCTGGTACCACTCCATCATCGGGGGAGCGGGGTCCTCGAACAGCCCGACGTCCGGCAGTGAGCCGTCGGCGCGCGGGATCATCAGCTTGATCCGCTGGTCCAGGCCCCCGGTGCCGAAGAATTGCAGGTCCTCGTCGGCCAGCGTGAAGCGCATGAAGTGCTCGCTGAGCGGGCTGATCCGGGTCACGTGCGTCCGGTAGGCACGCGTGGCGGGATAGGTCCGGGTGGCCGTCACGGTCATGGCAGGGGGACTCCGTCGGGTCGGGGACGCCTCGGGATCCTCGAGTGAGGTAAGGCTTGCCTATTAACCTACGGAGTCATGCCGTATTGCGCAACGACCTGCCCGGTCAGAGGACCTTGGAGAGGAACTCCTGCAGTCTCGGCTGCTGCGGGTTGTCGAAGATCTGCTCCGGCGGGCCGACCTCCACGATCTTCCCGTGGTCCATGAACAGCACCCGGTCGGCCACCTCGCGGGCGAAGCCCATCTCGTGGGTGACCAGCACCATGGTCATGCCCTCCACGGCCAGGTCGCGGATGACCTGCAGCACCTCGCCCACCATCTCGGGGTCGAGGGCGGAGGTCGCCTCGTCGAAGAGCATGATCTGCGGGCTCATGGCCAGCGCCCGGGCGATGGCCACGCGCTGCTTCTGTCCGCCGGACAACGACGCCGGCCGCGCGTCGGCCTTGTCCTTCAGTCCCACGCGGTCCAGCAACCGCTCGGCGGCCTGCCGTGCCTCGGCCTTGGAGACGTTCTTGACCTCGGTGGGGGCCAGCATGATGTTCTCCGCCACGGTCATGTGGGGGAACAGGTTGAACTGCTGGAACACCATGCCGATGTGGCGGCGGACCTTGTTGATGTCCACCTTGGGGTCCGTGAGGTCGAAGTCGCCGACCCGCACGGTGCCGCCCGTGGGCTCCTCCAGCCGGTTCAGGCAGCGCAGGAACGTGGACTTGCCGGAGCCGGAGGGGCCGATGACGCACAGTACCTCGCCCTCGTGGATCTGCCCGGTGATGCCCTTGAGCACCTCATGGTCGCCGAAGGACTTGGTGAGGTCCTGGACGTCCACCACGACCTTGCGGCCCGGGGCGGTCCCGCCGGTGCTCTCTACGGCCTGGGTGCTCATTTGTTGACCTTCCTGTCCACGTAGTTGGCGAGCTGGGTCAGCAGCGTGATGGCCACGAAGTAGATGACGGCCACGATCAGCAGCACCTCGGTGACGCGGAAGTTCGCGGCGTAGATCTGCTGGGCCTGGTAGAGCAGCTCGGCGAAGCCGATGGCCAGCAGCAGCGAGGAGTCCTTGAGCATGATGACCAGCTGGTTGATCAACGAGGGCGTCATCATCTTGAACGCCTGCGGCAGCACCACGCGCTGCATGGACTTGCCGTAACCCAGGCCCAGGGACCGCGAGGCCTCCATCTGGCCGGGGTCCACCGACTGGACGGCGCCGCGGACGATCTCGGCGATGTACGCCGCACCGTTGAGTGTCAGCGTCAGCACGCCGGCGACCCAGATGTTGACGTTGGTGCCGATCAGCTGCGGCAGGCCGAAGTAGAAGAAGAACGCCCAGACGAGGATCGGGGTGCCGCGGAAGATGCTGATGAAGGTGACCGCGATGCCCCGCAGGACGGGGTTGCGGGTGATCTTCATGAACCCGAAGAGCAGGCCCAGCACCATGGCCAGGGCGAAGGAGATGGCGGTGACCAGCAGGGTGTTGCCCAGGCCGGACATCAGGGCGGGGAACGAGGTGACGAGCAGGCCCCAGAAGGTGGAGCGGTCCACCCCGTCGTCCTCGCCCTCGCCGCCCAGGTAGCGGTTCACGATCTCGTCGTACTCGCCGGAGGCCTGCAGCTCGGCCAGGCCGGCGTCGAACATGGCCAGCAGCTCGGCGTTGTCGCCCTTGTTGACGGCGAAGCCGTAGTCACCCGTGGGGATCTGCTCACCGACCGTGACCAGGCCGGAGCCCTGCTCCACGCCGTAGGCGATGATCGGGTAGTCGTCCATCAGGGCATCGGCGTTGCCGGACTTCACGGACTCCACCATCGTGGTGGTCTGGTCCAGCGGGAGCAGTTCGAAGCCGAACTCCTCCTGGTTCGCCTTCGCCTCCTCCTCGGACAGGGACCCGGTCTTCACGGCCAGGGTCTTGCCCTCGAGGGACTCGAAGCCGGTGATCTCGCCCTCGTCGCCCTCGTTCACGGCCAGGGTCAGGGTGCCCGTGAAGTAGGGCTCGGAGAAGTCGAAGATCTCGCGGCGCTCGTCCGTGATGCCCATGCCGGCGATCACGCCGTCGGCCTGGCCGGACTGCACGGCCTGCAGGGCGGCGTTGAAGCCGAGGGACTGCCACTCGACCTCGAAGCCCTGGTCCTCGGCGATCGACTCCATGATGTCGATGTCGATGCCGGTCAGTTCCCCGGAGGAGTCGCGGAATTCAAAGGGCGCGAACGTGGTGTCCGTGGCGATCGTGTAGGTCTGGCCGGCTCCCGCGGGCGTCGCCGCAGCGGCCGACGGCGCGGTCGCCAGGGTGGTGACGCCCGAGAGTGAGGCGCCGCCGAAGACCAGGGCGGCCAGTGCGACGATCACCGCCAGGGCAGGCCTGTTCTGGATGGATCTCACAAGGATGTCCCCTTCTTCTGTGTCTCCTCCCCGCCGTGGTGGGTGCGGCGGGACGGTGCGATGCCGGCCGGACTCCCGAACGGATCGGGCGGCCCGGCGGGCGTGATGTGACAGTGGAGACCAGCCTACAGAACGCGTGATCCACGCCTCAGAGGTGGCCTGCGACGAGGCCGGGGACGCCAACATGACGTGTTCTGGGTCACGGCGTCCCCGGTCCGGCGTACGATGCGAACACCGACGTGGAGGGGGAATCTCATGGGGGTCGGCTCGACCTATCCGCACACAGGCGCAGGCATCTCGCCGGGCAGCGCCGGAGCGGGCATTGCGCCGGGGTGCGCCGGAGCGCAGATCTCGCCGGGGTGCGCCGGAGCGCAGATCTCGCCGGGGTGCGCCGGAGCGCAGATCTCGCCGGGGTGCGCCGGAGCGCAGATCTCGCCGGGGTGCGCCGGACCAGGCGTCGCGGGCGTCTCGCCGGGCAGCGCCGGGTCCTCCGGATACGCGGCCCCCGCCGGTCGACCGCCCCGGGACATCCGCCGTACGCCTGTGACACGCTGGTCTTTCCCCGTGCCACTAGCCCTGATCCGCCAGCGGAATGACTGATCCCGGACCCGAGCCGATGACGCCGACGCCACTCTTCGAAGACCCCGGAGCCTCCCACCCGGCCCTCCACCGGTTCCTCCGGACTCCCTCCGGCGAGGAGCGACTGCTCATCGTCCGCGCCCCGATGGGCACCGGTGCGCCCTGGCTGGCCGCCGGCTGGGTCGCTGCGTACGGGTCCACCCCGGCCGCCACCCGTGCATCCGCTCCCGAGCCCACCTCCGAGTCCGCCTCTACGCCCACCTCCGACTCAGAGCCCGCGCACGAGCCCACCTCAGCGCCCACTCCCGCGTCCGCCCGCACGCCCGCCCCGGCGCCCGCCTCCGGACAGCCCGACGACGGCCACTCGACTGCCCGGCCCGACGACGGCCACCCGGCTGCCCGGCCGGGCGTCGCTCCGGCTCCGGGTGCCGCACACGGCCCGTTGGGGGAGCTGTACGGCCCGGAGGTGCGCCGGCGCATCTTCTCCTGGGAGCAGTCTGGCGGAGAGGTGCAGGCGTTCATCGACCGGGTGGGATCCCTCCTGGACGATCCCGACGGCGGCCGGGTCGCCGTCGTCGGGGGGCACGAGGTGCCCGTGGCCGCGCTCGCGGCCGCCTTCCCCACACGGCTGGCGGGGCCGGACGACGTGCTGTTGACCGTGGACGAGATCGAGGCCTACGGTGCCCCCGATCCGGCGCGTCAGCCGGCCGGCGTGCCGGTCCAGGTTCCCCTGAGGGGTCAGGTGTCTGCGCAGCTGACCCGGCGGGCGGCCACCAACGGCTACTCGCCGAAGCCGCTCACTCCGCTGCAGATCCACACCCGGACCGGTGGCTGGCTGCGGGCGGTGCGGATCCTCCTGGACGATCCGCTCGGCAACCACGCGGCGAAGCTGGCGGTCATGTCCTCGCTGATGCGCTGGCTCGGCGGGCGCGAGGACCGGGAGGTCGTGGAGATGGCGGCGTTCCTGCCCGAGTTCACGGAGGAGATCCTGGCGGCGTTCAGCGCACACCCCGCGGTGCCGGGCCCCGGGCCGTCGCTGCAGCAGCTGCAGGAGCTGGGGCTGGTGGTGCGGTGCTCGGACGGTCAGCGGCGGATGCCGACGCTCGTCCGGGAGGCGCTGCAGATGTCGGTCATCGACGCGGACCCGCAGCGGGCCCGGGAGCTCAGCGAGGCCGCGGTCGATGCCACCACCCTGAACGTGGGGGTGGAGACCGCCGTCGAGACGGCGTTGCGGGACCGGGCGTGGAAACGCCTGGAGGGGCTCATCCTGGACCACTGGGTGGACCTGTACATGCGGAACGCGCCGATGCTGGCGCAGGCCGTCGGCCGACTGCCCAGCCAGGTCATCTCCGGTCTCGGTGTCACCGGGATCGTCTCCCGGTTGATGGCCGTGACCCGGGCCGACGGCATGGACTTCATGCCGGCCGTCACGAAGCCGGACTACGCCCGGGACGAGACCGCGCAACGACTACGGGTCCGCACGGCACGGATGCCGCTCGACCCCGACCGCAGGACGCTGACCCTGGGCATCGCCGAACTGGCGCACCTGCGGCTGTCCGGGCACTTCGCAGAGGCGGCCGAGGCGGCACAGCGGGTCCGGGCGACGGTGGACGCCGCCGTGGACAGCCTGCGGGTCAGCCCCGCGGTCGCGGGATTCGCCGACCTGCAGGCCGGCATCGCGCTGCACCTGGCCGATCGGCAGGTCGAGGCGAAGGCCGCCTATGAGGCAGCCTACTTCTGGGGTAGCAGCGGTGAGGTGGACTTCATCAAGGCCGATGCCGCCGGCAAGCTCGCGCTGCTCTCGGCGCACATGGGCAACCTGTACCAGACCCGGCGGTGGCTCGAGAAGGTGGACGAACCGCTCGCCGCCGTGCGGTGGGGCCGCCCCATGCTGGCCCGTGCGGCCATCCTGGCCCGGATCCACGTGGCGACGGCCGAGCTCGAGCACGACAAGGCCCGGCAGCTGCTGGCAGAGCTCCCGTTCGAACCGGATTCCAACGAGTTCTGGGCCGCTCATGCCAGCGCCATCGCGTACTGCCTCACGCTGGACGGGCGCCTGGGGGAGGCGGAACACCGGATCGAGGAGTGGCGGCAGCAGCGGCCCTATGCCTGCCGGGCGCCCCTGGCGGACCGGCTCCTCCGCGAGGTCTCGAACCTGGCCATGCTCGTCGGCGGTCGGGGCGGGGCGGTGCCGGACTGGGACCGCAACCCGATGCTCGCCAACCTCGAGGCCATGCGCTGCCTGTGGAAGCAGGACTTCGACGGAACGCTGAGGGCCCTGCACGAGCCGGAGCGCACCAACATGCGGCACCGCGCGCTCGCGGACTTGGCCGAGGTCATCGCCCGGGCCCAGGCCACACCGGAGACGGCGGACGAGTCCGTGCTGCGCCAGCTGCCCCTCATCGCCCGCCAGGGTGCCGAACTGGCGGACCTGGCCTACTTCCATCCCTTCGGCTGGACACCGGTCTTCGTCCGTCTCGGCATGATCGACGACGACGAGGCCGCCCGGATCGCCGCCGTGACCCACCCCGCGGGGGCCGACGCGGAGGTCGTGCCGGAGCTGACGCCGCGCGAGCAGGAGGTGCTGCGGATGCTGCGGGAGGGCATGACCCGCAAGCAGATGGCCGCCTCGACCTTCCGTGCCGAGAACACCATCAAGGGGCAGTTGCGCAGTCTCTACGCCAAGCTCGGTGCCTCGACGTCCGAGGAGGCCCTGGAGGCCGCCCGCCGCTACGGGCTCTGACCGGCTACCCACCGGGGTCTTCCGCCGGGGTGTTCCTGCGGGGTGTTCCTGCGCAACGGTCCAGCGGGGTGTTCCTGCGGAACGGTCGCCCGGGCCGCTCCTGCGGGCTGTTCGGGCGACCCGTATGCCCGGACTCTTCGTACGCGGTGGTTGTGCCCGAGGCATGACGACTGTCACGATGAGGCATGCCTGCTCTGATCCGGTCCCTGCACACCGCCGTCCCACCCATCGTGCTGGAACAGGAGATGGTCAGGGACGTGCTGGTCGCCCAGCCCGGACTGAACCGGCTGGGGAAGCGGCTGGTCCCGGCCGCGTTCAACGCCTCGGGCATTGAGCGCCGGCATACGGTCGTGGAGGACTGGCGCGACGCCGGCCGGGGCGCCAGTGGGCCGATCGGCACCTTCTTCGACCCGGCCACCGGCCACGTGCTCAATCCCAGCACGGGCACCCGCAACCTCGTCTACACCCAGCACGCCGCCGACCTCTACGAGGAGGCCGGCCGCGGTGCCCTGCAGGCCTGTCCGGACCTGGAGCCCGAGGACGTCACGCACGTCATCACCGTCTCCTGTACCGGGTTCTTCTCCCCGGGCCCGGACTACCAGTTGGTGCGCCGGCTCGGGCTGCCCGCCACCACCAAGAGGACCCACATCGGCTTCATGGGCTGCTACGCCGCCCTGCCGGCACTGCGCGAGGCCGCGGCGGTCTGCGAGGCGGACCCGTCCGCCGTCGTGCTGGTGGTGAGTGTGGAGCTGTGCACGCTGCACGTGCGGCTGGGCAACGACCAGGACACGATCGTGGGGGCGTCCCTGTTCTCGGACGGCGCGGCCGCCGCGGTCGTCACGGCGGACACCGCAGGCACCACAGCCACCACAGGGTCCGGTGGGACCGGCGGCCTCGGTCCCTCACGCCCGCGCGGGCTGCGCCTGGACGCCTTCGCCACGGTACTGACCCCGGTGGGGGAGGAGGCCATGGCCTGGAACATCGGGGACAACGGCTTCGAGATGATCCTGGGCACCTACGTCCCGCACATCATCGACGAGCACATCACCTCCGCCCTGGAACCGCTGCTGGCCACCGATCCGGAGCTGGCCGCCCGCCCCTACGCGGAGCTGGAGCACTGGGCCATCCACCCCGGTGGACGGTCCATCCTGGACAAGGTCCAGGCCCGGCTCGGGCTCAGCGTGGAGCAGCTGTGCCCGGCCCGCGAGGTGCTGCGCGATTTCGGGAACATGTCCTCGGCCACCGTGATGTTCGTGCTGCAGCAGATCATGGACTCCCCCGGTGAGGCGGGGGAGCGGGTCTGCGCGATGGCCTTCGGTCCCGGCCTGACCGTGGAGTCGGCCCTGATGACCCGGGCATGAGCGCCGCGGCCGCGCACCGGAGGATCACGCTGCCGGGCGTGCCGGACCTCTCCGTCCGCCGCCCCGAGGTGCCCGAGCAGATGGACAGTCCCGACTGCGACCTGGCCGCCCTGCACCGCACCTACGCGGGGTTCCGGGCCGTCAACACGGTCGTCGCCGGCTGGCAGCTCACCTACCGCACCCTGATCCGG
>NZ_AFXQ01000026.1 GCF_000224415.1 Citricoccus sp. CH26A | reverse complement strand
TCGGGGCGGCGGACGTGCCGCCACCGGCACCGGCCGCTGCGGACGTGCCGCCACCGGCACCGGCCGCTGCGGGCGTGCCGGCCCCGTTGCGGGAACGGACCTTGTTCCGGGCGCCCACCATCAGGTCACGGCCCTGGGAGGAGACGATGGAGATGATGAGGATCCACATGACCAACAGCAGGCCCATGCGCAGGGCGGCGACGGCGAGTTCGCTCACTGGTCACCTCCACGGTTCCTGGCCGGTAGCTTGCGGAAGACCATGGTGACCCGGCCCATGGTGATCCGGTCCCCGTCCCGCAGCACGGTGGACCCGTCCACCTTACGGTCATTGACGTAGAAGCCGTTGGTCGAGCCGAGGTCGACCGCCATGACGGTCTGCCCGCGGGTGATCACCTCCAGGTGACGGCGCGAGACCCCGGTGTCGTCCACCAGGATGTCCGCGTCAGCCGAACGGCCGAGCACGATCGAGTCCGCGTTGATCGCGTACTTGCGTCCGTCAATCTCCAGGACCGGCTGCAGGGGGGCATCGGCGTCTACGGGGCGGGCCCGGGGTCCGGGGCCGGAGGTCCTGGGGGCTGCGGGTGCCACGGCGGCCGGGGGGACCGGTGACGGGCCCCGGGAGGGAGAGGGCGTGGGGCGAGGCGCCGGCTCACGCTCCACCGGCGCGGAGGGCGCGACGTCGGCCGAGCCGGTCGCCGTGGGCGCGGCGCCGGCGCCGCCCGCCTGGTCCGCCCCGCCGGTGCGGTCGGAGACGGCCTCGATCCCGAGCTTGCCGGGGCGCAGGGCGCCGTCCTCGACGAAGGTGACCCGCACCGGACCGTGCAGGGTGTACCCCTGGTCCTGGGCGTGGCGGATGGCCTCGTCGCACAGTTCCTCCGCCAGGGCGGAGCCCCACTTGCGGGCCAGCTCGAAGTCAGGGGTGGAGAAGGACACGGTGAAGACATTGGGCACGAGGGTGCGGCCCTCGGAGAGGGCCATGGCCTCGTCGTCCATGGCCAGTCTGAGGGCATTGGCGATCTCGACCGGCTTCACCGCGCGGGTGCCACCGGCCGAGAAGGCCGACTGCACGGCCTTCTCCAGGCCGCGCTCGAGGTTGTCCAGAAGACCCACGCGGGGTTCTCCTTTCCGCAGATGTCTGTGTCGATAGTACGCGGCCGGGGTGAGGGAACCGTGAGAGGCAGGACCACCGCGGATTGCGGAGTGGCTGCGAGGGGGACCGGTGGCCGGGGCCGGTGGGGTATCAGTGGCCGCATCGAGGCCCGAAGACCGGGTGTCCATGCCGTCGCCGTCCTCGATTTGGGATTCGGGGAAGGTTGTGGCTAAGATGGATCCTGCTGTTCTGACCGGCACGAAGGAATCCGCAAGGCCTTTCGTCCGGGAAGACAGACCAGCAATCTCGCGCGAGTGGCGGAATTGGCAGACGCGCTGGCTTCAGGTGCCAGTGTCCTTACGGACGTGGGGGTTCAAGTCCCCCCTCGCGCACGCGAGTCGAGTGAAGGCCCCGGACCATCGGTCCGGGGCCTTCGTCGTGTAGGCCTCGGGCGGCAGGCGCCGCGTCAGTCCAGGGGCCGGGGCATGGGCCGGGCGAAGCGGTCCAGCAGTGGCCCGTGGAGGCTGCGGTGGTCCCTCCAGTGGGTGTCGATCGCCTGGTCGTAGAAGCCCACGAGCGTCTGGGTGGCGGCGCGCCAGGAATGCCGTTCGGCCTCCTCGCGCGCGGCCCGGCCCATCCGGAGGCGCAGCCCGGGATCCGTCAGCAGTCGCTCGAGCCGGTCCGCCCAGCCGTCCACGTCAACGGGATCGACGAGGAAACCGGTCCGCGCGTCGTCGATCACGAAGGGGATCCCGCCCGCCCGGGCGCCCACCACGGGCACCCCGGAGGCCATCGACTCCAGGGCCACCAGGCCCAGCGTCTCCGTGGTCGAGGGGAAGGCGAAGACGTCCGCGCTCGCATAGGCCTGGGACAGTTCGGGGCCGGACATGTAACCGGTGAACACCGTCCACGCCGGGTCGAAGTGCCTCCTCAGTTGCTCCACGTGGGGGCCCGAACCGACCATGGCCAGCCGGGCCCCGGGCACCCGCTGCCGCAACCGGCGCATCGGTTCCAGGAGCGCATCCAGGTCCTTCTCCCGGCTCATGCGTCCCACGTAGACCACGAGGGGAGCCTCGGGGTGGCCGTCCGTGAGCCGGGCGCGCATCGGCGCGGAGGCGTGGGAGGGGCGGTAGCCGGTGGTGTCCACGGCCTTCGGCCACAGGCCCACCCGCCGGATCCCGACCTGGCGGGCCCGCTCCACCATGGGGCCGGAGGTGCACAAATTCACCTCGGCCTTGTTGTGGATGAACCGGATCCAGCTCTCCGCGGGGTGCCGTGCCCAGCCGACCCGCAGCGACTCGGTGTACTGGGGGACGTCCGTGTGGAAGCTGGCCAGCTGGGGCACGTCGCGCCGTCCTGCGGAGAGCACCCCGTAGGCGGCCAGCCAGACCGGGTTGACCGTGTGCACCAGGTGCGGGCGGAAGGCCTCCATCTTCCGGGCGATCTCCGGGGTGGGCATGCCGACCTTCAGCTCGGGGTATAGCGGGCGCAGGGAGACACCGCGCACCCGGACCACCTCGTGGCCCGCGTACTCGGCCGGCGGGTGGCCGGGGGCGAAGAGCAGGACCTCGTGGCCCAGGTCCCTCAACTGTTCCAGGGTGCGCACCACCCGGGTCACCACCCCGTCGATCTTGGGCAAGAAGACCTCGGTGAACATCGCGATGCGCATGCGGCTCCTCGGCGGGCGCTGCGGGAGGTCCCCGACGCCGGACCGCGGGCGCCGGCGTCGGGGACCTCCCGTGTCAGGTCACTGGACGGAGGCGTGTGCCGCCGGCGCCGGGCGCGACGGGGTGTACTCCGGGATCCCGGCATGCTGCTGGGCTGTCCACAAGGAGGTGGCCGGGACCCGGGACAGGTCCGCGCGGTCCCGGTACCTCTCGGCGATCTGCTCGACCTCGAGCAGCAGGCCCTCGGACAGGGTGGTCGGGTTCAGGCCCAGGTCGATGAAGGCGTCGTTGACCACGTGGAGATCGTTCTCGGCGGACTCCTTGCGCGGGTTGGGCACCATCTGCACGTCGGCGCCGGTGATGCGCCCGACCAGCTCGGCCAGGTCCCGCACGCGGTGGGTCTCGGTCATCTGGTTGAAGATCTTGACCCGGTCCCCGGTGGCCGGCGGGTTCTCCAGGGCGATCTGCACGCAGCGGACCATGTCCTGCATGTGGATGAAGGCGCGGGTCTGGCCACCGGTGCCGTGCACCGTCAGGGGGTGGCCGACCGCCGCCTGCATCAGGAAGCGGTTCAGCACCGTGCCGTAGTCGCCGTCGTAGTCGAAGCGGTTGATGAGGCGTTCGTCGAGCTGGGTCTGCGCGGTGTGCGTGCCCCAGATGATGCCCTGGTGCAGGTCCGTGATCCGCAGCGAGTCGTTCTTCACGTAGTAGGCGAAGAGGTGCTGGTCCAGCACCTTGGTCATGTGGTAGATCGAGCCCGGGTTGGTCGGGTACAGGATCTGCTGGGGGATCCGGTGCGGCTCGACCGGGTTGCCCTCGGCGTCCTCCTGGGCGGTGACCTCGACGTCCAGGTAGCCCTCCGGGATCTTCATCCCGGCCGTGCCGTAGCCGTAGACGCCCATGGTGCCCAGGTGCACGAGGTGGATGTCCACGCCCGAGTCGACGATCGCGCACAGCACGTTGTGGGTGGCGTTGACGTTGTTGTCCACGGTGTAGCGCTTGTTCTTCGGGGACTTCATGGAATACGGCGCGGCGCGCTGCTCGGCGAAGTGGACCACGGCGTCCGGGCGCTCGGTGCGGAAGAACTCCACCAGGCCCTCGTAGTCCTGGGCGACGTCCAGGAAGGCGAAGCCGATCTCCTTGCCGGAGACCTCCTGCCACGCCGCGCGCCGCTCGGACAGGGACCGGATGGGGGTCAGGGACTGCGCCCCCAGCTCCTCGTCGATCACCCGGCGGGAGAAGTTGTCCACGATGATCACGTCGTGGCCCAGGTCAGACAGGTGCAGGGAGGCGGGCCAGCCACAGAAGCCGTCTCCGCCGAGGATCGCAATCTTCACAGGTACTCCCATTGCAGGTTGAGGGTGACCGGACACCGTCCGCCGGTTCCTGTCGTCGTCCGGGGCGCGCGGCGGGTCGTCGTGTGGGTCGGACTGTGTCGAGCCTATCCAACCGCCGGCTGCGTGAGGGTCCTGCTGGTCCCCGGATGACGGCCTGACCGGGGACGCTCGACGGCCCGGCCCGTGGTGGGTGGCGGGCGGGATGGGGTAGGAGTGGAAGCGGTGGACCGGCGTGCTCCCCGGGAGTACCTCGAGGTTCACGGGACGTTCATCTCCCGGGCAGGAATACTTCCCGGGGAGGTGCTGTTCTATTGAACGTTCAACCATAGAAGGTGGACCGGCCGGACCGCGGTCCGGACGCCACCGCCGCAACCCAGAGGAGAGCTCATATGACCGCACTGACCCCCGGTACCTGGAACCTGGACGCCACCCACACCGACGTGGACTTCACCGTCCGCCACGCCGGCATCTCCAAGGTCCGCGGCACCTTCAACGCCGTCGAGGGCTCGCTGGTCGTCGGTGATGACGCCACGGCCTCGAACGTGAACGTGACCATCGACGCCAACTCGGTCGACACCGGCCAGCCGGACCGCGACGCACACATCAAGGCCGCCGACTTCTTCGAGACCGAGGCCCACCCGAACATGACCTTCGTGTCCACCGAGGTGCGCGGCGACGCAGCCGGCGAGTTCACCCTCGTGGGCGACCTGACCATCAAGGGCATCACCCAGCGCGTCGAGCTGGACGCCGAGTTCGGCGGCCAGACCGTGGACGCGTTCGGCATGACCCGCGCCGGCTTCGAGGCCAAGGGCGAGATCTCCCGCAAGGACTTCAACATCACCTGGAACGCCCCCCTGCAGGCCGCCGCCGGTGGCGTGCTCGTCTCCGACAACGTGAAGATCCTGATCGACGCCTCCTTCGTGCTGCCGTCCGAGGAGACCGCCCAGGCCTGATCCTCAAGGGCCTCCTCCGGGAGGTCCCTCCAGTGCCCCCGCGGCCGCCGGCTGACCGGACGTCCGGGGGCCGACCACGCCCCGTCCTCCCGTGGATCTCCCGGGAGGACGGGGCGTTCCCGACCGCCGGATGCGCCGCGGCCGGGGGAATGAGGCTTTCAGGCCCGGCGGTCGTCCGCCTCGCGGCCGGCGATGCCGACGTTCACGTCCGGGCGGTCCGGGAACATCAGGGTGTAGGTCAGTCCCGCAATGGCCGCGCCGATGAGCGGGGCCAGTATGAACAACCACACCTGACCGAGGGCCTCCATGCCGGCGAACCAGGCCACGCCGAGGGACCGGGCGGGGTTCACGGAGGTGTTGGAGACGGGGATCGAGATCAGGTGGATCAGCGTCAGGGACAGGCCGATCGCCAGTGGGCCGAAACCGGCCGGGGCCCGCCGGTCGGTGACGCCGAGGATGACGTAGAGGAACGCCGCCGTCAGGACGACCTCGATCAACAGCACCGAGAGCAGCGAGTAGCCGTCCGGGGACCGTTCGCCGTAGCCGTTGGTGGCGAACCCGGACTCCACGGCACTGAAGCCCTCCTTGCCCGAGGCGATCGCCAGCAGCAGGGCGCCGGCGATGGTGGCGCCCATGACCTGCACGACCATGTACGGGGCGACGTCCCGCCACGGGGTCCGACCGGCCAGGGCCGTGCCCAGGGTGACGGCCGGGTTGAAGTGGCCACCGGAGATGTGGCCGACGGCGTAGGCCATGGTGAGCACGGTCAGGCCGAAGGCCAGTGCGACACCCAGGAAGCCGACGCCCATGTTGACGCCGGCGTCGGTGTCCATCACCTGGGCGGCGAAGACGGCGGTGCCGCAGCCGCCGAAGACGAGGATGAAGGTCCCGAGGGCCTCCGCCAGGAGCCGGGCGGCGGTGCTGTGTGTGGACATGGTGCCTCCTGAGGTGCGAGTCATGTGCGCGGGATGACAGGGGTGACGGCCGTGCAAGGGCCCCCGGGCCTCCCGCCGACGGTGAGGACAGCGCCCGGTGGGTACCGGGCGCCCCCAGTATGGACGCTTGCCGTGCGGGAGGGCACCCCTAGACTGGCGATGGACCTGGACCCGGCGGCGCCGAGGGCGCCACGACGCCGGGACCTGAGGACGAGACCGACGGAGGCCCGTACATGGCAGGCAAGACCGCGCACCAGAACACCACCTTCCCGCTGCCCGACAAGGACCCCGGCCAGGACGGCGACCGGCTGGGCCACGGCTACCTGGCCACGCCCGAGTCCGGGTCCGGGCCGGGTGTCATCGTCATCCAAGAGTGGTGGGGACTGACCGACCACATCAGGGACGTGTGTGATCGCCTGTCCGCGGAGGGCTTCACCGCCCTGGCCCCGGACCTCTTCGGCGGCTGGGTGGCCCACGACGGCGACGAGGCCGGCGAGATGATGTCCAAGCTGCCGGCCGAGGAGGGCGCCCGCCAGCTGGCCGGCGCCGTGGACTACCTGCTGTCCCTGGACGCGGTGACCTCGCAGACCGTGGGCACCATCGGCTTCTGCATGGGCGGGGGGTTCGTGCTCGCACTGGCGGCCCAGCAGGGCCCGAAGGTCTCGGCCGCCGTGCCGTTCTACGGAGTGGGCCAGGCCGTCCCGGACGCCTACTCGGGCGTCCGGGCCGCCATCCAGGGGCACTACGCCGAACAGGACTCGATGTTCCCGCCGGACCAGGCGCGCAAGCAGGAGCAGCAGATCCGCGAGGAGTCGGGTGCCGAGGTGGAGTACTTCTTCTACGACGCCCCGCACGCCTTCCACAACGACGAGAACCCGCAGGGCAACTACCGGCCCGAGCAGGCCCGCCTGGCCTGGTCCCGCGCGGTGCAGTTCCTCAAGGACCGGGTGAAGTAGGCCCCGTGCCCCGTGCCCGCGACCGGGCGTCCGATCCGCGGCCGGCGCCCGTCCCGGCCGTCCCGGAGACGCTCTTCCTCTCCACCATCCCCGGCGCCTCGCCCTCCAAGTGGGTGGACCGCTTCACCTCGCGCGAGCGCCGGGCCCAGCTGGTGAACCACGACGTCGGCGGGCAGCTGGCGTTCCTGGCCCCCGGCCCCGGTGGCTCGGCCCCCCGGGGCCTGCCCCAGCTGGGCTACCTGCGCTGGCCGCTGGACTCCGGGCCGGAGGCGCTGTTGCGCGCGGGCGGGATCGACCCGCAGGACGTGCACGTGGTGCGGTTCTACGAGGAGGACCCGGTGGTGTGCGTGGGCAAGGACCACCTGCTGGCCGCCTGGGACCCCGAGGCGGACGGTCCGGTGCCCGTGGAGGAGCTCGACCCGCAGGCACTCATGGACCCGGACCGGTTCGCGCCCGAACCGCCGGCCGATCCGCTGGAGGCGCCGGAGGTCCCCGGCTCCGGGGAGCGGATGGCCGTGGAGATCGTCGCCAGCGGGACCGGGCACACCGTGCTGCCGGCATCCGTGGCGCGCATGTTCGGCCGCAAGGACGTGATCGTGCTGCCGCTGTCCGGCCACCCGGGCTGGGGCGTGGGCCTGGCCTGGCTGAAGTCAGCGGACTCCGAACTCGTCCAGGACTTCATGGGGGCCGCCAAGGGCCGCCGTCCCGGCTCGTCCCGGAACGATCGCGGGCAGTCCGCCGCGGGCTCCGCGTCCGCCGGGGTGTCACGGACGGCGGCGGGCGGGCGACCGGCGAGGAAGCCCTCCAGGGCGCCGTCGAAGTCCTCCTCGAGACCGCGCAAGCGCCGCTGAGCGGCCGCCGGGTCCCTCAGTCCCAGGACAGCACGAAGCCCAGCTCGTCCAGGATGCGGGACGCGGTGGCCTGTGGGTCCTCCGCGGAGACCACGGTGATCCCGTCCTCCCCCGCGGCCAGCGGCTCCATCAGGGCCGCCTGGCTGTCCACGAGCGAGGCCGGCATGAAGTGTTCCCGCCTCGACGCCAGCCGGGCCCGCAGCTCGTCCGGGGAGGCCAGGATCTGCACCACGGTGACCGGGTAGCCGCAGGAACGCAGCACGTCCCGGTGGGCGCGCCTGAGCGCCGAGCAGGCCAGCACGGCGGGCAGTCCGAGCCCGCCCAGCCGGCCCAGCTCCGCGGCGAGCCGGTCGAGCCAGGGCGCGCGGTCGTTGTCGTCCAGGGGGGTCCCGGCGGCCATCTTCTCGCGGTTGGCCACCGGGTGGAAGGCGTCCCCCTCCACCCAGACCCGGCCCAGCGCCGTCGCCACGAGCCGGCCGACCGTGGACTTGCCGGACCCGGTGGGGCCGGACACCACGAGGTGGGCGGCCCCGGCTGGCCAGGGCGCCGGCGTCGGGGGCTGCGGGTGTTCCGTGTGCTCGGCCACGCCCCCAGCGTACGGCGGAACGGGCCGGGACGGGCAGGCTCAGCCGAGGCGACCGGGCTCGGCCGACTCGTACGGTTCCCCGTCCGGATCGGCGGGGACCGGTTCGGTGCCGCGCCACCGGGCGATGAACGTCATCAGGTGGAACACCACCAGCACCATGGCGGTGCCCAGGGCGATTCCGCCGAACTGCATCCCGCCGAGGTCCAGGGTGGGGTTGGCGATGGCGACGATCAGTCCCGTGCCGGCCGCCATCAGGTTGATGGTGTTGGAGAAGTCCACCGAGTTCTGCACCCAGATGCGCACGCCCATCACGCCGATCATCCCGTACAGGATGATCCCCGCGCCGCCGAGCACCCCGGCGGGGATGGTGTTGATCAGCGCACCGAACTTGGGCAGGAAGGCCAGGGCCAGGGCCGTGCACCCGGCCACCCAGTACGCCGCGGTGGAGTAGACCCGGGAGGAGGCCATGACCCCGATGTTCTCCGCGTAGGTCGTGGTGCCCACGCCGCCGCCCGCCCCGGACAGGGTGGTGGACAGGCCGTCGGCCATCAGCGCACGCCCGTAGGAACCCTCCAGGTCCCGGCCGGTCATCAGGCCCACGGTCTTCACGTGGCCGATGTTCTCCGCCACCAGCACCAGCACCACGGGCAGGAACAGGAACAGGATGTTCCAGTGGAACTCGGGGGCGTGGAACGGCGGCAGGCCCACCCAGGCGGCCTGGCCGACCGGGGCGAAGTCGACCTGTCCCTGCGCCAGGGCCACCAGGTAGCCCACGATGATGCCCAGCAGGATGGACAGCCGGCCGAGCAGCCCCTTGAACAGGACCGCGGCCACGACGATCGCCAGGGTCGTGGAGAAGGTGGTCAGCGGCGCCTCCACCATGGCCTGCGTGGTGGAGCCGGCCAGGTTCAGGCCGATCAGCGCCACGATCGTGCCCATCACCACGGGGGGCATCAAGGCGTGGATCCAGCCGACGCCGGCCCTCTGCACCACCAGGCCCACGAGGAACAGGGCCACGCCGGTGACCAGGACGCCTCCGAGGGCACCCCCGATCCCGTGCTGGTTCATGGCCGCGGAGATGGGGGCGATGAACGCGAAGGAACTGCCGAGGTAGGACGGCACCCGCCCGGCGGTGATGACCAGGAACAGCAGGGTGCCCACGCCGGAGAAGAACAGGGAGGCGGTCACGGGGAACCCGGTGATGGTGGGGACCAGCACGGTGGCGCCGAACATGGCCATGACGTGCTGCACGCCCACGCCGATGGTCTGCGGCCAGCCCAGCCGCTCGTCCGGGGCGACCACCTCGCCCGGGGCGATGCGCCGGCCGTCACCGTGGACGGTCCAGCCGATGCCGAGGCGTCGGGTCAGTGCGGGGCGCGAGGTGGGACGGCGGCGGGGGGAGTCCGGTCCGGGGGTCCGGTCGGCGGGCGTGTGCGGGTCGTTCGTGGTCACGGTGCACCTTCGGTCGGCGTGCAGGAGGGGCTGTCCGGCCCCGGCGGTGTCCGGCGGGCGGCTTCATCCCCGGGGAGTCAACTGACCCGTAGGGTACCGTTGAATCGTGACTGACTACGTGGGTGTGATCGGCGAGGCGCTCGTCGACGTCGTCGTCTCGGATACCGCCACCCCACGGGCCCACGTGGGCGGAAGTCCCCTGAACGTGGCGGTCGGCCTGGCCCGGCTGGGGGAGAACGTGCTGTTCACCGGGCGCTATGGCCGGGACGAGTACGGGGACATGGTCCGGGACCACCTGGCGCGCAACGGCGTGGACTCCGTCCTGGACCCGGACGACACCGCGACCTCCGTGGCCACCGCCCGGCTGGACCCCACCGGGGCCGCGAACTACTCGTTCGACCTCGACTGGACGCTGCCCCCCGCCGCGGAGCTCTCCGAGCTGGTCCGCCAGGCCCTGTGCCGGGACGGGAAGAGCCGGACCCTGACGCACGTGCACGCCGGGTCCATCGCCACCATGCTCGAGCCGGGCGCCTCCACCGTCATGGAGCTGCTGTCCGCCCTGGAGCCGGACGTCACCCTCAGCTACGACCCGAACTGCCGGCCCTCGATCGTCCCGGACCGCGCCCTGGCCCGGCGCCGGGCGGAGGAGTCCGTGGCGCTCGCCGACGTCGTGCACGCCTCGGACGAGGACCTCGCCTGGCTGTACCCAGACCGCCCGCTCGAGGAGACCATCGTGGCGTGGCAGCGGATCGAGCCGGCCATGGTGGTGGTCACCCGCGGGGCGACTTCCATCCTCTGCGCCACCGCCGCCGGCGTCTCCGAGCACCCCGTGCACCCCGTGGAGGTGGCGGACACGGTGGGAGCGGGGGACTCGTTCACCGCCGCGTTGCTGATCGCCCTCAAGGACCGCGGCCTGCTCGGTGCCGACCGCCGGGAGGAGCTTCGGGGCATCAGCCCGGAGGACACGACGGCGGTGCTCGCCTACGCCGCGCGGGCGGCGGCCATCACCTCCTCCCGGCCGGGCGCCGACCCGCCCACCCGCGACGAGCTCGGCTGAACCGGCCCGGGAGCCCGGTCCGGTCCACCGGCCCCCGGCCTAGAATGGACCCATGTCCCTCCCCGATCCGGCCCTCGATCCGGCGCCGCCGGTCAGGCCCGGCGGTGCCACGCGACGTCCCCGGATGATCGCCAGCGACCTGGACGGGACCATCATCGGCCATGAGCACTCCCGCACGGGGTGGGTCTCGCCGCGCACGGTGGCCGCGTTCCAGGCCGCCCATGACGCCGGAGTGCAGGTGGTCTTCGTGACCGGCCGCCCGATCCGCTGGCTGACACCTGTGGCCGAGGGCCTCGCTCACGCCGGGCCGGTGATCTGCTCCAACGGCGCGGTGGTCTACGACCTGGTCAGTGACACCGTGCTGGAGTCCCGGCCCATGATGCTCGACACCGTCCTGGAGGCCCGGGCGATGATCGCCGCGCTGGACCCCTCGGCATCCTTCGGCGTGGAGACCCTCGACGGGTTCCACCTCGACGCCGCCTTCATGGACCGCCTGGACGAGGACTCTCCCGCCGAGCTCGCCCGGGGCATCCACGTCGGCCGGTCCCTGGACGAGGTGCTGCCCCCGGAACCGGAGGTGGTGAAGTTCCTGGCCAAGACGCGCAGCAGCGAACCGGACGCCTTCCTGGCCGAGGTGCGGTCCCTGCTCGGCGAACTGCTGGCCGTCACCCACTCCGCCCCCGGGGTCGCCCTGCTGGAGATGTCCCGCCCGGACGTGAACAAGGCCAGCACCCTGGAGGACTTCGCCGCGCGGCACGGGATCTCCGCCCAGGAGGTGGTCGCCTTCGGGGACATGCCCAACGACCTGGAGATGATCCACTGGGCCGGGACCGGGTACGCCGTGGCCTCCGGACACCCGCTGCTGCTGGAGGCGGCGGACGCCACCGCCGCTGCCTGCGACGACGACGGCGTGGCCGCGATCATCGAGCACCTGCTCACCCTGGACTGACCCCGCACCCGCAACCGCCCCCGCTAGGGTGATGACCGTGAAGCCCCCCAGCCTGCCGCAGTACCTGAAGGACTCGTTGCCCGGCCGCCGGGGCTGGCCCCTGGCCTTCGCCCACCGGGGTGCGGACACCGCCCGGGAGAACACGCTCGCCGCCTTCCGCGCCGCCGTGGAACGCGGTTACGGCTATCTCGAGCTGGACGTGCGCACCACGCGGGACGGCGTGCTCATGGTCTTCCACGACGAGGTGCTCGACCGCGTCACCACCGGAACCGGCCGGATCTCCGACCACACGTGGGAGGAACTGGCCCGGGTCCGCGTCATCGATCCCGCCCTCGCCGGGGCCGCCGCCGGGACCCCCGGGGCAGCCGCGTCCGAGGCCCCGGAGGGTGAGCACCTGCTGCGCTTCGAGGACCTGCTGACCGAGTGGGACGACGTCCGCCTCAACGTGGACCTCAAGGACGACGCGGCGGCCGAGGCGATCGCCCGGATCGTGGCGCGCCATGACGCCTGGGACCGCGTGCTGGTCGCCTCCTTCCATGACTCCCGCCGCCGCAGGTTCGCCCGGGCGTCCGGGCGGGCCGTGGCGATGTCCGGCGGGGCGCTGGCGGTCGGGGCCCTCGTGCTCACCGCCCCGATCGGCCTGACCCGGTTCGTCGCCCGCGGGCTGGCCCACATCCACTGCGTGCAGGTCCCGGTGAGGCAGGGGCCGATCACGGTGGTCACCCCGCGGTTCGTCTCGCGCTGCCAGGCCGCGGGACTGCAGGTCCACGTCTGGGTCGTGGACGAGCCGGCGGAGATGGAACGGTTGCTCGCCCTGGGCGTGGACGGGCTGATGACCGACGACGTCGAGGCCCTGGCCGCGGTGATGGAGGCACGTGGTTTCTGGCCCCAGCGGTAGGCCGCTACCGTGGGAGGATGCCTGAGATTCCCGACGCCGTCCAGGACCAGACGCTGAGCCTCGCCCCCGGCTCCGAGCAGCCCCTCGACGAACCGGGTGCCGGCCTGCCGGTGCCCGCCGGCCCCGCCGTGGCGACGGGAACGGAGGAGCCGGCCGACGCCGTCGGGCGCATGCGGCAGGCCGCCACCCTGCGGTTGCCGCACCCGCGCCGGTACCGTGCCGCGCAGCTCAAGGGGATCCGGCGGATGCTGGAGGAGGAGGCCGACGCCATCTGCGCGGCCCTCGAGCAGGACCTCGGCAAGTCCCGCACGGAGGCCATGGTCACCGAGGTGCAGGCGACCCGCTCCGAGGTGGACCACGCCCTGCTCTACCTCACCGACTGGATGGAACCGCAGTCCGTGAAGGTCCCGCTGGCCTTCCAGCCGGCCAGCGCCAAGATCGAGGCGCGTCCGCTGGGCGCGGTGCTGGTCATCGCTCCGTGGAACTACCCGTTCCAACTGCTCGTCTCCCCGCTGGTGGCCGCCGTCGCCGCGGGCAATTCCGTGGTGCTCAAGCCCAGTGAGAAGGCCCCGGCCACGTCCGAGCTCATCGGCCGCCTCATCCCGCAGTACCTGGACCCGCGCTCGGTGGCCGTGGTGCAGGGCGGGGCCGAGACCGTCCAGGGGCTGCTGGCCGAGAAGTTCGACCACATCTTCTACACCGGCGGGGAGCGGGTCGGCCGGATCGTCTACGAGGCGGCCGCCCGGCACCTGACCCCCGTCACCCTGGAACTGGGGGGGAAGTCACCGTGCGTGGTGGCGGACGGGCGCAACTGGCCGGCCATCGCCCGGCGCATCGCCTTCGGCAAGTTCACCAACGCCGGCCAGACGTGCGTGGCCCCGGACTACGTGCTCGTGGTCGGCGAGGAGACCCAGCGGCAGCTGGAGAGGCACCTGCCGAAGGCCATCACCGAGTTCTACGGGGCGGACCCGCAGGCCTCCGCGGACTACGGTCGGCTCATCGACACCCAGCACGCCGAGCGACTCGCCGGCCTGCTGCAGGACGCCCTCGAGCCCGGGGAGGGGCGCGCCCCGGCGCGGCTCGTGCACGGGGGCCGTGCCGACGTGGCGGACCGGTACCTCGAGCCGACCGTGCTGGCGGACGTCTCCGCGGACAGCGCGCTGATGGCCGAGGAGATCTTCGGGCCCATCCTGCCGATCCTGCGCGTGGACACCGTGGAGGAGGCGATCGAGTTCATCAACGCCCGGCCGCATCCGCTGGCCGCCTACCTGTTCACGGACAAGCCCCGCTACCACCGGGCGTTCGAGGAGCGCGTGACCGCCGGCGGGATGGCCTTCGACGTCACGTTGCTGCACGTGGGCCTGCCGACCCTGCCGTTCGGCGGCGTGGGGCCCTCGGGGATGGGCTCGTACCACGGGCGTGCCGGGTTCGAGACGTTCTCCCAGCTGCGCCCGGCCCTGACGAAGACCGACCAGGTGGACACCCTCAAGGCCGTCTACCCGCCCTACACCTGGACCAAGCGCCAGGCGATCAAGCGCCTGCTCTGAGACTCAGGCGATGACCGCGTCCACGATCGCCTTCGCCTCGGCCTGGACCCGGGCCAGGTGCTCGGCGGAGACGAACGACTCGGCGTAGATCTTGTAGACGTCCTCGGTGCCGGAGGGGCGGGCGGCGAACCAGGCGTTCTGCGTGGTGACCTTCAGCCCGCCGATGGGCGCCTCGTTCCCGGGTGCCTCGGTCATCGTGGCGGTGATCCGCTCACCGGCCAGGGTGTCCGCGGTGACGTCCGCCGGGGACATCCGCTTCAGCTTGGCCTTCTGCTCCGCGGTGGCCGGGGCGTCGATGCGGGCGTACACCGGGTCGCCGTACCGCTCGACGAGGTCCGCGTAGTACCGGGACGGCGACTTGCCCGTCACCGCCCGGATCTCCGCGGCCAGCAGGCACAGCAGGATCCCGTCCTTGTCCGTGGACCACGGGGTCCCGTCGAAGCACACGAAGGACGCCCCGGCGGACTCCTCCCCGCCGAAGGCACCTGTCCCGTCCAGCAGGCCGGGCACGAACCACTTGAAGCCCACCGGCACCTCCACCAGGTCCCGGTCCAGCCCCGCGGCCACCCGGTCGATCATCGAGGAGGAGACGAGCGTCTTGCCGACGCCGGCCCCGGCCGGCCAGTCGTACCGGTGCCGGTAGAGGTAGTCGATCGCCACGGAGAGGAAGTGGTTCGGGTTCATCAGCCCGCCGTCCGGGGTGACGATGCCGTGGCGGTCGGCGTCCGCGTCGTTGCCGGTGGCGATGTCGAACGGGGCCGCCGCGTCCGCGGCCGGCCCGCCCGCGTCGGCGCCGGGACCGGACGCGGCACCGGCGTCGGGCCGCATCCGCCCGATCAGCGAGGCCATGGCGTTCGGGGACGAGCAGTCCATCCGGATCCTGCCGTCCCAGTCCAGGGTCATGAACGCCCACTGGGGGTCGACGTCCGGGTTCACCACGGTGAGGTCCAGTCCGTGGCGCTCGGCGATCTCGCCCCAGTACTCCACCGAGGCCCCGCCCATGGGGTCGGCGCCGATGCGGACCTTCGCACGGCGGATCGCGTCCAGGTCCACGACCTTCGGCAGGTCGGTGACGTAGCGGTCCCGGAAGTCATAGGTGCCCAGCGCCTCGTGGCGCCGCGCCTCGGCCAGCGGGATGCGCCGGACCTCCGCCAGGCCCCCGGCCAGCAGCTCGTTGGCGCGGTCCGCGATCCAGTCCGTGGCGTCGGTGTCCGCGGGGCCGCCGTGGGGCGGGTTGTACTTGAAGCCGCCGTCGGCGGGCGGGTTGTGGGAGGGCGTGATAACGATGCCGTCGGCCAGGCCCTGCCCGCGGGTGCGGTAGTCGTTGAGCACCAGGATGGCGTGGGAGACGGCCGGGGTGGGGGTGTAGCCGTTCCGGGAGTCGATCAGCGTGCGTACCCCGTTGCCCATCAGCACCTCGAGCGCGGTGTCCTGGGCCGGGCCGGACAGGGCGTGGGTGTCCCGGCCCATCAGCAGCGGGCCGGTGATGCCCTGGGCGGCGCGGTACTCGACGATCGCCTGCGTGATGGCGGCGATGTGGTCCTCGTTGAAGGAGGTCTTCAGGGACGAGCCACGGTGGCCGGAGGTGCCGAAGGAGACCCGCTGCGCAGGGTCCGCGGGGTCCGGATGCCGCTCGGCATAGGCCGCCAGCAGCGCGTCCAGGTCGACGAGGTCTTCGGGGAGGGCCACGGTGCCTGCCCGCTCGGCGGCGGGCGCAGGGGTCTGAGCGTTCATGGCACCACTGTTCCACGAACGCGGAACCACAGGTAGCCGACCGGTGAACATGACCGACGGCGCGTGGAGGGCCGGCAGGTGGTGCTGGGGTACGCCCTACCGTTGTCACCCGGTCCCGGGGAGCGCAAAATCGGGTCATGTCCACAGCACGCGTGACCGGGGACGGCCTCACGGTGGCAGGTGCCGCCCCGGGACCGGACGTCGTTCCCGCCCCGGTCATCGCACCCGCCCCGGCCGTCGCACCCGTTCCCGCCGCGGACGCCGACATCCGCGGGACGCTGTTCCCCATGGACGAGTACGCCCAGCGGCTGCTGTCGGTGCGCGAGCGGATGGACCGGCAGGGCCTGAGCGCCCTGATGGTCGTGGACCCGGCGAACATCTTCTACCTCACCGGTTATGACGCGTGGTCGTTCTACACCCCGCAGGTCCTCTTCATCCCCCTGGACGGGCCCATGCTGTTGTTCCTGCGGGAGATGGACGCCCTGGGGGCCTTCCGCACCAGCTGGCTGCCCATGGACCAGGTCCTGGGTTATCCGGAACGCTACGTGCACCAGCCCCGGATCCACCCCTTCGACTGGGTCGCCGACGCCCTGCGTCGGCGCGGTCTGGTCGAACCGGCCGCCCGGGGAGGCGTGGGCCTGGAGATGGACGCCCACTTCTTCGCGCCGAAGGCCTACCAGGCGCTCCTGCGGGGGATTCCGGAGTGGTCCCTCGTGGACAGCTTCGAGCTGGTCAACTGGGTGCGGGCGGTGAAGTCGGATGCCGAGATCCGTTACATGCGCCTCGCGTCCCGGGTGACCACGGTGTCGATGCAGGAGGCCATCGACGCGATCGAGCCGGGTGTCCCCCAGAACCTGGTGGCCGCGCACATCGCCGCCGCCCAGGCCGCGGGCACCGAGGACGCGTGGGGTGACTTCCCTGCCATCGTCCCGATGCTGCCCACCGGCGGGTCCGCGGACACCCCGCACCTGACCTGGTCCAATCGCGTGCTGCGGGAGGGTGACGCCGTGGCCGTCGAGCTGGCCGGGGTCCACCGCCGGTACCACGTGCCCCTGGCCCGCACGGTCGTGCTCGGCACGCCCTCGCCCGAACTGCTCCTGCTGGAGGAGGCGGTCGGAGCCGGGTTGCAGGACATCCTCGACGTCACCGCCCCCGGCGTCCCCGTCCGGGAACTGTCCCGGACGTGGATCCGGACCCTGGCGGGGTACGGGCTGGAGAAGCCCAGTCGCCTCGGGTATTCCATCGGGGTCGGCTTCCCGCCGGACTGGGGCGAGCGCACCATCAGCATCCGTGCCGAGGACGAGAACGTGCTGGCCGAGAACATGACGTTCCACCTGATCTGCGGGATGTGGATGACCGGCTACGGCTACGCGGCCTCGGAATCGATCCGCATCACGGACACCGGCGTGGAGACCTTCACGCAGTTCCCCCGGCTCATCCTGAGGAAGTGAGCTCCGCGCCCGGTCGCGCACCACCGGGTGGCCGGGGCGGCCCGGCTGGTTGAATAGGCGGCAGGGGCCGACGAGACGACCGTCCGGCCGGCCCGGGACCGCAGGAGGAACACCGATGTCGCTGCCCCGTTGGGTGCACCTGGGCCACCCGGGCCGGATCACGGACATGGGCGGGGGCGCATGCGGGGGAGCGGACGGTGTCGCGGCCCCCCGCCTGATGCGTGCCGCCACCGCCTCCCACGGTTCGGCGGAGCCCATGCTGGAGGCTCTCGGGGACCTGCCGGCCCAGGCTCTGCCCCGGCCGGGCGGCGGGGACACCCGCGCCCTGTGGGAGCTCCTCGCCTCCGTGGCCGCGGTGGACCTGGTGGCCGCCCGCGTGCTCGAACCCCACCTGGACGCCGTGGCGATCCTGGACCAGGCCGGGGTGCCGGTCCCGCGCGGTGTCCTGGGCGTCTATGCCTCCGAGTCCGGGGGGCAGACCCCCGTCGCCCACCGGACCCGCCCCGGACACGACGACGGCCCCGGCGCCTGGGCGCTGGGTGGCACCAAGCCGTGGTGCTCCCTGGCCGGGCGCTGCTCGGCCGCCGTCGTGACCGCCGCGCTGCCCGACGGCGGCCGGCAGGCCTTCCTC
The DNA here is from genome assembly GCF_000224415.1 of Citricoccus sp. CH26A. Taxonomy (GTDB): domain Bacteria; phylum Actinomycetota; class Actinomycetes; order Actinomycetales; family Micrococcaceae; genus Citricoccus. The sequence goes on along the minus strand of NZ_AFXQ01000026.1, from coordinate 21,173 downwards.
GTGGACCTCCGCCGCCCCGGCGTGCACACCGGGGCGGGCAGCTGGCCCGCCCTGGGGCTGGCCGCGATCGACAGCGGTCCAGTCACCTTCGAGGCGGTCCCGGCCCTGCCGGTGGGCGGCCCGTCCTGGTACCTGGACCGGCCCGGATTCGCCTGGGGCGGGATGGGCGTGGCCGCCGTGTGGTTCGGCGGTGCCGTGCACCTGTACCGCACGCTGGCGGCCTTGGCGGCCCGCCGCGAACCGGACCAGTTCGCGCTCGCGGCACTGGGGCGCGTGGACCGGCTGCTGGCCTCGGTGTCCGCCCAGCTGGCCGCGGCCGCCGACGCCATCGACGCCGGCGACCTGACCGGGACCGCCGGCGAGCTCGAGGCGTACCGGCTGCGGGGCACCGTGGCGCAGGTCTGCACCGAGGTGATCGACGTCGTCGGGCAGGCCACCGGCCCCGGGCCCCTCACCGGGGACGGCGACCACGCCCGGGCCGTGGCCGACCTGCAGGTCTACGTCCGCCAGCACCATGCCGGGCGCGACGATGCCCGGCTCGGCACCCTGATCCTCACGGCGGCGCGGCCATGACGTTCTCGCACCTGGACGCCGGGACGCCCGAAGGACACTGGCAGGCCGCCGGGGTGTCCGGTGTGCGGGAGGCCCCCGGTCGCGGACGGCTGGCGGCGGGCACGTTGCTGGTGGTCGTGGCCGCCCATCCCGATGACGAGACGCTGGGCGCCACCGGGCTGATCCGCTCGGTGCTGAACGCCGGCGGGAGCGTGCGGGTGGTGATGGCCAGTCTGGGGGAGCGGTCCCATCCGGACTCCCCGACCCACGCCCCGGAGCAGCTGATCGCGGTGCGCCGGGCCGAACTGGCGTCCGCCCTCGAGGCGCTGGGGACCGGCCACCGGGACCGGATCGAGCTGGTGGAGCTCGGCCTGCCGGACGGGGACGTGGCCGCGCACACGGTCCGGGTGCGGGCCGCCGTCGTGGACCTCCTGGACGGGCACGCCGGGCCGGCGATGCTGGCGACCCACTACCGCGCCGACGGGCACGCCGACCACGACGCCCTCGGCCACGCGGTGTCCGCCCTGGCCGCGGACCGGGGCCTGGACCTGTACGAATTCCCGATCTGGTTCTGGCACTGGGCCGACCCCTCGCGCGACCCGGACTGGCGGGACTGGGTGCGCTGGCCGCTGGGTGCGGAGGACCGGGCCGCCCGCCTGGACGCCCTGGCGGCCCACGCCAGCCAGGTGGAGCCGCTCTCCCCGGCTCCCGGGGACGAGGCCATCCTGGGTCCGGGGATGCTCGAGCACTTCGTCGGCCGGTCCTTCGACGTCTACCGGCACACGGCGCCGGAGGACGCTGCAGGGGCCGGCCCGTCGTCCGCGTCGTCCGCGTCGTCCGCGTCGTCCCCGTCGGCCCGGGCGACCGAGGTCTTCGACCGGCTCTACCGTGAGCGGGAGGATCCCTGGGGGTACCGGAGCAGCTGGTACGAGCGGCGCAAGCGGCTGGTGACCCTCGCGGCCCTGCCGCGCGAGCGCTATGGCACCGTCCTGGAGGCGGGGAGCTCGATCGGGGTGCTCACCGGTGACCTGGCGGAGCGCGCCGAGCGGGTCATCGGCCTGGAGGCGTCGGGCGTGGCGATCCGGGAGGCCCGCCGGGCCCTGGCCGGGCGATCTGGGGTGACCTTCGAGCAGGTGGTGCTGCCGGACCAGTGGCCGAACCGGCTGCCCGGTGGTGGCCCGGCCGACCTGGTGGTGCTCTCCGAGATCGGGTACTTCCTCTCCGCCCCCGAACTGGAGCGGTTGCTGGACCACCTCGAGCGGTCCCTGGCCCTGTCCGGCCACCTCGTCTCGTGCCATTGGCGACAGGAGGTGGAGGGATGGCCACTGGACGGGGACGAGGTCCACGAGAGGGTCGCCGCAGACCCCCGGTTCCGGCTGGTCTCCCGCCATCTCGAGCAGGACTTCGTGGTGGATGTCCTCACCCGTGCCTCCGCCGCGGACAGGGTGGCCGTGGTGGTCCCGGCACGCAACGAGGAGGACCTGCTGCCGGGGTGCCTCCAGGCGCTGGCCCGGGCGGCCGACCGCTGGGAGGAGGTCCACGCGCAGGGGTCCGTCCAGGTGGTGGTGGCCCTGGACGACTGCACCGATGCGACGGCGCACCGGGCTGAGGCCGTGGTGGCGGGTGATCCCCGCTTCCACGTGATGGACCTGGCTGACGAAGCGTTCCCTGCGGGGGCGTCGGCCTCGGGGCCCTCGAACGTCGGCCGCGCCCGGGACCTGGGCCTGCGGCGGGCGGTGGAGCGGTTGTCCCGGTCCGGGGGGGCACAGCGGACCTGGGTGGCCAGCACGGATGCGGACACCGTCGTTCCCCCGGACTGGCTGGTGGCCCAGACGGTACTGGCCGCGCGGGAGGACGGCCCGGTCGTGGTCGCCGGGACGGTCGGGCTGGATCCCTCCGGGGTGGACCCGCAGGTGCTGCGGCGCTGGTTGCGGGACTACACCCACGGCGAGGACCACGGGCACGTCCACGCAGCCAACCTGGGCCTGTCCTGGGAGGCGTACGAGCGCCTGGGGGGCTTCCCCCACACGGCCGAGCACGAGGACGTCGCGCTCGTCGAGGCCGCGCGGGCCGCCGGGGTGCCGGTGCTGTCCACGGACCGGATCCGGGCGGTGACCTCGGGCCGCACGACCGGGCGCACGGCCGGCGGTTTCGCCGGTTACCTGCGGGGACTGGTCACGGACGGCGGGTGATCACGTCGATCAGCGCGTCCAGGTCCGGATCCCGGCGCCGTCCGTCCTCGTCGTAGCTCACCGACCCGTCACCGCACGTCACCGTCCACTGGAAGGCGTCACGCACCCGTCCTCTCGCCCCCTGGCCGGGGGACGGCCCGGATCCGGGCCGGTCGGGGTGCCGGGAGGCCTCCCCCGGGCGCCCGGCCGGGGCGAGCCCGGAGATCCGGCGGGCGGCCCGCGCGGCCGGGGTGCCGTCGTCGGGGATCCGCGCCGTCCAACGGCGCACCATCCCGGCCACTCCACCCGACCGCGACACCGTGACCTCGAGCATGCCCGGTGCCGGGTCCGGCGTGCTGATTGCGCGGTCCTCGGTCATGACCCCAGCCTAGGGAGCGGAGGCCCCCTCGGTCAGTACCCCCACCTGCGCCCAGGACTGCCGGACGATCCGGGCGACCTCGTCCCCGAACCGGCCCTGGGCGGCCGCCACCGTCGCCCGGGCGAACCCGGCGAAGTCCACGTCCCGCGGCAGGTCCTGCGAGGTCACCACGTCGAACCAGACCTGCCCGGCCCGCTCCCAGGCGTGACCGCCCAGGGACCTGGCCGCCAGGTGGAAGGCGCGGTTGGGGATCCCCGAGTTCAGGTGCACCCCGCCGTAGTCCTCCCGGGTGACGATGAACCGGTCCATGTGCTCGGGCTGCGGGTCGCTGCCCAGCCGCGGGTCGTCGTAGGCGGTGCCGGGCGCCGACATCGAACGCAGCCCCCGGGCCCGGACGCCGGCCCCGAACACCTCCGCGCCGATCAGCCACGTCGCCTGTTCCGCCGTGTGGCCCCGCACGTACTGGTCCACCAGCGCGCCGACCACGTCCGCGAAGGACTCGTTCAACGCCCCCGACTGGCCCTGGTAGTCCAGGTCTGAGGCGTATTGCATCACGCCGTGCGCCAGCTCGTGGCCGATGACGGACAGCGAGGGCGTGAACCCCGTCAGGACCTCCCCATCGCCGTCGCCGAAGACCAGGCGCCGCCCGTCCCAGAACGCGTTGTCGTAGCGGTGGCCGTAGTGCACGGTGGCCCGCAGCTCCCGCCCGAGGCCGTCCGGCGAGGACTGCCGGAAGACCTCCGTCAGGAACCCGTGCACCGAGCCCAGGCCGTCGTAGGCCTCGTTCACCGCGGTGTCCGCCACCGGCGGGGCGCCCTCCGAGCGCACGACGACGCCCGGCAGCTCCTGCGTGCCGCGCGCGTCGGAGATGTTCCGGTCCAGGGTGCCGCCGGGGGTGGAGACACCCCCCTCCGGCCGGATCCCCCGGTGACGGCGCTCGCGGACCTGGTGGTCCAGGTCCCGGACCGCGTCCGCCTGCCGGCCGGGTGCCCCGGGTTCCGCGCCCCGCGGCGGACGGTGCGGCGGCGGGAGGAACGGGCTGGCCGGCGGCGGAGGCTCCGGTTGCCGCGGGAGGTGCCGGGAGAGCTGCTCGAGCATGTACGGAGGCACGATGCAGTGCCGGCGGTGACCCGGCGGGCCGGGGACCGCCGCCCCTGCGGTCGTCTCACAGGCTGATGTCATCGAATCCCCCCAGGGCCCGCCAGCGCCGCGCGGCACCGGCCCCCGGACCCGTTCACCCTGGGCCTCGGCGGGGACGCGATAGCGATCGGCCGCGGCGAGCTGGCCCATGTCCAGGCCCGTCAGTTCGCCGATGTCCGCCACCGGGACCTGGAAGGTGCGGAAGGGACCGGGCCCGGGCACCTCCTCACCGGCGCGCAGCCCGCGGACCAGGATCCGGTCCAGTCCCTCGCCCTGGTCCAGCAGGTACCCGGTCGAGGCGAGCGCCCCCAGGGCCGGCTGCTGGTTCCAGGCCACGATCTTGAAGAACCGGCGGGGGATCCGGAACTCCCCGCGGTACTCGGGGTCGTCCTCGGCGAAGACGCAACCGGTGAAGACGCTGATCCGCTGGCCGGCGGCCCGGGCGTGCCCCAGCACGTGGTCCTCCAGCCCGAGCCACAGCTCCTGGGACTGGTTGAAGTAGGCGGCCTGGGGGGCGCACACGGTGTAGTGGAAGGTGTCGAGGTTCGCCAGGCGGGCGGTGGCGCCGTCGCCCCACGCCGGGTCGCGACGACGGACCAGGTGGCCGCGGTCCAGGTCGTTGCCGGCGTAGAGTGCCTCACCGGCCTGGTGCTCCTCGGGCAGTCGTTCATCGAACCGCCAGGCGTCCCCGCGGTCCACGTCGAGCAACTGGGTGCCGTCGACGTTGACCGCCGTGATCGCGGCCAGCCGGCGGTCGGTGTCCTGATGGACGGAGAAGTGCACGTAGTCCAGGACCGCCAGGCGCTCGTCGCTCGGCACCGGCACCGCGGCGGTGGTGACCAGGAAGTCCGCGTCGTAGCCGTTGCGGACGCCGACGTCCGCGGTGGCGTGGGATTCGACCATGTAGTCATGCAACCAGCCGGCGGGGTCCACGGGAAGGGCGGGGACCGAATGCCCGCGCTGGAGACCCTGTGGAGAACCCCGCTCCTCGTCCGGGGTGTTGCCTACACTGGACCCATGGCCGACCGGAATGACCAGGGACAGCACTCGGACGCGTACCGCCCGTTCGACGACCCCAAGCATCCCTCCTGGTACACGGACCCGGAGGCGCCGGGCGGTCCGTCCACGCCGCCGCCCCCCGGCAGCTCCCCGGCCCCCGGAACCCCTACGCCGACCAGCCACTGGCCGGTCCCTACGGCGACGGCCAGCCCCAGTACCCGATCCACGGCGGGTACCCCGTGGTCGCCAACCAGCCCGGCCGTCAGGACCAGCCCCGCCCGGTGCAGAACCCCTACGACGTCAACCATGGCCAGGCGGGGGGCTATGGCGGGTCCGGTGCCTACGGTCAGGGCGGGATGCAGCCGGGCCGCAGGGGCGGGGTGCCGTATCCGGGCGGTGAGCCCCGTCCTGCAGGACTGGGCATCACCGCGATGGTGCTGGGCATCGCGGGCGTGGTGACCTTCGGTTTCCTGGCCGTCCCGCAGCTCCTGGCGATCGTGTTCGGTCACCTCTCCCTGGCCAGGGAACCCCACGGCAAGGGGTTCGCCGTGGCGGGGCTGATCATGGGGTACCTGGTCACCGGCCTGTGGGTCCTGATGATCATCGGTTTCATCGCGTTCGGGGCGATTCTCGGATAGTCGGGGCGGCTCAGCCCAGCAGGTACTCCAGGCGGGCCGCCAGGGCCAGCAGGTGCCCCTCCGTGCCGGGGCGGCCGATGGCCTGCACGGACCAGCTCAGGCCCTCCGCGTCCCGGAGCACCGGGACGGAGACCGCCGGCAGGCCCATGACGTTGACCATCGAGGTGTACGGGGTGAACCGGCACTGCAGTGCGTAGTCCTCGGCCGGGGGCAGGGACGTGAAGGTCCCGATCAGCGGTGGCGCGAAGGCCAGCACCGGGGTCAGCACCACGTCGTGGGCCGCCAGCTGCCGACGGGCGTCCGCGGCCCAGCGGGTCAGCCGGTCCACGGACCCCGCCAGTCGGTCGGGGGTGTAACCACGGGCCAGCTCCAGGAAGTAGGCGGCCAGGGGCCCGAGCAGCGGCTCGGCGTCCCCGGGCAGGGGAGCCTCCGTGAGCGCCGCCGTCCAGACGGTGCGGAAGTCCTCGTGATAACCCGGCGCGTAGTCCAGGTCGGCCTCGGCCACCTCGTGACCGTCCCGATCGAGGGCCGCGGCGGCCCGGGTCAGGGCGTCGAGGGCGGGCCGGGCCAGCGTGATCTCCAGGTCCGGGGTGAATGGGGAGGCGGTGGAGTAGCCGATCCGCAACCGGTCCGGCTCCGTCCGACGGGCCCGCGGCAGGCTCCGCCCCTCGCCCCGGGGGCCCCCGAGCATGGCGTCGTAGAGCAGGGCGGCGTCCGCGGCCGTGCGGGCCAGGGGGCCGGACACGGACAGGTTCCGCACCGAGTCCTCCTGCCGGTCCGTGGGCACGGCGCCGCGGCCGGGCTTGAGCCCGACCAGCCCGCAGGCCGCGGCCGGGATGCGGATGGACCCGCCGCCGTCGGTGCCGGGCGCGAAGGGCAGCATCCCGGCGGCGACGGCGGCCGCCCCGCCCCCCGTGGACCCGCCCGCCGTGCGCTCGGGGTCCAGTGGATTGCGCGCCCCGCGGGAGATGAGGTTCTCCGAGTGGCACGGCAGCCCGAACTCGGGGACGGTGGTCTTGCCGAGGGAGATGCCCCCGGCCGAGTGCACCGCGGCGGCCAGCGGGTCGTCCTCGCCGGCCGGCGGGGCGTCGACGGCGGTCCGCGAACCGAAGGTGGTGCGCATCCCGGCCACGTCCACGAGGTCCTTGAACGCCAGCGGCATGCCGTGCAGTGAGCCGACGGGACCGGAGTCCCGGAACCGGCGGTCCAGCTGGTCGGCACGGGCCAGGGCGGCCTCGGGCTCGACCGAGATGAACGCCCCCAGCTCCGGGTCGCGCAGCTGGGTGACGTCGAGGAAGTGACGGGTGGCGTCCGCGGCGGAGACCTCTCCGGCGGCCAGGGTGTCGCGCAGTTCCAGGGCGGTCAGGCGCGCCAGGTCAGGGGTCCGGACGGGGTGGTTCATGGCGTCCACTGTATCGAGGGCCTACTCCGGGACCTCCGCGGGGCCCGGCCGCTGCATCACCAGGGCCACGGTCCGCAGGGAGAGCACGAAGCCGGCGAACAGGACGATGTAGCCGAACGCGGTGTGCCAGGTCATGTAGCTGGTCATCGCCGGGCCGCCGTCGCCGAAGGCCAGCAGGACGATGCCGCCCAGGACGCAGAACCCGGCCAGGATCGCCACCACCACCTGCTGGAACAACCAGGTGACGTACTGCCGGTCGTCCTTGTCACCGAGCAGCCGGACGTTCACCGAGATCCGACCGCCCTGCAGGTCGTCGGCGATCCGGTTCAGCCGCCGCGGCAGCTGGGCGGCGATCGGGAGCACCTCCAGCAGCGCCGTCGTGGCGGTGTCCTTCAGCGAACCGGGCGTGAACCGGTCCTTCAGCAGGTCCGCGCCCAGTGCGCGGGCGGCCTGCACGACCTCGAGGTCCGGGTCGATCAGCCCGAGGGTGCCCTCCATGCCGCCGAGGGAGCGCAGGGCCGCGGCCACCTCCTTGGGCACGGCGAACCGGTGGTCGAGGATCAGCCGCGTCAGGGAGCCGAACAGCTTGGACGCCGAGCCGCCGCGCAGCCCGCCGCGGTAGCGCACCAGCAGCTCCCCGACCTCTCGCTCCAGCGACCGGTCGTCCAGGCCCGCGGGACGTCCGAGCAGCTCGACCAGGGAATCGCCGAGCAGCCGGGCGTCATTGCGCTCGATCGAGGCGAAGACCATCACCAGTTGCTGCTGTGAGCGGGGGTCGAGCCGGCCGACCGTGCCGAAGTCGAGCAGTCCCAACCGGGTGTACTGGGCCTCGCCCAGGAGCATGACATTGCCCGGATGCAGGTCGGCGTGGAAGATGCCGTCGTCCATGATCTGGCGCATCACCGAGTTCGTCAGCTCCTCGGCCAGGCGGTGCCGGATGGACGGGTCCAACCGGTCCAACCGGGCCTTGGCGCGCCCCACGGGGACGCCGGGCAGGTAGTCCATCACGAGCAACCGCCGCGAGGAGTACTCCGGGTAGACGGTGGGGACGGTGAGGTTGTGGTCCGTCACGGCCGCGGCCATGTCCCGCATGTTGGCCTCCTCGACGTGGTAGTCGAGTTCCTCGGCCAGCGAGCGGGTGAAACCTCGGCCGAGGTCCAGGATCCGCAGGGACTTGCCCCACGTGGTGTTGAGCTGCAGCCACCGGCAGATGCGCACCACGATGTCCGTGTCCCGCATGACCTCCTCCACGGCGCCCGGGCGCTGGACCTTCAGGACCACCTCCGTGCCGTCCTGCAACCGGGCGCGGTGCACCTGGGCCACGGACGCCGAGGCCAGGGGCGCCTCGTCCACCCACGCGAAGACCTCCAGCGGGTCCCGGCCCAGCGAGCGGGACAGCGCCCCGCGGATCGAGTCCCAGGACTCGGGGGCCACCTCGGACTGCAACCGGGACAGCTCCCGGATGAAGTCCTCGGGCAGCAGGTCGGTGCGCGCCGAGAGGTTCTGGCCGAGCTTGACGAAGGTGATGCCCGCATCCTCCAGGGCCCGGCGCAGCGCCCGTGCCGTGCCCGCCCAGGAACCCTCGCCGTCGTCGGAGGGCCGGCCGAAACCGCGCAGGTTGGCGCCCAGCCCGTGGCGCAGGAACACGCCGACCACCTGACGGTAGCGCCGGTTCCGGGCCCAGGTGCTGCGCAGCCCGGCGGACCACAGGACCGGGTTCGGCAGCATCCCGGTGGGGATCACCATCTCCAGGATCATCAGCACGGCGGTGCCCAGCCCGAAGATCCACAGCAGGGCGATGAGGATCAGCACCATCGCGGCCGGGGCGGAGACCCCCGACAGGGCACCGGAGGCGTCGGTCCCGGCGACCTGGGTGATGACGGCGTCGAAGACGACGTTGGTGCTGAGCACCATCAGCAGCGCCACCAGCACCGAGCGGAACCAACCGACCGGCACCCCCAGCACGCGCCGCACCGCGGTGGCGATCAGCCAGGCCACCAGGACGAGCAGCACGAGGCCGAAGACGGCGCCGAGGGTGGACCCGACCCAGTAGCCGACGGTGCCCAGGTCTCCCAGAAAGGTCTCCACGGGCACACCCTATTAGGCTGGGGTGTCATGAGCATGTTCGAAACAGTCAGCGTGGACGACGTCCCGGAGAACGCAACCATCCTCGACGTGCGCGAGGACGACGAGTTCACCCTCGGCCGGGCCGCCGGGGCCCTGCACATCCCGCTGGGACAGTTGCCCGAACGCATCGAGGAACTGGACCCGGACACCGACTACTACGTGATCTGCCGGACCGGTGGCCGGTCCATGCGGGCCTCCGACTTCATGGTCAACCGGGGCTACTCGGCCATCAACGTCGCCGGGGGCTCGGGCGCCTGGCTGGAGTCCGGCCGTCCCATGGAGGCGGACGGCGGCGCCGAGCCGTCCGTCAAGTGAGCCGCGCCGCCGGGTCCTCGGCCGGGGAGCCCGGCGCCGGCACCGCCGGGGGAGCGCGTCCCCGCTACGTCTACCTCGGCCCCGAGGGCACGTTCACCGAGGCCGCGCTGCGCCAGGTCCCCGGCACCGACACCGCCCAGTGCGATCCGGTCGGTTCCGTGATCACCGCGCTGGCCCAGGTCCGGGACGGCTCCGCTGACTTCGCGGTGGTGCCGATCGAGAACTCCGTGGAGGGCGGCGTGAGCGCCACCCTGGACGACATCGCCAGCGGGGACGCGCTGCAGATCCGCCGTGAGATCCTGGTGCCGATCAGCTTCGTGCTGGTGGGGCGCCGGGACATGGAGCTGTCCGCGATCCGCTCGGTGGCCACCCACAGCCACGGCTGGGCACAGGTGCGTAACTGGGCCGCCGCGCACATCCCGCGGGCCGAGTTCATCCCCGCCTCCTCCACCGCCGCCGGCGCCCGGGGGCTGCTGGACGACGAGACCTCCTACGACGCCGCCGTCTGCGCGCCACTGGTGGCCGCGCAGACCGGGCTGCCCGTGCTGGCCTCGGCCATCGAGGACACCGCCGGGGCCGTGACACGGTTCGTCCTCGTCTCCCGGCCGGGGGCGCTGCCGGCGCCGACGGGCTCGGACAAGACGACCGTCGTCGTGCCCCTGCCGGACGACCACCCGGGCGCGCTGATGGACATCCTGGAGCAGTTCGCCGCGCGCGGGATCAACCTGTCCCGGATCGAGTCCCGGCCCACGGGGGCAGGGCTGGGCAGCTACTTCTTCTCCATCGACCTCGAGGGGCACCTCGTCGAGGAACGGGTCTCCGCCGCGCTCGCCGCCCTCTACCGGATCATCCCGCAGATCCGGTTCCTGGGCTCCTATCCCCGCGCCGACCACCGCCGGTACACGGTCCGGGACGACGTCACGGACGAGGCCTACCGCACCGGCCAGGCCTGGGTGCGCGGGATCCTGGGGCGGACCGCCGGGGACTGAGGCCCGCCGGGAGCGCCCGGCGACGCTACCGGGGTCCGGTCAGGCGTGCTGTTCCGGCACCGACTCCGGCTTCATGACCGGGGCCGCCGCCGAGTCCGGCACGTCCGAGGCCGGCACCTGGATGCGCAGCGTGTCCGGGCGGACCCGGGCGTCGAAGGAGCGCAGCTCGCCGATCGCGTCGCCGTCCAGCTGGGCGATCATCGGCTCGTGCAGGACCACGCGGCAGCGCGTGGCCTGGTGGGTCTCCATGACGGGGATGGCGCCCCGGGACTTCGTCAGTGTCTTCGCCGCGATCCGGATCCAGTCGCCCACGTGGCGGGGGAGAGCATGACCACGTCCAGCAGGCCGTCGTCGAACCGGGCCTCCGGGACGAAGTCCACGCCCGCGGTCAGCTCCCCGCAGTTGGCGATCATCACCGACCGGACCTTGCGGCGCTGCGGGGCGCCGCCGTCGATCGAGATGGAGATCTCCTTGCGGTGGCCCGGCAGGTGCCGCATCCCGGCCTCGCCGTAGGCCAGCCAGCCGGCCTTGACCTTGAGGTCGTCCCGGGTGTCCCCCATGACCTCGGCGTCGATGCCCGCCCCGGCGATCACCAGGAAGGTGTGGCGCAGCGTGGTGCCGTCCGTGGTCTCCGCCCTCAGGTCGATGGTGTCGATGTCCCGCCGCGTGCCGTGGATGGCGGTGTTGATGCAGGCCTCGAGATTGTCGATCGGCAGCCGCAGGTTCCGCGCCAGCAGGTTGCCGGTGCCCAGCGGGATCACCCCCAGGGTGGCGTCCGTGCCGGCCAGCTCCTCGGCCACGGACCGCACGGTCCCGTCCCCCCGGCGGTCAGCACGACGTCGGCCCCGTCGGCCACGGCGTCGCGGGCCATCTGCCGTCCCGGGTCCTCCACGGTGGTCTCGTAGACGGCCAGCTCCGGCAGGCCGGCCTCCTGGACGGCGGCGGCGACCTTGCGGCGCACCGTGTCCGCCCCGGCCTTGGAGGGGTTGAGCACCAGGGCGATCCGCCGGGGGTGCTCCAGGGCCCGGGACACCAGCGGGGCCTCGGCGATCTCGCTGACCTGGCCGTCGAGCGCCTGGACCTGACCGGTGAGGGCGGCCATCCGGTCCGGGAGGGTGCCGACGTCCCCCTTCAGGGACGTCACGCTGCCGTGCAGTTCGTCCATCCGCCCGTGCAGGCGGCGCTGACCGGTCCACAGGCCCATCACGAAGGCCAGGGCGGCGAGCACCAGGACGAGTGCCACGAGGGCCAGGATCAGTTCTGCAGGCATGGGGCGAAGTCTACGGGGCGCGCGGGTGGGGGCCGCTAGGCTGGTGCGCGTGATCGACGTCAAGCACCTCACCGAGAACCCGGACCTCTACAGGGCCTCCCAGCGCGCCCGCGGAGCCGACGAGTCCCTCGTCGACCAGATGCTCTCCGCCGATGCGGGCCGCCGGTCCTCGATCGCCGCCTTCGAGGAGTTGCGGGCGGAGCAGAAGCTCTTCGGCAAGAGGGTGGCGGCCGCCCAGGGGGAGGAGAAGCAGGCCCTGCTGGCCGAGGTCAAGGAGCTGGCCGCCCGCGTGAAGGCGGCCGAGGCCGAGGCCAACGAGGCGCAGGCCGAGCTGGACCGCCTGCAGCGGCTGTTCCCGAACCTCATCGAGGACGGCGTGCCCGCCGGTGGCGAGGACGACTTCACCGTCCTGAAGACGGTAGGCACCGTCCGGGACTTCGCCGCTGACGGCTTCACTCCTCGGGACCACCTGGAGATCGGTGAGCTGATCGGGGCGATCGACATGGAGCGCGGCGCCAAGGTGTCCGGCTCCCGGTTCTACTTCCTCAAGGGCGTCGGGGCCCGGCTGGAGATCGCCCTGATGCAGGTGGGCCTGGACCTGGCGGTGCAGAACGGGTTCATCCCGATGATCACCCCCACCCTGGTCCGTCCCGAGACCATGCAGGGCACCGGTTTCGACGTGGAGCACGACGACGAGATCTACAAGCTCGAGCGCGACGACCTGTACCTGGTCGGCACCTCCGAGGTCTCCCTGGCCGGCTACCATGCCGACGAGATCCTGGAGCTGGGCAACGAGCCGACCCGCTACGCCGGCTGGTCCACGTGCTATCGCCGGGAGGCCGGTGCCGCGGGCAAGGACACCCGCGGCATCATCCGGGTGCACCAGTTCAACAAGCTGGAGATGTTCATCTACACCACGCAGGACCAGGCCGCCGAGGAGCACCGCCGGCTGCTGGACTGGGAGGAGCAGATGCTGGCCAAGGTCGAGCTGCCCTACCGGGTGATCGACACCGCCGCCGGCGACCTCGGCATGAGCGCGGCCCGCAAGTTCGACTGCGAGGCCTGGGTGCCCACGCAACAGACCTACCGCGAGCTCACCTCCACGTCGAACTGCACCACGTTCCAGGCCCGGCGGCTGAACATCCGCGAACGGCTGGTCAACGAGGACGGCTCCAAGGGCGGCACCCGGATGGTCGCCACCCTCAACGGGACACTGGCTACCACGCGGTGGCTCGTGGCCATCCTGGAGAACCACCAGAACCCGGACGGCTCCGTCACCGTCCCCGAGGCCCTGCGACCGTACCTGGGCGGCCTCGAGGTCCTGCCGGTCCTGTAGACCCCCGCGGGTGGACGCCCACCGGTCACGGGTGGTGTTCACGTGCTGGACACCGGACGGCCGGGGCTGGTCTACTGGCTGTCCGCACCATCTGCTTGACTGGGGACATGATGAATAACAGGAAGGCCGGCACCGAGGACCGGCACGAAGAACGGGATGCGGACACCGGATCCCTGCAGACGCTGTACCACCCGCCGTCGGACATGACCACCTCCGGGTACCGTCCGAACGGCAACGGGAAACGCAAGATGGTGTGCCTGGACGTGGACGGCACCCTCGTGGACCATGACGGCCACATGCACGACGAGGTCCGCGAGGCGGCCCGGGACGTCGTGGCCGCCGGACACCACGTGCTCATCGCCACCGGACGCTCGCTGGGCGCCACGTTGCCGATCATCCAGCTGATCGGCCTGGAGGAGGGCTACAGCGTCTCCAGCAACGGCGGGGTCACGCTCCGGCTGTCCGCCGCGCTCGAGGACGGCTTCGAGGTCATCGACCGCCGGACCTTCGATCCCGCCCCGGCCCTGCGGGCCCTGCGGCACCGGCTGCCCAACGCCAAGTACGCGGTGGAGGACGACCAGGGCCGCTTCCTGTCCACCGAGCGCTTCCAGGACATGAGCTTCGGCGTGGTGGCCGAGGGCGTCACGTTCGAGGAGATGATGCGGTCCAGCGCCACCCGCCTGGTGGTGTTCTCCACCGACTCCTCGGCCGAGGAGTTCGGCGAGGCCGTCGAGTCCATCGGCCTGCAGGGCGTCACCTACTCGGTGGGCTGGTCCGCGTGGCTGGACATCGCCGCCGCGGGGGTGTCCAAGGCGTCCGGCCTGGAGGCCCTGCGGGACCGTCTGGGCGTGCACATCGATGACACGGTGGCCGTGGGCGACGGGCGAAACGACATCGAGATGCTGGCCTGGGCCGGCCGCGGGGTGGCCATGGGCCAGGCGCCGCCGGAGGTCATGAGGGTCGCGGACGAGGTCACCGGCCACGTCGAGGAGAACGGGGCCGCCGCGGTCCTGCGCTCACTGCTCGACTGACGGAGCGCGGCGGGTCGACCCCGGGGGCGCGCCCGGTCGCTGACTCCCGCCGCCCCAGCTCAGGGGCGGATCGCCTCGGGGCCCTCGGCCAGGCCCAGGAGCCTCGCGGCGGCGGGGCGACACGCGTGCTCCTCCGTCCAGAAGGAGCGCTGCACCGCCTTGGACACCGCCTGGACGGTGATCCCGAGTTCGGCGGCCGCGAGCTTCTGCTGACCGCGCACGCCGGGGACCAGCAGGTCCAGCACGGCCCACTCGGCCTCGGTCCGGGTCAGCACCAGTTGTCCCACCAGGCGCAGCACGGCCTCGGCCTGGGCGGCCGTCTCGACGTGGGGACCGTCCACGGACACGGGCACCCGGACCCCTGCCTTGGCCGCCTCCTCGACGGCCCGGCGGGCGTGTGCCAGGCCCGGCCCGCCGACCTCGCGCAGGTCCTGCGTGTCCGGCAGCACCCCGGGCCTCACCGGCCCGTCCGGGTCCGCGGGGTCCACCGTCCCCACGGACCCGACCCCGATGCCCACGTTCCAGCGCCGCTCCCGCAGGGCCCGCAGGGCGGCGTCCACCGCGGCGGCGGGGTCGGCCACGATGCCGATGGCCTCATCGCCCACCGAGCGCTGGAACGGCAGCACGGTGCGCACGGGGCGCAGCGCGCGCAGCAGGTCGTGCACCATGTCCCCGACCTCCCGCGAATCACGCTGGTTGATCGTCAGGACGTACATGGAGGGGGTGGATCAGCCCTGGCGGCCCTGGGGGACGTCGGCCTCGGGACCCTCCTCGGCGGCCGGCTCGGCCTCCTCGGTCTCCACCTCGCGGCCCTGCGGCTCGTCGGTGGGGGTGTGCTCCCCGGCGGCGTCGAAGCGCTCGATCGAGGCGGCCAGCTCGGCCTCGGCGGCCTCGCGGCCCTCCCAGCCCTCGGCCTTGACCCACTTGCCCGGCTCGAGGTCCTTGTAGCGGATGAAGAAGTGCTCGATCTCCTGCTTGAGCCACTCGTCGATGTCCTCGAGCTCCTGGATGTGGTCGAAGCGCTTGTCCGAGGGGACGCAGAGCAGCTTGGCGTCGCCGCCGCCGTCGTCGGTCATGTTGAACACGCCGATCGGGCGGGACTCCACGATCACGCCGGGCACCAGGTCGAAGCCCGGCAGGAAGACCATGGCGTCCAGCGGGTCGCCGTCCTCACCGAGGGTGTTCTCGAAGTAGCCGTAGTGCGTGGGGTACTGCATCGACGTGAACAGCACGCGGTCCAGGCGCAGTCGGCCGGTCTCGTGGTCGAACTCGTACTTGACCCGCGAGGCGGCCGGAATCTCGATGGTGACGTCATGGTTCATGTCAGCAGGCTCCTTGGAATGCATGGAGGGCAGGATGGGAGCCGCGCCGGGGCACGGCATCTGGAAACAAGGGTATCCTCCGGTCAGGCGCGTCCGGTTCCGGCCCGCCCATCGCCGCGAGCGTGACGCACGCACCCGTACGCCTCCCAGGAAGCCTGACCGTGACCTCTCGACCCCCACGACACCGGCCCGCCGTGCGCGCGATCCCGCGCACCCTGGGTGCCGCGCTGGCCCTGCTGCTCGCCGGCACCGTGACCGGTTGCCAGGTGCAGGACGCGCAGACCGGTGCCGCCCCGTCCGGACCGACGCCGGCGCTGGCCGTCTCCTCCACGATCACCGCGGGTGCCGCGTCCTCCTCGACGTCCGCCTCGTCCCCGGCCTCCGCGTCGGACCCGTCGTCCCCCGCCACCCCGACCTCCAGCTCGTCTCCGGGCCGCCCCGCGGCCACGGGTCCCCAGGGCGCCAGCGAAGGAGGGCCCACGCTGGCCGCGGTGCTCGGGCTGTCGGGCCTCACCGCGCTGCTGGACCCGATGCCGGACCCGGAGGCTCTCGCCCCCGCACTGGACGAGGCGCTGGCGGTGTCCTCGGGCACGCTGTCCGCGGCCGTCGTGGACGTCCTGACCGGTGAGGTCCTCTACGACCGGTCGGCCGACGAGCCCGCGGTGCCGGCCTCCGCGGTCAAGATCCTCACCGGCCTCGCGGCCCTGGAGGTCCTGGGCCCGGACCACCGCTACACCACCGGCGCCGTCGCCCTGCCCGGCCGCGTGGGAGACCAGGACGTGACCCACGTGGTGCTCGACGCCGGCGGTGACGTGCTGCTCGGCACGGGGAGCAACGCGACGTCCGTCGACGGGCGGGCCGGTCTCGGGACGCTGGCCCGGCATGCCGCCGAGGAGCTCGCCACGCGCGGCACCTCCGGGACGGTGACCGTTCGCCTGGACGACTCCGGGTACACGGGCCCGAAGGCCTCCCCGGACTGGAGCCCGGACATCGTCCCCTCGGGCAACGTCTCCGCCGTGCAGCCGATCGCCACTCACGGCGGGCGCCCCTCCGCGGGCACCGGCACCAACCGCCTGCACGACCCGGCACTGTACGCGGCCGAGGTCTTCCGCGACCACCTCGCCCGCCACGCCCGGGACCTGGACATCGGGATCCGGGTGTCCGACTCCGTCGGGCGCCTGTCCCTGAAGGGGCGCGGCAGCGAGCTGGCGAGCGTGAGGTCGGCCACCGTGGCCCAGCAGGTGACCCACATGCTCAAGACCTCGGACAACCAGGTGGCCGAGGCCACCGGCCGCAACCTGGCGCTGGCCGCCGGGGAGGACGGCAGTTTCGACGGCGCCTCCCGGGTCATCGAGGAGGCCGTGTCCGGGCTGGGGGTGGACACGGCCGGTCTGGACCTCGTGGACGCCTCGGGGCTCTCCGGCAGGAACCGGGTCTCCCCCCTCCAGCTGACCGAGTCGCTCGGGATCGCCGCCGGGGATCCCGGGCTGGAGGCAGCGGCCACCGGACTGCCGGTGGCCGGCAAGGAGGGCACCCTCGAGCACCGGATGGTCGGCACACCGGCCCAGGACGTGGTCCGGGCCAAGACCGGGACGCTCAGCTCGGTGGCCTCGCTGACCGGCACGGTGAGGACCGCGGACGAGAGGCAGCTGGTGTTCAGCTTCATCGCCAACGACCAGCCGGGCGTCCTGACCGACGCCCGCTTCGCCGTGGACCGTGCCGCGGTGCTGCTGGCCGGTTGTGGATGCCGCGCTGACGCGGCCGACCCGGGGTCGTAGGGGCATGGGCCAGGTGATCGCGGGCCGGTTCGAACTGGCCGACCACATCGCCTCCGGGGGGTCCGGGTCGATCTGGGCCGCATGGGACCGGCGCCGCGAGCAGTGGTGCGCGGCGAAGGTGCTGCGGCACAAGGACTCCGGTGAGCTGCTGCGCTTCGTGCGCGAACAGGGCATCCAGCTCGACCACCGCCACCTGGCCACGCCCTACGGCTGGGCGGCCGAGGACGCGGACGTGGCGATCTCGATGCCGCTGGTGGCCGGTGGCACCCTGGAGACCGCGCTGGGCGATCACGGCGCGTTCTCCTCCGCCCTCGCGGCCCGGATGCTGCTGCAACTGCTGGACGCCCTGGACCACGTGCACCACGCCGGTTGGATCCACCGGGACGTCAAGCCGGCGAACATCCTGCTGGAACCCACGGGGGAGGGCATGCCGCACCTGCGGCTGGGCGACTTCGGGATCGCCGTGCGGGAGGACGATCCGCGGTTCACCACGCTCGGGTGGGTGAACGGCACTCCCGGCTACCTGGCCCCCGAGGCGATGGACCTTGCGGCCCCGGCGCCCGCTCAGGACCTGTACGCGGCCGGCGTGGTGGCCCTGCGCATGCTGGACCCCACCGTGCGGGGTGAACGGGGGCTGGAGGCCGCCGCCCTGGACCCGCGCCGGACGCTGGCCCGGATCGAGGGCGTCGACCCCCGGTTCGCCTCCGTGGTGGCCGGGTTGCTCGACGAGGACCCGGGCGACCGCGTCGCGGCCGCCGAACGGGCCCCACGCACCCTCGACGTCCTCGCCACCCCGCAGACGGGGACCGGCGGGTACCTCACGGCCGCGGGCGAGCCGTTCGCGGTGTTCCGCCAGGTCGAGGCCGGTGGGACGACCGGGATCACCGCGGACCGGGCCGGGATCGGCCAGTCCGCGGATGCGGCCCCGGCGCCGGGCCCGACGGCGGCTCCCGGGCCGTCCGCGGACACCGCGCCCCGGGTGCCCGCGCCACCGGTCAGGACCCCACGGGTCGGCAGCCCGCGGCCGACGGGCCAGGCGGCGGAGGCCGGCGGGGATGGCGGGGACCGCGGCCGGGGTGTCGGCACCCTCCTGCCGTGGACCATGGTGCTGCTGGGGGTCGTGGCCCTCGTGGTGGCCGCCGTCCTGCTCCGGCCGGACGGTGGGCGCGCGGGGCCGGGGGCCGAGCAGGGCGCCGGGGCAGATCAGGGAGCGGGGGCCGAACAGGGTGCCGTGGCGGAGCCGACGTCACGGGGCACCGCCACCGCGCCCTCGGCGAGGTCCTCCCCGGCCTCTGCCCCGGCGCCGACGCCACGAGGTGGAGGCGCCACACCTTCGGCGAGGTCCTCCCCGGCCTCCGACCCGGGGTCTCCGGCGCCGTCGGGACGGTCCGGGACGCCGGTCATCACCAGTTCCGTCCGCGCCGGGGACGACTGCATCGCCCTGGAACGCGGACTGGTGGTCACCGGCGCCGACGGCCGGCGGCTGGTGTGCGTGGAGGACGCCGGGGGCCTGGTCTGGGAGGCCGACGACTGAGCGGCGGACCCCTGGGCGTCGGGTCACCCGGAGTCCCCGGTGAGACCCGACGCCCAGGGGCCCGGGACGCCCAGGGCCTGACGTTCAGGAACCGCCCGTCCTCAGGCGCGGCGCCGGCGCAGCAGCAGCCACGCGACGCCGGTCAGCACGGCGCCCAGCCCGACTCCGCCCAGCAGGGCACCGAGCTCGGTGCCGGACGGGAGCCACCCGCCGTCCCGGGCGCTCGCGGCCTGGGCGTCCTCGCCGTCCGGGGAGCCACCGGCGGCGAGGGCCTGCTCGTCCTGGGCCGCCGCCAGCCACTCGGTCGCACCGGTGGGCTCGCCCGAGAGGGACACGGCCAGCTCGTAGCGGAACGGCTCGGTCCCCTCCCGGCCCCCACGGGCCTCGGAGCCGGTGACGACGATGTAGTAGTCACCGGCGAACCGCAGGGCGCCGTAGGAGTAGGAGCCGTAATTGTCCGCGCTCACCGGCACGGCGGTGGACCGGGTGAGGGTGGCCCCGTTGTCCATGTAGGAGATGCCCTGGTCCCCCAGCATCCGGGGGTCCCCCAGCAGGGGGTCGTGGGCCGCGGTCCGGATCTCGCGGACGCGGGACTGCTGGTTGTTGCCGGACGAGAGGCGGTAGCTCAGGCGCTGGCCGTACTCGACCGGGATCCGGAAATAGGCCGCCTCCCGGGGCTGCAGCTCGGCGGAGAAGACCTGGTCCGCGGTGATCTCGGTGGCCGTGCCGAACGACCGCCCGCCGGTGATGGGCGTCGCCTCACCGGTGACCGTCACGGACTCCGGCGGGAGGTCCTCCGAGGGAGCCTCGGCCAGCCCGGACTCGTCCACCGGGGGCTCCACCCAGAACCGCAGTTCCACGGCCACGGGGTCGTCCGCCAGCCACTCACCGCTCCGGCTCACCTGGGCCACGACCACGCCGGACTCATCCTCGAAGCATCCGTAGGAGCCGGCCTCCATGGGATCGGTGGCCGTCTTGGCCACCGGCACCTCACCGGTCGTCATCGAGACGTTGTCCGCGACCGGGGGCCCGCACCGCTCGCCCTGCAGGTTCACGAACTCCACGCTGAGCTCGGCCCAGTCGGTGCCGCGCGCGTCGGCGAGGGGGTCGGCGGCCAGGACGGCCGCGGCATGGGCCCGCTCTCCCTCCTGGAGCGCCGGCAACCGGTAGAACCGGGTCGAGGCCGTCGGTGAGGAGGCCTCCTCACTGGTCTGCAGGGTGTCCCGGTAGAGGCCGGGTTCCACCTCGACGGCGCCGGCCAGGCTCTCCCCGCCCGTGACCTCGGTGCCCGAGGGCTGGTACGGGGTGGCCTGGGCGGCGGGCGCGGAGCCCTCCCCGGTGGTGGCCGCCGGCGTGGCGGCCAGCACCGGAGCGGCGGCCCAGGCCGTGAGGGCCAGGGTGAGGCCGAGCGCGGCCAGCGTGCGGGGGGACGGTTGCCGGTGCTCATCACCGCGGTCCTTCCTGATCGGTGCCGTAGCGGTCGGTGGGGTACTGGCTGCCGGGCCCGGGGACGCGGGGTGCTGCTGCGTGGTGGCCGGAGCCGCCACGGGCCGCCGTCGGGTGAGGACCAGGGCCGCGGCGCCGATGAGAGCGCTGCCGGCGAGGCCGGCGAGGAACCACGGCCAGGGGTTGTCCCCGGCCGGCTCGGTCAGCCCGGTGGCGGTGGCCTCCGCCCCGCCACCACCCTCGTCCGGTTCTCCGGCCGGCGTGGCGCCCGCGGTGGCCTCGCCGGCCTCCGCGTCGTCCTGCTCTCCCGCGTCCTGCTCGGAGTCCGGATCGACCACCCGGCCCGCCCCGGGCTCGGCGATGAGGGGGCCGTCCTGCTCCTGGCCCGTCACCTCGAGCGCCAGCTCATAGGGGAAGGGCTCCCGGTTGCGGTCATCGCTGTACTTGTCCGCGGAGACGACCACGTAGTAGTCACCGGAGAGGTAGGCGTCCTGGCCGTGGACGCCGTCGTGATTGTCCATGCTGACGGAGACCGGCATGTTCAGCGTGGCGGTCTGGCCCGCCGGACGACGATGCAGGCGCCGGTCACCCTTCATGGTGACGGGCCCGCGGACGCTGGAGAACACGCTCACGTCCACGGAATCGGGTCCGGCGCCCTCCGAGGCACCGTTGGCGGCGCGGACGTTCAGCCGCTGCCCGTAGCCCACGTGCACCCGGTAGTAGCGCGCCTCGTTCGGCATGACC
>NZ_AFXQ01000027.1 GCF_000224415.1 Citricoccus sp. CH26A | reverse complement strand
TGCGTTCTGAGCGGGTGCCGTCGGCGGACAGGGCCGGTTCGCAGATCGGATTGACGAGGATGAGCTCCCTCCATCGCGACGGCTGCTCCGCGGCCAGGTGCGACGCGACCACGGACCCGAAGGAATGACCGAGGAGCACGGGTCTGGCCGCCGCCTCCGGTGCCGTGGCCGGGCGCCCGGTGGCGGGTATCGGGACCAGGCCCAGCGTCTGGACCGCAGCGGCCACGGCCGTGGCGTAGTGCGCGACGGTGTGCTCGGCGTCCGGGAAGGCGGGGGAGTGCCCGAACCCGGGCAGCTCGGGGAGGTAGAACTCCATCTCCGGGAGACAGTCGGCGAGCAGCGCCAGCCCATGGTGATCGCCGCGGAACCCGTGGATCATGACCACCGGTGTGGTGGGTCCTTCTGCGCCCTGGCGGGGTTCCGTCGCGTAGTGCCAGACGGCGATCGGGGTGGCGCGGCCTGAGACGGGGTCCGGCACCTCGACGATCCGCCGTTCCGGGGTCCTCGCCCGGTGGCCGGTGATCACCGCGGTGTCGCGCGGGGCCGGGGGGACGAGGAGGCGATCCCTCCACCGGATGGGCAGGGGGCGTCTGCCGCCTGGGGTCCGCTCGGTGTTCACACGGTCAGCCTACCGATCCGTCGGTGTCAGACGGCGAACGGGGGACTAGGTCAAACACCCCATCGTCGGCCGATGAAGATGGGGGATTCGCCCGATCCGACGCTCGAGGCGGACTCCTAGCGTGGGTTCCGGAAGCATCAGCCGATCTGGAGAGCGACGACGACCATGGACTTCGACCTGGCGGTACTGGCGGGAGTGATCTCCTCCATCGTCTTCGTCGGCAGCGTGCTGCCGATGCTGATCAAGGCCGTGCGGACCCGGGACCTGGCGTCGTACAGTCTGGGCAACCTCTTGCTGGCGAACCTCGGCAACGTCGTGCACTCCGTCTACGTGTTCAGCCTGCCGACCGGTCCCATCTGGGCCCTGCATGGCTTCTACCTCCTGACCTCGGCCTTCATGCTCGCGATGTACCTGCGCCATCGGGAACCACGGCCCCGGGCGGGGCTCGGTCGTGGCGTCTCCTCTGACGTCCGCCCGAGCGACGGACGCGCAGGCTCGGGGATCGCGGTCGACGGCCGGGCAGCGGCGGGACGACCGGACGGCGACCTCCAGGGAGCCGGTGCCCTGCGCTAGCAGCGGGGTCGAGGGGCCCAGCGCCTCATCCACCGGCATCGTCGTGGGGCGGCAGGTCAGTCTTCGATGAAGGGGTTGGCGCACGCCCAGCCGTCGGGGTTCTGATGGCAGTCCTCGGCGACGTTCTTGGCCTCGGATCGCCAGATGTCGGCCTCAACCGGGGTGCTGGGCACGCTGGCGGTGCCGGGAATGGCGATCCAGGGGCCACCGTTGACGGAGAACTGTCCCCGGTAGGCGGTGGCCACCGTGACCGGGAAGGTACCGGTCTGCTGGTAGGCGTGGGACGTGGTGGTCTCCTGGTTGAACTCGCGCTGCGGACCGCCCGGAGTGGTGCTGACCAAGGGGGCGGTGCCGTCGCCGTACGTGAACGTCCACTGCACCGGGATCGCCTGGATGGCGACCTGCTGGCCCAGCATGGTGGTGTTGAGGGTCTGGGGCTCCTCGGTGGCATAGAAGTTGGTGTTGACGAGTACTCTTCACACGCTAACCCTGTAGGATCTAGTCATGACCACGGCATTCATCTATACCCGCATCTCGTCTGACCGCTCCGGGGACGAGCTGGGCATCCAGCGGCAGGAGGCGATCTGCCGGGACTATGCCGACCGACACGGCCTGATGGTGGTGGAAGTTTTTGCAGACAACGACATTTCGGCATTTTCCGGGAAGCCGCGTCCGGCCTACGAGGAGATGCTGGCTCGTCTGCGAGCGCGGGAGGTCTCTACGGTTCTGGTCTACAAGGTGGACAGGCTGTACCGTCGCGTTGCTGATCTGTCCACTTACGTTGACGCGTGCGGCGGTGAGCGGGGCATCTCCACGATTGCCGTGAAGGGCGGGGGAGTAATTGATCTTTCGACTTCAGCCGGTCGCCTCAATGCCGGGGTTATGGCTCAGTTCTCCGAGTTCGAATCCGATGTGAAGGCTGAGCGGCTCCGAGACAAGTTCGCCCAGCTGGCACGTTCCGGCGGATACCACGGCGGTCCGGTTCCCTTCGGCTGGAAAGTGGAGTTCGACGAGCACGGAAAGGTGTCACGGGTAGTCGACCAGGAGAAGGCGCAAGCTGTGGAACAAGCAGCGCGTGACGTGTTGGCGGGGGTATCCGTGGGTGTGGTCATGCGCCGATGGAATGACCAGGGGTGGACTGGCAGTAGGAGTGCACCGTTTACGCAGACCTCGGTGCGGAACGTCTTGAAGCGGCCAGCCAATGCGGGGTTTGCGGTTCATCAAGGTCATGCGCTGGAAGGTGTGCCGGGGCCCTGGCCCGCGATTATGTCGGTCGACCTATGGCGGGGTGTGCGGGCGGTGCTGTCCGACCCCTCCCGGCGCCGTGCACCGACCAATAAGCCGAAGCATCCTCTCTCGGGGATTGCACAGTGCTGGTGTGGCGCGCTGCTGTATGCCTCGTCTGTAGGTTCTCGGGGCAAGGTGGTGCCGGTCTATCGGTGCAAGGTTCAGGGGCCTGGGCATGTGGCCATCATCAGAGATGGCCTTGACCTGCTGGTTCGCCGCGTTGCAGCGGCGTTGTACGCGTTCGTCGAGCGCCAGGCAGACCGTATGCGGGTGAGCGAAGAGGTTGTCACTGAACGAGCCAACCTGGAATCGGAGTTGGCGGCGCTCGCGGCTCGGCTCGATGAAGTCGTTCGCATGTACGCGAACGGAGGACTCTCTGAGGGAGTGCTTTCCAAGACCTCGACGGCGCTAGAAGTTCAGATGAATGAGAAGCGGGACAGGCTGAACGAACTATCCACCGCTGTCCCGGTGCTCCCTTCTTCCCCCGAGGTTGAGGCGGTGGATGAGTCCTCTGCGATGTTCGAGCGGTTCGCTGGACTCCCTATCGACGAGCAGCGTGACTTTCTCCGTCAGTACATGAATGTTGTTTGTTGGCCCGGGTGGGGCAACGCTCGAACAGACCTTGGGGACAGGGTGGTGGTTGTCCTGAAGTCGAACACGATTGGGCCGGGTCCGCTCTCGCGTGAAGACATAGACGGGGCAGGTGCCGCCAATGGTCTCCCCGTGTGGACGTGAGGTGCTAGGACGCGATTTCAAAGCCTTATTCCTTGTCGAGCGGTTTCTGACCGTAGGCGGCAATAGGCGCCGTTAGAAGCGATCCTGTGGTCGTCAGGGCTCCTCCAGCTTCCGAAGTGCGCGAGCCAGGGTGACCGATTCCAGCACGGCCTTCACGGTTGAAGCGTGCCACTTACCTCCGCTGGCGGTGGCCACATTCTCGACGGTGAGCCGGTCCGCGATCTTCCGCAGGGATAGGCCCTGCTTTTTCAACTCGTTGACGTAAAGAGCCGTCTCTAGGGGAAGTTCCGCCTTCCGCCCCATGTGCTTTCCCGTCTGTTCTTTGATCTTGGCCATGCCATCGCGGGTGCGCTCGCCGATCCTCTTACGCTCCAGCTCAGCGAACGTCATGGTCACTTGAGCCATGGCCGCGCCGGTGGGGGTAGTGGTGTCCACGTTTAGGTCTAGTGCTACGACGGCCCAGCCCTGCCGCTGGCCCAGCTTCATGATCCCAGCGAAGTCGGCCACGTCGCGGCTCAGCCGGTCCAGCTTGGACACGGCCAGCGCATCGGCCCGACGTGCTTTGAGGTCGGCCAACACTTGAGCCAACACGGGACGCCCCTCCAGAGACTTTGCACTGGCGGCATCCTCCCTGCGTATTTCCAACCCCCAGCCGTGGCGCTCTGCTTCAGCCTGGAGGGCAGCCACTTGGACCTCCGGGCCTATGTCCTGCTTGTCAGTAGAGACGCGAACGTACCCCAGCACGCGGAGCGGCTGGCCGGGAGCGGTGTGAGGGGTTGTCATCCACCCAGTGTACAAGTAGGGACCCCTTCGTGTACACCAAGGGCTGATGACCGCCCTTCGCCGTGAGCCTTGACTTGAACATGTAACTCTGGTCGGCGGCTCCGTGGGCGCTCCTCTTCACCATAATGATGACGATGGCGGCCCAGATCTTTTGCTGCCGTTCGCGGAGTGGGTCCTCGGGTAGTTTCGGGGGATTCTTTTGGTTCCATGCACTCTCGATCCGGCATACGCAGTCCTCGTAGTCCTCCAGCTCGTGCGGCCAGACCGCCCTGCAGAGTCGGCGGCGACAAGCAAGGGTGGGGGATACCCCTTGGCGCCCATCGGTCACTACCGCACGTGGATACGACCTTGGTCGGGCACGGGTTTTAAAGCCCGCCGTTCCTTTGCTGACCAGAGGAAATACCCACCTGCCGATCCTCCGGTTCCAGCAGCACGCCCTGCCCCCACCCCCGCATGAAGCGTCGGTTCCAGACGGGCCAGCGAAACCAGACCCGCAAAACCCGCGCCTCCAGCGGGGACAGCTTCAGCTCCTCGAAGATGCGGGCAGACATCCGCAACCCGGCCCGGTCCACCTCGGGCGGCTCGGCCGGCGCGACCCCGGCGGGTGCCTCGGGAACGATGGGTGCCGGCACCCCGGATTCGGTTCCTGCCGGTTGCTTCCTGTTGGGGTCCCACGAGGCCGAGTAGTCCAGCTCGGGAGTCTTCAACGGCAGGCCGTTCAACCCAGCGAACACCATCAACGACAGGCGAATCTCCCCGGACTCCTCCGGCCGGTACCAGTAGCCCAATGGGTCTGCACGTCGCAGGTCCCGCAGCTCGATGTTCCGTTCCTGGGTGACCGGCTGGAGGTGCAACGGAGAGACGCACAGTGGTCCCGCCCCGTAGGCACTGCCATGCCGGTGATCCAGCTCCTGACCAATCTCATGGCCTTCCTCGAACAAGTGGTAGCCCATACGATGGGCCACCCACTCCCCGGTGAGCTTCGGCGTGGACCGGTACCGGCCGTATCCTCCCTGGATCTTGCCAACCCACTTCCAGCAACCGGTCTCCCAGTCGGGTTCGATCCTGGCGACGAACTCCCGCTTGACCTCTTCCCGGCCAGACTCTCCCAGCACCTCCACCGACAGCGCCCGGTGCTCGTCGTCCCGGCACCATGGCGCCGGCACGGTCCTGCCCTTGTTGGACCGGGGGTAGAGCCGGACCGTGCATCCTGACGCCGAACACTCCACCGTGTTCTGCCGGTAGATCCGTCGATAGCACGTCCCGCAGACCGGCTCCCGATGGAAATGCAGCACCCTGCGGCGAGTGGCCGGACGATCGCACGGACCGGCCTTGCGGACCGCCGTGCACATGCCCAGAGACTTCATGACCTGGCCTCCTGGACCGGCTCGAAAATGTACCAAGGTCCCGGGTCCGGCCAAGCGGACGTCTGTCGATTCCCCGCACAATGGCTGGGAACGGGCAGGGCGCCGCCTGGCCTAGACCCGTGGACTCTTTCCCCGAAGGAACGAGGGGGTGCGTGCCCGGGACGGAGCCCTAGCGGAGTCCCCCAGACTTCCCAAGGCCCTAATGCCCCGGGGATGGGTCAGCCCTGCTGGGCCTGCTCCCGTGCCTGCTCTTGAGCTTGCTTCCGTTCCTGGATCAGCTCCGCCTGGGCGTTGGACCAAGCCCGATCAAACAGGCCCTTCAGCCGCGTCTCCCCGTGGGGGTTGAAGACCTGATCCCGGTAGGCGAATCCGCTGGGACGGTCCGACAGTCCGATCATGGACAGGCCGGGGACCTCCCGCACGTGGCCCTTGACCCGCTCCATGGTGGCGTAGATGTTCCGGTCCGATTCCTGGATCCGCTGCAGCACGGGACGGAGGATTAGCTTCACGGCATGGGACAGCTCGGCTGCGATCCGGGCCTGCTCATCATCGTTCGCAATGCCCCCGATGCCGGCCACTGCCATGGCCACGGTCAGCCGGGACTGCGCCACGCGGACAGCCCGGCGCCGTGCGGTGACCGCACGCTGGAGGTCGGAGACCTGCTGGGCCATGGCCTGATGCTCCCGGTACTCGCCCGGCTCCACGATGGCGGCCTCGGTGTCCCCGGCCTGGACGGCCTGCCGCAGAGCGTTCACCTTGGCGGCCTGAGTGTTCAGCTCTGTGCGCCTCTGCTCCAGCACAGCCTCGGCCTGGTCCCGTTGCTCCGCAGCCTGGGCCAGCTCCTCTCGGGCGGCGATCAGCTCGGGCGTCTCCTCAGGCGTGATTTCGGACAGCTTGGGCGTAGTGGATTCAATCACTGAATCTCCTTTGATCATCGGGCACAGACATGCCCTTACCGTTAATTCAAAGCCCACACAGCTATTGAGGTTGAACCTCAGTAGAAACGTGGGCTATGCATTCCGGTAAACCCTTCGGGGATGGGGGTGTTGATCACGGCCCGAGCATACACCAGTGCCCGCCGGCAGCCTCCCTGTGCGGATCTAAGGCTCTGTTGGAACTGTGATGCACTCCAGGGGCCACGGACCCTCATGGGCCCTCCAGATGGCGCCCAGCGGCTTCCGGACATGTACCAGCTCCAGGCCGGATCTCGTTTGAGGCGAACCGCCAGCCGATCTGGCAAGATCCATAACCGGCGGGGGGCTGGGCTACAAGCTCCCACACTTTAGGCACATCAAGGGGGCACTCTTTTGAGTCCAAAAGGTGGTGACACGGTGAACTCGAACAATGAGCAGACGGATTCCGAATATGAGTTCTACATGTTCAACGCTCTCGGGCGCATCGCTTGGGGTAAAAGCCATATCTCGAAATTGCAGGACGTCTGGCAATCTTCCGGTGAAGCCTTCCTCGACCGGGCGGGCACCTTGCTTGATGACCGGGGGTGAATATTTACACCCTTCAAGTCAATCAGTTCCTTCATTCGGCGACGCGGTCTCTCCAGGCGGTAGCCGAACTAGTTCCCCATCCGATGGGGCCAGTCCCTATCGAGCAACTCCTCCGGGGTGCATTGCTCTATTCCTTCAAGGCGCTATATGTCCTTCACCCTGAGAACCGTGAAGAGAGGAATGCGAGGGCCGTGAAGCTGTTCGCGAAGGACCGGTGGGAATACGAGGACGCCCTCTGGGAGCAGAGGAGCCTGCTGGGGGAGGAGGTAGGCCCGCGGCCCAAGCGCCCCCGCGTTGCCTCAGAATCGAAGATGCTCAAGGACTGCCTAGATTGTCTGGTAGCTCAGGGAAACTGCGAGTGCGGAAAGCTTGACTGCCCTCAGTACGACCTTAACCTCATCCGCTTGCGGACGACGTCGTGGTGGCGTCTATACAGCGCCGTCGTGCACGGGCAGCTCTGGCACGTTGAAGCCTCCGGTGTACTCGCTCCCAGTGAATCGACGGTTACCACCGGAAACCTAGCTTTAGCTATGTGGGACATCAGCTGGCTGTACCAGCAGGCGGTAGGTAACTTTCTCGTCCGCTACAACTTGGGCCATTTGATAGAACCATTTGTACCCGACTGGCACGAGAAGGTTTGATCGGCTGCGAGTGTACTTGAGACGACTGGCCAAGGAGAAGGAGTGGTGTGGTCGGGATGATTGGGGAGCGGACCAAAGAGGAAGCACTACGTCCTCTGGTTCAGCAAGTATGCGTCCCCTCTGGTTCGTCCAATTCTGATTCTCCATCCACCAAGGCATTTAGACCGCACCTCACCTCAACTGCACTTCAGCGGTTGTCGCTGATTGCTCGCCGTCGACAGATGGCAAGAACCAGTGAGTCGACGACTGGCGCCATGGGTATCACACCCAAGCCGTCAAATGCGGCGACCAAGGGGCATGGGTAGCTGAGCTACCACCGCAGAGGTATGTCGGAAGGCAGTACTTCTGTAGGTTCTCCGTATCCACAGGAATTCAGATACATCCGTAGCGAGTCCAGCGCAAGTTCCGGATGCGACGTAGGACCTTGGATTACTTGCCACAATGGAAGTCGTCCGTCGAAATTACCTTCCGTATCTAATAGCGGGATCTCCACGTACGGAACAAGGCCAAGTGATGACTGGCGAAAACGAACGTCAACAATGTCGTTCGGGGCACCGCTACCATCGGTTGCAGGTTCAGGCGTCTCACTTCCGGCCTTATCGGTCCGCTTCTGAGCGACTCCCTCCACTTCTTGCCGACGACCATCGCGTAGACGGGAATCTTCCTCTACGTCTACCACCCTGATCAGTCGCCACTCTTGTTCTTCCTCAAACGAGGGATGCTTGAAACACAAATGATGCACGGCCAAGGCTTGCTGAAGTTCCTGAATTGCCAGGGGGCGGAACCACTCGCCGATTGAAGCACCCTTCGTTCGGTCTAACACCGACGCAATAATCTGGAACCATGATTCAGTGATCCATTTGACCGATCTGTGTTGCTGATCCCTGCTATAGATGACTTTGCGGAGAATGGTTCGGGGAGGTAATCCATCAGGGTAGTTCATCTGAAGTAAACTCATTCCCAAGGAAACCGGTGCCGTATCCACGCCGTACCCACGCCATTGTGAAAGTAGGTCACCCTTTTCGCACAGACATGCGATGAATGGACGAGCCCCTTGCCCGAACCCATTGGCGATGCCGGAATGATATGGCACTAGACGATGGATACGGTCGTCATCCAAGCTTTGGTAAGCCTCCTTGACAATGCCATCAATGAGTGACGCCGCGTAAGTGAGCTCTGATGCATCGTTCATATACCTAGGGTCAGAGGCCCAAAGTGCGTTGCTCTTGGTGATGCCCCGCAGCCCGTCGACAGTGGTGTAGTGATGTAGCAATGACGGCAGGAAGTCATCCGTGATACTCCATGGGATGGGTGGCGAGCTAAGCTTTGCTCGAAATTTTCCCTGGATCGTGTGCATGCGCCCCTCAATGGTGCTCTGCGATCCGTGGGGATTGGACTTCTCACTTGACTTGGTGGGTTGTGTCACAGGCCCATATTCGCGTGTCCCCGCCCAAACCTCCAATCGCGGTGCCCTGGAGTCTTCATGTCAGTAGCTTGAGACGCCGCGAACCTACGACGGGGCGGGGTGGGCGTGTCCGCGGAGCGGAATTTTTCGACCTGAATCTGGGAGACTTCGTCGCTACCTGTAGTTGGTCCCTATCTTCTCCGGTCTCCTACCCGCTCCCGATTGTCCTCGTGGACGATAGAAACTTCGATGCGGAGACAACTAACCCTTGGTCACTTCGGAAGGTAAAAGATCACCGGGTCCCCGATACAACAAACGAATGCCCAGCGTGCTAGCGAGACGTTGCGCGCGAAGTACCCCCCGTGGTTTGGGGTTCAACTCGACCGCGGCCTCGCCGAGGAGGTCGAACCCGGGGGACCAGATCTGGACGGTTCCCGCGTCAAGGGCCGTAATGCGGAGCCAGGCTCTTGGGGAAGGTACGTCGCCGTACCAAGTTACAGCTGAGACGTTCAGATGTTTGCGCCTCCATTGCCGGTGGAGAGATTGACGGTTGTGTGACACGAATTCTTCCCATGCCGGCCGTGATTCAGGGCTCGGCCACGATTTATTGTCGGCGTACCAGGGAGGGAGTTCGCGGATCCATCGACGCATGTCGACCGCCGAGTTGAAGTCCGCTCCAGTGCTTGTGACGGCGTTTACCGCTGCAAGGCGATGATCGAATCCGGACCGGATGAGCACCGAAGCGGACCAGTAAAAAGTACCTGTCTCGATTGCTGTCACGGCGGTACCGTTCAGCGTTTCAGCCAAGATGTTGCCCTGGGCCGCCTCAAAAACCCTGGCGGCTTCCATGCCCCAGACCAAGCGATAGATCAGATCGGATTCGATGAACTGTGCATTAGCGATTTGATCTCCGGAAAGGTCTGACAGGCTCAGCCCGTGGACCCATCGACGGAGCACGGCCTTCCAGTCAACGACTTCGACTTTAGGCGTAAAGGTGTCGAGCCCGAAGATTGTGGTAGCGATTTGGACGAGCCCGTCAGACGCTAGGACATAATCCTCATCGGCGAGGGCGATTTCGACCCGCTCTATTTGGTCGACTATTTGCTTAGATACTTCAGACAACTTGAGCCCGGCGTCGGCGCCTAGTCCAGCGAGGTACCAGCCGCGTCGCTGGGAAGGCGTGGACGTTCGCCATAGATGTCGGACTCTGGCCGCTATCAACTGGCGAGCGGCTGACGCCACATCAGCGTCATGCCGGCGTAGCTGACGATCCCACAGCGATCCAACTAGAGCATCAGCGATCACCTGCGTAGCAGCATCGGGGTCTGCATCGTAAGCGCCGTCTCCGATGATGCTGAGAAGACCGATGTCGAGTAGTGAAAGGTTGGATGTCCATGTGGTGGCGGCTGTTGCTTGTTCCTCCTCCGATTCATGTTGCAGGATGGGAAGGCTCCAGTTCGGGGCCCCTGTGAGATATTCCAGAAAAGGTTCAATGGGCCCGGCTCCGCGCGAGACGTACATGCGGCGGAGCAGGGCAGAGCCAACTTCAATGAGGCCGGAATTGAGCGCCTTGCCTCCGTCGCCCTGAGTCAATTGGAGCCAATCTTGCCGTTGTCGCCGCCGTTGGCGCTGTCGTTGCTCGAAGATTGGATAGAGCACGAGTCCTTCTGTGTCGACGAATGCGCGCCCGGCCCGGCCAATCACATTCGAAAAATCTGCACCCTTGAGCAGGTCTCCTCCCCGCCGGAGTTGGTGGAATAACACGGCCGACGCCGATAGGTTGAGGCCCTGAGCGAGCGTTGGCGAGGCAACAGTCACCTTCAGCTGGCCCTCGTGGAGAAGCTTCTCCACTTCTCTGCGGAACGGGCTTGGTAAGGCTCCGTGGTGAATAGCGACACCCAGTTCGAGGCACTTCAAGAGCGGATGATCGACACCGAACCACTCCTTTCCTACTGCGAGCACACCGCTCAGATTGACATGATCGGGAAGGACGGAGCTGATGAGGCCTTGCTTGTGGAGTCGTAGAATTTCACGCGCATACGGTTCGACTGAGTTGCGTTGAGGGCAGAAGACGAGAACTGTCTCACCCTCTTCAACCAAACGCCACGCCGTCGCGATCACAAGCTCACGCTGGTTCTGGGGGAACTGGTTCCGCCGCCTTCCGGTCGGTTGCTTCGCCTCGACGTAGCGAGGGATGAACGGCTGATCTGATCCGAGAGTGATTGCCAACCCCGCGTGATCGTCACGCCACTCAACTAGGCCGAATCGCTGGAGAGTTGGACGCCAAGTTTCTTGGTGCAGTCCGTCGGGCTGGTCCTTAGTTATCCAGGCGACGAAGTCCTCCAACTCTGCGCCGGAGGGAAACACGGCGGACAAGCAGACGATCCGTCGCGTCGAGGCGTCCGGGCGCCTAAGGAGCCGCTGGATCTGGGCCTCGTATCGGACCTCACGCTCGGAAGCGCCGATCATGTGGCCCTCGTCGAGAACTATCAGGCCGACATCGTCCAGAACGGAGGGATCAGATCTGAGCGCGAAGTCCAGCTTCTCGGGGGTAGCGACCACGATGTCGCTCGAGTGCAACATGTCATCATCTAACTCGCTGATCCCCATACTTCCGTACAGCGACGACACCCGCACGCCGAGTGGGCCGAATGTGCGGGCTAGGATTTTTTCAGTTTGGGCAGAGAGCGCCCTGAGCGGGGTGACATAGACCGTACGCCGCCTTTGCGCCAGACAGGTCAAGATGGCCAACTCGGCAATTCGGGTCTTGCCAGCACTCGTGGGAAGTGCGACGACGAGGTCGCGAGAGTCGGCGAAGATCCGTTCCACAACGTTGAGCTGCGAGGGCCACAGGTCGATCTCGGACCTTCGTCGTCCCAAAAGCGTCTCGATGAAGGTGCTTCGCAGGTACCGCCAGCGAGGTACTTCGTCATCTCGACCTGTTGGCGGGACGTCTGGAATGTTTCTGCCGATGCTGGTGTCGTTAAGGTCGCTGAGCATCCGGCGGGTGAGTCGGTAGACCCACCAAGGACCAGGAGCATTTACTTCCATTGAGGCTTGCTCGCCCAAAGCGATTTCCTCCAGGGCTGCGGCCAGGAGCTCGCGGTCGCCGACTTCAATCGCAAACAACGCTAAGGATACTGCTGAGAGGTAGTTCTCGCTTAGTAGTAGGGCAACGGGGCCGAGCCGACGCACCGCATCGTTGTCGGCGCCGCTGGAGAGGGAAGCGAGCAGAGAGTCATCCGTGACTGCTGCGGAAGAGCGCAGCAGTCTTGTTCGTTCCTCTATGGCGTCAAGATCGCGCATCATCAGGTCCGCTAGTGTGAGTTCCATAGGCGTGAGCTGGCCTGACTCCCGACTACTCTCCGTAAGTGAGAAGGCGCGAGCGGCGTATCCACCGAGATGGCTGCCCGCACCCGCAATGAGTCGGTGAAACATGTTGTCGGGGGCGTCTGCGGCATTTCGAGTTGCCGCTTCTAAGGCGTACGAACTCTGTATGAACGCGTGACGAGCGACCTCCGTCTGACTGCTTGCTTTATTCTCAACGTCATCGTCTCTCTCCAGTTCCTCGAGTAACTCCAATCCGTTGGTGAGCAGTGCGTAGCCATAGTTGAGGAGGTCAGCGTCCAGAAAGGGGCTGAACTCGGGTGAACCCTCCGGAAGGATGCCATAGCGACGAATCATCGACTGGGCCTGTCCTCGCGCGAGGAGGCGATTACGGAAGTCTGGATCGATGACAGCGGCGAGCTGGCGGGCTAATTCATCAGAGTTACGGGACATCAGCAACCACTCCGTCGTAGGCGTCACGGATGAATTTCTGGTGTTCCCTGACCCGCAGGGTGATGATCAGCTGTCTCACTACACCCTCGTAGGCGTTTAGGTCTGCGAGTACATGCGCACTCGGATCACTGCTTGTGAAGAGAAACATCAGGTGACCCACCTGGTGCGGCCTCAAGCCGCCGGTAAGTTGCACATCGAGCACCGCCTCGCCAACCGCGATGTCTGGCGACTTCAGCAGTCGGACAGCAAACTGCGACAAGGAGTGAGGGGACGGCATCTCCTCGTTACGGGCGAGCCCTTCCCGGGCAGCCTTAACCGTTGCTGCACCGAGCTTGACGGCGCTCTTGGCCTCGCCCTTAACCAAATACAATTCTGAGTTGGCTCCGACCCGAGCGGCGAGGACGTCATCGCCCCTCATCGCCCACTCTTGGTGGTCACGGTCAATCAGCCGGCTAGGCCCGACGACGTAACCGCGCTCCTCGTAGAGATAGGCGGTCGCCAAAATCTCGCCCATGTCGCCCGATCGAGCGCCCTTTTCCGCGGGCAAGCGGTCGCGGAGAAACGCCGCCACTCCGGACTTGCCACGCCGCTCGGCGACGAACGCGAGCGCCGGAGTGTCAGCATAAGCATTGGGAAGCATCTCAGTTATGAGCGCCACGCCAGTAGCTTCATCGTGAGCCTCAAGCATGCCGATCCGGTGCATCTGGTGCGATGTCAACGCCGGTTGCGAGCACCAAGTATTGAAGCTGATCATGACGAGACCCCTTCCTATCGCCCGTCAGGTAGGTGCAAGCAGTACAGGCTTCTAATACTTGCAGAGCCTCGTGCGCAGGTGAGACCCCGTTTCTGTGTACCTGAATAACCTCCAGCCACCGACCATGCGTCCCGTTAGCGGGTTAGCGTGTGATCGAAGTTGGCGTTGGCCCGGATCAGTCCGAACCCGCCGGAGTCCGACTTGATCTTCGAGGGGGCGATGTCCAGACGCCGGAAGTCAGCGAGCGTCACGACGGGCATCGGTG
Organism: Citricoccus sp. CH26A; assembly: GCF_000224415.1. Classification (GTDB taxonomy): domain Bacteria; phylum Actinomycetota; class Actinomycetes; order Actinomycetales; family Micrococcaceae; genus Citricoccus. The sequence goes on along the minus strand of NZ_AFXQ01000027.1, from coordinate 23,908 downwards.
GAGCCTCCGGTTCGGCCTCTGCTGGGTCACTGATGACCGGGTCCGACGGTTCGGAGCAGAACGGTTGTCCGAAGCGCTGTAACGAGTTGGTGGGATCAGCAGGTTCATAGCGTGCCCGGATGACGTACTGGCTTCCAGCCTGGGTGCATAAGGTCTGCTCCATTTCGAAGCAGTCGATGTACCCTGTTCCGTCGTTTTCATGCCCCCCGAGGCAAAAAGGCTGAAGTAGCTCTACATATTGCGACTTGGGCTCGGTATTCGCTGGGGACCTCGAAATGGACTCAGATGATTCCGAACTGTCAAGGTCCACAACCTCATCACCAGCGGCCTGATCCTTCTCGACTCTTAAACCCGCACTGGCATCTCCAGTATTGGCCTTAATGCGGCTGAACGGATCGTCAATATCGGCAACAGCCGTAAATGGACTAGGGGCCAGCAGTGCAGAAATTGTAAATACAACCAACAACCTGGTCAGAGCTACAGTCTTCATTGCACGCTCATGGCTTCGATCTGCCACTGCCCGCCGGAGTATCTGGCGCCGGCGCCCCAGCCGACGTCTTTGCTGCCATCACCCGAAGCCGATTTCACCCTTGAACCGTCGGGCCGGTAGACCTCACCGGGCGCCTCCGAAACCATCAAGATCGCCCGTCCACCGAGATTGTTGTTATCGAGCGAACTAAATGCGACCTCCATTTCTGTGTCTCCTATGTCTGCCCAACCGTCAGCCTTATAAATTGCTGGCCAGTTCTTGATCAACTCTTCACACAAGGCACAGTCATCGGTTGAGACTGCTCGCAGTGGGTCAGGGTCGCCAGTCAGTTTGAGGTACCGCTCCGCTTCCCACCAATACTCCAGCGCGGCCTCCAGGCCCTCCTGGGTCTGCTCCTTGGCGGCAGGCGGCATCTCGGGGACCGGCACGTTCTGGGCGGGCCCGTCGGAGGACGCCGGGACGAACTCGCCCTCCGTCGCGTCAGGAGACGCCGTTGAGGACCCCGAGGGCGCTGCTGAGTCCTTCGCGTCCTCGGATGCGCTCGGCTCCGGCACGGCCTCGCTCGATGCCGAGGTTGTGCTCACCGGAGCGCCGGTGTCCGGATCGTCGGCACCACTGCCGCAAGCGGTCAGCGCCAGGGCCAGTACCGCCCCCGCAACACCCGCCCGCGCGGCCCGGCGACTCATCAGCAACGTGCTCACTCGTTCAGTCATGGAGGAACCCCCGTCAGGCCACGAGGCCAGCCACCGGAGCCGCGCTCGCACGCCCCGGCCTGCCATCCCCACAGCAGTTCAAAGAGCCTAGTCATCCCGTGTCCCAGGCCACACTCGACATTCAAACACAGCCGCCCCATCCGCTGTCCGCCCTGTCCACAGCCGGTATCCTGCCGCCATGCCTCCCAGCGCCGTGATCAGCATCGACCAGGGCACCACTTCCACCCGCGTCGTGGTGATGGACCAGTCCGGCACCATCATCGCCAGTGCCCAGCGCGAGCACCGCCAGCACTTCCCGCGCCCGGGGTGGGTGGAACACGACCCGGTGGAGATCTGGGAGAACACCCGGGAGCTGAGCGGCCTGGCACTGACCCGCGCCCGGATGCGCCCGGGGGACATCGCCGCCGTCGGGATCACGAACCAGCGCGAGACGACCGTCCTGTGGGACTCGGTCACCGGCCGGCCCGTCCACCGGGCCCTGGTCTGGCAGGACTCGCGCACCGACGCCCTGATGGGCCGGCTCCGCTCCGACGGACACGAGGACGCGGTCCGCGCGCGCACGGGACTGCCCCTGGCCTCCTACTTCGCCGCGGGCAAGATCGCCTGGATGCTGGAGAACGTCCCCGAGGCCGCCGACCTGGCCCGCAACGGCCGCCTGCGCGCCGGCACCATCGACAGCTGGCTGCTGTGGAACCTCACCGGTGGCACGGACGGCGGAGTCCACGCCACGGACGTCACCAACGCGTCGCGCACCCTGCTCATGGACCTGGACACCCTCGACTGGGACGAGGACCTCGCGTCGGTCTTCGGCATCGACCCGGACCTGGCGGCCTCGATGCTGCCCCGCATCCATCCGTCGGTGGGAGAGCTCGGCACCATCGTGGGGGCCGAACCGCTGAACGGCGTCCCGGTCTGCGGCATCCTCGGCGACCAGCAGGCGGCGACCTTCGGCCAGGCGGCCTTCGACCGCGGGGACGTGAAGAACACCTACGGCACGGGATGCTTCATGCTGCAGAACACCGGCACGACGGCGGAGCCCTCCTCCCACGGACTCGTCACCACGGTCGCCTACCAGGTGGAGGACGCGCCGGCCGCCTACGCGCTGGAGGGCTCCGTGGCCGTGGCCGGTTCGCTCGTGCAGTGGCTGCGGGACAACCTCGGCCTCATCCGCACCTCGGCCGAGGTCGAGGCGCTCGCGGGCACCGTGGAGGACAACGGGGGCGTCTACTTCGTGCCCGCGTTCTCCGGTCTCTACGCGCCCTACTGGCGTCCAGACGCCCGCGGGTTGATCGCCGGACTGACCGGTTATGCCACGGCGGGACACCTGGCCCGGGCGGCCCTGGAGGCGACCGCCTACCAGTCGCGGGACGTGCTGGAGGCGGTGGTGGCGGACACCGGCCAGCGTCCCGAGGAACTGCGGGTGGACGGCGGCATGACCGTCAACGACGACCTGATGCAGTTCCAGGCCGACATCCTGGGCGTCCCGGTGGTGCGTCCGGAACAGGTGGAGACGACGGCGGTCGGGGCCGCCCATGCCGCGGGACTCGCCGCCGGCGTGTGGTCGGGCCTGGAGGAACTGGCCGGACTCTGGCGCGAGGACGCCCGCTGGGAACCGCGCATGGACGCCCGACACCGGGACGACCTGCTCGAGCACTGGGCCCGGGCCGTCGACCGCTCACTGGACTGGACGCCGGGCGCGCCGGAGTAGGATGGACGGGCGCGTCGAGCGCCCGGTTGACGGGCCGGCGTCGTGATGTTGACACCCCGTTTCCCCCGCACTTCAAGGACAGGACTTCCGTGAGCCAGGCAGCGCAAGGTACTCCCCAGGACCCCGTGACGGGGCAGGCCACCCAGGCCGCGCCCGAGGAGTACTCGTTCCGGGCCCTAGAGGACCGCTGGGGCGGTTACTGGGAGAAGCACGAGACCTTCGCGCCGCTGGACGACGGGTCCGCGGAGCGCCGCTACGTGCTGGACATGTTCCCCTACCCGTCCGGTGACCTGCACATGGGCCACGCGGAGGCCTTCGCCATGGGCGACGTCGTCGCCCGGTACTGGACGCAGCTCGGCTACGACGTGATGCACCCGATCGGCTGGGACTCCTTCGGGCTGCCCGCGGAGAACGCCGCCATCAAGAACAACGCCCACCCGGCCGAGTGGACCTACCGGAACATCGAGACGCAGAAGTCCTCGTTCCAGCGCTACGCGATCTCCACCGACTGGTCCCGCCAGCTGCACACCTCCGACCCCGAGTACTACCGGTGGACCCAGTGGCTGTTCCAGCAGTTCTACGCCAAGGGCCTGGCCTACCGGAAGGACTCCCCGGTCAACTGGTGCCCGAAGGACCAGACGGTGCTGGCCAATGAGCAGGTCGTCAACGGCGCCTGCGAGCGCTGCGGCACACAGGTGACCAAGAAGTCCCTGAACCAGTGGTACTTCAAGATCACCGACTACGCCGATCGCCTGCTCGAGGACATGTCCGAGCTGGAGGGCCACTGGCCCGATCGCGTGCTGGCGATGCAGCGCAACTGGATCGGCCGCTCCGAGGGCGCCCACGTGGACTTCCAGGTCGAGGCGCGCAACGGTCAGCCCGGTCAGTCGATCACCGTGTTCACCACCCGCCCGGACACGCTGTTCGGCTCGACCTTCATGGTCGTGGCCGCGGACGCGGACCTGGCCCTGGAGCTGGTGGACCCGGAGCACCGAGAGGCCCTGGAGGCCTACCGCGAGGAACTGACGCACGTCTCGGAGATCGAGCGGCAGTCCACCGAACGCTCCAAGACCGGGGTGTTCCTGGGCCGGTATGCCGTGAACCCGCTGAACGGCGAGCGACTGCCGATCTGGGCCTCCGACTACGTCCTGGCCGACTACGGCACCGGCGCCATCATGGCCGTGCCCGCCCACGACCAGCGCGACCTGGAATTCGCCCGCGCCATGGACCTGACCGTGCGCATGGTCGTGGACACCGGTGAGGAGGACCCGGCGGTGTCCGGCGTGGCCACCACCGGGGACGGCACCCTGGTGAACTCCGGCGAGCTGGACGGCCTGGACAAGACCGCCGCGATCAGCCGCGCCATCGAGATCCTGGACGGCCGGGGCACCGGCCGCGGCACCGTGAACTACCGCCTGCGGGACTGGCTGCTGTCCCGCCAGCGGTTCTGGGGTGCACCCATCCCGATCGTGCACTGCGCCGGTTGCGGCGAGGTCCCCGTGCCGGAGGACCAGCTGCCCGTGCTGCTGCCGACCGACGTCACCGGGGAGAAGCTGGCGCCGAAGGGCAAGTCCCCGCTGGCCGGCATCGAGGAGTGGGTCAACACCACGTGCCCGTCGTGCGGTGGCGCCGCGCTGCGGGACACCGACACCATGGACACCTTCGTGGACTCGTCCTGGTACTACATCCGCTACGCCTCGGCCCACGACGACACCCAGGTCTTCGACCGTGACGCCGTGGACCGCTGGCTGCCGGTGGACCAGTACGTCGGCGGCGTGGAGCACGCGATCCTGCACCTGCTCTACTCGCGGTTCTTCACCAAGGCGCTCTACGACATGGGCCTGGTGTCCTTCACCGAGCCGTTCAAGGCGCTGCTGAACCAGGGCCAGGTGCTCAACGGTGGCAAGGCCATGTCCAAGTCGCTCGGCAACGGGGTGGACCTCGGTGAGCAGCTGGACACCTTCGGCGTGGACGCGGTGCGCCTGACGATGATCTTCGCCTCCCCGCCGGAGGACGACGTGGACTGGGCGGACGTCTCGCCGTCGGGCTCGGCCAAGTTCCTGGCCCGCGCGTGGCGGCTGGCCCAGGACGTCCAGTCCGCCGGCGCGGCACCGGGCACGGATCCCGACGGCGGCGTGAAGTCCCTGCGCCAGGTCACCCACCGCACGGTGGCGGATGCCGCCCGGTTGCTGGACGAGCACAAGTTCAACGTGGTCATCGCCCGGACCATGGAGCTGGTCAACGCCGCCCGCAAGGAGATCGACTCCGGTGCCGGCGCGGGCGACCCCGCCGTCCGGGAGGCCGTGGAGGCCGTGGCCGTGCTGCTGAGCCTGTTCGCCCCCTACACCGCCGAGGACATGTGGGCCCGGCTGGGCCACGAGCCCTCGGTGGCCCGGGCCGGTTGGCCGGCCGTGGACGAGGCGCTGCTGGTGGAGGACACCACCACCGCCGTGGTCCAGGTCAAGGGCAAGGTCCGGGACCGCCTCGAGGTGGCCGTGGACATCTCCGCGGCCGACCTGGAGGCGCTGGCGTTGGCGTCCGAGGCCGTCCAGCGCGTCCTCGACGGGGCCGAGGTCCGCAAGGTCATCGTCCGCGAGCCGAAGCTGGTCAACATCGTCATCTGAGACCCAGAGCAGGCGACCCGGGGCCGTGGTGCCCCGGGTCGCCTAGGTTGAAGCCGGAACCGTCGGGCGTTGAAGGGAGTGCGCGTGGTCGACATCGCCGACTGGCAGGCCGCCATGCTCGTCCGGATCCGCCAGCTGCGGGCCGCCCAGAGCGGCCGGGTCCGGCTCGGACTCCGTCCGCCGCGGAAGGGACGGACCGCGATCGTCACCGACTCCTCGGCCTCGATCCCGGCTGAGGTGCTCGCCCACCCGCTGGCGCGTGGCCTGCGCCAGGTGCCCATGCCGGTGATGATCGGTGACCAGATCTACACGGACGGCACTCCCGACCTGCTGCGGGAGCTGCCCCTGGCGCTGGCAGCCGGGACACCGGTGAGGACCTCGCGGCCCTCACCCGGTGCGTTCAGTGCCGTGTACCAGTCGCTGGCCGAGACCGGTTTCGAGCAGATCATCTCCGTCCACCTGTCCGGCAGGCTGTCCGGGACCGTGGAGGCGGCGCGGCTGGCCGCGCGGGAGTCCCTCATCCCCGTCTCGGTGGTCGATTCGCACACGGCCGGGTTCGCCCTCGGAACGGTGGTGATCGACGCCGTGATCGGGGCGGGCTTCGGCGTGGCCCCGGACCAGCTGGTGTCCGCCGTGGACGCGGCGAGCCAGGACGCCGGGGTGTTCTTCACCGTGCCCAACCTGGAGCAGTTGCGCCGGGGCGGTCGGATCGGGACGGTGGCGGGCCTGCTGGGGTCCCTGCTGCACGTCAAGCCGGTGCTCACGCTCGAGGACGGGGTGGTCTCCCTCGTCGACCGGCCGCGCACCACGGCCCGGGCGACGGAGCGTCTGGTCGAACTGGTCCGGGAGGCGGCGCAGGACTCGGACACGCCCGGGCCCTCCGAGCGCATCGCGGTCCACGGCTTCGGCAACCAGGAGGCCGCCCACGAACTGGCCGGGCGCCTGCAGAGCCTGTCCGCGATGCCCGTGCCGGTGATCCGGCTCCCCGCGGTGCTGGCCGCGCACCTGGGGCTGGGGGCCCTCGGGGTCACGCTGAACCCCGTGCCCACTCCACAACCCGCCTCCTGACGGCGTGTCGCACCCGCCCGTGACCCTGACGTGCCCGTGGGCCCGTTTCGCCGGGCGAGGGTGGAGCCATGGGACGCCACAGCCACCACGATGCCCCCGTGACGGGGGACTGGGAGCAGCCGCCTCCGGTGGCCCCCCTGTGGCGGGGGCGCGTCGTGACCTCAGCCGTCCTGTTGCTGGCGGTGCTCGCGGCCACGTGGTGGGCCGTCAGCTGGCTGGTGTCACCGACCGGGCCGACGGGTACCCCGGCACCACAGGCCGCCGCCCTCGAGAGCCGGGAGGGACATCCCGACCGTGAGGGCGAGGACGCTGAGCGGCAGGCGGGCACGGACCGCGCCCCCTCGGCCACGGCGGTGCCCGGACCACCGGACGACGGCCTGCCAGGCGCCGGGCCGTCACCGACTGACCAGGACGACGGCACGGCAGCCACCGCCTCCGGGGCCGTGATCGTGCACGTGGCGGGAGAGGTCCACGAACCGGGGCTCGTGGAGCTGCCGCCCGGTTCCCGCGTGGCCGACGCGCTCCATGCCGCCGGCGGGTCGACGACGCGGGCGAGACTCGACCTGTTGAACCTCGCCGCACCGGCCGTGGACGCCAGCCAGATCCTCGTGCCCGGGCCGGACACCCCGCTGGCAACCGGTGGGATGGAACCCGGTGACGGTCCTGGGGGACAGCCGGTGAACGAGGCCTCGGGCGGTTCCGGTTCCCCGAGCGGCACGGTCAACGTCAACACGGCGGATGCCGCCGCGCTCGAACAGCTGCCCGGCATCGGACCCGCGCTGGCCGGCAGGATCGTCGACCACCGTGAGCAGGTCGGACCCTACGGATCATTGGCGGACCTGGACGCGGTGTCCGGCATCGGACCGGCCATGATGGAACGCCTCGACGGACTCGTCAGCTGGTGAGACGACCACGAGGGCGGCCCCAGCACCGGGGTCGCGGGCGCCCCCGGGCCGGTCCTACCGCATCCGGCCCGGTGACGACGATGACGCGGTGGCCCGACGGGTTGGACGGCCGGTGAGGTCCCCGACCGCCGGACCGGTGCCCGGGCCGGTCGATGTGCGGCTCGTGCCGGCCCTGCTGCTGACGCTGGTGACGTGTCTGGCCGTTCCGGTCCTCCCGTATGAGTGGGTGCAGGTGCTGCCGTGGGGCCTGGGAGTGGCGGCCGCCGCGGTCACGGTGCTGTTGGTGGCCATTGCGCGCAGTGGGCGTGTGGCCCTGGTGAGCCTGACGGCGCTCACCGCCTGTGCGCTGTGGGTCGCGGCCATCGCCGCAGTGCAGGCCGTCGGGGACCGGGCCCCGGTGAAGGCCTCCGGCTGGGAGGACGCGGTGTCCGCGGGCCAGCCGGTGCGCCTCTCCGGTCGGGCGACGGATGGGGCGGTGAAGTCCCCGGGGGCCTTCGGGGACCGGTGGCACGTCACCGTCGCCCTGGACGCCTTCGGACACCCGGTACGGACCGTGCCAGAGGGCACCGAGGTCGTCGTCTCCGGGGATGCGGAGTGGGACGGTATGGAGCTTGGCACACGGGTATGCCTGACGGCCGATCTCGAGCCGTCCGGCACCACGGTGTTCGCTCGTGCCCGCACCGGCCCGGATGCCGGGTCATGCCCGGACCACAACGGTGGGATAGGCGCGGAGAGCGGCACGGGCGGGAGCACGGGGCGCGAGGTGGTGCGAGCAGCGGTCCGCAATGCGGCGGCCGGCAGCGTGGGCGCCGCGCCGCAGCTGCTTCCAGGACTCGTCCTGGGGGACCGGTCCGTCCAGGACCCGGAACTGGACGAGGCGATGAAGGCCTCCGGGCTCAGTCACCTGTCCGCCGTCAGCGGGGCCAACTGCACCCTCCTGGCCGGCGCCGTCATGATGAGCCTGCGCACCCTACGGATCCGTCGCCCGGTGGTGCTGGGCGCGGTCCTGGGGATTCTGGTCGTCTTCGTCGTCATCGTCGGCCCGGAACCCTCCGTGATCCGGGCCGCCGTGATGGGCGGGATCGGCGCCTGGGCGGTGTTCTTCGGGCGGGGACGGCAGGCCCTGCCGCTGCTGTGCCTGGCCGGCTGTGTCCTGCTGTGCTGGCAACCGGCACTGGCTTCCGAACCGGCATTCCAGCTCTCCCTGGCAGCCACTGCGGGCATCGTCCTGGCCGCACGGCCGGTGGAACAGTGGCTGACCGCCACGCTCGGGAGGATACTGCCCGGCCCGGTCGCCGGGACGATCGGCGCCGCGCTCGCGGTGACCGTCTGTGCCCAGGTCGCCTGCCAGCCGGTGCTGGTGGGGATCGCGGGCACGCTCAGCGGCTATGCGGTGCCCGCCAACCTGCTCGCCGCACCCCTCGTCCCACTCATCACCGTGCCGGGCACGGTGGCTGCCATCATCGCCGTGCCGCTCCCCGGCCTGGCCTCCGCCGTGTTCTGGCTGATCGGCTGGCCCGCGGCAGGGATCGGCTGGATCGCCGGTGCCCTGTCGTCGTTGCCGGGAGCGCTCCATCCCTGGCCCGTGGGAGCGCTCGGGGCAGCCCTCGTGGCACTACACGTGCTCGCGGCCCTGGCCCTGCTCTGGCTGCTGCTGCGATGGGAACGCACACGGCCCGCCCGCGTGCGCCGGATCCCCGCCGGTCCGGTTCCGCGTGGGTCCCCGTCCTCCCGCACCCTGCGGTGGTCGCTGGCCGCGGCGTGGACGCTCGTGTGCGCCGCCGTCGGCAGTCAGCTGGCCCTCGTCGTCTCCCCACCGACCGGGCCCGTCCCGCGGGACTGGTCCCTGGCCGCCTGCGACGTCGGCCAGGGGGACATGCTGGTCCTGCGCACCGGGCGGCGATCGGCGATGGTGGTCGACACGGGCCCGGACCCGGGGGCGGCGACGTCCTGCCTCCGGCACCTCGACGTTGAACGGATCGACCTGCTCGTGCTGTCCCACCTGCACCAGGACCATGCAGGCTCCGCCGCCGCGCTCGCCGAGTGCTGCCAGCCTGCTGCCGTCCTCTACTCGACCATGGCCACCCCCGGGACCGGTGGACCGGGCGCAGTGGACCACCAGGACCGATCTGCCACCGAGGGCGCCGGAGGCGCCCGCACCCCCGCCGGTGCGCGCCGGCCGGAGGTGGGGGAGACCGGCACGGTGGGTGAGCCGGCGTCGGCATGGCGGGTGGACTGGGAGGTGCTGGCCGCGGACTCGGAGGCGGGCGACGAGAACGATGCCTCCCTGCAGATGGCGGCCACCGCGCACACGCCTCAGGGGTCCTACACCGTCCTGCTCACGGGGGACATGGAGGAAGAGGCCACCGGCGCGCTGCTGCGCCAGGGAGTGTTCCCGGAGACGGTGGACGTGCTGAAGGTGAGCCACCACGGGGCCAGGAACGGTGGGAACGACCTCGTGCGCTCCCTGACGCCGGCGTTGTCGGTGGTGCAGGTCGGCCGGGAGAACAGCTACGGACATCCGCATCCGTCCGTCATCACCGAGCTCCAGCGGCACGGCCCGGTCGTGCGCACCGATGAGCACGGCACGACGGTCGTCTCGCTCCGCGACGGGCAGCTGGTGCCGACCGTGACCGGCCAGTTCGCACCCGCGGTGACCGGCCGGGCGGCGGGCACCGTCCCGGTAGGATGACACGCATGCCCGCCCCCAGCCGCTCTCGCCGATCCACCACCTCCGGCACCGACTGGCGACGCGTGGAACCGGCTCCCCTCATGCTCCTGAAGGGGCCCGAGGACTTCATCGCCACCCGGGTCACGGACCGGGTCAGGGCGGCGCTGCGGCAGGCGGACCCGGGCCTGGAGCTCCACCGGCTGGATGCCGCCGACTACCAGTCCGGACAACTGTCCATGCTGGCCAGCCCGTCCCTGTTCGGCGAGGCGAAGATCGTCCTGGCCGAGGGCCTGCAGGACATGAACGAGGCGTTCCTGGCCGACTGCCTCGACTACGTGGCCGCTCCCGCCGACGACGTCACCCTGATCCTGCGCCACACCGGAGGCAACCGCGGCAAGAGGCTGCTGGACGTGGTCACCTCGTCCGGGGTGCTGGTGGAGTGCCAGCCCATCAAGTCCGACGCGGACAAGGCCGACTTCGTCGTCGGCGAGTTCCGGTCCCGGCGCCGGTCGATCGACCAGGAGGCCGTCCGGTCCCTCATCGACGCCACGGGTGGATCGCTGACCGACCTCGCGGTGGCCTGTCAGCAGCTGGCCGCGGACACCGAGGGGACCGTGACCACCCAGGTCGTGGACCGGTACTACGGCGGACGGGTCGAGGCCACCGCCTTCCGGGTCGCCGACGCGGCCATCGAGGGCCGGGCCGGCCAGGCCACCGCCCTGTTGCGGCACGCCCTGGCCACCGGGGTCTCCGCACCGGCCATCACGGGAGCCCTGGCCATGAAGACCCGGCAGATCGCCCGGATCGTCGACGCCCGCATCTCGCAGGGCCAGGTCGCCCAGGTCCTGGGAATGGCCCCCTGGCAGGCCAAGCGCGTCGCGGAGACCGTCCGGTTCTGGAATCCCGCGACCATCGCGGCCGCCATCGAGTGGGTCGCGCAGGCCGACGCCGAGGCCAAGGGACTGGCCAAGGACGCCGAGTACGCCGTCGAGCGCGTCGTCACCCGCATCGCCCTCACCGCCCGGCGCTGACAACACGGCGCTGACGGCGCGGCGCCCTGCGGCGCACCGACCGGTGACACCCTGCAGCGCACTGGACAGCAGCGTCCGCTGAACGCACGAGGCCCCCGTCCGATGGGACGGGGGCCTCGGTGCCTGGCGCGGGGCGCCGGCGCAGCGTGAGGATCAGGCGCTGATCTTGTTCACGCGCTTGGCGATACCGGACTTGCGGTTGGCAGCCTGGTTCTTGTGGATGACGCCCTTGCTGACGGCCTTGTCCAGCTTCTTGCTGGCCAGCGCGACGGCGGAGGCGGCGGCGGCCTGGTCACCGGCGGTGACGGCCTTGTCCACCGCGCGGATGGCGGTGCGCAGCTCGGACTTCACGGCGACGTTGCGCTGGCGAGCCTTCTCGTTGGTGAGGATGCGCTTCTTCTGGGACTTGATGTTGGCCACGAAAGAGTCTTTCTGTTGCTTCTGACTTTGGTCGGTGAGGGATATTCCCGGATCCGGCGACTGAGAGGCGTGGGGATGCCATGGAAAGCCGTTCCGGGAGTGCCCGTCGACCTGCGCGGACACACAGCTGGTTAGTCTATCACGACCACCCGTTCTGGTCGTGGAGTCCGCGGGCCACCGTCTCGAACGCGCTCCGGGGGAGCACCCCACCCTCCCGCCGGACGTCGCGGGGACTGACCTGCAGGATCCGGTCCAGCTTCACCTCGGACGGCCGGCCCCTCGAGTCCCACGGGCCGGTGCCGATGTCGATGTAGTCCCGGTCGCGCCGTACCCTGTTGTTGCGGTCCCGTGTGGTGAGCTGGGCGGCCAGCAGGTAGTCACCGTTGCGGCCGACCACCAGGACGGGGCGGTCCTTGCCCCGGCCGTCGAGCTCCTCGAACGGCACCCACGTCCACACGATCTCGCCCGGTCCGGCCTCGGGGCCGGGGACCGGGTCGTACTCCACCCTGGCCCGGCCGTGGAAGTCACCCGGGTAGTCCAGGACCTCACCCGCAGGCCCGACGCCGGCCGCACCGCCCGGTCGCGCACCGCCCGGGACGGCCCGGGGCTGGGCCGGACGGGTCGAACCCTGCCGCGACCCGGGCAGGCTGGGCTGGGGGCGGGAGCGCTGGGGGCCGGTGCCGTCGTCGTGCCGTCCGGGAGAGGGCGCGGTGGAACGCCGGACGTCCCGGACGAGGCGGGCCACCGCGCGGCCGGCGGACAGCAGGCGGTTCAGGTTCAGGGCCATGGCACGAACCTACCAACGGGTGTCCACGGCGCGGGGAACGAGCGCGTCGCATCGAAGCGGATCCGTGGCGGGAAACATGGAAGAATGGGGAGCCAGTCCCGCCTGGTCCCGCCAGGCGCGCCCACGTTCCCCAGTCGAAGGAAGATGCCCGTGTCGCCCATGGCGATCCACGCCCCGGTGCCCGCCGCCACCGATCCGGCGGTGATACGTAACTTCTGCATCATCGCGCACATCGACCACGGCAAGTCCACCCTGGCCGACCGCATGCTGCAGTCCACCGGCGTGGTCCAGCCCCGGGACATGAAGGCCCAGTACCTGGACCGGATGGACATCGAGCGCGAGCGCGGCATCACGATCAAGTCCCAGGCCGTGCGCATGCCGTGGAACGTCGACGGCGCCGACTACGCGCTGAACATGATCGACACCCCCGGGCACGTGGACTTCACCTATGAGGTCTCCCGGTCCCTCGCCGCCTGCGAGGGGGCGATCCTGCTGGTGGACGCCGCGCAGGGGATCGAGGCGCAGACCCTGGCCAACCTGTACCTGGCCATGGAGAACGACCTGACGATCATCCCGGTCCTGAACAAGATCGACCTGCCCTCGGCCGAGCCCGAGAAGTACGCGGCCGAGATCGCCGGCCTGATCGGCTGCGACCCGGACGACGTCCTGCGCGTGTCCGGCAAGACCGGCGTCGGCGTGGAGGCCCTGCTCGACCGCGTCGTGGCCGAGATCCCGGCCCCCCAGGGGAACACGGACGGTCCGGCCCGGGCCATGATCTTCGACTCCGTCTACGACACCTACCGCGGCGTGGTCACCTACGTGCGCGTGGTGGACGGCAGGCTCTCCCCGCGGGAGAAGATCACCATGATGTCGACGGGCGCCACCCACGAGCTGCTCGAGATCGGCGTGTCCTCGCCGGAGCCGATCCCCTCGAAGGGCCTGGCCGTGGGCGAGGTGGGTTACCTGATCACCGGCGTGAAGGACGTGCGCCAGTCCAAGGTCGGTGACACGGTCACCTCGGCGGCCAAGCCGGCCACGGAGCGCATCGGCGGGTACGAGGACCCCAAGCCGATGGTGTTCTCCGGCCTGTACCCCATCGACGGCTCCGACTACCCGGTGCTGCGCGACGCGCTGGACAAGCTCAAGCTCAACGACGCGGCCCTGGTCTACGAGCCGGAGACCTCGGTGGCCCTGGGCTTCGGCTTCCGTGTGGGCTTCCTGGGCCTGTTGCACCTGGAGATCATCCGCGAGCGGCTCGAGCGCGAGTTCGACCTGGCGCTGATCTCCACCGCACCGAACGTGGTCTACGAGGTCACCCGGGAGGACGGGCAGGTCATCACCGTGACCAACCCGTCCGAGTTCCCCGAGGGCAAGATCAACGAGGTCCGTGAGCCGATGGCCTCGATCACGATCATCGTCCCCTCGGAGTTCATCGGTGCCGTCATGGAGCTGTGCCAGGGCAAGCGCGGGCAGATGCGCGGCATGGACTACCTCTCCGAGGAGCGGGTGGAGATCCGCTACTGGATCCCGCTGGCGGAGATCATCTTCGACTTCTTCGACCAGCTCAAGTCCCGCACCAAGGGCTACGCCTCGCTGGAGTGGAAGACCGACGGTGATCAGGTCGCGGACCTGGTCAAGGTCGACATCCTGCTCCAGGGTGAGCAGGTGGACGCCTTCAGCTCCATCACCCACAAGGACAACGCCTACTCCTACGGGGTGATGATGACGGGCAAGCTCAAGGAGCTCATCCCCCGGCAGCAGTACGAGGTGCCGATCCAGGCCGCGATCGGCTCGCGCATCATCGCCCGCGAGAACATCCGCGCGATCCGCAAGGACGTGCTCTCCAAGTGCTACGGCGGTGACATCTCCCGCAAGCGCAAGCTGCTCGAGAAGCAGAAGGAGGGCAAGAAGCGTATGAAGATGGTCGGCCGGGTGGAGGTCCCCCAGGAGGCCTTCATCGCCGCCCTGTCCTCCGAGGGCGCGGGTTCCGAGACCGGCGCCAAGAAGTAGCCAGCACATCGCAGTAGGAGAGTAGTACCGCTTGCCTTCCATCCTTCCCGAGGGTGACCCCGCGCCCGACGACGGCCGGTTGCCCGCGCACGTCGCCCGTCGAGTGCGTGAGGCCGAGTCCGCCGGCGCGCCGCGGACGTTCAGCCTGTACGTCCACGTGCCGTTCTGCGAGGTCCGCTGCGGGTACTGCGACTTCAACACGTACACCGCCGAGGACCTGGGTCCCGGGGCGTCCCGCTCCAGCTATGCCGGCACGGTGACCGGCGAGCTCGACTTCGCCGCCGGGGTGCTGGCCGCCTCGGGCGTGCCGGCACGGCAGCTGGAGACCGTGTTCTTCGGCGGCGGCACCCCCACGTTGCTGCCCGCCGCGGACCTGGTCGGCATCCTCGGCCGGGCCCGCGAGGTCTTCGGCCTCGCACCGGGGGCCGAGGTCACCACCGAGGCCAACCCGGACTCGGTCACCGCGCGGTCGCTGGCCGAACTGGCCGCCGGGGGTTTCACTCGCGTGTCCTTCGGCATGCAGTCCGCGGTGCCCCACGTGCTGGCCACCCTGGACCGCACGCACCGCCCGGAGAACGTGCCGTCCGCCGTCGGGTGGGCCCGGGACGCGGGCCTGGAGGTGTCCCTGGACCTCATCTACGGCACGCCGGGGGAGTCCCTGGAGGACTGGCGGACCACGGTGGAGGCGGCGCTGGCTTTGCGGCCGGACCACGTCTCCGCGTACTCGCTGATCGTGGAGGAGGGCACCAAGTTCGGGTCCTCGGTCAAGCGCGGCGTCCAGGCCGACGTCGACCCCGACGACCAGGCGGACAAGTACCTGCTGGCCGAGCGCCTGCTCGCCGAGGCCGGCTACCGCTGGTACGAGATCTCCAACTGGGCCCTGGACCCGCAGGACGAGGGCATGCACCGTGCCCGGCACAACATGGCCTACTGGCGTGACCAGGACTGGTGGGGTGCCGGCCCGGGCGCCCACTCCCACCTCGCCGGCGTCCGGTTCTGGAACGCCAAGCACCCGGCCGCCTACGCCCAGCGACTGGCCACCGGCGTGTCGCCCTCCGTGGGCCGGGAGGAACCCGATGCCGAGGCCAGGTTCCTGGAACGCGTCATGCTCGGGGTCCGGCTGTCGGAGGGCCTGGAGACCAGCGTCCTGGACGTGGCGCCGGACGGCGGCGCCCAGGCCCGGGGTGAGATCGCGGCGATGATCGCCGAGGGCCTGCTGGACGGCCGGGCCGCGCTGGCCGGCCGGATCATCCCGACCCTGCAGGGCCGCCTGCTGGACGACGCGATCGTGCGGCGGCTGGCGGGGTTCTGAGGCGCCCCCACCGGTTCGTCATTGCCGAGGGGACCCATCCGGTGCGGTCCCGCGCCGGACATGTCCTGTGAGGACGGACGGACGGGCCTACTGGATCAGGCGCAGGTTGAACGGGTACCGGTACGGCCGGCCCTTGTTGCAGTGGATGCCCGCGGCCAGCCCGGAGATGGTCATGAACAGCCAGATGAGCATCGCGATGATCCCGAAGACGCCGCCGACCACGGGGATCAGGGCCAGCAGGTTCGCCACGATCGCCAGCACCGTGGGCGGCAGCGTGAAGTTCAGCGCCTCCTTGGCCTCCTGGGCCGTGAAGGGCCCGCGGTGGCGGAAGACGAGGTAGATCACCAGGGAGGGGACGAAGCCCAGGATGCCGCCGAAGTGCGCCAGGGTGGCCCACTGGCGGTCCTGCGCGGGCGTCAGGGGTGCGGCCTTGGCAGGGGAGCCCTGCAGGTGCTGGTCGCGCCGGGGCGCGCCGACCGGACGCTGGCGGTGAGGACCGCTGGGCTGCTGCTGTGACACGTCCTTCTGCCTCTCGGGAGTGGGGGTACTACGCCGGATTCCGTAGGACATCCTACGTGGATATCCGCCGGTGCTAGTCGCCCACGGCGGTGAGGAAGTCGATGACCTCCTCGACGCGGCCCAGCAGGGCGGGCTCGAGGTCGGCATAGGTGCGCACCCGGGAGAGTAGCCGCTTCCAGCCGAGGCCGACGTCCTCCTTGGTCCGGTGCGGCCAGCCCAGGCCCTTGAGGATGCCGGTCTTCCAGTCCTGGCCCCTGGGCACCACCGGCCAGGCCTCGATGCCCAGCACGGCCGGCTTGATGACCTGCCACACGTCCACGTAGGGGTGGCCCACGATCAGCACGTTGCCGCGCGCCCCGGGCACCCGCATCGCCTCCGCGGCGATGCGCTCCTCCTTGGACCCGGACACGAGGTGGTCCACGAGGATCCCGAGCCGGCGCTGCGGCCCGGGGGAGAAGTCGGCGATCGCGCCGGCGAGGTCGTCCACACCGTGCAGGGGCTCGACGACGATCCCCTCCAGCCGGAGGTCCTCACCCCAGACCTTCTCCACCAGCTCGGCGTCGTGCAGGCCCTCCACCCAGATGCGGGAGGCGCGCGCGGTGCGGGCCCGGGCGTTGTCCACCCGCACGGATCCCGACGCCGTCCTGGCCGGCAGGGCCTTGCCCGTCACCCCGAGCGGGCGGCCCGGCGCGGTAGGCGCGGGGGGCACCACCTGGACCGGGTCGCCGTCGACGAGGAAACCGAAGCCCAGCGGGAAGGACTTCGTCCGGCCCCTGCGGTCCTCCAGCACCACCAGGTGCACCCCGCCGGACTTCTCCACTCGCAGGACGGCCCCGGTGAATCCCGTGCCGGCGTCCTCCAGGACCATGCCACGGTCCGCGGGGACCTCCGGCACGGCGCGGGCTGCCGGCCGGAAGCCGCCGTCCAGGGTGCCGGGTCCCCAGCTGTTCCATTCCATGGGCCCCGACGCTAGCAAGGCGGCCCGGAGAACCCGGGGAACGGCTCGCGCCCGGCGTGAACCGGGCCGTGGACGGAGCGGTACGGCGCGGACACGACCGGGGTGGCGGGCGGGACCGGGAGCGGACTGGACAGAGGTATTAGACTTGGCACTTGAACTCGACGAGTGCTAAGTGCATGACCGGGACGAGCCGGTGCACCACTGACCGACGACGGGAGGGTGAGATGAGCGAGCAACCGCGCCGCATGCAGGTGCTGCAGGCGATCGTGGAGGACTACGTGGCCTCCCGGGAACCGGTCGGCTCCAAGGCCCTCGTGGACCGCCACCAGCTGGGCGTGTCCTCGGCGACCGTACGCAATGACATGGCCGCACTGGAGGACGAGGGGTTGATCGTGGCCCCGCACACCTCGGCCGGTCGCATCCCCACGGACAAGGGCTACCGCGTCTTCGTGGACCAGATCTCCGAGGTCAAGCCGCTCTCGGCCGCGGAGCGCCGGGCCGTGCAGACCCTGCTGGACTCCTCCGATGACCTGCACGAGATGATGTCCCGCACCGTCCGGCTGCTCTCCCAGCTGACCCACCAGGTGGCCGTGCTGCAGTACCCGCACCTGGACTCCTCCACCGTGCGGCACCTGGAGCTGGTCGCCCTGGCCCCCCGCCGCGTCCTGGCGGTGGTGATCCTGTCCTCCGGGCAGGTGGACCAGCGCGCGGTGACCACCGAGCAGGACGTCTCGGAGACCTCCCTGAACGCCCTGAAGCAGCTGTTCCTGCGCCACCTCGACGGGCTGACCCCCGTCCAGGCCGCCGACGGACTCCGGGCCGCCATGGCGACCGTGCCGGAGCAGGACCGGGAACTGGCGGGCGTCCTGGCGGGCCAGCTGGACCAGCTGCTGGCCGCCCGGCGCGAGGACCGCATCATCATGGCCGGCACGGCCAACCTGGCCCGGTCGCCGGGGGACTTCCCGTACTCGATCGGCCCCATCCTGGAGGCACTCGAGGAGCAGGTCGTGCTGTTGCGCCTGCTGACCGAGATGGAGCAGGATGTGCGGGGCCTGAGCGTGCGCATCGGGTCCGAGAACACCGGTTCGCTGGCCGAGACCTCGGTCATCGCGGCCGGTTACGGGCCCGGGGCCGGCGCCAAGCTCGGGGTTGTCGGACCCACCCGCATGGACTACCCCGGCACGATGACCGCGGTCCGCGCCATCGCCCGCTACCTGTCCAGGATCCTGTCCCAGTAGACCGCCGGGTCGCCCCAGACCCGAACACGAATCCCGTCCGGAAGGAATACCCCACACCGTGGCAGACCACTACGAGGTCCTCGGCGTCAGCCGTGACGCCTCTGCCGAGGAGATCAAGCGCGCCTACCGCAAGCTGGCCCGCAAGCTCCACCCCGACGTCAACCCCGCCCCGGAGGCCGGAGACCAGTTCAAGGAGGTCACCCGCGCCTACGAGGTGCTCTCGGACGAGGACAAGCGGCGCAACTACGACGCGACCGGCCACGAGAACGGCACCGGCGGCATGGGCGGATTCGGCGGGGGCGACTTCGGCGGGTTCCAGGACATCTTCGAGACGTTCTTCGGGGGCGGAGGCGGCATGGGCGGCGGCGGGCGTGGCCCGGCGAGCCGGTCCCGCCGCGGCCAGGACGCGCTGATCACCGCGCGGATCGACCTGGTGGACGCCGTGTTCGGCGTGGACAAGACCCTCGAGGTGGACACCGCGGTGGTCTGCCCGGAGTGCGACGGCTCCTGCTGCCGGCCCGGCACCCACCCCGAGACCTGCTCCATCTGCCACGGCCAGGGCGCCATCCGCCGCCCCGTCCGTTCCATCCTGGGCACGGTGATGGCCGCCGAGACCTGTTCGGCCTGCCAGGGCTTCGGCACCGTCATCCCGGATCCCTGCCGCGAGTGCAACGGCCAGGGCCGCGTGCGCGACCGCGCGTCCCTGACCATCAAGATCCCCGCCGGCGTCGCCACCGGTACTCGCATCCAGCTGGCCGGGCGGGGGGAGGCCGGCCCGGGCGGCGGCCCCAACGGTGACCTCTACGTGGAGATCGACGTCCGCCACCACGACGTGTTCACGCGGGACGGCGATGACCTGCTGGCGACCATGACCGTGCCGATGACCGCCGCCGCCCTGGGCACCGAGCTCACGCTGGACACCTTCGACGGTGAACAGCAGGTCCCGGTCCGGGCGGGCACCCAGTCGGGTGAGGTGCAGGTGCTCAAGGGCCTGGGCGTCGGACGGCTGCGCGGTTCCGGCCGCGGGGACCTGAAGGTCACCCTGCGCGTGGAGACCCCCACCCGGCTCGACGACGAGCAGCGGCGACTGCTCGCGGAGCTCGCGATGGCCCGCGGCGAGGAGGCCGTGCACGGCAGCACCGAGCACCGGGGGCTGTTCTCCAAGCTGCGGGACAACCTCAAGAACCTGTGAGCCATCACCCGTGAGCAACCCGCTGTTCTACCTCGACGCCGGTTCGCTGGCCTCCACGGCGCCCGGTGAGGCCGTCCTGCTCACCGGCGCCGAGGCCCGACACGCCGCCCAGTCGATGCGGCTCGGCCCGGGGGAGTCGCTCGACGTCGCCGACGGCTCCGGACGCCGGGTCACGGCCACCGTCGTCACCGCCGCCCCCGACCGGTTGGAGGCGACCGCCGAGTCCGTCACGGACGAACCGGCGCCGCGTCCGGAACTGGTCCTCGTGCAGGCACTGGCCAAGGGCGACCGGGACTTGATGGCCGTCCAGGCCGGTACCGAGCTCGGGCTGGACGCGGTCCATCCCTGGCAGGCCGAGCGCTCCATCGTGCGGTGGACGGGCGGGAAGCCGGGCAAGGGCACCCGGACCGACAAGACGGCCAAGGCCCTCGCCAAGTGGGAGGCCGCCCTGCTGGCGGCCGCGAAGCAGGCCCGGCGCACCCGGGTGCCGGAGGCCCGCGAGCTGCTCGACGGCGTCGGGGTCGCGTCGGTCTGCGGGCCCGGGGCGCTGGTGCTGGTCCTCCACGAGGAGGCGCACGCCCCCCTCGGTGAGGCGGTGGCCGAGGTGGCCGCCGGGGCCGCGTCCGTGGACCGGATCGTGATGGTCGTGGGCCCCGAGGGTGGCATCAGCCCGGCCGAGCTCACGGCGCTCACCGGGGCCGGGGCCGTGCCCGTCCTGCTGGGGCGCAACGTGCTGCGGTCCTCCACCGCGGGTCCCGCGGCGACCGCCGTCGTCCAGCAACTGCTGGGACGTTTCGGGTCCCGGTCGTAGACTTCCACCAGAGCCACCCACCACAGCAGGAGCTGAACCCCCCGCCTTGAGCCTCCCCACCGATTCGACCGGAACCGACCGGGACCAGATCACCATCACCTTCGCCTCCGCCGAGGACATGGTCCGGACCCTGGGCACGCAGGACCTGTTGCTGCGCATCCTCGAGGGCATCTATCCCGGACTGGCGCTGGCCGTCCGGGGCCAGGACCTGGACGTGGACGGGCGGACCGCCGACGTGGGCCAGGCGCGCCAGATCATCGAGGACCTCAACGTGCTGGCCCGGCGGGGCACCACGATCACCCCGGAGGTGGTGGAACAGGTCTCCACCCTGGTCCGGGGCGGGTCCGGGGCCCGGGCCTCGGGGATGCTCTCGGCCTCCATCCTGTCCAGTCGCGGACGCAAGATCCGGCCCAAGACGGTCAACCAGCAGCGCTACGTCGAGTGCATCGATGAGCACACCGTCGTCTTCGGGCTCGGGCCGGCCGGCACCGGCAAGACCTACCTGGCCATGGCCAAGGCCGTCCAGGCGCTGCAGGCCAAGGAGGTCAACCGGATCATCCTGACCCGTCCCGCGGTCGAGGCCGGGGAACGCCTGGGGTACCTGCCGGGGACCTTGTCCGAGAAGATCGACCCCTACCTGCGCCCGCTCTACGACGCCCTGCACGACATGGTGGAGCCGGAGTCGATCCCCCGCCTCATGGCGGACGGCACCATCGAGGTGGCCCCGCTGGCGTACATGCGCGGCCGCACGCTCAACGACGCCTTCATCATCCTCGACGAGGCCCAGAACACCACCGGTGAGCAGATGAAGATGTTCCTGACCCGGTTGGGCTTCGGCTCGCACATGGTCGTCACCGGGGACACCAGCCAGGTCGACCTGCCCCGCGGGACCGACTCCGGGCTGGCGCAGGCGGTCTCCGTGCTCGAGGGCGTGGACGACATCGCCGTGGTGCGGTTGACGTCCACCGACGTGGTCCGGCACCGCCTGGTCAGCCGGATCGTGGACGCCTACGAGGGGCTCAGCCATGGCCGTTGAGATCGTCAATGAGTCCGGCGTGGCCGTCGACGAGGAGTCACTGCTGGGACTGGCCAGGTCCGTGCTGGCCGGACTGCACGTCCACCCCGGGGCCGAGCTCTCCGTGATCTGCGTGGACGAGGCGGCCATGGAGCAGCTGCACCTGGAGTGGATGGACCTGCCCGGGGCCACGGACGTGATGAGCTTCCCCATGGACGAGCTGCGTCCGGGCACCCCCGAGGCGCCGAGCCCCGAGGGACTGCTCGGCGACGTGGTCATCTGCCCCCAGGTGGCGGCCGTGCAGGCCGCCCGCGGCGGGCACCCGACGTCGGACGAGATCCTGCTGCTGCTGACCCACGGCATCCTGCACCTGCTCGGCTTCGACCACGAGGAGCCCGAGGACCGCGCCGAGATGTTCGGCCTGCAGGCCCGGCTGCTCGGGGACTACCTCGGCCGCCCGGCGCCCGATCCCACCGAGGACTGAGCCGTGCTGACCACCACCCTGCTGGCGGTGCTGCTGGCGCTGCTGCTGCTCCTGACCTGGACGCTGGCCGTGGCCGAGACGTCCCTGGGCTACCTGTCCCGCAAGGAGGCCGAGGGCATCGCCCTGCGGCGGCCGCGCAGCCCCATCCTCACCGTGATGGCCCGCCTGCCCGAGCACCTGCACGCCCTGCGGTTCTGGCGGTTGTTCGCCGAGACCACCGCGGCGGTCGCCGGCACCCTGTTCATCCACTCGCTGATCGGGGTCGTATGGATCACCGCGGTGGTGTCCACGGTCCTGATGGGCCTGGTGGCACTGCTGCTGGTGGTGCTCTCCCCGCGCCAGGTCGGCACGCGGCACGAGGTGGCCGCAGCCCAGCGTACCGCCGGCCTCGTCCGGTTCCTCACCGCGCTGCTCGGCCCGCTCCCGGCCCGGTTCGCCGCGCCCGGGCCCCGTTCGGAGGACGAGGAGGAGGAGGCCGCGGAGATCGAGGAGCGGCACTTCCGCGAGTTCGTGGCCCGCGCCAACGACGCCGACGTCCTGGAGGACTCCGAGGCCGAACTGATCCAGTCGGTCTTCGACATGGGAGACACGCTCGTGCGGACCGTCATGGTCCCGCGCACCGACATCGTCACGATGGAGACGGGCACCTCCCTCGAGGACGCGATGAACCTGTTCCTGCGCTCGGGCTGCTCCCGCATCCCGCTGATCGGGGACAACGCCGACGAGGTCTTCGGGATGGTCTACCTCAAGGACGTCGCCCGGGCCCTGCACCGCGGTCCCGACGGCGACGTGGACCAGACCGCGCCCGTCGACCCCGTGGCCCGCGATGTCCGGTTCGTCCCGGAGTCCAAGCAGGTCTCCGCCCTGTTGCCGGAACTGCAGCGCGAGTCCAAGCACGTGGCCATCGTGGTCGACGAGTACGGCGGCACCGCCGGACTGGTCACGCTCGAGGACCTCATCGAGGAGATCGTCGGGGAGATCTCCGACGAGTACGACCGGCAGGACCGGCCCGAGGTCGAACCCCTCCAGGACGGGACCTTCCGGGTGGACGCCCGCATGGGCATCGACGACTTCGCCGAGATGTTCGGCGTGGACCTGGATGACGAGGACGACATCGACACCGTCGGCGGCCTGCTCGCCAAGACCCTCGGCCGGGTCCCGATCCAGGGCTCGTGCGTGACCGTGCAGGGCATCGAACTGACCGCCGAGTCCCTCGAGGGGCGGCGCAACCGCGTCGCCCGTCTCATCGTCCGGGACACCGCCGGACCCCGACGCCGGCCGGGCACCGAACTGGTGCCGGCACCTCAGGCCGAGGACGACCACAACGACGCCCACGCATACCGGGAGACCCGATGACCAACCTGCTCGACCCCACCGCGGTACCCGAGGGCTTCCGGGCCGGATTCGTCTCCCTCGTGGGGCGGCCCAACGCCGGCAAGTCCACGCTGACCAACGCCCTGGTGGGGGAGAAGGTGGCCATCACCTCCTCCAAGCCGCAGACCACGCGGCACACCATCCGCGGCATCGTCCACCGGGACTCCTTCCAGCTGGTGCTGGTGGACACCCCCGGGCTGCACCGGCCACGGACCCTGCTGGGCCAGCGGCTCAACGACCTGGTGGCCGAGACGCTGGGCGAGGTCGACGCCGTCGGGTTTTGCATCCCGGCGGACGAGAGGATCGGGCCGGGGGACCGCTACATCGCCGGCCAGCTGGCCCTGCTGAACCGCCGCCCGGTCGTGGCGCTGGTGACCAAGACGGACAAGGTGAAGCCGGACCAGGTCGCCGAGCAGCTGCTGGCCGTCACGGCGCTGGGGGACGAGGTCCTGGGCCCGGAGAACGGCGGGGCCGGCTTCGCCGCCGTCGTGCCCGTCTCCGCGGTCAAGGGCCACCAGGTGGAGGACGTGGCCGAGGTGCTGGCCGGTCAGTTGCCCCTGTCCCCTCCGCTGTACCCC
>NZ_AFXQ01000028.1 GCF_000224415.1 Citricoccus sp. CH26A | reverse complement strand
CGGGTCGGAGGGGGCAGGCGCGGTTCCCTCCGGGGACGCCGAGCAGCCGGTCGCGAGCAGCACCGCGGCCAGCAGGGTCCCGGCCACGGCCAGCCGGCCGGCACGGGCGCTCCGGGGGCGCATGGGGGTGGTCATCGCGGGGTTCCTCCGGTGGTGGTGTCGTCTTCGGCCAGCTGTTCATACATCCGGTTCCAGGCCTTCAGTTCGGCCTCGTCGTTCAGGTCGGCCTTGCGGTCCAACCGCCTGCTCTCCTTGGCGTCGGACCGGGACCACATGACCGCGACGATCACGGCCATGATCACGGTGGGCACCTCGCCGATGCCCCACATGATGGCCCCGCCGATCTGCTGGTCGTCGATGGCCGGCAGCCCCCACGGCCGGCCGGTGGAGCCGAACCAGGAGGCCTGGAGCAGCGATTCGGACGAGGTCATGGCGACCCCGATGAACGCGTGGAAGGCCATGGTGGCCAGCAGCAGTACCAGGCGCATCGGGTACGGCACGGTGCGCGGCAGCGGGTCGATCCCGATCATCACCGAGGCGAAGATGTAGCCGGTGAGCAGGAAGTGCACGTTCATGAACTCGTGGCCGAGGTGCTCGTTCAGGGCGAAGCCGAAGAACGGGGTGTAGTAGAACACCAGGATCGAACCGGCGAAGTTCACCGCGGCCACGCCCGGGTGGGTGATGAACCGTCCCCACCACGAGTGCACGATCGCCAGGATCCACTCGCGCGGCCCGCGGGAGCCGTCGGTGCGGGTGGGCAGCGAGCGCAGGGCCAGGGTGACCGGGGCGGCGAGCACGAGGAACAGCGGGGAGATCATGGTCAGCGTCATGTGCGCCACCATGTGGGCGCTGAACAGGACCTTGCCGTAGACCGCCGGGGCCCCGGAGGTGACCCAGAACAGGATGGTCAGCCCGATGAGCCAGGAGGCGATGCGCAGCACCGGCCAGGAGTCCCCGCGGCGGTACAACCGGACGGCCGACCTGACGTACCAGAGGGCCAGGAAGGCGATGATGGCCACCCAGAGCCAGTCGAACCGCCAGGTGGTGAACCAGCGCTCGAAGGTCAGCTCCGGGGGCAGGTCGTAGCCGGTGAGGATGCGGGCCGGGGAGGCATCCGGGGCGGTCTCCTCCGGTACGGGCGGGGAGGTCCGGGCGAGCACGGTGGCCAGGGACATGATCGCGGCCATGACGGCGGCCTCCACGGCGATCAGCTGCCACAGCAGGCGCCGGGCCGCCGGCGGCGGGCTGGTGGTACCCGTGGCCAGCCGGGGGATGATCCACTGCCGGTGCATCAGCCCGGCCAGGCCCAGCAGCAGCGAACCGATCAGCTTCAGCAGCACGAGCAGCCCGTAGGGGCTGGTGAGCTGCTCGAGGGTGTCCATCCGGATCGCGGCGTTCACCACGCCGGAGAGCACCACGGTGAACAGGCCGAGCCCGGCGAGGACCGAGTACCGGGACACCGCGGTGTAGACCAGCGGCTCGGGTCCCTGGCGGTGGGCCGAGGCCCGGCCCGTGGCCCCGTCCGGGCCGGCCAGTCGCGGGGAGACCAGCATCAGCACCAGCAGTCCACCCACCCAGACCACCACGCCGAGCAGGTGCAGGCCGATGGAGTTCACGGCCCCGTTGTGGTCGTCGCCCGAGGCGGAGTGCCCGATCAGGGCCTGCGGCACGATCGCCACCAGGGCCAGCACGGCCGTCCACGCCAGTCCGGCGGCGGAGCGCACGGCCAGGGTCAGGGAGGTGACCACCGCGGCGATCACCGTCACCACCACCCACGCCTGGCCCACCGAGATGTCCTGCAGGAACCCGACCAGCCCCGAGGTGAAGGTGGCGCTCGGGTCCAGCGGCACGCCCGCGAGATCGGAGTAGGACAGCACCATCACGGCCAGCGCGGACACCGTCCAGGCGCCGGCCGCCACCGCCGCCACCTGCATCAGCAGGGTGAACGCGGGATGCTCGTCCTCACCGCGGCGCGGGGGCAGGATGGCGCAGGCGAAGATCAGCGCGGCGATCGCCGTGGGCATGGCCAGGTTGTGGAGCAGCTTGGCCACCGGCAGCCCCCAGCGGGTGAACGCGCCGGGGTCGGACAGCTCGTCCGCGGCGGCCACGCCGGACAGCGAGGCGGCGAGCACGAGCACCGCGCCCGCCACGACGCCGACCAGCGGCCACGCCCAGGCCGGGACGCCGGCGCTGCCGGTCGTCCCGGGATCACCGCCGGCCGGGGTGGAGCCGTGGGTGGTTGCCGAGCCGGCCCGGGACTGGCGTTGCGGGGTGGTTCGGGAGGAGGTCACGGGTTC
Organism: Citricoccus sp. CH26A; assembly: GCF_000224415.1. Lineage (GTDB taxonomy): Bacteria > Actinomycetota > Actinomycetes > Actinomycetales > Micrococcaceae > Citricoccus. The sequence continues at coordinate 35,313 of NZ_AFXQ01000028.1, read as the reverse complement.
CATTCTCTCGCAGCTCCGTCGAACAGGACGTCGCCGACGAATCCGCCCTCGTCACAGCCAGGGGGGATGGCGAAGACCGCCGACCCGACCGGGGTGGTCCACAGGTTCAGGTGGTCGGACTCGGCCAGCCGGCGCTGGACCGGCACGTACTGCTGGTCCACGTCGCACTGGTAGGCCGCGAACAGCAGGCCGGTGTTGCTCACGGACTCCCCCGGGCCGTCGTCGTAGTTGTACGCCCGCCGCAGCATGGACTGGTCCGGGTTGGCGGTGCGCGAGCGGCGCAGGTGGGCCACGTCGGAGATGACGGGGAACCCGAGGCCGTTCACGGCGTCCAGGTCCGGCGCGTCGTGTTCGGCGGTGCCGGTCAGCGGCGCCCCGGTGCCGAGGCGGCGGCCGATCACCTGTTCCTTGGCCGGTCGGTCCAGCTCGTCCCAGGAGTCCAGGTCCATCGCGATCCGCCGCAGCACCAGCGAGGTGCCCCCCGGCACCCAGGGGGTCAGGCGCAGCGGCCCAGTGCCCCCGCCCCACACCACGCGCTCGGCGGTCTCCGAGCCCGGGGCTGGGTTGGCGGTGCCGTCGACCTGTCCGAAGAGGTTGCGCATGGTGGTCCCGTCCGGCTGGGTCCCGCGCGCACCGCGGAAGCCCGTCTGGACCCAGTGCACCTCGGCGAAGGCGCGGGCGTCCTTGAGCAGCATCCGTCGCGCGTGAGCCAGGGACATCGGGTCGTCCCCGCACAGCTGCAGCAGCAGGTCCCCACCGGTGTAGGCCGGTTGCAGACGGTCGATGCCGAAGGCCGGCAACGGCCGCAGCCAGGACGGCGCCAGGCCGGGGGCGGCCCGCTGCAGCAGCCGCGGCCCGAAACCGAACGTCACGGTCATCCGCGCCGGGGTGGCGGCCAGTTCCGGCTCGGTGTCGGCGAGCGTGGCCCTCCCCTGGGTGAGCCGGGCGGCGTCGTCGGAGAGCAGCCGCAGCATCCGCTGGATCCCGTGGCGGTCCGTGCCGGGCTTCAGCGTGAGTGCCAGGAAGACCGCGTGCGCCTGCGCCGGGGTGTCGATCCCGGCCTGCCGGGGCCCGTGGAACGGCACCGTGTCCGTCCCCACCGGGGAGGAGACCGCCACCCGGCCGGCCTCCCCGCCCGGCTCGGCCCAGCCGACGGCCTGCGCCGCTGTCCCCCGCGGCGTCCCGGCGGCGGCCGCCCCGGTCCCCGGGCCGCCGCCCGTCGCACCGGACGCGGTGAGTGCGTCCGGTGCGACGGGACCGGGGCCCGTGGCGCCGGTGGCGTAGCCGAGGGCGGTGCCGATCAGCCCACCCCCGGCGACACCGGCCCCGAGCAGCAGGGCACGGCGTGACGGCTCAGTGACCGCCATGGCCCTGGACCGTGGGGGTCGTGTCCTCGGCACCGTGGCCCATCGCCCCGCCAGTGCCCGTGTTCCCACCGGTCCCCATGTCATCAGCTCCGCCGTAGTCCTCCTGGGCGCCGGCGAACTCCTTGGCCGGCGCGGTCAGGACCTGGGTGTGGCCGTCCGCGAACTCCAGTCGGACCTCGATGACGTCGCCCGGGGCGATGTCCTGCCGCAGCCCCATCAGCATGACGTGGTGGCCGCCGGGCACCAGGTCCAGGCTGCCGCCGGCCGGGATCGTGAGACCGCCCTCGACCTCCTGCATGCGCGTCGCGCCGGTCCCGTCGTCCACGGTCTCGTGGAGTTCGGCCGTCGCGGCCAGGTCGGTGCTGGCCCCGGTGAGCGTCAGGTCCTCCCCGGAGGTGTTCTGCACGGTCCCGAAGACACCGGTCATGCCCTCCTCGGTGGCCTTCACCCAGGGGTCGGTGACGGTGACCGGGGTGCCGGCGGTCCCGGTGTGCGCCCCGGACGGCGCCGGCTCGGCCGCCTGCGGGGCGGACGGGCCGCAACCGGTCAGCAGCAGCGCTCCGGCCAGTGCGAGCGCGGGCAGCGCGAGTGCGGTCCGGCGCGGGCCGGACCGGGGACGACGGGAGACGGGGTGCGTGGTCAACGCTGTCCTCATCGCTCAGCCCTCCGCGCCCGGACGGCCACCGGAGGCGCCGTCGATGGCGCGGGCCCGGCGGAAGACGAGCACCACGGCCGCGGCCACGATGAGCACGCCCAGGATCCCGAGGACCCACACCCAGGTGGGCACTGCGTCGCCGGCCGTCTCGGCGGTGGCGGAGTCTGCCGCGGTCGCCTGCCCGTCCGCCGGGCCGGCCGTGTCCGGGGCGCCGGTGGTGCCGGTGGTGCCGGGGGTGTCGAGGGTGGCCGGGGCCGGCTCGGCACCGGGGTCGGCCGAGGCCGCGTCGCCGGTGGCGCCGCCCGGGGAGGCGGCATCGGCCGACGTCGCCTCCTCACCGCTGCCGACCGGGGCATCCGGGTTCGGCACGCCACAGTCCTGCGGGACCGCCGTGTCCGGGGCCGAGGGGTCATCCACGGTGAAGCCGTACTGCTTGGCCTCGGAGTGGCCGTCGGAGTAGACCACCCGGTAGGCGACGTCGTAGTCGCCGTTGGGCATGCCCTCGCACAGGGCCGAGGTCAGCTCGGGGCCGGTGACCTGCGCGGCACCGTCCTGCCACTGGTGCCCGGCCTCGTCCGTCACCGTGACGAGGTTCTGGATGCCCTGGCCGGTGATGAGGGTGCCGGAGAACGTCAGGGACAGCTCGGCCGGTGCCGCGGTGACGGTGGCCCCGGCCTCGGGGGTGGTGGACAGCAGCTGGTCGTGCGCCAGTGCCGGGGGTGCCGCGGCGGTGGCCGCGGACAGGGCGAGCAGGGTCGCGGCGGTGACGCCGCCCAGGTGTCGGCCGGGGGCCCGACGCCGGCCGGCGGGCCGGATGCCGGCCGTCCGGTCCGTGGCTGAGCGGGCGGCGCGGGCGGTCCGGGCGGTGGACGCGTCGGCGTCCAGGGCAGGGTGCAGCGGGGAGACAGGGGGGTTCATGGTGTCCTTTGCGGTCCCGGGCCGTACTCGGCGCCGGGCAGGTGGGTGTCAGCGGTCAGCGGGACAGCGCTGGCACCGGAGGACCCCGCAACCGGAGAGCGGACGACACGACCGCCCCGGCGCGCAGCACCGGGGCGAGGGGACGGGACGGCAGGCGCGGTCGACGGACCGCGGGGACCCAGCGGGCCAACCGGGCACCCGGGGCCTGCAGGACGAAGCCGACGGCGAGCTCCACCACGCGGGCGGCCATCGCCTCCCCGCGGCGCAGCAGCAGCACGGTGACCACCGCGGCCAGCACGTGGGCGGCCACCATGGCCAGGCTGGAGTGGTCCGCGGACTGCAGCACCTCGGCCCCCGGCAGCGTGCCGGCGCTCGGGCCGGGGGCAGCGGCGGACGGGGAGACCTCGGCGGCCAGGGCGGATGGGGAGACCTCGGCGGCCAGGGCGGACGGGGAGACCTGGGCGGACTGGACGGACTGGGCGGCGGGGCCGGCATGCCCCGCGTGGGCGGCATGACCGGCGTGGCCGGCGGGGTCCGCCGGCACGGGACCGGCCGGGCGTCCCGTGCCGGCGGACTGCGAGTAGAGCCAGTGGAAGAGCAGCTGGCTGGACGCCACGGCGGACCCCAGCCGCCACCAGGACAGGGTCCTGCCGGCCAGTGCGGTGCACAGCGGCCCGGCCAGGGCCAGGGTGAGGATCCAGACGACCGGTGCGGGGCCGGCGTCGTGTCCTGGCCCGGAGCTCCCGGCCAGGGTGTGGGATCCGGCGGCCACCAGCGTGGCCACGACGGCCGCCGCCCAGCCGCGCAGCAGTCGGGCCGGGCCGCGCAGGCGGCCCGGCCCGGCACTGCGGATCGCGGGACGGTGCCGCGCGGGGCTCAGGGAACGGTGCTCCACCGCGTCCACCTCCCACCGCGTCGAGACCCTCGGAATGCTCTCGTTCCGACGACCTCCCATTCTACGCGAGTTCTACCGGGCGTAGAAAAACGATCCGGCCGATTAAACGCCCAGGGCGTCCCGCCGTGGCGGGACGCCCTGTGGTGAACGGCCGGAGCCGTCAGGCCTGCGGCAGGTCACTTGCCGGTGGCAGCGGCCTTCAGCTTGGAGCCAGCGGAGATCTTGACCGAGTGGCCGGCCGGGATCTGGATGGTCTCACCGGTCTGCGGGTTGCGGCCGGTGCGGGCGGCGCGGTCGGTGCGCTCGACGGAGAGCCAGCCGGGGATGCTGACCTTCTCGCCCTTGGAGACCTGGGAGGCGAAGGTCTCGAAGAGTGCGTCCAGCACGCCGTTCACGGCGGACTGGGACAGGTTGTTCTTCTCGGCGACGGCGGCAACCAGTTCGCTGCGGTTCATAGCCATGTGTCCTCCTGGACGTCGGTGGTGATTCGTTCAAGCCCGGACCGGCGGGGCCGGGCACATGGTTGGAAAGCTACCACCCGGAAGGCCCCCGACATGGCCTAGAGGGGCCGGAACACGCGGATTTCCGGTGATTTCTGCCCGAATTCCCACCATTCGGGTGCATTTCGGGCCCTCCGGACGTCCCGGCACCCCCACCGGGCCGGCCCGCGCAGCGGCACCCGGGGCGGGGCCGGACGGGACACGGACGGGCCCCGGAACGCCGGAAGGGGTGGCAGACCACGTGGTCTGCCACCCCTTCCGGCGTGGATCAGGCGGCGCCGTTCAGGCATCCTCGCCGGCGATGAGCACCGGCGCGTGGATCACCAGGACGACTTGGTGATGCCCGGCAGCTCACCGCGGTGGGCCATGTCCCGGAAGCGGACACGCGAGATGCCGAACTTCTGGAAGGTGCCGCGCGGGCGGCCGTCGATGGCGTCGCGGTTGCGCACGCGGATCGGGGACGCGTCGCGGGGGAGCTTCTGCAGGCCCACGCGAGCTGCCTCACGCGCCTCGTCGGAGGCGTTGGGGTCCACCAGGGTCTTCTTCAGTTCCTGGCGCTTCTCGGCGTAGCGGGCCACGATGACCTTACGCTGCTCGTTCTTGGCAATCTTGGACTTCTTCGCCATGCCTCAGCGCTCCTCTCGAAAATCGACGTGCTGGCGGACCACCGGGTCGTACTTCTTGAGCACGATGCGGTCCGGGTTGTTGCGGCGGTTCTTGCGGGTCACGTAGGTGTACCCGGTGCCGGCGGTGGACTTGAGCTTGATGATGGGACGTACGTCCTTGTCCTTGGCCATGTCAGAGCTTCACTCCCTTGGCGATCAGGTCGGCGACGACGGCGTCGATCCCGCGCACGTCGATGGTCTTGATGCCCTTCACGGACAAGGTCAGCGTCACGTTGCGACGCAGGGACGGCACCCAGTAGGTCTTCTTCTGGATGTTCGGGTTGAACCGACGCTTGGTGCGACGGTGCGAGTGGGAAATGCTGTGGCCGAAGCCCGGCCCAGCCCCGGTTACCTGGCAGTGTGCTGCCATGATCACTCCTCGTTGCAAGTAGTAGTAAAAGAACGGGCGGAACCCGCTGTGGAGCCTCCGGTCGTACCGGCGCACCACGAGTCCCGCCACCAGTTGTGACACCGCGCTCTTACTGCGACTTTCCGAAGGGATAACCAGGCTGGGTGAGAACCAACCGAAGCGCCCTTGATCGCTGGGGAAGACGGTGAGCCCCGCGCGTCGCCGGGTGGCGGACGCGGGATCCGATGTGCGGGAGTCACGCTGTTTTCCGACGCCCTCTCCTCCCGATGCAGGCACCGGGCGCGCGAGGACACAGCGTGGCTTGACGCCGTTCCATCTTAGGGCAGGGCGTCGCGGCGATCAAACCGGCGCGATCAGGACGGGGTGAGGCCGGCGGCGGTCAGGACGGGGTCACGGAACACCCAGTGCCCGGGTTCCAGGTGGCCCAAGATCTTGGCCCCGATCCGCCCGATGTCCTCGAGGTCCTCGTCGTCGAGGACGTCCAGCAGGCGGGCGCGCACGCTGGCCACGTGGTGGGGGGCGATCCGGACGACCTCGTCCATGCCGAGATCGGTCATCTCGGCCAGGGTGACCCGCGCGTCCTCGGTGGAGGGCCGGCGGTGGATCCAGCCCCTGGCCTCCAGCTTCCGGGCCACGTGCGAGAGCCTGGACAGCGAGGAGTTGGTCCGGGCCGCCAGCTCGCTCATGGGCAGCGGGCCGTCGTTCTCCGAGAGCATGGCCAGGACCTGGTACTCGAAGAAGCTGACCGGCCCCTCACGGTGCAGGTCCGCCTCCAGGGCCGGCATGAGCTGCATGTGGGTGGCCACGATGCTCAGCCAGGCCCGGCGTTCCCTCGGCGTCAGCCAGCGGGCCTCGCCGTCAGCCCCGCCCGACTCCACGTTGTCAGCGTCTTCCCCACCGTCCATGGAGGTGAGTATCCCACGTCCGGGGGCCCTTCGCGGGAGGGTGCCGGCAGGTCAGCGCGGCCCGGCCGTCATCCGCCGCCGCTGCCAGGAGACCAGCTGGATGACGATCACCGCCACCAGGGCGATGAGGAACATGGCCGAGCCGATCACGTTGGCCTCCGCCGGGATGCCCCGGGCGGCCGCCACGTAGACGAACTTCGGGAAGGTCTCCAGGGTGCCGGAGGTGAAGTTGGTGATGATGAAGTCGTCGAAGCTCATCGCGAAGGAGAGCAGCCCGGCCGCCAGGATGCCCGGCACCAGTTGGGGCAGGGTCACGCGGAGGAACACCTGGGCCGGGGACCCGTAGAGGTCCCGTCCCGCCTCCTCCAGCCGCGGGTCCAGCGTGGCCACCCTGGACCGGATGGTCACGACCACGAAGGACATGCAGAACATCACGTGGGCCAGCACCACGGTCCAGAACCCCAGGTGCATCCCCACGTTCAGGAAGAGGGACAGCAGGGAGGCGCCCAGCACCACCTCCGGGGTGGCCAGCGGCAGGAAGATCAGGAATCCGGCGGCGTCGCGGAACCGGAAGGCATAGCGTCCCAGCCCGTAGGCCAGCAGGGTGCCCAGGACCAGGGCGATCGCGGTGGCCACGAGTCCGACCTGCAGGGAGGTCTGCACCGCCTCGCAGACCGCCGGCGCCCCGCAGGGGTTCTGCCAGTTCTCCCAGGTGAATCCCCGCCAGGTCAGGTTGGTCCGCGCCGGCTGGTTGAAGGAGAACACGAAGATGTAGGCGATCGGGACCAGCAGGTAGATGAAGGCCAGGCCGCCGAGCACAGGGATGGCCCAGCGCCCGAACGCACGGCCCAGTCCCGAGACCACCGCACCGGCGTCCCGGGAACCGTCCGTGCCGCGCCCGGTCGTGCGGGGTCCGGCGGGGGCGGGCCTGCCGGCCGGCGGGGTAACCGGCGTCGTGGTGGTCGTCCCGGAACTGGTCATGTCGGTCCCTGCCTTCCGTTCACACCAGGTCCCTGGTGCCGAACCTGCGCACGTAGAGGGTCACGAGCACGAGGATCGTCACCATGAGGATGAAGGACAGCGCGGCCGCACCGGGGTAGTCGAGCACGCGCATGAACTTGGAGTCGATGACCTGCCCGATCATGGTCGTGTTCCGGTTGTTGCCCAGGATGGCCGCATTGACGAAGTCCCCCGAGGCCGGGATGAAGGTCAACAGGGTCCCGGCCAGCACTCCGGGCACGGAGATCGGCAGGGTGATCGTCCGGAAGACCGTGAGGTCGCTGCCGTACAGGTCCCGGCCCGCCTCCAGCAGCCGGTGGTCCAGGGCCTGGAGGTTCGCATAGATCGGCAGCACCATGAACGGCAGGAAGTTGTAGGTCAGGCCCGCCACCACCGCCACCGACGTGGCGGCCAGGGAGGCGCCCTGCGGCATCAGGTGCAGCGTCTTCAGGGCCTGGACCAGGAACCCCTCGTCCGCCAGGATCTGCTTCCAGGCCTGGGTCCTCAGCACGAAGGAGGTGAAGAACGGTGCGATCAGCAACACCAGCAGCAGCCCCTGCACGAAGGCCCGCCCCCGGAGCCGCACGGCGATCAGGTAGGCCATCGGGTAGCCGATCACCAGGCACAGGACCGTGGCCAGCAGGGCGAAGCCGAAGGAACGCAACAGCTCGGGCCAGTACCCGCCCAGCACGACGGCGTAGTTCCCGAACTCCAGGGCGGGGACGAACTGGCCCACCTCGGCCCCGGGCGGCTTCACGTACAGCGAGGTGGCCAGCAGCGTGAAGACCGGCAGCACGAAGAACACCAGCAGGTAGACCAGCCCGGGGCCGACCAGTCCGTACCCGGCCCGGCCGCGGGCCTGCGCGGTCCCGTCCGCGAGCGCCGCCGCCCGTTCGAACCCGGCCTGCCGACCCGATCGGCCCGCCACCCGGGAGGTCATACCGCGCCGTCCCCGGCCGCCGCGTCCTGCCGCCCGTCCAGGCCGAAGGCGTGGGCCGCGTCCCAGGCGAGCCCGACGGCGTCACCGGGCCGCATCAGGTCCTCGCCGCGGTTCTGGGCGAAGACGCCGAGCTCGCCCAGTCCCGGCACCTCGACGCGGTACTCGGTGGAGACCCCGGTGAAGGCCACGTCCGTGACGGTCCCGGCCACCCGGTTCACTCCCCCGTCCGCGGTGGCACCGTCCAGGCGCGCCCCCGCCGGACGCATGTGGATCTTCTCCGGCCGGATGCCCACCAGGACCTCGCCGGTGGTGGAGACCGCCCGGTCCCGGTGCACCGCGAGCCGGTGGCCGGACGCGTTCACCTCGAGCAGGGGGTCCGTGCCGCCACCGCCCCGGGTGACTGTCCCGGCCATCAGGTTCGACCGGCCGAGGAAGTTGGCCACGAAGGCGGTGCGTGGCAGGTGGTAGAGGTCCTCCGGCCTGCCGATCTGCTCGATTCGGCCCTTATTCATCACGGCCATCCGGTCGGCCATGGACATGGCCTCCTCCTGGTCGTGGGTGACGTGGATGAACGTCAGCCCCACCTCGGCCTGGATCCGCTTGAGTTCGGACTGCATCTGCCGCCGCAGCTTCATGTCCAGGGCGCCCAGGGGTTCGTCCAGCAGCAGGATCTCCGGCTGGTTGACCAGGCCCCGGGCCAGTGCCACGCGTTGCTGCTGCCCGCCGGAGAGCTGCGCGGGACGGCGGTCGGCCAGGTGGTGCAGTTCCACCAGTCGCAGGAACTCCTCCGTCCGGCCCCTCCAGTCCCGCACCCGCCGGCGGCGCAGCCCGAAGGCCACGTTCTCCTTCACGGTCATGTGGGGGAAGAGAGCGTAGGACTGGAAGACCGTGTTGACCGGCCGCTTGTAGGACGGCAGGGAGGTCACGTCGCGTCCACCGATCCGGATGCTGCCGGCCGTGGGCGTCTCCAGGCCGGCCACCATGCGCAGGGTGGTGGTCTTGCCGCAACCGGAGGGGCCCAGCAGCGCGAAGAACTCACCGGCCGGGACCGTCAGGTCCGTGGCCTGGACGGCCGCGAAGTCGGCGAATTGCTTGCGCACCCGGTGCAGGACCAGTTCTGCGCCCCCTGCTGCCGGCCGGTCCCCGGCGGGCTGATGCCCGGGTGCGGCCAGGTCCGTCCCCGGGATGCTCTCGGGCGATGTCGTCGTCGGCAGCTGTCCCATGGGCTCAGTTGCCGATCGCCCGCTGGAAGGACTCGTTGTACCGGGTCTCCTCCTCGGGGGTGAGGGCCCGGATGATCTGGGCGTTGGCCAGGTACTCGTCCGTCGGGAAGATCATCGGGTCCTGGGCCAGCTGGGGATCGATCTTCTCCATCTCCTCCCGCGCCCCCTCCACCGGGCAGACGAAGTTGACGTAGGCGGCGACCTCGGCCGCCACCGCCGGGTCGTAGTAGAAGTCGATGAGCTTCTCCGCGTTGGCCTTGTGCGAGGATCCCATGGGGACCATGAGGTTGTCCGCCCACATGGTTCCGCCGGCCTCCGGGAGGGTGAACCCCCAGCGGTCGCCGTTCTCGACGTTCAGTTGGGTGATGTCCCCGGACCAGCCGATCACGGCGAGGGCGTCACCGGAGATCAGGTCCTCCTTGTAGGCATTGCCCTTGACCTGGCGGATCTGGCCGCTGGCGATGTGCTTCTGCAGGACCTCCAGGGCGTTGTCGAACTCGGTGTCGCCCCAGTCCCCCGTGATGTCCACCCCGTCGGCCATCATCAGCAGGCCCATGGTGTCGAGCATCTCGTCCAGCACGACCACGCGCCCCTTCAGCGCCGGGTCCCACAGGTCGTCCAGCGCACGCAGGCCCCCGGGGACCTCCTCCTTGTTCCAGGCCAGTCCCGTGAACCCGCCCTGCCAGGTCGCGGAGTGCACGCGTCCCGGATCCCATTCGACCTCCCGGTAGTTGGGCAGCAGGTTGGCCAGGTGGGGGATGTTCCCCGCGTCCAGTTCCTGCACCTGGCCCAGGCGGATCAACCGCGCCGCCATCCAGTCCGTCAGCGTGATCAGGTCCGCGCCGATGTCCTGCCCCCGAGACAACTGGTTCTGGTACTTGCCGAAGAAGCCGTCATTGGAGTCGATGTCCTCGGTGTAGGTCACCTCCAGGCCGGATTCCGCCTGGAACCGCTCCAGCGTGGGATAGACGCCCGCGGCGTCGTCATAGTCCAGGTAGAGCGTCCAGTTGGACCAGCGCAGCGTCCCGTCCTCGGCCGAGCGGTCCTCGGCGGGGGTCAGCTGGGCGGAGGACTCGCCGTCCCCGGCCGGCGTCGTCCCGCCACCGGTTCCGCAGGCGGCCAGCACGGAGGCCAGTCCGAGCCCGCCGGCACCGGCCAGCAGGGACCGCCGGCTGATCCTGCCGGTCGACGCCGACCGGGCCAGCCGGACCAGCGCGGCGACGTCGGGATCCCGGGGACCGGGCGTGGCGCCCGGCCGGGGGCTGAGACGGTGGGACGGATGGGATCGGGGGGACATGCTGGCTCCTCGGATCGACGCGAGCGGCCGCGGCGGGTCCCCGGGGCCGGGACCTGATCGTTGCGTACTGCCACGGCTGTTGACCAGAGTGTGACAGAGCACTCCTGCACTGACAAGGTTTTCGCAGAGCATTTACCTTTCGGAAACGAAATCCGACCCTTGCGCCCCCTCTGGGCGTGGGATTCAATGAGGCAAGCCCACCCCGAGCCGACGAGATCCGTTTTCCGGGGCCGGCCCCTACCGACACTCCACCCCCACCCATGGACGCCAGGAGGCACCGTGACGCCCCAGAGCAGCCTCGCCCCCGCGAAACCGTCCGAGGCCCATGCCGCAGCGTTGGACGACCGCTCCAAGGCCATCATCGAGCAGCTGCAGCAGGACGGGCGACGGTCGTTCTCGGCGATCGCCCGCGCCGTCGGGCTCTCCGAGGCCGCCGTGCGGCAGCGCGTGACGAGGCTGCTCGACGACGACGTCCTGAAGGTCGTGGCCGTGACCAACCCGATGCAGCTGGGCTTCCCCCGGCAGGCCATGGTGCACGTCAAGACCGGGGCCGACCTGACCGGGACCGCCGACCGCCTCGCGCAGATCCCGGAGGTCGACTACTGCGTGGTGGTCGCCGGCGACTGGGACGTGTTGGTGGAGGTGGTCTGCGAGGACGACCTGCACCTCCTGGACGTCATCACCGCCATCCGGACCACCGAGGGGGTCACGCAGACGCAGACCCTCACCTACCTCTCCCTGCGGAAGCAGGAATACGATTGGGGAACCCGATGACCGACAACTCGGTACGCACCACACCCACCGGTGCCCTGCGCACGGACGCGGCCCGCGACCACCTGTGGATGCACATGACCGCGCACGGCCCGATCCAGCGCGGGGCCGATGTCCCGGTGATCGTGCGCGGCGAGGGCCACATGATCTATGACGACGCCGGCAGGGGCTACATCGACGGCCTCGCCGGCCTGTTCGTGGCGCAGGTCGGGCACGGTCGCGAGGAGCTGGCGGAGGCGGCGGCGAAGCAGGCCCGGGAGCTGGCGTTCATGCCGCTGTGGTCCTACGCCCATCCCCCGGCCATCGACCTGGCGGAGCGACTGGCCACCTACGCGCCCGGGGACCTGAACCGCGTGTTCTTCACCACCGGCGGCGGCGAGGCGGTGGAGTCCGCCTGGAAGCTGGCCAAGAACTACTTCAAGGAGACCGGCCGGCCGATGAAGCACAAGGTCATCTCCCGCTCCATCGCCTACCACGGCACGCCGCAGGGCGCTCTGTCCATCACCGGCATCCCCGAACTGAAGCAGCAATTCGAGCCCCTGACCCCCGGCGGGTTCAGGGTGCCGAACACCAACTTCTACCGGGCACCGGTGTTCTGCGCGGACAACGAGAAGGACTTCGGGCTCTGGGCCGCCGAACGCATCCGCGAGGCCATCGAGTTCGAGGGGCCCGAGACCGTGGCCGCCGTCTTCCTGGAGCCGGTGCAGAACGCCGGCGGGTGCTTCCCGCCCCCGCCGGGGTACTTCGACCGCGTCCGGGAGATCTGCGACGAGTACGACGTGCTGCTGGTCTCCGACGAGGTGATCTGCGCCTTCGGCCGGATCGGTTCGATGTTCGCCTGCACCGACCTCGGCTACACCCCGGACATCATCACCTGCGCCAAGGGCATGACCTCCGGGTACGCCCCCATCGGGGCGATGATCGCCTCCGACCGGCTCTTCGAGCCCTTCGCGAAGGACTCGACCTTCTACCACGGCTACACCTTCGGCGGTCACCCGGTCGCCGCCGCCGTCGCCATGGCCAACCTGGACATCATGGAACGCGAGCGGCTGAACGAGCGGGTCCAGGGCTGCTCCGACTCCTTCCGGGCCACGCTGGAGCAGCTGCTGGACCTGCCGATCGTGGGCGACGTGCGCGGGGCCGGGTACTTCTTCGGCATCGAGCTGGTCAAGGACAAGGCCACCAAGACCACCTTCGAGGGCCCGGAAGCCGACCGGCTGCTGCGTGACTTCCTGTCCCCCGCCCTGTGGGAGGCCGGACTGTACTGCCGCGCGGACGACCGCGGTGACCCGGTCATCCAGCTCGCCCCGCCGCTGACTTTGGGCCAGTCCGAGTTCGACGAGATCGAGCAGATCCTGCGCGGGGTGCTGCAGGACGCCTGGGCGCGGATCTGACCGCGCCGGCGGCCGGGACAGGGCGCGCGGGAGACCGGCCTCACCCGCCGCGCGCCCAGTCATGGCACGATCGAGACCAGGCAGCTTCGACGAAGGAGACGAGATGACCATCCAGCCGGTGACCCCCGATCCCGCCATCACCGAGGACCTGATCGCCGAGGGCCGCAAGGCGTTCGACCTCGACCGCGCCCACGTCTTCCACTCGTGGAGCGCGCAGCGCAAGATCAGCCCGATGACCATCCTCAAGGCCGAGGGCCCCCACGTCTGGGACGGCGAGGGACGCCGGCTCATCGACTTCTCCTCCCAGATGGTCAACACGAACATCGGCCACGCCCACCCGAAGGTCATCGCCGCGATCCAGGACCAGGCCGCGAGGATCGCCACGATCGCCCCGGCCCACGTCAACGACGCCCGGTCGGAGGCCGCCCGCCTCGTCACCGACCTGGCCCCGGGGGACCTGAACCACGTGTTCTTCACCAACGGCGGCGCCGACGCCGTGGAGCACGCCATCCGGATGGCGCGGCTGCACACCGGCCGGCACAAGGTCCTCTCGGCCTACCGGTCGTATCACGGCGGCACCGACCTGGCCGTGAACGTCACGGGTGATGCCCGCCGGTTCGACGCCGACCGGTCCGCGGCCGGCGTCGTCCGCTTCATGCCGCCCTACCCCTACCGCAGCTACTTCCATGCCGAGGACGACCAGCAGGAGACCGAGCGCGCCCTGGAGCACCTCGAACAGGTCATCCAGCTCGAGGGCGCCCAGAACATCGCGGCCCTGATCCTCGAGTCGGTCCCCGGCACCGCCGGCATCTACGTGCCGCCAGCGGGGTACATGGCCGGGGTCCGGGAACTGACCCGGAAGTACGGCGTGCTGTTCATCGCCGACGAGGTGATGGTCGGCTTCGGCCGGACCGGTGAGTGGTTCGCCGTCGACCACTGGGACGTGGAGCCCGACCTGATGACCTTCGCCAAGGGCGTCAACTCGGGCTACGTCCCGTTGGGCGGCGTGGCCATCTCGGACGCCGTCTACGAGACCTTCGCCGAGCGCGTCTACCAGGGCGGGCTGACCTATTCCGGGCACCCGCTGGCCTGTGCCGCCGCCGTGGCCACCATCAACGCCATGAAGGACGAGGGCATGGTGGAGAACGCCGCGCGCGTCGGCCGGGAGGTCATCGGCCCCCGCCTGCGGGAGATCGGGGACCGCCACCCCTCGGTGGGCGACGTCCGAGGACTGGGTGCCTTCTGGGCCGTCGAGCTCGTGCGGGACCGGACCACGAAGGAGCCCCTCGCGGCCTACGGCGGCTCGAGCCCGGAGATGAACGAGCTGATCGGCGAGTGCAAGCGGCTGGGCCTGCTGCCGTTCGCCAACTACAACCGGATCCACGTGGCCCCGCCGCTGAACACCCCGGACGAGGTGCTCCGCGAGGGACTGGCCATCCTGGACCAGGCGCTCGACGTCGCGGACCGCCACGCGGCCGGTTGACCCGGGACCGGAGGTGACCCCCGTGCCGCAGCCGCCACGACCCGACGAGGCCTCGCCCCTGACCGCCTACGAGAGGGCCGAGCGCGAGGTGCCGGCCGACGTCGTGGACTCGGCGCTGGCCGGGGCCAAGGGCATGTCCTACTGGTTGGATTCCTCTGACCGGCCGCCCGCCGAGCCCGCCCTGTGCCGGGACACGGCGACCGACCTGCTGGTGGTCGGCGGCGGTTTCACCGGTTTGTGGACCGCGCTGCTGGCCAAGGAGCGGGACCCGGACCGGGACGTGCTGCTGCTGGAGGGGCACGAGTGCGGCTGGGCCGCCTCGGGGCGCAACGGCGGGTTCGTCTCGACCTCGCTGACCCACGGACGCGCCAACGGGCTGCTGCACGTACCGGACGAGGTCGACCGGCTGGACGAGCTCGGCGAGCAGAACGTGGAGGAGATCCGGCAGACCCTCGAGCGGTACGGGATCGACTGCGGCTTCGAGTGGAACGGCAGCATGACCGTGGCCGTCGAGGACCACCACGTGGACGCGCTGCGGCGCGAGCACGAGGCCGACCCGGCGCAGTCGACCTTCTTCGACCGGGAGCAGGTCCGGGCCGAGGTCGCCTCGCCGCTCTACCGGGCCGGGCTGTGGTGGCACCGGGAGTCCGCGCTGGTGGATCCCGCGCGGCTGGCCTGGGGGCTCAAGCGTGCGTGCCTGGAGCGGGGCGTGCGCGTCCACGAGCACTCACCGGTCCCGGAACTGCGCCGCACCGGCACCGGTGCGGGGGCCCGTGTGGTGGCCACGGTCGGCGGGGAGGTCGAGGGCCTTCCCGCCCGCGCCGGGTCCCTTCCGCAGGAGACGTACGACGGCGGCCACCAGGGCCCCGGGGACGGATCGCCCCGCGCCGTGGTCACGGCGCGGCGGGTCGCCCTGGCCACCAACGCGTACCGGTCCCTGCTGCCCGGCACGGGACTGTCCACCGTCCCGGTCTACGACTACGCGCTGATGACCGAGCCGCTGACGCCCGAGCAGTCCGCGGCGCTCGGCTGGCGTCGCCGGCAGGGGCTGGACGACCCCGACTCCCGGTTCCACTACTACCGGCTGGCCGCCGACCGCGCCACGGGCCGGGACCGGCTCCTGTTCGGCGGCTACGACGCGGTCTACCACTACGGGCGGCGCGTCTCCGGCGCCTACGACCAGCGCCCGGAGACCTTCCGGCGGCTCGCCGCCCACGCCCTGGCGACGTTCCCGCAACTGGAGGGCGTGCGCTTCAGCCACCAGTGGGGCGGGGCCATCGACACCTGCTCGCGGTTCTTCGCCTTCTTCGACACCGCCCACGGCGGGCTGACCGCGCGTGCGGCCGGGTTCACCGGACTGGGCGTCGGTGCCAGCCGGTTCGCCGCCCAGGTGATGCTGGACCTGCTCTCGGGCCGGGACACCGAACTCACCGGGCTACAGATGGTCCGGCGCAAGCCGGCACCCTTCCCTCCCGACCCGCTGGCCTGGGCCGGCATCGAGATCACCAAGCGGGAGATGGCCCGGGCCGACCGGCGGGGCGGACGCAAGGGGCTGTGGCTGAAGTTCACCGAGGCCCTGGGCATGGGCTTCGACTCCTGATCAGGGCACGAGCCGCAGGGTGGCGTGGATCAGGGCGTCCAGGCCGAGCTCGAAGGGCGCATCCGCGTAGGGATTGCGCTGGGCCGCCCCCGGGACGGTGTCCTGTCCGGCGGCGCCCGCCCCCTGGTCACCGGCCGCGAGCGCGGCCGTGAAGGAGTCCACGGTCCGCTGGAAGCTCGGCGCATCGGACTCGCCGGGCCGCGAGGTGAAGATGGAGGCCGGGGCGTGCACGTCCATGGCCGATCCGAACAGGAAGGACTCGAAGGCGATGATGACCGGCACCACCCGCGCGTCGGGCACCCCCGCGTGGCACAGGGCCGCCGCCACGACGTCGTACATTCCCCGGGTGGTCGGCGCCCCGGAGATCGGCAGGGTCGCGATGAGGGGGATCAACGTGGGGTGGGCGGCGAAGGCCTCCCGGTAGGACCGGCCCCAGTCGGCGAGCGCCGCGGCGAGTGACCCGGAACCGTCCAGGAACGCCTCGAGGGAGCTGACGTCCACCCGTCCCATCACGGCGTCCTGCAGCAGCGCCGTGAGCTCGGCCTTGCCGCCGATGTGGTTGTACAGCGCGGACGCGGCCACCCCGAGGTGCCGGGCCAGGGCCGCCATCGTCAGCGTGTCGGCCCCGTCCAGCGTCACCAGCTCCAGTGCCGCCTGCGCGATCCGCTCCCGGCTCAGCACCGGCCTCACCGGCCGGCCCGCCTGCCGCCGAGGTCCTGCCATGTCATTCCCCTGGTCGTCGGCCGTGGCGTCCGATCGGGCGCCGTGCCCAGTCTAGGAGGCCCCCGCCACCCCTTGGCGCGGCCTCGAACAGCGTGTACTGTGTCACAAAAAGAATGCTATTCATTTATGGAGCCAGGACATGAGCATCACCTTCCCCACCCCGTCCGGGGACGCCGCGAGCACCGTTCCGACCATCGACCGCGACGTGGTGGTCATCGGGGCGGGACCGGCCGGACTGATGGCCGCCCGCACCCTCCGGAACGCCGGCCACAGCGTCGCCGTCCTGGAGGCGCGGCCCCGCGTGGGGGGCCGGACATGGAACGGCCGGGTGGCGGACGCCAGCGGCCGGGAGCACTTCATCGAGATCGGCGGGCAGTGGATCTCCCCGGACCAGACCCGGCTGATCGAGCTGGTCGAGGAGCTGGGCCTGGAGACCTTCCCGCGCTACCGCGAGGGTGCCTCCGTCTACGTGGCACCGGACGGGACGCGGCACACCTACACCGGTGACCGCATGCCGGTCTCGGAGCGGACCGCCACCGAGATGGAACGGCTGATCGGCCTGCTGGACGAGCTCACCGTGGAGATCGGGGCCAGTGCGCCGTGGGCGGCGGACCGCGCGGCCGAGCTCGACTCCATCTCCTTCCGGACCTGGCTCAGCAGCCACTCGGACGACCAGGAGGCGATCGACAACGTCTCGATCTACGTGGCCTCCGGCATGCTCACCAAGCCCTCCTACGCCTTCTCCGTGCTGCAGGCCGTGCTCATGGCGGCCTCGGCGGGATCCTTCTCGAACCTGGTGGACGAGGACTTCATCCTCGACCGGCGCGTGGTGGGCGGGATGCAGACGGTGTCCGAGCGACTGGCCGAGGAGATCGGCGAGGACCTGTACCTGTCCTCCCCCGTGCGGGGGCTGGAGTGGGCCACCCCGGACCCCGCCACCGCGGATCCGCTGAACGGCATCGCGGCGGACGTGCGCGACGGCGTGCCGGAGAACGGTGCCCCCGGCCGGGTGGTCGCCCACTCCGACCGCGTGGTCGTCCGGGCGCGGAACGCCGTGCTGGCCGTCCCGCCGAACCTCTACTCACGCATCCAGTTCACCCCGCCGATGCCGCGCGAGCAGCAGATCGCCCACCAGCACCTCTCGATGGGCCTGGTCATCAAGGTCCACGCCGTCTACGAGACCCCCTTCTGGCGCGCCCAGGGCCTGTCCGGCACCGGCTTCGGCGGCGGCCGCCTGGTGCAGGAGGTCTACGACAACACGAACTACGGCCCCAACCTCGCCGGCGGCGAGCCCGGGACGGAGGACCCGCACGGGACCCTGGTGGGCTTCATCTCGGACGTCCACGCCGAACGGATGTGGGCCCTGCCGGCCGAGGAGCGCCGGCGACAGGTCCTGGAGGCACTGGCCGTCTACCTGGGGCCGCAGGCGCTGGAGCCGATCGCCTTCTACCTCTCGGACATGGCGGCCGAGGAGTGGACCCGCGGTGCCTACGCGGCCAGCTATGACCTGGGCGGGCTGCACCGCTGGGGCCACCTGCAGAACCGTCCCACCGGGCCCATCCACTACGCCTGCTCGGACATCGCCGCCGAGGGCTACCAGCACGTGGACGGCGCGGTGCGCATGGGCGAGGCCGCGGCGCGACAGATCCTCGCACACGCCGGCCGGCCGGTCCTCACCGAGGGGACGCTCCGATGACCCGGCACCTGCTGGTCGGCTACCTGGCGACCTCCACCGGACGGGACGCCCTGAACCTGGGCATCGCGCTGGCCCGGGAGCAGGACGCCCGGCTCCACGTGGTGATGATCGCCCCGCTGGACAGCGCCTACGCCGGGATCTATCCGCCGGCCGGCGGGTACGGCAACATCCTCGAGGAACAACTGGGCGCCTGGCTCGACGAGGCGCTGGCCACCGTCCCGGACGATGTCCCGGCCACCGGCCACGTGGTCACCGCCGAGTCGGACGCCGAGGGGCTGCTGGCCGCCGCCGAGCAGCTGGGCTGCTCGATGATCATCATCGGCGGCCGCAGCGGAGGACTGCTGCGGCGGTACCGCCTCGGCTCCGTCGCCACCACCCTCCTGCACACCGCGCCGATCCCGGTGGCCCTGGCCCCGGCCGGATACGAACACAGCGGGCCCGTGGGCCGGTTGACGGCCATGTTCGGCCCGCGGCCGGGCGCCGTCGACGTCGTCGGCCTGGGCATCCAGGCGGCCGGTCGCCGGTCCATCCCGTTGCGGCTGGTCTCCCTCGTGCTGCTGGACCGGGCCGAGGAGGGCTCCGGCCCGGGCACCGCCGTGGACGACGAGGACGTCCTGGCCTCCGTCACCCAGTACGCGAACCGGCGGTTGGCCGACGAGGCCGCCGAGATGCTCGACCAGGGCCGGGCCACCACGCTCGTCGCCTCCGGGCCGACCGTGGACCATGCCATGGCCCACCTCGAGTGGGAGCCCGACGACGTCGTCATCGTGGGCTCCTCCCGGCTGGCCGCCCGCGGCCGGCTGTTCCTGGGCAGCACCGCCGCGAAGATGCTGCGCACCGTCCCGGTCCCGGTGGTGGTCGTGCCCGCCGGCCACACCGGTCCCGCCACTGCTGAAAGTGACCACTGACATGAGCACTGCCAACACCGTGCCGCCCCGTCCCGCCGAGGACCGGGCCGTCTCCGCCAAGGGACTGGCCCGGGGCCAGGTGGGGGTGATCGGCGCCGTCGTGATCGGCGTGGGCTGCATCGCCCCGGCCTACACCCTGACCGCCGGGCTCGGACCCACCATCTCCGTGGTCGGCACCCACGTGCCGGCCATCCTGCTGCTCGGCTTCCTGCCCATGCTGCTGGTCGCCTTCGGCTACCGCGAACTCAACTCGCGGGTGCCCGACTCCGGGACGTCCTTCACCTGGGCCACCAAGGCGTTCAATCCGTGGATCGGCTGGATGGGCGGCTGGGGCCTGATCGCGGCCACGGTGATCGTGCTGTCCAACCTGGCCGCCGTGGCGGTGGACTTCTTCTACCTGCTGCTGGCCCAGGTCCTCGGCAACCCGGCGCTGGCCGAGCTGACGGACAGCCTGTGGATCAACATCCCCACCACCCTGGTGTTCATCGCGGTGGCGGCCTGGATCTCCTACCGGGGGCTGAAGTCCACCCAGCACATCCAGTACGTCCTCGTGGGCTTCCAGCTGCTGGTGCTGGGCGGCTTCGCCGTGGCGGCCCTCGTGCAGGCCGCCAACGGGGAGGGCTTCGACCCCACGCCCATCAGCATCGACTGGTTCAACCCGTTCAGCTTCGACGACTTCTCCATCGTCGCCGCCGGCATCTCGCTGTCCATCTTCCTGTTCTGGGGCTGGGACACCACCCTGACCATGAACGAGGAGACCAAGGACCCCCAGCGCACCTCCGGGCGGGCAGCCACCCTGACCGTGCTGATCATCATGGCGATCTACACCCTGTGCGCGCTGGCCGTCATCGCCTGGGCCGGCATCGGCACCGAGGGCCTGGGCGCCGGGAACCCGGACAACCAGGAGTCGCTGTTCGCGGTGCTCGCCAGCCCGGTGATGGGTCCGTTCGCCCTGCTGATGTCCATCGCGATCATGTCCTCCTCCTTCGCCTCCCTGCAGTCCACGATGATCTCTCCCTCGCGCACCCTGCTGGCCATGGGGTACTACCGTGCCCTGCCGCCGATGTTCTCCCGCATCAGCCCCCGGTTCCGCACCCCCTCCGTGGCCACCATCTCCTCGGCCGTGGCCGCCGGCGGCTTCTACACGATCACCCGCCTGCTCAGCGAGAACGCCCTGTGGGACACCATCACCGCCCTGGGCCTGATGATCTGCTTCTACTACGGCATCACGGCCCTGGCCTGCGTCTGGTACTTCCGCCGCGAGCTGTTCACCTCGGCCCGCAACGTGGTGTTCAAGTTCCTCTTCCCGCTCATCGGCGGCGCGGTCCTGCTGGTCATGTTCTTCCAGACCGCCGTGGACTCGATCAATCCGGACTACGGGTCGGGGTCCTCGATCGGCGGGGTGGGCATGGTATTCGTCCTGGGCATGGGCGTGCTCGTCCTGGGCGTGGTGCTCATGCTGTGGACCCGGTTGCGCCACCCGGCCTACTTCCGCGGGGAGACCCTGGAGACCACCGAGTCCACGCGGGACACCACCGGGGAAGGGCTGACCATCTGATGACCCCGGTCATGCCCCCGGAGTGGGCGCCCCACGAGCGCACCTGGATGTCCTTCCCCACCCCCAACGACACGTTCGGGGCCCCCGGCTCGGAAGGCCTGGGGCGGGCCCGCACCGCCTGGACGTCCGTGGCGCGCACGATCGCCCGGTACGAACCGGTCACCGTGGTGACCCACCCGCAGGACGAGGCGGCGGCCCGGGACCTGCTCGGGTCCGACGTCGAGATCCTCCCCACCGTCCTCGACGACGCCTGGATGCGCGACTCCGGCCCGACGTTCACCCTGGATCCCACCGGAGCGCTCTCGGCGGTCAACTGGGTCTTCAACGGCTGGGGGGCCCAGCCCTGGGCCCGGTGGGACCAGGACCGGCACCTCGCCGCAGCGGTCGCCCACCACGCCCAGGCCCCCGCGCGGGACTCCCGGCTGGTCAACGAGGGCGGCGGGTTCCACGTCGACGGCCAGGGGACGGTCCTGCTGACGGAGACCGTGCAACTGGACCCCGACCGCAACCCGGGGCTGACCCGCTCCGCGGTGGAGGCCGAGATCCACGACCAGCTGGGCACCACCCACGCGGTGTGGCTCTCCCGCGGGCTGACCCGGGACTACGACGGCTTCGGCACCCGCGGGCACGTGGACATCGTCGCGTCCTTCACCGAGGCCGGCACCGTGCTGCTGCACCGCCAGGACGACCCCGGGCACCCCGACCACCAGGTCACCCGGCGGCTACGCGAGGAGCTGGGCGGTGCGGTCGACGCCCAGGGCCGGCCGCTGCGCGTGGTGGACGTCCCCGCCCCGTCAGCGCTGCGCGATGCCGAGGGGTGGGTCGACTACTCCTACATCAACCACTACGTGGCCAATGGCGCCGTCATCCTGTGCGCCTTCGGCGAGCCCGCCGCCGACGCGCGGGCCGCCGGGATCCTCGGCGAGGCCTACCCGGGACGCGCCGTGGAACTCGTGGACGCCCGGGACATCTTCGCCTTCGGCGGCGGCATCCACTGCATCACCCAGCAGCAGCCGGCCGCGGGCACGGACCGGGGCACGCTCGCCCCGCGCGGGTCGGTCGATGGGAATGCTTGAGGTCACCGAGAGGTCCATCGCCGAGCTGCGGGCGGCCCTGGAGTCCGGTCGCACCACCGCCGTGGAGCTCGTGCACGCCTACCGGGCGCGCATCGCGCGCCATGACCGGCCGGCGCAGTCCGCCTCCGGCACGGTGGCCGCGGACCGGGCCCCCGACGGTGGCATCCCGCTGAACTCCGTGATCGTGGACGACCCCCGGGCCCTGGAGGAGGCCCGCGCCTCGGACGAGCGGCGCGCCGCCGGGGCGGTGCGGGGACCGCTGGACGGCATCCCCTACACCGCGAAGGACTCGTTCATGGCCCGCGGGCTGACCGTGGCGGCCGGATCACCGGCGTTCGCCGGCCTGGTGGCCCGGTGGGACGCCTTCACCATCGAGCGGCTGCGGGACGCCGGGGCGGTGCTGCTGGGGTTGACGAACATGCCGCCCATGGCCAACGGGGGCATGCAGCGCGGCCTGTACGGGCGGGCGGAGAGTCCCTACAACCCCGACTACCTCACCAGCGCCTTCGCCTCCGGTTCCTCGAACGGCTCCGGGACGGCCACGGCCGCGAGCCTCGGTGCCTTCGGCCTGGGTGAGGAGACCTGGTCGTCCGGCCGGGCGCCCGCCTCCTGCAACGCCCTGTGCGCCTACACCCCCTCCCGCGGGATGATCTCCGTGCGGGGCAACTGGCCGCTGGTGCCCACCATGGACGTGGTGGTCCCCCACACCCGCTCCATGGCGGACCTGCTCGAGGTGCTGGACGTCATCGTCGCCGACGACCACACCACCCGCGGGGACTTCTGGCGCCTTCAGCCGTGGATCCCCCTCCCGCGGGCCGGTGACGTCCGGCCACCGTCCTACCCCGCCCTCGCCGCGGCCTCCGGGCCCGACGGCGGCCGGGGCGCCCTGACGGGCAGGCGACTGGGCGTGCCCCGGATGTACGTCAACGCCGACCCGGAGGCCGGCACCGGACCCGACCACCGCGGGTCCGCCGGCATCGGGGGCCCGATGGGCCGGCGCGTGGAGACGCGCGCCTCCGTGATCGAGCTCTGGGAGGCGGCGCGGGCGGCCCTGGAGGCGGCCGGTGCCACCGTCGTGGCGGTGGACTTCCCGGTCGTCACGAACTACGAGGGCGACCGCCCCGGGGCCCCGACCATCGCCACCCGCGGACTGGTGTCCCCCGAGTTCCTGCACACGGAGGTCAGCGAGTTGTCCGCGTGGGCCTGGGAGGACTTCCTCCAGGCCAACGGGGACCCGGGACTGGACACGCTGGCCCGGGTGGACGGCGCCCGGATCTTCCCGCACCCGCCCGGCGCCCTGCCGGACCGCTACGAGGGGTTCGGCGACGACATCGCCGCCTTCCCCGAGATCATCCGGACCCGCCGGCCCGGAACCACGGTGGAGTCGATCCCGCACCTGGCGCAGGGCCTCGCCGGACTGGAACAGACCCGCCGGACCGACCTCGAGGACTGGATGGACGGGCTGGGACTGGATGCGGTTGTCTTCCCCGCCCTGGCCGACGTCGGGCCCGCCGACGCCGACGTGAACCCCCGCTCGGCCGAACTGGCCTGGCGCAACGGGACCTGGGTGGCCAACGGCAACCTGGTCCCCCGGCACCTGGGCATCCCCACCGTCACCGTCCCGATGGGCACCGCCCCGGACATCGGCATGCCCTTTGGGCTGACCTTCGCCGGCCGCGCCTACGACGACACCGCCCTGCTCCGGCTAGCCTGCGCGTTCGAGGCGACCGGACCGTATCGGTCCCCGCCACCACGGACCACGGCCCGAGCACCGACCACCGAATCCCCCTCCACGCATTCCACCCCACGCACGGAAGAGGCATCATGACCACCATGGACACTGTGAGCACCGACACCACCCCCACCACCTCACCGGCCTATCGCGCCGTCAATCCGGCCACCGGCCGGACCGTCAGCGAACACCCGGTCGCCACCGACGAGCAGGTCGAGCAGGCCATCGCCACCGCCCACCGGGCCTTCGAGGACTGGCGCTCCCGCGACATCGGCGAGCGGGCCGGGATCGTGGCCCGGATCGCGGAGCTGTTCGAGGAGCGTGCCGACGCGCTGGCCGAGACCATCACCCGCGAGATGGGCAAGCCGATCGCCGAGTCCCGCGGGGAGGCCGAGTTCAGCGCGGAGATCTTCCGGTACTACGCGGACAACGGCCCGCAGCTCGCCGCCGACCAGGTCCTCGACAGCACCGACGGGTCCAGCAACGTCATCCAGCGCCGGCCGCTGGGCGTGCTGCTGGGCATCATGCCGTGGAACTACCCGTACTACCAGGTGGCCCGCTTCGCCGCCCCGAACCTGGTGCTGGGCAACACCATCCTGCTCAAGCACGCCGAGATCGTCCCCGAGTCCGCGCTGGCCATCGAGCAGCTGTTCCGCGACGCCGGCGTGCCCGAGGGGGTCTACCAGAACCTGTTCGCCACGCACGACCAGGTCGGCACGATCATCGCCGACCCCCGGGTCCTGGGCGTCTCGCTGACGGGTTCCGAGCGGGCCGGCGCCGCGGTGGCCGAGCAGGCCGGCCGGCACCTGAAGAAGGCCGTCCTGGAACTGGGCGGGTCCGACCCCTACGTCATCCTCTCCACGGACGATCCCCGCCAGGCGGCCCGCGACGCGCTGGCCATCCGGCTGGAGAACACCGGCCAGGCGTGCAACTCGAACAAGCGCCTGATCGTCATGGACGACGTCTTCGACGACTTCGTCGACGAACTGGTGCAGCAGGTCTCCGGACTGCAGCCCGCCGATCCGGCCCAGGAGCGGGAGGGCACCTTCGGCCCGCTGTCCTCGGAGTCCGCGGCGCAGACCCTGGTCGACCAGATCGAGCGCGCGGTGGCTGCCGGCGGCACCCTGCACGTGGGCGGCCGGCGTGCCGACCGGGAGGGTTTCTACGTGGAGCCGGCCGTGATCACGGACATCCCCCAGGACGCCGACGTCTACCGCGAGGAGTTCTTCGGCCCGGTCCTGGCGGTGTACCGGGTGTCCAGTGACGAGGAGGCGCTCGCCCTGGCCAACAACACCCCCTACGGCCTGGGCTCGACCGTGTTCGCCACCGAGGCGGAGCGGGCCGAGCGGTTCGCCGAGCAGCTGGAGGCCGGGATGGTCGGCGCCAACCAGTCGCCACCGGAGGCCGCGAACATGCCCTTCGGCGGCGTGAAGCGCTCCGGTTTCGGTCGGGAGCTCGGGCCGCTGGGCATGGACGAGTTCGTGAACAAGCGGCTCATGTCCGTGGCCCGGACCCGGTAGTCGCCTCAGCGACCGCCGGCGTCACCCTCGTCGCTCGCGTGGACCCGCCGCGGTGGCAGCGCCAGCATCAGCAGCGCGATCACCGCGGCGGTGACACCGGCGATCCACCAGGCCCGGTCAGGCTCGAGCACGGCGTGCGCGATGAGCGCCACGCACCCGGCCAGCAGCGCCCCCTGCCCGGCCAGGCAGACCTTCACCAGCAGGTTCCCCCAGGCCACGGTCTGGTCCTTGACGTGCCGGCCGAACAGCCGTCGGTGGATGACCACGGGCAGCAGCATCAGGGTCGTCAGGACCACCGCGGCCAGCAACAGGGCCATGTACCAGCCGGTCATCTCCCCGGCCACCTCCTCGAAGCGGGCCTGGAAGGGCAGCACGATCAGGAACGCGGTGACGATCTGCGTCCCGGTCTGCATCACCCGCAGCTCCTGGAGCAGGTCGTTCCAGTTCCGGTCCAGCTTCTCGGCGGGCGTCTCGTGCCGCAGCCCGGTGGGGTCCACGGGCCGGCCGGAGTGCTTCCCGGACGGACCCGGATCCGCCGGCGGACCGGCGCCGTCCCGCCGGCCGGCCTCGTTCACGGGACCTCCCAACGGACCTCGTCCACGGACTTGTCCGGCCGCCAGCCCCGCCAGGACGCCTGGCGCAGCCGCCCGGCGCGGGTGCGTCCCGCCAGGGACACCTCGGCCACCTCCGACGGGGTGACCCACCAGGCGTCCGCACGGTCCTCGGCCGGGACGTCGTCCACGGGCGGGGTGTCCCGGGCCAGTGGCCGCAGCCGCTGTTCCACCTCTGCCAGCTGGTCGGCCGAGAAGCCCGTGCCCACCCGGCCCGCGTAGCGCAGTGTCCCGCTCTCGTCCGGAATGGCCGCCAGCAGGGAGCCGACGCCGCCGGAGCGCTCGCCCCGGCCCTCGCGGACGCCGA
Organism: Citricoccus sp. CH26A; assembly: GCF_000224415.1. Lineage (GTDB taxonomy): Bacteria > Actinomycetota > Actinomycetes > Actinomycetales > Micrococcaceae > Citricoccus. The sequence continues at coordinate 9,200 of NZ_AFXQ01000028.1, read as the reverse complement.
TCACCACGATCTCCTGGTGCTGCTGCAGCTTGAGCTTGATCCACGCCGACCCGCGGCGGCCCGGCAGGTAGACGGAACCGGTGCGCTTGGCCACCACGCCCTCCAGCCCCATCGCGCGGCTGATCCGCTGGGCCTGGGCCAGCGAGCCGTGGTAGGCCGGTGGCACGGACACCACCTCCCCCTCTGCGAGGGAGGCCTCCAGGATCGCCCGTCGCTCACCGTGGGCGGTGCGCAGCAGCGAATGGCGACGGTGCTGTGACGTGCCGGGCGGGCCGAGCTGGAGGATGTCGAACACGATGAGGCGCAGTTCCCCGGTCCCGTCCTGCAGCAGCCCGAAGTCCGGCCTGCCCCGGTCGTCGAGGGCCACCAGCTCACCGTCGAGCACCGCTCCCCCGCGGTCCGCGGCCTCGCCCCGCAGCAGCCCGGTGAGTTCCTGCAGCGCGGGATAGCGGTCGGTCAGGTCCTGGCCGTTCCTGCTGGCCAGGACCACCCGATCCTGGCTGACCCCGGCGATCACCCGCCAGCCGTCCCACTTCATCTCGAAGGACCAGTCCTCGTCCGCGGTCAGGTCCGCGGGGCGGCCCACCGTGGCCAGCATGGGGGCCGGCAGGTCCTCCGGGCCGAAGGAGGCCGCGGGACCGGTCCTCGCTCTCTTCTTCCCCGCCGGCTTCGTCCCTGATGTCTCCCCCGTGGCGTTCTTCTCCGTCGCTTTCTTCCCTGCCGCCTTCTTTCGTTCCGTCGTCGTCGCGTCCTGGGCCGGGACCCCGGGCGCGGCCTGCCCGGTGTCCGGCTGGTCCTTCATCAGGTGGATCAGCCAGTTGCGCTCCCCGCCCATGCCGGGTGCGTTGATCAGCGCGTAGCGGCGGGGCACCCCGCCGAGCCCGCCGTCCGGGCGACCGTGCAGGACGCCGATGACCTCCTTGCCCTCGCGCCACTTCTCCAGCTCCCAGGTGCCCGAGTCCCAGATGGTGACCTCCCCGGCCCCGTACTCGCCCGGGGCGATCGTGCCCTCGAAGGTGCCGTACTCCAGCGGGTGGTCCTCCGTCATCACGGCCAGCCGGTTCTGGTCCGTGTCCAGCGGCGGGCCCTTCGGCACGGCCCAGGACACCAGCACCCCGGAGTGCTCCAGCCGGAAGTCCCAGTGCAGGCGGCGGGCGTGGTGCTCCTGGATCACGAAGCCGGGCAGCTGTCCCTCACCGAGCTCCCGTTCGGCCGGAGGCTGCGCCGGGACCGGTTCGGCGGTCTTGTCCGGGTCGCGCATGGAACGGTACTTGGAGAGTCTGTCGATGGCCTCGGCCGTGCCGCTGCCGGTACCCGCGCCACCGTCGTCGTCCCCATCGCCGCCACCCCCACCGCCTGGGCCGTCCGGGGTCCAGCCCAGCGGGGCGAGGGGGTCCAGGCCCCCGGCCACCCGTTCCAGGACCTCCTCGAACTCGAGGTGGCGCAGCCGGGGGTCCTCCAGTTCCTCCCAGGTCCGGGGCGCGGCCACCCACGGGTGCTCCCGTCCGCGCAGCGAGTAGGGGCTGACCGTGGTCTTGGAGGCGTTGTTCTGGCTCCAGTCCACGAACACCTTGCCCGCGCGCAGGGACCGCTTCATCGCCGAGACCACCAGGTCACGGTGGTCGGCCTCCAGGGCGCGGGCCAGTTCGTGGGCGACCGCGCTGACGGCCTCGGCATTGTGCCTGCCGTCCAGCCCCGCGTACAGGTGGATGCCCTTGGACCCGGAGGTGACGGGGTAGGCCTCCAGCCCCATGTCCGTGAGCAGGTCACGGCACAACCGGGCCACCTCCGCGCACTCGGCGAGCCCGGCGCCCTCGCCGGGGTCCAGGTCCAGCACGAGCCGGTCCGGGTTGCGCGGCTGGCCGTTGCGGCCGAAGCGCCATTGCGGGGTGTGCAGTTCCAGGGCCGCGACCTGCGCGAACCAGGCCAGCACGGCCGGCTCGTCGGCCAGCGGGTAGGTGTTGGTCCGCTCGGCGTGGACGATCCGGCCGGTGGGGATCCAGGCTGGGGCGGAGTCCTCGAGGTCCTTGCGGAAGAACACGGTGCCGGGCCTGTCCGCGGTTCCCACGCCGTCGACCCAGCGCTTGCGGGTGACCGGCCGGCGGGCGACCTGCGGGATGAGCACGTCGGCGACCCCGAGGTAGTAGCGCATCACCTCGGCCTTGGTGGTGCCGGTGGCCGGGTAGAGGACCTTGTCGAGGTTGGAGACGGAGAGCGATCTCTGCCCCACGGTGTAGGTCTGGCGGGTTGTCCGTGCCACGTGCCCTCCCGCGCCCCCCGGCGGCCGCATATGCTGACCGCCATGCGAGCCATTTGGTCTGGATCTATCACTTTCGGGCTGGTGAACGTCCCTGTCAAGGCATACTCCACCACCACCGACCATGACGTGTCCTTCCACCAGGTCCACGACGCCGACGGCGGCAGGATCCGGTACCAGCGCCGGTGCGAGGTGTGCGGGAAGAAGATCGACTACGAGCACATCGACAAGGCCTACGACGACGGCGACCAGACCGTGGTGATCCACGAGGAGGAGTTCGAGGCCCTCCCCGAGGCCACCAATGACGAGATCGAGGTGGTCCAGTTCGTCCCCTCCGACCAGGTGGACCCGGTGACGCTCGAGAAGAGCTACTTCCTGGAACCGCAGGGCAAGTCGCCCAAGTCCTACCTGCTGCTGCGCGAGGCCCTGCAGTCCACGGACCGTACCGCGATCGTCACCTTCGCGCTGCGGCAGAAGACCCGGCTGGGCGTGCTGCGGGTGCAGGATGACGTGCTGGTGCTGCAGGGCATGCACTGGGCGGACGAGATCCGGGAGGTCGACTTCCCCGCCACCCGGTCCCGGGCCAAGATCAGCCCCAAGGAGAAGAAGCTGGCCAAGGCGCTCGTGGACCAGTTCGCCTCCGACTTCACGCCGGAAGAGTTCGAGGACACGTACCAGGTGGAGCTGCGCAAGCTGATCGACGCCAAGCTCGAGCAGGGTGACTCCCTGGACACCGAGGCGACCTTCGGGGCGTCCGGGTCCGACGAGGACGCGGGTGAGGACGCGGAGGTCATCGACCTGATGGAGGCGCTCAAGGCCTCCCTGGACCGCAAGCGCGGCCGGGGCCGCACCACCCGCTCCGGCAGGTCCACCGGGTCCGGCAGGTCCGGGTCCGCGAAGGGCAGTTCGACGTCGCGCGCCTCCGGGGCCTCGAAGAAGTCGGCCGCCTCGGGCCGGAAGGGTGCCTCCGGGACGACGTCCTCGAAGGGCTCGACGAAGAACTCGTCGGGGGGTTCGGCGAAGGGCTCGTCGGGGGGCTCGGCGAAGTCCGCGAAGACCACGGCGAAGTCCTCCGGCCGGTCCCCGCGGAAGAAGACCGGGACCTCGTCCTCTCGACGCAAGAGCGCCTGAGGTGCCGCGGCTGGAGACGGTCTCGCCCGGCACCGGCGGGTACACCCGGCGCCGGGCGGGACGGGGCTTCACCTACTGGGGCGCCAACGGCCGCCGGATCACCCGCGAGGACACCCTCGGGCGGATCCGGGCACTGGCGATCCCGCCGGCCTGGAACCAGGTGTGGATCGCCGCCGAGGAGAACTCCCACATCCAGGCCACCGGCGTGGACGACGCCGGGCGCACCCAGTACCTCTATCACCCGCAGTGGCGCGCGGACCGGGACGCCGAGAAGTTCGAGAAGTCGATCTCGTTCGGCCAGACCCTGCCCTCCCTGCGCCGGCGGGTCACCCGGGATCTGCGCTCCGGTGCGCAGGACCACGACGGCGGCGCCGCCCCACACCCGGCCGGCACCGGCCGCGGGACGGGGCGGGCCGGGACGGGAACCGCCCCGGCGGAGGCGACCGGCCGGCGTCGGGCCCTGGCAGCGGCCGTGCGCCTGATGGACCGCGGCGCCCTGCGCGTCGGCGGGAAGGAGCACTCGGGGCAGCTGGAGGCCTTCGGAGCCACCACCCTGCAGCGGCGGCACGTCGAGGTCCAGGGGGAGGAGGTCCGCCTGGTGTTCCGGGGCAAGTCCGGCAGCGAATGGGACCTCAGCCTGCGGGACGCGGACCTGGCGGAGTTCTTCGCCGGCGTGCCGCTCGCCCCGCGCACGGCGCCCGCGGTCTGCTACCCGGTGAGGACCGGACGCCGCAAGGAGTGGAGGGGCGTCTCGGCCGAGGCCGTGAACGAGTACCTGACCGAGATCGCGGGGCTGGAGTTCACGGCCAAGGACTTCCGCACGTGGCAGGGCACGATGGCCGCGGCCCGGTCGCTGGCGCGGTCCCACCGGGCGGGGGCCACCTCACCGGAGGCGGTGCGGATCGCCGTGCGGGCCAGCGCCGAGCTGCTGCACAACACCCCCACCGTGGCACGGGAGTCCTACATCGACCCCCGGGTGCTGGACCTGTTCGAGAAGGGCCGGGTCATGGACCTGAGGCGCCAGCCGGACCGGGCCTTGCTGGCCCTGCTGACCGGGGGCGACGGTGACTGAGCCCAGGACCTGCCCGGAGGCTCAGTGGTTGCGCAGCTTCTCGATCAGCTCGTCCTTGCGCAGGTCCGAGTATCCGGTGATCTCCAGTTCCCTGGCCCGGTCCTTGAGTTCCTCGACCGTCCAGTCCTCGTAGGACCCGGATTCCCCGCCGCGCTCCCCCACCTCGGAGCGGCCGTCCCGGGCGGCGGCGTTCGAGATCCGGGCCGCCTTCTCCTTGCTGGCCCCCTGCTCGCGGAGGGACTCGTACATCTCCTGGTCCTTGAGCTGCGGGGCGTCGTCGTTCTTCTGGGGCATGACCCCAGTGTTCTCCGGCCGACGGCGGAAGTTCAAGTGCCGGGGCGGGCCCGGCACGTCCAGCGGTGCCCTTCCCACACCTGCACCTCTACCGGCGCCCGCGCCTGCACCTGCGCCTGCAGCCGTGATTGTTGAACAATGTCTTGCGTGGATTGTTGAACAACCGGTAGCCTTCTCACCAGCCTGCATCTGTGATGCCAGTCACCCACCCCCCGGGAGGAACCATGAAGGACACTGCGAAGCCGGCCACCGGCACGGACCCCGCCGGGTCCGCGGGAGGGCACCCCGAGAAGGTCCCCCTGACCGTCAAGGCCCAGCGCACCGCGCTGCTCGGCGCCATGTTCCTGATGGCCACCAGCGCGATCGGCCCGGGCTTCATCGCGCAGACCGCCACCTTCACGGTCCAGCTCGGCGCCGCCTTCGCGTTCGCGATCGTGGTCTCCACGCTCGTCGACATCGCGGTCCAGCTCAACGTGTGGCGGGTCATCGGCATCTCCGGACTGCGGGCCCAGGAGCTGGGGAACAAGGTCCTGCCCGGTGTCGGCTGGGTGCTCGCCGCGCTCGTGTTCGTCGGCGGGGCGATCTTCAACATCGGCAACATCGCCGGAACCGGCCTCGGGGCGAACGCGATGTTCGGCCTGGACCCCAAGATCGGCGGCGCCGCCTCGGCGGTCATCGCCATCCTGATCTTCCTGTCCAAGCGGGCGGGCATGGCCCTGGACCGGATCGTCGTCCTGCTCGGCGCGGTCATGATCCTGCTGATGCTCTACGTGGCGATCGTCGCCGCCCCGCCCGTCGGGGAGGCCCTGCGCAACACGGTGTTCCCCGAGCAGGTCGACTTCCTGGTCATCACCACCCTCGTGGGAGGCACCGTCGGCGGGTACATCACCTACGCCGGGGCGCACCGCATGATCGACTCGGGCGTCCGGGGCGAGCGGGCGATCAAGCAGATCAGCCGCACCTCCGTGCTGAGCATCATCGTCACGGCCGTCATGCGCACCCTGCTGTTCCTGGCCATCTTCGGCGTGGTCGCCGGCGGTGTGGCGCTGACCAGTGACAACCTGGCCGCGGAGGCCTTCCAGAGCGCCGCCGGTGAGATCGGCCTGCGGATGTTCGGGGTCATCCTGTGGGCCGCGGCCGTCACCTCGGTCATCGGCGCCTCCTACACCTCCATCTCCTTCGTCACCCGGTCCGACGGCAACCCCCGCCGTCGCAACCTGCTCACCGTCGCCTTCATCGTGGTGTGCACCATCGCCTTCCTGCTGCTCGGCCAGGCGCCGCAGACCCTGCTCGTCTTCGCCGGCGCGTTCAACGGGCTGATCCTGCCGATCGGCTTCGGCGTGCTGCTGTGGGTGGCCATCCGCCGCCGGGACCTGTTGCACGGGTACCGCTACCCCGTGTGGCTGATCGTGATCGGCGTGGCCGTGTGGCTCATCACCGCGTTCCTGTCCGTCAACTCCTTCGTCCCCGCCATCGAGATGATGACCGGCGCATGAACCTGACCACCCCCGCCGCACCCGGTTCCGGGGACCGGCCGTCGGCCACCCCGTCACCGTCCCCCGCCGAGGCCCAGGCGCTCTCCCCCGCCGAGGCCCGGGCCCTGTTCCGCGCCGGACTGGTGCGGCCGACGTCGGGCTTCTCCGCCGGCTATGCACAGGCGAACCTGATCATCGTCCCGCGCTCCCATGCCTTCGATCTGCTGCTGTTCGCCCAGCGCAACCCGAAGCCGATGCCCCTGCTGGGCGTGCTCGACGCCGGCGAGGTCACCTCCGAGTTGCTGGCCGGCGGGGACGTCCGGACCGACGTGCCGAAGTACGTGGTCTACGAGGACGGCGTGCCGGTGGCCGAGCCGACGTCGGTCACCGAGTACTGGCGGGAGGACCTGGTGACGTTCATCGTCGGCTGTTCCTTCACCTTCGAGGCGGCCCTGGTGGCCGGGGGCGTGCCGGTCGCGCACCAGGAGCAGGGCGTGAACGTGCCGATGTACCGCACCTCGGTGCGCTGCGCCCCGGCCGGTGGACTCGCCGGGCCGCTGGTGGTCTCGATGCGCCCGGTCCCGGCCGCCCAGGTGGCCGACGCCGTGCGGATCACCTCGCGCTATCCGGCCGTCCACGGAGCACCCGTGCACGTGGGCGCGCCGCACGAGTTGGGCATCGAGGACCTCTCGCGTCCGGACTTCGGCGATCCGGTGCAGGTCCCGGAGGGGCACCTGCCGGTGTTCTGGGCGTGCGGGGTCACCCCGCAGGCCGCGGTCATGGAGTCCCGGCCTCCCCTGGCGATCGGCCACGCGCCGGGCCACATGCTCATCACGGATGCCCGGGACTCGGACTACCTGGTGCCGTGAGGCGGCATGCCGGAGGCAGGCGTTCGCCCGTCATCGACGAGAAGTCGACTGCATACTGAGCTCCGTCTTCTCGTCCGCGAGGCCGGCCGCTTGAGCTGGATGACACCCGCCGGCGACGGGTGAATGATCTCCGTGCAGGCACCTTTACACCGCGTCACCGGAGATGGACCTGTTCATGGGCGTGTCGCATGGCGTCCCGTCACCGGGACGGACCACCGGACGGGGCCTACGGGACGATGCCCGAGGCACGCTGTCGCTTGTCCAGATGAGCTGTTGGCGTGGCCGTAAGTCGTTCCACTTACGGGGCAGTTCGAGGGGCGGCGGTAGGCTCCGACCCATGGGGGATGCTCAAGAATCTGCGACGCATTACGGGCGGTCTCCGAAACCGTCGACGGCCGCTTGGGCAGTGTCCGATTGGCATGCGTGCCTGTTGCTGGCCTGTTCGGCAGTAGGTGCCCTGGCCGGTGCCCTCGCACCAACGATCTGGTTTAACTGGACCGGGTGGCCTTGGGCGGGCGTTGCCGTCATCGTCTGCTTATTGGTGCCCCTGGCCGGCATGGTGATCCTGGCTGGACTAACTGGCCAGCTCGGTTCTGGACTGCAGCTCCTAGTTGGCGCTGTTGGCGTCAGCGTGGCAGCGCTGGCGTTGACTTCGTTTGCCGTGGGCCCCAGCGCACTGGTGGGGTTGTGGTTGCTGGGCTCCGGGCTGCTCTCCTGGCGCGAGCGACGTGACCGCACCGCGGTGGTCGTGTCTGGCGTCGTCGTGTTGGCCGTCGGGTTGAGCCAGGTGTTGGCGTGGCGGCTTATTCCGTTGCCCGTCGAGGCCTCCATGGTCGTCCTGAACATCGCGATCGTCGGCTTTCTCGCGTGGCAAGCCGTGCGTTCGGTGCCGACGGCGAACCGGCAACCCACCACGCCCTGACCCGGCGGGTCCGCACTTTGCTGAGCCGCCGCCTCAGCTATCGACGCAGCTTGCGATGAGTTCAGGTTGACTACCCAGCCCTTCAGACGACGCCAGCGTGGCGTGAAGGGATCCCTTAGAGGCACGGCGGTTTGCTGCCAGGTATTGCGGTCAGGCCTAGTCAAATCGAATGATGGGGCCATACCAGCGAGGCCGCACATGCGCTGAGCTCACCGAAACATGCGAAGGAGCCACTGTGGCCTCGACAAGTACCTCGCACGCCCGCGCCAAGCAGGTACGGATCGCAGGCGGGGTCCTGATCGTGTGTTTGGGGCTGGTTCCCTGGGTGGTGAACTGGCCCTACCGGTTCGGCCCCGACGAGGCCGCCCGCATGGTGGCGTGGCTGGCGGCAGCGTGTGGGACCGTGGCGATTGCGGCCGCGATCTTGATCCTCATCGGGATCGGGCTGCGGTCCCGGGGCCGGGCCCCGGAGCTCACGGGCCAACGGTGGAGGTACATCTGGGCCGGGGTGATGGCGGCAGGCTGCCTGCTCCTATTGTTCCTGGTCCTGGGTGCATCACAGCCCCAGGTGATGACCGGGGTTCCCGCCCTGTTGATGGTCACCTCTGTCACATGGCTGTTCCAGCCGGCCGGCAACGCCCAGTAGCCTGACGGCCCCTCGCGCCAGCCCAGCACCGCGCCTGGTGGCGGATCCTGGGCGCGAGCCTGGCCGCGGGGCTCGTGCTGGTCGACGCCGAGGTTCCGGGCCTGACCGGCATTACCTTCCCCCGGGATTCCTGCCTCCCTTCGGCGTGCTGCTCATGGTCTTCGCGGTCCACAGGGGGAGGCCAGTCTTCCGCCACCAACGCCGGGCCCTGCAGGACAGGGTTGGATGATTGACTCACAAACTGACCCCGGATGACGATCCCCTTGCAGCGCGGAGGCCCGGCCTCGGGCTCCCGCGCGCTGAAACCTATGCTGGCGGCATGAGATGGCGGAGGCATGAGCGCAGGGTGTGGATCGTGCAGCAGGACAAAACGCCCGACAACGTCGTCTTGGGAGTATTCGACGACCCGGGTGACGCCGATAAGTTCGCGGAAGCGGTCCAGGATGAGTTTCCCGGGCATGTCATCATCGAGCAGTTCCCCATCGGCTATAAGTACACCGACGGCTCGGCCCGGTATTCCGATTTCTCATAACC
>NZ_AFXQ01000029.1 GCF_000224415.1 Citricoccus sp. CH26A | reverse complement strand
GACGGCGGCCCCGCCCCCGACGCCGGTTCCGGCACCGCGTCCGAGCCACCCTCGGTCCCCGCAGCGGGGGAGGGCACCGCGGCGGGCACCGGGCCGGCGTCGGGCACCACGGAGGGACGCTTCGCCCGGCCGCGCTACGGCCGCCACGCCGAGCGCCCTGCCGGCGAGACCGGCGCGGAACCCGGCGCCGGACCGGACACCGAGCCTCCGGCGCGCGACGACGACCCGGCCTGACACCGGCCGGGCCGTCACGGGCGGGCCTCAGCGCTGGAGGTCGGCCATCCAGGACTCGATCGCCTCGGGGGTGCGCGGCAGGGCGGCGGAGAGGTTCTCGGCACCCTCGTCGGTGACGCGGATGTCGTCCTCGATGCGGATGCCGATGCCGCGGTACTCCTCGGGCACGGCCAGGTCCTCGGCCTTGAAGTACAGGCCCGGCTCGATGGTGAAGACCATGCCCGGCTTCAGCTCGCCGTCGAGGTAGAGCTCCCGCTTGGCCTGGGCACAGTCGTGGACGTCGAGACCGAGGTGGTGGCTGGTGCCGTGCGGCATCCACCGACGGTGCTGCTGGCCCTCCGGGGACAGGGCCTCCTCCACGGTGACCGGCAGCAGGCCCCACTCGTACAGGCGCTCGGCGAGCACCCGCATGGCGGTCTCGTGGATCTGGCGGAACCGGATGCCCGGCCTGACGATCTCGAAGGCGGCGTCGGCGGCGTCCAGCACCGCCTGGTAGACCTTGCGCTGCACGTCCGTGAACGTCCCGTTGACCGGCAGCGTGCGGGTGATGTCCGCGGTGTAGAGGGAGTCGGCCTCCACGCCGGCGTCCACGAGGATCAGGTCCCCGTCCCGCACCGCGCCGTTGTTGCGGATCCAGTGCAGCACGGTGGCGTTGTTCCCGGAGGCCGCGATCGTGTCGTAGCCCAGGTCGTTGCCCTCCAGCCGGGCGCGGGAGAAGAATGCGCCCTCGACGATGCGCTCACCGCGCTCGTGGCCGGCCGCCGCGGGAAGCACCTTCACGATGTCCTCGAACCCGGAGATGGTGGCCGCGACCGAGCCGCGCAGTTCCTCGATCTCCCAGCCGTCCTTGACCAGGCGCAGCTCGGAGAGGAACTCGGCCAGCTCGGCGTCGAGCCCGTCCGAGACCTCCAGGTCCACGCCGGTGTTGATCCGCGAGGTGTCGACCAGGGCCTCGACGTCCAGGTCCGAGCCGCGCAGCAGGCGGATCCGGACCCCGCCGATCTCCACCGCGCCGGCGTTCTTGGTGACCGCGACCTCCAGCCCGGACAGGTCGGAGGTGCGGATGCCGGTGCGGGACTGCATCTGGCCGAGGGTGGGGCGGGCACCGATCCAGAACTCGCCGGTGCGGGCGTTGGAGTAGAACTCCTCGGAGTCACGGCCGGCCAGCGGACGGAAGTACAGGGTGGCCTCGTGGTCCGAGCCGTGGTCGCCGGTCCCCGGGTCCACCGGTTCCAGCACGAGCACGGCGTCCGGCTCGTGGTCCACTCCGAGCCCGGTCAGGTGGGCGAACGCGGAGTGGGCGCGGAACCGGTAGTCGGTGTCGTTGGAGCGGACCTTCAGCGGACCGGCCGGGACGACGATGCGCTCGCCCCGGTACTTCTCGGACAGGGCCGCCCGGCGCTTGGCCGCGAACGGCGCAGAGGTGTCCGGCATGACCAGGGGGGTCTCGGCCGGGGCCCAGTTCGAGCCCATGAACTCCTTGAAGGCCTCGGAGGTCGGCTTCTGGGACCGGTTGTTCACTCGGTCCTCGATGGGCTGGGTGTCGTGGTCCGGGGTCTCCGGGGTCTGGGACTGTGCATCACTCATGGCGTCCATCATCGCACTGCGCCCGGCGTTGGCTAGGCTGGTGGTCATGCCGTTCGACCTGCACACGCACTCCAACATCTCGGATGGCACCGAACCGCCCGCCACCGTGGTGCGCGCTGCGGCCAGGGCCGGACTGAGCGGCCTGGCGCTGACCGACCACGACTCCACGGCCGGCTGGGCCGAGGCCGCGGACCAGGCGGTGGCCTCGGGGATCGTACTCATCCCGGGCATGGAGGTCTCCTGCGTCTCGGACACCGGCATCAGCGTGCACCTGCTGTCCTACCTGCACGACCCCCACGATCCGGACCTGTCCGCGGAGATCGAGCGGTCCCGCAGCTCCCGCCTCACCCGGGCCCAGCGGATGGTGGACCGGTTGGCCGAGGACTTCCCGATCACGTGGGACCACGTGCTGCGCCACTCCACGCCGGACGCCACGATCGGCCGGCCGCACATCGCCGACGCGCTCGTCTCCCTGGGCGCGGTGGAGGACCGTTCGGCGGCGTTCACCTCGATCCTGACGCCGCGCTCCAAGTACTACGTGGGCCACTACGCACCGGACCCGGTGGACGCGGTCCGGCTGGTCCTGGCGGCCGGGGGAGTGCCCGTGTTCGCCCATCCCCTGGCCTCCATGCGCGGGCGCGTGGTCGGTACGGAGCTGTTCCACGAGATGATCGACGCCGGGCTGGCCGGGGTGGAGGCCGACCACCGGGACAACCCGGACGACGCCCGCCGCTGGTTGCGCGTGCTCGCCCGCCAGCACGGGATGTTCGTCACCGGTTCCTCCGACTACCACGGGGCCGGCAAGCCCAACCGGATCGGGGAGCACACCACCGACGCGGCCGTGGTGCAGCAGATCATCGAGCGCGGCACGGGCACCGAGGTCATCTACCCCTGACCCCTGGGGTGGACGGCGGAGGACACCGGGGGGTTCAGGGGCAGGGCGGCGCCTGTTCAGCGCCAGGGGTTCCGGGTCACGGACACGTGCAGCGTCCAGGCCGCCAGGCCGAGGAAGGCCAGGGCCTGGACCCCGAGCAGGCCCAGGTCGATGAGCCATTGTCCGGCCGTCGGCTCGAACAGCGGGTCGATTCCGGGCGCGGGGGGTTGTTGTAGGCCCACTGTCGCGGCCGTCGCCGCATAGCCGAAGCGAGCGGGAAGCAACCAGGACACCTGCTCGAGGCCATCGCGTCCCGCCAGCGGGAACAGCCCGCCGCACAGGATCAGCTGGGACATCACCATGGCGACGAGTGCGGGCATGGTCTGTTCGGTGGACGTCACGGCTCCGGATACGGCCAGTGCGGCGACGGCCATGGCCACGCCGACCGCCGCTATCGCCACGGCGACCTCCACGCGTCCGTCACCCAGGAGCAGGGCCTCGTCCGGTCCCGGCAGGCCGAGGAGGGCGAGCACGGTGAACACCACGCATTGGCACGCCACCAGCACGCCGAGCACCACGGCCTTGCTGAGCAGGTAGGCCGCCGGCGAGAGCCCGACGGCGCGCTCTCGTCGGTAGATCGGCCGCTCCCCGACGAGTTCGCGGATGGACAGCGCGGTTCCCATCAGGGCGGCGCCGACGACGAGGACCACCAGGCGTTGCTGGACTTGATTGACGTCGCCCTGTGCCTCACTCAGGGACAACCCGGCCCTGCCGGGGAAGGCCTGCGCCATCAGCGCGAGCAGCATGGGCATGCCGATCAGGAGCATGACGAAGAGCCGGTCCGCGGCGACCACCGAGACGTTGCGCCGGATGAGCGTCCACAGCTGGCGAGCCGGCGCCGTCCGCTGCGGTGGCGGGGCCGCCGCGGCCGGGACCGGCACCTGGACTGACGTGGTCCGACCCGCGTAGGCGTCACGGGCGGAGGCCCGTGCGTTGCGGTCCACCCAGGTCTCGTCCTCCAGGGCCGCGAATGCCGAGGGGTAGTCGTCCACGCCGAAGAAGGGCAGCACCTCTGCCGGCGGTCCGAAGAACGCGACGCGTCCGCCCCGGGCCAGGACGAGCACGCGATCGCACTCGTCCAGGGCCAGGACGCTGTGCGTGACGACCAGCACCACTCGGTCGCAGTCGGCCAGCGACCGCAGGCTCTCCATGACCTGCCTGTCCAGGCCGGGATCGAGTCCGGACGTGGGCTCGTCCAGGAACAGCAGTCGCGGTGCCGTGAGCAACTCCAGGGCGATCGAGGTCCGTTTGCGCTGGCCCCCCGAGAGGGAATCGATCCTCTGGTCTGCCTGGCCCGTCAGGTCGACCTCCGCGAGGACCTCATCGACCCGCTGGTCCCGCTCTGCCGGGCGCAGGTCCGGAGGCAGGCGCAACCGGGCGGCGAACTGGAGCGCCCTGCGAACGGTGAGCTGGCGGTGGAGGATATCCTCCTGCGGCACCAGCCCCACCAGGAACCGGAGCTGGGCGTACTCGGTGTAGAGGTCCCGCCCGTTCCAGGTGACCTGTCCGCGCGTCGCCGGCTGCAGCCCGGTCAGTGCGCCCAGCAGCGTCGACTTGCCCGCACCGGACGGGCCGATCACGCCCACGAGTGTGCCGGAGGGGACGGTGATCGAGACATCGTCCAGCAGCTGTACGCCGGACTTCGTGGTGACCTTCAGGTTCCGGGCGCTGAAGACGGGAGGTCCAGACGGCGGTGTGACCACATCCTCTTCATTCCACATCACCATGGTCGAACCAACTCCGATTGGGGCACCCTTGCTCGGCAGGCCCTCGCCGTGGACACGTCCGGTCTTGAGGGAGGTGCCGCTGAAGCTACCAGCGTCGCACCGGACGGCGCCATGGCCGCCCGCCCCGAGGGTCGCGGGACGGCGCAAAGCAAGTGGAAGACGAGTGGAGGACCAGCAGATCGTCGCGCATCGCGGCGGACGAGTGCGGTCCCCCGAGCCGGTCCCCGGCCGGACACGAGGCAGGGCCCTCCGGCAGGGGTGCGGAGGGCCCTGGCCCTCTCACGGCCCGGTGCGGACCTCCAGGTGGGCGGTGACCGGCGCCAGCCGTCGGCGCATCACCTCGATCGCCTCGGGGTTCTGGTCCACCAGCACGAACCTGCGCCCGAGTTCCGCCGCCGCGGCCCCCAGCGTCCCGGAGCCGGCGAAGAAGTCCAGCACCCAGTCTCCGCGCCGGGACGAGGCGGCGACCATCCGGCGCAGCAGGCCCAGGGGCTTCTGCGTCGGATAACCGGTCTTCTCCCTGCCGGTGGGGGAGACGATGGTGTGCCACCACACGTCGGTGGGCAGCTTGCCCCGCGCGGCCTTCTCCGCGGTGACCAGACCCGGTGCCATGTACGGTTCCCGGTCCACCTCGGCGGAGTCGAACCAGTACCCGTCGGGGTCCTTCACGTAGACCAGGATCGTGTCGTGCTTGGACGGCCAGCGCCGCTTGGACCGGCCACCGTAGTCGTAGGCCCAGATGATCTCGTTCAGGAAGCACTCCCGGCCGAAGATCGCGTCCAGCATGACCTTGGCGTAGTGCACCTCCCGGTAGTCCAGGTGCAGGTACAGCGTCCCGTCCTCGGCCAGCAGCCGCCAGGCCTCGCGCAACCGCGGCTCGAGGAACTCCCAGTAGTCGGCGAAGGCGTCGTCATAGGAGGCCAGCGCCCCCTTGATGGTCCGGTACCCGCGGCCGCCGAAGCCGATCCGGTCCGCCTCCTCCTCGGGGGCGCGCACGGTGGTCAGCTGTTGACGTCGCTGGGTCCGTCCGGTGTTGAACGGCGGGTCGAGGTACACCACGGTGAAGGCCCCGCCCGGCAGCGACGGCAGGAACTCCAGGTTCTCCGCCGCCACCACGAGGTCGGGGCCCTCGGGGTCGAAATGCGTCACGTCAGGGCGTCATCCGCGACCGGCGCCTCAGCGGTCCTCGGGCTGCGCACCGGACTGGCCGGCCTCGCCCCCGGCGACCACGTTGCCGTTGCGGCGGCGCGTGCGGGTCCGGCTGCGTCCGCGGCTGCGGCTCGCACGCTGCTCGCCGCCCTCGGTTCCGGCCCCTGCCGCTGCGCCGTCACGACGCCGGCCCTCACCCTCCGTGCCCTGCTCGCCGTCGCGCGGCGCGCGCTCGGAGCGCTCACCCCGTCCGCCGCGCTCGGCGTCGCGGCCGCCGGAGCGTCCACGCCCACGGCCCCGGCCCCCGTCGGACCCGTCCCGGCCACCGCGTCCGCGGCCGCCCTCACGGCCGCCACGGGGTGCGCCCGGGCCGCCGAGGTCCTCGAGCTGCTCCGCGTCCAGTCCCGCCTTGGTGCGCTGCGACCGGGGCAGCCGGCCCTTGGTCCCCTTCGGGATGCCGAGGTCCGCGAAGAGGTGCTTCGAGGAGGAGTAGGTCTCCGGCGGTTCCGGGACGTCGAGCCCCAGGGCCTTGTTGATCAGGGTCCACCGGGGCATGTCCTCCCAGTCCACCAGGGTCACGGCGGTGCCCTTGTTGCCGGCGCGGCCGGTGCGGCCCACCCGGTGCAGGTAGGTCTTCTCGTCCTCGGGGCACTGGAAGTTGATCACGTGGGTGACGTCGTCCACGTCGATGCCGCGGGCGGCGACGTCCGTGGCGACGAGCACGTCGATCTTGTCCCCGCGGAAGGCACGCAGGGCCTGCTCGCGGGCGCCCTGGCCGAGATCGCCGTGGATGGATCCGGCGGCGAAGCCGCGCTTCTCCAGTTCGTCGGAGAGCCTGGCCGCCGTGCGCTTGGTGCGGGTGAAGATGATGGTCTTGCCGCGGCCCTCCGCCTGCAGGGAGCGGGCCACCAGCTCGTCCTTGTCCATGTGGTGGGCGCGGTACACCAGCTGGCGGATGTCCTTCTTGGTGATGCCCTCGTCCTCGGGGTCCGCGGCGCGGATATGGGTCGGCTGCGTCATGTACCGGCGGGCCATGGCGACCACGGGGCCGGGCATGGTCGCGGAGAACAGCATGGTCTGGCGGACCTCGGGCACCGCGGACAGCAGGGTCTCGACGTCCGGCAGGAAGCCCAGGTCCAGCATCTCGTCGGCCTCGTCGAGGACGACGATCTTCACCAGCTTCAGGTTCAGGTGCCGCTGGCGCATCAGGTCGATCAGGCGGCCGGGGGTGCCGACCACGACCTCCACGCCGCGCTGCAGCTCCTCGATCTGCGGCTCGTAGGCCCGGCCGCCGTAGATGGTGGCGATGCGCACGGACCGCTTCGAGGCGGCGGCGGTGATGTCCGCGGCCACCTGGTTGGCGAGCTCACGGGTGGGGGCGACCACGAGGGCCTGCGGGGCACCGGGGGCCGCCAGCCGGTCGAAGCCCTCCTCGTCCGGGCCGATGACACGCTGCAGCAGCGGCAGGCCGAAGCCGAGGGTCTTGCCGGTACCGGTCTTGGCCTGGCCGATGATGTCATGACCGCCCAGGGCGACCGGCAGGGTCATGGCCTGGATGGGGAAGGGATGGGTGATGCCCTTCTCGGCGAGGGCCTCGACCATGTCGGCGCGCACGTTGAAGTCGGCGAAGGACTTCTCGGGCTGCGGCGCGTTGGGCTCGGTGATGTCGATGGAGTCCTCGACGTCGATGGTCTCCAGGGAGGCCGTGGCGAGGTCCTCGGTGTCGATGTCGTTGTCGGCGGCGATCTTGTGTTCAGGGGTCATGGGGGAGTTCGGTCCCGTCGTTCAGGCACGTCGGCCCGGTGCGATGGCACTGTCTGCGAGTGCACTCCGGCGGCTCGCCCACACGTGGGGGCGGCGCGGATCGGCCGGACGCCGTGCGTCCTTGTGGTGGAGCCGATCGCTGGGAGTTGCCGGGACGTCCTCCGCGAGGGGGAGTCCCGGGACCCGGGCTGGGCCACACCGCTGACGGGGCGGGGCCGCGTGCCGGATCCGGTAAGTCAGATCACGAGGGTGAACACAGATGAACAGTGCGACCGGTCATCCTTGGTAGGGATCAGTCTACCGGTCCGGGCGCGTCCTGGTGTGCGCCGTCCCCGGCCGGGGCCTGGCCGGCCACCCGGAACAACACCGTCCGGGTGGCCATGTCCGCGCGCACCAGGACCACCCGGATGCGGCTGCCGGCCTCGGCGAAGCCCTCGTAGCGGGCCAGTACGGGCGGGTGCTCGACCTGGACCTCGCCCCACGGCAGCCGTCCCTGCGCACGGGCCTTCTCCTCCTGCTCGGGGTCCGGTCCGGAGACCACCACGGCGGTGAACTCCTGCCCCTCCAGGCCGTGCAGCGAGGCCGCCTCCACCAGTTCCAGGGCGGCGTTGGAGGTCCGGGAGGCCAGCAGGTTGGACTCCCTCATGGCCTCGGGCAGGGCCGGCAGGATGGCGCGGATCCCCTCCGGGACGCGCTCGCCGTGCAGCAGGGCCAGGCAGGTCACCAGGACGAAGCGATCCACGAGGCGGCGCAGCGGCGCCGTCGTGTGGGCGTAGGGCGCCGCGATGGCGGACTGCACGGCGATCTCGGGAGCGTCACCGTCGAAGGGGGTGTATCCGGCGCCGCGGAACAGGGAGGTGGCGGCGTGCATGATGGCCAGTTGCTGCGGGTCCCTGATGTCCAGTCCGCGCAGGTACTCCCCGTAGGACTGCCGATCGGACCACGGGTGGCCCAGCGCGCGGGTGCGTGCCCGGAACCGGTCGATGGAGTCCGCGTCCGCCGGCGGCATGGTGCGCAGGAGGCCGATCCCGCCCTCCAGCATGATCCGCGCGGCGGCCATCCCGGTGAGCAGGGACACCTGCGCGTTCCAGTCCTCGACCTCCAGCGGGGGAGCGGTCAGCACCGCGTAACCGTGGTCGGTGACCGTGATCTCCTGTTCGGGAAGTCTCAGGCTGGCCCCGCCTCGCGCCGCCTCCTGACGGGTGCGCAGGATCCCGACCTGCTTGAGCAGGGCCAGGGACGTGGCGGTCTCGTCGTCCGCGGCGCCCGGGCCGGCATCGATCCTGGCCTGGGCCTGTTCATAGGTGAGCTGCTCGCGGCTGCGCACGGTGGCCCGTTCCAGGGCGGTGTCCACCAGGGCGCCGTCGGCGTCCAGGACGAAGGTCCACAGGTACGCCCCGCGGTCCACGCGCGGCAGCAGCGAGCCGGCGTCCTCGCTGATCACCTCGGGGTGGAGGGGCACGCGTCCGTCCGGGAGGTAGATCGTCTGGCCGCGCCGCAGGGTCTCGGCGGCCAGGGCACCGCCCGGGGCGATGAACGCCGGGACGTCCGCGATGGCGTAGTGCACGGTGAACCCGTCCGGATGTCCCTCGGCCCCGCGCTCGATGTACAGGGCCTGGTCGAGATCGGTGGACCCGGGCGGATCGATGGTCACCAGCGGCAGGTCCGTCCGGTCGTTCTCCGGCAGCGACCGCACGACGGCGGCGGCGGCCCGCTCGGCCTCGTCCAGCACCTCGGGGGCGAACGCGGTGGGCAGGTCGAACTCCTCGCGCAGGGCGGCCAGGCTGCGCGCCAGTTCGGTCTGCGCGGCGGAGCGGGCGAGGTCCAGATGGTAGTAGGCCACGGATCACACCCTACCGGCGGGTCGGGGGATCCCGGCGGGCCCTCGTGGCCTGCAGGTCGTTGACCGATCGCGGGGGTGGGCGGCACGGTGGGATGCATGACTGGCAAGGGAATCCTCACCACCGCCGAACTCGACGCCGCCCTGTCCGGGCTGCCGGACTGGCGGCGCCGGAACACCGGGATATACACCGCCTATCGATGCGCGGACAGCGCCGCCGCGGTGGACCTGATGGGCCGTATCGGCGCGGTGTGCCAGGAGCTCGACCACCACCCGGACCTGGACTGGCGGTACGATCACCTGTTCATCGACTCGTCCAGCCATGACGCCGGCGGTGCCGTGACGAAGCGGGACGTGCGGCTGGCCCGGAGGATCTCCGAACTGGCCGCCGACGCCGGGGCCACCCCGGTGCCGGCCGAGAACCGTACCTACGATCTGGCCCTGGACACCCGGGACCCGTCGGCGCTGGAGGACTTCTGGACCACGGCCCTGGGGTACCGGAGGAACGACCGGACCGGAGACCTGCGGGATCCCTGGGGGCGCGGGCCGGGGTTCTGGTTCCAGCGGACAGACACCCCGGACCCCGCCCCATGCACGTGGACGTCAACGGCCCGCGGGACGGCTGGGACCCGGTGCGCGCCGCACTCACCGAACGCTCACGCGACCAGCGGGAGGACGCCACCTTCGCGCCGCGCTGGTGGATCTACACCGACGCGGACGGCAACCGGGTGTGCCTGTGCAGCGGGGAGGAGGACGCCGGTGACGGCGCCGATGCCTAGGTCAGGCGCTCGGGGCGGCGACGAAGCCCACGGGGCGGGCGGCCTCGGTGCCGATCTCCACGTAGCCGATGATGCCGGCGGGGATCATGACCAGGCGGCCCTTGGTGTCCTTCAGTCGCAGCATGCCGCCGTCGGAGATGGCGTCGGAGACCAGGCGGGCGACGTCCTCGTTGCTGGCGTCCGATTCGATGACGACTTCGCGGGCCACGTTCTGCACGCCGATGCGGATCTCCATGGCGGTCTCCTTCAGTAGGTCACGGGCCGTCCAGGGGGCCGGCCGGGCTGCTCTTACGTCGCCAGACTAGGCGAAAACCGGCGCTCGACGGGCGGATGCGCCGGTTCTTCGGCTGGCGGCGTAACGTGCCGCCGGCCGGTCAGCCCTCCTTGGGGAACCGGCTGATGCCACGCCAGGCCAGCCGGAAGGCGAGGTCCGCGGCGCTCTCCAGGTCCGGGCGTCCCTCCTGGCCGGCCTGCCCGGCCCAGTGGCGGGACGCGGACTGCGCGAGCCCGGCCAGGCCGTGGCCCAGCAGCAGCGCCTCCTCCCGCGAGAGCCGGGTGTCCGCGGCGATGATCTCGGCGATGTCCGTGGCGAAGCGGTGGTCCATCTCCTCGATCCGGCCCGCGACCTCGGGGTCGTTGTTCAGCCCGGAGTCGAAGATCAGGCGGTAGGCACGGTCCGGCCGGTCCACGAACTGGAAGCAGGCCCTGATGGTGGCCAGGACCCGCTCCTTGTTGTCCGTGGTCGAACCCAGCGCGTCGGAGAGGGCGCCCTGCAGGAGCGTCAGCTGGGTGTCCATCAGGTCCAGGAAGAGCTCGTGCTTGCCGGGGAAGTGCTGGTAGAGCACCGGCTTGGACACGGCGGCCGCCACGGCGATGTCGTCCATGGAGGTGTCGTGGTAGCCGTGCTCCACGAAGACCTGCTGCGCGGCGTCCAGGAGCTGGCGCCGCCGCTCCTCGCGGGGCAGCCGGGACTGGCGCATGGGGCTGGAGGTCACGGTGAGGCCTTTCTGCACGGGGACGCCCGGTCAGGACGGTGTCGAGGAGTCTACCGGCCGGTAGGACGGTGGGGGTACGCCGGTCGTCGGGGCCGGTCAGGCTATCCGGGGCGAGGCGGCGAGGGCGTCCGGCAGGGCGTCCTCGCGCGGGTCGCCGACCGGGCAGGACCCCGGGGCGCCGTTCGCCGTGGCGGGCGAGACGTCCAGGCCGAAGAGGACGTTCAGCGCGTTCTCGTACTCATCGAGGCGACCCTCGGCGGCGAGTTCCTTGGCGCGGACCGTGGGCTCGTGGAGCATCTGCCGGACCATGCGACGCAGGGCGAACTCGACCTCCTCGGCGGCCGCGGTGCACCCGTGCCGGCTGCGCACCCGCTGCATCTCGGAGTCCAGCACCCGCTGTGTGTGCCGGCGCAGGGCCACGATGGCCTCGTTGGCGCTGCGGGACTTGCGCTCCTGCAGGAAGCCGTCCACGGCGCCGTCCACGAGCTGCGCGGCGGCGGTCAGGGCGGCCTGCTGTCCCTCCGGCGCGGCCATCTTCACCGATTCCAGGGTGATGAGGTCCACGCCGGGCAGGTCGGCGATGGCGGGGTCGAAGTCATGGGTCAGGGCCAGGTCCAGGACGGTCAACCGGGCGGTGACACCCTCGCGCAGGCGCCGCAGGGTCTCGGCCTCGAGCCGTCGGTCACCACCGGAGCAGCCGATGATCACGTCCGCCTCCGCGATGGCCCCGTGGATCTTCTCGCCCCCCAGGGCCAGGGCCCAGCCACCACGGTCGGCGACGAAGGCCTCCGCGCGGCCGGAGGACGAGTGCACGCCCACGTTGGCGGCGCCGCGGTCGGCCAGCTGGGCCAGCGTGGTCCCCGCGTAGGCCCCGGTGCCGATCAGCAGGATGTTGGCGTCCTGCCAGAAACGCTGGGCGCCGACCACCGAGGTGCCGGCCCGCATGCTGGTGGCCAGGTCCAGGGCCACGGAGACGATCGAGCGGCCCGCCGTGCCCAGGGCGGTGTGCGTGCCCACGTCCTTGGCGGTGCGGGTGGCGGACTCGAAGAGCTTGGTCAGGGTCCCGGTGGCGGTGCCGGATTCCCGGGCGGCGCCGAGCGCGCGCCGGACCTGGCCGGCGATCTCGCGCTCTCCCACGACGGCCGACTTCAGCCCGGCGCCGACCTCGAACAGGTGCCGGACCGCCGCGTCGCCGGCGAGGGTCCGGAACGAGGAGGCGACGGCGTCCGTGGACAGGCCCGATCCCCGGGCGATGGCCTCGACGAGCTCCTGGCGGGCCCGGTCCACGGATCCCTCGTCCGGGGCCTCGGCATAGATCTCCACCCGGTTGCAGGTGGCCAGCACGACCGCCCCCTGGGCGGTCGAGGTGGGGATGGCTGAGGCGACCTCGTCGGTGCCGTTGCTCAACTGCGCCACCGTGTCGAGGTCAAGGTCGGTGTGCGAGGCAACCAGGGAAAACAAAGTCACAATGCGAGCGATTCTACCGCCTGTAGAGCATGAGGGGCCACCGGACCTGCCGGTCAGCGGAAACACGGGCGGGTTCGATGGAAGAATGGGCGCCATGCCTTCCTCCACCGCCCTGCCCGCCGACCACCCGCTGATCACCACGGACCCCGCCCGCTCGACGGCGTCGTCACCGCTGATCACCGCCTACCGCGGCGGTACCCCGTCCCGGAAGCCGGTGTGGTTCATGCGCCAGGCAGGGCGTTCCCTGCCGGAGTACCGGGCCCTGCGTGAGGGCACCGACATGCTGGAGTCCTGCCTGAGGCCCGCGATGGCCTCGGAGATCACGCTGCAGCCCGTGCGCCGGCATGACGTGGACGCCGCCATCTTCTTCTCCGACATCGTCATCCCGCTGAAGCTGGCCGGCGTCGACGTCGACATCGTGCCCGGCACCGGTCCCGTCCTGGGCGCCGCCGTGCGCACCGCCGAGGACGTCGCGGCCCTGCCCGAGCTGACGGACGAGGCCCTGGAACCCATCCGCGAGGCCGTGCGGCTGACCGTGGCCGAACTCGGCTCGACCCCCCTGATCGGCTTCGCCGGGGCGCCGTTCACCGTGGCCGCCTACATGGTCGAGGGCCGCCCCTCGCGCGATCACCTGGGCCCGCGGACCATGATGCACGCCGACCCGGAGACCTGGAACGCGCTGGCCGAGTGGGCCGCGGACGCCTCGGGCCGGTTCCTGCGCGCCCAGATCGAGGCCGGGGCCTCGGCCGGCCAGCTCTTCGACTCCTGGGCCGGGTCACTCTCCCTGGCCGACTACCTGGAGTACGTCCAGCCCCATTCAGCCCGGGCCCTGTCCCACGTCCAGGACCTGGCCGGTGAGACCGGGGTGCCGCTCGTGCACTTCGGCACCGGCACGGGGGAGATCCTGCCCGCCATGCGCGACGCCGGCGCCTCCGTGGTGGGCGTCGACTACCGGCTCCCCCTGGACGAGGCCCACCGCCGCCTGCAGGCCAGCCCGGGAGCGGACGGCCGCGGTGCGGTGCCCCTGCAGGGCAACATCGACCCCGCGTTGCTCTCCGCTCCCTGGGAGGTGCTCGAGGCCCACGTCCGCGAGGTCGTCGAGACCGGCCGGGTCGCCCCCGGGCACGTCGTGAACCTCGGCCACGGCGTGCCGCCGACCACGGACCCCGAGGTCCTGACCCGCGTCGTCGGGCTCATCCACTCGCTGCAGCCGTGAGGTCCGGCACCGAGGCGCACCGCCGCGGTCCGCGCCGGGCCGTCGTCGTCGGCGGTGGGATCGCCGGGCTGCTGTCCGCCTGGGAGCTGACCCGCTCCGGGCACGAGGTGACCCTGCTGGAGGCCACGGCCACCCTGGGGGGCTGCGTCGCGCCCGTCCGCGCCCCGTTGCCGGACGGCGCGGAACTGGTCCTCGACGCCGGCGCCGAGTCGTTCGCGGTCCGCACCCCCGCCGTGCGCGCGCTGGTCGAGGAGCTCGGGCTCTCCGACGCCGTCGTGAGCCCGAACCCCGTGGGCTCGTGGATGTACCTGCCGGACCCGGCCGGAGGCGGCGGGCGGGCCGTCCGCTCCCCGCGCGTCGGGATCCTGGGCATCCCCGGGGACCTCGACGCCCCCGAGGTCGCCGAGGCCCTGGGGGCCGACGCGCTGGAGCGGGCGCACCGGGACCTCGCCCTGCCGGTGGGGCGCTGGGAGCAGGCCCTGCTCGACGGCGGCCCGGTCACCGTCGGTGCGGTGGTGCGGGACCGGATGGGCGAGGGCGTGCTGCAGGTCCTCGTGGCGCCGGTCGTCGCCGGAGTGCACTCGGCAGACCCGGACACCCTCGACCTGCGGACCGTCGCCCCGGGCCTGCTGGAGGCGCTCGTGGCCGAGGGCTCGCTGGCCCGGGCGGTGGCCGCCCGGCGCGCCGCCGCCCCGCCCGGTGCCCTCGTGGCCTCCCTGTGCGGGGGGATGAACACCCTGACCGCGGCCCTGGTCCAGGCCCTGCGGGACGCCGGGGTCTCGATCCGGACCGGGATCCGCGCGACCGGGCTGGACCGTGCCGCGGACGGGTGGACCGTATCGGCGCGCACGCAGGAGGGCACGGACGAGACCCTGTCCGCCGGCCGCGTCGTCCTCGCCACCGACGGGCCGGCCGCCTGGGACCTGCTCGTCCCCGTGGCCGACGGTGCCCTGACCGCGGCGGACCGCCCGGCCGAGGGGGCCGGGGTCGCCCTGGTGACCCTGGTGGCCGACGCCGCCGGGCTCGACGCCGCCCCGCGGGGGACCGGCCTGCTGGTCTCCCCGCAGGTGCCGGCCGACGTCGTGGGCGCCAAGGCGATGACCCACGTGACCGCCAAGTGGGACTGGGTACGGACGGCACCGCACCGGCACGTGCTGCGCCTGTCCTACGGGCGCGTCACGGACGCCCCGGACGCCTCCACCCCGGGATACGGCACCGGCGACCGGGAACTGCTGGCCCGGGCCGTGGCCGACGCGAGCACGCTGACCGGCGTGGACCTGGCCGGTGCGGTGGTGCACTCCTTCGTGGTGCGCTGGCGAGCCGCCCTGCCGGCGGCGACCACCGCCCACCGGGCGGCCGTGCGCAGCGTCCGGGACTGGCTGGACGGGCAGGACGGCCTGGACGCCGTCGGGGCCTGGCTGGCCGGGACCGGACTGGCCGCCGTCGTCGGGGACGTCCGGCGCCGGATCGGTGCGGACCAGACCTGAGGGGTAGGCTGGACACGCCGTTCTACCGGCTGTAGAAGCCGGTGCGCGGCAACGACCACGGCAGCGCGGTGCACCGCACGTGCCCGACGCCACACGGTGACAACACAGGAGTTGTGACGATGACCGAGAACCAGGCAGCAGCGGACCCCGAGGCCGGGAGCGCCGAGCACGTCGAGTGGTTCACCACCTACACCGTCTTCGCCCGGAACGGGTCCGGCCAGGGCGGGGCACACACCGAGGCCGAGCGCCAGCGGGCGGTGAAGCAGTTCGACGCCGCGATCGCCGGGCTCGCCGAGCGCGGCGTGACGGTCCGGGGCACCTACGACGTCTCCGGCATGCGCGCCGACGCGGACGTCATGGTGTGGATGTACGGTCACGTCCCCGAGGACCTGCAGGCGGCCATCAGGACCCTGCGCCGGACCGAGCTGCTGGCCGGGACGCAGATCGTGCTGTCCGCGATGGGCTCGGACCGGATGGCCGAGTTCAACAAGGACCACGTGCCCGCGTTCGCCATGGGCCGCGAGCCGCTGAAGTGGCTGTGCTTCTACCCCTTCGTCCGCTCCTACGACTGGTACACCCTGGAGCCGGCCGAGCGCGGCCGGATGCTGAAGGACCACGGGCTGCTGGGCCGGGACTTCCCCATGGTCTGGGCCAACACCACGAGCGCCTTCGCCCTGAACGACTGGGAGTGGCTGCTCGGGCTTGAGGCGCCGAGGCTGAACCACCTGGTGGACATGATGCGCCACCTGCGCAACAACGAGACCCGTCACTACGTGCGCGAGGAGGTCCCGTTCTACACCGGACGCCTGATCTCCTCGGCCGAGATCGCAGAGGTGCTGGCCTGATGAGCGAGAACACCACCGGAACCGCCGGGCAGTCCTTCGACCCGCGCACCGGGTACGACGAGAACGGGGTCATGGCGCCCAAGGCCTACGACGCCGTGCTGCTGGCCTCCTTCGGCGGGCCCGAGGGCCAGGACGACGTGATCCCCTTCCTGCGCAACGTCACCCGGGGCCGGGGCATCCCGGACGAGCGGCTCGAGGAGGTGGCCACCCACTACCGGGCCAACGGCGGGGTCAGCCCCATCAACGCGCAGAACCGCGAGCTGAAGGCCGCGATCGAGGCCGAGCTGGCCGCCCGCGGCATCGACCTGCCGGTCTACTGGGGCAACCGCAACTGGGACCCCTACGTTCCCGAGACGCTGGAGCGCATCCACGCCGACGGCCACCGCCGGCTGCTGACCGTGACCACCTCGGCCTACTCCTGCTACTCCTCCTGCCGCCAGTACCGCGAGGACCTGGGGATGGCCCTGCGCTCCACCGGTCTGGAGGGCAAGCTGGAGGCCGACAAGGTCCGCCAGTACTTCAACCACCCCGGCTTCGTGGAGCCCTTCGCCGAGGGACTGCGCACCGGGCTGGCCGAGATCCGTGCCGAGCTCGCCGAGGCCGGCCGGGCCGGGGCCGGCTGCACCTGTTCTTCGCCACCCACTCCATCCCCACCGCCGACGCCGAGGCCGCCGGCCCGCGTCCGCTGGCCGCGGAGCTGCAGGAGAGGACCGGGCTGAAGCCCGGGGAGGGCAACGGCGCGGACGTCTACTCCGCCCAGCACCTGGACGTGGCCGAGGAGGTCCTCAAGCTCGTGCCGGAGGCCGAGGGCATCGACTGGTCGCTGGTCTACCAGTCCCGCTCCGGCGCCCCGCACGTCCCGTGGCTGGAGCCGGACATCAACGACGCCATCGAGGAACTGGCCGCGCGGTCCGGCGAGGACGGCACGGAGCCGCTGGCCGGGGTCGTGGTCATCCCGCTGGGCTTCGTCTCGGACCACATGGAGGTCGTCTGGGACCTGGACACCGAGGCCCGGGAGACCTGTGAGGAGCTCGGGCTGGCCTTCCGCCGGACCCCGACGCCGGGCACCCACCCCTCGTTCGTGTCCGGCCTGGTGGACATCGTCGAGGAACGGCTGGGCACCCGCGAGGGCCGCGCCGCCGTCGGCTGCTTCGGCCCGTGGTACGACGTCTGCCGGCCCAACTGCTGCGTCAAGGTCATGCGGGACGGCACCGTGCGGCCCACCGTGGCCGCCGTCGACTCCGAGGTGGGGGTGCCGTCCGCGTGAGTGGTGCAGGCACCGGCTTCACCGTCGGCACTCGCGGGTCGAACCTGGCCCGGACCCAGACCACCACGGTGGCCGAGGCGCTGGCCGCTGGGTCCGGGTTGGAGTACGAGCTGCGGATCATCCGCACCGAGGGGGACGTGACCACCGGGTCCCTCGCCTCTCTCGGCGGCACCGGTGTCTTCGCCTCCGCGCTGCGCGCCGCAGTGCTCGACGGCGACGTGCAACTGGCCGTGCACTCGCTCAAGGACCTGCCCTCCGCCCAGCCCGCCGGACTGCGGATCGCCGCCGTTCCGCAGCGCGTGGACGTCCGTGACGCCCTGTGCGCCCGGGACGGGCTGACACTGGCCGAGCTGCCCGAGGGGGCGACGGTGGGCACCGGCTCCCCGCGCCGGGTGGCGCAGCTGCTCGCCGTCCGCCCGGACCTGAAGGTCGTGGACATCCGCGGCAACGTCCAGACGCGACTGGCCCGGGTGCCGGGACTGGAACAGCACGACGACCATGCACCCGCAGCGGCCGGCTCCCCCCGGGGGGACCTGGACGCGGTGATCCTGGCCTGCGCCGGCCTGGACCGGATCGAGATGCAGTGGGCGATCACCGAGCGGCTCGCGCCGACCGTGATGCTGCCGGCGCCCGGCCAGGGTGCCCTGGCGGTGGAGTGCCGGCCGGAGACCGCCGATGCCGGGGACGCCCTGGCCCAGGCGCTGGCCGGGTACGACGACCCCGTCACGCGACTGCAGGTCACCGCCGAGCGCGGGTTGCTCGAGCGACTGGAGGCCGGCTGTGCCGCGCCCATCGGCGCCCTGGCCCGCGTGGAGAAGGACCCGACCCGGCTGGTGCTGGACGCCGTGGTGGCCGCCACCGACGGCAGCCGCGTGCTGCGCAAGCACGCCTCCGTGGAGCTGCCCGCCGTGCGGATCCGGTTCGAGGACGGGTCACCGGACGAGAAGACCCTCGCGGCGGCCCGGGCCCTGGGCATCGAGGTGGCCGAGGCGCTGCTGGCCGACGGCGCGGACCTGCTCCCGGCCGACCGCTGACGGATGCCGGGACGGTGCCCGTGACCGGACGGGTCGTCATGACACGCCAGCCCGCCCAGGCCGGTGACGTGGAGGCCGGGCTGCGCGAGGCCGGGTGGACGGTCCGGTTCCTGCCGCTGACCGACTTCGAGCTGCCGGCCGACCTCACGGACCTGCACGGCGCCGTGGACCGGTTGCGTGCCGGAGGCTACGCCTGGCTGGTCGCGACCAGTCCCAACACCGTGCGCTCGCTCGTCCGGGCCGGTTGGGACGGATCCCTGCCGACGGGCACGCGGGTGGCCGTGACCGGACCGGGGACGGCCCGCGTGCTGGCGGGGGCCGGATGCCCCGCGACCCCCTGGATGCCCGACGGCGACGCGTCCGCCGCCGGGATCATCGCCGGGTTCCCCGCCGCACCGGGGGAAGCCCCCGCCCGCGGGGCCGGGGGATCCCGGGAGACGGCGCGGGTGTTCCTGCCCCAGTCGGCCCTGGCCACGGACGAGGTGGCCACGGCGCTCCGGTCCCGCGGCTGGGACGTGCAGCGGGTGGAGGCCTACCGCACGGTGCCGTACCCGGCGGCGCCGGAGCGCCGCCTGCTGGCCGGGACGGGACGCGACCCCGCGGCGGACGGTCCGGGAGGAGCGGTGGTGGGCCTGCCGGACCTATCCGGCGCCGTCGTCGTGCTGACCAGCCCGAGTGCCGTCCGGGAACTGTCCCGCCACCCGGACGGACGAGGACCCGCCGGGGTCCGGTTCGTGGCCATCGGCCAGCCCACCCGGCGGGCCGCCGAGAAGGCCGGGATCGAGCTGATCGGCACCGCCGCCAGCCCGGACGCCGCCGGGCTGCTGGAGGTGCTCGGCCGTCAGTCGGCCCCGCGCTCACCCTGACCCAGGACAACCGTCCGCCGAACCCCCGCCCGGTCCGGGAACCGCGGACCGGTACCGTCAGCCGGTGACCCGCGGCGGCGGGCCGTCACCTGCGGCCGGCCCGGCGCTTCAGGGCGACCTGCATGTGGCCGCCCTCGGTGCGGTGCTCGAGGTAGGGCTGCTCGGCCACCAGGGTGCTGAGCTTCTGGTGGCCGAAGTCGCGCGGGTCGAAGTCCACGTGGGCGCGGCTCAGGTGCTGGCCGACCCGGCTCAGTCCGGCCCAGCCGTCGTCGTTGCTCGTGGCGTTGACCGCCTTGACCAGCGCGCTCTCCAGGTTGATCCGCGGCGCCTCGGCCTCGCCGGTGCCGTTCGTCTCCTCGGCACCACGGACCTCACCGGTGCCGGTCGTCTCTCCGGTCGCGCGGACCCCGCCGTCCGGTGCCGCCGCCTCGGGGACACCCGACACCGCAGGCGTACCGGCCACGGACCCCGGGCCGGCCGCCGCCTGGGCCCTGCGGCTCCGGCTCCGGCCGGTCGAACCGCCGGTCGAGGGTTCGGCGGCACCGGTGGACTCACCGTCACCGAGCAGCTCGAGGTAGATGAACTGGTCCACGGCATTGCGCAGCGACGCCGGGGTCTTGCGCTCACCCAGGCCGATCACGCGCTTGCCGGACTCGCGCAACCGCGTGGCCAGCCGAGTGAAGTCCGAGTCGGAGGACACCAGCGCGAACGCCTCCACGTTGCCCATCCACAGCAGGTCCATCGCGTCGATGATCAGCGCCGAGTCGGTGGAGTTCTTTCCCGTGGTGTAGGAGAACTGCTGGACCGGCTGGACGGCCAGCCGGTTCAGCTCGTTCTTCCAGCCGCCCAGCTGGTTGGTGGTCCAGTCACCGTAGGCGCGCTTGATGGTGGGCGTTCCGTAGGTGGCCAGTTCCTCCAGGACGGCGCCGGCGTGGGTGGCGGAGACGTTGTCGCAGTCGATGAGCACGGCGATGCGGGTGGTCGCACTGGAGGAGATGGTCATGCCCCTCACCCTACTGGCCGCGGGGCCGCCGGACCCGTCCGTGGCGAGGCCTCCGGACCGGGGGGCGGCACGGGAGAGGAAGACCCGGTGGCTCACTAGACTGGTCTGGCACCACCGTCGAGCCCAGAGGAATCCATGTCCTTCCCCACCCACCGTCCGCGCCGCCTGCGTCAGTCCGCCGCCATGCGCCGGCTGGTCGCCGAGGTCCGGATCCACCCGGCCGACCTCATCCTGCCGGTCTTCGTCCGGGAGGGTGCCGCCGAGCCGATCCCGCTGCAGTCCATGCCGGGGGTCGTCCAGCACACCCAGGACTCCCTGCGCTCCGCCGCCGCCGAGGCCGCGGAGCTGGGCCTGGGCGGCATCATGCTGTTCGGCGTCCCCGAGACCCGGGACGCCATCGGTTCCGCCTCCCTCGACCCGGCCGGCGTGCTCAACGCCGGCATCCGGGCGGTCAAGCAGGAGGTCGGGGACTCCCTCGTGGTGATGTCGGACCTGTGCCTGGACGAATTCACGGATCACGGCCACTGCGGCGTGCTCACCGCGGACGGCGTGGTGGACAATGACGCGACCCTGGAGATCTACGGCCGGATGGGCGTGGCCCAGGCCGAGGCCGGGGCCGACATGGTCGGCCCCTCCGGCATGATGGACGGCCAGGTGGCCGTCATCCGCCAGGCCCTGGACGACGCCGGACACCAGGACACCGCGATCCTCGCCTACGCCGCGAAGTACTCCTCGGCGTTCTACGGCCCCTTCCGTGAGGCGGTGGACTCCCAGCTGACCGGCGACCGCAAGACCTACCAGATGGATCCCGCCAACCGGCGCGAGGCCATGCTGGAGGTCTCCCTCGACCTGGACGAGGGTGCCGACCTCGTCATGGTCAAGCCGGCCATGAGCTACCTGGACATCCTGCGGGACGTGGCCGAGGTCTCCGACGTGCCGGTGTCCGCATACCAGATCTCGGGAGAGTACGCGATGATCGAGGCCGCCGCCGCCAACGGCTGGATCAACCGCGACCAGGCGATCATCGAGTCCGTGCTGTCCATCCGCCGTGCCGGGGCGGACAGCGTGCTGACGTACTGGGCCAGTGAACTGGCCCGCTGGATCAAGGAGGGAAGGCTCTGATGTCGGAGACCACGGAGACCACCGGGACCACCGGGCAGGAACGCGCCGGCGCGCCGTCGCCGTCCACCAACGCGGGGATCTACGAGGCGGCCCGCACCGTCATCCCCGGCGGGGTGAACTCGCCGGTCCGGGCGTTCGGCTCCGTGGGCGGCACCCCGCGGGCCATGGTGAGGGCCCAGGGCGCCTACCTGACGGACATCGAGGGCAACGAGTACGTGGACCTGGTGTGCTCCTGGGGGCCCATGCTGCTGGGACACAACCATCCCGCCGTGGTGGACGCCGTGCACCGTGCCGTGGACGCCGGGCTGTCCTTCGGCGCCTCCACGCCGGACGAGGCGCGGCTGGCGGCCCTGATCGCGTCCCGCGTCCCCGTGGACCGGGTCCGCATGGTCTCCACCGGCACCGAGGCGACCATGACCGCCGTGCGGCTGGCACGCGGGGCCACGAACCGGAACCTCATCGTGAAGTTCGCCGGCTGTTACCACGGGCACTCGGACGGCCTGCTGGCCGCCGCCGGTTCCGGCGTCGCCACCCAGGCCCTGCCCGGATCCGCCGGCGTCACCGAGGCCCAGGCCGCCGAGACCCTGGTCCTGCCCTACAACGACCGTGCCGCCCTGGAGGAGGCCTTCGCCGCGCGCGGTGACCAGATCGCCGGGATCATCACGGAGGCCGCCCCGTGCAACATGGGCGTGGTCACCCCCGCCGAGGGATTCAACCGGTTCCTGCGCGAGATCACCGAACGCCACGGTGCGCTGCTGGTCTGGGACGAGGTCCTCACCGGGTTCCGCGCCTCGGACACCGGCTATTGGGGACTGTCCGGCAAGCCGGAGGGATGGACCCCGGACCTGTGGACCTTCGGGAAGGTGATCGGGGGCGGGATGCCCACGGCCGCCGTCGCCGGCCGCGCCGAGGTCATGGACCTGCTGGCACCGCTCGGACCCGTCTACCAGGCCGGGACGCTCTCGGGGAACCCGGTGGCCATGGCCGCCGGCCTGGCCACCCTGCAGAACGCGACGGAGGACGTCTACGCGACGATCGCCCGGCGCTCGCGGCAGCTCGAGGACCTGCTCGTGGGCGCGCTCGACGAGGCGGGGGTGGACCACTCGATCCAGCGGGCGGGGACGCTGTTCTCGGTCGCCTTCGGCACGTCGGAGCGCGGTGTGCACGACTACGCCGACGCCCAGGCCCAGGACGTCCACCGGTACGCCCCGTTCTTCCACGCGATGCTCGACCACGGGGTCTACCTGCCGCCGAGCGTCTTCGAGGCCTGGTTCGTCTCGGCCGCGCATGACGACGCCGCCATGGAGCGGATCGCCGCGGCCCTGCCGCACGCGGCCCGGGCCGCGGCGCAGGCCCAGCCCGCCACGGGATCCTGACGCCGCCCCCGCGGGTGGGGTCGGCGTCGGGATCCCCGACGCCGGCCCGGTCCCGGGGATGACGAAGGGCCGGTACCCCGAGGGGTACCGGCCCTTCGTGCCTGCGGTCAGAAGGCCGGGGTGACGTCCCCGCCGGGCCAGGTCTGCTCGATGTAGGACTTGACCTCCTGGGAGTGCAGGAGCTCCTCCAGCTTCTCGACGGCGGCGGTCTTCTCACCGGCGCGCCAGGCCAGGAAGTTCGCGTACGGGTTCTCCCCGGAGATGTCCTCCACCACCAGGGCGTCGTCCAGGGTCATGCCGGCCTGGATGAAGTAGTTGCCGTTGATGATGGCCAGGTCGATCGCCGGGTCCTTCACGATCTGGACCAGGATCTCCGGCTGGTTCTCCTCGAACGTCAGCCCCTTCGGGTTCTGCTCCTCGGACAGGGTGAGGGCGGCGGAGTCGTCCTCGATGCCCGAGAGCAGCCCGGCGGACTCGAGCATCTTCAGGGCCCGCGGCTGATTGCCCGGGTCGTTGGTGATCGCGACGGTGGCGCCGTCCGGGATGGACTCGACCGAGTCGTGCTTCTCGGAGAACGCCGCGTAGGGCTCGATGTGGATGCCCTCGCCGTGCTCGAATTCGTACCCCTTCTCCTCGACCTGGGAGTCGAAGAACGGCTCGTGCATGTAGTAGTTGGCATCCGAGGAGCCCTCGTCCAGGGAGACGTTGGGCAGCTGGTAGTCGTCGAACTCCTGGATCTCCAGGTCGATTCCGGTGCCCTCGGTGAGGTTCTCGTCCACGTACTCCAGGATCTGGGCGTGCGGGACGGGGTTGGCGCCGACCTTCAGGACCACCGGGTTGGCCGGGTCCAGGGTGGCGTCCGCGGACGGGGAGGCGTCGCCGCCACCGGCACCGCAGCCGGCCAGCGCGCCGACCAGCAGCAGGCCACCGGCACCGAGCAGCGAACGACGGCGCAGCGGGGAGGTGTTCTTGGTCATCGGGTTTCCTTCGGATTGATGCGGGGATAGGGGAGGGGGTCAGCGATGGTCCACGGCGCGGACGATCCGGTCGCCGATCCACTGGATGAGCTGGACGAGGATCACCATGATGACGATCGTCGCGATCATCACCGCGGTGTCGAAGCGCTGGTAGCCGTAGTTGTAGGCCAGGCGGCCCAGGCCGCCACCGCCGATCAGGCCGGCCATGGCGGAGTAGCCCACGAGCATGACGAGCGTGGTGGTGATGGAGGCGACCAGCCCGGGCATCGCCTCGGGCAACAGCACCTTGCGCACGATCTGGCCGCGGGTGGAACCCATCACCCGGGCCGCGTCCACCGTCCCGGAGGGCACCTCGCGCAACGAGGTCTCCACCAGCCGCGCGAAGAACGGGGCCGTGCCGATCGTCAGCGAGACGCACGCGGCGATCGGCCCGATCGAGGTCCCCACGAGCCAGGCCGTGAACGGGATGAGCGCCACCATCAGGATCGCGTACGGGATCGAGCGCGTGACGTTGATGACCGCGGACAGCAGCACGTGCAGCCAGGACACCGGCCGCAGGCCACCGGGCGCCGTGACGTGCAGGATGACGCCGAGGGCCAGGCCGATCACCAACGTGAAGACACCGGCGATGCCGACCATCACGAGGGTCTCGACGAGCGCCTCGGGCAGGGCCTCGGTCAGGGCGGGGTTGGCCAGGAGTTCCTGGAACCGGTTCACTGTGCACCTCCGAGGTCCTGGGCGGTGCCCTGGGCGGTCTCCACCTGGGTCCGGGTCCGCTGGGCGGCCCGGTATCCGTTCTGCTCGAGGAAGGCCACGACGGCATCCGCTCCGTCCGTCCGGTCGTCCGCACCGTCCGGCAGGGCCAGCAGGTGGTGGGCGAAGCGCACGCCGGCGAGGTCCTCGACCGAACCGGCGAGGACGCGCACGCCGTGGCCGAAGCGGTCCTTGATGACCGCGCTGACCGGGACGTCGGCGGCCGGTCCGTGACCGAGGACCTCCACGAGGGGCCCGGCGGTGTCGAGGGCGGCCTCGGGGAGCGGGAGCAGGGCGGCGGACAGCCGTGAACCCAGGTCGGACGCCACCTCCGTCAGCGCACCGCCCTCCACGATCCGGCCCCGGTCCAGCAGGGAGACCGAGGTGCAGATCTTCTTGACCACGTGCATCTCGTGGGTGATGACCACCACGGTCAGCCCGAGCCGGTCGGACAGGTCGCGGATCAGCTCCAGGATGCCGTCCGTGGTCGCGGGGTCCAGTGCCGAGGTCGGCTCGTCGCAGAGCAGCACGCGGGGGTCGGAGGCCAGGGCGCGGGCGATGCCCACCCGCTGGCGCTGGCCGCCGGAGAGCTGGGAGGGATAGGAGGACTCGTAGTCCTCGAGTCCGACGAGGCCCAACAGCTCGCGGGCGCGCGCGGTGCGGCCGGCCTTGTCCTGACCGGTGACCTCCAGGGGGTAGGCCACGTTGCCCAGGACCGTGCGCGAGTCCAGCAGGTTCGCGTGCTGGAACACCATGCCGATCCGGCGCCGGGCTTGCAGCAGGTCGCGGTCGGCGGCGGTGGACAGGTCGGACCCGTCGATCGACACGGAACCGGAGGTGGGGCGGTCCAGCAGGGTCAGGCAGCGCACGAGCGTGGACTTGCCGGCACCGGAATGGCCGATGATGCCGTGCACGGCACCGGTGGGCACGGTGAGGTCGATCCCGTCCAGGGCCACCACCTCACGCTCACCCTGCCGGTAGACCTTGCGCAGGTCACGGATCGAGATCATGCAGTTCCTTCGGGTTGGCATCGTTGCTGTCGGCACGGTCGGCGCCCGCAACGCGGGGTCGCCGTCGGTGGACGGCGACTCACCATTCAATCAAGCATGCACGCCGGGCGCAGGCGTGATGGGCCGGTTGCCCGTCTCACGGTGACATACCCGGTTCCCGGGGCGCCCAGACCACGACGACCGGGCCCAGAATGACGTTTCGTGACGACGCGGGACCGTGAAGAGGATTCTACCCGGGTGCCTCAGCGGGCGATGACCGGCCAGTCGCCGTTCACCACGGCGGCCGGGTCCTTGCGGCGCAGGTAGTCCTGGAAGCTCGCGGACTGCTCGGCCTTCCACGCCGCCTGCTGGGCGTGCAGGGTCTCCAGCGGCACCTGCAGCTGCGGGTACTTCCGGGCCAGGCAGTCCGCCACCCCGACGGCGGCCAGGGAGTCCGCCGCGGAGGTGTGCGCGTCCAGCAACTGCACCTCGTAGAGGGAGCAGACGTCCGTGAGGGTGCGCTTGCCGCGGCGGTACCGGTCCACCTGCTTGTCGATCACGTAGGGGTCGATGATCCAGCGGTTCGGCAGCGGTTCCAGCCCCCGGCGCGCCAGCTCCCGGTCCATGACGGTGAAGTCATAGCAGGCGTTGAAGGCGATGACCGGGATCCCGGCGTCGAAGAAGTCCCGCAGGGTGTCGGCGATCTCCACGATGCCGACGTCGGCCGGCAGGCCCTCGGCCCGCGCGCGCTCGGTGGTGACACCGTGCACCGCCGCGGCCTCCGCGGGGATCGGCACCCCCGGGTCCACGAGCCATTCGTAGTTCGCGGCCAGGTTGCCGTGCGGGTCCACCACCACCAACGAGGCGGTGACCACCAGGGCGGTCTCCGGGTCCCGTCCCGTGGTCTCCAGGTCGAAGCCGACCCGGATCTGCTCGTGCCACGGCGTGGGCTGGGCTGCGGGGGCGTTGGCTGGGACGTCGCTCACCCCCTCACCGTACCGCCCGGGGCGGACACGCAGGACCGGGGGGCCGGGCGCCGTGCGGTGCGGATGGCACCATGTCACCTGTGGAGCACACCGCCGGTCCCGGCTGGCCCGAGGGGCCCTACGAACTGTCCGAGGCGCTCGTTCTGGCCGCCGGGCTGGTCCCGCCCGGCCGGGCGATCAGCTACGGGGGACTGGCGGGGCTGCTGGGCGCCGGTGGGCCGCGGCAGGCCGGCCGGGCGATGTCCATGGCCCCTCACGGCACCCCTTGGTGGCGGATCGTGCGCGCGGACGGGACGCTGCCGGCGTCGCTGTCCGCCCGGGCCGCCCCGCGGTACCTCGCCGAGGGAACCCCGCTGAAGGGCACCGGCGGGCCCGACGACGGCGCCGGCCCGCGCGTGGACCTCGCGGCCGCGCGGTGGGTCCCGGACACGGCGGCGCTCGCCCTGCTGGCCCGGTTGCGGGCCGGGCTGGGTCCCTAACCCGTCCGGAACGGCTGGTTGAATACACCCATGCCTGCCGAAACCCCTCCCGCCGCGTCCTCCGGAGCACCGACGTCGTCCGGAGCACCGACCCAGGGCCTGCGCCTGACCGGTCCGGCGCCGGTCCGCGCCGAGGCGTTCGTACCGGACCGGGACCAGCAGCGGGTGCTGGACCTCGCGCCCGGGCACGGTCCCGTCCTGGTCCTCGGCGGGCCGGGCACCGGACGCAGCTCCGTGGCCGTGGAGTATGCCGCGCGCCGGATCGAGGGTGGCCTGGACCCCGCGGCGTTGCTGGTGCTCGCCCCCACCCGCCAGTCCGCGGCGAGGCTGCGGGACGCCCTGTCCGTCCGGCTGGACCGGGGCGGGCGGGGGACCCGCTCCGCCACGCCGGTACGGACCTGGGCGGCCTATGCCTTCGACCTGATCCGGCGGGCCAGGGTCGGCGGATACCTGCCGACCGTCCAGCGCACCCCGCGGCTGCTGTCGGGCGCGGAGCAGGACACCGTCATCGCCGAGCTCCTGGAGAGCTACGCCTCCGAGGCCCGCTCCGGCCCGGACTGGCCCGGGGACCTGTCCGAGGCGGTCACCACCCGGGGTTTCCGGCGTGAGGTCCGTGAGCTGATCGACCGCACCAGCGAGTACGGCGTGGAGCCGGGGCGCCTGGAGGAGCTGGGGGAGCAGTACCGGCGACCGGAGTGGAGCGCGGCGGCCGTGCTCCTGCAGGACTACCGGGACCGCCTCGACCTGGGCATGGCCGAGGCCTTCGACCCGGCCGGCCTCCTGACCACGGCCAGCAGGCTGCTCGAGGAGAACCCGGACCTGCTGGACGCCGAGCGGGCCGGACTGCCGGTGCTGGTCATCGACGACCTGCAGGAGGCCACCCCCTCGGTGCACCGGCTCATCCGCCTGCTGGGACGGGGACAGGACGTGGTGGCGACCGCCAGCCCGGACACGGTGGTCCAGGGCTTCCGCGGCGCCCGGCCCGACCTGGTCCACGACTACCCGGACTGCCTGGTGAGCCGCCGGCCGCCCGTGGACCCGACCGGTGCACCCGAGGGCCTGACCCTGGCGCTGACCGTGGGCCACCGGATGGGTCCGGAGGCGCTCACCGCCTGGCAGCGGGTGGCCCGGCGCATCCCCGCCCAGCCCGGGATGCTGGAGGTCCGCCAGGACCTGACGCCCCGGGAGGACGCCGCGGCGGGAGACGTCGCCGTGCACCTGGTGGCCTCCCCGGCCCATGAGCAGCACCTCGTGCTGCAACAGCTGCTGCACCTGCACCACCGGGAGGGCATCGCCCTGGACCGGTTGGCGGTCATGGCCCGCTCGGGCCCCCTGGTGGCCGAGATGGGTCGGTTCCTGGAGTCCGAGGGCATCCCCGTGAACCATTCCCTGTCGGACACGGTGCTCAAGACCGAGCCGGCCGTGACGCCGTTGCTGTACCTGCTCCGGACGGTGTCCGCAGCGCCGGGCAGCCCCGAGTCCGCCCCGGACATCGACCGCGCGCTGTGGCTGGCCGGAGGCCGCTACGGCGGGGCCACCGCCCTGCACCTGCGCCAGCTGCGCCAGCGACTGCTCCGGGACGAGCGCGCCCGGGGAGGCACCCGCGCCAGCACCGAGCTGATGCTGGACGCCCTCGAGGACCCCGGCTCCCTCGACCACTACCGGCTCGCCGGAGCGGGACTGCAGCGCATCGCCCGCATGGTGGCCGCCGGACGCACGGCGGCACAGGATCCCGCCGCCACCGCGGAGACCGTCCTGTGGGCCCTGTGGGAGGCCTCCGACCGCCCGGGCCGCTGGGAACGGGAGGCGGTGGCCGGGACCGGAGCGGACGCCCGGCGTGCCGACCGGGACCTGGACGCCGTCGTCGGGCTCTTCCAGGCCGCCGAGCGCTACGTGGACCAGTTCCCCGGGGCCTCGGCGCTGTCCTTCGCCGACTACATGGAGGCCCAGGACCTGCCGATGGACTTCCTGGCCTCCACCGCCCGGCACGAGGGGTCCGTCTCCGTGCTGACCCCGGCCACGGCCGCGGGGCAGGAATGGGACGCCGTCATCATCGCGGGGCTGCAGGACGGCATCTGGCCGAACACCCGGTTGCGCGGGCAACTGCTCGGGGCCGGCGACCTCGCGGACATCGCCTCCGGGCGCGGCACGATCGCCGACCGGCGGTCCCGCACCGCCGAGGTCCGCCAGGACGAGTTGCGCAGTTTCTCCACCGCGGTGTCGCGGGCCCGCCGGACCGTGATCGGCGTGGCGGTCGCCTCCGAGGACGCCCAGCCCAGTGACTTCCTGGACGTCCTGTCACCGTGGCGTGAGGTGGAGACCACCCGTCCGCTGACCGATGTCCCGCCACCCATCACCGCCACCGCCCTGGTGGCCGGGTTGCGGCGACGGCTGGAGGAGGCCGCCGCCCAGCCGGTCGACGACGGTGCGACGGCACCGGAGCCACTCGAGGCCGGGCTCGCCGAGGCGGCCTCTGCCCTGGCCCTGCTCGCCGCGCAGGGCATCCGGGGCGCGGATCCGGCCGACTGGTGGGGGCTGCTGCCGCTGTCCACGCAGGAACCCCTCGTGGACGTCACCACCACCGAGATCCCCGTCTCGCCCTCGAGGGTGGAGACCGCCCTGAAGTCCCCGCTGAACTGGTTCCTGTACCAGGCCGGTGCCCAGCCGGGCAGCACGCAGGCGCAGTCGATCGGCACGCTCATCCACGCCATCGCCGAGGCACACCCGGACGGCCCGGCCGAGGCGCTGGCCGCGGAGCTGGAGCGGCGCCTGCCGGACCTCGGCCTGGAACCGGGCTGGGAGTCCGAGCGCATCGCGGCCGAGGCCCGCCGGATGCTCGAGTACTTCGTGTCCTACCTGCGCCAGATGGCCAAGGACGGCCGGTCGCTGGTCGACGTGGAGCACCGGTTCCACCAGGAACTCGAGCGCGGGGGGCTGAGGGTACGCATCAACGGCAGCATCGACCGGCTGGAGCGGGACGCCCAGGGCCGTCCCGTCGTCATCGACCTCAAGACCGGTCGGCACGAACCCTCCAAGGCCGACCTGCTCCAGCTGCCCCAGCTCGGGGTCTACCAGGCGGCGATCGCCGCCGGGGCGGTGGACGGGCAGGACTTCGACCGGCCCCAGGAACCGGGCGGGGCGGCGCTCGTGCAACTGCGCACCAAGAACAAGTCGGTCAAGGTCCAGGACCAGCCGGCGCTGGCCCCGGACGACCCGTGGGCGCTCGACGAGGTCTTCACGGCAGCGGCCAGCATGGTCGGCCCGGAGTTCCTCGCGGTCCACGGCGGGCCGGACGACCCCGGGTGTGCGCTGCCCGCCGTGTGCCCCATCCACAGCGACGGAAGGCAGGCCACCGAATGGCACCGATGACCCAGGAGGCCATCGTGGTGCAGTACACGCCCGAGGACCTCGCCGAGCGGCTGGGCCAGTACGCCCCGACCCCGGAGCAGTCCGTGGTGATCAGCTCTCCGCTCGAACCGCGGCTCGTGGTGGCCGGTGCTGGCTCGGGCAAGACGGCCACCATGTCGGACCGCGTGGTGTGGCTGGTCGCCAACGGCCTCGTGGCCCCGGACCAGGTGCTCGGGGTGACGTTCACGCGCAAGGCCGCCGGCGAGCTGGCCCATCGGATCAACCGCAAGCTCGACCTGCTGTCCGAGACCGGCATCGAGATCGAGGGGGCCGAGGAGGCGCCCGCCCGGGCCAGCGTCTCCACCTACCACTCCTACGCCCACACGCTGGTGCGCGACCACGGCATGCGGATCGGGCTGGAACCGGACACCGGGATGATCGGCGAGGCCCAGTCCTACCAGATGGTCGCCCGGCTGGTCCGTGCCTACGAGGGAGACCTGGGCTTCGCCGACGTGGCGTCCTCCACCATCGTGCGGGGCGTCATCAAGCTGGCGGCGGACTGCGCCGAGCACCTGGTGGAGCCGGAGGCCGTGGAGGAGTTCCTCACCCGGATCCACGACGCCGGGGCGGCCCTGCCCTACAGCGAGAAGCAGGTCGAGGGCAGCCACGCCAAGGTCGCCTCCCTCCTCGGCATGCTGCGCCTGCGCCGGGTGATGTCCCACCTGGTGGCGGACTACCGGGCCGCGAAGGACGAGGCCGGGGTCATGGACTACGGGGACCTGGTGCGGTACGCGGCACGCATCGCGAGCGAGGTCGAGGCCGTGGGGGAGATCGAGCGCTCGCGCTACCGGGTGGTGCTGCTGGACGAGTTCCAGGACACCTCCCACGCCCAGCTGGAACTGTTCCGTGGACTGTACGGCCGCACCGGCCACCCGGTCACGGCCGTGGGCGATCCCAACCAGTCCATCTACGGCTTCCGGGGGGCCTCCGCGGGGCAGCTGTTCGCCTTCCCCGGCCAGTTCCCCGTGCCGGATCCCCGGGGTGGCGCCCGGCCCGCTCCGGTCAGCTACCTGACCACGGCGTGGCGCAATTCGCTCAACGTCCTGGCCGCTGCCAACACGGTGGCCGGCCCGCTGCGCAGCGAACCGGTGAACGGGATCGAGGTGAGGCCGCTCGCCCCGTCACCGGTCGCCGGGGACGGTGAGGTCCGAGTGTCCTGGCTGCCGGACTCCGAGCAGGAGGCGGCGGCCGTCGTGGAGGCCCTCAAGGACGCCGCGGACGAGGACCTGCCGGTGGCCGACCGGCGGACGCGCGCCGTGCTGTGCCGCACCCGCCGGCAGTTCGAACCGCTCATGGAGGCCCTGGACACCGCGGGGGTGCCCTACGAGGTGCTGGGCCTGTCCGGGCTGCTGTCGATCCCCGAGGTCGCGGACGTCATCGCCGTGCTGCAGGTGATCTCGGATCCGCGCCGTTCCGACCACCTGATGCGGATCCTGGCCGGGCCCCGCTGGCGCATCGGCACCGCCGACCTCATGGTGCTGCAGGAACGGGCCTCGGCCCTGGCCCGGAACCGGCGGCGCACCGAGCCGGACCCCGGGGCCGAGTCCGCCGGGGACGAGGACGCGGCGAACCAGGACACCTCGCCGGAGGAGGAGTCCGAGGCCGCCTCCCTCGTGGAGGCGCTGGACTGGCTGCCCGAACCGGGCTGGACCTCCGGGTCCGGCCGGGCGTTCAGTGCCGAGGGCCGACGCCGGCTGGAACGGCTGGCGGCCGAGCTGAGGGCGCTGTCGGGACAGACCGGCCTCGAGCTGCCGGCCCTGATCCGGCTGGTGGAGAAGACCCTGGGCCTGGACATCGAGGTGCTCGCCCGCCCGGGCGTCACGGGTGTGGCCGCACGCCGGCACCTGGATGCCTTCCTGGACGCGGCACGGGACTTCTCCCACGGCGCGGAGGAGGGGTCCAGCACGGACCTCACCGCCTTCCTGGCCTGGCTGGAGGCGGCCGAGGAACGGGAGAACGGGCTGGGGATCATCGGGGTCGAACCCCGCCACGATGCCGTCCAGCTGCTGACCGCACACGCGTCCAAGGGACTGGAGTGGGACGTCGTGGCCGTGCCGGGCATGGTGGACGGCCAGTTCCCCGGCACGACCTTCGACACGTGGACCGCGCACGGCAGCGGGCACCTGCCGTGGGACCTGCGCGGTGACCGGGAGAGCCTGCCGCACTGGTCCAGGGACTGGGCCACGCAACAGGACTGGGCCGGCCACGCGGCCGGCTGGTGGCTCAAGCACCAGGAGGCCTACCCGGATTCCTACCGG
The DNA here is from genome assembly GCF_000224415.1 of Citricoccus sp. CH26A. Lineage (GTDB taxonomy): Bacteria > Actinomycetota > Actinomycetes > Actinomycetales > Micrococcaceae > Citricoccus. The sequence goes on along the minus strand of NZ_AFXQ01000029.1, from coordinate 4,761 downwards.
GACCTGGCCGCCGCCCACCACCTGCAGGAGGAACGCCGGCTGGCCTACGTGGCCTTCACCCGCGCCCGGACCCTGCTGCTGGTGAGCGGCAGTCACTGGCGCGGGTCGAACAAGACCCCGGCGGAACCGTCGGTGTTCCTGGCCGAACTGGCCGAGCGGGCCGGCACGCCGGAGGTCGCGCGCGGGACGTGGGCGGCACCGGAGGAGGCGGGGGAGACCAACCCGTTCGCCGGGCGGAAGCTCACGGCGTGGTGGCCGTTCGACCCGCTGGACGGGCCGGTGGTGCGGGTCATGGACCCGGAGGCGCCCGATGACGAGGACCGGGCCAGCCTCCTGCCGCCCCGGGCCCGGCCCCGCCGGGCCGCCCTGGAGGCGGCGGCGGACTGGGTGCGGCGGGCGGACCCGCTGGTGGTGGTGGACGGGGGAGCGACCGACCTGGCGCGCCAGGCGCAGTGGGTTCTGGACCGGGCCGCGCCGGTGAACCACCGCGGGGCCGCCGTGGAGCTGCCCAGCCACATCAGTGCCTCGACCTTCGTGGAGATGGCCGGCGATCCCGAGGCCCTGGCCCGTCAGCTGCGGCGGCCCATGCCCCGGCCGCCGGCGCACGCCGCACGCCGCGGGACGGCGTTCCACAGCTGGGTGGAGGACCACTTCGGCAGCACCGGGATGCTCGACTTCGAGGATGCGGAGGACTCGGCGGATCATTGGGTGGAGGATGCCCTGGACCTGGAGCCGATGAAGCAGAGCTTCCTGGCCAGCCGCTGGGCGGACCGGGTGCCCGTCGTCGTGGAGCCCCCCGTGGAGACCACGGTCGGGGGCGTGACCCTGCGTGGACGGATCGATGCCGTCTTCCGGGAGGGTGGTACCAGCGATGCCTTCGACGACCCCCAGGCCCGCTGGGAACTCGTGGACTGGAAGACCGGTGCGGTGCCGCGCGGCCGGGACCTCGAGGTCAAGTCCCTGCAGCTGGCCGTCTACCGGCTCGCCTGGTCACGCCTGCACGGCATCCCCCTGCAGAACATCAGCGCGAGCTTCGTCTACGTGGCCCACGGCGTCGAGAAGTCGATGCACGACCTCGCCGGCGAGGAGGACCTCGAGCGGATCCTGGCAGACGCCATCCGGCCGGCCGGAGGCTGACCGGCCGGGAGCTGACCGGCCCCGGCCGCGCCGGGCCGGTCCAGGAGGACGGGCCGGTTCAGGAGGGCGGGCCGGTTCAGGAGGGCGAGCCGGTTCAGGAGGGCGAGCCGGTGTCCCGCTCGATCCGCAGCTGCCGGACCTCGTCGAGGTCCAGGGCGGTCGTGGGCGGTTCCTCGGCGCGGTGCGATCCCGAGGACCGGGTGCCACCTCCGGGCTGGTCCACGGCCTCGTCGGGCGCCTGCTCGGTGGTGCCGTCCTCGTCCTCGGACCCCGCCTCGGGCGCGTGCTCGGCTGCGCCGTCCTCGTCCCCGGATCCTGTCTCGGGGGTGTCCACCGGGTCGTGGTCGGTGATGACGGCGTCGTCCTCATCGTCCTCGCCGTCCATGTGGTCCTCGTCGTCCACGTCCCGCGCCTCCGGCGCAGGAGATCCGGCTGCGTGCGAGCCCGTCCCCTCTGCGACCGGGGACGCCGGCGCGCTCGCGCCCACGTCGGATGCCGTGTCCGCGGCCGCCGCTGCGGCGGCCGCGGCCGGCGTCGTCACCGGGCGCGGGCCGGGCCGGGCCAGGCTGATCTCCTGGCCACCGTGGTCCTCCACGTCGTCCCGCAGCTCCAGGAGCATGGCCTCGGCCTCGGCCGCCATGTCCTCGTCGTCGTTGGCGACGCCCCGGACGAGCCACTGGGCGAGCGCGAACTCGGCGGCCAGCGCGGCGCGGCGCATCAGGTGCTCGTCCGCCACGGACCCGCCCGTGCGGTGCTGCCAGTAGGAGCTCACGACGGCGTCGGTGAACTGCTGGTCACCGGAGGAGGCCAGCCAGGAGAAGTCGTCGGCCGGGTCCCCGATGTGCAGGTCGGTCCAACCGGTCACGGACACCACGCGTCCGTGGTCCACCAGCAGGTTGTCCTCGTGCAGGTCCCCGTGGGCCACGACCGGGGTGAAGTCCCAGAGTTCCATCTCCTCGAGCGCGTTCTCCCAGCGGCGCAGCAGCACGGCGGGGATCCGTCCGGTCGTGGCGGCCTGGTCCAGCTCGTTGAGCCGGCGCTGGCGGAACTGGTCGGCGGTGTACACCGGCAGGTCGGCGTTCTCCACCACCTCGGCTGGCAGGGCGTGCACGGCGGCGATGACCCGGCCGATGTCGTCGATGCCGCGGGGTCCCAGCCCCGCCAGCTCCTCGATCTCCAGCTCGCGGCCGGGCATGTCGTGGTAGACGAAGGTGCGCAGCCCGTCGATCCGGACGGCACCGGCCACGGAGGGGGCGCGGAAGGGCAGTGCGGCGCGGACGGCGGGAGTGAACCCGGAGAGGACCTGGAGCTCGGTCTCCAGCCGCATGGCGGCCTCCTCATGGCGGGGGGAACGCACCCGCCACCGGTTCCCCTGCCGGTCGAGCACGACGGCGGCGGAGAAGTCGCGGGGATCGTCCGGCGAGCCGACCACGCCGGTCGGAGCCAGGTCCGGTATCGCGGCGCTGGCCAAGGCAGCAAGTTCCATGGGCGTACGGTTCACGTACCCAACCGTACTTTCCCGCCGCCCGTGCGCGGCTCGTGCGGGCGGCGAGTCGCCCGAATGACGCCTCGAGGTGCGGCGTGCACCGGGCGGGTCCCGTCCGCCGCCACCGTGTGGGATCGTCCACAGCCGGCCGGGCGGCCCCTGGACCGTCCCCGCCGGACGGTACCGTGGAGGCATGCGAATTCCGGATGAGACCCTGCCTGCCCTGGGCCGGCTGCCCCTGGCCCGGGAGGACGTGGACCGCGGTTGCGAGGTGCGCGCCCACGAGGGGTGGCTGCAGGAGGCCTGGACCCGTCCGGAGGCCAGGGTGCTGTGGCTCAGTGGCAGGCGCGCTCCCGTCCTGGGCGGCCAGCTCGTGCTGGCCCGTCCGGAGGGGGACCTGCCGGAGAGTGCCGTCTACCTCGGCCGGTCCGCGGCCGCCCTCGTGAGCCCGGACCCGGCCACGGGAGGGACCGGTGCCGTGCGCGCCGAACTGATCCTGCTGACCGCGGACGAGCACCCGCGGCTGGCGGGTCCCGAGGCCGGCGGCGTGCCGGTGGACCGTCCGGAGGACGTGAACTGGGTCGGGCTGCGGGACGTGGCCGCCGCCCTGACCGACCGGGACGCCGGGGTGTTCGTCGAGGCCCAGGCCATCGCCAACTGGCACGCCACCCACACGCACTGCCCCCGCTGCGGGACGCCGACCACCCTGGCCCAGTCCGGCTGGGTCCGGGTCTGTCCCGCCGACGGCTCCGAGCACTTCCCGCGCACCGACCCGGCGATCATCGTGGCCATCACGGACCGGGACGACCGGATCCTGCTCGGCAACAACACCGCGTGGGGGCCGGGCAGGTTCTCCACCCTGGCCGGCTTCGTGGAACCGGGGGAGGCCCTCGAGGCCGCCGTGGTGCGGGAGATCCACGAGGAGTCCCAGCTCGTCGTGCACTCACCGCAATACCTGGGCTCCCAGCCCTGGCCCTTCCCGCAGTCGCTCATGCTCGGCTTCTCGGCCGTCACGGACGAGCCCGATGCCGCCGCGGCCGACGGCGAGGAGCTCGCCGAGGTGCGATGGTTCACGCGGGAGCAGCTCCGGGACCAGGTGGCCGCCGGGGACATCACCATCCCGGGGGCCACGTCCATCTCCCGGGCACTGATCGAGCACTGGTTCGGCGGGGACCTGCCCGAACCCCGCACCTTGCAGAATTGACCGAGAGCACCTACCGGAGAACCGTGACCGAACACCCCGAGGAACCCCGCGACATCCTGGCGGGCCTGGATGCCGAGCAGCGCCAGGCCGTCACCACCCTGAACGGGCCCCTGTGCATCCTGGCCGGGGCCGGCACCGGCAAGACCCGCGCCGTCACCCACCGGATCGCCTACGGGGTCCAGACCGGCGTCTTCGATCCGCACCGCACCCTGGCGGTCACCTTCACCGCCCGGGCCGCCGCCGAGATGCGCACCCGGCTGAGGGACCTCGGCACGCACGGGGTGCAGGCCCGTACCTTCCACTCCGCGGCGTTGCGCCAACTGCAGTACTTCTGGCCCCAGGTCGTGGGCGGGACGGTGCCGGAACTGGTCGAGTACAAGGTCAACCTGCTCGCCGAGGCGGCCCGGCGCCTGCGGACCACCACGGACCGTGCCGCCCTGCGGGACCTGGCCGGGGAGATCGAGTGGGCGAAGGTGTCCATGCACACCCCGGACGGCTACGCCGCCGCCGCGGCGGGACGGGAGATGCCCGCCGGGTGGGACGTGAACGGGGTGGCCCGTCTCTACCAGGGCTACGAGGACGTGAAGTCCGACCGCAACCTCATCGACTTCGAGGACGTGCTGCTGCTGATGGTCGGCATCCTGGAGACCGAGCCGAAGATCGCGGCCCAGGTCCGGGACCAGTACCGGGTGTTCATCGTGGACGAGTACCAGGACGTCTCCCCGCTGCAGCACCGGCTGCTGGACCTCTGGCTGGGCGGCAGGCAGGAGCTGTGCGTCGTCGGGGACGCCTCGCAGACCATCTACTCCTTCACCGGGGCGACCTCCCGGTTCCTGCTGGACTTCCGGGCCCAGTACCCGGAGGCGACCGTCGTGAAGCTGGTCCGGGACTACCGCTCCACCCCCCAGATCGTGGACCTGGCCAACCGGTTGCT
>NZ_AFXQ01000030.1 GCF_000224415.1 Citricoccus sp. CH26A | reverse complement strand
ACGCCTGGCGCGAGGCCGGCTTCACCCACGCCGCCCTCGGCCACCGCTTCGACCGCGCGCAGTGAACACCGGGCGCTGAGCCCCATCCCCACTGGGGCGCCACCGGTGCGGTTCAGTCGTCCCGGGCGAAGTGGTCCCAGCCGCCCTGGTCCTGATCCGGCCCGGACGCCTCCTGCGGCCACTCCACCGAGCCGGCCCCCGGACCGGGGCTCCCACCGTCCCCGGTGACCCCGGGCAGGTCGCCGGGGAGGAGCCGGCCGACGCGCCGGAAGCCGTGTGGAAGCCGGGCGCCCGCCGGCAGGACGGCGAGCAGTCCGTAGTCCTCGCCCCCGGCCGTCACCCAGTCGCGGGCGTCCTGGCCCAGTGCCCGCGCCAGGGAGTCCAGCACGGCGGCGTCGGAGCGCACCCAGCCCGGATCCAGCTCGACCCGGCGGCCGTTCACCAGCGCCAGCCGCCCGGCGTCCTTGGCCACACCGTCCGAGACGTCCATCATGGCCAGGGCCCCGGCCTCGGCGGCACGTCGTCCCGCCCCGAGCACGGGGCGCGGGCGCAATTGGGCCGTCGCGGCCAGGCCGGCCAGCCGCCGGACCCCGGGGGCGCCCGTCCGGAGACGGTCCAGGAGCTCCTCCCGGGCGGTGTCCAGCACCGCGAGCCCGGCGGCGGCCCAGCCGGCCCGCCCGCACAGGACGAGGTCCACGGGGTCCGCCGCGGACACCGAGGGCGTCATCACGCGCCGGACCGCGGGGCGGCCGCCGAGGTCTCCGGTGGCCGTGATGGCCAGGGTGATCCGGTCGTCCGAGCCCAGGTCCCCGCCCACGATCCGGCACCGCCGGGCCCCCAGGTGCCTCACGGCCCCGGCGATCCCGGCGGCGAGACCGTCGATCCAGGACACCCCCGTGGTGTGCGGCATGGTCAGGGCCAGCAGCAGCCCGGTGGCATCCGCCCCCATCGCGTTCATGTCCGACAGGTTCTGGGCCGCCGCCTTCCAGCCGATCGAGTACCCCCCGGTGAAACCCCGGGCGTCGTCCCCGCCCCCGCCACGGGATACCTCGCAGGAGACGGCCGGCCAGTCCAGGCGGAAGTCCCGGTCCTGCGCCATGGCGTCCGTGGAGATGACGAACCGTCCGTCCGGGGCGGACACCACCGCGGCGTCGTCCCCGGGCCCCACCGTGCCCTCGGGCCAGTCCCCCGCGGCCGGCAGGACGGCGAAGCGCCGGTTCAGGATCCGCAGGATCCCGGCCTCACCGAGGCCGCCGACCGTCCGGTCCCGCGTGCTGCCCCGCGACCGCGCCTGCTGACCGGTGCTCAATGCCGTCCGCTGGCCGCCGCCAGCGCCTCCCGGAACCGCCCGTAGCGGTTGATCTCCTGGCGTACCGGTTCGGCGATCCGCTGGGCGGCTTCCTCGGCGATCGCCGCGCGCAGCCGGCGTCGGGCCCGCTGGGCACGGGCCCGGGCGCCCAGGCGCACCAGCGGGGCCGCGAGCAGGGCCAGCAGGATGCCGAAGGCCAGCCCCCCGGCCGCCAGCAGCGTGGGGATGGGGAACCCCTCCACGTCCGGGGCGGGGGGCAGGTCGAACTGGAGGTAGGCCGCCAGGGCCAGGACCCCGAGCCAGGCCAGCCCTGCCACGGCCGCCAGCAGGGCGAGCCACTGCAGGACATTGACGAGGTGCCACCACCAGGAGGTGGCACCGGCCCTGAGGTCGGTCGAGGTGATGGCCTGGTCGAGATCATCGGGCAGCTGCTCCGCGTGGCTGCGGGCGGCCCGGCGGATCGAGGACCGCCAGGAGTCCGGCGCGCCCTCGCTGGCCGAGTCGGCGAAGGCCCGGACCGCCCCGTCCGCCTGGGCCCGCTGGGCCGGGCTCCGCTCGGGCAGGGACGTGCGGTGCAGGCGGGGGTCGTCAGCGCCGGCCACGGCCCCGGGGGCGGCGCCCTCACCGCGGCGCAGGCCCAGCCGGCGCAACGGGTCCTGGCGCACGCGGGCCATCCACCGCATCACGGGCCAGCCGGTGCGCCGGCCCCCCTCGAGACGGTAGGACTGGGCGACGGCCCGGACCACGGTGGAGGCTCCCGAGGCCTCGGCCAGGGCATCCACGAGCCGGGACTCGGCCCCCTTCCCGACGCCGGCCGGCACGCCTGCGGCGTCCTCGGACCCCAGGGCGCGGGCGGCGGTCCGCACGTCGGACAGCAGTCGTTCGGTGGCGGCAGAGCGCTGGGCGGCCACCTCGGCGATGGCGGTGCGCACCGCGTCGACACCGGCCCCCGTGGTGGCCGAGGCCGGGTAGACGGGGACGCGGACCAGTCCGTCCCGGGCCAGCAGGTCCTTCAGCGAGGCCACGACCCGCTCGACGTCCGGACCGGCGAGGCGGTCCACCTGGTTGAGCACCACGAGGGTGACGGCCCGGTGTGCGGCCAGGGGTTCCAGGAACTCGCGGTGCAGCGCGGCGTCGGCGTACTTCTGGGGATCCACCACCCAGACCAGCACGTCCACCTGGCCCACGAGCCGCTGGACGATCCTGCGGTGACCGGCCGCGATCGAGTCGAAGTCCGGGAGGTCGAGCAGGATCAGCCCGCCCGACTCCCGCCGCCGTCCCCACCACGTGGTCAGGTCGGTGCCGGCGGCCGGCCCGTCCAGGACGTGCCGCTGGTTCACCTCGAGCCAGTCGAGCAGGGGTCCGGCGCCCTCGGCACCCCACACCGCGGCCATGGGCTCCGAGGTGGTCGGGCGGGTGGCTGCGGCCCGGGCCAGCGGGTGTCCGGTGACGGCATTGAACAGACTGGACTTCCCCGACCCGGTGGCGCCGAAGAAGCCGACGACCGTGTGCTCTGCCGAGAGCCGGCGGCGCTGGCCGGCGTGGTCCACCACCTGGCGGGCGGCCGCGAGCGCCTGGTCGGGCAGCCGGCCCTCCCCCAGGTCCGTGGCCGTCCCGAGGGCGGCCAGCTTGCGGTCCAGGGGTGTCCCGTCCCGGGGCCCCGGTACGTCGCGCAGATCCCGTGCGTCGCGCAGGTCCTGTCCGTCGCGGCTCATGCCCCGGCCTCCCCGGTCGCGGAGGTGCCGGAGCCGCCGAGCCGGCGCAGCCCGGGGACCAGCGCCCGCAGGTGTTCCGTCTCCTCGTCATCCCGGACCTCGTCCAGCAGGACGGTGAAACGCCGGGCATCATGGACCAGCAGGTCGCTGACCCGCTGCGCCAGGTTCTGCTGTGAGCGCCGGGCCAGGCGACGCACGGCGTCCTCGCCGAAGATGGACTCCAGCAGCTTCTGCGCCACCACGGCCGTGCCGCCGGCGATCCCGACCTCGATGCCGAGCAGCCCTCCGGTGGAGGCGAAGGACACGATCATCAGGGTCACCGCCACTCCGTTCACGCCCAGGGCGGTCACGCGGGCCATGGTGCGCTTGCCCGCCCCCTCGTCCTCGATGAGCCGGATCAGGTCCTGCTGCCAGCCGCGGATCTCGGCGGCGGCCCGGTCCGGGAAGTCCCCCGGCACCCGGGACAGGTCCCGTCCCTCGAGCAGCGCCCGGCCGGCGGCGTCCTGGCGCCAGCGGTCCTCAGACTCCTCGGCGGCGGCGGCCACCTGTTCCACGAGCACGGCGTGCAGTCCGGTCTCGATGGCGGTCTCGACCTCCTCGGGTGGTGCGGGCCGGCCGGTGAGGAAGGCGGTGATCCGGTCCCTCAGGCGTCCGATGCCGGATTCCAGGGACCGGAAGAACTCGCCCGTGCCCACGAAGTCCTGCCAGCGGCTGAGCACCTCACCGCGTAGCAGGGTGCCGTCGTGGGTGGCCGCCAGCACCCCCTCCCGGGCCTGTCCGTAGGCCGATTCCACGACACCGGTCAGTCGCGCGGCCGCCTCGCGCTGGTCGTCCTCGGCCTGGGCGATGCCCTCGGCCTTGTCCGCGAGCTGCCGCACCACCCCGTTGAGGGTGCGGCGGGCCACCTCGGACCGGGAGCCGGCGTCGTGGGCGATGGCGGCCAGCCACTGCTGGAGCGGCGCGGCGGTACCGGCCGGCAGCATGCCGTCGTCGTCCAGGGGTGACTCGGTGACGACGAACAGCTCGGCCCCGCCCAGTCCACGCCGGCCCAGCAGTGCGGACAGGTCGGTGGCGACCTCGTCCTCGACTCCGGCCGGCACCCGGTCCAGGACGACGGCGACGGTGATGTCCCGGGCGGCCGCGTCCAGCAGCAGTTCCCACGGCACCGCGTCGGCGTAGCGGTTGGCGGTGGTGACGAAGATCCACAGGTCCGCCGCCGAGAGCAGTTGCGCGGCCAGCCGTCGGTTCTCATCCGCGATGGAGTCGATGTCCGGGGCATCCAGCAGGGCCAGCCCGGGGGGCAACTGCGGCTCGGCGACCATCACGAGGGAGTCCGTGGCCTGGGGGTCGGGGTCCACGCCGGCCCGCTCGGCCGACGGCCGCGCACCGGGATCGGCGCGGTGGCCGATGGTCCGGGAGAGCCCGGGCAGTACCCGGGCGGTGGTGAACCACTCGACGTCGTCCGGGTGGTGGAGCAGGATCGGCTGCCGCGTGGTGGGGCGGATGGCACCGGCCCGGGTGACGGGGTGGCCCACCAGGGCGTTGACCAGGGTCGACTTCCCGGCGCCGGTGGATCCCCCGACGACGGCCAGCAGCGGGGCGTCGAGGCTGCGGTAGCGCGGCAGGACGTAGTCGTCGAGCTGGCCGACGGCGGACCGGCGGACGGCCTCCGTGTCCGCGGCCCCGTCAACGGCCAGCGGCAGGCGGACCGCATCCAGTTCCGTCCGGAGGCGGCCCAGGAGGTCTACGGCCTCGGCGGCGATCCGGGGGGCGGCGTCCGCGGAACCGGCCGTTGAAGGTCCCGGCGCCTCCGGTGCGGCCGGCAGGCCTGCCCCCGGGGACCCTGCCCGTGACTCGTGCGGGGAGCCGGCGTCGGGGGCTCCTGGCGTGAAGGGTGTGCTCACCACCCCATCATGACACCCGGGACGGTGGTGCCGGGGAACACAGGAGGCCCGGTCCTGATGGACCGGGCCTCGTGCTCGTGGTGACCCCAGCGGGATTCGAACCCGCGTTACCGCCGTGAGAGGGCGGCGTACTAGGCCGCTATACGATGGGGCCGTCACCGTTGTCCGTCAAGTCCCGCCTGAACTGGCGTTTCTCTCGGGGCAACCCCAGAAGTATTTCATACTCTGGGGGCTTTCACCAAATCGGTGAAATCCGCTGGGGTACCAGGACTCGAACCTAGAATGACGGTACCAGAAACCGTTGTGTTGCCAATTACACCATACCCCAATGGCTGTCAAGCGAATGATCCGGTCACCCGGCATTCCCTTGGGCCATCCGCACCAGGTCTCCCTGGCACGGGTGTTTACTATACCGGCGATCGGCGCCGATGACAAAACGGCGCCGGGGTGGTCTCCGTCACCCCGGCCGGGCCCCGGTTCAGCCGGCGTCCGCGGTGCCGGCGGCCTGCTCGGCGGCGAACCGGTCCAGGCGTGCCAGGGCGGAGTCCCGGCCCAGGATCTCGAGGGACTCGAACAGCGGCGGCGAGACCTTCTTCCCGGACACCGCGGTCCGCACCGGCCCGAAGGCCTGACGCGGCTTGAGGCCGAGCCCGTCGATCAGCTCCCGCCGCAGCGCGGCCTCGATGGCCTCGGTCCTCCAGTCACCGTCCTCGATCCCGGCCAGTCCGCGTCGCGCCGCGGCCAGGGCGCCGCCCAGGTCGGCGGGCATGCCCTTGAGGGCCCCGTCCGCCGTCGTGATCTGGTCATCGGCCTGGAACAGGAAGGCGAGCATGTCCACGGCCTCGCCGAGCAGCGCCACGCGCTCCTGCACCAGCGGGGCGGCGGCGTCGAGGACCTGTCCCTCGCGCGCCGTCAGCGGGTCGGACACGAGACCGGCCTGCTGCAGGTAGGGCACCAGCCGGTCGCGGAAGTCCTGGCCGTCCAGCATCCGCACGTGGGTCCCGTTGATCGCGGTGGCCTTCTTCTCGTCGAAGCGGGCCGGATTGGCCAGCACGTGGTGCACGTCGAAGTGCTGCACGAACTGCTCGCGGGTGAAGATGTCCTCGTCCGCCGAGAGCGACCAGCCCAGCAGCGCCAGGTAGTTGATCAGGCCCTCAGGGATGAACCCGTGCTCGCGGTGCAGGAACAGGTTGGACTGCGGGTCCCGCTTGGACAGCTTCTTGTTGCCCTCCCCCATCACGTAGGGCAGGTGGCCGAACGCGGGCATGTACTTCGCCACCCCGATGGCGTACAGGGCCCGGTAGAGCGCGATCTGCCGCGGCGTGGAGGACAGCAGGTCCTCGCCGCGCAGCACGTGCGTGATCTCCATCAGGGCATCGTCCAGGGGGTTGACCAGGGTGTAGAGCGGGGAGCCGTCCGGGCGCACCACCACGAAGTCCGGGACCGAGCCGGCCTGGAAGGTGATCTCACCGCGCACCGTGTCCGTGAAGGTGATGTCCTCCTCCGGCATGCGCAGGCGCAGCGCGGGCTGTCGGCCCTCGGCGCGGAACCCGGCCACCTGCTCGGGGGTCAGGTCGCGGTCGTAACCGTCATAGCCCAGCTTGGGGTCCCGGCCCGCGGCACGGTGGCGGGCCTCGATCTCCTCCGGCGTGGAGAAGCTCTCGTAGATGTACCCGGCGTCCTTGAGCCGGGCGATCACGTCCTGGTAGATCTGACCGCGCTGGGACTGGCGGTAGGGCGCATGCGGGCCGCCGACCTCCACGCCCTCGTCCCAGTCGATGCCGAGCCAGGACATGGCCTCCAGCAGCTGCTGGTAGCTCTCCTCGGAGTCACGCTTGGCGTCGGTGTCCTCGATCCGGAACACCATGGTCCCGCCCGTGTGCCGGGCCCAGCCCCAGTTGAACAGGGCCGTGCGGATGAGTCCGACGTGCGGGGTTCCGGTCGGTGAGGGGCAGAAACGGACGCGGACCGGGGCGTCGGCGGGGACGGCGGGGATGTCAGCGGGGGCGGCAAGGGGCGCGCGGGAAACGGACTCAGTCATGATGGCGCAAGTCTAGCGGCGCGGGCTCGCAGGACCCCACCTGGCCCCTGGGCCGGGACAGCTTGGTGCGCGGCGTCCAGGATGGCCCATGCCGTCACCGGTGACAGGCCCCTCCCCTCGACCGACCCGGTCTCGGGATCAGGCCGGCCACGGATGTCAGCGCCGGTAGACGGTGGCGAGGGTCCCGATGCCCTCGATCGTCGCCTCGGTGCGCTGGCCCGCCTCGACGATCCCGACGCCCGCCGGGGTGCCAGTGAGGATGACGTCGCCGGGCAGCAGGGTGAAGGCCTCGGAGACGGCGGAGACGATCTCCCGGACGCCGAACACCATGTCCGCCGTGGTGCCGTCCTGCACCGTCCGTCCGTCCAGGTCCATGGTGATCCGCAGGTCCTCGGTCTGCGAGCTCGTCAGGCCCGTCTCGATCCAGGGGCCCAGCGGGCAGGCGCCGTCGAAGCCCTTGGCCCGTGCCCATTGGAGGTCGGACTTCTGCGCGTCGCGCGCCGTGAGGTCGTTGGCCACGGTGTAACCGAACACCACGTCGTCCACGCGGTCGACCGGGACGTCCTTGCAGATCGTGCCGATGACCACGGCGAGCTCCGCCTCATAGGAGACCTGCTCGGACCACGAGGGCAGGGTCACCGGCTCGCCCGGCCCGACGACGGAGGTGTTGGGCTTGAGGAAGAACTGCACCCGGTCCGGGACGGCGTTGCCCAGTTCGGCGGCGTGGTCCGCCCAGTTGCGTCCCACTCCCACCACCTTGGAGCGCGGGATGATCGGGGCCACGAGCCGCACGTCCTCGAGGCGATGCCTGGTGGAGGTCGGCTGGATGCCCTGGAAGAAGGGGTCACCGTGCAGCTCGGTCACGGTGAGCTCCGCGGCGGGGGCATCCGGCTCCCCCTCGACGATTCCGTACAGTGGCTCGGCGGTGGCGACGAAACGGGCGATACGCATGGTCACCACCCTAATGGCCGCGGGACACGGGACCCCCATCGGTCCGTGCCCGGTGACCAGGACCTCTCGGGTACCGGTCCGCCGGGGTCAGGCCAGCCGGTGGAGCCAGCCGTGGCGGTCCTCGCCGTGGCCGGTCTGCAGGTCCAGGAGTTCACGGCGGATGTCCAGCGCCACGGAGTCACCCGGGGTGACGGCCGGGGAGTCGAAGTGCTCCTCGCCGTCCACCAGGCGGCCGATCGGGGTGATGACGGCCGCCGTGCCACAGGCGAACACCTCGGTGATCTCACCGCCGGCCACCCCGTCGCGCCACTCCTGGAGGGTGATGCGCCGCTCGACGACGTCCAGCCCGCGGTCCCGGCCCAGCTGCAGCACGGAGGATCGCGTGACGCCCTCCAGGATGGTGCCGGTGAGCTCGGGGGTGACGAGGGAGCCGTCCTTGAAGACGAAGAACACGTTCATCCCGCCCAGTTCCTCCACGGCGTTGTCCCGGACGGGGTCGAGGAAGAGGACCTGGTCGCAGCCCTGGGCCGAGGCCTCGAGCTGCGCGGCCAGCGACGCGGCGTAGTTGCCACCGAACTTGGCCGCACCGGTGCCTCCGTGACCGGCGCGGGCGTAGTCCCGGGACACCCAGATGGAGACGGGCTTGAGCTCACCCCCGAAATAGTTCCCCGCCGGGGAGGCGATGACCTTGTAGGCGATCTCGTGGGCCGGGCGCACGCCGAGGAATGCTTCTGAGGCGTACATGAACGGCCGCAGGTACAGCGACTGCCCCTCGCCGTCCGGCACCCAGCCGATGTCCGTGGACACCAGCAGGCGCAACGACTCGAGGAAGTCCTCCTCCGGCAGTTCCGGCAGGGCCAGCCGCCGCGCGGAGCGGTTCAGGCGTGCCGCGTTGGCGCGGGGCCGGAACGTCCACACGGTGCCGTCCGGATGGCGGTAGGCCTTCAGGCCCTCGAAGATCTCCTGGGCGTAATGGAGGACGGCCGTGGCCGGGGACAGGCTCAGCGGCCCGAACGGCTCGATCCGCGCGTCGTGCCAGGTCCCGCCGCTGTGCTGCCCGTCGCCGCCCCAGGTCCAGTCGATGGAGACCATGTGGTCGGTGAAGTGCTGCCCGAAGCCCGGATCCGCCAGGATCTCACGGCGCCGCTCCTCGGAGACGGGCGAGGACTGGGGATGGACGGCGAATTCCATGGACACGACGGATTCCTTCTCTCGTAGTACCCCGGGTGCCACGCAGGCCGGCGCCGGCCGCGCCCAGGGCGTTGCTTCGCGTTCTCGGTGGCCAGCGGGTCCGCTGATGCGCCGGGAAGGTGCATCCATCATATGACCTGCCCGGAGGGCGGTTCAGACGCGGGATGCCTCGACGCCGCTCAGACGGCGGCGGCGATGGCGTCGCCGACCTGCACCGTGGTGCGCGGTCCCGACTGCGGCGTACCGGACTGGCCGCGGGCGGCCATGTCCGCCCACACGGCCTCGTTGATGCGCCGGGCGGCATCGGTGCGGCCGGCCTGCTCCAGGAGCAAGGCCCCGGACAGGATGGCGGCGGTGGGGTCGGCCCTCTGCTGTCCGGCGATGTCCGGGGCCGAACCGTGGACCGGCTCGAACATGGACGGTGCGGTGCCGGAGATGTTCAGGTTCCCGGAGGCGGCCAGGCCGATGCCGCCCGTGACGGCGGCGGCGAGGTCGGTGAGGATGTCCCCGAACAGGTTGTCCGTGACGATCACGTCGAACCGCGAGGGGTCGGTGGTCATGTGGATGGTCGCGGCGTCCACGTGCATGTAGTCGTGGGTGACGGACGGGTACTCCGCGGCCACGGCCTCCACCGTCCGCCGCCAGAGGTGCCCGGCGTACACGAGCACGTTGTGCTTGTGCACGAGGGACACGTGCCGGCGCGGCCGGGTGGCGGCCAGCGCGAAGGCGTGGCGGACGACCCGCTCCACGCCATAGGCGGTGTTGACGGAGACCTCGGTGGCGATCTCCTGGGGCGTGCCGGTCCGGATGGCTCCACCGTTGCCGACGTAGGGCCCCTCGGTGCCCTCGCGCACGACCACGAAGTCGATGTCACCGGGGTCCGCCAGCGGGCTGGCGACCCCGGGGTAGAGCCGCGCCGGACGCAGGTTCACCCCGTGGTCCAGGCTGAACCGCAGCTTCAGCAGCAGCTCACGCTCGATCAGCCCGGAGGGGATGCGCGTGTCGTTCGGGGCTGCGCCCACGGCACCGAACAGGATCGCGTCGTGACCGCGCAGCCGCTGCAGGGTCTCCTCGGTCAGCGTCTCCCCGGCCTGCAGCCAGTGCGCCGCGCCGAGTGAGTAGTCGGTGGTGCGGATCTCCGCGTCACCGGAGCCCTCCGTGGCCGCCCGCATGACCTTCAGCGCCTCTGCGGTGACCTCCGGCCCGATGCCGTCCCCGCCGATGACGGCGACGTCCAGGACGTCCTGGACGGAGCGGGTGGCGGTCTGGGTGCTGGTCGGGCGAGCCGTATCGGCGACGTTTTCCATGCCCTCAGGCTAGGCCCGCCGTGGGACCCTGGTCCACCATGTGGTCACACTGTCCACCATGCGGACACGGGCCGGTCCCGCCGTGGGACGCGGCCGACCGGCGTCCGGTCCCACGGCGGCCCGCAGGGGAGCCTGGACGAACCCCTGGTCCTAACCGGCCTCTGGCTCTTCGTGACGCGGGAAGACCGGGACCGGCGCCGGCAGGGAGGCCCCCGGCACCAGGGCCTCGTCCCAGGCCGCGAAGGACCGCGGCCCGGCACCGGAGGCGCCGGTGCGGCCGGCGTCGCCGGAGGCCTCCACCCCGAGCAGGTCCAGCAGGCGCGTGGCCGATCCCGGCATCACCGGCTGGACCAGCAGCGCCACGCGGCGCACCGTCTCCAGCGTCACGTACAGCACGGTGGCCATCCGCTCCGGGGCGGTCTTGCGCAGCACCCAGGGCTGCTGATCGGCGAAGTAGGCGTTCGCGTCGTTCAGGACGGCCCACGTGGACTCCAGGGCGTGGTGGAAGTCCTGCACGGCGTAGTCCGCCCGCGAGGTCTCCAGCAGGGACGAGACGGACTCCAGCAGGGCGCGGTCGGCGTCGGTGTACTCCCCCGGCTCCGGCACCGTGCCGCCGAGGTTCTTGGCCACCATGGACAGCGAGCGCTGGGCCAGGTTGCCCAGGTTGTTGGCCAGGTCCGCGTTCTTGCGCCCCACCACGGCGTCGTGACTGTACGAACCGTCGGCGCCAAAGGGGAACTCTCGCATCAGGAAGTACCGCACGGCGTCCAGCCCGTAGTGGGCCACCCACTCCGCCGGGGCCACGACGTTGCCCAGCGACTTGGACATCTTCTGGCCCTCGTTGTTCAGGAAGCCGTGGATCATCACCCGCCGCGGCAGCTCGAGGCCGGCGCTCATCAGGAAGGCCGGCCAGAAGATGCAGTGGAACCGGGAGATGTCCTTGCCGATGATGTGCAGGTCGGCCGGCCAGTAGCGCGCGAAGCGCTCCGAACCGGTGTCGGGGAATCCGGCACCGGTGAGGTAGTTGGTCAGCGCGTCCACCCACACGTACATCACGTGCTCCAGGGTGGGCTGGACGGGCTGCCCGTCCGGGCCCTTCGCGGTGCCGTCCGCCGGCGCCGGGACGTCGATCCCCCAGTCGAAGGAGGTCCGGGAGATGGACAGGTCCTCCAGCCCGGACTCCACGAACCGGATGACCTCGTTGAACCGGTACTGCGGAGCGGCGAACTGCGGGCGGCTGCGGTAGAGCTCCAGCAGCGGCTCCTGGTACTTCGAGAGGCGGAAGAAGTAGCTCTCCTCCTCCGTCCAGGTCACCTCGGTGCCGGTCTCGGTCGCAAAGCGCACGCCGTCCTCGCCCACGTGCGTCTCGTCCTCGCCGAAGAACCGCTCGTCGCGCACCGAGTACCAGCCGGAGTAGCTGCCCAGGTAGATGTCACCGGCGGCCTCCATGCGCCGCCAGATGGCCTGGACGGACTCGCGGTGGTCGGCGTCCGTGGTCCGGATGAACCGGTCGTAGGACACGTCCAGGACCTCGTCGTCCACCTGCTGGAAGGCCGCCGCGTTCCGGGTGGCCAGTTCCAGCGGGGTGATCCCCTCGGCCTCGGCGGTCTGCTGCATCTTCTGGCCGTGCTCGTCCGTTCCGGTGAGGAAGAACACGTCCTTGCCGTCGAGGCGCTGGAACCGGGCCATCACGTCCGCGCCCACGTACTCGTAGGCGTGGCCGATGTGCGGCTCGCCGTTGGGGTAGGAGATGGCGGTGGACAGGTAGTAGCTCTGGGCCATGCGCTCAGTGCTCCAGGTCGAGCAGGTCGATCCCGGCGACCCTGGAGGCCCCGATGGACTCGCCCAGCTGCTCGGCGACACCGGCCGGCAGGGCCGCGTCCAGGGTCAGCATGGCCAGGGCCTCTCCGCCCTCGGACTGGCGGGAGACGTCCATGCCGGCGATGTTCACGTCGGCGTCGCCCAGCACGTTGCCGATGGTCCCGATGACGCCGGGACGGTCGGTGTAGCGGAAGACCAGCAGGTGCTCGGCCAGCGGGACCTCGATCTCGTAGCCGTCGATCCCGACCACCTTCTGGACCTGCTTGGGACCGGTCAGGGTGCCGGACACGGACAGCTGGGTGCCGTTGGAGGTGGCGCCCTTGACGGTGACCGTGTTGCGGTAGGCCGGGGACTCGGAGGTGGTCGTCAACCGGGTCTCCACCCCCCGCTGCTCGGCCAGGACCGGGGCGTTGACGTAGGAGACGTGGTCGGAGACCACGTCCGTGAACACGCCCTTGAGCGCGGCCAGCTGGAGGGACTTGACGTCCTTGTCCGCGATCTCACCGGCGACCTCGAGCTCCACGACGGTCAGCGAGTCACCGGTGGACAGGGCCGTCAGGATTCGGCCGAGCTTCTCGGCCAGCGGGATGCCCGGGCGGACGTCCTCGTGGATGATGCCACCGGCCACGTTGACGGCGTCCGGGACGAGCTCGCCGGCCAGGGCGAGTCGCACCGACTTGGCCACGGAGACGCCGGCCTTCTCCTGGGCCTCCGAGGTGGAGGCCCCCAGGTGCGGGGTCACCACGGCGTTGTCATGGGTGAAGAACGGCAGGTCGATGGCCGGCTCGGAGGAGAAGACGTCGATGGCCGCGCCGCCGACGGTGCCGGCCTCGAGGGCCCGGTTCAGCGCGTCCTCGTCGATCAGCCCGCCGCGGGCCACGTTCACCACGTAGGCGGTGTCCTTCATGATCGCGAACTGGTCGTCGGAGATCATCCCGATGGTCTCCGGGGTCTTCGGCATGTGGATGGTGATGAAGTCCGCCTGGGCCAGCAGCTCGTCCAGGTCCAGCAGGCGGGCACCGATCTGCTGGGCCCGCGCGGAGGTGATGTACGGGTCGTAGGCGAGGATCTCCATGCCGAACGAGCGCATCCGCTCGGCCACGAGGGAGCCGATGCGCCCCAGCCCGATGATGCCCAGCTTCTTCTCGTACAGCTCGACGCCGGCGTACTTGGAACGCTTCCACTCCCCGCCCTTCAGGGCGCGGTTGGCCGGGGCGATGTTGCGGGCCACGCCGAGGATGTGGCCGCAGGTGAGCTCGGCGGCGGACAGGACGTTCGAGGTCGGGGCGTTGACCACCATGACACCGGCCTGGGTGGCCGCCTTGGTGTCCACGTTGTCCAGCCCGACGCCGGCCCGGGCGATCACCTTGAGCCGGGAGGCGGCCCCGATCGCCTCGGCGTCCATCTTCGTCGCCGAGCGGATCAGCACCGCGTCGGCCTCCGGCAGGGCGGCCAGCAGCTGGGCACGGTCGGCACCGTCGGTCGTCCTGATCTCGAAATCCGGACCCAGGGCGTCCACGGTGGCCGGGGAGAGTTCTTCAGCGATGAGGACGACGGGCTTGGTTTCAGACACGGGAGGTTCACCTTCGGATAGACATTGACGCCGGCTCGGAACGTGGGTCGGCCGATCTTGATTCTAGGACCTGGAAGCACGGCGGCCCCCCGTGTGCACGAGGGGCCGCCTTCACGCCCGGGATCACCCCGGGCGCCGGTGGGGTGGTACGGCTCAGCGGGCCGCGGTGCCCTCGGTGTAGTCGTCGTCGGAGTCCTTCAGCCAGGAGAACATCTGGCGCAGCTCGCGGCCGGTCTTCTCGATCGGGTGCGCCTCACCGGCGGCACGCAGCTTCTTGAACTCCGGTGCGCCGGCGGCCTGGTCGTCCATGAAGCGCTTGGCGAAGGTGCCGTCCTGGATGTCGGCCAGCACGGCCTTCATGTTCTCCTTGACGCTCGGGTCGATGACGCGCGGGCCGGAGACGTAGTCGCCGTACTCGGCGGTGTCGGAGACGGACCAGCGCTGCTTGGCGATGCCGCCCTCGACCATGAGGTCCACGATCAGCTTGAGCTCGTGGAGCACCTCGAAGTAGGCGACCTCGGGCTGGTAGCCGGCCTCGGTCAGGACCTCGAAGCCGTACTGGATCAGCTGGGAGGCGCCGCCGCACAGCACGGCCTGCTCGCCGAACAGGTCGGACTCGGTCTCCTCGGTGAACGTGGTCTCGATGACGCCGGCGCGGGTGCCGCCGATGCCCTTCGCGTAGGACAGGGCCAGGTTCTTGGCGTTGCCGGTGGCGTCCTGCTCGACGGCGATCAGGGCGGGCACGCCGCGGCCGGCCTCGAACTCACGGCGGACCACGTGGCCCGGGCCCTTCGGGGCCACCAGCGCGACGTCGACGCCGGCCGGGGGCTGGATGTAGCCGTAGCGGATGTTGAAGCCGTGGGCGAAGAACAGGGCGTCTCCGTCCTGCAGGTTCGGGGCGATGTGCTCCTGGTAGACGGCGCCCTGGACCTGGTCCGGGGTGAGGATCATGATCAGGTCCGCCTCGGCGGCGGCCTCGGCCACGGAGACGACGCGCAGGCCCTCGGCCTCGGCCTTGGCGCGGGACGTGGAGCCCTCGGCCAGGCCGATGCGCACGTCCACGCCGGAGTCACGCAGGCTCAGCGAGTGGGCGTGGCCCTGGGAGCCGTAGCCGATGACGGCGACGGTGCGTCCCTGGATGATCGAGAGGTCGGCGTCGTCTTCGTAGTACTTGGTGGTCACAGGAGATCTCCTCGGTGTGTTGTTCGGTGGTTGTCGGGAAGCGGGTGAGGACCCGAAGGTCAGTTCCGGGTCAGGGCGCGGTCGGTCATCGACTTGCCGCCCCGCCCGACGGCGATGGTCCCGGAGCGCACGAGCTCGCGGATCCCGAAGGGCTCGAGCACCTCCAGCAGCGCGGCCAGCTTGTCGGCCGCGCCGGTGGCCTCGATGGTCACGGAGTCAGTGGACACGTCCACCACGGAGGCGCGGAACAGCTCGACGGCCTGGACGACCTGGGACCGGGTGGCCGCGTCCGAGCGGACCTTGACCAGCAGGTGGTCGCGCTGGACGGAGTTGTCGGCGCTCAGCTCGACGATCTTGATGACGTTGATGAGCTTGTTGAGCTGCTTGGTCACCTGCTCGAGCAGGTCTCCCTCGGCGTCCACCACCACGGTGATCCGGGACAGTCCCTCGATCTCGGAGGTGCCCACGGCCAGGGAGTGGATGTTGAAGGCGCGGCGGGCGAAGAGGCTGGCGACGCGCGTCAGCACGCCCGGTACGTCCTCGACCAGTACGGACAGGGTGTGTCGTGCCATGGGTCAGTCCTCCTCGTCCCAGTCCGGGGTCATGTCCCGGGCCACCTGGATCTCGTCGTTGCTCACTCCGGCCGGGACCATGGGCCACACCATGGAGTCGCGCGAGACCACGAAGTCGACGACGACCGGGCGGTCGTTGACGGCCAGGGCCTGCTCGATGGTGGCGTCCAGGTCCTCCTCCCGCTCGCAGCGCAGCCCGAGGCAGCCGTAGGCCTCGGCGAGCTTGACGAAGTCCGGGACGCGGATGGTGTCGTGGCCGGTGTTCAGGTCGGTGTTGGAGTAGCGGGACTCGTAGAACAGCGTCTGCCACTGACGGACCATGCCCAGCGAGGAGTTGTTGATGACGGCCACCTTGATCGGGATGTTGTTGATCAGGCAGGTCGCCAGTTCCTGGTTGGTCATCTGGAAGCAGCCGTCGCCGTCGATGGCCCAGACCACGCGGTCCGGGTCCCCGGCCTTGGCGCCCATGGCGGCCGGCACGGCGAAGCCCATCGTGCCCAGGCCGGCGGAGTTCAGCCACTGGTGGGGACGCTCGTACTTCACGAACTGGCTCGCCCACATCTGGTGCTGGCCCACGCCCGCGACGTACACAGCCTCGGGGCCGGAGTGCGCGTCGAGGCGCTCGATGACCTTCTGCGGGGACATCAGTCCGTCCTCGGTGGGGGCATAGCCCATCGGGTAGGTCTCGCGCAGCCGGTCCAGGACGGTCCACCACTCGCCCAGGTCCGGGGCGCCCGACTCGGCGTGCGCGTCCCGCACGGCGCCGGTGAGCTCCGGGATGATCTCCTTGACCGAGCCGACGATCGGCACGTCCGCCGGACGGTTCTTGGAGATCTCGGCGGGGTCGATGTCCGCGTGGATGACCCGCGCCTTCGGGGCGAACGTGGACAGCTGGCCGGTGACCCGGTCGTCGAAGCGGGCGCCCAGGGTGATGAGCAGGTCGGACATCTGCAAGGCCGAGACGGCGGCCACCGAACCGTGCATCCCGGGCATGCCCAGGTGCTGGCGGTGGGAGTCCGGGAAGACACCGCGGGCCGTGAGAGTGGTGACCACGGGTGCCCCGGTGAGCTCGGCCAGCTCGCGCAGCTCCGCGCTGGCGTGCCCGCGGGAGACACCGCCGCCCACGTAGAGCACCGGCCGCTCGGCCTGCTGGATCAGCCGGGCCGCCTCGCGGACCTGCTTGGAGTGGCCGCGGACCACCGGGCGGTAGCCCGGCAGGTCGATCCTCGGCGGCCAGGAGAACTCCATCTGGGCCTGCTGGGCGTCCTTGGCCACGTCGACCAGCACGGGACCGGGGCGGCCGGTCGTGGCGATGTGGAACGCCTCGGCGAGTGCCTGCGGGATGTCCTGGGCGTCGGTGACCAGCCGCGAGTGCTTGGTGATCGGCATGGTGATGCCGACGATGTCCGCCTCCTGGAAGGCGTCCGAGCCGATCGCCGCGGAGGCGACCTGGCCGGTGATGAACACGCAGGCCTCGGAGTCCATGTGGGCGTCGGCGATCGCCGTGACGAGGTTGGTGGCTCCCGGACCCGAGGTGGCGATCGCCACGCCCGGACGGCCGGTGGCCAGGTAGTAGCCCTGTGCCGCATGGCCGGCGCCCTGCTCGTGGCGCACCAGGACGTGACGGATTGTCTGGGAGTCCATCAGGGGGTCGTAGGTGGGCAGGATGGCCCCGCCCGGCAGGCCGAAGATGTCCGTGACGCCCAGTTCCTCCAGGGAACGCACGATCGCCTGCGACCCGGTCATCGTGACCGGTTCGACGACACGGTTCGGCCCGGGGACCAGACTCTCGCCCGCAGGCTCGTTCCTGTCCCGCGGCTCGCGGGATGCATGGGAGGTCATCACCGCTGGGGTGATCCGGGATCCGTTACTCATTGCTGTGCCTTCTTGCCTAGCTCTTCTGGCGCTGTACTGGAGCATCCGGGGTGCCTGTGCGGCACCCCGGTCACCTCTGGTGCCCGCCGGCGGGTGTCCCCCGCGGCGTCCGCCGGAGTGGCGGAGGAGTCAGTGGCGCTGATGTGGTGGCCAGCGTCATGCTTGCATCTCCAACAAATAAACCCCGACGTCGGCCGGTCGGCCCGCTCGGGGTTTGGCGCGTGGCAGCGGGCGGACCCGCGGATCCGAACCGTAGTTCAGGCCACGCGCTGGATAACGACGACTAGTCGCATGTTGGACATGGTGACCAGTATCCCCGAGGCACGCCGTCCGGCGTCAATCCATCCTCTCACGGTCTCACATCGTGAGACGGGCGTCCGGTCCGTGGACACGCCGGGTGATCCGGCGTGTCCACGGGCGCGGAGCGCACCGGTCAGCCCAGGTACGCGCCCTCGGCCGCCGAGTGCACGAGCTTGGCGTACTTGCCCAGGACGCCCGTGGTGAACTTCGGGGGCACCGGCTCCCAGCCCTCCCTGCGGCCCTCGAGCTCCTCGGCCGGGACCAGCAGGTCCAGGGTGCGGCCGGCGATGTCCACCCGGATCCGGTCTCCGTCGCGCACCAGGGCGATCGGGCCGCCGTCGGAGGCCTCCGGGGCGATGTGCCCGATGCACAGGCCGGTCGTGCCGCCGGAGAACCGGCCGTCGGTGAGGAGCAGGACGTCCTTGCCCAGCCCGGCCCCCTTGATGGCGCCGGTGATGGCGAGCATCTCGCGCATGCCGGGACCGCCCTTGGGGCCCTCGTAGCGGATGACCACCACGTCGCCGGCCTTCAACCGGCCGGCCTCCAGGGCGTCCATCGCCTGACGCTCGCGCTCGAACACGCGGGCGGTGCCCTCGAACACGTCGGCGTCGAAGCCGGCGGACTTCACCACGGCGCCCTCGGGTGCCAGCGAGCCCTTCAGCACGGCCAGGCCGCCGTTGTGGTGCAGGGGGTTGTCCAGGGCTCGCAGCACCTTGCCGTCCGGGTCCGGCGGGTTGATACCGGCCAGGTTCTCGGCCACGGTCCTGCCGGTGACGGTCAGGGCGTCACCGTGGACCAGGCCCGCGTCCAGCAGGGCCTTCATGACCACGGGCACGCCGCCGACCTTGTCCACGTCGGTCATCACGTACTGGCCGAAGGGCTTGAGGTCGCCCAGGTGCGGGACCTTGTCACCGATGCGGTTGAAGTCATCCAGGGTGAGGTCCACGCCGGCCTCGCGGGCGATGGCCAGCAGGTGCAGGACCGCGTTGGAGGACCCGCCGAACGCCATGGTCACCGCGATGGCGTTCTCGAAGGCCTTCTTGGTCATGATGTCCCGGGAGGTGATCCCCAGGCGCAACAGGTTGACCACGGCCTCGCCGGACTTGCGGGAGAACGCGTCACGGCGCCGGTCGGCCGACGGCGGGGCGGCGGAACCGGGCAGGGACATCCCCAGCGCCTCGCCGATGCAGGCCATGGTGTTGGCGGTGTACATGCCGCCGCAGGCGCCCTCGCCGGGGCAGATCGCCCGCTCGATGGTGTCCAGGTCCTTCTCGCTCATCAGTCCCCGGGCGCAGGCGCCCACGGCCTCGAAGGCGTCGATCAGGGTGACCTGCTTCTCCGTGCCGTCCTCCAGGGTGGCGTAACCGGGCATGGTGGAGCCGGCGTAGATGAAGACGCTGGAGACGTCCAGCCGGGCGGCCGCCATCAGCATGCCCGGCAGCGACTTGTCGCAGCCGGCCAGCAGCACGGATCCGTCCAGCCGCTCGGCCTGCATCACGGTCTCCACGGAGTCGGCGATGACCTCTCGGGAGACCAGCGAGTAGTGCATGCCGTCATGGCCCATCGAGATGCCGTCCGAGACGGAGATGGTGCCGAACTCCAGGGGGTACCCGCCACCGGCGTGCACCCCCTCCTTGGAGGCCTGGGCCAGACGGTCCAGGGAGAGGTTGCACGGGGTGATCTCGTTCCAGGAGCTGGCGATGCCGATCTGCGGCTTCGCGAAGTCCTCGTCCCCCATGCCGACGGCGCGCAGCATGCCGCGGGCCGGGGCACGCTCCATGCCGTCGGTCACCGCGCGGGAGCGTGGCTTGATGTCGGGAGCCGCGGCGTCGTCGCCGTGGGCCCCGCCGGCTGCACCGCCGGGAAGGGTCGTGTCTGCGCTGGGGGTGGTCATGGCGACCATCCTAGGACCGCCGCCGGCGTGCCGCGCGGCACGTGACGGCCGAGGCCCGCGAACCTCCCGGCAGGTCACCGGCGTCCGCGAGCCTCCCCGCAGGTCACCGGCGTCCGTAGAATGGGCGTCATGAACGGCGAAGACCTCAAGCGCATGCTCCGGGAGGCCTTCGACGCGAGGGTCTTCAACTACGGGGACTTCAACCTCGTCTACGGCCAGCCCTCCGGCGCCGGCAACCCCTGGGTGATCGGCTACCGGCATCAGCCCCTGGAGCTGTTGCTGTGCCCCGTCGACCTCGAGGCCCTCCCCCAGGTTCCCGTGGGTCCGGACATCGCCACGGTCTCCCTGGGCAACGTCGCAACCCTGGCGGACACCGGCAGCGGGTACCAGGTGGAGACGGTGACCGGTTTCCGCACGTGGTTCGAGGTCAGCGGCACTCCCCGGATCCCCTTGCCGGAGAACCTACGTCCCACCGGACCCGGGCCGGAGGACGATGGCACGGTCACCCTGGGCCAGGAACCGGATGCCGAGGACTTCCACGAGTTCATGTCCCACTTCATGGACACCCTGGAGTCGTACTACCGCACCTGCTGACCCTCCCCCCGACGCGCCCGCAGCAGCCCCGACCGACAGTGACGGATGTCTCCCGCCCGTCGATTTCACATCCGCCCCAGACCTCTGCTAGAGTTTTTCCTCGTTGCACGGACCGATTATCGGTCCACGGAACACTGCGCCTCTAGCTCAACTGGCAGAGCAATTGACTCTTAATCAATGGGTTCCGGGTTCGAGTCCCGGGGGGCGCACCACAGCTCGCATCCATCGCAGACGGAAGGGCCCCGGTCGGGTGACCGGGGCCCTTCCGCGTCCCCGCGTGGTCCGGGACCACACGGGTCGTGCGCTGGGCGCACTCGAATCGTACGCACTGCGACGGGACCTGCGTCCCGCCTACTCCTCTCGTACACGTCCAGGCCTACCTCACGTCACCGAAGCGTGCCACGATGTCGCTGTAGCGGCACCGGGACGGGTGTCGCAGGTCCCCCGTGAAAGGCCGCCAGCACCGTGTCTCGACGATTCGCGCCCGCACTCGCCACCACCACCGCACTGGTCGTCCTGGCCGCCACGGGCGGGATGGTCCCGAGCGCCGCGGTGTCGGGTGCACACGCCGAGCGCGCCACGACCTACCTGGCCCCGTCGTCACCGCAGCGACCCGGGGGTGCGGGCACCGGCGTCGTGACCGCTCCCGACGCGACGGTCGAGGTAGCCTCCCGGGCCGACCTGGCGGGGGACACGGCGGAACGGACCCGGGTGCGCCTGGTCCAGTCCTCGTCCGCGCAGGCCGCACTCGACCGCTACGCCGGTGAGGTCCCCCCCTACGTCAACGCCGCTCCCCTGGCCCTGGTCGGGCGAGCCTTCGACCACCCCGTGGCCGGCCCCTTCACCCTGAGCTCGGCCTTCGGGTGGCGGAAGAACCCCACCCATGTCGGCCCGGCAGCGCAATTCCACATCGGCCTGGACTACGCGGTGGCCTGCGGAACGCCGGTCCTGGCCGCCGCGGACGGCACGGTCGCCTCCGCCGGGGAACGGGGTACCGGCGGACTGCGCGTCGACATCGACCACGGCGACGGGCTGGTGACCTCCTACCGGCACAACTCCCGGCTCCTGGTATCCCCGGGTGACCGCGTGGGGCGTGGCGACGCGATCAGCCTGTCCGGGACCACGGGCAACTCGACGGGGTGCCACCTGCACTTCGACACCACCCTTGACGGCCTGTACGTCGACCCGGTGCAGCTGCTGCCGGAGGTCGCCGGACAGCCCCGTGCGCTGGACGCGGTGGACCTGGAGCGCATCCGCGCGGCCGCGCGGGAGGAAGCGCCCAGCGTCGCACCGGAGCGCAGGGAGGCCTCCCCGCGGAGCGGACAGCCTGCCGTGCAGGGACCGATCGCCCGGGAGGCCGCTCCCCGGACAGGGCCCCGGGGTGATCACGGACGGGCCCCGGAGGCACCAGCGGCACAGGACCCGTCACCGCGTCCCCCTCCCCCGGGCCGTCCGGGACGCCTGCCTCGCCCGGCGCATCCCCCGCCACGCCCGCGGCGACGCCCTCCGGAAGCGCGACGCCAGCGACGACGCGGCCGGCCGCGCGAGACCCGAAGCCCTCGGGCACCGCGAAACCGGTGCAACCGAGGCCCGCACCGCCGGCAGTCACCCCGAAGCCGAAGCCCACCGTGCCGGGGACCCCCGCCGCCACGGTGCCGGCGGAACCCGCCCAGCCGACCCGTCCCGGACCGGACGTGCCGGCCACGCCGACCCCGACGCCGACGCCGACGCCGACGCCGACCAAGCCCACCACGCCCGGGCCCGCCCAGCCCACGCCGACCAAGCCCACCACGCCCGGGCCCGCCCAGCCCACGCCGTCTCCGACGCCGACCGAGCCCGTCACACCCAAACCGTCGCCGTCGCCGACCGAGCCCGTCACACCCACGCCGTCCCCGACGCCGACCGAACCCGTCACACCCACGCCGTCTCCGACGCCGACCGAGCCCCCCGCACCGGAACCGCCGGTGCCGGCCAGCCCCCCGGCTCCCGCCTCGCTGACCGAGGAGGAGGCGGCGCGGTGGTGCCTGCCCCTGGACGACGACACGCAGAAGGCGAGGCCGGACTTCTCCACGATCTTCACCGGGGACTTCGCGGACCTCGTCGGCCTCGTTGCCGTCCTCGACGACGAGGGTGGACCCGAGCTCGTGACCGAGGAGACCCTCGTCGAGGTCTCGCCCTCGGCCCTGTGGCTGGACTCCCTCCCCGCCTGCACCGATGCCGAGTTCCTCGAGTCCCTGCTCGGCTGAGCGCCTACAGTGGACCGCATGACTGCTCCACACCGCCTGGCACCGGGCGACGCTGCTCCCGCCTTCACGCTGACCGACCGGGACGGCACGGCCGTCTCGCTGGCCGACTACGCCGGCCGCAAGGTGATCGTGTACTTCTACCCCGCCGCCGCCACGCCCGGTTGCACCACGCAGGCCTGCGACTTCCGCGACAGCCTCGCGTCCTTCACCTCTGAGGGCTTCGCCGTCCTCGGCATCTCCCCGGACGGTCCCGCCAAGCTCCAGAAGTTCGCCGCGGACGAGGGCCTGACCTTCCCGCTGCTCTCCGACGAGGACCATGCGGTGGCCGAGGCGTACGGCGCGTGGGGGGAGAAGAAGAACTACGGCCGCACCTACGAGGGGCTCATCCGTTCCACGGTCGTCGTGGACGGAGACGGCACCGTGGAACTCGCCCAGTACAACGTGCGGGCC
Source organism: Citricoccus sp. CH26A (assembly GCF_000224415.1). Taxonomy (GTDB): domain Bacteria; phylum Actinomycetota; class Actinomycetes; order Actinomycetales; family Micrococcaceae; genus Citricoccus. The sequence goes on along the minus strand of NZ_AFXQ01000030.1, from coordinate 13,628 downwards.
AGCGGTCACGTGGCCAAGCTGCGCCGGGACCTGGGACTGGCCTGACCGGCGGGCGGTGACGGCCCGGCACCGGGTAAGATGGGCCGTTGTCCCCGCCCGCGGGGGCGCGCGGGCGTGGCGAAATTGGCAGACGCGCTGGATTTAGGTTCCAGTGTCTTCGGACGTGGGGGTTCAAGTCCCCCCGCCCGCACGATTCGTGCTCCAGGACAGTCCGGTCCCTGCACCGGATCCTCCTCAGGGCGGATCGCAGCCGGAGGACACGTCAGACGAGGAGGCCCGTCCGGGTGGACATCTCACGCCGCACCGTGCTGAGTTCCCTGGCTGCGGCCCTGGCCCTCCCACTGACCGGGTGCGCCACCCAGATCCGCGGTGAGTCCTCGCCCCATGACCCCACCGCGCCGGTCCCTCCGGCGCCCACTCCCCCGGCGCCGTCGACGGTGCCGGTGACCATCGGGGTGCCGTCGCGGCCGAGGACCCTCGACCCGGCGCTGGCCGTGGACGCCGAGTCGCACCGCAGCACCCGGCAGGTGCTCGAGAACCTCCTCGGCGTGGACCCGGACACCGGTGCGCCGATCCCCCGGCTGGCCAGCGACTGGCAGGTCACGGACGACGGGTTGCGTTACACGTTCTCCCTGCAGCCCGGTGTCGACTTCCAGGACGGCACCCCGCTGGACGCGCAGGCCGTGGTGGCGAATTTCGAGCGCTGGGCCCGTCTGCCCGAGCTGCTGGGCGGTCAGCGCATGGCAGCCCTGCCGCAATTGACCTTCGCCTCCGTCTTCGGCGGCTACGCCGGCCAGGACGGATGCCGCTACCGGGCGTGCGAGGCCGTCGGCGAGCGGACCGTCAGCCTGGTCCTCAGCGATCCCATCGTGTTCCTGCCCGCCGCGCTGACGGCTCCCGCCTTCGCCCTCAGCTCCCCGGCGTCCTGGGCCACGTTCGACGACGCCCTGCCCGCCGCCCCGGCCGACCGCCTGCCCCCGGCGCGGCCGGCAGGTACCGGCCCGTTCCGCTGGGGCGAGCAGGACGACGGCGACCGGCTGGTGCTGGAGGTGAACGCCGGGTACCGGGGTGAGCCGACCGCCGTCGGGCCCGTGACCCTGGCCGTGGTCCCCGGGGCCGGTCAGCGGCTCCGGGAATTGCGCCGCGGCCGGCTGGATGCCTTCGACTTCGTCGCCCCGGAGACCCTGCGTCCGCTGGTCCAGGGCGGGGTCCAGGTCCTGCAGCGGGATCCGCTGTCGGTGCTCTACCTGGGGATGAACTCCCGGCACCCGATCCTGGGACAGCTCTACGTGCGCCAGGCGGTGGCCCACGCCGTCGACCGGCGCGCGCTGGCCGAGGAGTACTTCCTGGCCGGCTCGGCCCGGGCCCACGAGTTCGTGCCGCCGTCCCTGGGCGTGGCGAACCCGGAACTGACCACCTACGACTACGACCCGGCGGAGGCCACCCGCCTGCTGGAGCTGGCCGGCTACCGCGGGCAGCCGGTGGACTTCGTCTACCCGGTGCACACCTCACGTCCCTACCTGCCCGCCCCCGAGGCCGTGTACGCGCGGATCGCCGGTGACCTGGCCGCGGCCGGCCTCGTGCTCAATCCCGTGCCGGTGCCGTGGGACGAGGGGTACCTGGACCGGCTCGGGGCGGACCGGACCCGGGCCTTCCACCTGGCCGGGCGCACCGGGGAGTACCGTGATCCGCACCACTTCCTGGCCCCGCTGTTCGGCCACGACTCGGCGGAGTTCGGCTACCGGAACCCGACCGTCATCACGACGCTCGCGGACGCCGTGTCCACCCGGAACCCGGAGAACCGGACGGCGTTGTACCGCAAGGCCGCGGAGTCGCTGGCCCTGGACCTGCCGGCACTGCCCCTGGCCTACCCGATCTCCGCCGTCGCCACGGGCCACACCCTGGTCTCCTACCCGACCTCCCCCGTGCTGGACGAACGGTTCGACCAGATCGTCCCGGTGGACAGACCGGCCCCGGCCCAGTAGTAAAGTCGACTCAGACCACTGTTCGAAAACCGGGAGAGAAACGTGAGCCAGCAGACTGCCCCCACCACCTACGACGTCGTCCTGGTGGGAGGTGGCATCATGAGCGCCACTCTGGGTACGTTCCTCCAGCAGCTCCAGCCCGACTGGTCCATCGCCCTGTACGAGAACCTGAACCAGGCCGGCCTCGAGGCCTCGGACCCGTGGAACAACGCCGGCACCGGTCACGCGGCCCTGTGCGAGCTGAATTACTCGCCGCTCGGACCCGACGGCACCGTGGACCCCACCAAGGCCATCGGCATCAACGAGCAGTTCCAGGTCTCCCGCCAGTTCTGGTCCCACCTGGTCAACGAGGGCCGGCTCGGCGACCCCAAGACCTTCATCAACCCGCTGCCGCACATGAGCTTCGTGTGGGGTGACGACCACGCGGACTACCTGAAGACCCGGCACGCCTCCCTCAGCGCGCAGCCGCTGTTCGAGACCATGGAGTACACGGAGGACCCGTCCGTCATCCACGACTGGGCCCCGCTGCTGATCGAGGGCCGCACGGACGGCCAGCGCCTTGCGGCCTCCCGCCAGGCGAACGGCACGGACGTGGACTTCGGCTCGCTGACCCGCCAGCTCACCACCAACCTGTCCAACTCGGGCGTGGACGTGCGCTTCGGCCACAAGGTGACCTCGGTGGACCGCGGTTCCGACGGCCGCTGGGAGCTCAAGGTCAAGAACAAGGCCGCCGGCGAGACCCTCACCGCCCGCGCACGCTTCGTGTTCCTCGGCGCCGGCGGCGGGGCGCTGCACCTGCTGCAGTCCTCCGGCATCCCCGAGGCCAAGGGCTTCGGCGGTTTCCCGGTCTCCGGCAAGTTCCTCAAGTGCACCGACGAGACCATCGTGAACCAGCACATGGCCAAGGTCTACGGCCAGGCCTCCGTGGGCGCCCCGCCCATGTCCGTGCCGCACCTGGACACCCGCTTCGTGGACGGCCGGCGCTCGCTGCTCTTCGGGCCCTACGGCGGATTCTCCTCCAACTTCCTCAAGTCCAGTTCCTACCTGGACTTGCCGTTGTCCGTGCGTACGCACAACCTGCTGCCCATGCTGAACGTGGCCAAGGACAACCTGGGCCTGGTCAAGTACCTCATCACCGAGGTCACCAAGAGCCAGACGAAGAAGGTCGAGACCCTGCAGGACTTCTACCCCGAGGCCGAGGCGGGCGACTGGGAGATGATCACCGCGGGCCAGCGCGTACAGGTCATGAAGAAGGATCCGAAGAAGGGCGGCGTGCTGCAGTTCGGCACCGAGGTCGTCACCTCTGCCGACGGGACGATCGGCGGCCTGCTGGGTGCCTCCCCGGGCGCCTCCACCGCGGCCCCGATCATGCTCAAGCTCCTGGAGACCTGCTTCCCGGCCCGGATGGACGCCTGGACCCCGAAGCTCCGGGAGATGATCCCCTCGCTGGGCCGCAAGCTCAACGAGGACCGGGTGCTGATGAACGAGGTCGAGCAGGCGACCAGCGCCGCACTCAAGCTGGCCTGAGCGGCCGGCATCTGCGCCTGACGACCGATGGGTGCCCTGGCACGCTTCTCCCTGTCCAACCGCGCCCTCGTCGCCCTCGTCACGGTCCTCACCGGCGTCTTCGGCGTGCTCATGGCGGGTCAGCTCAAGCAGGAGCTCATCCCCTCCCTCGAGCTGCCCGTGGTCTCGGTGAGCACCGTCATGCAGGGCGCGAGCCCGGAGGTCGTCGACCAGCAGGTCGGTGAGCCGCTGGAGACGGCCCTGCAGGCGGTGGAGGACCTGGAGTCCTCCACCTCGACCTCGACCACGGGGCTGAACACGATCGCCCTGCGGTTCGAGTACGGCACGGACCTGAACCGCGCACGGGCCCAGGTCGACCGCGCGGTGGCGAACGTCTCCGAACGACTGCCGGACGGCACCGAGACGAGCTCGTTCGCGGGATCGGTCTCGGACTTCCCGGTGGTCTTCATGGCGGTGGGCTCCACGGACGGGGCCACCGGGCTCAACGAGCTGCGCTCGGAGGTCGAGCGCCTCGTCACCCCCCGGTTGCAGAAGGTCGACGGTGTCCGCAGCGCCGCGGTGACCGGTGGCACGGACCAGCACATCGCCGTCGTCCCGGACCAGGAGCAGCTGGCCGCGGCCGGACTGTCGACCGGGGACATCGTCACCGCCCTGGAGGAGAACGTGGGGTTGTTCCCCATCGGCCAGGTCACCGAGGGGACGCTGACCCTGCCGGTCCAGGCCGGCGCGCCGGTCGAGTCCCTCGACGACGTCCGCGACGTCGTCCTGGTGTCCGCCGAGGACGGTTCCACCCCACCGGCCACTGCCGGACCCGCTCCGCAGCAGCCCGGCCAGCGGGCCGACGGGACCGGGCCGGGGGCCGCTCCCGCGATCCCGGCCGAGCCCCCGGCCTCGGCGGGACCGGTGCGCCTGGGCGAGGTGGCCGAGGTCGGGATCCGCGACGACGACGCGACCTCGGTGACCCGCACGAACGGCGTGGACACGCTGGGACTGTCCGTGACGAAGACCCCGGACGCGGACACCGTCGCCCTGTCCCACGCGATCGGCGAGCTGATCCCGGAGCTGGAGTCACTGCTCGGCGACGGGGCCACCATCACGGTGGTCTTCGACCAGGCCCCGTTCATCGAGCAGTCGATCGACACCCTGCTGGTCGAGGGCCTGCTCGGACTGGTGTTCGCCGTGCTGGTGATCCTGGTGTTCCTGGGCTCGATACGCTCCACCCTGGTCACGGCCATCTCCATCCCGCTGTCCCTGTTGGTGACGTTCATCGGGATGCGCGTCTCGGACTACTCGCTCAACATGCTCACCCTCGGGGCGCTGACCATCTCGATCGGCCGGGTGGTGGACGACTCCATCGTGGTGGTGGAGAACATCAAGCGGCACCTGGGCAACGGCGAGGACAAGCGCACCGCGATCCTGTCCGGTACCGGGGAGGTCGCGACCGCCATCACGGCCTCCACGCTCACGACCGTGGCGGTGTTCGCGCCGATCGCCCTGGTGGGCGGGGTCGCCGGTGAGCTGTTCCGTCCCTTCGCGATCACCATGGCCATCGCGCTGCTGGCCTCGCTGCTGGTGGCCCTGACGATCGTCCCCGTGCTGTCCTGGTGGTTCCTGGGCCGCACCCCGGGCGGCAGGCGACCGGGCAGTCCCGCGGCACGGCACTCCTCAGACACCGCGCCCGCCGCCCCGGCGGTCGCGGCCCGCGGGCCGCTCCAGCGGCTCTACCTGCCCGCGCTGCGGGGCACCCAGCGGCATCCCGTCATCACCCTGGTCGCGGCGGTGCTCCTGCTGGGGGCCACGGTCGCCATGGTCCCCCTCGTGCCGACGAACCTGCTGGGCAACACGGGGCAGAACACCTTCACCGTCACGGCCGCCCAGGAGCCGGGCACCTCGCTGGAGACCACGACGGCGGCCGCGGGCCGGGTGGAGGAGGTCCTGGTGGACGTGGACGGGGTCCTGGACGTGCAGTGGACGGCCGGATCGGCCGGGTTCGTGCCGGGACTGCGCGGCAGCGCGGACGAGGCCCGGTTCACGGTGCTCACCGACACGGACGCCGACCAGGAACGCATCCACGACGATGCCCGCTCCCGGCTGGACCGTCTCGAGGGGGCCGGCTCCGTCACCGTGTCCACCTCCGGCGGGTTCGGCACGTCCTCGGACGTGGAGATCACCGTCTCGGCACCGACGCCGGACCTGCTGGCTCAGGCCAACGACCGGGTGATGGAGGCCATGGCCGGCGTCGAGGGGGCCCGGGAGGTGTCCTCGAACCTCGCGGCGGCCCGCCCGACCTTCCAGGTCGACGTGGACCGGCTGGCCGCGGCGGAAGCCGGGCTGACCGAGGAGGCGGTCGCCGCGCAGGCCGCGGCGGCCCTGAACCCGGTCCCCTCCGGTACGGTCCGGCTGGAGTACACCGACTATCCCGTGCGCATCGGCAAGCCGGAGGAGATCACGACACTGCAGCAGCTGCGGGACGTCGAGGTCCAGACGGCGACCGGACCGCTCGCCCTGTCCGGACTGGCCGAGGTCTCCCGGCAGGAGGTGCTTTCCTCGGTGTCCTCCTCCAACGGCGACCGGGTGGTGATCGTCTCCGTCACTCCGGACGGGGACGACCTGGGTGCGGTTTCCACCGCGGTGGGGACCGCCCTGGAGGACCTGTCCCTGCCCGAGGGGGCGTCCGCCGAGCTGGGCGGCGCGGCCACCCAGCAGGCGGAGACGTTCCGGGACCTGTACCTGGCCCTGTTGGCCGCCGTCGCCATCGTCTACGTGATCATGGTCGCGACGTTCAAGTCGCTCATCCAGCCGCTGATCCTGCTGGTCTCCATCCCGTTCGCGGCCACCGGGGCTATCGCCCTGCTGCTGGTCACCGGCACCTCCCTGGGCCTGCCCGCCCTGATCGGCATGCTCATGCTCGTCGGAATCGTGGTGACCAACGCGATCGTGCTCATCGACCTGATCAACCAGTACCGGCGCCGCCCCGGTCACACGCTGGACTCGGCCCTGCAGCAGGGAGCGCTCAACCGGTTGCGTCCGATCGTGATGACGGCCCTGGCCACGATCCTGGCCCTGGTGCCGATGGCCTTGGGCATCACCGGTCACGGCGGGTTCATCTCCCAACCGCTGGCGGTGGTCGTCATCGGCGGACTGGTGTCCTCCACCCTGCTCACCCTGCTGCTGGTCCCGGTGCTCTACCGGCTCGTGGAGGGCGCCGTGGAACGGCGGCGGGCCCGGACGGAGGCCGCTGAGGCCTGACCGCAGGGGCCTGGCCGCTCGGGCCCGGACCGGCGCGGCCCGGCCACGGGGTTAGACCGGCTGGCTGTCGGCGAGCATCGCGTCCACGCTGATCCGGTCCAGGAACAGTCCGCCGCGCACGGTGGACAGGAAGGCCGTGTCCGAGGAGTCCGCCCCGGTGGACACCCGCACCAGGGCGTCGGTGTCCGAGAGCCGGGTGGCGTCCAGCAGGTGCCACTGACCGTCCATCCAGGCCTCGGCCACGGCATGGAAGTCCATGGGCCGCAGTCCCGGGGCGTAGCCGGCCACCACGCGGGCCGGCACGTTCCGAGCGCGCAGCAGGGCCACCACGAGGTGCGCGAAGTCCCGGCACACGCCCTGGCGCGAGAGGAAGGCGTCCACGGCGCCGTCGGTACCGCGGGAGAACCCGGGCACGTAGCGGAGGTTGGCGTTGACCCACTGCTCCACGGCGTGCAGCAGCTCCATTCCCCCGACGTCGCGGAACAGGCTCGCGGCCAGCGGGTAGAGCTTGTCCGACTCGGCATACCGGGAGGGGCGCACGTACCGGATCAGGTCGGCTTCGTCACCGACGGGCTCGGCCTCCCGCCCGGCCACGATGCAGGCGTAGTCGACCCGGACGGTCCCCGGTTCAGGCGGCTCCGAGGAGAAGCCCGCCTCGGCGACCGTGGGCGACTCGTCGTCGTCCTCCCAGCCGACGGCCCCGCTGGACTCGGCGAAGCTGACCGGGACGTCCACCACGTGCAGGCGCCCCCCGTGGTGGTCCCGGACCTCGCGGACGGGAAGCCGCCCGGCGGGGGTGCGGACGTCCAGTCGCTCGGACACCCGCTCCATGCCCTCGGCATCGGCGGCGGCCACCGCCAGGACCATGCGGGTACCCTCGGAGGGCCGGACGGTCAGGGTGGATCGGACGTGGCGGCGCATGGTTCCACGGTACCGTCCGGTCAGGACTGCTCCGGCACGACCACCCGCAGGTGCGAGCCCCGGCGGGTCTTGAGGACCTCGAGGCGGTAGCCGATGTCCTGCTTCATCCGCTCCACGTGGCTGACCACCCCGATGGCCCGGCCACCGGCCTGCAGCCCGTCCAGGACCCGCATGACGTCCTCCAGGGAGGCGGTGTCCAGCGAGCCGAAGCCCTCGTCCACGAACAGGGTGTCCATCTCCACACCGCCGGCCTCCGCCTGAACGGTGTCCGCCAGGCCGAGCGCCAGGGCCAGGGACGCCATGAACGTCTCGCCGCCGGACAGGGTCCCGGCAGCCCGTTCGTCCTCCGTGTACCGGTCGAAGACGGTGATGTCCAGGCCCCGGACGCCCCGCCCCCGGGCGGCGTCGTCGTGCCGCAGCTCGTAACGTCCCTGCGTCATGCCCAGGAGCCGTTCGGTGGCCGAGGCCACGACCTCCTCGAGGCGTCCGGCCAGGACGTAGCTGCCCAGCGTCATCCTCAGCGTGTTCTCACCCTGGCCCCGGACCAGCCTGAGCAGTCCCTCGGCGTCCTCCAGGGCCGCCAACTGGCCGGCCGATCGGGCGGCGACCTCGTCCAGGGCACCCACCTGACGCCGGACCTGACGCTGCACCGATTCCAGTCCCCCGGCACGTTCGGCCGCGTCCTCCCGTGCCCTCTCGGCCTCCGCGACTCGTCCGGCCTGTTCTTCCACCTCCTCGTCGGCGGGCGTCTCGGTCCCGGCGGCGAGCAGCTCCCGGCCGCGGACGACGGTCGCGCTGGCCTCCAGCTCCGCCAGGGCGGCCGCCTCGCGGTCCCAGTCCCGGACGCGGATGGACCTGGACTGCTCGTCCTCCTCGCCCAGCAGGGCCGCCCGCACCTGCTCGACCGAGTCGAAGCCACTGGCCGTGAGCTCCTCGCGCAGGCCGGTCGCGGCCTGGTCGAGGAGGGAGCGGGTGGTGGCGGCCCGCCGTGCGGCCTCGGTGACCGCGTCCACCAGTCCGCGCGACCGGGTCAGTTCCTGCCGCAGCTCGGCCAGGCTCTGCCGGTCCTCGAGCAGACCGGCCAGTTCGGACCGCAGGCGTCCGGCCTCCTGGGAGGCCGCCTCGCACCGGGAGCGAGCCACTGCGGCCTCCTGCCGGGCGGCGCCGACGATGGCCTGCCGGGACTGGTGTTCCCGGTCGTTGTCCTCCAGGGCGGCACGCGCCGCGGCGAGGTCATCGGCGGCCCGTTCCGCCGCGTCCAGGGCCGAACCGGCCCGGGCGACGGCGACCGTGGCCTCCTCCGGGTCCAGCCCCCCGGCCGCCAGCCGACTGAGCTCGGCCGACTCGCGGGCCCGTTCGACGGCGTCCTCGGCCGCCCGGCGACTGGCGGTCTCCTCGTCCATAGCACGGCGGGCCCGGTCCTGGGCCTCGGTGGAGATCTCGATCCCCCCGGTGGCCGCCGGGGCGGGGTGCTCCACCGATCCGCAGACCTGACAGGGTTCGCCCGCACGGAGTTCCTCGGCGAGCAGGGATGCCGCACCGGCCAGCCGGCGTTCCACCACCCGGTGCCAGGCATCCACCGCCTCCTGGGCGCGGTCCGTGGCGTCCCGTACGGCGTCCTGGGCGGCCTGGAGTGCGGCACGGTGTTCCTGGTGGGCCAGGGAAGCCTCCCGCCGGGCGGTGGCCTCGTCCATCACGGCGCGGGCCGATTCCAGTCCGGCAGCGGGCGCACCGAGGTCCTCGACCCGCTGTTGCAGGGCTTCCCGGGCCTCTGCCAGCGCACGCCGTTCGGCGTCGGCGGTCTCCGCGCGCTCGGTCAGGGCGCTGATGGAGGACTGCAGGCGCTCGACCTCCGCGTCGAGGTCACGCAGGCTCTCGGCGTCCCGTTCCCGGGCGGACAGTCGGTCCAGTTCACGGTCGGCCCGCTGGCGCAGGACCTCGAACCGGTCCTCCTCGGCGCCATCCGCCGCCTCGGCCGCCCAGGCGCGGCAGTGGGTGTCCTCCAGGGCGGTGGCCCGGGCGCCCTCGAGGGTGAGCACCGCAGAACGGTGGGCCTCCTCGGCGGCCTCGGCCTCCCGCGCCCTCCGGTCCACGGTCACGGCGACCCCGTGGCGTTCCAGGGCGGCGCGGTCCTCGGAGACCTGTCCGGCACGCTCCGCGTGCCGGACGGACCGTCCCTGCCAGGCCAGGGCCTGACGCAGATCCTGGCGGCGGCGGGTCAGGGCCTCGAGGTGCTCCTGGGCCGCCGTCAGGGCCGCGGCCGCCTGCTGGCGCGCCGCGCGGGACCCGGCCACGGCGGCGTCGATGGCCGCGGCACCGCGAGTGCCCAGGTCCTCGTCCGTCCAGTCCTGTGGCCGGCAGGCCCCGCCGGAGTCCGGACCGGTCACCGGCACCGTCAGCCCGGCTCCCTCCCCGTCCTCGCGAACAGCCTCGTCATCACGCCCAGGGCCGTCGTCACCGCGTGCCCACCAGTCATCGCCGAGCCCCTCCGTGAGGCAGGAGATGAGGTCCGCCCGGGCGGTGGCCACCTGATCCCGGTCCCGGCTGACCGCGGATTCGAGGTGCCGGTACCGGCGCGCCAGGAAGTCCTCGACGCCGTCGAACCTCCCGGTGCCGAAGAGCTTGCGCAGGAGGGTCTCCTTGTCCGCTGACCTCGCCCGCAGGAAGGTGGCGAACTCGCCCTGGGGCAGCAGCACCACCCGCATGAACTGGTCGGCATCGAGGTGGAGCACCTGGCCCAGCAGCTGTCCGATCTCGTCGGCGCGCACGGACACCTCCCGCCACTGGCCCTCGCGGTGCTCGCGCAGGACGGCACCGGCCTTCTCCTCCGTCAGCCCGGTGCCGTCCTTCAGCTTCCGTCGCGCCGGCCGGCGGTATCTCGGCCAGCGCTGGACCTCGAAGCGCCGACCGCCCACGGTGAAGTCGAGCAGCACCTCCGGCCGGGTCCCGATCGGGGCCTGGGTGCTGGCCAGGGACTCGGGGGTGCGGTCCCCCGGGACGGAGCCGTACAGCGCGAAGCAGATGCCGGCCAGCACCGTGGACTTGCCGGCACCGGTGGGACCGTCCAGCAGGAACAGTCCGGCGTCGTTGAGTATGGAGAAGTCCACCTCCTCGCGTTCGGCGAAGGGACCGAACGCCTGCAGTTGCAGGCAGTGGATCCTCATGCGGTGGCTCCGGTCCTGGTCTCCTCGAGGGCCAGTCGCAACAGGCCGGACTCCTCCTCGCTGGCCGGCCGTTGACGCACGTGCTCGACGAATCCCGTGCAGACGTCCAGGTCGGTCCTCGCCGCGGCCAGCCGGGCGGCGTAGGTGGAGGGTTGCCGGTCCGCGGATCCCTCCGGCTCGAGGATGAAGTTCAGCAGTCCGTCGAAGCGTTCCCTGAGACGCTGGTAGGCCTGCGGCGGGCGGACCGGGTCCGTCACCGTGACCTGGCACCAGCGGTCCTCCGCCCAGGCGTGCGCCGGGTTCTCCAGCAGGTCCTCGATCCTCCCGCGCAGCACGGCCAGCTTCCGGCCGGCGGACCAGTCCACGGTCTCCACGCCGGTGACCTCACCGCCGGCGGTCGTCACGAGCAGACCGCCCTTGGTGTGGTTCGCCTCCGAGAAGGAATAGGGCAGGGGCGAACCGGAATAGCGCACGGTCGGAGCCATGGCCTGGCGCCCGTGCAGGTGTCCCAGCGCGACGTAGTCGATGCCGTCGAACACCGTGACGGGCACCTGGCCGAGGGTGCCGACCATCGCCGTGGGATCCTGGGTGTCCCCGGCCCCCTCGCCGTCGGTCGTCGCGGACCCCGGGCCCGGGGCCGAGGCGCCGATGTCCCGTTCGCTGTCCGATCCGGCGCCACCGGCGGCGAAGAGGTGGGCCATGACAATCACGGCCGTCCCGGCGTCGTGACCGCCCCGGCCGGCGGTGCTGAAGCGCTCGGCGGCGTCCTCACGCACCCGGCGGACGGCCTCGGCCGTCACGGCTGCGTGGTCGGCGGCCACGCCCCAGTCCTGCCCGGCCTGCCGGGGTTCGAGGTAGGGGATCCCGTAGACGGCGACCCGGCCGCCCTCGGGATCCTCCAGCACCACGGGGTCGGTGATCCGGTCCGTGCGGGTGCGCAGGTGCACGCCCGCGGCGTCCAGCAGGTGACCGCCGAAGCCCAGGCGGATCGCGGAGTCGTGGTTGCCACTCGTGAGGATGACCCGGGCCCCGGTCCGGCTCAGCTCCGCCAGGGTGTGGTCGAGCAGCTCCACGGCGTCCGCCGCGGGCAGGGCGCGGTCGTAGACGTCCCCGGCCACCAGGACCAGGTCCACACCGCGGTCGGCGACGGTGGCCACGAGGTGTGCGAGCACCTCTCGCTGGGACTCGAGCATGCCGGTGCCGTGGAAGGACCGGCCCAGGTGCCAGTCGGAGGTGTGCAGGATCAGCATGTGACCAACGCTATCGGGCGTGGCGGACGACATTGGCCGATCTCCACGGCCGGCATCCCTACGATGGTTCCCATGACCCCGACTCCGTCACCGGCCGGTGCGCCCGGTGAGCCTCAGCCTGCCCCGTCCTATGCCTCCCGCGTCCTGGGCGTGCTCGCCGGCGGGGCTGCCGGCGACGCCCTGGGGTACACGGTCGAGTTCTCGTCCCTGGACGAGATCCGTGCGCGGTTCGGGGACGCCGGGCTGGCACACCGGCTGCAGGTCCCCGAGGTGCGTGACGGCGGCACCCTGCCGGTCAGTGACGACACCCAGATGACGCTGTTCGTGCTGGACGGGCTGCTGGAATGGATCGAGTGGGCCAACGAGGGATCGATGGCCGATCCGGCGGCCTGTGTCTGGCTGTCCTGCCTGCGCTGGCTCCGGACCCAGGACGGAACGCTGCCGGTGGGAGTGCCGGAGCCGCCGGCGCGGTGGCTTGACGGGCACGCGGAACTGCGCGTGCGGCGGGCCCCCGGCAACGCCTGTCTGTCCGGTCTGTCCCAGCCGGACATGGGCCTGCCCCAGAAGCCCCACAACCCCGGCTCGAAGGGCTGCGGCACGGTCATGCGCTCCGCGCCTTACGGCATGGTGCCCGGGCTCGAGGACGAGTTGGTGGTGTCCCTCGCGCGCCAGGGCGCTGTCCTCACGCACGGCCATCCGGCCGCCTGGACATCGGCCGCCGCCGTCGGGTTGATGGTCTCGCGGCTGATGGCGGGCCACGGGTTCGGTGCCGCGGCCGCCGATGCCCTGGACTGGCTCCAGACCGTTCCCGACGACGGCAGTGCCGCGGACGCACTCGGCACGGCGGTGGCGATGGCGCAGGACGTGCAGGGTGCCGCCGCGCTGCCCACGGTCCTGCCCGCCGAACTGGGCGAGGGCTGGGTGGCCGAGGAGGCACTGGCGCTGGCCGTCTACGCCGTCCTGGTGACGTCCGCCGGACCCGGAGCCGGGACGGAGCCGTCCACCCACTTCCGCTCTGCGCTGCACCTGGCGATCAATCACGACGGCGACTCGGACTCCACGGCCTCGTTGGCCGGCCAGTTGCTCGGGGCCCGCTACGGTACGGCCGTCTTCCCCGGTGCCGAAGTCCCGCAGTGGATCGGTGAACGCGACCTCGTCATCGAGGCCGCCGAGCGCTGGATCGCCGCCACGAGCTGAGCCGGCCGCGTCGCAAGAATCCCGGGGCGGACGCACGGGGAAGGGGCAGCCAACGGGAGTTGGCTGCCCCTACCTTTCTGATGGACCTGATGGAGTTGACGCTCCCTGGTGGACCTAGCGGACGGCCCTCAGAGTCGGGCGCTCCACTTCTGCGTTCCCGCCAGCCTGTAACCGGTGGAGGACGCCTTCGTGGTCACGGTCACGGTCCCGGAGTACTTATAGGTCCCGGCCGCCTTCTTCACCCCGTTGACGTAGTAGACGACGCCCGCCTTCGACGGGATCCTCACCGTGTTGGCCCCGGCGCTGAACGACGGCTTGGTCGGGGTCACCGCGTT
>NZ_AFXQ01000031.1 GCF_000224415.1 Citricoccus sp. CH26A | reverse complement strand
GCCGCTCCTGCGCACACGGCATCTGCGGTTCCGATGCCATGCGCATCAACGGCCGCAACCGCCTGGCCTGCAAGACCCTGCTGAAGGACCTGGACCTGTCCAAGCCGATCCTCGTGGAGCCCATCAAGGGCCTGCCGGTCGAGAAGGACCTGATCGTGGACATGGACCCGTTCTTCCAGTCCTACCGCGAGATCATGCCGTTCCTGATCAACAAGGGCCCAGAGCCGACGAAGGAGCGCCTGCAGTCCGCCGAGGACCGCGAGCGGTTCGACGACACCACCAAGTGCATCCTGTGCGCCGCGTGCACGTCCTCCTGCCCGGTGTTCTGGACCGACGGCCAGTACTTCGGCCCGGCGGCCATCGTCAACGCCCACCGGTTCATCTTCGACTCGCGCGATGATGCCGGGGACCTGCGCCTGGAGATCCTCAACGACAAGGAGGGCGTGTGGCGCTGCCGCACCACCTTCAACTGCACCGAGGCGTGCCCGCGCGGCATCCAGGTGACCAAGGCGATCGCCGAGGTCAAGCAGGCCGTCCTGGCCGGTTCGTTCTGACCGTCCTGAACCCTTAGCGGTACAGGGCCGGGGACCCCGCTCCCCCACCACGCGAAAGCCCCCCGGGATTCTCCCGGGGGGCTTTCGCGTACCGTGCCGTCAGCGGCCGGAGCGCGCCCGCACGTAGGCGTTGACGTCCTTGGAGAACGCCGTGACGATCCACCAGATGTTCACGATGACGAACAGGACGCTGAGGATCAGTGTCAGGGTCCCGATGACCGGGGAGATCGCCAGGGTGACGCCGATCCCGGCCAGGCCGACTAGCGTGTACAGCGTGCCGACCGCGGCCAGCACCGTGCCCAGGATCCGTGCCCAGTTCTTGCCGCCGCGCAGGCCGAAGAACACCAGCAGGTACAGGATGATCCCCAGCACGATGCTCACGATCATCGTGGCCAGGCCGAAGGCCATGCCCAGCTGGACGGACTGCTCGATGATCTCCTCGGACGCCGCCATCCCCTGGGACTCCATCTGCGCTGCAGCAGTCTCCCGGATCAGGTCCTCGTTGAGGCCCGCGAAGCCGAGGACACCGGAGACCAGATGGATCCCGAAGGACACCAGGGTCAGCGTCCTCAACCGGGCCCAGCCCTTGGGCTCGGCCATCTCCTGGCCCACCGCCCCGGGGTCGTAGGCCGCCGTACCGTACCGGGATCCCGGAACACCGGGTGCAGCGGGGTTCGGCTGCTGCTGGGCCGCGCCGTAGGGGTCCTGCGGCGCACCGGGGTGCTGGGGTGGGTTCTCGGTCATGGGTGTTCCCCTCTCACGTGATGATGGATGCGTGCTGTGGCCCGGACGCCGGGCCGTACCCGATCGTCACTCGTACCGCAGTGCCTCGATCGGATCCTTCTTCGCGGCCCGGGCCGCGGGCATGGTGCCGGCCAGGAAGGCGATCGCCAGGATCAGGAGCACGATCAGCACGAGGGCCATCGGGTCCACGGCGAACAGGGACAGCCCGGCCACCCCGCTCAGCGGGCCGCTGACGAGGGCGGCGTTGCCGGCCAGGCCGACCACGACCCCCAGCCCCACGCCGATCACCGAGCCCATGATCCCGAGCATGACGGCCTCCATGGAGAACAGCCCGAACACCTTGCCGCCGCTCATGCCCAGGGCCTTCATCAGGCCGATCTCCCGGGTGCGTTCCTGCACGGACATCAGCAGGGTGTTGACGATGCCGAAGCTGGCCGCCAGCAGGGCGATCAGCGCGAAGCCGTTGAGCACCCAGGTGACGGTGTCGATGATGCCCGTGATGACGCCGAGCTGGTCCTCCACGGTCATCGCCATGAAGCCCTCCTCGCTCAGCGCGGCCTTGACGGACTGTTCGTTGGCCGCCATGTCCTCGACATCGGCCACGGCCTGCACGTAGGCCTGCGGCTGCTCGACCTCGAGCCCGGAGGTCTGCAGTCCGTGGAGTTCCTCGTTGAGGGCGCTGGAGGGCATGGGGCTGGCGCCCACGCCGGAGATCGCGGCCTGGGAGACGCCCACGATCTGCGCGTCCACGGTCTGCACCTGCTGGGTCAGGTCCTTGATCCCGACGGTCACGGTCTCCCCGAGCACGGCCTCGGGGTCCTCGGTGCCGTAGATCTCGAGCCAGGTCTCCGGGATGGTGATCTCCATGGCGTCCCGGGCCGGTTTCGCCCCGGCGGCCAGCTCGAGGGCGGCGGCGTTGGCCGGCAGGTCCATCGACTGCAGCGTGAACCGGTCCCCGTCGGCCGTCTCCAGGTACTCGGCGGCCACGAACACGACCGGCTCCACGTTGGAGAGGTGCTCGACCCGGGCGATCGCCTCGATGTCCTCATCGGTCAGCATCGCCATCCCGAACTCCCCGGTGGCCTGCGCCTCCGCGGGGTCGTAGGCCACCGGCCCGGAACTGCCGGGCATCTGGGCCGTGGCGTCGGCCCCCGGCATGATGGAGATCTGGTCGATCTCGCCGAACCCGGACACCATGGTGTCCACGTACTTGTTGATGCCCGCCCCGAGACCCGAGGTCAGGGTGAGGGTGAAGGCGCCGATGACGATCGCGATGACCGTCAGGAAGGTCCGGGTCTTGGACCGCATCGTGTTGCCGAGCGCGGTCCCCGCGATGTCGACGGCCCTCATGCCCGCTCCTCCCCGGCGTTCTCGTCCTGTCCGACCGTGTCGGCCGTCGCGGCGCCCGGTGCCGTCGGCCCGGCATCCGGTCCGTCCGGTCCCGATCTGTCCGGTCCCGGTCCGTCCAGTCCCGGCCCGTCCACGACGACCGGGGCCGCGTGCTTCCCGTGCCCGCCCGCCCGGCGGGAGCCCTCCCGGGACGACTGCCCGACGCCGGCCCCGGCGGAGCGCACGGCCTCGCCCGAGTCATCGGCCACGATCATCCCGTCCTGCATCAGCAGGCGACGCTGGCAGCGCGCGGCGAGGTCGTCGTCGTGGGTGACGATCACGAGGGTGATGCCCCGGTCCCGGTGCAGCCCGAAGAGGATGTCTTCCACGACCTCGCCCGTAGCGGTGTCCAGGTTGCCGGTGGGCTCGTCCGCGAAGAGCACGGACGGGTTGTTGACCAGGGCGCGGGCGATGCACGCGCGCTGCTTCTGGCCACCGGAGAGGTCCGTGGCCCTGTTCCGGGCCTTGTCCGCCATGTCCAGCTGTTCCAGGACCTCCATGCCGCGCCGCCTGCGCTCGGCCGGGCCCACGCCGGCGATCTTCAGCGGCAGGATGACGTTCTCCAGCACGGTCTGGTTGGCGTTGAGGAAGAACTGCTGGAACACGAAGCCGAAGGTCTCGTTGCGCAGTTCCGAGACCTGCGCCGACTTGAGCTGGCTGACCGGGCGGCCGTTCATGGCCACGACTCCGGCCGTCGGCTCGTCCAGCAGGGCCAGCAGGTGCATCAGGGTGGACTTGCCCGAACCGGACTTGCCGACGATCGCCACCGACTCGCCCTGCTGGATCTCGAAGGTCAACCCCTTGAGCGCATCGAAGCGGGACTCCCCCCGACCGTAGACCTTGACCAGGTTCTCGGTCTCGAGAACGGCAGCTGACATGGGATTCCCTTCGTGGTTTCCGGCACCTTGCCGTTCTCATTATCCACGGGCGGAACCCGGCTCCCGGCCGGCGTCGGGCCGGTCCGGGTGAACGTCCTGTGAAGCCTCAGTGGGCCGGGGGCAGGAAACCCACCTTGGCGTAGACGTCGGCCAGCACCGGGGAGGCCACCTCGCGGGCCTTGGCGGCCCCACGGTCCAGCAACCGGTCCAGCTCGGCCGGGTCGTCCATCAGGGCCAGGGCCCGGGTGCGGATGGGGGCCAGTCGCTCCACGACGGCCTCGGCCAGGTCGACCTTCAGGTGGCCGTACATCCTGCCGGCGTAGGCCTCCTCCAGTTCCGGCACGGACCGTTCGGACACCGCCGCCAGGATGGACAGCAGGTTGGACACCCCGGGCTTGGCCTCGCGGTCGAAGCGGATCTCCGTGCCGTCGTCGGTGACGGCGGACTTGATCCGCTTGGCGATGACCTTGGGCTCGTCGAGGATGTTGATCAGCCCGTTCTGGGACTCCGCGGACTTGGACATCTTCGCCAGCGGGTTCTGCAGGTCGTAGATCCGGGCGCCGTTGACCGGGTAGAAGCCCTCCGGCACCACGAAGGTCTCCCCGTAGCGGGAGTTGAACCGCTGGGCCAGGTCGCGGGTCAGTTCCACGTGCTGGCGCTGGTCGTCCCCCACGGGCACGCCGTGCGGCTGGTACAGCAGGATGTCCGCGGCCATGAGCATGGGGTAGGCCAGCAGCCCGACGCCGGCCGCCTCGGCGCCCTGCTTGGAGGCCTTGTCCTTGAACTGGGTCATCCGCTGGGCCTCGCCCATGCCGGTCATGCACATCAGCACCCAGGCCAGCTGGGCGTGCTCGGGCACCTGGGACTGGACGAACAGGGTGGAGCGCTCGGGGTCGATGCCGGCGGCGATGTACTGGGCGGCGGCCACCCGGGTGCGCTTCACCAGGGCCTCGGGATCCTGGGGCACCGTGATGGCGTGCAGGTCCGGGATGAAGAAGTAGGCGTCGAAGTCGTCCTGGACCTTGACCCAGTTGACCAGGGCGCCCAGGTAGTTGCCCAGGTGCAGCGAGTCAGCGGACGGCTGCATGCCGGAGAGCACGCGGTGCCGGGTGCCGGCGCCGGCGAGGTGGGCCGTGGAGGCGGTGTCCCGGGCCAGGACGTCGGCGGGCGTCGGACGGGCGGGGGTACGGGGAGTGGTCGTCTCGGTCATCTCGGCTCCTGAGGGCTCAGAACTGGTAGTCGACCACGAGCGGGGCGTGGTCGGAGAAGCGGGTGTCCCAGCTGGGGGCGCGGTCCACGACCGCGGTGGTCGCCCTGGCGGCCAGCTCGGGGGTGGCCATGTGATAGTCGATGCGCCAGCCGGCGTCGTTGTCGAAGGCCTGGCCGCGCATGGACCACCACGTGTAGGGCCCGTCCACGTCCCCGGCGAGGTCGCGGTGCACGTCCCGGTAGCCGATCTCCTCGCCGAGGAAACGGTCGAAATAGGCGCGCTCCTCCGGGAGGAAACCGGCCTTCTTGACGTTGCCCTTCCAGTTCTTGATGTCCCGCTCGGTGTGGCCGACGTTCAGGTCACCGGTGATGAGGGCGTAGTCCTTCTCGGCGCGCAATTCGGGCAGGTGCCGGATCATCTCCTCGAGGAACCGGTACTTGTCCACCTGCTTGGGCGTGCCCACGTCACCGGAGTGCACGTAGGCGGAGACCACGGTGAGGACCTTGCCGTCCGGGGCCGTCAAGTCGGCCTCGATCCACCGGCCGGCATCGTGGAAGTACGGGTCCCCGATCCCGACGCGCACCTCCTGCGGTTCCAGGACGGAGGCGATGGCGACTCCGGCCCGGCCCTTGGCGGCGGCCTCGGTCTCCACCACGTGCCAGTCCTGGCCGGTGATGTCCTCCAGCAGGTCCTCCACGATCTGGCGCGGGGCGCGGACCTCCTGCAGGGTCAGCACGTCGACGCCGCGTCCGGCGAACCACGCGCCCATCCCCTTGCGGTGGGCGGCGCGGATGCCGTTGACGTTCACGGTGGCCACGCGCAGCGCACCGGGCGCCTTGGGGGCGTTGGCGTTGGCGTGGACCACGGGCACGGCGTCGGTCGCCTCGGTCCCGGTGGGTGCGGTCTGGCTCGGTTGGGCAGCGGAGGAAGTCACGCGTTCCAGCCTATCGCCGACCGCGCAGCGGCAAGGCCGCGGGTCGGCGGTGCCGGCTCAGTTGATGACCTCGCCGGAAATCGGGGCCTCGGGCCCCGCTCCGGAACCGCGTCCGGAGCCGAAGCCGGAGCTCGACGCCGGCCGCCCGGGTCCGGCGGTGCCGACACCGGACTCCTTGAGCATGTCGCGGGCGTTGGAGGCGGTGATGTGGATGGTCTCCAGGGCGCGGGCGACCATGTCCGTGTCGGCGGCCTCGCCCTTGTCCATCTCCTCGGTGACCACGCGCACCTGCACCTGGACGATCTTGAAGGAGTGGTCCAGCTTGGTGTCCCGCATCGGGTCCGCGGCGGCCCGGTCGGCATCCACCCGGGTGGTGGGAGCCTCGGGGATCCGCGGGGCCAGGGACGCGGACATGTCCTTCATCCGCCGGTCCACGGACTTCGCACCGCGGCGCACGCCCAGCACCACCAGGACCGCCAGCAGCAGCCAGCCGGCGGAGATGACCACGAGCAGCCAGCCGATGACGTCGTTCTGGTTGGCCGCGAACAGCAACGCCACGAGCAGGACGCCCACCATCACGGCGAACGTGATGCCGCTGCCCTTCGAGGCCCAGTTCCGGGTCCGGCTGCCCGGCCTGCTGTCATGACGGGGGGATCCACTCTCCACTGCTTGCATGCCCTCGATTATCCCGCACCCGCGGCACCGCCGTCGCATCCCGCGGCCGACCGTCCCGGCCCGGCGCCCCAATGCCTATCCTGTGAGGTATGTCCCGCATCCCCCCGACGCCCTGTGCCGGGCCCGCCCCGGCCCCGCCACAGGGGACGCGCCTCTGGAACCGGGGGTTCGTGCTGGCCTGCCTGGCCAACGTGATGATGTTCTTCAACATCCACTTCCTGCTCTCCACGGTGGCCGGATTCGTGGTCGGCCGGTTCCTGGTGGGCGACTCGGTCGGCGGGGCCGTGGCGTCCGTGTTCATCGTGGGCACGCTCGTCTCCCGGTTCTTCGCGGGCCCCCTCATCGAGAGGTTCGGCGCCCGGCCGCTGCTCCTGCTCTCCTTCGCGGCGTTCGTGGCCGCTCCCCTGCTGTACTGGGCCTCGCCCACCGTCGGACTGTTGCTAGTGGTGCGCACGGTCCACGGCGTGACCTTCGGCGTGGGCTCCTCCGTGATCGCGGCCACCGCCGTCAACCGGATCCCCGGGACGCGGCTGTCCGAGGGCACCAGCCACTATTCCTCCTCCACCCTGATCGGTGTCGCCGCCGGCCCGATGATCGGCCTAGCGCTGTCCGGGGCCGATTTCGGCGTCATGGCCGTCACCGCCTCCGCGGTGTCCCTGATCGGGCTGCTCATCGCGTTGGCCATGGACTACGGCCCGCGGGACGCCCGTGCCGACGCGCGGGAGGCCTCCGGCACGAACCGCCCTGGCGGCACCGAGGACCGGGCCGCTGCGGAGGGTGGCCGCCCCCGGCCCGGCTGGGCGCGGTTCGTGGAGCCCGGCGCGCTGCCCGCCGCGCTCATCGGCGCCCTGTACTCCCTGGGCTATGCCGGGATCGTCACCTTCCTGGCCACCCTCACCCAGGAGCGCGGTTTCGGGGCCTCTGCCAGCCTGTTCTTCGGCGTGTACGCGGTGACGGTGCTGACCTCGCGCCTGTTCACCGGAACGCTCATGGACCGCCGGGGCGCCAACGTGGTGATGCTGCCGGCGTTCGTGCTGTTCGCCGCGGGCCTGGCCGTCATCGCCGTCGCCCCGAACGTCGCGGTGCTGCTGCTGGCCGCCGTGCTCGTGGGGCTGGGCTACGGCCAGCTGCTGTCCGCGGGCCAGGTCATCTGCGTCACCCAGGTGCCCCGCGAGAGGGCCGGCATGGGCGCCTCCACCTTCTTCCTGGGGATCGACGCCGGCATGGGCCTGGGCCCGCTACTGGCCGGTATCCTCGTCCAGGGGCAGGGAACCGCCGGGCTGTACTGGACCCTCGCGGCCTTCCTGCTGGTCCTGGTCCCGGTGTACTGGCTCGTCCAGGGCCGCCGCCTGCGCCGCCCCGCCGCCCCCGCTGAGCCGCCCCCGCCGCCGGCACCCGCCTCGGCCACCGCACCCCCACCTGCACCGTCCGAGGAGAATCCGTGACCACACCGCCCGCCGGCCCGCCACCCGCCCGCGGCCACGGCGCCGGCGCCGCCCTGCCCCCGGGCGGGGCACGGATCCTCACGGTGCTGCTGGTGCCGCTGTTCATGTCCCTGATGAGCGTGAGCATCGTCAACGTCGCCCTGCCGGCGATCGAGCAGGACCTGGGCGCGAGCGCCGCCGACCTGCAGTGGGTGCTGGCCGGATACTCGCTGGCCTTCGGGGTGTCCATGGTGCCCGCCGGCCGGGCGGGCGACCTCTGGGGGCGCAAGCCGCTCTTCATCACCGGGATCCTCGTCTTCGTCACCGGCTCCCTGGCCTCGGGACTGGCCGGTGACCCACTGGTGCTGAACCTCGCCCGGATCCTGATGGGCCTGGGATCGGGGTTGCTCAACCCCCAGATCATCGGGATCATCCAGAACGTCTTCCACGGCCGCGCGCGCGGCCGGGCCTACGGGATGCTCGGCACCATCGTGGGGCTCGGGGTGAGCATCGGTCCCACGCTGGGCGGGGTCTTCGTCGACGTGCTCGGCCCGGAGTGGGGCTGGCGCGCCACGTTCCTGGTCAACGTGCCCATCGGGTTGCTCGCGGCGGCCCTGACGGCGTACTGGCTGCACCCGCCGGCGCGGCCGCGGTCGGCGGAGGCGGACCGTTCCCTGGCCGCCCTCGACCCGGTGGGCGCGCTGCTGCTGGCCGCGGCCGTCGTCGGGATCATGGTGCCGTTCATCCTGCCGGGCACCTGGTTCCTGCTGGCCGCCTCGGCCGCCTTCGCCGGGCTCTGGTGGTGGTGGGAGGCGCGGATGAAGTCCCGTCAGGCGGCCACGGGCCGCGCTCCCATGGTGGACCCCTCGCTGTTCCGTATCCCCTCGTTCACGATCGGCACGGTGGCCACGGCGGCCTTCCTGGCCGCCACCCCCGGACTCTGGGCCGTCCAGGCCATCGTCACCCAGCAGGGCCTGGGACTGCCGGCCCTGGCCGCGGGCCTGACCAGCCTGCCCGCGTCCCTGCTGATCATGGTCCTCTCCCCCACCATCGGCGGATTCGTCCACCGCTTCGGTCCGGTGTTCGTGGTGGCCGGTGCGCTCCTGTCCCTGGTGGCCATGGCCCTGGGCGGGACGGCCTTCCAGCGGATCGCCGCCGGCGAGTGGCCGTACTGGACCCTTGCTGCCGCCCTGGCGCTGCTGGGCCCCGCCCAGGCGCTGGTGATGACCAGTACCCAGGTGCTGACCATGCACGACGTCCCGCTGCGCGCGGCCGGTGCGGCCGGTGGGGTCTCCCAGACCGCACAGCGCGTGATGACGGCCATCGGCCTGGCCGCCGTGACCGCGGCCTTCTACGCCGCGCTCGGCGTCCGGGGCGACGGGGCCGAACCGGGCCAGCTGGTCTACGGGGAGGCCGCCGTGGCCGCCGTGGCGGTGGTGGCCGGCTTCCTGTCCGTCACGCTGCTCGCGGGCGTCGTCGACCTGCTCCGGCGCCGGCGCGACGGGACCCTGTCCCTGCAGGACGACTCCCCCGCCGGCTGACCGGCTCAGCGCAGGAACAGCGCACGCAGCCGGTGCGCGGTGAACAGCAGGCCCAGGACGATCATGACCGCGAAGTACAGCACGTGCACGGCCGTGAACGGGGTGAGCACCCCCACGCTGAGCTGGCGCATCAACTCCACGCCGTGCCACAGGGGAAGGGCCTGGATCAGCCATTGCACCGCCTCCGGGTAGACGGACAACGGGAAGAACGTGGCCGAGAACAGGAACATCGGCATCAGCACCAGCATGATCCAGTCCATCTGCTGGAAGGTCGTCAGGTAGCTGGTCACGGCCATGCCGACGGCCGCGAACGCGAAGGCGATCAGCACCGCGGCCGGGATCAGCAGCACCGCCCACCAGCTGGCCACCAGCCCCAGGCCGGCCATCACCACCAGGAACGCCACCGAGTACAGCCCACCCCGGATCAGCGCCATGGTGATCTCCCCCAGCGCCACGTCCACCGGGCCGAGGGAGGTGTTGAGCATGGTCTGGTAGAGCTTGGACATCCGCATCCGGAAGAACACGTTCCAGGTGGAGTCGTAGATCGCGCCGTTCATGGCGGAGACGGCCAGCAGTGCCGGGGCGATGTACTGCCCGTAGCCGACCGGTCCGCTCGGCCCCTCGACCTGCCCGACCAGCCCGCCGAGTCCCAGGCCCAGGCTGAGCAGGTACAGCACCGGCTCGAAGAAGCCGGAGGCGAAGATCGCCCAGTTGGAGGTCTTCAGCGCGCGGAAGCCGCGCTCCAGCACGGCCCGGACGTTGCCGCCGTACATCCCGGCCCCGGGTCCGGAGCGCACCCGGATCGGGGGCATCGCCGGGACGGTCCGGTCCGGGCCCGCGTCCTCCGCCGGGGCGGTGCGGTCCGCGGTCCGGCCCCGGGCCCACCCGGCACGCAGGTGGGCCATCCCGCGCCGGCCGGCGGGGACGGCATCGGGATCCTCCCGGCCCGGCACCCACCCCAGCCGGCGGGTGTAGATCCTGTGCACGAGCGCCCATCCGGTGGCCGCGAGCCCGATCAGGTAGGCCACGTGCAGCACGGTCAGCCAGCGGGGTTCGTCCATGCCGTACGAGGCCACCCGGCCCAGCTGGGCGGCGTGCCACTGCGGGGAGAGCCAGCCGATCCACTGCAGCACCGGCGGCAGCGTGGCCAGGGGATAGAACGTCCCGGAGAACAGGAACAGCGGCATGATCAGGAACCGCTGGAGCAGGGCGTACTGGCCAGCGTCCCGCTTGAGGGAGGCGGAGAAGGCCATGATGGGCAGGCCGATGGCCAGTCCACCGAGCGTGCCCGTGACGACCTGGACCCAGCCCCAGGGACTGCTCACCACCCCGAAGGCGAGCATGATCACCAGGAACAGCACCGACTGGACCACGAAGCGCAGCAGCACGGCGAGGACGTGGCCGGCCGCGATCTGCCAGGGCTGCAGCGGCGAGGCCTGCGGGGCGTAGTAGAGCCGGTGCCACGTGAAGCCGTCCATGACCGGGTAGGTGAACTCGACCGCCGCGGCCATCAGGGTGCCCGCGGCCAGCAGGGCCGGGGCGATGAATGCGGCGTAGCCGACGCCGTCCAGGACCTGCTCGCCCCCGTCGATCAGCGAGGCCAGGCCCACGCCCATGGCGAGCAGGTAGACCAGCGGCTCACCCAGCGACTCGAACACGATCACCGCGCCGTACTTGCGCATGGTCCGCAGGTAGTGCTCGGCGTAGTACCAGGGCCCGATCCGGCGCGCCCGGGCGGCGGACTCAGCCGGTGTCAGGGGCAGCCTCCCGCTGCGATGGACCCGTTCCACGAGGACGGCCTCGGGGTCCGCCGTCCCCCCGGACTGCCGGACCGGGACGGGCGGCTCAGTCAACGAGGCTCCGACCCGTCAGGGTGAGGAACACGTCCTCCAGGGAGGACCGGCGCACCAGGGAGGTGACCGGTTCCAGGTCCAGGCCGGTGACCGCCTCCAGCGCCGCCTCGCCATCGCGGGCGTAGACCAGGACCCGGTCCGGCAGGGACTCGATCCGGTCCGCCAACGGGGCACCCGTCACGGTGGGACGGCCGGGCAGTTCGCGCTCCAGCCGGGCCGCGACCGCGGCGTTGCGGTCCGTGCCGAACCGCACCTCGAGCACCTCCCGGCTGGAGTGCCGGCGGATGAGCTGGGCCGGGGACCCCTCGGCCATGATCCGCCCCCGGTCCACCACGATCAGCCGGTCGCACAACTGCTCGGCCTCGTCCATGTAGTGCGTGGTGAGCACCAGCGTGGTGCCCTGCTCCTTGAGCCGGAACAGCCGGTCCCAGAGGATGTGCCGTGCCTGCGGGTCCAGTCCGGTGGTGGGTTCGTCCAGCAGCAGGATCCGCGGCTCGTTGACCAGTCCGCGGGCGATCACCAGGCGGCGCTTCATGCCACCGGAGAGGTCGTCGACCTTCGTGTCCGCACGGTCCGTGAGCTGGGCGAACTCCAGCAGCTCCATGGCCTTGGGCCGCAGGTAGGAGTACGGCAGGCCGAAGTACCGACCGTAGACGATCAGGTTGTCCCGGACCGTGAGCTCCTCGTCCAGGTTGTCCCGCTGCGGCACCACGCCCAGGTGCGCCCGCACCTCCGGGCCCTTGCGCTCCGGGTCCAGGCCCATGATGGACAGGGTCCCGGCCGTGCGCTGGGAGACGCCGCCGATCATCCGCATGACCGTGGACTTGCCCGCCCCGTTGGGGCCGAGCAGTCCGAAGGACTCCCCCGGGCGCACGGCGAAGTCGATGCCGTCCACGGCGGTGAAGTCCCCGTAGCGCTTGACCAGCCCCCGGGCCTCGATCACGGCGGCAGGAGGCCCCGCGGGCACGCCGGTCACCGTCACCGGCCCCGCGTGACGGGCATCACGGGACTCACGTCTCACCCGCGCGATCCTAGACCAGCGGGTGGCCGGTCGGCATCGCCCCGGGCGCCGGGGCGGCGGCCCGACACGCCGCGGTCCGGCATCGCGCCCTCATGACACGGCAGTGACGGGAGTCTCACGCACACGAGACCAGAATCATATACGATCTTGGGATCGGCGTGACGGGCCTCACGGCCCCCGCCACCGGCCCACGAGGCCGGCCACCCGAACATCCACCACCGAGGTTTCCAGACGTGACAGCTTCCAGCACCATGACCAGGCCTCGCGCCAATCAGCGGCGAGTCGCCGCGGCCACCCTGGTCGGCACCACCGTCGAGTGGTACGACTTCTTCATCTACGCCACCATCGCCGCGCTGGTGTTCGGTGACCTGTTCTTCGCCCCTGCGGGCGCGGGCTTCAGCCAGATCATCACCTTCGCCTCGGTCGGCATCTCCTTCCTCTTCCGTCCCCTCGGTGCGTTCCTGGCGGGCCACTACGGGGACAAGCTCGGCCGGAAGGTGATCCTCGTGGTCACCCTGGTCATGATGGGCGGAGCCACCACGCTGATCGGCCTGCTGCCCACCTTCGAGGCGATCGGCATCGCCGCACCGCTGCTGCTCCTGTTGCTGCGCGTCCTGCAGGGCATCTCCGCCGGTGGCGAATGGGGCGGTGCGGTCCTCATGGCCGTGGAGCACGCCCCCGCCGAGCGTCGCGGCCTGGCCGGGGCCGTCCCGCAGCTCGGCGTGCCCCTGGGCCTGCTCCTGGCCACCGGCGTGACGGCGCTGATGACCGGTGTGGTCTCCCCCGGTGCGGCCTTCGTGGAATGGGGCTGGCGCTGGCCGTTCATCGCCTCGATCATCCTCATCGCCGTCGGCTACCTGGTGCGGGTCGCCGTGGACGAGTCCCCCGTGTTCCAGGAGATCGCCGAGGCCAAGCAGCGCGAGTCCGTGCCCGTCGTCGAGCTGTTCCGCAAGCACTGGCACCTGGTGGTCATCGCGGCCCTGGTCTTCGTCGGCAACAACGCCGTCGGCTACATGTCGACGGGCGGGTTCATCCCGTCCTACGCGACGGATGAGAGCGTCGGCCTGGACTCCACCGACGTGCTGGTGGCGATGACGTTCGCCGCCGCCGTGTGGTTCTGCTCGACCCTGGCAGCCGGCCTGCTCTCGGACCGGATCGGCCGGAAGCTGACCTACCAGATCGGCTACGCGTGGCTGGCCCTGTGCGTCTTCCCGTTGTTCTGGCTGATCAACACCGGCGAGCTGGGCCTGCTGTACCTGGCCCTGTTCCTGGTCTGCATCGGCACCGGCCTGACCTACGGCCCCCAGGCGGCACTGTACTCCGAGCTGTTCCCGGCCTCGGTGCGCTTCTCCGGGGTGTCCATCTCGTATGCGATCGGCGCGATCCTCGGTGGCGCCTTCGCCCCGATGATCGCCCAGGCCCTCCTGGAACGGACGGGCGGCTCCACGGCGATCTCCGTCTACCTCCTGGTGACGGTCCTCGTGGCGCTGGCGGCCGTGAGCCTCGTGCGCGACCGCCGGGGCATCGACCTGTCCATCCACAACCAGGCCGAGCAGGAGACCGGCGCCACGGTCTTCGGCCCGGCTCCGGCGCCGCAGAAGGTCTCCGCCTGAACCCGCCCCCGGCCCGGCCGGCGCGACGGCAAAGGCCGGTCCGCCCCTCGGGGGGTGGACCGGCCTTCGGCGTGTTCGCCCGGATTCATCGCAGGATGGACGCATCACCATGTCCTGCCGGGATGATCAGTCCATCGGAGCATGAAGAATGCTCCCGCCGGGGCCCCTGTCAGCCCCGCTCGGGCTCCGTCCAGCCGTCGGCGGCCGCGGCGCGCTCGGCGGCCTCGACCACGTTGGCCAGCAGCATCACCCGGGTCATCGGGCCGACACCGCCCGGGTTGGGGGCCATCCAGGACGCCTTCTCGGCCACGCCGGGATCCACGTCACCGGTGATCCTGGCCTTGCCGTCCTCGCCCTCGACGCGGGAGACACCCACGTCCAGCACGATCACCCCGTCCTTGACGTCCTCCGGCCTGACCATGTGGGCCACCCCGGCCGCGGCGATGATGACGTCCGCGCGGGCCAGTTCGGCCTTGAGGTCCTTCGTGCCGGTGTGGGCCAGCACCACGGTGGCGTTGACGTCCCGGCGGGTCAGCACGAGCCCGGCGGGACGGCCGATGGTCACGCCACGGCCGATCACCAGGACCACCTTGCCGCTGAGGTCGATGCCGTAGTGCTTCAGCAGCTCCACGCACCCCTTGGGCGTGCACGGCAGCGGCGAGTCCAGCTCCCCGCCGACCGAGGCCACCAGGCGCCCCAGGTTCATCGGATGCAGCCCGTCGGCGTCCTTGGCCGGGTCGATCGCCTCGAGGATGCGGTCGGTGTCGATGTGCTTGGGCAGCGGCAACTGCACGATGTACCCGGTGCAGGCCTCGTCCGCGTTGAGTTCCTCGACCACGGCCAGGAGCTCCTCCTCGGTGGTCGAGGCGGGCAGGTCCTTCCGGATGGAGGCCACCCCCACCTCGGCGCAGTCGCGGTGCTTGCCCCCCACGTAGGACTGGGACCCCGGGTCCTCACCGACCAGGATGGTGCCCAGACCGGGCACGATGCCCTGTCCGCGCAGGACCTCCACGCGCCGGGTGAGGTCCTCCTTGATGGCGGCGGCCGTGGCGCGGCCGTCGAGCTTCTGTGCGGTCATGGCTGGATCACGCTTCCTTGCGGGGGTCGGCCGACAATCTATCTATCACCATAGTGATGCGAGCGGGACGTGTCACCAGCCCTCGAGGCCTTCGTACAGGGGGAAGTCGGCGGCGAGCTTCTGCACGCGGGCCTTCAGGGCCTCCAGGTCCGGGCCCGGCTTGAGGGCCTGGGCGACGATGTCCGCCACCTCGGCGAACTCCTCGGCCCCGAAGCCGCGGGTGGCCAGGGCCGGGGTACCGATGCGCAGGCCGGAGGTGGTCATCGGCGGGCGTGGGTCCCACGGGACGGAGTTGCGGTTGACGGTGATGCCGACCTCGTGGAGCAGGTCCTCGGCCTGACGGCCGTCGAGCTCGGCGTGGCGCAGGTCCACCAGGATCAGGTGCACGTCGGTGCCACCGGTCAGCACGGAGACCCCGTGCTCGGCGACGTCGGCCCCCATCAGGCGCTCGGCAAGGATCTGGGCGCCCTCGATGGTGCGGCGCTGGCGTTCGGCGAACTCCTCGGAGGCGGCGATCTTGAAGGCCACGGCCTTGCCGGCGATCGCGTGCATCAGCGGGCCGCCCTGCTGGCCCGGGAACACCGCCGAGTCGATCTTCTTGCGGTACTCCTCCTTGGAGAGGATGAAGCCCGAGCGGGGCCCGGCGAGCGTCTTGTGCGCGGTGGAGGTCACGACGTCGGCGTGGGGCACCGGGTTCGGGTGCAGTCCCGCGGCGACCAGCCCGGCGAAGTGGGCCATGTCCACCCAGAGCTTGGCCCCCACCTCGTCCGCGATGGAGCGGAACGCCTCGAAGTCCAGCTGGCGGGAGTAGGCGGACCAGCCCGCCACGATGACGGCCGGCTTGGCCTCGACCGCCTTCTCGCGGACCTTGTCCATGTCGATCCGGTAGGTGTCCGGATCCACCTCGTAGGCCGCGATGGTGTAGTTCTTGCCGGAGAAGTTCAGCTTCATCCCGTGGGTCAGGTGGCCGCCGTGGGCCAGCGACAGGCCCATCAGGGTGTCCCCGGGCTGCATGAGGGCGGTCATCAGGGCCACGTTGGCCTGGGCGCCGGCGTGCGGCTGGACGTTGACGTGCTCTGCGCCGAAGAGGGCCTTGGCGCGCTCGATCGCCAGGTTCTCGGCCACGTCCACGTACTCACAACCGCCGTAGTACCGCCGTCCGGGGTACCCCTCGGCGTACTTGTTCGTCAGCACCGAGCCCTGGGTCTCGAGGATGGCGCGCGGCACGAAGTTCTCGGACGCGATCATCTCCAGGGTGTCCCGCTGGCGGCCCAGCTCCTGGTCCAGGACGGCGGCGATCTCGGGGTCGACGTCGGTCAGGGGACGGTTGCTGAGGGACGCGGACGTCGTGGTGTTCGGCTGGGTCACGAGAAGCTCCTGCTGGCATGGTCTGGGGTTTCTGGTCTGGCGCCCGGACCCAGGCGGGCGGTCCGGGCGTCGGTCGGGGCCGACGGCGTCGGCACCACGCAGCGCCGCTTCCCGGTGGTGGTCCACCTGCGCCAGTCGCGGCCTGCGCCCCATCGTAGCGTGGTGACGGGCGCTGACCGCCTGCAATACTGCGGGACGTGACCTCCACCGAAGAGCTGCTCGACGTCGTCGTGATCGGAGCCGGCCAGGCCGGCCTGAGCGCGGCCGGGCAGCTGCTCCGCAAGCGGGTGGAGCCCGGCACCGGGTTCGTGGTGCTGGACGCCAACGACGGCCCGGGCGGGGCATGGCGGCACCGCTGGGACGCACTGACCTTCGACGCCGCACACGGGATCCACGACCTGCCCGGGATGCCGCTGGGCACGCCCGATCCCCGGGAACCGGCCAGTCACGTGGTGTCCCGGTACTACGGCGCCTACGAGGAACGGCTGGAGCTGCCCGTGATCCGGCCGGTGGACGTGCGGAGCGTGGATCACCTCCAGGGGGTCTTCACCGTCACCGCGGCCGACGGCCGGACATGGCGGGCCCGGACCGTGATCAACGCGACCGGCACCTGGGACAGCCCGTACGTGCCCTACTACCCGGGCATCGCCGAGTTCACCGGCCGTCAACTGCACACGCGCGGTTTCACGGCGGCGGAGGACTTCACCGGCCGGAGCGTGCTGGTGGTCGGCGGTGGCACCTCGGCCCTGCAGTTCCTGCTGCAGCTGCACGAGGCCGGCGCCACCACGGTCTGGACCACGCGCCGTGCCCCGGACTGGACGGACCGGTTCTTCGACGCCTCCTGGGGCGTGGACGTGGAGTCCTCCGTGTCCGCCCGCACCACGATGGGCCTGCCGCCGCTGTCCGTGGTCGCCGCCACCGGCCTGCCCGTCACCGGGCAGTACCTGGCGGGGATCGCCGCGGGCGTGCTCGTCAGTCGCGGGCCGCTGCGCCGCATCACCCCCGGCGGCGCCGTGCTGGACGGGCCGGGACCCGACGGTGGCCGGGTCCCCTCCCAGGGCGACGTCGCCGACCGCCTGCTGGCACCCGGGGGCGCGGCCTCCGGTGGGTTGGACCGGGTGCCCGCACTGACCGGCCGGGCCTGCACGGCCGTGTCCTCGGAGGACCCGCTCACCACGTGGGAGACGCCGGTGGACACGATCCTGTGGGCCACGGGGTTCCGCGCCTCCCTGGATCACCTGTCCCCGCTGCATGTCCGTGAACGCGGCGGAGGCGTGCGGATGGAACGGGACGGCGTGACGGTGGCGAAGATGCCCGGGCTGTTCCTGGTCGGTTACGGCGCGTCGGCCTCCACGATCGGCGCCACCCGGGCCGGCCGCCGTGCGGCGGTCCAGGCCGCGGCCTGTCTCTGAGGGCGTCCCGACCGTTCATCCCCGGTTCACCGATGGTCCTATTTATGAGTAACTCAGAATATGGCATAGTGGGGGCCATGAGTTCAGCGAGCCGGCGAGAGCCTGTCCGGGCACCGGAGGAGAGCACCGCACACGGTGCCGCCTCCCTGCCCTGGGCTGCGCGGGTGCGCTCGTCCGGCCTGCGGGTCACCAAGCAGCGACTGGCCGTCCTGGACGCCCTGGAGCGCACCCCGCACGCCACGGCGGACCAGGTGCTGGCGGCCGTGCGGCAGTCCCTGCCGGAGATCACCGTGCAGTCGGTCTACACCGTGCTGCACTCCCTGACGGACGCGGGACTGCTGCGCCAGCTGGACCTGGCCAACTCCCCGGCGCGCTACGAGACCCGGGTGGCGGACAACCACCACCA
This sequence comes from Citricoccus sp. CH26A, assembly GCF_000224415.1. Lineage (GTDB taxonomy): Bacteria > Actinomycetota > Actinomycetes > Actinomycetales > Micrococcaceae > Citricoccus. Next base: position 16,344 of record NZ_AFXQ01000031.1, on the reverse strand, counting down.
TGCCGTGTGCACGGGGTGCGGTCGCATCGAGGACGTGGCCTGCGCCGTCGGGCACGCACCGTGCCTGACCCCCGCGGACGCGCACGGCATGGCCATCCGGGTGGCCGACGTCGTCTACCAGGGACTCTGCGCCGACTGCGCCGCCCAGGACGCCGGCGCCGCCGGCACCCCAAGCCCCCGGGACGCCCACCAGGGCTGACCGGACCTTCACCCACCCAACCCACCATCCCCGACCAAGGAGAACGTGATGACGGAAACCACTCCGCATGCAACGGGTTCGACCACCCAGGCCGGCATCCCCGCCGTCAGCGACCGCAACTCGCTGACCGTCGGCAGCAACGGCCCCATCGTGCTGCACGACAGCCACCTCGTGGAGACGCTGCAGCACTTCAACCGGATGAACGTCCCCGAGCGTCGCCCGCACGCCAAGGGCTCCGGTGCCTTCGGTGTCTTCGAGACCACCGAGGACGTCAGCGGCTACACCAAGGCCGCCCTGTTCCAGAAGGGCGCCAAGGTCCGCATGCTGGCCCGCTTCTCCACCGTCGCCGGCGAGCTGGGCTCCCCGGACACCTGGCGTGACGTGCGCGGCTTCGCCCTGAAGTTCTACACCGAGGAGGGCAACTTCGACCTCGTCGGCAACAACACCCCGGTCTTCTTCGTGCGCGACCCCATGAAGTTCCCGCACTTCATCCGCTCGCAGAAGCGCCTGCCGGACTCCGGCCTGCGCGACGGCACCATGCAGTGGGACTTCTGGACCAACAACCCGGAGTCGGCCCACCAGGTCACCTACCTCATGGGTGACCGCGGCCTGCCCAGCACCTGGCGCCACATGAACGGCTACGGCTCCCACACCTACATGTGGGTCAACGAGGCCGGCGAGAAGTTCTGGGTGAAGTACCACTTCGAGTCCCGCCAGGGCGTGGAGTCCCTCTCGAACGAGGAGGCCGAGCGGCTGGCCGGAGCCAATGCCGAGTACCACCGCCAGGACCTGTTCGAGGCCATCAAGCGCGGCGAGTTCCCGCAGTGGGACCTGTACGTCCAGGTCATGCCGTACGAGGAGGCCAAGACCTACCGGTTCAACCCCTTCGACCTGACCAAGACCTGGTCCAAGAAGGACTACCCGCGGATCAAGGTCGGCACCATGACCCTGAACGAGAATCCGACGAACCACTTCGCCGAGATCGAGCAGGCGGCGTTCTCCCCGGCCAACATGGTGCCGGGCATGGGCATGAGCCCGGACAAGATGCTGCTGGGCCGCAACTTCGCCTACCAGGACGCCCAGCGCTACCGCATCGGCACCAACTTCCAGCAGCTGCCGGTCAACAAGCCGGTCAACGAGGTGCACACCTACAACTTCGAGGGCAACATGTGGTACGACCACTCCGGCGCCCGCCCGGTGTACGCCCCGAACTCCTTCGGCAGCTCGTGGTCGGACGAGACCGGTGCCGTGGACGTCAGCTGGGAGAACGACGGCGAGCTCGTCCGGTCGGCCTACGCCCTGCACACCGAGGACGACGACTTCGGCCAGCCCCGGACCCTGCTGAACGAGGTGTTCGACGACGCCCAGCGCGACCGCTTCGTGCAGACCGTCGCCGGAGCCCTGGACGGCGTCCAGGAGCCCGTGCTGTCCAACGCCTTCCAGTACTGGAAGAACGTGGACGCCACCATCGGCCAGCGCATCGAGGACGCCGTCAAGTCGAACCTGGACGGGGCCACCGTCCCGGGCATGGGCGTCGACGCGGGCGAGACGGTCGGGGCCTCCGCGCGCTGATTCCGCGGCCACCACTGCCCCCCGGGGCGCCGCGGCGGCCCGGGACGGCATCGCCGGCGTGACCCACCGGGACCGGACGGTCCCGCCGGGCCGGACATGACCCGTACATGACAAGGGCTGGTACCTGCCGTGAGCAGGTACCAGCCCTTCGTCGTGGGCCGCCGGTCGGTGGCACGCCCCGCCGCGGCCCTCGACGGCCGCTCCTTGACGGCCCCCGGCGGCCCGGGACGGTCTATGACCCGTCAGCGGCTCACCGTCCGGCGGCGTGGCTCCCGCCGCGACCCTCGTCGCGCGCGTCGGCCTCGTCCGCTCCGGGCGCGTCACCGGCCTGGCCCTCCTCGCCGCTCAAGGGTTCGTCGGCGCGGCCTGCCCCACCCCTCGGGCGCGTCTCCCCGACCGGGTGAGCCTCCTCGCCCGGGCGCGTGTCCGTCTCCGGGCGGGTGTCCTCGACCGGGCGGGTGTCCTCGACCGGGCGGGTGTCCGCCTCCGGACGGACGTCCTCGACCGATCGCGGCTCCTCGGCCGGGCGGGTGTCCGCCTCCGGACGGACGTCCTCGACCGATCGCTGTTCCTCGGCCGGGCGGTCGACCACCGTCTCCCCGTCCCCCGCCGACCAGTTGGCCACGTCCTGGACGACGTCGGGCTGCGACTGGGTGGGGCGATCCGCCGGGACGGGCGCTGCATGGCGACCCTGCGGCTGCGCGGCCGCGGAGTCTCCCGCCTCGTCGGCGTCCCGCCTCACCGCGGGCTCGCCGTCCGCGTCCGGCGCGCGGCCGTCGTCGCGCTCCGCCGGCAGGGCGGCGACGTGCGAACCGGGCCGATCCCGCTCCCCCAGTTCCTCGAGCGGGTCCGATCCGTCCCGGCGCCGGCCCTCCCGATCGGTGTCCACGGACGGGTCCTTCCGGTCCGCCTCCCGCAACTGGGCCTCCAGCGCGCTGGCCGCGGAGTCGGCCTCCTGCTGCCGCTCCTCGGCCTCGGCGCGCAACTCGCGCGCGCGTTCCTCGGCGGTCTCGGCCTCCTGCTGCACGGACTCCGCCGCGCGCGCCTCCGCTGCCGCCAGTTCCTGTTGGCGCACGGCCTGCTCGCGGATCCGCTCCGCCTCCTGCCGGTCGGCCTGGCGCTTGCGGGCACGCCGGCGGTTGCCCGCGATGACGACGATCACCACGATCAGGATGAGCACCACCAGGGCGATGATGAGCCAGAGGATCTGCTGGTCGTTCATGACGTGTCCTTCTGCAGGGGCCGGGGCGACGCCGGGCCAGGCCTCCGCCCGGCGTCCGTCACCGCGGCGGGGCCGTCGGTGACCTCATGCGGCCCACTGTGCCACAGGCGGCAGCCCAGCCCCATGCCTGAGCGCTCCCCCTCCCCTCCCACCACGGACCCGTCCCTACTCAGGCGTTGCCTCCGCGCCCTCCCCGTCCGGAGTACCCTTCCCCTACACGCCGACATGTGGTGTACACCACTATGACGATAGGTATAGGATCCGAGCATGAGCGCTTCTCAGTCGACTGCGTCCCCGAGCAAGATGGTGTTGACGCTGTCCTGCACCAACACCCGAGGCATCGTCCACGCCGTCTCGGGCGCCCTGTTGTCGGTGGATGCCGACATCACCGAGTCCAAGCAGTTCGACTCCCCCGAGTCCGGCAGCTTCTTCATGCGGGTGGAGTTCAACACCGGCGAGCCGCTGGAGCGGGTCCGCGAGGCCCTGGCGCCCGTGGAGGAACAGTTCGACATGGAGCTCGGCCTGTGGGAGGCCTCCCGGAAGACCCGCACCCTGGTGATGTGCTCCAAGGACGGGCGCACCCTCAACGACCTGCTGTTCCAGCACCGGACCGGCACGCTGCCGATCGACATCCCGGTGATCGTCTCCAACCACCTCGAACTGCAGCCGATGGCGTACTTCTACGGCATCCCCTACGTGCACATCCCGCTGGTGAAGAACGAGGACGGGACGGACAACAAGGCCGAGGCTGAGCGCAAGCTCATGGAACTCGTGCGCATCTACGACATCGAGCTCGTGGTGCTGGCCCGCTACATGCAGGTGCTCTCCGACGACCTGTGCCGCCAGCTCGGCGGCAAGGCCATCAACATCCACCACTCCTTCCTGCCCTCCTTCAAGGGCGCCCGGCCCTACCACCAGGCCCACGAACGCGGCGTCAAGCTCATCGGCGCCACCGCCCACTACGTCACCCCGGACCTGGACGAGGGCCCGATCATCGACCAGACCGTCCAGCGCGTCACCCACGCCCAGTCCGCCCGCGACTTCGTCAACCTCGGCCGCGAGGTCGAGGGCTCCACACTGTGCCGGGCCGTGCGCTGGCACGCCGAGCACCGCGTGCTGCTCGACGGCAACCGCACCGTCGTCTTCGACTGACCAGAGACCATGACCCGGTCCGTGGGGCGCTGGGGGGCGTGGACCCTCGGCGCTCCGGTGGGGACGACATGGTTACTCTGGTGACATGGCACACCTGATCACGATCGCCGGCGCCACGCCGTCCATCCACGAGTCCGTCTTCCTGGCCCCCACCGCCACCCTCTCCGGGGACGTGGCGATGGGTCCGCAGTCCTCCGCCTTCTACGGCGTGTCCGCCCGCGGGGACAGCGCCCCGATCCGTGTGGGCGAGAGGACGAACCTGCAGGACAACGTGGTCCTGCACGCCGACGCCGGCTTCCCCTGCACGCTGGGCCACGACATCTCGGTGGGCCACTCCGCCGTCGTCCACGGGGCCACGGTCGAGGACGGCTGCCTGGTGGGCATGTCCGCCACCATCATGAACGGGTCGGTCATCGGCACCCAGTCGCTGGTGGCCGCCGGCGCCCTGGTGCTCGAGGGGACCGTGGTCCCCCCGCGCTCACTCGTGGCCGGAGTGCCCGCCAAGGTCCGCCGCGAGCTGACGGACGAGGAGGTCGCCTCCCTGGGCACCAACTCCGCCACCTACGTGGAACTGGCGGCGAAGCACCGCGACGCCACCGCCTGACGGGGCCCCACCGAACCGATCCCACCGAACCGGTCCCATCGAACCGGTCCTGGCCGGCCCAGGCCCTCGGGGCCAGGGACCTGCCGGGGACGCGATCCGCAGCCCCGGCAGGCCGGTCAGGCCTTCTGCGCGTCCCGCTCCCTCGCCGCGGCCAGCTCCCGCTCGCGTTCCTCGGCCGCCATCCGCGTGAGTTCCGCGCCGGCCTCCGCGTCCCGGGTGAGGTTCTCCCCGGACTCGGGGTCGAAGATGTGGATCCGCGAGGTGTCCACCCAGAGCTCGACGGGCCGCCCCGGTCGCACCCTCGACTCGGCGGAGAGGGTCGTGACGACCTGCGGGCGCAATTCGTCGGCGTCCATGTCCGCGGCCAGGTCGGACAGCAGGCGGCGCACCTTCTCGTCGGGCTCGAACTCGATGTACCCGTACTGCTCGTGTCCCAGCCACTCCAGGTGCGACAGCTCGGCGGTGAACACCGAGCCCTTGGGCATCTTGGCCTCGTCCACCAGTGTCGCGTCCTCGAAGAACTCGGGCCGGACGCCGACCAGGACCAGGTCCTTGCCCTGGGCCACGGCCGCCCGGTCGGCCGGGATGGGGATGTCACCGATCGGGGTCGAGAGCACCGTCCCGCCGGAGCCCTCCGTGATCGTGGCAGGCAGGAAGTTCATGGACGGGGACCCGATGAAACCCGCCACGAAGAGGTTGACCGGCTGTTCGTACAGTTCGCGCGGGCTGGCGACCTGCTGCAGGATGCCCTTCTTCAGCACCGCGACCCGGTCCCCCAGGGTCATCGCCTCCGTCTGGTCGTGCGTGACGTAGACACTCGTGACACCGAGCGAGCGCTGCAGCTGGGCGATCTCGGCCCGCATCTGGCCGCGGAGCTTGGCATCGAGGTTGGACAGCGGCTCGTCGAACAGGAACGCGTCCGCCTCCCGCACGATAGCCCGTCCCATCGCCACGCGCTGGCGCTGGCCGCCGGAGAGGTTCGCCGGCTTGCGGTCCAGGTGCTCGGTGAGCTCGAGCATCTTGGCCGCCCGCTGGACCTTCTCGTCCACCGATCCCCCGCCGTTGGCGTCCTTGGCCAGGCGCAGCGGGAAGGCGATGTTCTCGTACACCGTCAGGTGCGGGTAGAGCGCGTAGTTCTGGAACACCATCGCCAGGTTGCGGTCCTTGGGGGCGGCCTCGTTCATCCGCCGGCCGTTGATCTGCAGTTCGCCGGAGGTGATGTCCTCCAGCCCGACGATCATCCGCAGCAGGGTCGACTTCCCGCAACCGGACGGGCCCACGAGGATGACGAACTCCCCGTCGGCGATGTCCAGGGACACGTTGTTCACAGCCGGGAAGCCGTCGTCATACTTCTTGACGATGTTCTTGAGGGTGATGGAGGCCATGTGGATTCCCTTTCGTTTCCTGCGCTCAGCCCTTGACCGCGCCCGAGGTCAGGCCTGCGACGATCTGCTTCTGGAAGAGCATGACCAGCAGCACCACGGGAATGGTGACGATGATTGCCGCAGCCGAGATCGCACCGGTGGGCGATTCGAACTGCGAGGCACCGGTGAAGAACGCCAGTGCCGCCGGAACCGGACGGGCCGCTTCCGTGGAGGTCAGCGAGATGCCGTAGACGAAGTCGTTCCAGGCGATGAAGAACGCGATGATCGCGGTCGTGAACACCCCCGGCGCCGCCAGCGGCACGATCACCTTGCGGAACGCCTGCAACGGGGTGGCCCCGTCCACCTGGGCCGCCTGCTCCAGTTCCCAGGGGATCTGCTGGAAGAACGCCGCCAGGGTCCAGATGGCGATCGGCAGCGTCAGGGACAGGTAGGGGATGATCAGGCCGGGCCAGGTGTCGTACAGCCCGATGCTGCGCCACAGGTTGAACAGCGGGGTGACCAGCGAGATCACCGGGAACATGGACACCATCAGGGAGACCGTCAGGACGATCTTCTTGCCGGGGAAGTCGAGCCGGGCGATCGCGTAGGCGCACAGGGTGGCCAGGACCACGGCGATCAGGGTGGCGATGATCGAGATGCCGATCGAGTTCCACAGGGCGCTCAGGAACAACTCCTGCGAGTCGCCGACCAGGATCTCCTCGTAGTTGCTGGTCGAGGGGTTGTCCGGCAGGAACTTCCCGTTGGACAACTCCCCCGGGGTCTTGAAGCTGGTCGCCAGGATGGAGGCCACGGGGAACAGGCACCACACGGCCACGACGATGGTGATGACCCACCAGCCGATGGAGGTGTTGCGCTTGGCCCGCCGGGCTCGCCTCTGCCCCTCGGCCTCTTCCGGGGTGAGTGTCTCGGTGCTCACTTGCGTCCTCCCCGTCCGCCTGCCAGGTCAACGTTGAAGCCCTTCACCGCGATCAGTGCCAGTAGTCCCACCAGGAGGAACAGCACGACCGAGATGGCCGAACCGAGGCCGATCTCGAGTCGTCCGATCGAGGTGCGATAGGCGAGCAGGGAGAGGACCTCGGTGCCATAGGCGCCATTGGTCATGATGAAGATCGAGTCGAAGACCCGGAACGCGTCCAGCGCCCGGAAGAGCACGGCCACCATGATGGCCGCCTTCATGTTCGGCAGGATGACCCGCCACAGCCGCTGCCACCAGCTGGCCCCGTCCACCGCGGCCGCCTCGGACAGGTCGTCGGGGACCTGGGCCAGGCCGGCCAGCAGCAGCAGCGAGATGAACGGGGTGGTCTTCCAGATCTCCGAGAACATGATGACGAACAGCGCCGAGCCGCCCTGGGCGAACCAGTTGAGCTGGCCGTCGAAGCCGGGCACCCAGCTGAACCAGTTGTTGATGTAACCGGAGTCGATGCTGAACATGTAGTACCAGGCGAAGGCCGAGACCACGGTGATGATGCCGTAGGGCACCAGGATCACGGTGCGGACCAGGCCACGGGTGGACTTGATGGCCTTGTGCATGACCATGGCCAGCATGAAGCCCAGGATCAGCTCGACGAACACGGTGACCACGGTGATTAGCGTCGTGACGCCCAGGGCGCTCCAGAACACCGGGTCGCTGAAGATGACGCCGTAGTTGGACAGGCCCACGAACTCGCGTTCCTCGGGCGCCGTGAGGCGGTAGCTGAACAACGAGTCCCAGAAGGCCTGGAGGACCGGGTAGAAGATGACGGCGACCATGATGAAGAACGCGGGTCCGGCCAGCCACCAGCCCAACCGGGCCTCGGCCCGGGCCCGTTCCGACCGGGGGGCCTTCCGCCGCCCCCGGCCGCCGGACGGGTCGTCGGGCGCCTCGGCGTCGACGGCGGGCACGGTCGTGGGAATAGAGCTCACAGCAGCGACTCCCCTCGCAGCACTTCCTGGATGAATTGGCCGGTCTCGGCCGGGGTGGTCTCCGGGTCCACGCTGGCCGGCGGCGTGTAGCGCTGCTGGATCGCGGTGGAGACCTCGTTGTAGTACGGCGTCTGCGGCCGGGGCGCGGCCAGTTCCAGTGACTCACGGATGGTCTCCGCCATGGGGAACCGCTCCCGCACGGAGGGATCGTCGAACGCGCTCGCGCTGGAGGGCGGGTTGCCATTGGTGACGAAGTACTCGGTCTGGTTCTCCGGTGAGACGATGCACTCGACCGCGTCCCAGGCCAGGTCCTGCTGCTCCGAGGCGGCGCCCACGCCCAGGTTGATGCCGCCCAGCGGCGGGGCGGGCTCCGTGTCCCCGGACGTCCTCGGGTAGACGGACCAGCCGATGTCCTCGGGCAGGTCCGCGGGGACCGCCCCGTCCTCCGCCGAGGCGTTGGTGGCGGGCCAGACGAACGGCCAGTTCACCATGAACGAGCCGCTGTCCCCCTGGAACAGCAGCATGGCCTCGTTCTCCTGCTGGGTGGCCAGGCCCGGGCCGCCCAGGCCCTCCGTGCCGATGGTGGAGATGATCTCGGCGGCCTTCCGGCCGGCGTCGCTGTCCAGGCCGATCTCGACCTCGTCAGCCGGCGCCTCCGGGTTCTCGATGATCTGCCCGCCGCCGGACTCGATCAGGGCGTTGAGCCAGACCGTCATGGCCTCGGCCCGGGCGCCCTGCACGCCCAGTTCCTTGTCCTGGTCCCGAGCGACCTGGATCATCTGGTCCCAGGTCACGGGGCCGTCCATGTCCAGCCCGGCCTCCTCGACCACCGACTTGCGGTACCAGAGCAACTGGGTGTTGGCCCAGAACGGGACGGTCACCAGGGTGTCACGCCACGTGGCCCCGGCCAGGGCCCCCTCGAGGGTGTCCCGCGTGGTCGCCTCGGCCACCTCCGACGGCGGAACCGCCAGGAAACCGGGCTCGGCCAGTTCCGGGATGAACGGCGGGTCCAGGGACATGATGTCCATCGAGGTGTCGCCGGCCGCCAGGCGGCGGGTCAACTGCTCACGCTGGGAGGCGGCGTCGTTGGGCAGGATGGAGGTCTCGATCCGGTAGGCGCCTCCGGCCGCATCGGAGCACTTCTGCGCGATCGCGGCCTGGCCACCGTCGTCCGGGTTCGTGTACCAGGTCAGGACCGGGGTGTCCTCCGCCGGGCCGCACCCGGCGAGCAGCAGCGCCGCCGAGGCCATCATCGCCATCCCTGCCGTTCGGCGGGCGGCACCGCCATTCCCTCGGGCCTGCCTCATCAGTCGCGCACCTCCGGTCCGGTTCCACCTCTACGGCTCACCCGGCTGGGCGGAAGGGCTCCCAGGGGGAACCGGTTCCACCGTGCCACGGGGGACCGTCTGGAGGGAAGCCTATGCATGAACTGGGAGTTTTCCCAAGACATGCTCCGCGAGCACCTGCCCACGGACCCCCCGTCCCACATGGCATGTCCGTGGCCGCACGGGTGCGCCCCGGCCCCGCGGCACGGCCGGCTCCCGCCCGGGCCGGGGCAGGAGCGGGCCGTGCCGGTGGAGTGGTGACGGTGCTGGCGCGGGGCCCGATGCCCTACGCTTCAGGGCATGGGCACCGAGGTCGAGTCGAGTACGTACACCCGTTCCGATCGGACGCGCTACCGGGAGCGCCTGGAGGCGTCCCTCGAGGAGCTGAAGGCCTACCTGGCCACGGAGGACTTCGCGGGGGCCGGGCGCATCGGCCTGGAACTGGAGCTGAACCTCGTGGACGAGGAGTTCCAGCCGGCGCCGCTCAACCACGAGGTGCTCGCCGCCATCGACGACCCGGCCTTCCAGACCGAGCTGGGCCGCTACAACATCGAGCTGAACCACCCGTCCCTGACCATCCACGGCCACGGACTCACGGACCTGGAGGAGTCCCTGCGGGCGGAGCTGGTCCGGGCGGACGACCGCGCCGTGCGCGCCGGGGCGCACCTGTACGCCGTCGGGATCCTGCCGACCATCGACGGCGAGGACCTCTCCGGTGAGCGCTGGATCAGCGAGGGCAACCGCTACGCGGCGCTGAACACCGCGGTGCTCGAGGCCCGCGGCGAGGACATCCTGATCGACATCGACGGTCCCGAGCACCTCTCCTACTACGCCAAGGACATCGCCGCCGAGTCGACCTGCACCTCCATGCAGCTGCACCTGGAGGTAACCCGGGAGAAGTTCGGGCCGGTGTGGAACGCCGCCCAGGCCATGGCCGGTCCGCAGGTGGCGCTCTCCGCGAACTCCCCGCTGTTCCTGGGTGCCAAGCTGTGGACGGAGAGCCGGATCCCGGTGTTCCAGCAGGCGGTGGACACCCGGGCACCGGAACTGGCCCGGCAAGGTGTGCGCCCCCGGGTCTGGTTCGGGGAGCGGTGGATCGACGGGATCGAGGACCTCTTCGAGGAGAACATCGCCTTCTTCCCCGCCCTGCTGCCGGAGCGGGCGTCCGACACCGGCCCGTTGGGCTCGGGGGCGCCGGCCCTGCCGGAGATGCTGCTGCACAACGGCACCGTGTACCGCTGGAACCGCCCCATCTACGACCCGGGGCGCGACGAGTCGACCACGGAGGCCGGCACCGTGCCCGCGCGGCCGGCCAACCTGCGGGTGGAGAACCGGTTGCTGCCGGCCGGTCCCACCGTGGTGGACATGGTGGCCAATGCGGCGTTCTTCTTCGGCCTGGTCAAGTACCTCGTGGACACCGAGGAGTGCCCCTGGGAGCGGATGTCCTTCGCGGTGGCGCGGACCAACTTCTACGACTGCGCGCGGCACGGGCTCAACGCCTCGGTCTACTGGCCCGGCTACGGGGACGTGCCGGTGACCGAGCTGCTGGACCGGTACCTGCTGCCCTCCGCCCGTCGGGGCCTGGAGATGCTGGACGTGGACCCCACGGTGGCGGACCGGTACCTGGAGGTGCTGACCGGGCGGATCCGCACCGGCCAGAACGGCGCCACCTGGATGACCCGCTCGCTGGGACGGTTCGAGGAGTCAGGGCTGTCCCGGGGCAAGGCCCTGGCGCGGCTGGTGGAGGAGTACGGCAAGCACATGCGGACCGGCCGTCCGGTGCACACCTGGGCGCTGCCGGAGGGCTAGCCGGCGGCCCGACGGTCCCCCGGCGTCCGCGAGCCTCAGGCGAGCGCGGTGCCGGCGAAGCACGTGGCGGTCGCCCCGCCGACCCAGACCTCGCCGTCCTCGGTGCAGGTGATCTCCACCTCGCCCGTGCGTCCCAGCACGGTGCCCTGCGAGACCCGGTAGCGCCCGCTGACCGCCCCGGTGCGGAGCATCCACTGGGCCACCGAGGCGTTGAGGCTGCCGGTCACCGGGTCCTCGCTCACCCCGATGTCCGGGACGAACGCCCGGATCTCGAAGGCGGACCGGGACCCGGCCGGGTACGCGCCGATGACCCCGAGCTTGAGGTCCGGGATCAGGCTCAGGTCCGGTTCGATCCCCAGCACGGCCTGCGCGTCCCGGAGCACGACGACGGCCCAGCCCGGTCCGTTGTCCACCCACTGGTGGGCGAGCACCTGGTCCGGGCCGACCCCGAGGGCCGCGGTGGCGCGCTGCAGGTCCGCCGGGTCGAGATCTCCGGAGCGGAGGGTGGGCGGTGCCTGGAAGGCGAGCGTGCCGCCGTCGTGCCTCAGGGTGACCAGGCCGGCGGCGCACTCCTGAACGATTCGGCCGGGGTCCTGCGGCGTGCCGCCGTGCTCCAGCCAGGCGTGGGCCGACCCCAGCGTGGGGTGTCCGGCGAAGGGCAGCTCCCCGCCGGGAGTGAAGATCCGGAGGCGGTAGTCGGCACCCGGTGCGGTCGGCGGCAGGACGAAGGTGGTCTCGGACAGGTTGGTCCAGCGGGCGATCCGCGCCATCTCCTCCTCGCCCAGGCCCTCGGCCTCGAGGATCACGGCCACGGGGTTGCCCCCATAGGGCGTGGCGGAGAAGACGTCGACCTGGGCGAAGGCGCGGGAGCGGGTCATGGGGTGAGCGTAGCCATCGCCCGTATCCCGCTTCAATCCGGGTGTCCCGCCCGCACCACGTGACCAGGACCGGACGCGCGGCACGAGGTTCGGGCCCGGGTGGGAGAATCGGTGCCATGCCACTGATCCTCCGGCCCCCGCGGCACGACGACGAGGCGGCCCTGCGCCGGATGCACGGGCAACTGCTGCCGGACGGCTTCGAGATCCTGCTGGTGGAGGGCACCTGGGACGAGGTGCTGGAGACGCTGCGCAAGGAGGCCGCCGGGGAGGACCTGAGGCCCGGGTGGGTGCGCTCGGACTTCCTCGTGGCCGAGGTGGACGGGGTGCCGGTGGGCCGGGTGTCCATCCGGCACGAGCTGAACGAGCAGCTGCTCGAGATCAACGGCCACGTGGGCTACGCGGTCGCTCCGGAGCACCGGCGCCGCGGACACGCCACGGAGATCCTGCGCCAGTCCGTGCGGCGGCTGGCCGGGCTCGGGGTGGAGCGGGTCCTGGTGACCTGCGACGAGGACAACGCCGGGTCGGCGGCCGTGATCGAGGTCAACGGCGGGGTGCTCGAGGACGTCCGGACGGTCGGCGAGCGCCGGGTCCGGCGGTACTGGATCGACTCGGGCGCCCGGGACCCCCGGGCCCGGAGGCCCGCCCCAGGCCCGGGGCGGGACTGACACGGTTCCACGCACCGGGCACCGGTGAGGCCGCGGCCCCCTGCGGGGGGCTGTGCGTGGCTGCCGTCCTCGGCTAGGGCAAGGGGGCGAATCGACGCGTGGGGGGTGCCGGACTCGGCCCGGCCTCGGTGGCGATGCCTCTCAGCGAGGTGGCGCACGCGATGCCGGCGGAGACACCCTGGCCCATGGCGATGACCACCAGCTGCAGTCCCGGAGTGAGGTCACCGGCGGCGTAGACGCCGTCCACGCTCGTGAGCTGGAAGCCATTGACGACCAGCTGGCCCTCGTCGTCCAGTTCGCATCCCAGCCCCACGGCGAGGTCGTGGTGCGGGCGGTGGGCGTAGGAGAAGAACACTGACGCTCCGGGCACGCACGTCCCGTCCTCCAGCAGCACGCCGGCCAGTTCGCCGGGCTCGCCGACGAGAGCGGTGGCCGGCCCGTCGAACACCTCGATGCCGTGCGCCGCCAGGCTGCGGCGCTGGTCGGTGCCGAAGGACTCAGCGGTGGTGTCGGTGACGATCCGCACGGTGGCGGCCCAGTCCAGCAGCTCGGAGGCGAAGGCCGGCACCTGGTCTCCGGCGCCGAGCACGACGACGTCCTGGCCCCGGATCTCGAACCCGTCACAGGCCGGGCAGTGGTGGACGTCGATCCCGTAGTGCTCCTCGAACCCCTCCACCCGGGGGAACCGGTCGCTCACCCCGGCGGCCAGCACCACGCGGGAGGCCCGCACGCGGTGGACCCCGTCGATCACGGCGGTGAACCCGGTCTCCGCGCTCCCCCGCAGGTCGGTGACGGTGCCGGATCGCAGGCACACCTCCGGGTACCGGTCCACCTCGGCGCGCATGCCGGCCAGCAGCCCCTCCGGCGCCACCGGGTCCCGGCCCGGGATGCCGTGGGCCAGGTCGGCATGGCGGTTCCGGGGCCGGCCCGCGTCCACCACGAGGGTGGAGCGCTGGTAGCGGCCCAGCCACAGGGCCGCGGACAGCCCGGCGGGGCCGCCGCCCACCACGAGGACGTCCACGGAGGAGGGGAGTTCGGAACTCATCGGTCCACAGGGTACTGCACGGGGGTCCCTCAACCGCGGTTGCGCGTCCTGGCGGTGGCCGGCGCCGTCCACGGGTCCTCGGGCCAGGGATGCTTCGGGTACCGTCCGCGCATCTCGGCCCTGACCTGCGCGTAGGGTCCGGACCAGAACGAGGCCAGGTCGCCGGTCACGGCCAGCGGCCGGCCCGCCGGTGAGAGCAGGTGGAACACCACCGGCACCCGCCCGTCCACGAGCCGCGGGGTCTCGGCCAGCCCGAAGCACTCCTGCAGCTTGACCGCCACCACGGGCGCGCCGGCATCGCCGTCCTCCCCGCCGGCGCCCACGGCCGGGTACCGCACGGCGGCGGTCCGGCCGCTGGGCACCGGGAGCCGCTCGGGGACGAGCTCGTCGAAGCGGACGGCATCGGGCCACGGCAGCAGACGCCGCAGGGCCTCGGCCAGGTGCACGGAGCCGGTCCTCGCCCCGCCGGCCAGTCTCTCCACCTCGGGCGCCAGCCACGCCTCCCAGTCCTCGGCCAGGGCGGCGTCCGAGACGTCCGGCCACGGCTCACCCAGCACCCGGTGCACCAGGCCCAGCCGCCGGCGCAGGGTGTCGGCCGCCTCCGAGACCCCCAGCGGTCCCAGCCCCTCGGTGCGCAGCACCCGGACGACGGCGGCCCGCCCCTGCTCCCGGTCCGGGGTGACGGGCGTCTCGGAGAGCGTGATCGCCCCGATCCCGCGCCGCAGCCTGCCGACCACCCGGCCGTCCTGCCAGTGCGCGGTGCGTTCCTCCGCCAGGAGCGGTCCGGCCAGCCGCTGGGCCAGGTCGCCGTCCACGGGGGCGGCCGCACGGATCACGGCTCCCGTCCCGGCGGCGGCCCTGCCCTCGGCGCGGGCGACCTCCGCGCAGGCCAGCCACTCGGTCCCGGCCAGGGCGCTGCCCGGTGGCAGTGCCGCGCGCGTGCCCGAGGCCAGCAGGTAGACCTCCGCCCCCGCGCCGCGGCCCGTCCCGGGGTCGCTCACCCGGCGGGCCAGCCGCTCGGGCCAGGCCAGCCCGACGACGGCCCCCACCGCCAGTTCCCCCGGCACCCGGGCGCCGGGAGACCGGTCCCGGCCCGTTGCCGTGTCCGCACCCGGGCCCGCGCCCGGGCCCGCGGCCGAGGACGCCAGGGCCTCGAACCGCCTCGCGTCCTGGGCCCACCGGGCGGCACTGCCGTCACGGGCGCCTCCCCCACGGCCCGTACCACCGGACCGCAGCCGGGACAGGGCACCGGTGAGGTCCGCCCCCTCCGGGCGGACGTCGGAGGAGGCCAGGGCGACGACCTCGGCGGCGGCACGTGCCCCGACCAGTCCCGTCCCGTCCAGCAGTGCGCGGGCCAGCCGCGGTTCGGCCGAGATCGCGGCGAGCCCCCGTCCGTGGTCGGTGGCGCGGCCGGCGTCGTCGATCGCGTCCAGTGCCCTCAGCGTGGCCAGCGCCTCGGCCAGCGGGTCCTGCGGCAGCGGGTCCGGGAGCACCAGCCCCTCCCCACCGGGGGCGCCCCAGCAGGCCAGGACGAGCGCCGCCCCGGTCAGGTCCGCCACCTGGACGGCGGGGGTGGGGTGTGCGGGTGCGGCGCCCAGGGTGGACCGGTCATAGCAGCGCACCACCGTGCCGGGCCCGAGACGCCCGGCCCGCCCGGCCCGCTGCTCGGCGGAGGACTGCGCGCAGGTGGCCGTCACCAGTCCCGTCATGCCGCGCCCGGTGTCCCGCCGGGGCTCGCGGGCGAGTCCGGAGTCCACCACCAGGCGCACGCCCGGAACGGTCAGGGAGGACTCGGCCAGCGAGGTGGAGACGATGATCCGCGGTGCGCCGCCGGGCTCACGGCCGCCCACGGCACGATCCTGCTGGGCGGAGGTGAGCTGGCCGTGCAGGGGCAGCACCTCGGTGCCGGGGGCCAGCTGCGCGATCCGCTCACAGGTGAGCGTGACCTCCCGGGCGCCGGGGACGAAGACCAGCGCGTCGGTCCCCGGCTCGGCGGCCAGCGCCGCGGCGTGGGCCTCGACCGCGCACCGCGCGACGTGGTCCAGGAACTCCCGCGTCACCCCGCGGGTGTACTGCCGCGGGCCGGGGTGCGGGCGATAGGAGACGTCCACGGGGTGCAACGCCGAGGGGCAGTCGACCACGGGCACCGGTGCGCCCCGGCCGGTCCCCTCGCCCAACCGGTCCGCGAACCGGGCGGCGTCCAGGGTGGCGGACATCGCCACGAGCAGCAGGTCCGGACGCAGCTGTGCGACCTCCCCGAGCATGCCGAACAGCAGGTCCGACTCCAGGTCCCGCTCGTGCACCTCGTCCAGGATCACCGCACCGGTCCCGGCCAGTTCCGGGTCCGCCAGCAACCGGTTGACCAGGATGCCCGGGGTCACGAACTCCACCAGGGTCTCCCGGGACGTGGTCCGCTCCCCGCGCACGGTGTGGCCGGCGCGGACCCCGGCGGCCCGGCCGGTCCCCCCGGATCCCGACCGCCCCCCGGTTCCCGCCGGGCGGTCGAGGCTCGCCAGCCGGCGGGCCGCCGCTCGGGCCGCCACCCGGCGTGGCTGGGTGACGACGACCCGCAGCGGCGCCCGTGCC
>NZ_AFXQ01000032.1 GCF_000224415.1 Citricoccus sp. CH26A | reverse complement strand
GTCTACGGAGGAGGCGGATGTGGTGGAGTCGTCCGGAGTATGCATCGAGTTCCTCAAGGCAGGGCCCCGACCGATGCCCGCACCCATTCGGGTACACCTCGGCCAGAGCAGTGTCTGGCCGAAGGTCTCGCTCGCCCGGACGCACGGTCCGGGTGGGGCGCCGGGCCTCCCATACAAGGAGGCCAGCATGTCGACGCGCCGCTTCAACCACCCCTGACGGGGCGGGCGGGAACTACTCCCCTTCGACCAGACCAGTCTACCGACAGCTCACCCGGGTGAGGGGAGCAGGTAACGAGAGATGCACCACCCGCCGAAGCGCCCGGACGAGGAAGGCGGTCAAACCCCCTGGGGCCCCCCGCGGGCCCCGTCACTGCCAGGATGACGGTAGTTGACGCTACAACCAGTCGACGGGTATCGTATTGGTTGAAGCTATAAGCAATTGGGTGGCGGGACCTCCTCGCCGCTGCCCCGACAGTGCACAGATCAACAGAAACGACTCCATGACTTCTCAGGTTTCCTCCCCCGTCACCCGGTCCACCCTCGCCCGCACCATCCTGCGCCTCGCCCTCGGCGTGGTCTTCTTCGCCCATGGCTGGCAGAAGATCTTCGAGTACACCGTCCCCGGCACCCAGGCGGCCTTCTCCGAGATGGGGGTGCCGGCGGCACAGCTGGTCGCACCCGCCGTCGGCTTCCTCGAGCTGCTGGGCGGTGCCGCCCTGGTCCTCGGCATCCTGGTCCGTCCGGTCGCGGCACTGCTGACCCTGAACATGCTCGGGGCCCTGTTCCTGGTCCACGCCCCCGCCGGCCTCTTCGCCGAGCAGGGCGGATACGAGTTCGTCCTGGTGCTGGCAGCCGGGGCAGCCGCCCTGGCCGTGGCCGGAGCCGGCCGCCTCTCCCTTGACGCCCGGATCTTCGGACGCAGCCAGAACCCCACGCTGGCGGCCCTCGCCTGAGCGACGACGGCTGACACGCCACAGTGACGGCGCCCGGCACCCGCACCCGCGGATGCCGGGCGTCGTTGCCGCGTAAGGGAACGGTCGAGGAGTCGACCAGGGGCGACCCGGGCCGGCGTCGATCGCCCGCACACTCCTCCGGGTGACGGCATTCAGGGCCGGGAGGGTTCGTCATCGTAGCGGGTGTACGCGACGGCCAAGCGCTCGTCCGGGTCCAGCCGGGACAGGATGGCCGTGGTGATGTCCTTGAGCTGACCCACCTGCTCGTGACTCAGCACGTCGAAGACGTGCTCGCGCACGGTGGCAGCATGCCCGGTGGCGGCAGCCCGCACCGCGGCCCAGCCCGCCTGGGTGAGGGAGGCGTTGATGGCCCGGCCGTCCCCCGGGCAGGGAGTGCGTGCCACCAGCCCGCGCTCCTCGAGCCGGCGCACCACATGGGACAACCGCGGCAAGGTGGCATAGGTCCGCGCCGCGAGGTCCCGCATCTGCAGGGTGTGGTCGGGCGCCTCGGAGAGCATGGCCAGCACGAAGTACTCGAAGTGCATGAGGTGCTCGTCCCGGCGCAACTGGCCGTCCAGTACCCCCGGGAGCAGTTCCAC
Organism: Citricoccus sp. CH26A; assembly: GCF_000224415.1. GTDB lineage: Bacteria > Actinomycetota > Actinomycetes > Actinomycetales > Micrococcaceae > Citricoccus. The sequence continues at coordinate 29,816 of NZ_AFXQ01000032.1, read as the reverse complement.
CACCGCCACCAGGCGCACCCAGGCGGCCAGCTCGTCCCCAGTCAGCCACGGTTCCTCCGCCATCACGCCTCCCCATCACCATGCACGAATAGTTGTTCCTACAAGTCTATCGCGCTACGGTCTTACTTGTATCAACAATAAATAATCTTCTGGACCGCCGGCCTCGGCCCCGGCGCGGCGCCCAAGACGCGTGGCGGGGTCGGGCTCTACCACCTGGCCTGGCAACTGGACACCGTCGAGGAACTCGCCCAGGCGCGTCAGGCCCTGATCGAGGCCGACGCCTATACCGGCCAGTCCAGCCACGGTGCCACCAAGAGCATCTACGGGGCGGACCCGGACGGCAACGAGTTCGAACTGATGTGGATGTTGCCACGGCAGTACTGGGGTGCCTACGAGCACACCGCCCCGGTCGAGCCCCTCGATCTCGAGGCCGAACTCGAGCGCTGGGCCGGGGTGGGCACCGCCGGCCGCATCACCATCGACACCGCGGAGGACCGCACGTGAGCGGGGCCTTCGACACCCCCACCGTCACCTGGCACGGACCCGACGCGGCCGACCGCCCGCTCGTCGTGCTGCTGCACGGCCGCGGCGCCGACGAGACCGGCATCATCGACCTGGCCAGGCACCTTCCCGCCGGCGCGGTGTACGCCGCCGTCCGTGCCCCGATCCGATCCGGGAGCGGCTACGCCTGGTTTGCCAACCGCGGCATCGGCCGCCCGCTCGCCGAGTCCCTCGACGAGGTGATGGCCTGGTTCCGGCTCTGGCTCGATGACGTGGCACCGGCCGGGCGTCCGGTGATCCTGGTCGGCTTCAGCGGCGGCGCCGCCTTCGCCGGGGGACTCCTGCTGGCCGATCCCCAGCGGTTCGCCGGCGCGGCGATCCTGTACGGGACGTTGCCCTTCGACGCCGGCGTCCCGACCTCCCCATCCCGGCTGACCGGGGTGCCGGTCTACGTCGCCCACGGCGAGACGGACACGGTGATCCCCCGGGAGCTCCTGGACCGCACCTGGCACTTCCTGCTGATCGAGTCCGGGGCATCCGCCACCACCCGCCGCGACCCGGGTGGCCACGCCATCACCTCCGACACGATCACCGGGTTCGGCGACTGGATCTCCGACCTGTTGTGAGACTGACGCGACCGCGGCCCCTCGCGGTCGACCGGACCACCCCTGCGGGATGGCGACGTCCTGATCCACAGGCTTCTCGCCGCACCAGACCGGCGGCAGTGGCCCGTCGTCGAAACGCCAGAGGGTCCTGCCGATTCCGGCAGGACCCTCTGGCATCGGTACGCGAGACCAGACTCGCGCACCGTTCACATCACTTCAGCAGCTCGCGGGCGGCCTTGACCCAGGCGTTGGTGACATCCTCGGCGAACTGGATCTGGGTGGTGGCCGCGTCGCGGACCCATGCGACCCGAGCGGCACCGACCATCTGGCGCTGCAGGTCGAAGACGTTCTTGGCGGCGACCTGGTAGGCGTCCACACCGACACGGCTGACGGTCTTCGACGAATCGACCACGGCGGAGTTGATCTCCTGGAGGCGCTCCGCGTTGTCCCCGGCGCGCTGAGCGGCTTCCTGGGCCAGCTCGGCCACACGCTCGGAGTTCTCCTCGAACCGCTGCGTGGCCTGCTCCATGAGTTCGGCGGCCTGCTGCTGGGCCGGTTCGGCAGTCTTCGCGACCGGGGCGGCGGCCGGGGCCGGAGCAACGGTCCGCACCGGCGCGACCGTCTGGACCGGGGCAGGAGCCTGGACCGGGGCAGCCGTCTTCGCGGGAGCGGCAGCCTTGACCGGAGCGGCAGCCTTGGCCGGGATGGCCTTCACCGGAGCGGCCTTGGCGGGAGCGGCAGCCTTGGCCGGAGCGGTCTTGGCGGGGGCGGTCTTGGCGGGAGCGGCAGCCTTGGCCGGAGCGGCCTTGGCCGGAGCGGCAGCCTTGGCCGGAGCGGCCTTGGCCGGAGCGGCGGTCTTGGCGGGAGCGGCAGCCTTGGCCGGAGCGGCCTTGGCGGGGGCGGCAGTCTCGGCCGACTCGGTGGCAGTCTTCGCCTGCTCGGCGGCAGCCTTGGCCTTGGCCTGGGCGACGTTGGCCTTGTTGGCGGCAGCGTTGGCCTTGGCCTGCTCGGCGGCGGCCTTGGCATCGTCGGCGGCCTTGGCCTGCTCGGCGGCGGCCTTGGCCTTGGCCTGCTCGACGTTCGCCTTGTTGGCGGCCTCGTTGGCCTCGGCCTGGGCGGCGGTGGTGGTGGCGTTGTTGGTGTCAGCAGCCATGATGTCTCCTTATGTTGATGCATATGGCAGCAATTTCCCTGCCTGCGTTAACAAAGTTAGCAACCAGCTGCTAACACTAGCAACCCGGGCAGGGCCCGCCCCCGCACACCGGCCCCTCACGCCCCGGGAGCCCCACGGGCCTCACCACCTCCGGCCCGGACGCCCCGGGGAGAGAACCAGGCCTCTGGACCGTAGACGTGTCCAGTGGGGGCCGCGGTGGGCGGGCTCAGCGGCTCCCTGGCCGATGTGGGCATCGACGACTCCTTCATCAAGCGCATCCGCGAGACGGTCACCCCGGGCACGTCGGCACTGTTCCTGCTGACGAGTGGCGCGGTCATGGACCGGGTGACGGAGCACTTCACCGGCACCAGGTTCGAGCTGGTGGAGACGAACCTCAGCCGTGAGGACGAGGACGCGCTCCGGCAGGCCTTCGCCCCGGAGTGACCACCGCACCGCCCCAGTCCCTCCTCCCTCCCTCACGCCCGGGGAGGGGCCCCGTCATCGGGATCGGCGGCGGGGTTCGAGGGACCCTGGCCCCGTGCAGCGGGTGCGCCCTGGGCACGGCGCAGGCCGATCTGCACCGCCCCGAGGAAGACCTTGATGACCACCCCGAGGAGCACCACCCCGGTCACCATCTGCACGATGACGACGGCCCGTGCGGGTTCCGAGACCGCGGCGATGTCCCCGAACCCGACCGTGGCCAACGTGGCGATGGTGAAGTACAGGGCGTCGGTGCGGTCCAGCGGCTCGGTGAAGGCGTCGGCGTCCCGTCCGGACATCGTGTAGTAGGAGCCGGCGAACAACACGATGTACAGCGGGATCGAGGTGGCCAACGACTCCACGGCGCGCAACCGCGGCGACGGTGCGTTCATCACGGCCCGGACCTGCCAGATGACCAGGACGGTCAGCGCGATGAGGCCCACCACGAGCCCGGCGACGTTGCCACCGCGGTCCAGGGGCAGCAGGTAGTAGACGGTCAGCAGGGCCGCCCCGGTCAGGAACGGTCGCAGCAGCGTCAACGGTCGCAACCGCCGCCAGTCGGCAGGCACCCCGAGCATGCTCATGGACGGCCCGTGTCCCGTGGCCCGCGCCGGGTGGCGGCGTTCAGGCCACGGCCCGGCGGATGTTCTTCTTCTCGACTCTCTTGTCCCACCAGCGGGTGAGCACGAGGTAGCCCAGGATCCACGTCCCGAGAGCCGTGACGATCCAGACCAGCAGGGTGGTCAGGATCCAGGCCGTGACGCCGGAGATGACGAGTCCCCCCGGGAAGAGGGTCGCGATCCAGAGGGCCAGCAGGGTGGACACCAGGCCCACGCCGCCGAGGATGGCCGAGGCATACTGCCGGGCCATGTTGAACACGAACGGGCCCAGGACGGCCTGCCCGATCACGAAGACGAGCACGGCCACGACGAACCCGGAAGGCTGCAGTGTGACGCCGTCGATCAGCGACCCGGCCAGCAGCAGCCCGATGGCCGCCATCACCACGTTGATGGCGGCCTGAAGCAGCATGCGAATCATGACGATCCCCTGTTCCTGGGTCCCGGCCCCCTGGGCTTGCGCCGGTCGCGGCCCGCTGTTCAGACATGTGGCGCAAACCCCTCTGACGACTCCATGAGAGACCCGGCGGCGACCGCGGTCAAGGGCCAGCCGCTCGGTCCCCCGGCCCGGCGCCGTTCAGCGGTGGTCCGCCCGGACCGTCCTGCCCGTCCGGGCGAGAACCTGTTCCTGGCGGGAGGCATCCGCGGGCACCTCGACCCCCTTCTTGAAGATGCCCGGGGCATAGGCCGCCTCACCGTAGCCGTCCACGGCGGCGTCCACCTCGGCCAGTTCCTCCTCGGTGAGCCGGTGGTCCTGTCCCTGGGAGGTGGCCAGGTCCCACCGGTGCACGATCAGGTCCATCCCGTAGAAGTCCATGAGCACCTGGCCGACCGTCGAGTCACCGAAGGGGGTCTCCAGGGGCCGTGACACCAGGTCCTCGTCGCCGACCAGGGCTGACATGGCAGCGACGTGGTGGTTCCACTGCTCGGCCGGGGTGCCGGGCACCAGCGGGATCTCGCGTCCCTGCCGGCCCATGAACTCCCGGTGGCTCTGCATCAGGTGGTCCACGATGTCCGTGGCGGTCCAGCCCTCGCACGGGCTCTGCGCCTGCCAGTCGGTGACGGAGTTGATGACGTCGGTCAGTGGTTCGGAATGACGGCCCCAGGTCTCGGCGAGTGTGCTCATGAGGATATTGTGCTCAGTTCCCCGGCCCACTGGGAAGGCTGAGCTCCAGCCGCTCCCCCCGCCACCCCGAGCGCAGCCAACGGTCATGGCTGGCGATCACCACGGCGCCCGGGTAGTCCGGGACCGAGGCCTCCAGCCGGGTGGCCAGCAGCAGCGAGAAGTGGTTGGTCGGCTCGTCCAGCAGCAGAACCCCCGGCGGATCGGCCAGCAGCATGGCCAGGTCCAGGCGCCGGCGCTGCCCCACGGACAGCACGCCCACCGGTTGGTGCTCGTCGCGTGCGGTCAGCAGTCCGAACGTGCCGAGGGGCACCCGCTCGGCCGTCTCGATGCCGACGGCGGCCCGGTACGCCTCCGCCACGGTCGCCTCCGGGTCCATGGTCCTGGGTTCCTGGCCGAGCATCCCGACCGGCCGGCCCCCGGCCCCGTCGGACCGGGCCGAGACCGAGCCGGCGTCGGGTTCCAGGTCACCGGCCAGGATCCGCAGCAGGGTGGTCTTGCCCGCCCCGTTCGGCCCGGTGACCAGCAGCCGGGACCGCGCGCCCAGCGCCACGGACACCGGGGCGAGCCGCCCGGCGAGTCCCGCCCCGGTGGCCACCAGCACCGGTACGGACGACGCCGGCCGGCCACCGCGGCCGTCCGGCCCGCCTCCCGCGGTGGCCGCGGCAAGGCCGGTGAAGCGCAGCACGGGCGGGGGCCTGCGGACCTGGGCCCGCTCGAGGCGGGCCAGCGCGGTGGCGGCGTCGTTGACCCGGCGCCGCACGACCGTGGCGTTGCGGTCGGAGTAGAACTTCTGGGCCATCTTCCCCTCGGTGCGCGGCGGGCGATCCGCATGGCCGACCGTGTGGTTCAGCGCCACCTGGCGCCGCAGCCGCCGCAGTTCCTCCTGTTCCTCCCGGTAGCGCCGTTCCCAGCGGGCACGCTCATCGATCCGGTGCAGCAGGTACTGGGTGTAGGTGCCGCCGAACCGGGTGACGCCCACGCCGGCACCCCCGCCGATCCCGTCTGCACCGTCCCCACCGGCCGCGTCGGCGTCCCGGTGGGGCCCCGGGGCGGGGTCCAGGTCGAGCAGGGTGGTGGCCGCCTCGTCGAGGAAGGCGCGGTCATGACTGACGATGAGCACGGGTCCAGACCAACCGGCGAGCAGGTCCACGAGCAGGGCGGTGCCGCGGTCGTCGAGGTGGTTGGTCGGCTCGTCCAGCAGCAGGGTGTCCGGGCGCCGCAGCAGCAGCCAGGCCAGCGACAACCGGGAGACTTGCCCGCCGGACAGCTCACCGGCCCGCCGGTCCCGGGGGATCGCGGCCAGGCCCAGTCCCTCGACGACCCGGTCGACGACGTGCCCGACGTCCCAGGCCCGGGTGCGGGCGGCCTCGGCCAGGGCGCGGTCATAGGCCGTCGCAAGACGGTCACCGGGCGGCCGTTGCCCCACCGCGAGCGCCTCCGCGAGCCGGGCGACCTCCTCCACGAGGTGCCGTTGCGGCGCGGTGGCCTGGGCGAGCACCTGCTCCACGGACAGGGTCAGCTCGAAGGCCGGCTGCTGGTGATAGAGCCCGGTGCTGCCGGGTGCGCTGATCCGGCCGGCGTGGTCGTCGTCGAGGCCGGCGATGATGCGCAGCAGGGTGGTCTTGCCGGTGCCGTTCTCACCGATGAGGCAGGCGCGCTCGCCCGAGGAGACGGTGAAGCTGATGTCGGTCAGGACGCGGCGGTCCGCGAAGGACCGGGAGACGCCGTCCACCACGAGGTGATCGGCGCCGCCGACGGTCGAGGGTGCGGCGAGCCGTGCCGCGGCAGAGGGTCCCGAGGGACGAGGGGTCGGGGAGGTCATGACGGTCCTGGTGCGGTCGGTCGGATCCCGCCGGGCGGCTCGGACGCAGCCTCGGTCGCGGGACGGAGGGGACTCAGGACCTCATGGCAGTCAAGGGTACGGCTCAGTCCCGTATCCGGTCCACCCTGTGCCGCAGGGCCACGGCCCCGCCGGCGAACCGCTGCTCGCCGATGAGCTCGAGGTCCAGTCCCAGCCCGGCAGGGAACACCGCCAGCCCCCCGCCGATGACGATCGGCAGCAGTACCTGGCTGACCTCGTCCACGAGCCCGGCGCGCAGGGCATAGGCGGCGATGGTCGGACCACCGATCAGCAGGTCGCCCGCGGCCTCGGCCTTGAGCCGGCGCACGGTCGCGGGATCGAAGTGGCGTTCCAGCGTGGTGCGCCGGGTGCTGGCCCTGTCCAGCGTCGAGGAGTAGACCACCTTGTCCGCCCTCTGCCACGCCCGCGCGAACTCGGCGGTCACCGGGGCGGATGAGGCCAGTTCCGGGTCGTTCTCCCACGGGGTCATCAGTTCGTAGGTCCGGCGCCCGTACAGGTGGACGGCGACGCCGGCCAGCTCGTCATTGGCGTACTGGTGCACCTCGGCGTCCGGCATGGCCCAGGAGAAGTCCCCCGCCTCGTCGGCGATGTACCCGTCCAGGGAGGCGATCACCGAGTAGATGAGCTTGCCCATCGTTCAGTCCTCCTGTTCCGAGCCGAGTCCGGCGAGCGCGGTGCCCCCGGGGCCGTCACCGTGGGCCAGTCCGGCCGGTTCGTAGGCGGCGTACACCACCCCGCGGGGGAAGACCTTCCCGTCGATGCGCCGCAGCCGCGGGGCATCGAAGCCGTCCGGGAAGAAGGAGCGCCCGCGGCCCTGCCAGGCCGGGTGGGTGAACATGCGGAACTCGTCCACCAGGGCCGCCTCGATCAGGGCGTGCGCCAGGTGGATACTCCCGGTGACGACCACGTCACGGCCGTCCTGCCGCCGCAATTCCCGGACGGCCTGGAGGGGGTCACCGCCGATGACGGTCGTGTTCTCCCACTGCGGGTCGGTCAGGGTCGAGGAGACCACGCGCTTGTCCGCCCGGTCCAGGGCCTCGGCCACTCCGGTGGTGTCATCCGCCCGGTGCGGCCAGTAACCGCGGAGGTCCTCGAAGGTCTGCCGGCCCAGCAGCAGCACGTCCTCGCCGGCCGTCTGGCACCGCATCTCCCGGACCAGCTCCGGGTCCTGGTCGGTGGGATCGAACCAGTCGTCGAGCATCTCGATCCGCCCGTCCAGGGTCATGTTCTGCGTGATGACGATGCGCATGGATGGTCCTTCCGTCGGCGCCGCAGGGGTCGCTGGCACCCTCTCCTCGTCCCACAGTAGGGAGGGCCGTCGCGTCCGGGAACACCCGGTCGCACCGGGCCGGGGGTTCAGCTGCCGCGGGACAGGATCGCCGCGACCGTCTCGTCGTCGACGGCGGCGAAGTCCCGGTAGTGGGCCCCGACGGCCCGGAATCCCCGGGGGGTGGCCAGTACCTCGATCTCGTCAGCCTCACCGCTCATGAGCATCGAGTCCACGGTGGTCCGCGAGGCCACCGGCACGGCCAGGACCACGCGCGCCGCCCCGAGGGCCCGGGCCACCCTGCAGGCCACCCGGGCGGTGGAACCCGTGGCGATGCCGTCGTCGACGATCATCGCGGTCTTGCCCGTGAGGTCCAGTGGCTCCCGGCCGGCACGGAAGAGCAGCGCCCGGCGATCCAGGGTCTGCTGCTCGCGGCGTTCGACCAGCGCCAATTGCTCCTGCGTGACCCCGAAGTGCCGGATGGTGCCCTCGTCCTGGAGCCGGACGCCCTGCTCACCGATGGCACCCATCGCCAGCTCCGGGTAGGACGGCACCCCCAGCTTGCGGACCATGATCACGTCCAGCGGTGCGCCCAGTTCCCGGGCCACCACTTCCGCGACCGGCACCCCGCCGCGGGGCAGGCCCAGCACCACGACGTCGGCGTGCCCGGCCCAGCGCGGGGCGAGCCGCGCTGCGAGCTGGGCACCGGCGTCGTACCTGTCCTGGAATTCCGGCACGTCCCCTCCCTGGGATGGGCTGCGGGTCGCCCCCAGCGTAGGCGCGCCGGACGCGGCACAGGAAGGGTCCCCGGACACCCGACGGTCACGAGAACGGCCGGGATGACCCTGTCTGTCGCGATTCACGCCATATTTTGCATACAAAGCATATGTTTGACTACACTGTGATCGCAATCACACGAGAATAGCCGTTGCCGTTGAGGTGTGGCGGGAGAGTCCCGTCCGGCACCACCGGTCGGGCGCCGTAGGAGCAATTCCTCCCGGGAAACTCTCAGGCCCCCGCACCGCCGCACCGAGGCACATCTGGAAAGTAGCGCGGTCTTCACCGTGCTCGCCGAAGGAGCAAGTCCCGCCCCGCCCGGGTGGGATGGAAACTCTCAGGCCGTGCAACAGATCGGGGAGGAATCTACAGACGACGCGAGAACGATCGCAGACCCCAGGAGTTCCCCGGATGACGAATGCACGTGCATGCCCTGGTCTCGCCCCGGGCGGCGAGGCCTCCCTGGCCGGACGCCCCACCGGCGCCGGCGCCGCGGAGGAGCACCGGTGCGCCAAGATCGCCCAGGCCGCGGCCACCGGACTGATGGCACACCGGGACGTCGAGGACGCCCTCGTCCGCATCGACGGCCCCCGGCGCGCGCCGCGACTGTGGATCGAGTGCTTCCTGTCCCCGCACGCCGATGTCACCCGCACCACGGAGGTGGTCGTCGGCGTCCGGGAACAGCTCGAGGCCATGCTCGACCTCACCTTCGACACCGTCGAGATGACCATCCGGAACGTCACCGTCCCGGGGTAGGCCGGCATCGGCTACCTCCGGGTGGCCACCGTCAGCAGGTACTCGATCTCGAAGCGCGCCTGGTCCTCGGTCCCCACGTTCGCCTCGTCGAAGAAGGCCTGGAACGCCTGGTCGAACTCCTCGGCGCGGCCCTCGCGCTCGGCGTTCTTGCGGACGGTGATCGTGGGGCCGTAGGACGCCTTGAAATGCTCGGCGAACTCGCGCGGCGTGCCGAAGGCGGTGACCTCGAGGATGCCCCGGCTGGCGGAGTCCACCGCCACCCGATCACCCAGCAGGGCGCGCTGGTGCTCCTCGGTGCCCCACAGCGGCGCCGGCTGCACTCCGGGCGGGGGCGCCGGGGCAAAGGGCTTCATGGTGCGGAAGAGCCCGCCCACCACGCCCTCGGGCGTCCAGCTCAGCAGGGCGATCGTCCCACCGGGCCGGCACGCGCGCACGAGCTCGTCGGCGGCCTCCTGGTGGTGGGGGGCGAACATCACGCCGATCGAGGACATCACCACGTCGAAGGAGGCGTCCTCGAAGGGCAGGTGCTCGGCATCGGCCTCCACCCACTCCAGGTCGAACCCCTGCGCCTCTGCACGCAGCCGTCCTGCGTCGAGCAGCTCGGGAGTGAGGTCGACGGCGGTGACCCTCGCCCCCGTGGCCGCTGCCGGCAGGGACGCGTTGCCAGTGCCGGCGCCGACGTCCAGGACGCGCTGGCCGGAGGTGACGCCGGCGGCCTCGACGAGTCTCGGCCCGAGGGGGAGCAACCACGTCTCGACCATGCCCGGGTAGTCACCCGAGGCCCACATGGTGCGGTGCCTGGACTTCAGTTCGCGGTCGGCACCGGGTTGGCTTGCTGTCTGGCTCATGACGGATTCTCCGGAGTCACTGGGATGTGCTGGACGGCCGGCTCGCCAGGGCGGGGACGCTCACCCACCGGTGGCGGGTCATGCGGCACCAGTATCCCACCGGGGGCGTCCGGCAGACAGGAACGAGGCGCTGTCCGCCCCGCGGACTGAGCCCGGGGAAGCGCCGGGACGGGGGCCGGGGACCCCCTGATCTCCTCCTGCCCGGTGACCCTCCCTGACTACACTGGATCGGTGACGATCCTGGACGCCCTGCTCGCCTTCACCGTGGTGGCCGGCCTGCTGACCCTGGTGCCCGGACTGGACACCGCCCTGGTGCTGCGGTCCTCGCTGACCCGGTCCCGCGCCTACGCGTGGGCCACCGCCACCGGGGTCGCCACCGGGGCCGTGGTGTGGGGCATCGCCGCCGCCGTCGGGGTCTCCGCCCTGCTCGCGGCCTCGGAGCTCGCCTACCGCGTGCTGACGGTCACCGGGGCGGCGTACATGCTCTGGCTGGGTGCGTCGATGATCTGGTCCTCGTTCCGCGGCACCGGGAGGGACCCGGTGGACGCTGCCGTGACGGGTGCGGCCTCCCCGGACGAACCGGGGGGCTGGGGCGCCGGCTCCCCGGTGGCTGCGGACCCTCCCTGGCGCGGCTGGCTGACCGGTGCCGGCACCAACCTGCTCAACCCCAAGGTCGGCGTGTTCTACATCGCCACCATCCCGCAGTTCCTCCCCGACGGCGTCTCGCCCCTGGTGATGGGTGCGGCCCTGGCCGGGGTGCACGCCGCGCTGACGATGACCTGGTTCGCCGTGCTCATCATCGGGGGCGGTTACGCGCGCCGCTGGCTGTCCAGCCCGCGGTCCCTGGCCGCCATCGACCGGGTGACCGGCCTGGTGCTGATGGGCTTCGGCGGCACCCTGCTGGCGGACGCCCTCACCGGACCGGCCCCGGCCGCCGCCCGTGGATGACCGTCCGCCGGTGCTGTCGGCTGCAGGCCGGGGTGTCTGAACCACGTCCACGAGCCTCCCGATGAACCGGTGCGGGGAACCGCCGGGAGGAGTACATTGCGGTGCAATCACGCGCTCGGACCACCGGCGCGGGGAGCCAGCGGTCAGGCCGGGGGGCCTGGACAGGAGGTCCATCGGTGCAACGGACCCGCGCGGGGATCGCGTCACTGCTCCCCCTGGTCCTGCTGACGTCCTGCTCGGCGCCGGAGAGTTCGCACTGCGTGCTGGACCCGGGGCGGATGCCCGAGGGCTGGCGCCCCTCCGGCACGGTGCAGCAGGCCCTGGTGGCAGAGGCCTGGTCCGCGACCGAGTCCGGGGAGGCGGCCTTCTCGGTGCGCAGGGGCATCGAGGAGATGGTCGACCTCTACGAACGGCGGCCGGGGGCCGCCGAGGACCTCTGGGAGGACTCCGTGGCCTCCCTGATCGAGGTGACGTACGCGAGCGCCAACACCGCCGACGTCGACCAGATGGCCCGCGACGGCGCACGGGAGAACCTCACGGACCTGGTCCAGCCCTTCCTGGCCCGCGATCCGGGGGCGCTCCCGTGTTCCGACTACGGATCCGTCCTGCCGCTGGCCCTCCACGCGCACAACCAGTACCAGGCGAACGACGCCCGCGTGGGGCACATGGTCGACCTCGCCAACGCCGCCCTCACCCGGTGCGACTCGCTGTCCGCCGCGATGGAGCTCGACTACGAGCCGATGCTCGCCTCCGGTGAGGCCTCCCTGGAGGACGCCTTCGACCTGGTGATCTGGACCCTGCTCCTGATCGAGGCACAGGTCGTCCCCGGCCTGGACGTGCCGCCCGAGGCCCGTGACCTCCCCGCCAGGGCATGGCGCTTCCTCCAGGACTATCCGCTGCCCGGGGCCGCGGAGTTCCCGGACGGGGCCGAGGACGGGACGTTCATCGAGACGGCATACCTGGCCACGCACATCGCCTACATCCCCACGGGCAATCATCGGTACCCGATCTACGTGGAGGATGCACCCACCGTGTACGACTTCCACCGGGAGAACTTCTATCCCGTCCTGCAGATGGGCGAACTCGACCTGGTGGCCGAGTTCGTGGACTCCCTGCGCCAGTACGGGTGCACGGCGGAGAACGACCTGCAGGTGCGGGACGGGACCCGTTACCTGCTCAACGTCTTCCACGCCGGCGGCGACCGGTGGATGACCTACCGCGAACCGGGGGAGACGACCGCGGACGCCGATGACTACGACCTGGTCCACAAGGCCTGGACGGCCGTGCTCGGGGTGCGGGAGCGCGAGATCGAACCGCCCGATCCGGGCACCTACGGTGGGGTGGTCCGCAGCTGGCTGCCCGCCCCCGGGTGACCGCGACGGCCGGGTACGGCTGGCCGCTGCGCGTCACCCCCGGCCGTACCAGCGCGCGATGTCCGGGGAGTCCGGCCATCCCGCGTAGGTCTCGCCCTGCGGCCACCCCTCGGGCACGTCCTGCCACTGCTCCTGCCGGCCGTAGGGCAGCGCGTCGATCAGTGCGAACGCGGGGGAGAACTGTTCGATCCCCCGCCCGGTGGTGTGCCAGGTGCGGTAGACGTCCGCACCGTCGCGCAGGAACACGTTGAGCGCGAACCCACCGCCCGGCGGGGCGTCGACGTCGGCCCCGAAGTCGCTGTGCGCCGTCGAGTACCAGGTCATCTGGTTCCCGACCTTGCGCCGGTAGGCGAGTGCCTCGTCGATCGGACCCTGCGTGACGACCACGAACCGGGCGTCGTAGTTGTCGAGGAAGTCCAGGCGGGTGAACTGCGAGGTGAAGTAGGTGCAGCCACCGCACTGGAACTCCGCGCCGGGCTCCCACATGTGGTGGTAGGTGATCAGCTGGCGCTTGCCCTCGAAGACCTCGGCGAGGGTGATCGGGCCGAAGGCTCCCTCCAGCGTGTACGGGGGCAGCTTCACCGCGGGCATCCGGCGCCGCTGGGCGGCGATCGCGTCGAGCTCGTGCGTGACCGCCTTCTCCCGCCGCCGCAGGTCGTCGAGCTCGGCCTGCCACGTCGCCCGGTCCACGACGCGCGGCAGGGCGGGAGCCCGGTCCTGGTGCTGGACCGATTCCGTGACGGACATGGTGTCCCTCCTGGGTTCAGGCCGGGGCCACCGCGGTCCCGGTGATGGGACCACGCTAGGCCGGGCGTGACCCACCGGGCATCTCCGTTCCTGCGGGATGCGGTCGGCGGGGTGGGTCGGTTCCGGCCCGGCCCGGAGCGGGCCCGCCGCTCAGCCGCGCACGTCGTGCAGGTGGTGCTCCATCTCGTGACCGATGTACTGGCCGAGTGAGGCGACGGTGAACTCCACCCCGTCCGAGCGGCGGCCCGTCCGGTCCCGGGCCCCGGCCGGCACGGATTCCAGGACGCTGACCGTGCGGCGCGTGGTCCGCCCCAGGTCCTCCCACGTGGTGCCGGGGTCCGCTGCCCAGTAGGCGAGCTTCACCGCCATGGCATCCCCGTCCCAGTCGGCGAACTCCGGGGCCTCCTGGTCACGGATCGCCTTCACGCGTTCGCCCAGCAACCGGACCATGTCCCGCACGTGGCAGGCGTACTCGAGCGGGGACCACACCTGCTCCGAGGGTCGCTGCGCCGCGTCGGGACGCTCGAGGACCGCCCGCCATCGCTCCGTGCCTGCGCTGATCCGCCGGGCCGTCTCGGCCGCATCGAAGGGCCGGAAGCCGCACTCGTCGCAACCGTCGGTGACGACGAAGGTCCAGTCGCGGTCGTCGCCGGGGGCAGGGGCAGGTGCCTGGGAGTTCATGCCCCCATCCTGCACCCGTGGTCCAACCCCGTCGAGGTGCGCCGAGGTGCCGGGTCCAGCGCTGGGTACGCTGACAGCGTGAGCACCCCAGAGACCGGCCGGCCCACGGGCCGGCCCGCCGGACTGCCCTCCCTCGACGCCTCCGGCATCGAGTACACCCTGACCGAGCACGGCCCCGTGTCCTCCCTGGCCGAGGCGGCCGCCGCCCGCGGGGTGGAGCCGGACCACCTGGTGAAGACGCTCGTGGTGCGACGCGGCGAGGGTGACTACGTCTTCGTGCTCGTCCCCGGCACACGCGCGATCGCCTGGCCCAAGCTGCGTGCCACGCTGGGCGTCAACCGCCTGTCGATGCCCTCGGCCGAGGAGGCCCGCGCGGCCACCGGTTATCCGCGCGGCAGCATCACTCCCTTCGGCTCGACGACGGCCTGGCCCGTGGTCGCGGACCTCACCCTGCGCGGGCGGACCGTCTCCATCGGCGCCGGCGCACCGGGTGCGGCCGTCACCGTCGACGCCGACGCGCTGATCGCGGTCCTGGCGGCCGACGTCGCCGACGTGACCGAGCCGGAGCCCGGAAGCGCGTCCCGCACGCCTCGGCCGAGCACGAGGAGACCGTGACGGGCGGCCGGCCGGGGTGGCGGCGAGCGGAGCGGGGGCGGGCGGACCGGCATCGCTGGTCCCCGCCCCGGACGTGCTGGAGACTGGGGTCGTGAGCCCGCAGGAGGACGTTCCACCGCACGAGGAGTTCCGGCGAACGATCCTCGACCTGCTCTCGCGCCGCCGGGAAGGTGCCACGATCTGCCCGAGCGAGGCGGCCCGGGCCGTGGCCGGCCCCGGGAACGACTGGCGCCCCCTGATGGACGAGGCCCGCTCCGCGGCCGCCGGCCTCGTGGAGGCCGGGGAGGTGGTCATCACCCAGCGCGGCGAGGTGGTGGACCTCGCCGCGGCCCGCGGACCCATCAGGATCCGCCGGGCCTGACGCCCCCAGGACCCACCGGCCGGGTGCGTTCAGGCCGCCTGGCTCACTCCGACTCCCGTTCCGCCAGGCCCGCGTTCCGGCGTCGCAACCGCCGCGCCGTCGGCAGGACCGGCACGAGGAGGAGCCACGAGTACGCCGCGAGTTCCGGGCTCACGAACGCCACGGGCACGCTGCCGAGGAAGACCGCGGGCACCGGCCAGGCGCCGTGCAGCACGTACCGGTACAGCTCGGCGTCCACCTCGGGAGCGATCAGCGCGGCCCGCCAGGCATGCCGCCAGATCAGGCTCAACGTGATGTACACCCCCGCCGTCACCACCGCGTAGAGCACCACGGGCCAGGGGGAGGTCCTCCCGCCGTAGTCGCTGAGCAGGCTCGTGGGCATGGGGAGCAGGGCGATGAGGAACAGCAACGCCAGGTTGAGCCACTGCAACCGCACGTCGTACCGGCGGATGACGGTGAACTTGCGGTGGTGATTCATCCAGGCGGTCCCGATGACCGTGAAACTCAGCACGTAGGCGAGGAATTCCGGCAGGTGGGCCGCGAGGGCCCGGTCGACCTGCTGCGGGTCGAGGTCACCGGGCAGGATCAGTTCCAGCACGAGCAGGGTCATGGCGATGGCGAACACCGCGTCGCTGAAGAAGACCATCCGGTCCAGGGACGTCCCCGAGCCGAACAGGCTCCGGTGTCGCTCGGCCGGCGACCCGCCTCGTGCCGGACTGACCGGGGCCCTCGTGCGCGCCTCACCGGACGGGGACGCGACGACCGTTGACCCGGTCGCCCCCCGGGGCTCCCCCGCCGGCGGGGCCTCGAGGGGTGACGCCTCCGGCACCGCGACCGTCCGCAGGTCGACGATGGGCAGGTCCCCGTCCGTCTCGATCGCGTCCCCGCCCCCGTTGCGGGCGTGATACCCCGTGGTGAAGTGCCTGACCACGTGGACCGCGGCGCCCGCCGAGCGCAGCGCCGCGACGACCAGGTCCCGTTCCTCGTCCGTCCGCTCGGCCACCTTGTGCGTGATCTGCAGGGTGAACAGGGACAGCCCCACCCGGCGGTCGAAGGTGGCGGCCCCGACCAGGTCGGCGTCGAAGCCACCGGGCAGCGTCCAGCCGGGTGGACAGGCCCAGAACCGCACGTGGTGCCGCTGGGCTGGGCTGCCCGCCACCTCGCGCTCGAACGCCAGGTCCTGACGGCGGCCGAACACGAACAACGGGCTCACCGGGGCCGCCGGGTAACTGCGGCGGAGCAGGGACGCCCGGGTGATGCCCCACCCCGTGGACAGCTTCAGCGGATCCGCGGCGGTCCAACCGGCCGCGCGCAGTGCCGCGGCCAACTGCTCCGCCGTCCCCAGGACGGCCAGGTTGACCGGGTCTCCCAGCAGCCCATCGGCCGTCCGGGCCCTGCCGATGAAGTAGTCGGGCACGTAGACCCGGGCCAGCACGCGGTTCAGCTGCGGCAGCAGGACGTATGCGCAGAGCACCCAGAGGAGCAGGAACCCCCAGACCAGGCGGCCATGGGTGTCGAATTCCTCGAGTACCAGGTGGTAGACGCCCAGGCCCACGAGGGCGGTGACCACCAGGCGCACCACCCGGTGGCACCACAGCAGGACGGTGGCGCGGGCGCTGTGGTGTCCCGACGGTTCCGGACCGTCGGGAGACATCCGGTGGCTGCTCTGCGTGTCCATGGTCTGGCCGGCCCTGCCGGCCCCGGCTCGGGGCCGTGCGGTCACCCTATCGGTCGCCGCGGGCCACTGCACCCCTCGCTCGACGCCGGGGCCGGAGGTCGTCCTGACGCGGCACGAGTCCCGCCACCGGGCCGGTGGCGCCCCCGCGGGCCCGGTCGACAGGACAGGTGCGGCACCCGGTGGTGCCGCACCTGTCCGGCGTCGTCGCCATTGCCCCGAACCGATCCCGGTGCATACGGTGCCCTGACAGGGACGACGACTCCCCTCCGCCTGTCGTTCCCGCACCGTACCGATCCAGGAGCTCCCGTGGCCGCCACCGTCCGCACCCCCGCCTATGTCTCCCCGTGGCTGAAGGACGAGGTGGCCGACGTCGCCGACCTCGCCCGCTCCTTCTTCGCCCGGGAACTCACGCCCCACACCGAACGCTTCGCCGCGCAGCACCAGGTGGACTCCGGGACGTGGCTCGCCGCCGGGCAGGCCGGACTGCTCTGCATCTCCGTTCCGGAGGAGTACGGCGGTGGTGGAGGGGGCTTCGCCCACGAGGCCGCGGTGCTGTGGGAGCAGGGCAGGGCCGGGGACGGGTCCCTGGGGTACTCCATCCACTCCACGATCGTGGCGCACTACGTGCTCGCCTACGGCTCCGAGGAGCAGAAGCGCTCCTGGCTGCCGCGGATGGCCAGCGGCGAGCTCATCGGCGCGATCGCCATGACGGAGCCCTCCACCGGCTCGGACCTAAAGAACATCCGCACCACCGCCCGGCTCGAGGGCGACCACTACGTGATCAACGGGTCCAAGACCTTCATCACCAATGCCACCCACGGCGGGCTGATCATCGTGGTGGCGCGGACCGGCGGGGAGGGTGCGCGCGGGGTGTCCCTGATCGCGGTGGAGACCGAGGGCCTGGCCGGGTTCGAGCGCGGACGAGTGTTGTCCAAGGTCGGCCAGCACGGCCAGGACACCCGCGAGCTGTCCTTCACGGACGTGCGCGTGCCGGCGTCGAACCTGCTGGGCGAGCGGGAGGGCCAGGGGTTCTACCAGCTGATGGCCCAGCTGCCGCAGGAACGGCTGGCGATCGCGATCACGGCGGTCGGTTACGCCGAGCTGGCGTTCGAACTGGCGCTGGACTACACCCGCCAGCGCGAGGCGTTCGGGCAGAAGGTCTTCGATTTCCAGAACACCCGGTTCACGCTGGCCGAGGTCAGCACCGAGGTCCTGGTGGCCCGGACCTTCCTGGACCACTGCGTCGCCCTGCACGTGGACGGCCAGCTCGACGCCGCCATGGCCTCGCGCGCGAAGTACTACTCCACCGACCTGCAGGGCACGGTCATCGACCGCTGCGTGCAGCTGTTCGGCGGGTACGGCTACATGCTCGAGTATCCGATCGGCAGGCTGTACGCCGATGCCCGGGTACAGCGGATCTACGGCGGGACGAACGAGATCATGAAGGAGCTCATCGCCCGCAACCTGTGAGACGGACGCGGCAGGGCCCGGCCATCCGCATCGCGGACGACCGGGCCCTGAGCCGTCAGGATCCCGCAGGGATCCCGGAGGGTTCTGCTCAGTACCGGACGGCGGTGCCGAGCATGTTGGTGGGGCTGTAGTTCAGGTTGGTGACGGACACGCCCATCTGCGGGTTGCGGGCGTGCGCGATCTTGCCGTTGCCGATGTAGATGGCCACGTGGTAGACACCGGAACCCGAGCCGTTGTTGGACCAGAACACCAGGTCACCCACCCGGAGGTTGTTCACGGAGACCTTCTGCCCCCCGGAGAACTGCGCCGAGGAGCCCCGCGGGATGCTCTTGCCGGCCTGGGCGAAGGCGCTCTGGGTGAAGCCGGAGCAGTCATAGGCGGTGGGGCCGTTGCCACCCCAGCTGTAGTAGACGCTCGGATCGGCTGCCTTGGCGGTGGCCCACTGGGCCACGTCCGCGCGCCAGCCGCTGGCGGAGGAGGTGGTGTAGGACGCCAGCTGGTAGGTCGCCTGGGACGAACCGGTTGAGGCCGGGGTGTAGTCGTACGACTCACCGGCAGCGGAGGTGCCGGCGGTGGAGGTGGCGGTGGAGGACGAGGCGCCCGCGCTCCAGCTGTAACCCTGCTGGGCCGAGTAGTCGACGGTGGCGGCGCCGCCGTCGTTGGCCGCGGCCGGGGCCACCCCGGCGATGGTGGCTCCGGCGACGGTGGCCAGGCCGGCGACGCTGACGGTCAGGGAACGGCGACGGTGAGTGCGGCGGGCCTGCTTCTCGGCGAGGAGGCGGGCACGGCGGGAAGAGTAGGTCATGGGATGCTCTCAATGCTTCGCGTGTAATCGGATCGTTATACACCGTACACGAATGTTATTGAATCGCAACCTGGCTGGACGCTGGCTGCCTGCTGAGTGTTTCCTGAAAACGCCATGCAAGCGGACGCTGACGGCGACATCGCCCCTCACCGGCCGGCTCTCGACGTTACCACTTCGTGATTAACTCATCACGCTGGAAGGAGACAGACCGCTCCGACCGGCGGATTTCCGGCCCTCCGCCAGGCTGGTGGAGCGGTGAATAGCGGCCCTCGATGATCTTTCGGCGACGGCTCCGGCCATCGGTTCAGGCACGTGCGCCAGGGGATCCACGCCGAACCCACCCATAGCTGGCTGACGGGCATGGGCGAAGGATCGATTCGGGCCACACCCCGTAGGTGCCGACACAAGTGCTGGCCCGTCGTATTCGAGTGCGGCGGCGCCGGAGCCCTAAACGATCTCACTACTTCTCAAGGAATAGGCGCTCTGCAGCGATCCCGTCCAGCCTTTCCCCTAGTCCCTGATTAGGTACTTCCTGGTCGACAGTCGATGAGGCCCTGACGCTGCGGGATTGCATGAAAGGAATGCGCATCGCGGAGGGGGGCCCGAAGAAGCGGCAAGCACCATGGATGGCTCTGCGCCTGCCGCTTTGCCACGGACGATCCCGCTCCGGATCTTCACGATGTGCGAGAAATGCACATGGTCAATCCAATAGTTGACGCAAGAATGGTTATCGGCGTTCAACCAACGGGAGTTGCAGCAGGTGCAAAACTCTCGTTGATTCTCAACCTATAAGCCTGATTACGTCAACCTGACCATGACATGTTCGCGTTGGATGCGAATCTGCTAGCTTGGATGACTTCCCCGTGATGGAGGCCGTGCAGCCGGTTTCCGAGGACGCCCTCGGTCGTCCATTCTGGTCGGCCCGGGAACGAGTGACATCAAACCGCGTCCTGACCCGGGCTTGCGTGGCGCTCTGACCGGAAATCGCGTCCCCTGCGAAGTTCTCGCACATTATGCGAACAACCCTGCCGGAGCCGCAAGCTTCTCACCAGCCCCGCAGCCGGATAACCAGCGGAATACGCAGGTCCCGATACGTAAGACCAGCACTTAGGCTCTGCGTATTTGATTCGATGCACCCTCCTCGTGGGCGCCAGCTCTTCTCTCGGCGGCTTCGTGTCAGTCCTCCTTGTGGGGTCCGGCAGTGCGGAACATGCTCGTCCCTGGTGGGTGCTGGACGGATGTTTAGGCCTGGTCTTCTGGCGTCATGCAATGACTCACAGGCGTCATGATCGGCTCTGGGATCGGGGAGTTGAACACCATCGGCCTCTGTGTGTCGATGCGTGACCGTTGCCTGGGGCATCTGAAGCAACGTCTCTAGCCTCTGAATCCCACGTCGTCTTTCGGAGGCCGTCATGTCCCAGCCAGCACCCCCGTCGATCTCTGCCTCGGTACCGCCAGTCGTCGTTGATTCTGATGCAGGGGTGACCGCGCGTCCGAGATTGCGACGCAATCTCGGCACGGCTTCGATCGTCTTCATTGTCGTGGCCGCCGCGTCGCCGCTGGGCGTCATTGGCGGCCCGGTCCCGCTGGGGATCGCCGGGGGCAACGGCATCGGTTTCCCGTTCGCCTACGTGGTCGCCACCGTCGTGTTGTTGCTCTTCGCGGTCGGCTTCACCCAGATGACCGGGTTCGTGAAGACCGCCGGCGCGTTCTACTCGTACGTCGCCCGCGGGCTGGGGCAGGGAGCCGGGCTCGGTGCGGCCTTCGTGGCCCTGCTGGCCTACCTGGCCCTGGCGGCCGGCGTGTACGGGTTGATCGGCCCGGGCATCGCTGCCCTCGTCACGTCCTATGGCGGCCCGGAGATCCCCTGGTGGATCGGCGCGACCGTCGCCTTCGCCGCGGCGGGCGTACTAGGGTTCCGGAACATCGAGATCTCCGGCAAGGTCCTGGCCATCCTGTTGCTGGCCGAAGTTGCCATCGTGCTGGTCCTTGATGCCGCCGTCGTCTTCTCGGGCGGTGGGCCGGAGGGGTTCTCCACGGGCATCATCACCCCGACGCAGATCGTCTCCGGCGCCCCCGGCGTCGGTATCCTCTTCGCCATCCTCAGCTTCGTGGGGTTTGAGGCCACCGCTGTGTTCCGGGATGAGGCACGGGATCCCGAGCGGACCATTCCACGTGCCACGTACATCTCACTCATCGGTATCGGCGTCTTCTACGCCGTCTCGGCCTGGCTGCTCATCGGTGCCATCGGCGACTCCCGAGCGGTCCAGGCGGCCACCGAGGCCCCGGAACCTTGCTGCAGGACACCACGGTGCTCTACCTCGGGGCGGCGGGCGGACACATCATCCAGTTGCTCTTCGTCACCAGCCTATTCGCCTGCATCCTGTCCTTCCACAACATCGCCACCCGCTATCTCTTCCAGCTCGGAGCACGCGGAGTACTCGGCGCCCGGCTTGGCCGCGTCCACCCCCGGCACCTGGCCCCGTCCACCGCGTCCCTGGCCGTCTCGGTCATCACCGGCATCCTGGTCCTGCTCGCCGTCGTGACCGGTCTGGATCCGGTCGCCGAGCTCTACACCTGGCTCGGCGGGATCTCCTCCGTCGGGGTGGTGCTGCTGCTGGTGGCCACCAGCACCGCTGTCCTAGTGTTCTTCACCCGAACCCAGCGCGGCGGCAACACTTGGAAACGACGCATCGCACCGGCCTTGGGACTGGCAGGGCTGCTCGGCTTCCTGGCAATCATCATCACCAACCTGCCCTCCCTCGTCGGAGAGACCGGATACGGGCCGCTGTCCATCGGTGTGCTGACACTGTTGCTCGGGGCATTCGCCGCTGGCCCGTTGGCCGCCTCGCGGCACCACCGGCTCAGCCTGGACTGACAGGCCCGGAGTCCAGCTCACACAGGCGCCCTCGGAACAGCCGTACTCAGAAATTCAGCCGCCCCAGGGGAACGAATTCCCGGGGGCCTCCTCCCGGTCACTGACGGTAGGCCCCGACCGCAGCTGTTCGGGAGTTACCTGGCGAACTCGCCAGAAGTCTGTGCCAGGGGGGGCACCCGTTCCAATTTAACGGGCAGCCGCTATACCGGAGGAAATGGCAGGGTCAGCACCAATCCTGCCAGTCAGTCCCAGACCAGCCACCACCAAGACTCACAACCGGGTATGCCTTCCCTTACATCCTCGGACCCCACGGAAGCATGCCGTCAGAGGGGGTCTTAAACCGCATCTTGGACACTCTCGTCGGGACAGCTCTGAGGCCTGGCTGGGCAGAGGGTTGGTACATCTGGGTGGGCGTCGCGGGTGTTTTCGCCAGGCGTCTGCACGGTCAGTTCTGCGTGGAGTTAGCCGTGGCCCTTTTCTTCCCAGTAGATGTTCATGGATTGAAGAAGTTCCTCGTCCACGTTCAGCTTGGAGCGGCTGTCGGCGCCCTTGGCGAAGGCGACGGCAGTGGCCAAGGTCTGCACGAGGGAGATAAATGCCGAGATGGAGCGGAGAATGTGCACGCCTTGGCTGTCGACGTAGAAGGTGACGTCGGCATCGGACAGCGGGGAGGACGGGTTGTCGGTAAGGGCGATGGTGTGCAGGCCACGCTGCTTGGCAGCGCGGAAGGTGCGTACGGTGTCGGCCGTGTAGCGGCGCAAGGAGATGCCCACGAACACGTCCCCCGCCTTCATGTCCCGGATCTCGTCGACGAGCATGCCGGCGGCGGGAGCCAGCAGGTGGACGTCCGGGCGGACCAGGTGCAGCAGGTAGCTGAACAGCTGAGCGACGGGCAGGCACTTGCGCAGACCAATCACATGCACGGCCGGTGCGCTGGCCAGCAATTCAACGGCCTGGTCCCACTGCTCGGGCTGGATGCGGGCGAAGGTGCGGGAGAGGTTCTGTTTTTCGTGCTCCAGCACCGCGTTCATCAACCCCTCGGAGGAGGAGTCCGTGGTGGCCTGTTCAAATCGGCGCACCAGGTGCGCCTGGTCGCTGAGGTGTGCCCGGCACAGGTGGACCAGAGCTGGGTAGCCCTTCAGGCCCAGGGCGGTGGCGAAACGCACGAGTGAGGACTGGTGGACCTCCGCGGCCTCGGCGGTCTTGGCAATGGTGCGGAACGCAGTCCCTTCCGGATCTGAGAGCAGGACCGTGGCGATGCGTTGCTGGCCCTTCGACATGGCCGGCATGCGCTCCTGGAGCACGGCGCGCAGTTCCGGATAGGACTGCGGGGGTGACACGTTCTGCATCCTCCTACTATGTCGCACGAGCGGGCACCCCTGGGTCCGGGCAGCCCGATCGCGGGGTTCCGGACCCAGGGTCCCGGCACGTGGCTCAGGCAGTGAGATCGCTCAGGGCAACGCGAAGGTGCTCGAGGGCCTCCTGGATCCACGGCAGAGCCACCGGGTCATCGGAGCGCAGAGCCTCCCAGCGCTGCTGCTCCGTCTCGCCGTAGAGCAGGCTCGTGGCCACCCGTGCACGCAGCCCGCCGGTCTCGTCACCGAAGGCCGAGCCGGGCAGAATGCCCACGGAGTGCTTGAGCAGCAACCAGTCGGCCAGCTGCTCTCCGGTGCTGATGCCCTTGGCGTCCAGGCGATCCCGGACCGGCTCGAAGTCCGGGTAGAGGTAGAAACCGGCGTCCGGCGTCCGGCAGGTCGCGCCGGCCTCGGCAAAGACCGCGTGCACTGCCGCGGCAACCCGGGCGTGCAAGGCCCGGGCGCGGGCGATGTAGTCGGTCACGGGCCGGGGGTCGGACAGAACGTAGGCGGCCACCGCCTGCATCGGCGCAGCCAGGCTGGACCAGATCTCGCTGGCCGCCCCGATAAGCTCGTCCATCAGCTCCCGGCCCCAGTCATTGCCCGGCACCCGAGCGAAGCCGATGCGCCATCCACCCAGAGCCATGGACTTGCTCAGGCCGCTGGTCACCACGGTGCGCTCTGGCAGATAGCTCAACGCGCTAGGGGCCTTGCCGGTGTGGCACACCTCGGCATAGATCTCATCACAGATCACGACCAGCCCATACCGCTCGGCCACCGCGCAGACGTCTGCCACGGCCTGCGGGGAGGCCACGGTGCCGGTCGGGTTGTCCGGAATGGTCAACAACAGGATGCCGGGTTTGCCCCCGGCCGCGATGTGCCCCTGCAGCGCGTCCTCCAGCAGGGCCGGATCGGGCACCCCGCCGGCCTCGGCCGGGATGGGGATCCGCAGTAGGGCCTTGTCGACCATGTCCGCCTGGGCTGCATAGCTGACCCACGCGGGGGCGGGAAGCACCAGGTCGCCCTCCAGGACGGCCAGCAGTGCGAAGAGCAGGGCCTTGGATCCGGGGGCGAAGATGATCTGTTCGGCCGAGGTGGGTACCTCACGCCGGGTGAACCAACCCGCCGCTGCCGACCGTGCTTCCTCCGAGCCGACCACGGCCCCGTAGGAATTGCGTCCGGCCGCCTCCTGCAGACACGCCAGGACGTCCGTGGGCACGGGCAGGCCTGCTTCCCCAAACCCCAGGTGCAGGACCTTCTCCCCGGCAGCCTTTTTGGTCTGCAGCGTTTCATTGATGGCCAGGGTGGCCGAATGCATGGTCATGAGCGCTCTTCCTTTGACGCAACTGAACGTGTCGGTACTGGAACTTATGCAACTTTAGTTGCATTATGCCACAGGTTGGTGGACTCCCTCCTCGTAGACGCGGGCGCGGCGGCGGGCCATCCGGCGCTGACGGACGACGCTGAGTACTACAAGCACGGCGGCGACGCCCAGGGTCAGCACCAGCGACTGAAGGGTGGCTTCGGTCAGGGCCATGCCTCCGATGACGGCCAGCAGAGCGAGAAGCACGATGACATCCAGGACGGGGTAGGCCCACATCTTCACGGTCAGGCCCTCGGGGTGCTCCCGCAGCAGGCGGGGTCGGGCCTTGAGGTGAGTGAGCGTGATGATCAGGTAGACCAGCACGGCCACCGATCCGGAAGAGGCCAACAGGAACTCGTAGACCGCCTGCGTGGGGAAGAAGTAGTTGGCGACCACGGTGAACAGGCCCACCGAGGAGGCCAGCAAGACCGCAGCCACGGGGGTGCCGCTGCGATTGGTGCGCGCCAGGATCCGCGGCCCCTCACCACGCTGAGCCAGGGAGAAGATCATGCGCGAGGAGGTGTAGATCCCGGCATTGAGGCACGAGAGCACCGCGGTGAGGACGATGAAGTTCATCAAACCGGCGGCAAACGGAATGTCGAGCGAGCTCAGCACGGCCACGTAGGGGCTCTCGATGACGTCCGTGGAGTTCCACGGGATGAGGGTGACGACGACGATGATCGAGCCGATGTAGAAGAGCAGGATCCGCCACACCACACTGTTCATGCCTTTGCGCACCGCGCGGGCCGGATCCTTGGCCTCGCCGGCAGCGATCGTGACCGCCTCCGTGCCGAAGAAGGAGAAGAAGACCACCAGCGAGGCGGTCAGCACCGCGCCCCAGCCATTGGGGGCGAAGCCACCCTGGCCGGTGAGATTCTCCAGCCCGGGTGCGGGCGTACCCGGAAACAGGCCCACAATGGCGACGCCGCCGATGACCAAGAAGGCGATAATCGCCCCCACCTTGATCATCGCGAACCAGAACTCGAATGTGCCGAAGGACTCCACCTTGGCCAGATTCACGCTGATGAGAGAGAACATCAGGACCAACGCGATCAGCCAGGTTGGCAGCCCGGGCAACATGAGGTTCAACAGGGCCGCCCCGACGACAGCTTCGAAACCGATCGTCACACACCACTGGTAGGAGTACAGCCAGCCGACGGTGGTGCCGGCCCAAGGGCCGAGGTGCCTGTCGGCATATGCAGAGAAGGAACCCGTATTCGGCTCGGCGACCGCCATCTCAGCCAACATCCGCATCACGCAGATAACGATCAGGGCTACGGCCCCGTAGGCCACCAGCACCGCAGGCCCGGCCATGGCTATGGCGCTGCCGCTGCCGACGAACAGCCCGGCGCCAATCACTCCGCCGATGGCGATCATCGTCATCTTCCGATTGGTCAGGACACCGCGCAGTTGCGGACTCTCGGAATGGACGGTGGATGTCATGCGAACTCCTCAGTTCGACGGAAGCATCTAAGCGATGCAATATGATCCTGCTAACATCTAGTGCAACTGCAGTTGCATTGCAAGAGCAGAAGATTACTTTTATTGCATTTGAGGGCGTGAACCCGTAACACTCCCCGAAGGAGGAAGCTCGATGGCTGCCTATATCACCGAGAGCCGGCTCGCCGGACTGAGGCACCTCACGATCACCGGAGAGCGTTACGACGCCTTCAAGGCCCTGGGCCAGCTGACCGCAGAGCCTATCGCGGCGGTCCAATCCCGACTGCCCGAGCGCGAGGGCCTGCTGGCCTGGCGGTCCACCCCACACGGACGGACCCGTTTCGACGAGCTGGTGGACGCCACCGCGCGTACGCACAGCCCCGAACTGAAAGAACTGGAGGCCCTCGCCGAGGGGGCCGGGCTGCCCTTCGAGGACCTGCTGCTGGCAAACCTTCGCGGGGACATCGGCACCGGCGACGGCACCGGGTGCACCGATCTGGCCTGGCGCGGCTCGCGCGCCTTTGTAGCCCACAATGAGGACGCCGCGCCCGCCTTGGACGGATACATGATGTTCCTGACCCTGCGCATGGACGGTGATGTGCCCGTCACCGCCCTGTGGTACCCCGGATTCGTTCCCGCCAACGCGTTCACCATCAATGGCCACGGCGTGGGCTGGGGCATCAACCACATCCAGGTCGTGGACCCACCCGTGGCGGTTGGACGCCACTTCGTGGCCCGTGGCGCCCAACAGGCCGCCACGGCCGACGAAGTCGCCGCCTATCTGCGCGACCATCCCACCGCAGGCGGCTTCGCCTACACCATCGGCGATACCACCACCGGCACCGTTATCGTTGCCGAATCCGCCGCCGGACAGGTGAACACCACCTCGCTGACTCCTGAACGGCCCTTCGAGTGGCACACCAACCACCTCAAATTCCTGCCCTCCAGCATCGATCGAGGATCCCTCAACGCGGCCGGGTCAGCGACCCGGCAACTCGGCGGATACGAAGAAAGCCAGGCCCGAGGCGCAGCACTCACCACCGCAGGCCCGCCCGCGGAAGAGCCTGACGTGGATTGGTTCATCGACACCCTCTCGGGCCGACCCCTGCCACGCGGCGTACATCGAACCGCCGCCGGAACGGACCCCCTGATGACCCTGTGCAGCGTCGTCCTAGACCTCGACCGCGCAGAACTCACCGCCCGCGGGCACTCCGGAACCCAAGAATCCGTGCCGCTCGCCCAGCTGCACTGACGCCGGAACGGAACTACCCGCCAGGGGCACCGCGGTGGAGGCAGGCAGGGAACCGACGGACGACCCGGAAGGCCAGAGTCAGTCGTCCCAATTCCTTGGAACTGGGACACTCCCCCACGGCAGGGGTCGAGGATCACGACACGCCATGTATTTGTGTTCCAGAACTAAGCCCAAAAAGACGTCGCGTCAGAGTCGTACAGAGCTGACTTTCGATACGGCGTGCCCATGGAGGGACATTTCCGAGTCATCACGGCCTGAGCAGGCTCATCACCCTTCTGGGCCGTCCTGGCGGTTAGACGGATCCGTGAGGCGACTGAGCAGTTTGTTATCTAAGTCCGCAGGTGTCCATGGTTCGGGCGCCGTCAGCCAGTTTTGAAATAGCTCACGGAGCAGCCAGGGAGCCAGCACATGCGTGGCGTATTCCGTGCCGTGAAAAGAGACAGATTCCTTCACCTTCCCTGCGCCATGCACGATGGCAGAGCGTTGACCGTAGAGGAACGTCACCAGAGCGGAGACTTCACCCGCGCCCCATTCGCGCGCCAGAACTGTAGCTGCCCGCAACGCAAGACGGTAAGTGATCTCGTTGCGTTCCCGACCAAGCAGCGCCTCGACCCCGATCATGGCGTCCAAGAAAGCATCCTCTGCATCGTCGCGCAGGGCAGCCCTCACAACCCGTCGAGATGCAAGACGAACCTTTGGCGCAGCATCCTGGAGTCGTTGAAACGCTGTAGGCAGGTATGCGACGCGCTCTGCATCGTATGGCGTACGCTGCTCATTCCAGTTCGCACCGCGGTTTCTTGGCACTTTCTCCACATCGGTCAGCCTTATAAGCGCGGGATGGTCCCCCACCCATCCCTTGGACCAACCGTGTGGACGGACGAAGATATCGGCATAGCCAATATCCGGATCTCCCGTGAGTATCGACAAGGCTTCTAGGGCGGTGTCCACGGCCGTGAGATCGAGCTCATCACGTGGAGTCGTCCATCTAAGCCGCTCGCTGTTGATCGAGACGTCGGCTACGACAATGGCATGGGTCGCAGCAGCTCGAAGGAATGGATTAATGGCCCCCGTCGTGTCCAGCCGTGGCGCTCGAGCGACCTGCGTTGCAGCATCCATTCGCTCTATCCGTATGTTCTTCGACATGCGGAGAACACTCACATCATCCGGGAGGGCCCCCAACACAATTGGAATTACGAGATCTCCGGGCAGTTCCGGAAGGAACGCCCCCTTTTCCCACTCACGGTAGATCGTTTGAACTTCGTCGTCACCCCACGAGTCAAGGGCGTCCGCGCGATTGAGCAGGGTTCCAAGAGTTCGCAAAAATTCGAACGCGATCTGATGGCGACGTTCCTCTGGGTTGTCCTTGTAAGCCAGAGAGGCGAGGGATACCGCTCGCTCAATGGCGGGGTCAGACATGGCGAGTTCGACAACATCAGAGCAAGCAGATTCGAGATCTGGAACCTCAGTAATTGACACCCCTCCTCCGACAGGCGTGCCCACGCTGAACATTTCTCTCCAGTCTGGAGGATCCGAAGCCGTCCCTAAGAGCCTTGAGCCACCGACACATGCGGGCCAGTCCGAGGAATTAATCTTCCATTCTGGCTTTGTCAGGCGGGCGGCATATTTTCCTGCGGTCAAATAGGCGTCTCCCGCAGATTTCGCCGCCCAGAAAGCTTTATTAGTGACACGCCACAGAGAGGGGCTAATCACGTCGTCCGACATGTACCCAGATTAGCCAGACGAATCTGGAGAAGGCCCACCGGCTACGTGAAGCCCGAGAGTTCAACTTGAAAAGTCGGTGCAGCTGGACGGCGGTGAAGACTGGGCGCTGGGTCAGAACGGGACCACACCAGAGCGCCTGCTGGACTCATGCGCCGTTATCGGCGGTAGCGACAGGAGCCGCACTGGCGGGACAGGTCGCCCTCAAGAACCGGTCAAAGTCGCATGGATCAAGGCTGGTACCGTGTCAAGGGCCTTGGTCAGAGCGGCCTCGATAGGAACAGCCACTTTAGAACGGTTCACATCGATCATTTCCGTCCACGCGACGGGTTGATACCGCGTAATCATGGACAAGGAATAGAGCAAGATCCACCACGCCAGCACGGGCTCAAGCGCCTTTGCCCCGTCCCCGGCGGTCGCCACGGGCATTAACAAGTGGGTGCTCAGGTAGGCCCGGGCAGGATTTCGGCCGTCGTAGGAGAACACGGCTTCGTCCGTTCGCGCACCGTCGGCGTTGACGTTGTGCGGGCCCCCGCCATATTTGACGAGCCGCGCTGCCGCAAGATCGGGGTACTGACGCCGGAGTTCGACCTCACCATCCTGCATCTCCGCGGCGGTCGCCTGCAGCTTGAAGGTCTTTTCGTTCTCCTGGGTGTAGGGCCTTTCTGGCCAGCGGGGCTCCGCGTAACTCCCGATGGGGCGGTCCAGGTACAGGTCCGGGAGCATGTGCCAGATTGACCCCAAGGAAACCGGAGCTGATAGGTGGTCCGAATCCAGCAGAGAAGCCAGCCGGCGATAGGACGTGTTGTCGCTACCCGAGCCTTTGACTTGCATATCGAAGAGCTTCTGGGGCTTGGTGCCAGGTAGGTCAAGGACCTTGAGGCCGTGGCCACTCACATCGGGAGACTGGTTGGTGCCGGCCGGGGTCATGGCGGCGGATATGGCGCGGCCGGCCTGCGACAGGCCGTAGTAGAGATTAAGCGCCCGGGATTCGAAGCCCACCAGCCGTGCTGCTTCAAACTGCTGCTGCGCCTGCTCTAGGGAGCTATTGAAGAGTCTTCTGCGGGCATCGTTCATAGGGGCAGTTGTGGGAGGGCTTGAGCGGAGTGCTCTTATGTTCCGCCAGGCCTCGGCGGCATT
>NZ_AFXQ01000033.1 GCF_000224415.1 Citricoccus sp. CH26A | reverse complement strand
AACGCCAGTCGCGGCCTGAGCCTGACCTCAGGGGTGGAGATCCGGGGCGGCGACTGGGGCGCGGTGCCCATCACCGCCACCGCCGAGCGCACCCAGGCGGGCTGTGGCCGGGGCAGACTGGGAGCATGCCTGACGCACTGACAACCCCGCATGGCCCACCCGGTCGGATCCTCCTGGTCGGTTGCGGGAAGCTGGGCACCCGCCTGGGGCAGGACCTGGCGGCAGTCGGCTGGGACGTGTTCGCCCTCCGCCGCGACACGGCCTCCCTGCCTGCCGGGTTCTCCGCTCTCGCGGTCGACCTGCGCGAGCCGATCGGACGTGCCCTGCCGGACGTGGACGCCATGGTGATCACCCTGCCGCCCGGGACGCAGGACCCTGGAGGCCAGCCGGACGGTTACCGCGCCTCGCTCCAACACCTCGCCGCGGCGCTGCCCCGCGTGCCGCGGAGGGTCGTGTTCGTGTCCTCCACCCGGGTGTTCGAAGGGTATACGGACGGCCGGGTGCTCACCGAGGCGGACGCCCCCGCCCCGGTCACCGAACGCGGCGGCACGCTTCTCGACGGGGAGCTCCTGGCCTCCGACCTGTTCGGCGCGCATGTCGTCCGACCGGCTGGAATCTACGGACCCGGCCGGACGATGCTCGTGCGTAAGGTCATCGAAGGCGCCCCGGTCCAGTACGCCAGGCGTACCAACCGCATCCACGAGGCCGACCTGGTCCGCACCCTGGAGGCGCTGCTCCTCGCGGCGGATCCGCCGCGGCTCCTGCACGCCGTCGACCAGGGCCCGGTCCCGCTGGGCGAGGTCGTCACGTACATCGCCCGCCAGTTGGGACTCCCGGCGCCCCCGAGGGCCGATCCGGAAGTCACCAGCGGCACCATCCTCAGCGGCGCTCGCCTCCTCGGACTGCTGGGCGCCTTGACGTACCCGACCTTCGAGACCGGGTATGCCCACCTCATAGCCACCGGCCCCGACGGGACGGCTTCCCGGCCCCGGGACGGCGCCGATCGCTGAAGGGCCCTGAGGAAACCCCCGTCTCGTGGTTTACGCTTCATCTGACCACCGCAGTCGACCTCACCTGGTCCTGGCACCGCAGGACCGACGGGGTCCCCTGGAGGTGGCCGTGGGTCGGGCCGTCGACGGCACTCGGGAAGCCGCGATCGAGTCGCCCACCAGCGTCACCCTCCAGGCAACCGGGAGCCGGCCCGGACCAAGGGTGTCCGGGCCCTGGCGCGGAGCCCCCACTGGCCTGCGGACGGGACACGCCACGCGTTCCCCGGAGCAGCGCCCCCGCGGCGGGCTCCGAGGGGCAGTGCGCTCCCGGGCCGAACTTGTCACGATGCCGATGGAGGATAGATGAGACGCAGACGAATCCCGAGAACACTGCTCGCGATCGGGGCGCTGGGGATCGTCGCTCTCCTGACGGTGCTGATCCTGCTGGCCCGCGATCGGCCTGGCGGTTCCGGCATGCGGACCGAGGAGGTCGCGCCCCGGGCACAGGTGACCTCGGCCTACGGGCATCTGGAGGAGTTCCAGGCCCTGGCGGACGAGCACGGCGACCGCGCCGCCGGCACCTCGGGGCATGAGGCGGCGGCCGAGTACGTCGAGGGGCAGCTGGCCAGTGCGGGGTATGAGACCACCCGTCAGTACTTCACCGTCGAGACCTGGGACGAGGAGATCGAGACGTTCTCCATCCTCGCCGAGACGAAGGGCGGGAACGAGGACAATGTGATCATGCTCGGCGCCCACCTGGACGGAGTCCCCGGCAGCCCGGCGATCAACGACAACGCCTCGGGTGCGGCGGCGCTGCTGGAGGTCGCGCGCAGGCTGGCGCAGGAGGACGCCGGCGAGAACACGGTGCGCTTCGCGTGGTGGGGTGCCGAGGAATATCGGGGGTTCCCTGGATCCAGCCACTACGTGGAGGAGCTGGACGAGGACGATGAACTCGAGACCATCGCCGCATACCTGAACTTCGACATGGTCGCCTCACCCAACGCCGTGGTCGCCCTCTACGACGCACGCGACGACGATTCCCGGCTCAACGTCCCCGACGGTTCGCTGGACCTCATGGAGGTCTTCACCGACTACTTCGACTCCCGCGACCAGCCGTGGATCACCACGAGCTGGAACTACGAGTCCGACCAGGTCGCCTTCGCCGAGGCGGACATCCCCGTGGCCGGCCTGTTCTCCGGCAGCAACGAGAGGAAGTCGTCCCGGGAGGCCCGGCTCTTCGGCGGGGAGGGGGGCGCTCCCCGCGATCCGAATTACCACCAGCCCGGTGATGACCTCGACAACGTCGATCCGGACACGCTGGACCTCATGACCGACGCGATCGCCCACGCCGCCACTCGCCTCGCCCAGGACTTTGGCACCCAGGACTCCGGCGCCCTGGACGGCGACACCCAGGACTGAGCCGGACCCGCGGAGGCACCGCCGGCGTCGGACCGGATCCCGGCCGGTGCCCGCTGGCCGGTGCCCGCAGGCCGAGATCGCGCTGTGAAGAACAGGGTCGACAGGCTTTACGGAGTAAAGTCTCGAGGGCGCAGCCGCCGTCCACCGTGTTCCGACCAGCTGAAGGGGCGTCATGTACACGCACTTGTTCAAGACGGTCCACCGGGCCTACTTCCAGGACCATGTCCGGGCCGTCCCCCGGGACCGCCTCGGAGCGATGGACCCCTCCGACGTCCGTGCCCTGATCCGGATCGTCGGTGAGGTGGTGCGGACCCAGATGCGCGAGCACGGACCGTCCACCCGGCGCGTGCGCACGGTCAACGCCGAGCTGGAGCGGGCCGAATCCTCCCTGATCCTCATCGACGGGAAGGTCGTCGGATCCCTCGACCAGGACGTTGCCGAGGACTACGGCCGGTTCACCAGCCGGCTGATGCACGAACTGGCACCGGTGCTGACCGGCACCGGGATGCACGTCATCAGCCCCGAGGGAGAGGACGTCAACGACGGCACCGGATGGAGTCACTTCCTCGGGATCGCCGCCTGGCGCAGTGTCGATGACACCAGGCTGGCGCCCTTCCTCGACACCGAGACCGCCCGGTGCTGCCACTGCCGGGTCCCGGGCGACGCCGACGCCTGGGCCTCCCCGGTCCACGTCGCCAATGAGGTGACTGCGGACCTCGCCGCGGTGCTGCGCCAGATGTGGGAGGAGGAACAGCTCCTGGCCACCCAGCCGCGCGAACCGGTGGAAGCGGTGGCGGTGCCGGAGGCCGAGGTGCCTCGTGGTCCGGTGAACAGTGCGGGCGAACCCCTCCAGTACGTCAACGCCGCCATGATCGCCGCCGCGCTCAACGTCTCCCGGGCCGGCGTGCGGTACCTGTCGGGTTTCCCGGACCCCGCGGTCACCCTGGCCGGGCCGCGGGTCTCCCAGCAGGGCTGGGACCGTGCCGCGGTGGAACGCTGGGCCGAGGCGCACGGACGGGCCGTCGACTGGCCGGACGCGCCGGAGGAGGCCCCCGCTGACCTGCAGCCCGCCCTCTGGACGTTCTGACCGCGAACCCGACGGCATCCGTCCTCCTGGTCGCGTGTGCTCCCGGCCGCGCGTCCTCCCGCACGGTGTCCGGTCAGGGGTCCACCGTGTCCCCCGGTCCGTCGGAGCAGCGCCACGAACCGCGTCGGCCGGCGATCACCAGGTCACCGGCAGCGCGCGCAGTCCGAAGACCACGTGGGACGAGCGGAACTCGACCTCCTCGAACGGGACGGCCAGGGCCAGCCGCGGGAACCGACGCAGCAGGGCCGGGAACGCGATCCGCATCTCCATCCGGGCCAGCGGTGCCCCGATGCAGTGGTGCACGCCGTGTCCGAAGGCCAGGTGCCCCGGGGTGCCCCGGGTGATGTCCAGCCGGTCCGGGTCATCGATCAGGGCCGGATCGCGGTTGGCGGCGGGCAGCGCGCACACCACCAGCTCGCCCTCGGGGATGGTGTGCCCGGCGACCTCGACCTCGGTGGTCGTGGTCCGGGGGATGCCGGCGTGCACGATGCTCAGCCAGCGCAAGAGCTCCTCCACCGCCGGGCCGGCCATCGCGGGGTCCTCGCGCACCAGCGCCAACTGCTCGGGGTGCCGCAGCAGTGCCAGGGTGCCCAGTCCCAGCATGTTGGAGGTGGTCTCGTGGCCGGCGATCAGCAGCAGGCTGGCGAGGCCGACCAGCTCGTCGGTGCTCAACTCGTCGGCATGCTCACGCACGAGCATGCCGAGCAGGTCCTCGCCCGGTGCGGCCTGGGCGCGGGCGACCAGCTGCGCCATGTACTCGCGACCCTCCCGGGAGAGCGCGAGGAGTTCCTCGGGCGGGGTGGAGATGTCCAGCTCCCGTTCGGTGCGGTGCTGGAACTCCGCGCGGTCCTCGAAGGGCACGCCGAGGAGCTCGCAGATCACCAGCGACGGAATGGGCAGGGCGAAACCGGCGACGAGGTCCGCTGGCGCTCCGGCCTCCTCCAGCGCGTCGAGGTGCTGCCCCACGATCTCGATGATCCGGGGTTCGAGCCGGCGCATGCGGCGGGCGGTGAACTCGGGAGTGAGCATGTGCCGCAACCGGGTGTGTTCCGGCGGGTCGTGGGCCAGCAGCTGACCGGCCTGCATCTGGGCCTGCTCCTCGGGGCTCAGGGGACGGCCCCCCGGCAGCTCGAACGAGCGCTGGTCGGCGTTGCTGAACCGGACGGGATCGGACAGCACGGCGCGCACGTCCTCGTACCGCGTGACCAGGTAACCGGAGATCCCCAGCCCCGTGTCGACCTTGCGCACGGCACCGTCGTCCCGGAGCCTGCCGAGGTCCTCGACCGGATCGAATTGTTCTCGCCGCATGTGCAGCGGCGTCAATGCCGGGGACTCAGCCATCCCGCGCCACCTTCTGCTCTGCCTGGCGCATACGCTACCCACCCCTGCCGCGTCCGGCCAGGGTGCGGTGACCGGCAGATCGACTCCCTCCGTCAGCGGGGACCGGCCTGGGGCCGGGGCGGGCGCCCGGCCGTCACGGGACCCGGCCATTCCGGGGCGAGCATCCCGTAGACGAGGGTGTCCGTCCACTCGTCCTTGATCAGCCAGTCCTGCCGCAGCAGCCCCTCGCGGCGGAAGCCCAGGCGCTCGCAGAGACGGGCCGAGGCGGCGTTGCGGGCGTCCATCCGCACGCGCACCCGGTGCATGCCGTAGTGGCCGAAGGCCAGGTCCAGCACCGCGCGGGCGGCCTCGGTGGCCAACCCGCGTCCACCGGCGTCCGGGTCGAACACCCAGCTGACCTCGCCCAGGGACAGCGAGTCGTCCACGGCCCACAGCGTGATGTCCCCCACGACGGCGCCACCGCCGTCCGCGTCCCGCTCCACGACCACCAGGCAGACCGCGAACCCGGCCGCGGTGATGTGCAACCGCCCCCGGCGCCGGCCGACCTCGTCACGGGCCCTCGCCGCGTCCCACGGGCCGTCCAGCAGGTAGCGGGTGGTGTCCTCCCGTCCGTAGTAGCGCAGCAGCCCGCCGGCATCGGCATCGCGGAGGTACCGCAGCTCGAGGCGCTCGGTGCGCAGCGGCACGGGGGGCGTCGGGGCCGGCGTCGGGCGCGCGGGTGTCACTGCCGGCTGCTCACGCGGGGCCGCGACCGGGTGCCCGGTCCCGGGCGGCACGGGGCGGGGATGCTCACGGGCCGGTGGCGGCCCGGTCACCGGCGAGGGCGCGGGTGAGGTCCACGAGGCGGCGCAGGACCTTCTCGAGGGAGCGGTCGTGGTGGTCGGTCAGGGCCAGCTCGCCACCGGGGAAGTCCATGCGGCGGACCAGGTTCACGGAGTCGCCCACCACGTGCATGTTGTAGGCAGCGGTGGTGATCCGCCAGGCCTCGTTGGCCCGCACGCCGCCCAGCCCGCCGTAGGCCACGATCGCCAGGGTCTTGTCCATCCACTGCCTCGAGAGCAGGTCGTAGGCGTTCTTGAACGCACCCGGGATGTTCCGGTTGTACTCGGGGCTGATGAAGACGAACCCGTCGCACTCGGCCACGGCGTCGCGCCAGCGGTGCACCTCGGCGGGGCCGTCCTCGGCCTGCGCCCAGTTTTCGTCGGTCATCACCGGCAGGTCGAAGTCCCGCAGGTCCAGGACCGTCCACTCGACGCCTCCCGGGACGGAGGAGGTGTCCAGGGCACGGGCGCGGTCGGCCACCCAGGCCCCCACGGACGCGCCGAGACGCCCTTGGCGTACCGATCCGATGACGATGCCGATCCTCATGCCGGGTCCTCCTGCGTGACTGGGGCGGATGTGCTGGCGGCGGGGGGGTTCCAGTATCCAGACTAGGGGGTGTGGGTCCGGTGCGCGGTCCGGCCCGTCCGACGTCGAAAGGCACATCATGGAACCGATCCGGCAGCAGTGGGGCGGCACCGGTGCGCTGATCGACGACCCGGTCGGCAGCATCATCCGCCCCCACCGGGACTGATCGCGGTGACCGTGGTCTCCGGCACCGGATCCGCGCGGAGCTCGCGGCGGGCACCGGGGTGGCGGGCCGACGCGGGGCGGGTGGTGTTCCTGCTGGCCGCGCTGCTGTCCTTCACCGGCAACGGGCTGAGCTTCTACATCGGGTCCTGGAAGGACTCCGACCTGCCGGTGGATGCCGGCTTCGCGGGTGGCTTCGCCGGCGGCTGGGAGCACGTGGTGAACCAGCCGACCTACTTCACCTTCCTGTCCAACTTCCTGGTCGGCCTCACCTCGCTGTTGCTGGCCATCCGGCCGCACCGGACGTCGGACCTCTTCCATGCGGCGCGGATCGCCGGGGTGGTGTGCATCGTCATCACCGGGGTGGTGTTCAACGTGCTGCTGCGGGATGCCGACCCGATGACCCGGGTGGAGCAGGTCAATGACACCATCCAGCACGTCATCACCCCCCTGCTCACGCCGCTGGTCTGGCTGCTGCTGGACCGGAAGGGGCAGGTGACGTGGCGGCGGATCGGCCTGGCGTCGTTGATCCCGCTGGCCTGGCTGGCGTTCACGCTGCTGCGTGGGCCATGGCTGGACTGGTACCCCTACAGCATCCTGGACGTGCCCCGGATGGGATATTCTGGTGTGTCTGTCTACCTGGCTGCCATCCTGGCGTTCTTCTTCGCGGTGGCGGCGCTGATGTGGGTACTGGACCGGCTGCTGATCAGCGGGAAACGGAGGTAGGGCCCTGTGAGGATCGCCGTCCTGGCGCACATGCACTACGCGATCCGGCCACCGTACGCCGGCGGCCTGGAGATGCACACGGACCTGACCGTGGACCACCTCGTCCGGCTCGGTCACGAGGTGACGGTCTTCGCCAAGGAGGGCACCCGCACGGCCGGTACCGTGGTGCCGCTGGTCGCGGAGGACTTCGATCCCACGGTACGCACGGAACAGGACGTGGTGCGCCGCCGCGCGGTCCTGGTCGCCGCCATGTCCGAGGCCTGCCGGCAGGTCCGCGACGGAGACTTCCACGTGGTGCTGAACAACTCGCTGTCCCCGGTGCCCCTGCTCGAGTTGCGCGAGGCCCCGATGGTCACCGTGCTGCACACCCCCGCCACGCTGACCGAGGTCCTCGCCGTCCTCGACGACCCCGCCTGGACACCCCCGCCGAACCATCGCTGGCTGTCCGTCTCGGCGGCCAACGCGCTGGCCTGGAACCACCGGCTGCCGCGGATCGCGGTGGTCGCCAACGGCATCGAGCACTCCCGGTGGCACAGCACCGTCCGGCCCGTGCCGGGACGGGCCGTCTGGTCCGGGCGGATCACGGGGGAGAAGGGCCTGCACCTGGCCATCGAGGCGGCCCGGATCGCCGGGCTCGAGCTGCACTTCGCCGGCCCGATCTCCGACCGGGACTACTACCGCGACGCCGTGGAGCCGTTGCTGGGCGAGGACACCGTCTACCGCGGGCACCTGGGCCACGGTCAGCTGCCGGACCTGCTGGCCTCCGGGGAGGTCTACCTCGCCAGCCCCCTGTGGGCCGAGCCGTTCGGCCTGGCCACGGTCGAGGCCATGGCGATGGGCACGCCGGTGGCCGCCTTCCTGACGGGTGCCCTCGGGGAGATCGTGGGTCCCCGGGCCGGGGACCTGGCCATGCACCACTCGGCGGAGGCGCTCGCGGACGCGGTCCGGGTGGCGCGTACCAGGGACCGCAGGCTCGTGCACCGCTGGTCCCTCCGGTTCAGCGCCGACCGGATGGTGGCGTCCTACCTCGGCTTCCTGCACGAGGTCGCCGAGCGTGCCGGCACCCTGCCGGCCCTCAGCCCCGGCTGGACCCCCTACGGGGACCAGCTGACCGCGCAGGTGCGGGACTCGATCGATGCCCCGCCGGCCGGCCCCGACGACGACGGCTCGCCGGCCCTGCAGTCCGTCCAGACGGTGCAGTGAGCCCGGTTCCCGCATGAGCCCGGTCCCGCGCATGAACCCGGTCTGCTCGTGAGCGCCTCCCCGTCCCGCCCCCGGGTCCTCTACTACGCCCACGACCACGGCCTCGGCCACCTCCACCACGCCGCCCGCGCCGCCGGGACCGGGGCCTTCGACCTGACCGTGGCCACCTCCGCGGCCCGCGCCGCCGAGGTGCTGCCGGCCGCCACCGGGCTGCACCTGCTGCCCTCCGACGTCGTCCCCGGGCATCGCCAGCCGTCCGGGTCCCGGTTGCACTACACCCCCACCGGTCCGGTCATCCGGGACCGGTTCGCCGCCCTGCTCGACGCGGCCCGCACGGTGCGGCCGGACGTCGCGGTGGTG
This sequence comes from Citricoccus sp. CH26A, assembly GCF_000224415.1. GTDB lineage: Bacteria > Actinomycetota > Actinomycetes > Actinomycetales > Micrococcaceae > Citricoccus. Next base: position 22,092 of record NZ_AFXQ01000033.1, on the reverse strand, counting down.
GACGTGTCCGTGGAGACCGCCCTGTTCCTGCGCCTGGCCGGTTACCCGGTGATCCACCGGCGCATGCACGGGGACCGGACGGACCCGGCCCACGAGCTCGTCTACGCCGAGTCCGACCACCTGATCGCCCACTACGGCGCCGGGCTGGAGGAGCCGGGCTGGCGCGAGCGGTTCGGGGCGAAGACCACGTTCCTCGGCGCGCCGGACGCCTCCGGCCGGCTCGGTCGGCGGGCCGGCCCGCGCACCGGTGCGGCCTCGGCCGTCCGGACCGCGAGTCCGGAGATCACCGTGGTGACCGGCACCGGCGGCGGTGGGGTCCGGCTGGCCGACCTCGCGCGGGCCGCGGGCCAGGTGCCCGGTGCCCGCTGGCATGTCTACGGGCCGGTGCGCGGCGCGGACGGCGCCGTGCCGCCGAACATGGTGCTGCACGGCTGGACCGACGACGTCGCCGGCCGGATGCGCGCGGCGGACCTGGTGGTGGTCTCAGCCGGGTACAGCGCCGTGGCCGACGCGACGGAAGCGGCCCGGCCCCTGGTGCTGGCCCCGGAGGAGCGCCCGTTCGACGAGCAGGACCACTTCGCCGCAGCCGCCCAGGCCGCGGCCGGGGTGCCCTGGTGCCGATGGGGGGACGAGTCCGCTGACTGGGCCGGCGCCGTGGAGACGGCCTTGCGGGACCCGGCCGCGGCGGACCGGCTGGCGGCGGAGGTCCTCACGGAACCGAGGGAGTACCGGCGCCGCTGGGAGGCTGCGGTAGGGCAGGTCCTCGGTTGACGCGCGCCGCCACCGGGGTGCGGCGGGCGGGAGCCCGCCACGCCCCACCGGCGGTTAGCTGAGGGTGGCCGTGTCGATGACGAAGCGGTACCGCACGTCCGAGGCGAGGACACGGTCGTAGGCCTCGTTGACCTGGTCTGCGGAGATGACCTCGATCTCGGCGCCGATGCCGTGCTCGGCGCAGAAGTCGAGCATCTGCTGGGTCTCGGCGATGCCCCCGATCATCGATCCGGCGAAGGAACGCCGGCCGCCGATGAGCGCCCCCGCGTTCACCGGCAGCGGCTCGGCCGGGGCCCCGACATTGACCATGGTCCCGCCCACGGTCAGCAGGCCCAGGTGGGCAGTGACGTCGATCGGGGCGCTGACGGTGTTGATGATGAGGTCGAACGAGCCGGCCAGGTCCGTGAACGTCTGCTCGTCGCTGGTCGCGTGGTAGTGGTCCGCGCCCAGGCGCAGCCCGTCCTCCTGCTTCCTGAGCGACTGGGACAGGACGGTGACCTCGGCGCCCATCGCGTGCGCGATCTTGACGGCCATGTGCCCGAGGCCGCCGAGCCCGACGACGGCGACCTTCTTGCCGGGGCCGGCGCCCCAGCGGTGCAGGGGCGAGAAGGTGGTGATCCCGGCGCAGAGCAGTGGGGCCGCGACATCGAGCTCGATGCCCTCCGGGATCCCGAGCACGAAGTCCTCGGTGACGACGATGTGGGAGGAGTACCCACCCTGGGTGATGGTCCCGTCGCGGTCGGTGACGCCATAGGTGCCCACCATGCCGTCGAGGCAGTACTGCTCATCACCGGCCGTGCAGTTCCTGCACTGTCCGCAGGAATTGACCATGCAGCCCACCCCGACCCGGTCGCCGACGGCGTGTCTGGTCACCTCGGGTCCGACCTCCGTGACGATGCCTGCGATCTCGTGGCCCGGGACCAGGGGGTAGGACTGGGGTCCCCATTCGCCGCGCACCGTGTGGATGTCGGAATGGCAGATCCCGGCGTACTTGATCTCGATCAGCACGTCGTGGGCACCGACGGCGCGGCGTTCGATGGTGGTGGGGACGAGGTCCGCGGCCGCGGCGGGAGCGGCGTACGCGAGGGCGGTGGTGGTCATGGGTTTCTCCTTGTGGGATTCGTGTGGTGCCCGGGGGGTGGCCAGGCGATGGTCGTGGCGGGTCCGCCGGGTGGGCAGGTGGAATCAGCGGACCCCGGGATCCGCGGGCTGACGGTCGTGGTCTCTAGCCCCTCCCGGGCTTCTTGAGGTCGTCGGCCAACGCGCGCGCCTCGTCTAGGAGCCGTTCGGCCCTGGACCGGTCACCGGCCTGGATGGCCTGCCAGTACTCGATCTTCACTCCGACGTACCGGCTCCGGAGGGCGACGGCTCGCGCCTCGGCCTCCAACCGCTCCCGCTGCGCCTCCAGCAAGGCGATCTGCTCGGGTGCCGCAGCCGGCCCGAGCTGGCCGTTGGCCAGGTAGCGGCGCATGTCCGCCACCGACATGCCCGTCGCACTCAGGCATGACACCCAGGTGAGCAGGTCCAGGTCCTCCTCGGTGTAGACGCGGTGCCTGCTGCTGGCACCCCGGCCGATCGGGGAGATCACTCCGATGGACTCGTAGTAGCGCAACGTGCTGGCCGGCAATCCCGTCAGCGCCGCCGCTTCCCTGATCGAGTACGTGTGCCTGATGCCGGGTGCGCTCACCCCGTCAACGATAGGAACTTCAAGTGCTTGAAGACAAGGAGCCCGGGTCAGAAGGCCGCGGCCGGTTGCCGCGTTGCCTCGACCTCCGCGTCCGTGGGCGTCCGCAGCACGGCCAGTCGGTCACCCTGGGGGTCCCAGTCGACCAGCCCGAGGTCACGGAATTGCCCGAGCCAGCCCTCCATCGGCCAGGTGCCGTGGACCTGACGGAACCGGCGGGCGTTGACGAGGATGTCGGCGAAGTGGTGCAGCGGGGGCCGGTGGACGCCGTGGTGCTGGTGGAACACGGTGGCCCGGGAGGACCGCAGGGCCAGGCCGGCGTCGCGGGCGCGGAACGCGATGTCGGTGTCCTCGGCGCCGTAACCGCTGAAGGCCTCGTCGAAGCCGCCGAGCCGGTCGAGGTCCGCCGATCCCATCGCCAGGACGAGCGTCCACACCAGGTGCCAGTCGTCCGTCGGTCCCTCGCCCAGGTGCGCCCGTGCCGGGTGGGACACGGAGAGCTCGCGCAACCGGTCGTCGTCGGGAAGCCCGGTGGCGGCGCCCGCCTCCTGCACCCACTCGGGGACCAGGTAGCGCGGGGTACCCATGACGAGCGTGCCCGGATGGGCCCGGACCGTCTCCGCCAGGGTTCCGACGGCGGCGGCGGACGGGATGCAGTCCACGTCCAGGAACACCAGGACCTCACCACCGGCCAACCGGGCCGCCCGGTTGCGGGCCGCGGCCAGCGGGAGCGTGCCGGGGGCGTCCACGTGGGAGGTCACCACCGGCAGGTCCGTGGCCGGCACCACGCCGTCGGGCTGGTTCATGAACACGACCACGACCTCGTCCGGGCGCGGGGTGGCGCGTTCCAGCCCGGTGATCACGCGGGCCAGGTGCTCGTTCCGGCCGCCGGTGATCACCAGGACGGAGGTGGTCGTCGTCGGGCCCGCCATCAGGCGCCCACGGTCTGCCGTGACCTGGCCGCGGCCAGGGCGCGGGCATAGAGGCGTTCGTGCTCGGCGGCCACCGCCTCGCGCTGGGCCCGCCGCGCCGATCGGTCGGCCGGCCGGATCGCGTCGCGGCGGTCGAGCAGGGCCAGCACGGCATCGGCCAGGGCGGCGGCATCGCCGGGGGCGAAGGTCTCGATCGCGGGGGAGGTGGCCTGGCCGGCGAAGCACCCGAGGTCCGGTACGGCCACCGGCACGCCCAGGTCCCGGCACATCTCCAGCCAGCCCGAGTGGGTGCCGAAGGCGTAGGGCAGCACGGTCACGTCCAGGGAGCGCAGGTCGGCGTGCAGTGCGTCGTCCCCGAGCCGGCCGTGCTCCCAGAGGTCGAAGCCGTACGCGGCACACTCGGCCCGCAACCGCCCCAGCGCCTCGGCGTCCTGGGGGTCCTCGCGGACATCCACGCGCACGCGGGCCGCCACCCCGCGCCCCCGCAGCCGCCGTACGGCCTCGGCCACACCGGGCAGGGCCGAGAAGGGATCGACGTTGGCCCGCAGGTCCTTGGCGTGCACCCCGATCACGATCTCCCGGTCCGCGGCCGCGGACCCGGGACCGGCCCACCGGGCGCGTCGGCGTCCGGGGCGGTCGGCGGCCCGGGCGGGAATCCGGTCCAGGGGGACGATGTGCGGATGGGGCACCACGGTGGCCGCCCGGTCCCAGCGTGCCAGGATCTCCGCTGCCGCCGGAGGCGTCAGGGTGAGGACCTCGTCGGCCGCCGGGATGAGCACGTCCAGCTGGGCCAGGTGCCGGGAGCGGTCGGTGAAGTGGGGGTTGTGCAGGTCGTGCACCGTGACCACCAGGGCGGAGCCGGCCGCGCGCAGCACGTCGATCACCTGCTGCAACTGTTCCGGGGCGTAGGAGTCGAAGCCGAAGTGCACGTGCAGGACGTCCGGCACGTTCTCGCGGAGCCAGTCGGCGTCCAGCGCGCGGGGCGGCCACCACTGGCCGGCCGGGGCGCCGGGGACGGGCGGGTCGGGACGGACGGCGTAGACGGGCGGGCGGCCGGGCGGCAGCACGTGACGGCAGTAGGGGTGCTCGGACGGCACCATCTGCACCGTGTAGTGATCGCTGGGTGCCACCCGTCTCCTCTCGCGGTCCGGCCCGGGCCGACAGGGCACGGATCACCAGCATACTGTTGGAGGATCACGACGACGGCGGCCAGGGTCCGCCGACCGGACGGTGCCCGCGTGCCGCCCCGGGGACGGACGGGACGGCCAGGACGGCCGGTGAGGGGAAGTCATGGCCGAAGACCGGGTCCCGGCGGACGCCGGGCGGGCGGAGCACTACGCCGAGTTCTACGGCGTGCGGGAACTGCCCGGGCCGGAGGTCCTCGCGGTCCTGGGCAACTGCCAGTCCGAGGCGCTGCGGCAGCTCATCTCCTCCGGCCCCACGTCCTCGGCGGTGCCGCCGAGCGTGCGGATCCCGCCGGTGTTCGAACTCACCGCACAGGACCTGCCGCACCTGCACCGCGTGCTGTCCAGGACCTCCGTGTTGGTGGCCCAGCCCGTGCGGGAGGACTACCGGGGCCTGCCCCTGGGCACCGGCCAGCTCGCGGAGCACCTGCCGGCCGGGGGCACGACGGTGCGGATCCCGGCGCTCTACGACAACTCCCTCTTCCCCTGGATGGTCACCATCCGGCACCCCGACCGGCCGGACGAGGACCCGCCCGTGGTGCCGTACCACGACCTGCGGACCCTCGCCGAGGCGGCCGCCGAGCTCGACGGCGGCCCGCGTGCCCCCGAGGAGCCGGCGCCGGTCCGCCTGCCCCTGGCCCCGGAACGGATCCGTGGACTGGCGCAGGCGTCCCTCGACCGGCTGCGCGAGCGCGAACGGGCCCACGCGACCCTGCCGGTGGCCGACCGGATCGCGGAGCTGGCGGTGCCGGCCTTCCACACCATCAACCATCCCGCCAACGAGGTGCTCGCCCTGCTGGCCTCCGCGGTGCGGGCGGACCTGGGCGCCGACCCCGCCGTCGCCGTGCCCGCCAGGACCCTGCTGGGTGACGTCCTGGCGCCGCTGGAACCACAGGTCCTGGCGGCCCTGGAGGTGACCGGACCGTCCCGGGCCGGTTGGACGGTCAACGGGGACGAGGTGAGCGACGCGCGCGTGCGCTCGGCCCACCTGGACTGGTACCGGGAGAATCCCGAGGCGGTGCGGGCCGGCGTCGAACGCCACCGGCGGCTGCTGGCGGACCTGGGGCTGGGCGCATGAGCGGGCCGGAGGCGCCGGACCGGACCGGGGGCCGGGACGGCGGGCGGCCGCACCGGCCCCCGACGTACGTGGTGGTCGGGCCGGAGCGGCACGGGGTGGTGCAGCACGCCCTGTCGATGGCGGAGGCCCTGCACGGGATCGGCGTGGACGTGCCGGTGGTCCGCCTGCCCGATGCCGCCGCGCTGAAGGACTGGTTCGCGCACGGGGGCGACCACGGCGGGCCCGTCCACCTCGACGTCACCGATGCCCTCTTCGGGGCCACCGCGAGCGAGGCCGCGGACGCGCTGACCGGAAGCCTGCCGCCCCGGACCACGTTCACCCTCCACGACGTGCCACAACCGGCCGAGGGTGCCGGCAGGTTCGCCCGGCGGGCGGTCGCCTACGCGGCCCTGGCACGGTTCTCGTCCGGCACCGTCGTCTCCAGCCGGCACGAGCTCGCCCTGCTGGCCGCGCTGGAGGCCGGTGACGACCGGGACTGGCCCGGCGTCACGGCGGTGATCCCGCTGCCGGTGGAGGACCGCCGCGGGACGGCGACGGCGAACAGCCCCGGGGAACCGGTGAACGGGCCCATCGAGGGCCTGGGCGAGGACGTCGTCCTGCTCGGCTTCCTCTATCCGGGCAAGGGACACCTCGAGGCCGTGGACGCCCTGGCGCTGCTGCACCGCCGGGGCGTGCCGGCCCCGCACCGGGTCACCGCGCTCGGTGCGGTCTCGAGCGGCCACGAGGGCCTCGTGGACGAGCTGCAGGACCACGCGCGGGCGGCCGGCGTGGGGTTCCGGGTCACGGGCTTCGTTCCCGAGGAGGACCTGGACGCCGCCCTGAGATCGGCCGGCATCCCGGTGGCCGCGCACCACAACGTCTCCGCCTCGGGATCCCTGGCTGCCTGGATGTCCGTGGGGCGGCGTCCCGTGGTGCCGGCCTCCCGGTACACGCGGGAGATGGAGCAGCTCCGCCCGGGCACGCTGCACCTCGTGGACCCCGGAACCGGGGACTCGTCCCTGGTGGAGGCGCTCGCGGAGGGCATCGCGGACGCCGCGGCACGGCCGCAGCAGACCTGGGTGGACCCCGGGACCACCCTGGCCCCCGGGCCCGAGGACTGCGCCCGGGCCCTGGCCGCCTTCTGGCAGCGGGTGCACTCATGAACCGTCCTGCCCACACGCCGGTCCCGGGCAATCGCTGGGACCTGCTGCCGGGCGCCGGCGGGAACGCGGAGGGACGGGACGAGGGGATCCCGGAGGTGTCCGTCGTGGTGCCCTACTACCGGGACCAGGCCGGACTGGACCTGCTGCTGGCCGCCCTGGCCCGGCAGGACCTGCCCGCCTCCCGGGTGCAGGTGGTGATCGCCGACGACGGTTCGCCGGAGCCCCCGCGCCTGCCGGACCGGTTCCCGCTCGACGTGCAGGTGGTCCGCCAGCCCGACGCCGGCTTCCGCGCCTCCGCGGCCCGCGCGCTGGGCGCCTCGGTTGCCGAGGGGGAGGTGCTGGCCTTCCTGGACGGGGACATGATCCCGGACCGGGACTACCTGCGCCGGGCGCTCCGGTTGCCGTCGCGCTCGCCGGAGGCCGTCGTCGTCGGGCGCCGCCGGCACCTGGACCCGGCGCTGCTGCGGACCGGCTGGCACCCGGGGGACCCCGTGCCACGGGACCGCGTGCTGGAGGACCCGCAGTGGCTCGAGCGGGCCTACGCCGGGTCCCGCAACCTCTTGGACGCCGATTCCACCGCCTACCGGTTCGTCATCTCAGCGGTGCTCACCGTCTCCCGCCGGATCCACGATGAGGCGGGTGGCTTCGATCCGTCCTTCGTCGGCTACGGCGGGGAGGACTGGGAGTTCGCCCACCGGTTGTGGCGCACCGGGGCGCTGCTGGCCCACGAGCCGTCCGCGGTGGCCTGGCACGCCGGTCCGGACTTCGCCGGCCGTGAGGACCCGCTCGCTGCCCGCCGGGTGAAGAACCGTGAGGCGCTCGTGCTGGCCGGCCGGATCTCCGCGCCCACCGCGCGCGGCTGGTCGCTCGGCCTGCGGGGCCGGGTGCGCCTCGCCCTGGTGCTGGTGATGCCCGGCGGCCGCGTCGGGGCCGCTGCGGACGCCGGCGGCACCGTGGGGGCGGGCGGGTCCGCTGAGGCGGGCGGCGACGCGGGTGACGGGGGCGCGGCCGCCGTCGTGCTGTGTGCCGATGCGCTGTTGCAGGCCTTCCCGGGCGCCTCGCTGACGCTGGTCGGAGGCGTGCCGGACGGGGCGGGGGTCCTCGTGCAGGACCCCCGGGTGTCCGTGGCGCGCGAGGTGACGGAGCCGGCAGCCGGGGAGGAACCGGACTGGCTGCTCACCGTGACCTGCCCGGTCCGTCCCGCGCGGGGAACCGGGCGTCCGGATCCCGCCGCCGTGCAGGAGCGGCTGCTGGCGGCCGAGCGGGCCGGCCGGGACCGGATCGAGGTCACCGGGCCGGTCGGCGTCGTGGCCACCCTCGTCAGTGCGCGGGCCCGCTGGCGCCGCCGGCGATGGGGGGCCGAGGACCCGACCCCGACCACCGTGGTGGGCCTGGCCGGGCTGGGCTGGGAGCCGACGGGCGAGGCCCCCGACCTGGAGGCCTGGTGGGGCGGCTGGGGCTGAACACCGGCAGGACGAGAGCCGGGCCGCGACCGGACGGGTGCCGGGGCCGGAAGACGCGGGTGCGCGCTCAGCCCTGGAGCTGGCGTACCTCGACCCGCTGGCCGCAGGCCGCGGAGGCCCGGGCCGCCAGGTCGTGGACCTGTTCCGCCACCGCGACCTCCACGACCCACAGTCCGCCCAGGTGGTCCGAGGCCTCGGCGAGGGGGCCCGGCGTCACGGTGGGCTCGGCGCCCTCGGTCCCGGCCACCACGAAGGACTCCTCGGGGGCCGTCAGGCCGCAGGCGAAGACCCACGCCCCCTCGGCCTGGAGGAACTCGTTGAACTCGCTGACCGCCTGGAATGCCGCGTGCATGGCCTCCTCGGAGTCATAGGGGCCCAGGGGCCGCAACTGGGTGCCGGGGGCATGCCAGACGGAGATCATGAACTGGGGCATGGTGGTGCTCCTGGATCGGGGATGTCCACTGGGGCGGTGGACGGGGGTTGCCCCTCAGGATGTCACCGGCCCGCGGCCGCTGTCTCCGGTGGAGGGCCTGCGGGCCTCACGCCTGGGCGAAGACCGCGGCGACGGGCTCCTCGCCGTCCACGTACTCGAGCTGCTTGCCGATCGAGTTCTCGGTGGACAGGGCCACGCGGATGGTCTCCGCGACGTTTCCGCGGGAGGTGTCCCGCAGCTCGCCGACGGTGGAGGCGGTGGCCCGTCGGATGCGCCCGGTGGGCTCGTCCGTAGTGAGGGCACCGGGGCCGAGGATGGTCCAGTCCAGCGCCGAGTTCCGCAGGTGGTCGTCGGCGGCGGCCTTGGCCGTGGCGTACGGGTAGAAGGAGTCGTCCTCAGGGATGCCGTGGTCCGGGCGGGCGCCCAGGTAGGACACCATGACGTACCGCGTCACGCCGGCCTGCTCGGCGGCATCCATCGAGCGGATGGCCGCGTCCCGGTCCACCGCATAGGTGCGCTCCGGGTCGCCGCCACCGGCCCCGGCGGCCCAGACGATGGCATCGTGCCCGGCGAAGGCCCGGGCGAGCTCGTCCTGGGATGCGGTCTCGACGTCGAGCACCAGCGGCGTGGCGCCGGCCGCCTCGATGTCCGCGGTGTGGTCGGGATTGCGGATGACCGAGGTGACCTCGTGGCCCTCCCGAGCCAGCAGGGGAGCGGTGCGCAGGGCCACCTTGCCGTGTCCGCCGATGATCAGGTACTTCGCCATGGTGTTCTCCTTCGCTCAGGGATGTGCGTGCCGTGGTGCCCACTGTTCCATCACCCGCCGGAGGCCTCCAAAGGATTCGGCCGGGGGCAGAATAGGGGTATGCCTGCTGCCCTTCCCTCGTCGCGTACCACCTCCCGGGTCCTGGCCGCCGCCGCGGCACTGCTGCTCCTGGCGGGCTGCTCGGCTCCCGACGCCGGCCCCGGGACCACGTCCGCCACCTCCCCGGCGGCCGCGCCCGGCGTGGCGACGGACGCCGCGGGGGCCGAGGCCCTGCTGGACGAGTACGGTGTCGACGGCGGGAGCGTGGAGGAGGTCGCGGAGGCGCTGGACGCCACGCACGCGGACCGGGACCGGGGCCTCGCGGCCTCGGTGACCGCAGACCAGGTGGTGCTGGCCGACGAGGACCGCCAGGTCGCCCTGGACGTGCCGCAGGACCGGTTCTACCTGGCGGTCGCGCCGTACGAGACCACCACCCACGACTGCTTCCACCACAGCCTGTCCGGTTGCCAGGGCGAACTCGTGGACACCCCCGTGCACGTGACCGTCACCGGCGCGGACGGCACCGTCCTGGTGGACGAGGAGCGCACCACCTACGCCAACGGCTTCGTCGGCCTCTGGCTGCCGGCGGACATCGAGGGGACCATCGAGGTCCGCGCTCAGGGCGGGACCGCGACGGCGGACATTGCCACCGGCGCCGACGACCCGACCTGCCTGACCACCCTCCGGCTCACCTGAACCACTCCCGGGACAGCATCCCCATGACGTGGCAGTCGACCCACTGCCCGTCGAACCGCAGGGCCTCGCGCAGCGTGCCCTCGTGGGTGAAGCCGGCCTTCTCGTAGACGTGCCGGGCCCGCGGGTTGAAGTCGTAGACCTCCAGGCCCACCCGGTGCAGGTGCTGGGCCTCGAAGGCGTGCCGGAGGGTCAGCCGGACCGCCTCGGTGCCGAGTCCGCGGTCCCGGGCCCCGGAGATCCAGATCCGGAATCCGCAGGAGAGGTTGTCCTCGTCCAACTCGTTGAGCACCGACTCCCCGACGATCCGTCCGGAGGACCGCTCCCGGATGGTCCACACGATGCGGTCCCCCGCGTGCGACCAGCGGTCGTAGACCTCCTCGAGCTGCGCCACGCTCCACGGCGAGGCGGCCGCGGGGCCGGGGGCGGAGGAATGCACCGAACCGGTGAGCCGCCCCACCTCGGGGTCGGACAACAGCCCGTGCAGGGTGGCGGCGTGCTCGCGGGCGGCGGGCACCAGGCGGACGAGCTCACCCTCGAGGATGGTCTTGACGGAAAAGTCCGGGGTACCGGCACCGCTGGCCGGCACGGTGACCGCGGCAGGGACCGCGCCGTCGTCGGGGGCGGGGTCCATCAGATGTTCGAGCCGTCCGGCGGCAGGTCGGCAGGCGGCTCGGAGGAGCCGCCGCCGTCGGGCGACGGCGGGCAGTCCAGCCCCAGCGTGTAGGCCGTCATGGACAGCGAGCCGTAGGAGTAGCCGTCCACCAGGACGTCCAGGCCCGGTTGCGCGGTGTCACCGGTACCGCTGGTGCCGCCCGTGCCCGCGGCGCCAGCGAGCCCGGCCAGGTACAGGGATGGGATGAAGTGGTCCGGGGTGGGCACGGCGTGGTCCCAGTCCGCGTGGGCGTCCAGGGTGGGCATCTCGGTGGGGTCGGTGAGCAGGCGTTCCTTGGCGTCCTCGTTGAACCGGTGCGCCCAGTCGAAGCCGTCGTCGGTGCGCCTCCAGTCCATGCTGCGCAGGTTGTGGACGATGTTCCCGCTGGTGACGATCAGGATGCCCTGCTCGCGCAGCGGGGCCAGGTCGGCCCCGAGCCGCAGGTGGTAGTCCAGGGGCTTGTCCGCGTTGATGCTCATCTGGACCACGGGGATGGAGGCGTCTGGGAAGGCGTGGGTGAGCACGGACCAGGTGCCGTGGTCGATGCCCCAGCTGTCCACGTCCGCGCCGACCCACGTGGGGTGGACGGTGTCACTGATCTCCTCGACGAGCCCGGGCAGGCCGGGGGCGGGGTACTGGACGTCGAAGAGCTCCTGCGGGAAGCCGTAGAAGTCGTGGATGGTGCGCGGGTCCGGCATGGCGGTGACCGCGGTGGCGTTGATGTACCAGTGCGCGCTGACCACCAGGATGGCCCGCGGGGTGGGCACGGCCTCGCCGAAGGCCTTCCACGCGGAGGTGTAGCGATTGGTCTCCAGGGCGTTCATGGGGTTGCCGTGGCCGAAGAAGGCGGCGGGCATGACCGTGGGGGTCGCCGGGTCGGTGGTCGTCTGGCTCATGGGGCCTCCGGGGTTCGGGGGATGACCTGCGGGTGGTCGCGGCCTGCTGCGGTCATCGTCCCCCGTGCCACCGGGCCGGGGCAAGGCCGGTGGACACGCACCGGCGGACCTGCGGGGAGGACCGCTGGAGGGGGCACTAGCATCGGGCCAGTACGGCCCGTCGTCACCGTGACGACCGGAGACCGCCCTCGTGTCTCCGGGGGCCCGGGCGATCGAGGACGAGCAGGGAGGAAGCGGCATTGATAACCGTCGAGAAGGTGCTTCGCCTCGAGGAGCTGGGCCTGGAGACCCTGGTCGAGGGGGTCATGAACCGCGCGGTGGCCTGGGTCGCCACGACCGAGCTGACGGACCCCACCCCGTACCTCAGCGGCGGGGAGATCGTCCTGTTCACCGGGATCACCAGTCCCACCGACGGCCCGTCCTGGAGCAGTTACGTCCGGCGGCTCGACGACCGGGGCGTCGTCGCCCTCGGGATGGGGGTGGGACAGCGGTTGACGTGGCCGGAGGTGCCCGAGGAACTCATCGCGGCGGCCCGGGGCACGGGACTGACGCTCTTCGCGGTGCCGGAGAAGACGACCTTCCTGCAGGTCATCCGTGCGGTGGCGGAACTGCGCGCGGCCGAGGAGCGCGCCGCACTGGAGAGCAGCCTGGCCCATCAGCGCGCGCTGACCCGGGCGGCCACGGCCGTCGACGGCTCCACCCAGGTCCTCAGGACCCTCGCCACGCTGCTGCCCGGGGCATGGGCGGCCGTCTGCACCGCGGACGGGGATGTCCAGGAGCGCTCCGCACCCGCCATCCCGCACCTGCCGACCGACCGCCCCCTCGCGCAGCTCATCGGTCGCCTGCGCGACGGCGGGCTGCGGGGAGCCCTCCGGGAGACGGGTCCGGACGGCACCGTGGTCATCCACCCGTTGGGCGTCCACGGTGATCCCCAGGGATACCTCGTCGTCGTCCTGCCCCACCCCCTCGACCAGGCGCAGTCGGGCACCATCTCGACCACGGTGGCCCTGCTCTCCCTGCACGCCGAGCGGGCCGCGGAACGGCAGCTCTCCCGCCGCCGGATCCGCGCCGGTGCGGTCGCACTTCTGCTTGGCGGCGACCTCCGCGCCGGCGACGCCCTGCTCTCGGTGGCCGGTGACGAGGCCTGGGGTCGAGGGGTGCACGGGATCCGCGTCTGCGTCCTCCGCGGGGCTCCCGAGCTCATCCGAGAGGCAGGCCGCCGGATCGAGGGCCATACCGACCGGACCGGTCACCGGATGCTCCTGGGGACCCCGGTGCCGCGCGACGGCTCGGAGGAGGAGGCCCCCGTGCTGATGGAGGACACCCCCGCGGCCCTGTCGGTGCTGCACCAGGTGGTGGCCACCGCGGGCCTGCGGGCGGGGATCGGGGGCAGCGTGACCGTCGACGACGCCGCCACCAGTCACACCCAGGCGCTCCACGTGCTGGAGCGCACCGCCGCGCAGCACCGCGTCGGTTCCTGGGACGACCTGGCCGCGGGAGGGATCGCGGGACTGCTGCCGGCGGAGGCCGCGCGGGCCTGGGCCCGGGAGCTCCTGGACCCGCTCACCGCGCAGGGTCCCACCGGGCAGCGGCTGCTGGAGACCCTGCGCGTCTTCCTGGCCCACAACGGCAACCGGCGCCAGGCGGCCGAGGAGCTCGGTGTCCATCGGAACACCCTCCTGCACCAGCTGCAGTCCGCCGAGCGCGCGCTCCAGCGGTCCCTGGAGGACCCCCAGTTGCGTGCCGACCTCTGGATCGCGCTGCACGTGACCGAGGGGCCGGGCCTCCGGTCCCGGCCGGGCCGCGGCCGTCCAGCCTGACGGGCGGTGGGACTATGCCACGTGCACACCACCGCGCGAAGGATTGTGCACTACGTCACGTGATCACTGTCTAGGCTCACCCCAGGAGTCCGCCCTGCCCACCGCGGGGCGCCGTCACATCGTGAAAGGCCGGTTGCCATGTCCCTGACCGTTTCCCCCTCCCTCCCGACCCTCGACGCGCGGTTGCCCCAGCGCCGCGAACTGGTCACCGAGGTCCCCGGCCCCCGCTCGCTCGAGCTGCGGGAGCGTCGCGATGCCGTGGTGCCGCGTGGCCTGGTCTCGAGCCTGCCGGTCTTCGCCGAGGACGCGGACGGCGGCGTGATCCGGGACGTGGACGGCAATTCCTTCATCGACCTCGGCTCGGGCATCGCGGTGACCAGCGTCGGCGCGTCCTCGCCGGCGGTGGCGGCGGCCGTGGGGGCACAGGCCGGCCGCTTCACCCACACCTGCTTCATGGTGACCCCCTATGAGGGCTACATCCGGGTGGCCGAGGAACTGGCGCGGCTGACCCCCGGGGACCATGCCAAGCGGAGCGCCCTGTTCAACTCCGGGGCCGAGGCCGTGGAGAACGCCGTGAAGATCGCCCGCCTGGCCACCGGTCGCCAGGCCGTGGTCGCCTTCGACCACGCCTACCACGGGCGCACCAACCTCACCATGGGCCTGACCGCCAAGACCATGCCCTACAAGACGCACTTCGGCCCCTTCGCCCCGGAGATCTACCGGATGCCCATGAGCTACCCGTACCGCGAGGAGAACCCCGGACTGACCGGCCCGGAGGCGGCGCGGCGGGCCATCACCCAGATCGAGAAGCAGATCGGCGCGGAGTCCACGGCGGCGATCATCATCGAACCGATCCAGGGCGAGGGTGGCTTCATCGTTCCCGCCGAGGGGTTCCTGCCCACGCTGGCGGCCTGGGCCAGGGAGAACGACGTGGTCTTCATCGCCGATGAGGTCCAGGCCGGCTTCTGCCGCACCGGGGCCTGGTTCGCCTCCGAGCACGAGGGCGTGGTGCCCGACCTGATCACCATGGCCAAGGGCATCGCCGGCGGCATGCCGCTCTCCGCGGTCACCGGCCGGGCTGAGCTGTTCGACGCCGTCCACCCCGGCGGGCTCGGCGGCACCTACGGCGGCAACCCGGTGGCCTGCGCCGCCGCGCTGGCGACCCTCGAGACCATGCGAGAACTGGACCTCTCGGCCCGGGCGCGGGCCATCGAGTCGATCGTCGTCGGCCGGCTGCGTGCGCTGGCGGAGGAACTGGGCGGGGCGCAGGGCCCGATCGGTGACGTCCGGGGCCGCGGGGCGATGCTGGCGATCGAACTGGTGAGGCCCGGCACCACCGAACCCGATCCCGAGTCCACGAAGGCCGTGGCCGCCGCCTGTCTGGCCGACGGCGTGCTGATCCTGACCTGTGGCACCTACGGCAACGTCATCCGTCTCCTGCCGCCCCTGGTCATCGACGAGCAGCTGTTGCAGGACGGCCTCGATGTCCTCGAGGCCGCGCTCCGCGGCCTCAGCCGCTGAGTGCCCCTCGCCACCGTCTCCCGCCGCCTCCGAGAGGACCGCGGCGGGAGACGGTGGCGAGGACAGCCCGACATCGGTGGCGTGGACTGGCTCACGGCTCCCCATGGACCGGCAGCGGCGGTGTTCTGGACCACTCGCGGAATATGTGGGCCCCTCCGGGTGTTTCAGGCGGGCGGTGTTAGAGCCAGCTCTCCTGGCCACCCCCTGCCGCATGTGAGGAGACCCCGATGGCCACCGATTACGACGCGCCACGCAAGAACGAGGACGAGCTGTCCGAGAGCTCGATCGAGGAACTGAAGAGCACCCGCACGGACACCCAGTCCGCGGCCGTAGACGTCGACGAGACGGAGGCCGCCGAGGGCTTCGAGCTGCCCGGCGCCGACCTGTCCGGCGAGGAGCTGATGGTCCGGGTGGTCCCCGCCCAGGCCGATGAGTTCACCTGTGCCTCCTGCTTCCTGGTCCGCCACCGGTCCCAGGTCGCCAAGGAGAAGAACGGCATGCTCTACTGCACCGACTGCGAGGGCTGAGCGGCCCCGCTCACCCCCCCAGCGGCGCTCAGCGCGAGCGGGACTCCAGTTCCTCCACGGCATTGACGGCGGCGAACCGCGACGGACAGTGGTGGTAGGCGACCGTGCGGGGGACGTCCCAGGCATTGTCCCGGCCGGCCCGGCGTACCTCGTCGTAGAACGAGGACAGCCAGAACCTGTGGGTCTGGCTCGCCGGGTTGTAGTCCCCCGTGCCGTCGTTCATCGCGCTCCCGCACACCTGGCTGCGCAGCTGGAAGGTATCGGTCTGCGTCAGGTCCAGGCCCGCGACCTCCAGGTCTGCCTCCCAGTCCTGGGTGAACACCATGCCGCTGTCCCGGACCACGGTCAGGAACTCCCAGTCGGGATTCACGGTCCGGGTCCATTCCGGGGCGGGGGCGGCGGCGGTCACGGTGACGGTGGGATGTGGTTGGACCGTCGCGCTGCCGGTGGCGCACCCGGAAGCGGCCAGCACGGCAGATGCCAGGGCGAGTGCCATCACGGTGCGGTTGCTGGACTTCACGAACGCGGTTTCCTCTCGGACAGATGGGTGCCTGGCACGCCGGTCGCATAACGGTCTCCCGTCATCGCGGCGCCGATCAGCGCATGGGCAGCGGGGCACGCCTGAAGACATGCGCAGACGCCGTCCTGACCTGGGCAGGGGTGGCCCGTCGCGCCACCACGGCGCGCCGCTCACCACGGTATGGAGACGCCGGTACCGTCACACGCGTACGGGGTACCCGACCGGCACGTGGAGCAGGACGGTCACGATGACGGCGGGGCCCGGCCGGTCCATGACGAGGACGACGAACGCTCCCAGGGCGATCACACCGATCCGCAGCGGGCGACGGTAGGAGGCCAGCGCGTGGCCCACGCGCTCCCCGGCCAGGCCTCCCGGGGCAGTACGTCCGGGGGGATGGATCCCAGGTACACCTCCCGGGCGATCAGCACCGCCGTCCCCAGCAGGAGCATCCCCGCCGCGGCCCCCAGTCCTGCGCCGATCGCCGCGCGGCGGCGGCCGCGGGCGAGCAGAACGCCGCTCGCGAGCACGGCGAGGGCGACGAAGGGAAGGGCTGCGCCCAGCGCGTTCAGCGCCGCGAAGGCGCGCTGGGCAGCGGGGAGGTTGGGCAGTTCGAAGAGGACGAAGGACGTGTGGACCTGCGGGATTCGGGTGGCCACCCCGATGCCGCGGTCGACCAGGCGCTCCTTGACGACCTCGACGAACGGCGCGATGTCGAGCGTCACCTGGCCGTCGGTGATCTCCACACCCTCACGTGTCTGGCCGGTGAGGGTGGCGACGAGCTGGGCGTGCACGCCTTGACACTGACATCGCCACGGACAGAAGGTGTGCTCGTCGTGCGGGTGACGACGGAGGTCCCCGTGGCTCTGCCTTTCGATTGGAGCACGTCATGGTCATCCTGCATACCGTGATCGCGATCGTCGTGATCGTCGTGCTGATCATCTGGCTGAAGGTCGACCCGGTGATCTCCCTGGTCATCGGCTCGCTGTACCTCGGCCTGGCGACCGGTGTGGGCTTCACCGCCACGATCGAGGCGATCGCCAACGGTTTCGGCGAGATCATGGCGGAGGTCGGCCTGCTGATCGGCTTCGGCGTGCTCATCGGTGCGCTGCTCCATGCGATGGGTGCCTTCCAGAAGATGGTGACCCTGCTGGTCAACGGCGTCGGGGCGCGGCGGCTCCCGTACGCGTTGACGGCGGCGATGTCGACGATCTTCCCGTCCATCTACGTGGACGTGCAGGTGGTCCTGGCCGCGCCGGTGGCGCGATCGACCGGCCCCTACATCGGCCCGATCGGACTGCCGCTCATGGCCGGTGCGCTGGGAACCGGGATCTTCGCCGGTTACGTCTTCGTGGTCCCTGGCCTGGCCGCCGTCTCCATCGCCGGACTGATGGGGATCCCGCTCGGCACCTGGCTCCTCTACGGCTTCGTGCTCGGCCCGCTGACCGCGATCGCGACGACCCTGGTCTTCCGGCAGTTGCTGCGCGGAGGGTACTGGAAGCAGCCCAGGGACGAGAGGGTCGACGCGGCCATGGTCGAGCTTGAGACCACCGAACTCGTCACGGAGGACAGCCGGACACCCCCGCTGTTCGTCAGCCTGCTGCCCATACTGGTGCCGCTGCTGCTGATCGCCTTCGGCGCTTTCGCCGAGTTGTTCGGGTTCTCGAACGACGTCATCGCCTTCCTCGGCAACGCCAACCTGGCGCTCTTCATCGGACTGCTCGGTGCCTACCTGCTCTGCCGGCGCGTCCTCGGGGCGGACGGGACGGGGGCGGCGATGAGCGAGGGCTTCCACACCACCGGTGAGATCCTGCTCATCACCGGCATCGGTGGATCCCTGGGGGCCGTCATCGGGGAGACCGGACTGGACACGATCATGGCGGGACTCTTCACCGCCGAGGCCGGGGCGCCGGCCATCCTCAGCATCCTGCTGGCCTGGGGCATCGCCGCGGCGCTTCACCTGGCGATCGGTTCCGTATCGGTCGCCGCGATCACCGCCGCCGCGATCACCGCCGCCGGGATCATCGGCCCGGTCCTGGGCTCGATCGACGTCTCACCGATCGTCATCGGCCTCGCCATCGCCTCGGGTTCCATGTTCGCACTCCAGGTCAACAGCAACTTCTTCTGGATGTTCAAGGCGCTGCTGGGGCTGTCCACCCAGGGGACCTTCAAGACGCTGACGATGGTCACCTCGATCGCCTCGGTCGTCTCCCTGCCCCTGGTCATGGCGGTGGCCCTGTTCGCCTGAGCCTGGGTCCGCTCACCTCATCCCGGGACCACCGAGGAGCTGCGCGGCCAGGGCACGGGCGTGGGTGAGCCGGTCCGGGGAGCCGTCCAGCCCGCGGTGCGCCACCGCGCCCTCCAGCAGGAGGAACAGGTGCTCGGCGAGCTGGTCCGGCCGGGAGACCTCCGGGTCCTCGGCGATGAGCTCCTCGAGCCGCTCGCGGACCAGCCGCTTGTGGCGGCGGACGACCTCGTAGGCCGGGTGGGATTCCGGTAGCTCCGCAGCCGCGTTCAGGAAGGCACAGCCCCGATCGGAGATCGGCGCATCGTCGAGGTAGGAGTCGAACACCGTGAGGGCCCTCGGCGGGGGAGCCGCTTCGATGCGCTGGGCCCACCGCGACCACCACTGGTCATGCCTGCGCTCCAGGTAGGCGGCCACCAGCGTGTCCTTGGAGCCGAAACGGTCGTAGAGGGTGCGCTTGGTCACGCCTGATTCCGCGGCGATCGTGTCCACGCCCACCGCGTGGATCCCGCGTCGGTAGAAGAGCTCGGACGCGGTGTCGAGAACGCGGCGCGCGCCCGGCGTGAGCCGCACCTGCTGATGTTTTCCTGTGGTCACGGGCCCTCCCTTGACTTTACTGACCAGTATACCTAGTGTCGTGATGCATTCACCGGTCTGTGAACCAACCGGACACCCCCGGCAGAACGGTCCCCCGCACCATCGATCAGGCGAGGACGCTCATGACCTCCCACACCCTGAAGCCCCCGGCCGCCCTCGGCCCCTCGATGCTCTCGCCCGCCCGTTCCCTGCAGCTGGCCGCGGCCGGGATGAGCCTGATCGCCGTCTGCTATGGCCTGGCCCGGTTCGCCTACGGACTGTTCGTGCCGGCCTTCCGGGGGAGCTTCGCCCTGGATGCCTCCACGACCGGGATGATCGCCTCGGGCAGCTACGTCGCCTACTGTGCGGGCATCCTCGGTGCGACGCTGGTCACCCCGCGGTGGGGCGGCCGCCGGACGGCCGTCCTCGCCGGGGTGCTGGCCACGCTCGGTACCGCCCTGATCGCCCTGGCGCCCGGGGTCGGGGTCCTCATCGTGGGCGTGATGCTCGCCGGGACCAGTACCGGTGTCGCCTCGCCTCCGCTGGCTCACGCCATCACCCGACACGTCCGGCCCGAGTCGCGCAGCCGCCTGCAGACGATGGTGAACGCCGGGACGGGACTGGGCGTACTCGTCTCCGGGCCGGTCGCCCTGCTGACGGGGGAGCACTGGCGGGTCGCGTGGTGGGTCTTCGCGGCTGTCACCGCCCTGGTCACCGTCTGGGTGGCCGTGACGGTCCCGTCCGGCCGCCGCCGGGCCGCCGAGGGGGTCCCGGCGGGGCGGCGGTCGTCTGCATGGGACAGGCGACCACCCGTGGGTGCCGTGCACCTCATCCTGGCCGCCGCGGTCGTGGGCGGCTCGAGCGCCGCCGTCTGGACCTTCGGGCCGGACCTGCTGACGACCGACGGCCACCACGGCCAGGCGTTCGCCACGGTCGCGTGGATCATCCTCGGGGCCTGCGGGCTGCTGGGCGCCGCCACGGGTGATGCCACGCAGCGGTTCGGGCCGGGCGCCGTCTGGGCGTCATCCCTGGTGGCCCTGAGCGTCACCACCGCCGCCCTCTCCGCCGCACCCCAGAACCCCGTCGTCGCCCTTCTCGCCCACGGGGTCTTCGGCGGCGTCTACATCGTCCTGACAGGTGTCCTGCTTCTCCGGGGCACCGAGGTCTTCCAGTGCCAGCCGGCACGGGGCGTCGGGCTGGCCTTCCTGTTCCTCGCCGTCGGACAGGCTGGTGCAGCCCCGCTGCTCGGTATCCTCGCCGACCGGGCCGGCCTGCCCGCGGCCTTCTGGGCGGCGTCGGGAATCGCCATCCTCGGCGTCCTGGTCCCGGCCGGGGGTCAGGCCCCCAGCCGGTCGGCCGGGGTGCGTGGCAGCACCACGGGGTGACCCAGCAGCGGGTCGGGCACGACGTCGGCGTCCAGTCCGTAGACCTCCTCCAGGAGGGCGGGGGTCAGGACCTGTCCCGGTGGGCCGGCTGCCACGACCTGGCCGTGGGCCATGGCCACGATGTGGTCGGCGCTGCGGGAGGCCAGGTTCAACTCGTGCAGCACGGCGACCACGGTGGCCCGCTGCCCGGCCGTCGTCGGATCCGGCAGGGAGCGGACGAGGTCCATCAGCTCGACCTGGTGGGACAGGTCCAGGTAGCTCGTCGGTTCGTCCAGCAGCACCACGGGGGTCTGCTGGGCCAGGACCAGGGCCAGCCAGGCACGCTGCCGCTGACCGCCGGAGAGCTCGGAGACGTCCGCTCCGGCCAGCTCCACGAGGTCGGCCAGTTCCAGGGCCCGGGCGGTGGCCTCGGTGTCGGCGGCCGTCCGGGCGCCGAACCAACCGCGGTGCGGGTGCCGTCCGCGGTCCACCAGCTGCTCCACGGTCATCCCGTCCGGAGCCACCGGGGACTGGGGCAGCAGGGCCACGGTGCGTGCGTAGCCGCGGGCGGGCCAGCGCTCGGCGGACCGACCGAGCACCTCGAGGGTGCCGGTCAGCAGCGGCAACTGGCGGGTCAGTCCGCGCAACAGGGTCGACTTGCCGCAACCGTTGGCGCCGATGATCGCCGTGGTCTGCCCGGTCGGCAGGTCCAGGTCCAGGGGCTGCCCGGGGCCGACCACCACCCGGTCGCCGTAGCCCAGGGTCACCCCGCGCAGGCGGATCGCGGGTGCGGGGACCCCCGGTGGGGAGGGGTCCAACGCGACCTCGTCCGTGGCCTCCGGCACTGCACGCGCTCCTGACTCCGTGTCCATTCAGCTCCTCCGTCCGGACCGCACCAGCAGCCACAGCATCAGCGGCGCGCCGGCCGCTCCGGTCAGTACGCCCGTCGGCAGCCGGGCCCCGCCGAAGGCCTCGGCGGCCAGGAAGTCCGCGACCACCACGATCACCGCGCCGCACAGGGCCGCGACCGGCAGGGACGGGCGCCCGCCGGTCAGCCCTCGGGCCACGGGGGTGGACAGCAGGGCCACGAACGCCATCGGGCCCGTGGCGGCGGTGGCCGCCGCGGCCAGCAGCGCGCCCACCGTCAGCGCTCCCAGCCCGGTCCGTCCGGGCCGGGACCCGAGCCCGTGGGCCAGTTCCCCGCCCAGGTCCGCCGGGGCCAACCGGGCGTGCAGCTTCCCCCCGGCCGGCAGCAGGACCACCAGCAGGACGGCCAGCACCACGATCCGCTCCCACGTCACGGCGTTCAGCGAACCCGCCGTCCAGATGGCCGCGGACTGCAGGTCGTGCTGGTTCAGCGACAGCATCGCCCCGGACAGGACGGCCTGGCACAGCGTGGCCACGGCGATGCCGGCCACGATGAACGTCGTCCCGCCCAGCGCCCCGGCGAGCCCGCCGGACCCGGCGGAGGCGCCCCCGCCCAGGCGCCCGCCGGAGCGCCCGGCGGTCGAGAAGCCCAGCACCACCGCGGTCGCGGCGAGCCCGCCGACCAGGGCTGCCACCGCCATGCCGGCTCCGCTGCCGGATCCCGCCCCGAACGCCAGCATCCCCACGGCGGCGACGGCGGCCCCCTGGGTCACGCCCAGGATGTCCGGGCTCGCCAGCGGGTTGCGCAGGGTGCGGCGGAACAGGGCGCCGGCGGCGCCGAACCCGGCCCCGGCCAGGGCCCCGGCCACGGCCCGCGGCAGCTTCTCCTGCAGCACGATGAACGAGGCCCCGGGAATGG
>NZ_AFXQ01000034.1 GCF_000224415.1 Citricoccus sp. CH26A | reverse complement strand
GCGGCCGGTGACCGGCGGGTTGAAGACGCAGGCCATGCGCAGCTCGGTGGTCGCGCGGACGGTGTGCTTCTCGTGGCCGTCCAGCAGGTACATCGTGCCGTCCCTGAGCTCATGCACCTCACCGGTCTCCTCGTTGGTGAGGGTGCCCTCGCCCTGCACGCAGTACACGGCCTCGATGTGGTTCGCGTAGTGGAACGTGGAGGTGGTGCCCGCGTAGATGACGGTGTCGTGGAAGGAGAAACCGACGCCCTCACCGGCCAGGACCATGCGGCGCGAGCGCCAGGTCTCGGACTGGATGTCGCGGTCGGTGTCGTTCAGGTCGTTCAGGTTGGTCACCAGCATGGTGGTTCCTTTCGGTCGGGTGAACCGTTACGAGCACGGCGGAGGTAGGGACACGCCGTGCGGACCGACACTCATCGTGCTCGTAACCGGCAGTGGTGAAGGGGAGGGTGGCTCAGGCGCTTGCCAGTTCGCGGGCACCGGCCCGGTAGTCGACCTCGGTTCCGGTCACGGCGGTGACGGCCTCGGCGATGATGCCCAGGCCTCGCTCGAGCTCGGCCCGCGAGGTGGTCAGGGCCGGCATCACCTTGAGCACCTCGTCGTCGGGACCGGAGGTCTCCACGAGCAGGCCGTTGTCGAACGCGTGAGCGGCGACCTTCCCGGCCACCTCGGCATCCTCGAAGCGCACGCCGGCCAGCAGTCCGCGGCCGCGCACCGAGGCGCCCTCCACGGAGTCGGCGATCTGCTCCAGGCCGTCATGCAGGGTGGCGATGGCCTCGGCGAGCTGGCCCAGCTGGAAGGTGTCGTCCGCCCAGAACTCCTTCAGGGTGGCCGTGGCGGTGACGAAGGCCAGGTTGTTGCCGCGGAAGGTGCCGTTGTGCTCGCCCGGGGTCCACACGTCCAGCTCGGGACGGAACAGGGTCAGCGCCATCGGCAGGCCGAAGCCGGAGATCGACTTGGAGACGCAGACGATGTCCGGGGTGAATCCGGCCTCCTCGAAGCTGAAGAAGGTACCGGTCCGGCCGCAGCCGGCCTGGACGTCGTCGACGATCAGCAGGATCTCGTGCTTGGCGCACAGCTCGGACAGGCCGCGGAGCCATTCCAGACGGGCGGCGCGCACGCCCCCCTCACCCTGGACGGTCTCCACGATGACCGCGGCGGGCTTGTCCACGCCGGAACCGGAGTCCTCCAGGACCCGCTCCAGCCAGAGGAAGTCGGCGGTCTCGCCGTCGAAGTAGTCGTCGTACGGGATCTTCGAGCTGTTGGTCAGGGGAATACCGGCCCCCTTGCGCTTCATCGAGTTGCCGGTCACGGACAGCGACCCGAGGGTCATGCCGTGGAAGGCGTTGGTGAAGGACAGGATGTGCTGGCGCCCGGTCACCTTGCGGGCCAGCTTCAGGGCGGCCTCCACGGTGTTGGTGCCCGTCGGGCCGGGGAACATGACCTTGTAGTCCAGCCCGCGCGGGTCCAGGATGACGTCCTTGAAGGTCTGCAGGAACTCCCGCTTGGCCGGGGTCATCATGTCCAGGGAGTGCACGACCGCGTCGCTGGTGAGGTACTCTGCCACGGCGGCCTGCAGCTTCGGGTGGTTGTGCCCGTAGTTCAGGGCGCCGGCCCCCGAGAAGAAGTCGAGGTACTCGGTGCCGTCCTCGGCGGTCTGGACGCAGCCCTTGGCGTGGGTGAAGACGGTGGGCCAGCCGCGGCTGTAGCTGCGGACCTCGGACTCGACGGTGCTGAAGACAGTGGTATCCATGGTGTGTCCCTTTCGGATGGGGTCGATCTGCGGCCCGGAGAGGGGCGCGATCCGGTGAAGGTATTCGGTGTCATGTCCGTCCGGGTACATCCGGTCGGTGAACAGCGGCATGACCTCGCGGCTGGCGCCGTGGCGCTGGGCGAAGCGCGTGAACAGGGCGATGGAGGCCTCGTTGTCCGCGGTGATCGTGGTCTCCACGGTCTCGGCGGACGTCCGGGCGACGAGCGCGTCGAGCATCTTCGACGCGAGTCCGCGGCCACGGGCGGCCTCGGAGACCGCGACCTGCCACACCATCAGGGTGGTGGGCGACTCGGGCCGCAGGTAGCCGCTCACGAAGCCGACCGGCTCGCCGTCGAGTTCGGCGATCACCGAGGTGTCGGCGAAGTCCCTGGCCCACAACAGGTAGGCGTAGGAGGAGTTGAGGTCCAGGACCTGCGAGTCCTTCGTCAACTGCCAGAGCGCTGCACCATCGGCGGCCCGCAACGGGCGGAGGGTGAGGCTGTTCGGACGGGTGGTCAGTGGTGTGTCTGCATCATCTGCCATCCATTCCAACCTAACGAGCTGAGTTTCGATTTCAACCCGAGATCCGCGAAATCCGGGGGTTCTGGCCCCCGGCAGGCGCTCGCGGGAGGCAGGCTCGGAGGGCCGCACTTCCGCGAGCTGACGCGGTTGCTCGGGCAAACGCTCTGTACACGGACGACCCTCGCGGAATCTTTACCGTTTCGTTATATTCAGGGGGTGGGGGCATCGGTCCCCGGGGCCCCTCACCACCCCTCACGGCACCGTTCGGACAGTTCCAGGGGGCGCTCCGCTACATTGCTGGAATGACCGCACCCCATCCGGACCGCACCCTGCCGACCTCCCCCCGGGGAGCCGACACCCTCCAGGCCCACGGCGCACACGACGCCCTCGGCAGCCGGGGCGACGTCCCGACTGGCCGCCCGGTCCCCGTGCTGGGCCGGATGGAGCAATTGATGCGGGTGCGGCTGTTCCGCGACCCGGAGCAGGGCGCGGCCGGGGCCCGGACGGGGACGATGACGACCGGCCCCTGGGTCCAGGACCCGGACGGCCGCCCCTTTGGCGCCGCAGCGGCGGTGATCATGGACAAGACGCTGGCCACGTCCCTGCACGCTGCGGAACGCCGCCTGCAGTGGATCGTCACCACGGAACTGGTGCTCAACATCCTGCGGCCGCTACCCGCGGACGGCACCACCCTGGAGTCGTGGACCCGCCCCCTCGTGGCCGACGGCACGGGCGGGATGGCCTCGGGAACCCTGCGGGGCCCGGACGGCAGGGAGTACGTCCAGGCGACCGGCTGGTTCCAGGGCGTGGACGGGAACGATCCGGCCGCCGTCGGGCACTTCATAGCCATGGCAGGCCTACCCATGGGGCCGGACACCGAGGTTCCCCTCGGGCAGGTCCTCGGCGCGCAGCCCACGGCGCCGGCCCCGAGGGCCGGGCGACCAGAGGTCACCGACGGCTTCGGGGCCGGATGGGGCTTCGCGCGCAAGGACGAGTTGTGCAACCCGCACGGGGCCGTCCACGGCGGCGCCCTGAGCATGATGGCGGCGCTGGCGGCCCAGCAGGCCATGCCGGACCGGACCGGATACGACCTGCAGTCGCTGCGGGTGATGTTCCTGCGGCCGGCCGGCGGCGAGATCGCCTCACGGGTCCGGGTCCGGCATGCCGGGAGGTCGTTGCGGATCGTGCAGGTGGAGTTGTACGGCGCCGGCAACGGGCCCGACGCCAAGCCGTTCATGCAGGCCGAGGCGGCCTTCCGCCCGGCCCGCTGAGCCTCAGGTCAGGCGGCCTGCTGGGCCGCCAGCCTGGTGGTCTTGCCGCGGTCCAGCCCGAGGTCCTTGAGCGGGGTGCCGTCGATGGCCTGGGCCATGACGTCCTCCGCCTCGACCGGGGTGATGTCCAGGACGATGGCCACCTCGGCGGCGAGCACCTCGACGGCCTCGCGGTGGAGCATCCGCTCGGCCATGGACAGTTCCTTCTCGGTCTGGCGGCGATGCAGGTCGCGGACGACCTCGGCCACGCGGGGCAGGTCACCGGTGGACAGCTTCTCCTGGAAGGCCTTGATCCGGCGGGACCACTGCTGCTCGACGTGCTCGCTCGGCTTGGCCAGCAGGGACATCAGCTTCCGCACGGTGGTGTGGCTGCTGACATCACGGACACCGATGTCCTTGATCCCCGCCTCCGGGACGGAGATGCGCAACCCCTTGTCCTGGATCTCCAGATCGACGTACGCCACGTCCTTTCCCTTCAATTGCCGCACCTGGCGGTCGAGCACGACCGCGGGTCCGTGGTGGGGGTGGACGACGAACTGACCGGGGACCAGACGCATGGGTGGGGTGCACCTTTCTCTAGACAAGGCCAAAACGACACACGACAGTGACTCGGGGGCACTACCGGGAATTTGGCCTATTCATTTTCTCATTTTCGGGACGAAAAATCAATTCCTCTCAGCGGTTCTCCCCGGCAGGCGCCGCCGGATCGTCTATCATCCCGGGGCCCCGGGTCATCAGCGGGCTGACCTCGGCGAAGTCCCCGGCGTTGTACCGCAACCGGGCGAGGATCCCGTTGAGGGCCGTCACCTCTCGGTCGTCGATGCCCAGGTCCCCGAAGACCTCCCGGTTGAGGGCCCGGGCGGCCTGCAGCGCCAGGTCGCGTCCCTGCGGGGTGATCTCCACCAGGTTCGCCCTCCCGTCGGTGGGGTGGGGCTGGCGCTGGACCAGCCCGGCGCGACCCAGCCGCTCGACGGTGTTCGTCACCGACGTGGGGTGGACCTGGAGCCGGCTCGACGCCTTCGCCAGGGGCAGGGCCCCGGTCTTGGAGAACCCCAGCAGGGTGAGCATCTCGAACCGCGCGAAGGTGAGGTCCAGCGGCCGCAGGACGGCATCGATCCGGGCCAACAGGATCTGCTGGCTCCGGAACAGCGAGGTGACCGCGGCCATCCCATCGGCCGCCTCCCCCCACCCGCGTTCGGTCCAGTGCCGGTGGGCCTCCCCCACCGGGTCGGTCCTGAGGGGTTTGCTCATGACGTGCTGCCCGCATCCGCCACCCGGCCGGCCGGCCGGCGTACGGAGTCGGGCCCGCCATTCCAGGTGAACCGCGGGGTCTGCTTGGCCAGGAACGCCCGGGCCCCGATGGCGGGGTCTTGGCTGGCGGCCATCTGCTCCTGCCAGTGGTCGCTGACCGGCTCCAGGTCCCCGCCCGCGGCCGCCACGTCCACGATGTCCTTCATGGCCTGGATCGACAGTTGCGAGCGGGAGGCCAGGCGCCGGGCGAAGTCGGCCACGTCGTCCCAGAAGGTGTCGGCCGGGTGGACGGCCTGGACCAGGCCCAGTCCGTGGGCGCGCTCGGCGTCCACGAAGTCACCGCTGAACAACAGGTACTTGGCCGTGGCCGGGCCGGCGATGCGGACCAGGCGTTCGATGCCGGCCACTGGGTACACGATCCCGATCTTGGCCGGCGTGATGCCGAAGGTCGCGTCCGACGAGGCCAGGCGGATGTCGCAGGCCGCGGCGATCTGCCACGCCCCGCCCAGGCAGTACCCCTGGACGGCGGCGATGGTCGGCTTGTGCAGCCCGGCCAGGGCCGCCTCACCCCGGGCGACCGCGCCGCCGTCGTGACGGCCCGATTCCTCGGACTTCAGGATGCTGTCCAGGTCGGAGATGTCCGCGCCCGCGGAGAAGTCTGTCCCGTCACCGCGGACCACGACCACCCGGACGTCCGGATCCTCGGCGAGGTCCCGGCAGACCGGGACCAGGCCGAGCCACATCCGTTCGGTCATGGTGTTGCGCCGGCCCGGATTGGACAGGGTGATCGTGGCGATCTCCCCTGACCTGGAGACCTGCACCGATCCTCCCGGCCGGGACGGCTCCCCCGCCACCGGTGCCGCTGCGCTCATGGACGCACCGTCTCGGTGACGATGCCCGCCTCGACGAGCCCCGCGATCTGGCCCTCGTCCAGTCCGAGCCCCTCCAGGACGGCGCGGGTGTCCTCGCCGAGGGCCGGCGGGGCCTTGCGCACCCCGGCCGGCACGCCGTCCACGCTCAACGGGCCGCGCAACAGCGGCAGCGGCGAACCGTCGATCCGCTGCACCCGCTGCACCATCTGCAGGGCCTGCACCTGTGGGTCCTCGAAGGCCTGGGCATAGGTGTAGATCGGCCCGGTCGGGATCCCTGCGGCACGGAATTCCTCGATCCACTCGAGTCCGGGACGGTGCTGGAGGCGCTCCTCGATGAGCCCGGTGAGCTCCTGCCTGTTCTCGGAGCGGTCCCGGCCGATCGCGAATCGCGGGTCGTCCTCGAGCTCGGGGGCGCCGATGATCCGGCAGAACGTCTTCCAGTGGGCCTGGTTGCCGACGGCGATGATCGCCGGGATGTCCGCGGTGCGGAACACCCCGTACGGGGCCAGGACCGGGTGGTTGTTGCCCTGCGGGACCGGGACCGTGCCGGTGGACAGGTAATTCTGCCCCTGGAACGCCGAGATGGCCAGGCCCGCCTCCAGCAGGGAGGTGCCCACCTGGTGGCCCCGGCCACCGTTGCCGCCGCGGCCGGCCAGCGAGGCGCAGACCCCGACGGCGGTGAACACGCCCGCGTAGAGGTCCATCACCGGCACCCCCACCCGGGTGGGGGAATCGGCGTCGGGCCCGGTGACGGACATCAGCCCGGACATCCCCTGGGCGACCTGGTCCAGCCCGGCGGCCTGGGCGAGCGGCCCGGTGGTGCCGAAGCCGGAGACCGAGGCGACCACCAGTCCGGGGTTCGCCTCGCGCAGCCGCTCCGGGTCCAGGCCCATGGTGGTCAGGACCCCGGGGCGGAAGTTCTCCACCAGCACGTCGGCCGAGGCGGCCAGGTCCCAGAGCAGCTCCCGCCCCTGGTCGGAGTAGAAGTCGACCGCGATCGACTCCTTGTTCCGGTTGGTGGAGTCGAAGTACAGGGAGTGCTCGCCCTCGAAGGGCGGCCAGGTGCGGGTGGAGTCCCCGCCCTTGACCGACTCCACCTTGATGATCCTCGCCCCGAGGTCCCCGAGCAGGGCCGTGCAGTACGGTCCGGCCAGGGCCCGGGAGAGGTCCATGACGGTGATGCCCTCCAGCGGCAGGCGGGCGGGCTGTCCGGTCTGCTCTCCGGTCATGGTCAGCCCCGCAGCCTGACGTTGACCTGCTTGATCTGGGTGAAGCCCTCGAGCATGCCCTCCAGCGAGGCCTCGCGGCCCATGCCGGACTGCTTGTACCCGCCGTAGGACTGGCCCACGACCTGCCCGCCGCCCTGGTTGACCTGCACCCAGCCGGACTCGATCCGGTGGGCGGTGTTCAGCGCGTTGTCCAGGTCGTGGGTCCACACGTAGGCGGCCAGGCCGTAGTGGGAGTCGTTGGCCATCTTCACCACCTCGTCCAGGTCCTTCCACTTGATGGCCACCAGCACCGGTCCGAAGATCTCCTCCTGGGACAGCCGGAAGTCGTTGCGGGCCCCGCCGAAGATGGTGGGCACGTGGTAGAAGCCCTCGGTCAGCGGGCCGTCCGCGGGCACGTTCCCGCCGAGCACGGTCGTCAGGTCGGGGTGGTTGCGCCCCTCCTCGAGGTAACCGCTGATCTGGTCGAACTGGGACTGGTTGATCACCGCGCCCATGTCCGAGGCCTCGTCCAGCGGGTCGCCGACGACCATCGCCCCCAGGCGGGCGGCGAGCTTGTCCAGCATCTCGTCGTAGATGTCCTCGTGCAGGAACAACCGGGAGCCCGCCGTGCAGGACTGGCCCTGCCGGGCGAAGCGCGAGGAGAGCATCAGGCCGTCCAGGATGCCCTCGTCCTCGATCGCGTCCGGGAACACGATCGACGGATTCTTCCCGCCCAGCTCCAGGGACAGGTGCGCCAGCCGCTCGGAGGCCTTCGCGGCTACGCCGCGGCCCACCTCGGTGGAACCGGTGAAGGAGACCTTGTCCACGCCCGGGTGGGTGGACAGCGCGTTGCCGATCACCGAACCACGCCCGGTCAGGGAGTTCACGACGCCGGCAGGCACGTGACGCTGGCAGAGCTGGGCCAGGTACTGGATCGTCAGGGGGGCATCGTCGGCCGCCTTGAGGATCACCGTGTTCCCCGCGGCCAGGGCCGCGGGGACCTTGAACGCCGCGATCATCAGCGGCGAGTTCCACGGCAGGATGCACGCCACCACGCCCAGCGGCTCCCGGCGCGTGTACTGCAGTTGCTGGTCCCCGGCGGGCAGGGTGACGCCCTTGGACTCCCCCGCCACCCCCGCGAAGTAGCGGAACAGGGACACCAGCGTGGCGACCTCCGGCCGGGCCTGGGTCCGCAGGGCGTTGCCCGTGTCCAGGGCGGTCAACCGCGCGAACTTCTCGGCCTCGGCCTCGATGTCGGCGGCGATGGCCAGCAGGGCCTTGGCCCGCTCGGTGAAGTGCACGCTGCGCCACTGGCCGAAGGCGCGGCGGGCGGCCGCCACCGCGCGGTCCACGTCCTCAGCGCCGGCGGCCGGCACCCGGGCGATGACCTCACCGCGGCGGGAGGGGTTGCGCACGTCGCGCCACTCACCGGTCGCCGCCTCGACGGCGCGGCCGTCGATCCACAGCAGCTGCTCGACACCGGCCAGGATGTCACTGGCCCTCGAATCCAAGGTGATCTCACTCATGGGGTCCTTCTCTCAGGTGGTCTGGGGGGTCCGGGGAAGGGCGACGGTCAGCGGTGGGTGAACGTGGCCGGCCGCTTCTCGACGAAGGCGGCCATGCCCTCGGACTGGTCCTCGGTGGCGAAGCAGGCGTGGTTCAGCCGCCGTTCCAGGAGCACGCCCTCGGCCAGGCTGGACTCGTAGGCGGCATTGACCGCCTCCTTGGCGAGCATGGCGATCGGCTTGGACATCCCGGCGATCGTGGCCGCCAGCTCCGCGGCCTCGCGCTGCAGGTCGGCCACCGGGACCACGCGGGCCACCAGCCCGGTGCGCTCGGCCTCCTCGGCGCCCATGGTCCGGCCGGCCAGGACCATCTCCATGGCCTTGGACTTGCCGATCGCGCGGGTCAGTCGCTGGGATCCGCCCATCCCGGGGATGATGCCGAGCTTGATCTCCGGCTGGCCGAACTTCGCGTTGTCCGCGGCCAGGATGATGTCGGCCATCATGGCCAGTTCGCAGCCCCCACCCAGGGCGTGGCCGGCCACCGCGGCGATGACCGGCGTGCGCATCGCGGTGAACTGCTCCCAGCCGCCGAAGATGTCCGAGGTGTAGGCCTCGGAGAAGCTCAGGGTGGCCATCTCCTTGATGTCGGCCCCCGCGGCGAAGGCCTTCTCCGACCCGGTGATGACGATCGCGCCGATGTCCTCGTCGCGGTCATAGCGGATGGCGGCGTCGAGCACCTCCTGGGTCAGTTGGTTGCTGATCGCATTGAGGGCCTTGGGCCGGTTCAGGGTGATCGTCGCGACCCGGCCCTCGACGTTCGTCAGGATGGTCTCGTAGTCGGCGGTCATGCGTGCCCTCTCACTCGTTGCTGGTACCTGCATCTGCTCGGTCATGACGGTTCTCCTGGAATGGGACGTGGGTGGGTTCGGGCCCGGAGGCGTTCAGGCCCCGGAAGGGCCGGACGCCGCGCCCGAGTGCTCACGGATCTGCTGGATGATCGCGGAGAAGTCCTTGGTGGCGCCCTCGCCGGCCCCGAAGGCCTCGTAGATCTCCGCGGCGAGCAACCCCATGCGGCTCTCGGTGCCGGTGGACTCGATGGCGTGGCGGGCCAGGCCGAGGTCCTTGGCCATGAGCGCCCCGGTGAACCCGGGCGTGAAGTCCCGGTTCGCCGGTGAGGTGGGAACGGGCCCGGGCACCGGGCAGTTGGTCGTCAGCGCCCAGCACTGGCCGGTCGCGTTGGAGGCTACGTCGAACAGGGCCTCGTTGCTCAGGCCCAGCTTCTCGCCCAGCACGAACGCCTCGGACACCGCGATCATGGACACGCCCAGGATCATGTTGTTGCAGACCTTGGCGGCCTGACCGGCGCCCGCCTCGCCGCAGTGCACCACGCGGCGCCCGACGACCTCCAGGACGGGCAGGGCCTCGGCATAGTCCTCTGCGGAACCTCCGACCATCATGGCCAGGGTCCCGGCCTCGGCACCCACGGTGCCGCCCGAGACGGGCACGTCCAGGGACCGGTGACCGGCCGCCGTCGTGATCTCGTGCATGGTCCGGGCGTCCTCCACCGCGATGGTGGAGCAGTCGATGAAGAGCGTTCCGGGCCGCGCCGCGGCCAGCAGGCCCTCGACGGGCTCGCCGCCGTCGGAACCGTCCTTGCCCTGGTAGGCGCCCAGGACGTGACGCCCGGCGGGCAGCATGGTGATCACCAGGTCTGCCTCACGCACGGCGTCGGGGCCGGAACCGGCGATCTGCACCCCGGCGGCCCGGGCCCTGTCGAGGGCCTCCGGGACCAGGTCGAAGCCAGCCACGCGGTGGCCGGCCTTGACGAGGTTCGCGGCCATCGGGCCGCCCATGTTCCCCAGTCCGATGAAGGCGATGTCCGGCAGGGCACCGGATGCGGCGGTGTTCTCGGTCATGACAGGGCCTCCTTGACGGCCTGGGTGCGGGTCTGGTGGTCCGTGCCGGCCGGCTCGAAGACGGCGGTGACGTCCTCGTCGCGGACGTCCTCCAGGGTCACCGGACTCCAGCGGGGGTTGCGGTCCTTGTCCACGAGCTGGGCGCGGATGCCCTCGCTCATGTCGGCGCTGCGGATCAGGTGGTGGGCCACCCGGCGGTCCTGGTCCAGCACCTCGTGCACGGAGGACATCTGCGCCGCCCGCCGCACCAGTTCGAGGGTGACCTTGACCGATGTCGGCGACTTGGCCCGGATCTGGGCGGCCGCCTCCGCGGCGGCCGGATCGCCGTCGGCCTCCAGCGCCGCGACGATCTCCTCGGCCGCGCCGGCGGCATACGCGGACTGGATCCACCGGCGGTGCGTGAGCAGCGGCGCAGGCGGGGCCTCGGTCGCGACGGCGGCAATCGCCTCGTCGGCCTCCCGTGTCTCGAGCGCGCTGGCCAGGTCCGCCAGCGCCTCCGACGGTACGAAGTGGTCGGCGAAGCCGAGGGCGATGGCGTCCGCACCGGTGACGTGCTGGGAGGTCAGCGCCATGTGGGTGCCGAAACCGGACGGCGCGCGGGCCAGCAGCCAGGACCCGCCGACGTCGGGAAAGAAGCCGATGCCGGTCTCCGGCATGCCCAGCCGGGTCCGTTCGGTGACGATCCGGTGGGAGCCGTGGGCGGAAATGCCGACGCCACCGCCCAGCACGATCCCGTCCATGAACGCCACGAAGGGCTTCGGGTAGTCCGCGATCTCCCCGTTCATCGTGTACTCGATGTCGAAGAAGTGGTCGGCGTCCTGCGGGTGGCCCTCCGTCACGGTGCGGTGCAGGTTGACGATGTCACCGCCGGCGCACAGTCCCCGTTCCCCCGCCCCCGAGACCAGGACGGTCCGGACGCGGTCGTCCTGGCGCCACTCGTCCAGGGTGGCGCGGACGGTGTCCACCATGCCGGGCGTGATGGCGTTCAGCGCCCGGGGCCGGTTCAGGACGATATGGCCCAGGTGACCCGCCCTGCGGACGATGACCTCTGGTTCGTTCGGTTGCGCCGATGGAGTCGGCGACGATGCGTCAGTGCTCATGGTTTCCTTTCCGCCGAGTCGGACCGGTGCCGGTCCCGACCTCTGGGGGCACTGTCTCAGGCGTCGACCAGCATGCGGCCGACGATCAATCGCATGATCTCGTTGGACCCCTCGAGGATCTGGTGTACCCGCAGGTCCCGGACGATCTTCTCCACCCCGTACTCGTGCAGGTAGCCGTACCCGCCGTGGAGCTGCAGTGCCTTGTTCGCCGCGTCGAACCCGGTGTCCGTGGCCACCTTCTTGGCCATGGCGCACAACCGCACGGTGTCGGGGTCCTTGCGGTCCAGCGCGTCGGCCGCCCGCATCAGGAACGTGCGCGCCGCCTCCAGGTCGGTGGCCATGTCCGCGAGGTCGAACACGAGGGACTGCTTGGTGGTCAGCGGGGCGCCGAAGGCGGTGCGCTCCTTGAGGTAGGCGGTGGCCTTCTCCAGGGCGGCCTGCCCGCCGCCGAGGGAGCAGGCACCGATGTTGATTCGCCCACCGTTGAGGCCCTTCATGGCGATGTGGAACCCGTCGCCCTCCTCGCCCAGGCGATGGGCCACCGGGACGCGGGCGTCCTCGAAGATCACCTGGCGGGTCGGCTGGGTGTTCCAGCCCATCTTCTTCTCGTTCGGACCGAAGGACAGCCCGGGGGTGTCCTTGTGGACCACGAGCGTGGAGATCCCCTTGGACCCGGTGTCCGCGGTCCGGCACATCACCACGTAGTACTCGGACGTGCCGGCCCCGGAGATGAACTGCTTGACGCCGTTGAGGACGTAGTCGTCGCCGTCCCGCACGGCCCGGGTGGTCAGCGAGGCCGCGTCCGATCCGGCCCCGGGCTCGGTCAGGCAGTAGCTGCCGAGGTGCTGCATGGTCGCGAGGTCGGGGACCCATCGGGCGCGCTGCTCGTCCGTGCCGAAGCTGTCGATCATCCACACCACCATGTTGTGAATGGAGATGTAGGCCGACAGCGCCGGATCCGCCTTGGCCAGTTCCTCGAAGATGAGGACCGCGTCCTTGCGGTCCAGTCCGGCGCCCCCGTGCTCCTCGCCCACGTAGATGCCGCCCAGGCCGAGCTCGCCGGCCTCGGCCAGCACGTCAACCGGGAAGTGCTTCTCGGCATCCCAGTCCAGGGCGTGGGGAGCGATCCGCTCGGTGGCGAAGTCTCGCACGGCGTCGACGAGCGCGCGCTGGTCCTCGGTGATCTGGTACATGCCTGCAGTCCTTTCTCCGTGCGGCCCAGGGGTGGCGGGCCGGACTATTTGGAGATCTTGCCCGTGCGGGCGGCGATGGGGGTGGTGAACATCGGTTGGGTGAGGAACCACGCGGCGGCGATCACGACCAGCGAGACCAGGAAGATCACCAGGCCCCACCAGTCCACGACGTCCCGGGAGGTGTACATGTGGTTCAGGTTCCGCAGCGCCCCCGTGAAGAACACCAGGAACACGTGCACGATCGTGAACGCCACGAAGTAGAGCATCACCGGGAAGTGCACCGCCCGCGCCCACTCCACCGGGTAGGCCCTGGTGAGCCTCTCGGCGCGCTCGGGCCACCAGGTCGAGAACCGCAGCCCGGAGATGATCGCCAGCGGGGCGGCGATGAACACGGTGGTGAAGTAGGCCATCACCTGCAGGGCGTTGTAGTGCACCCACCCGTTCTCGGTGGGCCAGTCCAGGGAGGCGTACTGGATCGCCCCGGAGACCATGTTCGGGAACACATCCCAACTGGTGGGCACGATCCGCATCCAGTGCCCGGTGACAAACAGCAGCACGATGAAGATGATCCCGTTGAGGACCCAGAGCACGTCCAGGCACTGGTGCAGCCACTGGGTCAGGGACACCTTCTTGGGGATGTTCCCGGCCGGGGAGAAGAACGAGTCCATCCTGGCGGTCCAGTACCCGGGGGGCTTGCGCTCGGTGCGCACCTGCAGCCCGGTGCGGATGATCAGCACGATGAGGAACATGTTGAAGAAGTGCTGCCAGCCCAGCCACCAGGGCATACCCACAGGGGCGGCCTCGGGCTGGGAGGCATGCCCGTCATAGGTCGCGATGAACTCCTGCACCCCCTCGAGGGTGCGCAGCCACCGGGCCCCGAGCACCACGGCCAGGGCCACCACCACCAGCGCGCCGATGATCAGCGCCGGGCGCACCCACGGACGCCGCGGTGCCACCGGGGTCGCTGCCCCCGCCGGGCCCGGCGTCCCCGCCCGACCCGACGGGATGGCGGCGCTCGAGGTGGCGGTACCGGAGGGGGTGGAGACCGTGGGTGCCGCGACCGGGGCGGCCGCAGCACGGGTGGGGTTCACGGATACAGGTTCGGGGTCACCGGCGGGGGCGCCCCCCATGCGCTGACGCGTGGGCGCATCGTCGGTGGTGCCGGCGGGAGCGGTCACCCCGCCGGCACCGGGGGCACCACCCATCCGCCTGCGGGGAGCAGCGCCGGCGGCCTCAGGCGCCGGGGCGCTGGGAGCCGCCGGTGCTGACGCCGTGGCGGCCTGGGCTGCAGGAGCACCGCCCATCCGGCGCCTGGGCTCGGTGGCAACCGGAGTGGACGACCCGTCACTCGCTGGGGCCGAAGCGCTCGGAGCGACAGACGACGCCCCGTCGCCCTGAACCCCGTGTGACGTGGTCTCAGCAGACTGCATCATCGGCGCACCGCCCATGCGGCGCCTGCGCACCGGAGCAGCTGAACCGCTGGTCCCGTTGCCACCCCTCTCGGCGGGGGACGCGTCATCCGGGGAGGCCTGGGCCACCGCAGCGTCCGAAGCACTCGCGCGGGCCTGGGGCTCGGGTGCCGGGGCCCGCGTCCCGGAGGGCAAGGGAGCAGGTGCACTGCCCATGCGACGCTTGCGGGTGGGGCCCGCGGTCGTTCCCGGGGCCGGCTGGGCCTGGCTCTCGGCCTCGGGGGTGGTCACGGACTCCGCTACCAGGTCCCCCTCCGGCCGCGCTGCCAGTTCCTGGGGAACCGGTGGCGACCCCATCACCTCTACCCCGGGTGGCTGGGACGCGGCCGCGACCGCCACCGACACGTCGGGGTCGGTGGCCGGCGACAGGGAATGCGGCGCAGGCGGGGTGTAACCGGCCATGCGGCGCCGGACCGTGCGCGGTCCCGGGTTCTGCTCGGTACTCATGAGGCGTCTCAGTCCTTCGCGGGGATGGTCACGGCGTGGGGGGGGGTGGGCGGGGCTCCGTCCCGGGTACGCGTCCTGTGCCCCGGGGCACAGGACGCGCGGGGCGTCAGTTGCGGCGGCTGTTGATCTCCTCGATCAGCTGGGGGACGACCTCGAAGACGTCGCCGACGACACCGAAGTCGGCGACCTCGAAGATCGGGGCATCCTCGTCCTTGTTGATGGCCACGATGGTCTTGGCCGTCTGCATGCCCGCCCGGTGCTGGATCGCTCCGGAGATGCCCAGGGCCACGTAGAGCTGCGGAGTCACCGTCACCCCGGTCTGGCCGACCTGGTAGGACTGCGGCACGTAGCCGGCGTCCACGGCCGCACGGGAGGCGCCCACGGCCGCGCCGAGGACGTCGGCGAGGTCCTCGACCACGCTGAAGGCTTCCTTGGACCCGACCCCGCGGCCTCCGGAGACCACGGCCTTGGCCCCGCGCAGCGCCGGACGACCGGTAGAGACCGGGGCCTCGTCCACGGAGTCGATGCTCGCACCCCGGGCGGTGGTCGTCGAGACGGCTGCGGTCCTCACCTCAGGGGCTGCCACGGCCTCGGCCCGGGCCTCGATCGACCCGGGACGGATGGTGGCGATCATCAGCCCGCCCTCCACGGTGGACTCGGTGGTGAAGTCCCCGCCGAACACCGCATGGGTGGCGATGACCTCCTGGCCCTCCTCGTCATAGGAGATGCCGACCACGTCCGCGGCCACGGACCCGCCGGCCACGATCGCCAGCCGGCCGGCCACGGCCTTGGAGTCGTTCGTGGCCGAGAGCAGCACCACCGGCGCCTGGTACGCCTGGACGGCATCGGCCAGGGCGCCGACCTGGGCGGAGCCCAGCTCGGTGGCCGCCGTCTCGGACTCGGCGAGGTACACCTGGGCCGCACCCAGCCCACCCAGGTCCGCCGCCAGCGTGCCGGCCGCCCCCGGGGTGGTCACGGCCACCGCCACCGGGACACCGATCTGCGCGGCGGCCCCGAGCAGGCCCGCAGCGGTGGACTTCGGGACACCGTCAGTGGTGGTCTCGATCAGGACTATGACATTTCCAACGTTCGACATCTGCATTTCCTTCAGCTCGTCACGTGTTCTGGTCTTCGGGGAGAGGTCTTCGCCAGCGGGCTCAGATGAGCCGGTTGGCGGCCAGGAACTCGGCCAGCTGGGATGCGGCGGTGCCGTCGTCGGCCACCTTCGGACCGGCCTGCTTCGGAGGCCGCGCCGTGGCCGAGACCATCACCGACCGCACGGATGCGGCCTCCGGGCCGGCCTGGATGCCCAGCTCCGCCAGCGACCAGGTGTCCAGCGGTTTCTTCTTCGCGGCCATGATCCCCTTGAAGTTCGGGAACCTCGGTTCGGCCGTCTTCTCGGTCACCGACACCACGGCGGGCAGCGACGAGGAGACCTGCAACGAGCCCCCGTCCACGCCCGCCGTGCCGGAGACCCGGTCCGGGCCGATCTCGATCGCGTCCAGGCCCGGCAGGACCGGCAGTCCCAGGACCTCCGCGACCATGGCCGGGATCATCCCGCCACGGCCGTCGGTGGCCTCGTTGCCGGCGACCACCAGGTCCGCACCGCCGATCTTCTCGATCGCCGCGGCCAGCACCCTCGCCGTCTGGACCATGTCCGACCCCGCCAGGGACGCATCCGTCACCAGCACGGCCGAATCGGCGCCCATGGACAGCAGCTTCCGCAGCGTCTTCGTGGCGTCCTCCGGACCCATCACGAGGACCACGATCTCCGTGTCCTTGTTCGCGTCCTTGAACTGCAGGGCGTTCTCCAGGGCCCGCTCATTGATCTCGTCCGGCACCGGCTCCGACGCCGCCCGGTCCAACATCCCTGACTCCAGGTCGATCTTCCGATCCGACCAGGTATCCGGAACCTGCTTGGCCAAAACAACAATCTTCATGCGTGCTCTCCTTGCCCGAGGGCGGACGGGAATCATCTCGGTGGGTCTGCGCCTCAACTTACTAGGACTTCCAACTGAATACTAGGTCTTCCGAGTAAGGGACTGTAGTCTGGGTCACATTCCACCCACGACGGACTCCCGAACACGCGTCTCCTGACGGTGATTCGCGCTTGTCAGGCTCTGAGAGGTATCCCATGACCGCACAGTCCCCCGCCGAGGTCCTCCGCCAGTGTCGCGACCAGCTCCTCGCCTGCCGCACTGACCCGGACACGGCGCACCGGACCTTCGCCTGGCCCAGGTTCGAGCACTTCAACTTCGCCTCGGACTGGATCGACCACGTGGCCGCGGGGGATCGCGGCGGCCAGCCCGCCCTCGTGATCACCGGTGAGGACGGCACCAGCGAGCGCCGGACCTACCGTGACCTCGCGGAACGGTCCACGCAGGTCGCCGCCTGGCTGGGCGGGATCGGGGTGCGCCGTGGAGACCACGTCATCGTCATGCTGGGCAACCAGGTCGAGTTGTGGGAGGTGATGCTGGCCTGCATCCGGATCGGCGCACCCGTGATCCCCTCCACCGTGATGCTCGGCCCGACCGACCTCGCCGACCGGGTCGAGCGCGGCCAGGCCTCCTGGGTGGTCACCAACGGGTCGGAGGCGGCCAAGTTCGACACGGTCCCCGGTGACTTCCAGCTGGTGCAGATCGGCGCGCGGTCCGACGGTGGCTCTCCCGCCCGGCCCGTGCACGACTGGCGGGACTCGTTCGCCGCACCCACCGCCTTCAGCCTCGACGAACCCACCCGTGCCGATGAGACGATGCTGCTGTACTTCACCTCCGGCACCACCTCCAAGGCCAAGCTCGTCGAGCACACGCACACGTCCTACCCGGTGGGCCACCTGTCCACGATGTACTGGATCGGCCTCGAGCCCGGCGACGTGCACCTCAACGTGGCCTCCCCCGGCTGGGCCAAGCACGCCTGGTCCAACTTCTTCGCGCCGTTCATCGCCGAGGCCACCGTGTTCCTCTACAACTACGGCCGGTTCGACGCCAAGGCCCTGATGCACCAGATGGACCGGGAGGGCGTCACCAGCTTCTGCGCACCGCCCACCGTCTGGCGCATGCTGATCCAGGCCGACCTGACCCAGCTGGAGAACCCGCCCGCCAAGATCGTGGCGGCCGGCGAGCCCCTCAATCCCGAGGTGATCGCCCAGGTGGAGAAGGCCTGGGGCACCCAGATCCGGGATGGCTTCGGGCAGACCGAGTCCACCCTGCAGGTGGCCAACACCCCGGGCCAGCCCGTGCGGCCGGGGGCCATGGGCCGTCCGCTGCCGGGGTACGACGTCGTGCTGATCGACCCGGACACGGGCGAGGAGTCCGCCGAGGTCGGCGAGCTCTGCCTGCGCCTGGACCCCCGTCCGGTCGGACTGACCATGGGGTACTGGGGGGACCCCGAGCGCACGGCAGAGGCATTCCGGGACGGTGTCTACCACACCGGTGACCTGGTGTCCCGGGACGCGGACGGCATCATCACCTATGTCGGTCGCAACGACGACGTCTTCAAGGCCTCCGACTACCGGTTGTCCCCGTTCGAGCTGGAGTCGGCGATCATCGAGCACCCCGCGGTCGCCGAGGCCGCCGTGGTCCCCTCGCCGGATCCCATCCGGCTGGCCGTGCCCAAGGCCTACGTCCAGCTCGCCGAGGGGTGGGAACCCACCGAGGAGACCGCCCGGGCGATCCTGCAGCACTGCCGGGACTCGTTGGCGCCCTACAAGCGCATCCGCCGCCTGGAGTTCCACGACCTGCCCAAGACGGTGTCGGGCAAGATCCGCCGCGTCGAGCTCCGCCGACGGGAGATCGACGTCCACCCCGACGGCGGCTCCTCGCCTGCCGCGGTCGCCCTGGGCGGCGCGCAGACCGCCGTGGAGTACACCGACGCGCTGCTGCGCCAGGAGGCGGCGGAGTCGTGAGGGCCGTCGTCATCCCGGAGTTGAGCGGCCCGGCGGTCGCGACCCTCCAGGACGTCCCCGAGCCGTCGGGGGCCCACGACCGGGCCGGCGGCCGCAGGATCCTGGTGGACGTGCATGCCGCGGGGCTGTCCTTCATCGACCCCCTGCAGACACGGGGGAAGTACCAGCACCGCCTCGAGGCCCCGTACATCGCGGGCAGCGAGGTGGCCGGCGTCGTGCTCGAGTCCCCCGCGGACTCCGCCTTCCGCCCCGGGGACCGGGTCGCGGGCTCCGTCTGGCACGGCGGGCTGGCCGAGCGTGCGCTGGCGCTGGAGGACTACCTGGTACGGATCCCGGAGGGCATGGACTTCGTCCACGCCGCCGGAGTCCAGATGAACTACTCCACCGCCCTGTACGCCCTCGAGGGTTCGGAGGTGCCTCCGGGCGGAACGGTGCTCGTGACGGGTGCCGCCGGGGGTGTCGGCACGGCCGTCCTGGACATCGCCCGGGCCCAGGGCATCTCGACGATCGCCCTGGTGTCCTCGGACGAGAAGGAACGCATCGCCCGGTCCGCCGGTGCCACGCACGTCCTCCGGTCCACCGGCCCCTGGCTCGAGGAGGTCCGGTCGCTGACCGCGGGGCACGGCGTGCACGGCTTCGTCGACATGGTCGGCGGCGACGGGTTCCTCGACGCCGTCCGGTCGCTGCGGATCGGTGGCACCGGCGTCGTGGTCGGGTTCGCGAGCGGGACCATCCCGGAGATCAGGACGAACCGCCTGCTGTTGCGCAACCTCACGCTGAGGGGCATGGCGATGGACGTGATGGAGGGCGAGCGCCCGGGGACCCTCGCGCGCGTCCAGCGGGGGGTGCAGGACCTGCTGGACGCCGGCTCCCTGCACCCGGTGGTCGACCACGTCTACCCGTTGGAACGCGCGGCGGAGGCGCTGGCCTCCATCGAGGACCGGGCGGCCGTGGGCAAGGTCGTGGTCACCGTCAAGGACTGACCACGCGGCACCGCCCCGGTTCAGCCCACGATCCTCCGCGCCTGGCGCAACACCGGCTCGTCCACCATCCGGTTCCGGAACCGGAACACCCCCGGCTGGTGCTGCGCCTCGGCCAGCACCGCCCGGGCCCACTCCAGTTCCTCATCGCCCGGGGCGTAGGACTCGCGGATGACGGCCACCTGCGAGGGATGGATGCAGGCGGTGGCGGCGAAGCCGGACGCCGCGGCGTCCGCTGCCTCGGCCTGCAGGCCCTGCAGGTCCGGGATGTCGAGGAACACCGAGTCCACCGCCACCTTGCCGGCGGCGTTGGCGGCGATCAGCACCCGCGAGCGGGCGTACCGGGCGACGTCCCGGTACCGGCCCCGGTGCTGCCCATCAGCGAACCGGCTGGAACGGCCGGCCATGGAGGCCACCAGGTCCTCGGCGCCCCACATCAGGGACACCACCGCCGGGTGCCGGGCGATCTCGGCCGCGTTCTCCACGCCGGCCGCCGTCTCACACAGCGCGATGACCCGGTACCCGGCCTCCTGCAGGTGGTCGAGCTGCCCGGCGTGCTCCGCCTTGGCCAGCATCAGCAGGCGGTACGGCCCGCCCTCGAGGGCCGCCAGGTCCAGGTCGTGCTCCAGCGTCCCGACGGGGTTGACCCGGACGATCGTGGACTCCGGCTCCAGGGACGATGCCGCGACGTGCTCCCGGGCGATGTCCTTGTCCGCCGGGGCGACGGCGTCCTCGAGGTCGATGATCACGGCGTCGGCCGCGGCAGCGGCCTTGGCGTAGCGGTCGGGCCGGTCGGCCGGGCAGAACAGGAGGGCGGGGCCCGGGTGCGCGCCGATCATGCCGCGCCTCCCGGTGCCGGTCCGTCCGTGGCCACCGTCCCGGCCGCCGGATCCGGGCCACCGGCGCTCCCACCGCCCGCATCACCCTCACCGGCGAGTGCCGCCGGCGATACCTGCATGAGCGTGGACCGCTTGGCCACGGCCACCACGGTCCCGTCCTGGTTCCGCGCGGTGTGGTGGAACTCCACGATCCCCTGGTTCGGCCGGGACCTCGAACGCCGCTTACCGGCGACCAGCGTCTCGGCGTAGAGCGTGTCCCCGTGCCGCACCGGGGCCGGGAAGGACACCTCGGAGAAGCCCAGGTTGGCCACGATCGTGCCCTGGGTCAGCTGGGCGACCGACAGCCCCACCAGCGTGGAGAGGGTGAACATGCTGTTGACCAGCGGTTCCCCGAACTCCGTGCCGGCGGACCACGCGGCGTCCAGGTGCAGGGACTGGGTGTTCATGGTCTGCGTGGTGAACAGGACGTTGTCCGCCTCGGTGACGGTGCGCCCCGGGGCGTGGACGTAGACCGCCCCCTCCTCCATCTCGTCGAAGTACAGCCCGCGCTGCTCGATCCGCCTGCCGGTCATGAGGCCTCCTCGACCTTCTCGTCGTCCCTGTACTCGTCCACGCGCCCGTCGGCGCCGTCCTCGACGGTGATGACGGCCAGCACCTGGTCGCGGCTCACGGCGTCCCCGACGCCGGCATGCAACCGCACCGTGCCGGTCACGGTCGAGCGGATGACGTGTTCCATCTTCATCGCCTCCACGACGATCACCGGGTCGCCCTCGGCCACCACGTCCCCGTCGGCGGCGGGAGTGAGCAGGACGGTGCCGGGCATCGGGGAGACCAGGGTGGGGTCCGAACTGGCCTCCGCGTCCA
Source organism: Citricoccus sp. CH26A (assembly GCF_000224415.1). Classification (GTDB taxonomy): domain Bacteria; phylum Actinomycetota; class Actinomycetes; order Actinomycetales; family Micrococcaceae; genus Citricoccus. Next base: position 7,673 of record NZ_AFXQ01000034.1, on the reverse strand, counting down.
CCCCGTGCTCCGTCCGCTCGCGCCGGATGTCGAACAGGGCGCCCTCGCGGTTCAGCTGCACCCCGTCGGGCCCGACGACGGCCGTGAAGCTGCGGCCGACGCCGTCGATCGTCACGGTGGCCCAGTGACCGTGCCGGCGCACCTGGGCGGGCAGCTCGCCGCGGTCGGTGACCACGACCGGGGAGTCCACGGGCCCGGCCAGCCGGACCGTGTGCGTCGTGCCGTCCGGCGCGGCCAGGCGGATCTGCCGGGGCGCCGGGGCGCCCAGCCGCCATCCGTCACGCCGGCGCCACGGGCCGGCGTCGGTCCCGCGGGCCGCGTCCATCAGCAGGGCGACCTCCTGGACGTCCCGTTCGGTGGGCACGGCGAAGCCGATGGCGTCCAGCTCGCGGGCGATCAGCCCGGTGTCGAGCCGGCCGGCGACGACGTCGGGCAGTTCCAGCAGCGCGCGCAGGAACTCGACATTGGTGGTGAAGCCGACGATGGCCGTGTCCTCGAGGGCCGTGACCATCCGGCGGCGGGCCTCCTCGCGGTCCCGGCCCCACGTGATGACCTTGGCCAGCATGGGGTCGTAGTCCACCGAGACGACGAGGCCGTCCTCGATGGCGGTGTCCACGCGCACGCCGTCCCCGGCGGGATGCCGGACGTGCTCCACGGTGCCGCCGGTGGGCAGGAACCCGGCGGCCGGGTCCTCGGCGTAGACGCGCGCCTCGATGGAATGGCCCGTCAGGACGATGTCCTCCTGGGCCAGGTCCAGGACCTCGCCGGCGGCGATGCGCAACTGCTGTTCGACCAGGTCGACCCCCGTGATCTCCTCGGTGACCGGGTGCTCGACCTGCAGCCGGGTGTTCATCTCCATGAAGAAGAACTCGTCCGGGGAGTCCGCGGGGACGATGAACTCGACGGTGCCCGCGCCCCGGTAGTCCACCGACCGGGCGGTGTCGCAGGCGGCCTGGCCGATGCGTGCGCGGGTGGCCTCGTCCAGCAGCGGTGAGGGCGCCTCCTCGATGACCTTCTGGTGGCGGCGCTGCAGGGAGCACTCACGCTCGCCGAGGTGGATGACGTTGCCGTGCTCGTCCGCCAGCACCTGGACCTCGATGTGGCGCGGGGTGAGGACGTAGCGCTCCAGGAACAGGGTGTCGTCCCCGAAGCTCGCGGCGGCCTCGCGCCGGGCGGCATCCAGGGATGAGGCCAGCTGGTCCGCCGACTCGACCACGTGCATGCCCTTGCCGCCACCACCGGCGGAGGGCTTGATGAGCAGCGGATAGCCGACGCCACCGGCCGCGGCGGCCAGTTCCTCGTTCGTCATGCCCGGCTTCGCGATGCCCGGGACAGTGGGCACGCCGCGCTGCTGGACCGCGTTCTTGGCGGTGATCTTGTCCCCCATGACCTGGATGGACCCGGCCCTCGGGCCGATGAAGACCAGGCCGGCATCCTCACAGGCCTGCGCGAACGTGGCGTTCTCGGCCAGGAAGCCGTACCCGGGATGGATGGCCTCGGCGCCGGTGGACCGGGCGGCCTCGATCACGGCCCCGATGTCCAGGTAGCTCTGGGCGGCCGGTGGCGGCCCGAGGCGCACGGCGGTGTCGGCCAGCTGCACGTGGCGCGCGCCGGCGTCGGCGTCGGAGTACACCGCCACCGACCGGATGCCCAGGGACCGGAGGGTGCGGATGATGCGGCAGGCGATCTCGCCGCGGTTGGCGATCAGCACTTTCGAGAACATGCGGCTCACATCCTGAAGACGCCGTAGCCCGGCGCCGGGGTTGACGGGTCGGGGGACCGCATGACCACGTCGAGGGCGAGGCCGACGACGTCCCGGGTCTGGGCGGGCTCGATGATCCCGTCGTCCCAGAGCCGTGCGGTGGAGTAGTAGGGGCTGCCCTGGTGTTCGTACTGCTCACGCGTGGGCCGTTCGAACTCCGCCTGCTCCTCTTCGCTCCAGGTGCCCCCGCCGGCCTCGATCTGGTCGCGGCGGACGGTGGAGAGCACGGAGGCGGCCTGGGGCCCGCCCATCACGGACACCCGAGCCCCCGGCCAGAGCCAGAGGAAGCGCGGGGAGTACGCCCGGCCGCACATCGAGTAGGTGCCGGCGCCGAAAGACCCGCCGACCACGACGGTCAGCTTGGGCACGGAGGTGGTGGCCACGGCGTTGACCATCTTGGCGCCGTGCTTGGCGATGCCGCCGGACTCGTACTCCCGCCCCACCATGAACCCGGTGATGTTCTGCAGGAACAGCAGCGGGATCTTCCGCTGGTCGCACAACTCGATGAAGTGGGCCCCCTTGAGGGCGGACTCGCCGAACAGGACGCCGTTGTTGGCCAGGATGCCCACCCGGTGCCCGTGGACGCGGGCGAAGCCGGTGACCAGGGTGGTCCCGTACTCGCGCTTGAACTCGTGGAAGCTGCCGGCGTCGATGGTCCGGGCGATGATCTCCCGAGCGTCGTAGGGCGTGGTCAGCTCCACGGGGACCACCTCGGTGAGGGTCTCCGGGGACTTCTCCGGCCCGGTCACCGCGGCCGGCTCGTAGGGCAGGGCCGGGCTGTCGGGCAGGGTGGCCACGATGTCCCGCACGATCTGCACCGCGTGCTCGTCGTTCTCGGCCAGGTGGTCGGTCACGCCGGAGACCTTCGAGTGCACCTCGCCGCCGCCGAGGTCCTCGGCGGTGACGACCTCTCCCGTGGCGGCCTTCACCAGCGGCGGACCGCCGAGGAAGATGGTGCCCTGGTTGCGCACGATCACGGTCTCGTCGCTCATCGCCGGAACGTAGGCGCCACCGGCGGTCGAGGAGCCCATGACCGCGGCGATCTGCGGGATGCCGTCCCGGGACATCCGGGCCTGGTTGTAGAAGATGCGGCCGAAGTGGTCCCGGTCCGGGAAGACCTCGTCCTGCATCGGCAGGAACGCGCCGCCGGAGTCCACCAGGTAGATGCAGGGCAACCGGTTCTCCGCGGCGATCTCCTGGGCCCGCAGGTGCTTCTTCACCGTGATCGGGTAGTACGTCCCGCCCTTGACGGTGGCGTCGTTGGCGACCACCATGACGTGACGGCCGTGGACCAGCCCGATTCCGGCCACCACTCCCGCGGACGGGGCGTCGCCGCCGTAGAGCTCGAACCCGGCCAGCGGGGCCACCTCCAGGAAGGGGCTGCCCTCGTCCAGCAGGGCGTCGATGCGGTCCCGGGCGAGCATCTTGCCGCGGGCCAGGTGCCGCTCGCGCGAGGCCTGGGGACCACCGAGCGCGGCGTCGGCACGCCGCTGCCTCAGCTCGGCGATCAGGTCGGGGTACGTGGTCGACATCAGCAGGAGCCGCCCTTCGGGAGAACGTTGTCGGACTTCTCGGGGGAGCCACGCCTCGTCGGTCACGACCGCGGCCCGGGATTCAGGTTACTGGTCTCTAACTGAAATTGTCTATCATTGATCCAGACCAGTCGACGGGGAGGACATGATGACCGCAACCTGGAGGGCCACCCAGAAGGCGAACCGGCGCGCCGCGCTGATCCGCTCGGCCGCCCACCTGTTCGCCGAGCGCGGCTTCGCAGCCGTGTCCACCGGGGATCTCGGCGAGGCCGTCGGCATGAGCGGACCGGCCCTGTACAAGCACTTCTCCAGCAAGGACGCCCTGCTGGCCGAGATCCTGGTGGACGTCTCCGAACGGCTGCTGGCCGGCGGGCGGGAGATCCTCGACAGCCAGCACGAGCCCGGTGAGACCCTCGAGCGGCTCATCCGGTTCCACCTGGACTTCGCCACCTCGGATCCGGACGTCATCCGCCTGCAGGACCGCGAGCTGCCGGCCCTGGCCCCCGAAGACAACCGGCGTGTGCGCCGCCTGCAGCGCGAGTACGTCCAGTCCTGGGACGGGCCCCTGGCGGGGCTGCGCCCGGACCTCGACGACGGCGAGCGCCAGGTCCGCCTGATGGCCACCTTCGGCCTGCTCAACTCGACCCCGCACAGCGCCGGGGGGCCGGCCCGCACGCCTGTGACGCATCGCCCGGACGGGTCGAACGGGTCGGACGCCGTCGACGGGACAGACGGGTCGGAGGGATCCGACGTCATAGACGTCCTGGCATCGATGGCCTGGCGGGCCCTGACCGGTTGACCGCCTACCCTGAGCCCATGCCCTCCTCCGCCCAGCACCGCCCCGACGCACCGACGACCCCGGGTATCCCCCGGGCGGCCACGATCCTGCTCCTGAGACCCGGCACGCACTCGCCGGCCCCGGAGGTGTTCACCATCACCCGGCACACCGCCCTGGCCTTCAGCGCGGGGGTCTCCGCCTTCCCCGGCGGGCGCATCGACGCCGCCGACGAGCTGCCGGCGGACTTCTGGGCCGGCACCGACCTGGTCGACTGGGGCCACCGGCTGCGGCTGGAACCGGACACCGCAGGGATGGTGCTGGCCGGCGTCGTGCGCGAGACCTTCGAGGAGACGGGGGTACTGCTGGCCCGGCACCGGGACGGGCGTCCGGTGGACGGCGGCACCCTGGCCGGGCTCCCGGACGATGCCCGCCGACGGGTGGAGGACCACGAGCTCGACTTCGCCACCCTGCTGGCCGAGCACGGCCTCCAGCCGGACGCCGGCGGACTGCGGGCACTGTCCCGCTGGGTCACCCCGGAGGGCGAACCCCGGCGCTATGACACCTACTTCTTCCTGGCCGCCCTGCCCCACGGGCAGGAACCGGGCACCCTGTCCTTCGAGGGCGCGGACAGTCGGTGGACCACCGCGACGACGGCCCTGCAGGACTTCCGCGCTGGCGTCCACCAGCTGATGCCGCCCACCTGGGCCCAGTTCCGTGCCCTCGCCGGGGCCGCCGATCTCGACTCCGCGCTGGCCGTCGTCGGCAGCCTCGCACCCGTCCAGCCGACGGTCGCCAGCCGGAAGCCGCGCCGGATCATCGACTTCCCCGGCCATGAGGACTTCGCCGAAGACCTGGCCGCCGGGAGTTCCGCGTCCGGCCCGCCGGCGTGAACCGATCCGGGATGCACCGGCCTACCGCTGCCGCGTGCCCAGTCCCGGCTCCAGGAGCATCCTGATCCTGCGGTAGAGGTTGCGGCCGCTGATGGGGACCACGACGGCGTGGTCGGCCTCCCTGACCACCTCGGCGTGTGACACGCCGTCGATGTTCAGGAAGAGCAGTGGTGCCTCGTCCGGTCCGGCCTGCAGGCTCCACACCAGCAGGTCCCGTCCCCGGAGGGTCTCGGGCAGGTCATCCGCCTCGACGGGGGACCCCTCCGCCAGCCGGGTCATGACCGAGGACATCACGGTCACGTCCCGGTCCAGGACGGGCCAGGTGGGTCCGGCACCGACCCAGGCGGCGATCACCGCAGCCTCCGTGCCCGACTGGACCATGTCCAGCGTCTGGCGGTCGGCGAGGGGCCGTGCCGGGTCCGTGGCCCATTGGGCGGCCGCATCCGGGCCGGCCAGGATCGTCGTCCCCCCGTGGTCTCCACGCCACGCCTGCAGGATGCTCGTCCGGGGGCCTCGCCGCGTGATCACGCGCAGGCTGACCTCGGCGTGCCGCATGGGCGCGACCACGGTGGAGCCGGCCGGGGTCACCCTGCCGCGCTCATCGCACAGCTGTGCGTCCTGGAGTGCCTGCAACGGGCGGGCGTAGGTGCCGCGTTCGAGCCGGCCCAGGCCCCGGCCGGAGTCCATCAGGCGGCGCAGCAGTTCCACCTGGTCCCGGTCGAGGACGGGTCCCTCCGAGGTCCAGGACTGCCGGCGGTTCAGGTCGTCGAGGCGTTCCACGGGCTGCCCGGAGGCGTCCGTGAATCCGGCGGCAGGCGTCGGCGCGCGGTCAGGGACCCAGGCGTAACCGGGTGCGTCGAGCGCCACGGCATGCTCGGGGTACTCCACCGAGGACAGGATGTCACCGACGGTGCGGTCCAGCGCGGGCACGTCCGCCTCGGCGACCGTCACCGTCAACCCGATGCTGTATCCCTCGACCACGGTGCAGGCGTGGGTGAAGTGCAGGTGCATCCCGCCCTGCGTGGCCGTGGCCTCCACGCGCCGCCCGCCCCTGAACTCGTCCACCGACAGCACGTGCAGGTCCGGGTACAGGACCGACCACGTCGCGATGTTCACCGTGGACAGCTGGGTCATGGTCCCCGGGAAGTCATGGAGCGTCAGGACGGCCGAGGGCGCGAGGAGTCCCTCACGGGACGGCCCGCGCAGGACCCGGGACACCCCCGGCATCGCGACGTCGGCCGTCACGTCGGTCCAGCCGGCAGGCACGCTCCACCGGACACCCCACTGCTCCAGTGCCAGGGCGGACTCGGCCGCCATCAGCGCCTCCCCACCGAGGCGCCCACGGCCTGGCGTCGGTACCATTCCGGCCGCCAGCGATCAGGCAGGACGTGGCTGACGATCATCCCGACGACGATGCCCGTGATGAGCACCGCGATGGATGCCACCTGCATCCAGGACGAGCCCCCGGCCTGCGCGAGGCCCAGCAGGATCCCGCCGATGAGGGAGGTGACGGAATAGACCGCCAGGGTCAGCAGCCCCCAGTGCGGCCCCCAGAGGGTGAGCGGTGGGTGGATGGCCATCCATCCACGCCAGCTCCCCCGATAGGCTCGCGCGCTCATGACACCGGACCACAGTGCCGCCAGGCAGAAGATCACCGTGATGGCGATCGCGATCATCTGGTTGTCCGACAACTCAGCCTCCCCAGAAGTTGTTCCAGGCGTTCTTCACGCCATCGGCGAAGCCCTCGCCGTCCGTCCAGTTGTCAATGGTATTGCCCAGGATCTCCCCACCCCAGCCACCTGCGATACCACCGGCCACGCCTCCGATGATGCCGCCGACCACGGTCCCCACCGGGCCGCCGACCATGGTGCCCACGGCCGCGCCGGCGGCCGCCCCGCCCCAGGCACCGCCCGCGGAGCCCAGGAAGGAGCCACCGGCACCGAGCGTCGCCGACTTGACCGCGCTGCCGGTCTGCTCGGCCGTGGTCATCCCCGGGTTCTCGACGAGGTCCTGGTTCCACTCCTCGGAGTAGTTGCCCCACGCCGACAGGACGACGTCCGCCCCCTCGAGGAAGCGGCCGCCCCACTTCGCCCATCCGGGCGGGTTGGGCAGGTCGGCCGCGACGACGACCGTGGTCCGCGTCTCGACCCTCGTCTGGGTCAGGTCGAGTTCCGTGTACCGAAGCCTGCTGCCGTCCGCGAACTCGATCTGGAGGTCGGTGTACCGCACCGACGTGACGGTGATGGTGTCCACGACGTCGAAGGTGAACCTGTGGACCCGGTGTCCTTCGAGGGCCTCCTGGACCACGGCGCTGGTGGCGCCGGCCTCCGGGCCCGCGAACTGCCCGGGGGTGTACGGGGTGTCCGGGTTGACGGCCCTGATGTGGTGCGCGCACTGCTCCTCCAGGTCAGCCATCTGCTGGGCGACGGCGTTGACCGCAGCCTGGGCCTCCTGCTCGTCGGCCACGTCGGCATAGCAGGCCGATGCCCCCGCGACCGCACTGTCATAGGCGCCCCTGAGCCCGTCCATCGCATCGCAGTAGGCATCGATGGCCAGGTACACCGCCCGCGCCCCGGACTTGCCGGCATCGCCGTAGTCGACGACGGGGTCGGCCGCAGCATAGACAGTGCCCATGTCCAGGGTGTCCGACGTGATGTACCCGTTGGCCTGGATGTCGCCCCAGCTGGCCTTGACCTCGTCCGCCCGGTCGG
>NZ_AFXQ01000035.1 GCF_000224415.1 Citricoccus sp. CH26A | reverse complement strand
CCCTCAGCGGCACATGCGGCCGCATCGCGGCCAGAACGGGGCGGGGATTAAGGGAGTAGGTCCCAGTATTGGCGTCTGGCGGGCATGGCATGGATCACCATCTGTTCGCCACTTTCGAAGACCAGCACAACGGTCTCAAGCAATCGAGCGCGGGTATCGAAGCCAAGCCGTAACTCACGATGCGGCCAGTCGTCTTCTTCAAGAGGTTCGATCCACTGGCACCAGTCGGCAGCCTGGATCGCGTCCTCGGGAAGCACTCCATGCTTCAGGGCGCTGGCGTGGACCTTCACGCTGCGAAGTCAGTCAGGGCGCGGCGGATCGCCTCCGAGCGTGACAGGTGCTCTCGCTCGGCTACTTCATCCAGTGCCGCAATCTCCTCCGCGGTGAGGCGCACGGCAACGACCTGCATCGGCTCAGCGCCGCGACCGGGGCGACCGCGTCCGCGGCGCTTCAATTCCTCGACGTCATATCCAGTTTCGGCCTCGTCTGCCCACTTCTGGATCTGCTCGTCACTGACCATGAACAAATCGTATAACGAAAATCGGCTCTGCAGTAGAGGAAGCACTCCGACCCCTGGCGTGAGCGGGCGCCGAGCCACTAAATCTGTTTCGGTTGGGGATCCCCAAGTGGCACAGCATCGGTGAGCTGGGGTGCTGGTCAGGGTGGCACGGCACGGCGCCAGCTGAGGACTTCAGTCGGCCTTCTCGCGTAGCAAGGAGGTGATGCTCAGAGAAGCAATTGGTGGATGCTCTTCAAGGCCCGAAATCTCGACGTCATCGATATGTCCTGCTTCATGCCACAACATCACCAACGGCCAGAATTGAGCAGGGTCGGACGTCGAAGTCTCAAAAACCAAGGGGTTCACTGCCTCTGGCGGCAACGGCGGCGCCTGGGTCGCTACTGAGACCTCGAAACACTCCTGGCAATAGTCTTTGGGGCGTGTGGTGCAGCCCGTGAACTGCTGGCTAAGGACTGCGGCATAGCCATCTGCAACTACGGCGAGCTCCGCGAGAAGTCGAGCTTGAGCAGGAGTAGGGGGGGCCCATTTGTGGTCGTTCCATTCGACTAAGTCTCCTCCGTGGTCGATCCCGTTCGCGCCGAGTCGTCGGTGCCAACCCTCATCGAGGTTTGACCCAGCCAGTGGGGCCTTGGCTGGAGGGGGCAGGATTCGATGCTGCTGCCAGACTGGCCCCATGACCATCGACATCCAAGCAGTCCTGCATCGGGTCGTCGTTGAGGTCTTCGGTGAGACCGAGGTTGAGTGGGAAGACGATGAGCGGGAAGCACCCCATGTGCACTGCGTGCGCTTGAGGGCCCGTGGTAGCGGTGACGGCCAGGAACGCAACGCGGCGCTGTGTGCCAGTTACGAGTGGTTCGAGGCTCACCTCTTGGATTTCGAGGTCGGCACCATCAGCTTCGACTACGACGACGACGAAGCCGAGAAGGAGGTGGAGATCGGTGATCTGGCCCGAATCATCCGCGCCTATCTTCAGGGGGAGGGCCAGGTGACCTATCGCCCCACGTTGTTCCGGCGCCGGCTCCTCCCCACCCTGACGATCGATATGGACGGCACTCGATGGCACTTCCGAGGGCGCACCAGCTGGAAGTCCCCGCTCTGAGCGCCCACATCGCGGCCGGTGGTTGGTGAATCGCAGAGCTATCTGACGTTCGCTTCAGCCGAGTCCGTCTAGGGATCCCCCTGCGGGTCTGGACTTGAAACCGGTGCCGACGGTCGCGGATGTGGTCAGATCAACGCAAGGTGGCCTCGACGGTCACCGGGTAGGTGTGGACACCGGGCAGGTGGTCCACGTTCAGGTGGATCCGGTTTCCGTCCTCGTACCACCAAGAGGCGACCGGTGTACCGGAGGCATCGACGGCGATCGGCCGGGAAAGCGTGTAAACCACCGACCCGTCGGTGGCGAGAGCGGACCAGCACCCGTCCGGGTCTTCCCGGAGCCTGGACCCCTGTGGTGACGACGACAGACGCCCGGCCGGGACCTGGAACTGCCCGGACAGGTTCCCGTCCTCGACGCGCAGCCGCAACACCGCAGCCCCGGCCGCGGGTTCCTCCACATAAGCCTCCCAGAGCCGGTCGTCCCGGTTGACCGGATCACTGCCGTCGTCGGCTTCGGCCGCCAGCCCCTCGGACAGCTCCCGGGCGTCCTCCACCTCGAAACCGTCGATGCCCCGACGGCGCAGCTCGGCCAGCACATCGACGTGGACGTCGAGCCACGGCGTGGAGCGTCGTCCGTTCGGGAACCCCCGCACCGGAAGGTTCGGGTCCTCACCGTGGACCACCACGAGGTGATAACCCTCCACGTCGGCGGCGCGCTTCCGACGGATCGTCAGGGGGAAGGCCTCCACGTTCCTCGCACCGGCCGCGGGCAAGGCCTCCAGGAACCGGCCAGACACGACGGTGAAGGCCATGCCGGTGGTCCACAGGACGTCTCCCGTGGTCCCCGGGTTGGAAACCTCCAACCACACCCGGTCGGCGATCGAGGCGAACGGACCGTCCTCGATGACCCGGTAGAGATCCCGGCCGTCAGGCAGGGTGAACGGGGCGTCCTCATCCTGGCCCTCCCAGCCCAACTCGACCCACAGGGCTGAGTCATTCAAGCTTCCTTGCAGGACCACGCGGTTCGAGTCATCGGGGATCGACATGAACAGGGTCCTTTCGGGTTGGCTCACCGGCACCGGGACGAATTCGGGCGCAGGACGACTGGACGATTGTTGATCACCCTGCACTTAGAGCGGCATTCCGGTTCCCCCATTGTTCCCCGACGGCATCGAGCGGGCCGCCCGGAAGCGGTAGTCGTCTCAGTAGACGATGACACGGATTCCGGCAGTGGTCTTCACGGTCGGCGGGGGACGCCGATGCAGCGCCGCAGGGGATCCTCTCAGGGACGTGACGGCGGGAACGTGTCGGTGGTTCCGTCCGGCTGTCACTTGCGCGCCGGACGCAGCCTGTAGCGGGAGGTAGGCGGTCCCTGGACCATTCGTGCTGGTGCCTCGAGGACGTTGCGAAAACCGGCCATCAGACCGGTCGCCGTCTTCTGCACTATTCCGGCGTGAAAGTCTGGTTACCTACCTGACAGGTCAGCGGCTGGCGGCACGTAGTGTCGCAACCCTCGCCGCCAGCCAAGACCTCAGGAGCTAGCTTGGTCCTCTCACTCGAGTCCTTCCCGCCCATCCACGGCACCTATCCGGCCGCGCTCGACTGGCTCCAGGAGCAGGGCGGGGCGCAGTGGCAGGGCGACCTGCGCTACTCGCCGGCCTTCAGCGAACATAGCTTCGAACCTGGAGAGGAGGAGCTGCGCGAGGTCTGGCCGACTGGAGCGCAGGTCTGCTGGTTCGGTGGGCCGGCCGTGGACGTGGGTGCCTGGCCGTGTGCGGCAGACGGCACGCCCCTGACGCACGTGGTGACTATGGACCTGGCCGGGCTGGACGGGGCCATCGACCGTGCCGGGAAGATGACCTGGCCGGTAGCACAGCTCCAGGAAGGGCTGCCCCGGACAGGCGTCCTGCAGGTCTTCCACGATCTGCGGACCTTCGGGTACGACCCCGGTGACCGGGCCCGAGGCGCCTGGGCCGTCATCGTGACCGGCGATCCCGCGTACCCGAGGGGCGGTCAGTCCTATGATCCGACGGGCGCGCGACCCGCCTTGGTCGAGCCCCCCGGGCCTGGAAACACCCCGAGCCAGGTCTGCCAGCTGGCCTTACCGTTCTCCAGCTTCGCCTTGCCCTCGCCCCTGGACATCTCCCCCCAGACCGCCGGCGATTTCGACCGGCTCGAGGTACTCATCGAGACCCTGCGGCGGGCGTGGATGACCCAGCGCGGCATCGGCGGGGACTACGCGATTCCCACCACCCACGCCTACGGGTACAGCTCCCGGGGCCACCGCGCCGCCACCCTGGATGTCCTGCCCGAGGTCCTGCCGCTCACCGCCGGTGACGAGTACCGGCTCATCCTGGAGATCGAGGGCTGGACCGTGCTGGAGGGCTGGTTCGGGGACGCCGGCAGCCTGGAGGTGTGGATGCGCCAGTCCGACCTGGACGCCGGCGCTTTCGAGAACGCCTGGTGCTTCATCCGGACCGACTGAGGATCCTGTCACCGGGCGTTGGCAGCCGAGGCCGTCTGGGCTCAATCGGCACCCGGTTCACTTGTCAGAAGTGCCCGAAGAAGGACCTCTGTTTGGGCGCGATCCTACGCGGACGGGGACTTACGCCGGGCGCCGGTTCAGCGGGTGTGGTCATCCAGAGCCTGCCGAAGGGCACCGGTCTGTTGGGCCGTGGGCGCGTCCAGGGTGCCGATATGTTCTTCGACCCAGCGGGAGTATCGCTCGGCCTCATCGAGCAGGCCGGGGATGAACTCGGTCGGGTCCACCAGGACTCGGTCGCCGTTGACGCCGAACAGTGCTCCCGCTGCGACGCGCCGTAACTCCACGTCCACCGGTTGGCCGGGGAACGAGGTCAAGCCACGACCGGTCTCCAGGTAGGCCTGGACGCAGTCGACCAGGGCGAACCACACCCCGGAGACCTCATCCCACAACGCCGGGCCGATGAGGTCTCGTCCGCGGTAGGTCAGGCGCAGCAGTCCCTCGCTGCCATAGGGATGCCTTTTCAGGCGTTCTCGCCACAGTGCGGCGGCCCGTTGGGGTTCGACATCCAGGCTCACCAGGTACCGCTCCGGGTGGGAGACGAGGTCCTCCAGGTCCTGCACCGTGTGCGGGAGCAGGATGAACGCCTCGGATTGCAGTGCAGAAGGACGGTTCTCGCTCAACCGCATTCCTTTCCTCGAAGACGGACTGGCACCATTCTCGGCGGCCACCAGCCACCAGGGTCCGTTCCGGCAGGCCGCGAGCCTGGCACACGCATCCACGCCACGACCATGGTCAACCACCCATTGTCTCGGTCGAGGATCCCCAGCCGGTTCGATCAACTCGGCATCGTTGAGTCTGACTCGGAGGCACGTGCTTCCGACGTAACCGGTCATTCCAGCTACCGCGCGCAGACGGGCGCGAAGGACGCACTGCACACTGGTGTGACGTGTCATGAGTATCCCCGATCAATTAAGGAAACCAACGATGCTGGAACGAGCCGGAGACCACGCGTTTCCGTACAGCTTGCATGACGGCCCGCCACTACAGATGCAGTGGCACTTCTACGGTCAGTCCGAGATGCCGGTTGCCGTGCAGTCGTGGGAGTTGCCGCCCGGAGGTTTCGAAGGCATGCATTCCCATGGCAGCTCCGACATGCCCCTGGAGGAGGTCTACGTCGTCACTGCGGGAACGGGGCACATGACCATCGACGGCAAGGAATATATGGTGCAGGCCGGCGACGCGGTATTGGCCAAGGTGGGAACTCAGCACGACCTACGCAATACCGGTGACGTCCCGCTCAAGCTCCTGGTCGTATGGGGCCAGCCCAAACCATCCGACTACTCCGACTTCGGCTCGGCCAAGATGGCCAGGTTGGCCAGAGACGAGCCCTCCTCGACGCGCGAAGTCAGAGGAGCCGGCACGGAAACAAACCGCTCTGTAGACCCACGATAGACACCTTCCTTCACGTTCTACCTGTGGCTTCTGCCGGTAGATGGCGGTGTTCTGTCGATGCTCAGTGGCGGCTTCCGCTCCCGGACGATGCGGGCGGGGCTGCGCCGGCTGACGTCCCGCAAACCGAACCCTCACCGGTCCGCCGAGGAGATTGCGGCCCTGGATGAAGTGGCCGGACGAGAGCACCTGTCACGCTCGGAGGCGATCCGCCGCGCCCTGACTGACTTCGCAGCGTGAATGTCCATGCCAGCGCCCTGAAGCACGGAGTACTTCCCCGAGGATGCAGTCCAGGCGGCCGATTGGTGCCAGTGGATCGAATCCATTGAAGAAGACGACTGGCCGCATCGTGAGTTACGGCTCGGCTTTGACACCCAGGCTCGATTGCCTGAGACCGTTGTACTGGTCTTTGAAAGTGGGGAGCGGATGGTGATTCATGCCATGTCCGCCAGGAGGCAATACTGGGAGCTGCTGCCCTAGTCCCAGTCTGGTTCCTGCCGCGCAGCGGCCGCATGCGCTATTGGGGCCCCCGAGTGGCGTGGCGCCAGTGTCCAGCGTGATTGTGGGGCGTTGGATGCTGGCGCCAACCATGTCTCACCGTCGCGGTGCCGCTTCCCCAGCCCCAGCCCCAGCCGCGATCCGCTGTCGTTCGATGGCGCGATAGACCGTCGAGCGGCCGACTCCGAAGAGTTCACCGACCTCGAGGATGCTGTACTGGCCACTGTGAACCAGCGAGACCAGGTGGGCCTCTTGGCGACGGTTCAGCTTCGGTTGCTTGCCCCGTAGACGCCCCTTGGCCCGGGCGACCTTCATCCCCTCGCGGGTGCGCAGCCGGATCAGGTCGGATTCAAACTCCGCGACCATGGCCAGGACGTTGAACAGCAGTCGCCCGATGGCGTCGGTGGGGTCATAGACCGACCCACCCAGCGACAGGCTGACCTGCCGGGCCGTCAGCTCGTCGGCGATCGCCCGGGCATCGGGCACAGACCTGGCCAGACGATCGAGCTTTGTCACCACCAGAGTGTCACCGGCACGACCGGCGGCCAGCGCCTCGCGCAATCCGGGTCGTTCCCGGTTCGTGCCGGTCAGACCGTGGTCAACGTAGACCCGTTCGGGCTCAACGCCCAGGGCGAGCAAGGCATCGCGTTGGGCGGTGAGGTCTTGCTGCTCGGTTGAGCAACGGGCATATCCAATAAGCAGTGCGCCCATGGCGCACCTCCAAAAAGGTTGGCTCGGCCAAGCCCCGAGTGGCTGGGCTCGAGGATCGAGCAGCGCTCGACCCTGTCACCCAGCGCCTTCCATCACGAGTTCTGCAAGACCTAACGATCCGACCCCCTAAGGGAATCTTCATCAGGACCGCCAAGCAGAGGGGTTGCCTTGCGGAGGTCGGGCGCATCCAGGCACCGGGCTCACCACCGTGGGAGTCTCCAGATGCATTCCGATAGGTGGTTCGGCGATGCAGCTAGGACATGATGGGGCCCATGAACTATTGGGCTGGGCCGGATGATCTTGAGCGCCCTACGGACTATCAGGGCCAGCAGAGCATCCGCGTGGCCGCCACCCAGAATGATCACCTAACAGCCACGCAGGCCCGCAAACTTGTTGCCGAGTGGATGGAGTTCTTCACCAGCGGACCCCAGCCGTTCACCAGCTTGGAGTTCGTCACGCGCACGCCGCGACGCCTCTTCGAAACCCTGGCCCACCAGAGCCAGCTGGAGTACCTGGAGGTCAAGTGGGGTGACTACAACGACCTGGCACCCATCGCCAACATGCCCCGGCTGCACACCCTGAAGTTCCAGGGCATGCCGGCCGTCAAGAGCGTGGCGCCCCTGGCCGCTCACCCATCCCTTCGCACCCTGGAATTACACGGGCTGCGTGACGCCCACGACATGAGTCCCCTAGGCACCATGACCGCCCTCCGAGACTTGTCCCTGGGCGGAGACTTCAACTCGATCCGCATCGCGCACATCGACTCCTTGGACTTCTTGTCCGGCCTGCCAGAACTGGAGCGGTTGTTCTTGGGGTGCCTGATCGTGGACAGCAAGGACTACACACCGATGATGGGACTGCCGAACCTGACCGACGCCTGGGCGATGGAATGCCGGGGCATGCGTCCACCGATCCGCGAGCTCGCCGCACAAGTACGTGACTGGAACGACTCTTAACACAAGAGGATCCCCTGCCAAGGCTGGCCCCTCCTCTAGTAGCCGGTCTCGCGACACCGTGGAAACGATTACCGGCGGGGGGACTTCGACAGGGCCAGTCGTCGCTTGCACCATACGAGCACGGCAAAACTGACGATGACCGCAACGGTGCCCAACACCGGAAGGAACACGGCGAGAACGATCACAAGCAGTCGGGACCTGAGCGAGGTCAGGTAGCGCGTCGTCCAGACGGCGCAGAAGATTCCGACCGCCCAGAGCATGCCCTCCCTCGTATCTGCAACGCTCTGGTCGGACTGCCGGAATGCTTTGGGACGACACATTGCACCGACTGACTTCCTAACTTCGCCGATTCAACCATGACGGTTGGTTGTGACTCTCAGGGTGTTCGCTCCGGCAGTCTCAGGACGTGAGTGCGCCGGGCGCTCAATGTCGGAACTCCACCCCCGCAGAGCTGCGCCGGACGCGCCCACACCGCGTCAGTGGAGGATCGGCGATCGGGTCTGTCTCGGACAACTTCCGAGTCTTCCCGGTTCTGGATGGTCCTGTTCACAGTGAGGGCTGTAGCTTGGTTCGCCCGAGACTCGCGCCAGCGTAGTCGAGAAGCACGACTTCCTGAGGGCGGCGTCCCGGCCAGGCAATGACGACTCGACCGTGCCACGGAACTGCGATCTGGCGATCGCCAATGGTCACCCGGGCCACGTCCGCGTTCACCCTGATCGTGCTGTAGTTGATCCACCGGCCGTATGGCCGCCACAGATTCCTCGCGCGGGCATCCCGGCATCCACCAGAACCTTCGAGAGCCACTACCCGAGGATTCACGCCGGGCAATCCGAAGGGCTCCTGGGAGAGCTCGTCAGGTCGGTCCTCGAGCGCGTCATCAGCTGCGGGACCTCCGCCCCCACCCAGCAGATACCATTCACCGCCGTGGCGAGCGAGTACGTGGGTCTCTTCCACGTTGCACCCCACACTTCTGCGCACAAACACCGTGACCGCAATATCACCGGCCAGGTCCACCGCAATGGCTGCATGCCGACGACGCCGACTCAAGCGACTCACCACGGGTGGGACCTCACCCGACTCGATAAGTCTGAGGCTCTCGGTCAGGGCGTCGTAGGCCATGCCGTCAACCTAACACCGTGTCTGGTCAGGGGGTGACCTGACGTGAAGACCATAGACAGGGGCCCCGTTATGTGGGTGGCCACCGACGAAGACGGCGTTGGACCGGAGCCGCGCGGCAACTATTTGGTCGAGTGCCGCCCGACCATCGTCTAGTGCGACGCTCAGGACTCCGTTCCCTTCCTGGCCGGTTCCTGGCCGGTCGCGGCGCCTGTTCCGCCGCCTGCTGACCGGGCGCCCGGGTCGGCACCCCAGGTTGTGAGAGTAGCGACTCCGATGCCTGCACCCCATACTGCCCAGGAGAACTCACCACCCCAGCCGAGTACCCCGAACATCAGGGCGATGAACCAGATGGATCCGGTGTACACGCCGCAGACCCGCATGAAGCGGCCCCAGCGGTAACGCGTCGGCCATCGACGCCACACCAGAACGCCGATCAGCAGCAGCACGGCTGAGATGACGGCAGCCCAGCCGAGCGGGCGGCCTTGCATGAGTTGGGCCAGGCCAGAGATCAGGACAGTCGCAGCAAGACCGCCGCAGATCCATTGCCAAATGCCGTCCGCGCCCATGCTCGCCCCCACAATCCCGTTCCGGTGCGACTCATCGTCGCATGCGAATCACCGGCGCCGTCCTAGACGAAGATCCCTCAGCGGTCATGGCCGTGTGGATGGCGTCTGACGGCCCGCGGTGTGGTGAAATCAGTTATTAGTCCACGCAGCGCCCCGGCAGCACGGGCCCGGAAGGTTGAGTTAGGTCAGTCGTCGGCGAAGTCCGGTGTGCGGGGCGGGTCTTCATCGAAGAAGTCATAAGACTCCACCAGGCTGAACCACTCGATCTCCACATCCCCGAAGGCCTCCCGCGCCTTGGGAAGGGAGTCGAACCATGATTCGTCTTGCGGCGGGACGGGTTGGTCGGCGTGCTGCCGACAGTAACCCAACGCTAGGGCAGGGGCCGACACAGGCAGTTGGGGTGGCCGAGCGGCCCGCCCCTGGGTCGAGAGCGTTCGGATGCCCGAGGCCACGGGTGTGTCGAGTGCTTCCAGGACGATGAAGTGGTCTGCCCACGGACCGGACTTCACCGCTCCGACGAACTCCGCACGACGCTCCAACGCCGCCTCGGTTGGCCCCCACCCCTCGGGTGGAGGACCACCGGCGGAAAGCCCATCCAAGTTCTGGCGGTATGCCTGCTCGCGTGCATCTTGCGCGCTCCAGCTGTCGGGTCCCTGATCCCACCACGGATCGCGGTTCCGGAATGCCTTGATGCCGGAAGTCAGCGTTGCCCACACGTCCATACGCCAGATAGTAGAGACCGTTGCGCCGTCTCGCCGCCGCAGCATCATCACACAGTGTGCACCGCAACGGGATCCCTCAGCGGTGTGGTGTTCAGCTTGGGATCGGAGTCTGCTGGTATGAGGCGAGAGCCCACCCGTCGCCTTGACGGACGTACACGCTTGCCATCAGGGCAACGAATGCCGGTGCTGGGTCGTCACGGTAGGCGGTACCGCGGTAGACGAGCACGGCGGCGGAGTCTCCGAGTGGGATGAGTCGTTCCTCATCGATGGTGTAGGAACGCCATGGTGGTGCCTCGTTGAGTGATTCGACGACGTCCTGTCGACTGAACACCTCACCGTGGGCCAGGACCATGACACCGTCGTCTGTCATCAGTCGGCCGTAGAAGTCGGCTCCGGTGCCATTGCACAGCGCTTGCCAGCCCTGATGCTCCAGTTCCATCAACTCTTGCAGGCCCATGTGGCCACGGTAGCCGTCTCTGTACGGCATTCGCTTGCCGGAGCGTCGCATGGACCTCGGTCGTGTGCCGCAAGTGGATCCCCTTCCGGGGCATCCGATGGCCGGGTTCGCGAGTCCATCGAGCACAGCAGGAGGCCCTACACGTCGGGGGTGGAGCCCGCGGTGCCGGTTGCCTTCCTGACGAGGTGGGCGATCTGCTCTTCTTCGGCGGGGCCGAGGGGGCCGGTGATCGCGTACGACGTCGGCCACATGACTCCGTCGTCGAGGTGAGATGCCTCCTCGAACCCCAGGCTGTTGTACCGGGTGCCGTACTTGGCGGCAGAGTGGAAGAACACCACGACCTTGCCCTCGGCGTTCGCCCAGGCCGGCTGTCCGTACCAGGTCTTCGGCTGCAGGCCCGGCGCGACCTCGGAGACGATGACATGGATGCGTTCGGCGATGACCCGCTGGTCGTCCGGCATGGCCTGAATGCTCTCCAGCAGGTCCTCCAACGCGACCGCAGCCTTCTTGCCGCCCTTCTCGGCGCGCAGTTCGGCGGCCCGTTCCTTGATCGCCGCCAATTCGATATCCGTGAACCCACCGGATGCGTGGTGTGCCATGAGCAGTCCTCTCGTGATTGACCGGGCCCAGGCTAACGCGAAGGGCACGAGCCCGCTTCCCCGTGCTGATCGATGGCACCGGTGAATGATCCCTGAACGAGACGTCTGAGCCCATGGCCGTAACCGCCACCAAGCGATCACGGAAGACCGCCATGTTGCGATCACGTCCACGCGAGGGCCCAGCCATCCCTGTACCTCGAGTATCGAATGACTCCGTGAAAGGTTCCCGGAGGTACGTCCAGGTCCTGAGTCAGGCGTGCCAGACCAAGCGGGCGATGCTGTAGGCGGGGGCGCGGGCTGTACGTAGCCACGCCGGCACCGTGAGTCCGGTCGGCCGGTGTGCGACGGGCCGGAATCTCAGCTCGGGGTCGTCGGGTCCGGCAGGGTGGCTCGAGCGCTGGATCGGCTCGGGAGGTGACTCTAGCGATACTCGGCCCAGTCCCCGCCATGGGCCTGAGCTCCGGGAGTAGGACAGCCGATAGTGGTGGCCCTGTTCGGGGTCCAGGCGGAAGACGATGTTCCCCTGGGTTCCAGTCAGGGGGAACATGGTGGTCAATGGACCGGTTGCCGCGGCGGTGTGGAGCCGCAGGACGTACCGGGTGAACCGGCCGGTGCCGGTGGAGGCGAACAGCAGGTCTGCCGGCCTCCCACTGGGTCCGCCCCCGGGGATCCGCAGCGCCAGACCGATGACGTCGGGCAGCGCCACGGGCCAGGACGCGGACCGGGACAGGCGGGCGATCAGGGGTGTTTGCCCCGCGGTGTCGAAGAGCGCGGAACCGGTGGCACCAGGGGCCTCGATGACGAGGGTGCCGGGGACGACCGTGCCGACGGAATGGATGGGCCGATTCCGGCGAACGGCCCCGATCGCCCCGAGACCGACGCCCAGGGCCAGACCTGTCGCGCCGCACAGAGCGATACCGACACCGCGTGCACAGTCGATGGGTGCCTCCTTCGGGCCGGTCGTGTGGCTCCTTCAGACTAGTGAATACCACCACGGCCCTGCTGGGCCGGCCCGGTGGGCCTGACCTGGGTTCCCGAGCTGACCACAACGCCGCGAAGGGATCTTCCGCCGCCGGCCGGCTTCCCGCCGGCCAGGGACACGGCCGACGGCTCGCTCAGTGCCCGAGGTGCTCCAGCAGCTCGCGTTCGGCGGCGTCCAGGTACCCGCGCAGCGCCTGGGCGGCCTCCTCCCGGCGCCCGGCCAGGACGAGGTCCACCAATCGGAGGTTGCGCTCCGCATAGGGGGCGTGGAAGCCGGAGGGGTTCGCCATGCCGTGGAACACCAGCCGCATGCGGGCCAGGGTCCGGTCCATCACCGTGCTCAGCGTCGGGGAACCGGACATCGCGACGATCGCGTCGTGCAACCGCTGGTTCGCGCCCGCCATCGCGTCGGCGTCACCGGACTCCAGGGCCCCGGTGATCGCCGCCCGGATCCCGCGCAGCTCATCCTGCCGCTCCTCGGTGAGCTCACCCCACAGCAGGGCGGCCGGTTCGAGCATGCGGCGCACCTGGTAGACGTCCCGGATGGCGTCGGCGTCCGGCGAGGCCACGAAGACGCCCCGGTTCGGCACCCGCTGCACGATCGACTCGGCGGCGAGCGCGGCGAAGGCCTCCCGCAGGGTGTTCCGTGAGACCTCCAGTTCCTCGGACAGGGCCTGTTCGGCCAGCTTGGCACCGGGCCTCAGGTCACCGGCGGAGATGCGCCGGCGCAGCACCTGGGCCACCCAGGCCCCGGTGTGGGCGTGGACGGCGGTGTCCGTGACGGGGTTCATGCCAGCCGCCCCAGTTCCTGCCCCTTGCTGACCCGGTCGGCCGGGTGCAGGTCCGCCCGGGAGAACGTGCCGGCGTGGAGGGCGGAGACGGTGGTCTCCATCTTCATGGCCTCCAGCACCACCAGGCCCTGCCCTGCGGCCACGGACTCGCCGTCCTCGGCCAGCCACTTGACCAGCGAACCGTTCATCGGCGAGGCCACGGCGCCGTCGATGGCCTCCTCGGCACCGGCACCGTCCGCCGCACCGGATCCGACGCCGGCCCCGCCCCCGCCGCTGCGCAGTGCGCGCACCAGGTCTGCCGGCAGGCCCAGCCGGACGGCCTTGCCGTCGAGGGTCACGGTCAGTTCGGTGCGCTCGGCGCCCGGGGCCGCGGCCGCCAGGTAGGGCGAGGCCTCCAGGTCGGCGGTGAACTCGGTCTCGATCCAGGTCGTGTAGACCCCCAGCCGCTCCGGGTCGGTGAACGCGTCCTGGCGCAGGACCTCCTGGTGGAACGGCACCACGGTCGGCAGGCCGCGGATGACGAGCTCGTCCAGGGCGGCGCGGGCGCGGCGGATGGCCTGCTGCCGGTCCTCGCCCCAGACGATGAGCTTGCCCAGCATGGAGTCGTACTCCCCCGGCACGACCGATCCCGAGCGCACGCCCGTGTCCACGCGGATGCCCGCCCCCGTGGGCGCCTCGAACACCTCGACCGGTCCGGGTGAGGGCAGGAAGCCCAGGGCCGGGTCCTCGGCGTTGAGGCGGAACTCGATCGCGTGCCCGCGCGGGGCCGGGTCCTCGGTGAGGTCCAGCGGTTCGCCGGCGGCGATCCGGAACTGCTCCCGGACCAGGTCCACGCCGGTGGTCTCCTCGGTGACGGGGTGCTCCACCTGCAGGCGCGTGTTGACCTCGAGGAAGGAGATCAGTCCGTCTGGGGCCACGAGGTACTCCACGGTCCCGGCCCCGGTGTACCCGGCGCGGCGGCAGATCTCCTTGGCGGAGGAGTGGATGCGCTCGCGCTGGTCGTCCGTGAGGAACGGGGCGGGGGCCTCCTCCACGAGCTTCTGGTTGCGGCGCTGCAGGGAGCAGTCGCGGGTGCCGACCACCACGACGTTGCCGTGGGTGTCTGCCAGCACCTGCGCCTCGACGTGCCGCGGGCGGTCCAGGAAGCGTTCCACGAAGCACTCACCCCGGCCGAAGGCGGTGACGGCCTCGCGGACCGCCGAGTCGAAGGCGTGCTCGATGTCCTCCATCTGCCGCACGATCTTCATCCCCCGGCCACCACCGCCGAACGCCGCCTTGATGGCCACCGGCAGGCCGTGCTCCTCCGCGAAGGCCCGCACCTCGGCCGCGTCGGCGGCGGGACCGTCGGTGCCGGGGACGAGCGGGGCGCCGGCGGCCACGGCGATCTGGCGGGCCGAGACCTTGTTGCCCAGCTCGTGGATCGCCTGCGGCGGGGGGCCGATCCAGGTCAGTCCGGCGTCGATCACGGCCTGGGCGAAGTCCGCGTTCTCGGACAGGAAGCCGTACCCGGGGTGGACGGCGTCCGCCCCGGAGCGACGGGCCACGTCCAGCAACTTGTCCATGTCCAGGTAGATCTCGGCGGCGCTGGCCCCGTGCAGGGCGTAGGCCTCGTCGGCGGTGCGCACGTGCATAGCGTCCGCGTCCGGGTCCGAGTAGACGGCCACGGAGGCCAGTTGCGCGTCGCGGCAGGCGCGGGCAACGCGCACGGCGATCTCTCCGCGGTTGGCGATCAGGACCTTCGTCAGCGTGTTCATGGATCAGTCCTCTCGAGGGGGGTTCGCTGGGTGCTCGACGGGATCCGCGCCGGGATCCGCGGTGCCGCGTTCCGGGGACGTCGCGGCGTCCAGGTGCACGGCCGGGACGAGGGTCAGCGGGGTGACCAGCTCGAAGCGGACGCCCGCCCCGGGCGGCAGCTGCGCGGCCAGGGGCAGGTCCTCCGGCACGACGACGCCGATCACCGGGTACCCGCCCGTCACCGGGTGGTCGGCCAGGAACAGCACGGGCAGCCCGGACGGCGGGACCTGCAGGGCTCCGGCCACGGCGCCCTCGCTGGACAGCTCGCCCTCGCGGACCCGCACCAGCGGGACGCCGTCGGCGGGCGCCTCCAGGCGCACCCCGATCCGGTTGGACTGACTGCTCACGGCCCAGTCCTGGCCGCCCAGCGCCTCCAGTCCGGCGGCGCCGAACCAGTCCTGCCGGGGTCCGGGCACCACGCGCAGGGTGGTCACCTCACCGGACCGCGGCAGCCGGCGCAGCGCGGGCTCGGCCGTCCCGACGGCGGCGAAACCGCGATCGCCGCGCACCGGCAGTTCGGTGCCGGGGGCCAGCGGTTCGGGACCGATTCCGGACATGGTGTCCGTGGAGCGGCTGTCCAGCACGGCCGGCACGTCCAGTCCGCCGCGCACTGCCAGGTAGGTGCGCAGCCCCGCGGTGGGTTCGTCCAGGGTGAGGATCTCACCGTCGTGCAGGGCGAACGGGGTACGCGGCGCAGCGGGCCGGTCGTCGGCGCCGCCGCCCGGGGCGGCCGTGATCCGGGCCGGGGTGTCGGCCCCGGCCAGCGCGAGCACCACGGACCCGCGGGCCCGCACGCTCAGCCCGCCGAGCAGGGCCTCGATCACGGCCTCTCCCAGGGGGTTGCCGACCAGCCGGTTGGCCTGCCGGGCGGAGGCGGTGTCCGCGGCACCGGCGGCGGACACGCCCAGGTCGCCCAGTCCGGGGCGTCCCAGGTCCTGGACCAGGGACTGCAGTCCGGGCGCCTCGACGACCAGGGCGGGCGCCGCGGCCTGCAGCGGGGCGCCCGCCGGTGACGTGGCCGTGCCGCCGGCGGCCTCCGCTGCGCCGGTGCCGGGCTCCGGGGCCGTCGTCGGTTCGGGTGCCGGCTCGGGGGCACGGGTGATGCGGAGGAGTTCGCGCACCGCCCGGTAGCGCACCCGGTCCCCCGGGCGCACGAGTGCCGGGGAGGGCCGTTCCAGGTCCCACATCCTCGCGTCGGTGTGGCCGAGCAGTTGCCAGCCTCCCGGGGAACTGCGCGGGTAGACGGCGGAGAAGTGTCCGGCGATGGCCACCGAACCCGCGGGGACGCTCGTGCGCGGGGTGGAGCGTCGGGGTACCTGGAGGGGGTCGTCCTCGGCCACGAGGTAGGTGAAGCCGGGTGCGAAGCCCCCGAACGCCCCGGTCCACAGGGTCTGGGTGTGCACCCGCACGACGCCGTCCGCTCCGAGGCCGGTCAGCTGCCCGACCTCGGCGAGGTCCTCGCCGTCGTAGACCACGTCGATGTCCACGGTGCGGCCGGACTGCCCGGCCCGGTCGGTGATCGTCAGCGACTGCACGGCGCGGGCGCCGGCCACGGCCGCGGCCCGGTGGGTGAAGGACAGCGTCACGGTCTCGGCGGCCGCCACCGCCTCCACCTGGCCCGGCAGGGGCGCGGCCGTCAGGTGTGCGTGCAGGGCCACGACGTCGGCCAGCGAGGCGCACTCGATGAGGAACGCCCGGGTGCCTGCCCAGCGCAGGGAGCGCGGCGCCGTCGTCGGCGTCCCGGACGGGGTCGCGGGGCCGGTGGTCGAGGTGTCCGGGTCGATCATGCGAACGGTCCCACCTGCACGCCGGCCTCCTCGAGCGCGGAGCGCACCGCCGCGGCCATGGACACGGCCCCGGCGGTGTCCGAGTGGACGCAGATGCTCGAGGCCTCCATGCGCAGGTCGCTGCCGTCGATCGCCGTGAGCCGGCGCTCGGTGGCGAGCCGGACCATGCGGCGGGCCACCTCGGTCTCGTCGTGCAGGACGGCACCGGGCTCCCGGCGGGAGACGAGCGTGCCCTCGGGGGTGTAGGCGCGGTCGGCGAAGGCCTCGGTCACCACGCGCAGGCCCGAGGCCTCGGCGATCTCGATGGCCGCGGAACCGGGCAGCAGGAGCAGGGGCAGGTCCTGGCCGAAGCCCTTGACCGCGTCCACCACGGCGCGGGCGTGCTCGCGGTGGTGGACGATCGCGTTGTACAGCGCGCCGTGGGGCTTGACGTAGCGCACCACGGTGCCGGCCGAGCGGGCCATCGCCTCGAGCGCACCGATCTGGTAGAGGATGTCGTCGGCGAGCTCCGTGGGCGAGCAGTCCAGGAAGCGCCGGCCGAAGCCAGCGAGGTCGCGGTAGGACACGTGGGCGCCGACCGTGGCCCCGGCCTCGGCCGCGTACCGGCAGGTCTGGGCGATGATCGATGGGTCCCCGCCGTGGAAGCCGCAGGCCACGTTGGCCGAGGACACGGACCGCAGGATCGCGGCGTCATCGCCCATCGTGTAGGAGCCGAAGGCCTCGCCGACGTCGCTGTTCAGGTCCATGCGCAGCGCGCCGTGCTGGTCCAGGGTGCCCATGTGGTGACCTCCGTCTCATCGGGTGGTCACTCCAGAATGCACCACAGACCCGGATTGTTCAACAATCCGGGTCTGTGGTGCCGGCGCTTCCGGGAGCGTCTCAGGCGTGCGGCACCACGACGGCGCGGCCGGAGACCCGGCCGTCCACCAGTGCCCGGTAGGCCTCGAGGGCCTGGTCCATCGGGTAGGTGGTGTACATCGGCGTCAGCTGGCCGGCCCGGAACATGTCCACGACCTCGTGCAGTTCCTCGATGGTGCCCCAGTAGGTGCTGGTCAGCTCCACCTCGTAGGGCGCGGTGAAGAAGGACCACTCGTAGGGGTGCCCGGCGATCCCGACGACGGTGCAGCGGCCCTGGCGGGCCATCGAGGACATGGCGGCCTGGATGGTCGGCTTCACGCCGACGAAGTCGAACGCGGCGTCCACGCCCCGGCCACCGGTGATCTCGCGGATCCGCTCGACCTGCCCCGCTCCCCCGGGCACGGTGAGGGCGCCCAGCCGCTCGGCCTCGGCCATCGCCTCCTCCTTCATGTCGGTGGCGATGATCGTGGCCCCGGTGAGGGCCTTGAGGATCTGCACGCCGAGCAGTCCCAGGCCGCCCAGCCCGATGACGAGGGCGTACCTGCCGCCGCCGTTGAGCTTCGGCAGGGCCAGCTTGACGGCGTGGTACGGGGTCAGGCCGGCATCGGCCAGCGAGGCCGCGGCGACGGGGTCGGCGTCGCCCAGCGGGACCAGGTTGCGGGCCGGCACGCGCACGTACTCGGCCATGCCGCCGTCGCGCCCCAGGCCGACGCCGAGGTACGGCATGGTGGCGGCGTTCTCACAGTACGTGTCCTGGCCGCGGGAGCACGCCCGGCAACGCTGGCAGCCGACGGGGCCGTAGACGAGGAAGGCGTCCCCGACGGTCAGTCCCGTCACGCCCGGGCCGAGCTCCTCGATCCAGCCGGAGTTCTCGTGGCCGAGGATGAAGGACGGCTTCTGCGCACCGGGCGCCCCCTCGGCGAAGTCCTGGAAGATCGCCACGTCGGAGTGGCAGGCACCCGCGCCCGCCACCTTGAGCAGGACCTCGCCGGGGCCGGGGACCGGCCGCTCGACGTCCGTGAGGGTGGGGAAGGTCTGGTAGTTCTCGAACACGACTGCGCGCATGGAGTCCGCTCCTGTTCCTGATCGGGGATGGGGTCGGGGCCGGATGGCCGGTGGATGGCTGGATGGGTGGACGGGGACGGCGGGGTGACCGGTCCGGGCGGGCGCAGCGGCCGGCACCGGTCCGGCACAGGTCTCAGATGGCGCCGGAGCTGCCCAGCAGAGCACCGATCGCGAAGGTCACCGCCAGGGCGAGCACGCCCCCGACGACGACCCGCACCGTCGGCCTCAGGACGGGCGCCCCGCCGAGCCAGGCGCCGGCGGCGCCGGTCAGGGCGAGCGCGACCAGGGTCACGGCGAAGGTCAGCGGGATCCGGAGGCCCGTGGGAGCGAGCACGATCGTGAGGAAGGGCAGCAGCGCGCCGATGAGGAAGGCCAGGAACGAGGCACCGGCCGCCCGCCAGGGGCTGAGCACCTCGTCCTCGGAGAGGTTGAGTTCGGCCCGCAGGTGCGCGCGGATCGGGTCCTGGGCGGTGAACTCCTCGGCCACGCGCCGGGCGGTCGGTGCCGACAGGCCCTGGCCCCGGTAGATCTCCACCAGTTCCTCGAGTTCCCCCTCCGGGTCCTCGGCGAGCTCGCGGCGCTCCTTCTGGATGAGCGCGGTCTGGCTGTCCGAGGACGAGGAGACGGA
This sequence comes from Citricoccus sp. CH26A, assembly GCF_000224415.1. Taxonomy (GTDB): domain Bacteria; phylum Actinomycetota; class Actinomycetes; order Actinomycetales; family Micrococcaceae; genus Citricoccus. Next base: position 7,909 of record NZ_AFXQ01000035.1, on the reverse strand, counting down.
GACGTACTCGCCCAGCGCCATGGAGATCGCACCACCGGCCACGGCCGCCACCCCGGCGATCAGCACCGGGGCATCGGCGGTGGTGGCGGCCGCCACGCCCACCACCGTGGCGGCCACGGACACGATGCCGTCGTTGGCACCGAGCACCCCGGCCCGCAGCCAGTTCAGGCGCTGCGCCAGGGACTCGCCGTCACCGTGGGGTTCATGGCGCCCCGGATGGCCGGGTGCTCCCGTCCCGGTGCCGCCCCGGGCCTGTCGCGATTCGCTCATGACCCCAGTCTGGCCATGGACGCGGACCGTCTCCAGAGGCCGGGCGCTGACGACTACGTCACAGCCAGGGGGCGCGGACCTGGCCGGAGGCCTTGACGTCGGCGATGGTGGCGCAGCCCATGAGTTGCATGGCCGTGCGCACCTCGGCGGCGAGCAACTCGATCGCACGGGTCACGCCCTCCCGGCCCCCGGCCATCAGGCCGTACAGGTAGGCGCGCCCGATCAGGGTGAAGTCGGCGCCGAGGGCCAGGGCGGAGATGATGTCCGCACCGGAGAGGATGCCGGAGTCGAGGATGATCTCGACGTCGGCACCGGCCTCGGCGCGCACCTCCCCCAGGGCCTTCAGGGACACCGGTGCGCGGTCGAGCTGGCGGCCACCGTGGTTGGACACGACCAGCCCGTCCGCCCCGGCGTCCAGGGCGAGCCGGGTGTCCTGTGCGGTCAGCACGCCCTTCACCACGAGCCGGCCCGGCCAGTTCTCCCGCACCCACTCCAGGTCGGCCACGGAGAGGGTCGGGTCGAACATGGAGTTGATCAGGGTCGGCAGGTCGTGCGTGGTGCCGCTGAGGGAGGCGAACGTCAGGGGGTCGGTGCTCAGGAAGTTGAACCACCACTCCGGACGGTAGGACGCGTCGAGCACGGTGCGTGCGGACAGCCGCGGCGGGATCGTCATGCCGTTGCGCACGTCCCGGAGCCGCTGGCCGGCCACCGGGGTGTCCACCGTGACCAGCAGCGTGTCGTAGCCGTGGGCCCACGCCCGCTCCAGCAGCCCCCGGGACTTCTCACGGTCCCGCCACAGGTAGAGCTGGAACCACCGCCGCCCGCCCGGTGCGACCCGGGCCACCTGCTCGACGGAACGGGTCCCCATGGTGGACAGGGTGAAGGGGATCCCCGCCCGGGCCGCGGCGGCGGCACCGGCGTCCTCGCCCTCGGCGTGCATGAACCGGGTGAACCCGGTCGGGGCGATCCCGAACGGGAGGGCGGAGGGCCCGCCCGCGATGGTCGTGGACAGGTCCGCCTCGGCCGTGCCGTGGAGGATCCGGGGCAGCAGTTCCGTCGATTCGAAGGCCTCGCGGGTGCGGCGGGCCGTGAGCTCGTTCCCGGCCGCCCCGTCCACGTAGTCGAAGGCCGGACGGGGGGTGCGCCGCCGCGCGATGGTCCGCAGGTCGGCGACATCGGCGGCCCCGCGCAGCCGGTGGGCCCGACGGCCCAGGCCCGGCGCGCTGAACCTCATCAGCGGCAACAGCTCGGAGGGTTGGGGCAGTCGGCGTTTCAGTGCGGACACGGGAGGTCCTTTCGGGATCAGGGAGCGGCAGGGGCTCGGGGCGGAATCGCGGGCAGGGGGCGCGGGACGGGTCGCGGGATGGGTCAGGCGACGGCAGGAGCGGGACGGGGCCGGCCGGCGGCGGTCAGTGCCTCTCGACGTTCGGGGCCAGGAAGACGGCGACTGCCGAGAGCAGGCAGCACAGCGCCACGTAGGCCCCGCCCGCCCACAGTCCTCCGAGGGAGGCCACGAGACCGGTGACCACGAGCGGGGTGGTGCCGGCCACGAGCGCGCCGTTGGCCTCCCGCGCCACCGCGATCCCGCTGAAGCGCTCGCGCGGCGGGAACAGGCTGGCCAGGTAGGCGCCCTGCGCCCCCGAGGTGAACGCGATGACCAGGACGTAGCCGAGCGCGATCGCCACGGCGGCGAGCACCGCGTTCCCGCTCGACAGGGCCCCCAGCAGGGGGAAGACGTAGAGCGCACCGGCCGCCGATCCCGCGGCCAGCACGACGCGCGGGCCGAAGCGGTCGGCGGCCAGGCCGCCGAACGGCGTGGCCACCACGCCGGCGAGGGAGCCGAGGGTGACGGCGGTCAGGGCCGCGGACCGGTCGAGACCGACCTCCGGGGAGGTCATCAGGGACAGGGCGTACACGGCCATCGTGTAGTTCAGGGCGTTGTGCCCCGTCACGCCCAGGAACCCCAGCAGGACGGCCCGGCGGTGCCGGTGGAACAGCTCCAGCACGGGCACCCGGTCCCGTTCCCCGTGGTCGGCGGCCCGCTCCTGCGCCTGGACGTACTCGGGGGTCTCCTCCAGCCGGCGCCGGATGAAGACCGCCAGGGCGAACAGCACGGCCGAGGCCAGGAACGGCAGCCGCCAGGCCCACTCCAGCAGGGCCTCGTCACCGGCCGTCGAGGCCCAGAGGAACGCGCCCGTGGCCAGGGCGATCCCCGCGGGCGGCATCGAGAGCACGAGGGAGGTCAGCAGCCCCCGCCGGTGCGGCGGGGCGAACTCCGCCACCAGGGTGGTCGCCCCGGCCAGTTCGGCACCGGCGCCCATGCCCTGGAGCAGGCGCAGCACCACCAGCAGGACCGGGGCCAGGACGCCGATGGCCGCGGCCGTGGGCAGCAGGCCGATCCCCACGGTGGCCGCACCCATCACCACGATGGTCAGCAGCAGGGCCGGTCGGCGGCCGTAGCGGTCCCCCAGGTGGCCCACCATCACGCCCCCCAGCGGACGCGCGAGGAAGCCGACGGCGAAGGTGGCGAACGCCGCGAGGGTCGCTCCGGACGTCGCGCCCTCGAAGAACAGCGGGGCGATGACCAGTCCGGCCGCCGCCCCGTAGAGGGCGTAGTCGTACCACTCGATCAGCGTGCCGGTGACGGCGGCGAACAGGGCACGGCGGGCGCCCGGGGCCATCCGCTCGGAGGCAACCGGGAGGGTGGTGGAATCCATGAAGTATATTTCTAGCACGCTTGGTAGGGTCGCCTTCGTGACCGAGGATCCCCGCACGCCGCCGTCAGGACCGCCGACCCCGCGTCCGGACCCTCCCGGCCCCGCCCCGCCCCGGGCCGCGCGCGGCGTCCGCCCCCAAGGGCCCCCGCCTGCTGGCCGACCTGCGGCGGATGATCCTGACCGGAGAGCTCGCTCCCGGCGAGGTCCTGGTGGAGCCCCGGCTGGCCGAGCGGTTCGGCCTGTCCAAGACCCCCGTCCGGGAGGCCCTGCACATCCTCGCCGCGGAGGGACTGGTGACCGTGCTGCCCAAGAAGGGATACCTGGTCCAGACCATGTCCCCCCAGGACCTCGGCGAGGTCCTGGACCTGCGGATGCTGCTGGAACCGCACGCCGCGGCGGAGGCGGCCCGGCAGGCCACCGCACACACCGTCCCCACGCTCCGGTCGGCCCTGGACCGCCAGCGCGGGCTCTCCGGAGGAGACCCCCTGGAGGCCATGGGCGCGGCCCGGGACTTCCACCTGGCCGTGGCCGGGGAAGCGCGCAACGCCCGGCTCGCTGCCGCCCTCGAGAGGGTGCTGGACGACATGGCGCGCGCCCATCACGTCCTGCCGGGGCTGCAGGCCCAGATGGCGCACCCCCACGAACTCGCCGAGCACGAGGCCATCATCGAGGCCATCGCCGCGGGCGACGGCACCGCGGCCGACCGGGCCATGCGGAGGCACCTGCACTCCGTGCGCGAGGCGGTGCTGGAGAACCTCCGGCGCACCTCCCCCCTGTGGTCCGGCACCTGAACGACCGGACCGTCGGCCTGAGACCCAACCCCCGCGGGCCGGGACCTCAGGCCGGGTACACGGGACCTCAGGCCGGGTACAACGGGTTGTGACCGGGCGTGACGCGCTCGTCCTCGCGGACCGGCCCCGGGGCGGTGCCGTCGCCGAACGGGGAACCGCCGAGCTCCTCGCGTCGGTGCTCGCCCAGCCAGCCGGACAGCTCCGGCCCCTTCGGCACGATCCCGGTGGGGTTGATGTCCCGGTGCACCTCGTAGTAGTGGCTCTTGATCTGGTCGAAGTCGATCGTGTCCCCGAAGCCGGGGGTCTGGAACAGGTCCCGGGCGTAACCCCACAGGGCCGGCATCTGGTCCAGCTTGTTGCGGTTGCACTTGAAGTGGCCGTGATAGACCGGATCGAACCGCACCAGGGTGGTGAACAGCCGGACGTCCGCCTCCGTGATGGTGTCCCCCATCAGGTACCGCCGGGACGTCAGCCGCTCCTCCAGCCAGTCCAGCGCGGTCCACAACCGGTCGTAGGCGGAGTCGTAGGCCTCCTGCGAGCCGGCGAACCCGCACCGGTACACCCCGTTGTTGACCTCGGTGAAGATGCGGGTCATGACCTCGTGCATCTCGTCCAGGGACCCCTCGGGCAACAGGTCCGGAGCCCCGTCCCGGTGGTACGCGGTCCACTGCGTGGAGAAGTCGAGGGTGATCTGCGGGTAGTCGTTGGTCACCACCGCACCGGTGGGGATGTCCACGATGGCCGGCACCGTGATCCCGCGGGGGTAGTCCGGGAAGCGCGTGAAGTAGTTCTCCTGCAGCCGTTCGGTGCCCAGCACCGGATCCCGACCGTCCGGGTCCAGGTCGAAGGTCCAGGACCGCTCGTCATGGGTGGGGCCGGGGGTGCCGAGGGAGATGGCGTCCTCCAGGCCCAGCAACCGCCGCACGATGATCGTCCGATTGGCCCACGGGCAGGCCCGCGCCGCGACGAGCCGGTAGCGCCCGGCCTCCACGGGCCAGGCCTGGGCGTCGGCGGTCAGCCCGCCGGCCACGTGCCCCACCTTGTCCGTCTCCACCCGCGGGGAGGCCGTGATCGCGGTCGGGTCCGCGACGATCCGGTCCTGGATATAGTGCGTGTCCCGGGTGAACTCCTGCCCGGACAGCACGTAGCTGCCCTGACGGCCTCCCTGGTGCTGGCTCTGGCGGTCCTGTGACTGGTCCATACACTGAGCCTATGGCCTCTCCCGTCCCGGACTCCCACCTGACCTCCGCGGTCCTCGCCGACAACCCCTCGGGCATGACCCTGGAGGGGACCAACACCTACCTCATCGGCGCTCCGGACGCGGAGTCCGTGGTGGTGGTGGACCCCGGTCCCGGCGCGGGGTCCGCGAACCACCTCGAGGCGGTGCTGGCCGCCGCCGGCGACCGTCGCGTGGAACTGATCCTGGTGACCCACCACCACGAGGACCACACCGGGGCGGTCGGGCTGTTCGCCGAGCGCACCGGCGCACCGGTCCGGGGCGGGTCCCCCGCGTGGTCGCGGGGGGCGGCACCCCTGGCGCACGGCGAGCGCATCCCGGCCGCCGGCGTCGTGATCACCGCCTGGCACACCCCCGGGCACACCTCGGACTCCTATTCCTTCGCCCTACCCGACGACGGTGCATCCGGTTCCGTGCTGACGGGAGACACGGTCCTGGGCCGGGGCACGACCATGATCGACCACCCGGACGGGACGCTGGCCGACTACCTGCGCAGCCTGGAGCTGCTCATCGCGCTGGGCGACGCCACGGTACTGCCCGCCCACGGCCCGGCACTGGCCTCGATCGCCCAGGTGGGTGCCCAGTACCGGGATCACCGGCACGCCCGCCTGGACCAGGTCCGCGAGCTGCTCGGCCAGCTGGACGCCGCCGACCGGGACACCGTGCGCCGGGGCCCGGGGGCGGGACTGGTCCCGGGGTCCTCGGGCCGGGGCGTCGGGGACGATCCGCAGCGCACCGCCTTCGACGCGCTCGCCGAGCGCCTGGCCGCCGCCGTGTATCCCGAGGTGACCGGCACGGTCCGCTCGGTCGCCGCGATGACCATGGCCGCCCACCTGACGTACCTGGGGCAGGAAGCCTGAACCTGACAGTGTCCATACCGTGACCTGCCACGCCGCGATGTCGCGGCGGTGCGGGCGAACGTGACCAATACCATGGGTGACGGAGGGTGCGGTGCCTCCGGCGCCCGCAGGAATGCGGGTGCTGACGACGAGTCATCACAAGGCGGTAAACGTGGCAGAGCAGCTTGACGAACTCGAGACCCGGCAGGACTGGGAGGTCCCGCTCATGAACCCCGACCGGAAGAACGCTGCGACGGCCCTCGTGACCGGGGCCACCGCGGGACTGGGCGCCGAGTTCGCCCGTCAGCTGGCCGGCCAGGGCCAGAACCTCGTGATCACGGGCCGGGACCCGATCGCCCTGGTCGGCAAGGCCCAGGGGCTGGAGGCGCAGTACGGCGTCTCCGTGGAGACGCTGACCGTGGACCTGGCCACCCGGGAGGGCGTGGACGTGGTCGTCGCCCGGATCCGGGCCCGCGAACAGCCGGTCACGATGCTGGTGAACAACGCTGGCGCCGGGCTCTCCACCGAGTTCCACGAGAGCGAGGCCGAGGACGAGGTGGCCATGCTGCGGCTGCTGGTGGAGGCCCCCATGCTGCTCTCCCACGCGGCCATCCAGTCCTTCCTCGCCCGGGGCGGCGGCCGGATCATCAACGTCTCCTCCGTGGCGGGGCTGATCCCCGACGGCAGTTACGGGGCCGCGAAGTCCTGGACCGTGGCCTTCAGCCGGTGGGCCAACACCCGCTACAAGTCCTCGGGCGTCACCGTCACGGCGCTCTGCCCGGGGCTGGTGCGGACCGAGTTCCACCAGCGGGCCGGGATCGACACCTCCAAGCGGCCCCGGTGGGCCTGGATGGATGCGGACGACGTGGTCCGCGAGGGCCTCACCGCCGCCGCGGACGGCCGCAGCGTCTGCGTGCCCTCGCGGCGGTATCGTTCCCTCATGACGGCGGCCCGGTTCAGCCCGGACGCCGTCCTGGAGCGGTTCAGCCGCTCCGAGGCCAAGTCACGCAAGACCGGCGCGTAGGGCGCGGTCGACCGCCGAAGGGGAACGGGGAGCGCATGACCATCCTGGTGGGCTACACCGGCAGCCACGAGTCGAAGGCCGCCCTGACCGAGGCGATCCGGATCGCCCGGATCTCCCACGAGGACCTGCTCGTGGTCAACGCCGTCCCCGAGCACAGGCACGAGGCCGCGGTGACGGAGATCGAGCAGGTGGAGCTGCAGCGGATCCTCGACGCCTCCGGGCTGCGCGCCGAGTTCCGCCAGTACGCGCGCGGCCGCTCCACGGTGGACGAGATCAAGGACCTGGCCACCGAGGTCCAGCCCTCGCTCGTGGTGATCGGCATGCGCCGCCGCGGCACGTTCGGGCGGGTCCTGATGGGATCCGTGGCCGACGCGCTGCTGCAGGAACTCGACCAGCCCGTGCTGTGCGTCAAGGAGTCCCCGGACAAACCCTCCGGCGTGCACCGGGACGAGCCCCCGCGGGACGTCACCGCGGCCGAGGAGCCGAAGGACCTCCCCGGTCCCCCGCCGGTCCCGGAGGAGGGCGCCGGCGCCGGCCGGGCCCCCCGTCGCTGAGGCCCGCACGGGGCCCCCGGGTACCGCCCTGCCCGTGGGCACGGCCGTGCGGCCCCGCCCACGGGCAGGGGGCGCTCAGTCCCCGTCGAGGCTGACGTCCGGCCGGGCCCGCCGCTCGCCCTCGGCGGCCGGGTCCCGCCCGGAGTCCGGGTTGCCGGACTCGTCGTCCGGGCCACCGTCTGCCTGGGCCGCCTTCTCCTTGCGTTCCTGGTAGGCCTGCTCGCCCGGGCCGGCGAACTCCCGGTTGCGCTCGATCGCGGTGATCGATCCCGTGAACATCGAGGAGTCCTCGCTCGTCTTCGTCAACGGCGTGGACCCGGTGACCGTGGACTCGGCACCGCGGACGGCCCGCTGCTGACCGGTGGCGGCAGGGGTCCCGTTGGACGATCCCAGCCGGGGCAGGGCGCCGGTGGCCGGTCGCTGCTCCCGGCCCGGGCGGGCACCGCCGCCGGGCACCGGGCCGGCGGAGGCGCCGTC
>NZ_AFXQ01000036.1 GCF_000224415.1 Citricoccus sp. CH26A | reverse complement strand
CCGGCCCTGGCCGAGGCGGCGGCCCGGACCGGGACCGGCGGGGGAGCGGCGCCGGACCGGGGTGCCGTGCCGGTCACCGTCCTGGACATCGGCGCCGGGGGCGGGGACGTGGCCCGGGCCCTGCTGCACCGGGCCCGCCGGGACGGCTTCACCGTGCACGTCACCGCCGTGGACCCCGACGCGCGGGCGCACGCCTGGGCGAGCGGGCGCCCGCCGGAGGAGGGGCTGGAGATCCTGCGGGCCCTGAGCGGCGACCTGGTCCGGGAGGGGCGGCGGTTCGACGTCGTGATCTCCAACCACCTGCTGCACCACCTGGACCCCGCCCAGCTCGACGCGGTGCTGGCCGACTCGGAGGCGCTGGCCACCGTCCGGGCGGTCCACAGCGACATCCGCCGCGCCCCGGCGGCGTATGCGCTGTTCTCCGCCGGCACGCTCCCGTTCTTCCCCCGTTCGTACATCCGCGCCGACGGTCTGGCCTCGATCCGGCGCAGCTACACCCCCGCGGAGCTCGCCGCGGCGGTGCGGCCCGGCTGGCGGGTGCAGGCGCAGGTGCCGTGGCGGAACCTGGCGATCTGGGACGCCGCCGGGCGGCACGCGAGGGACCCGAAGACGGACGCCCCGAACGGGGATGCCCCGAACGCGGATCACCCGAACGCGGATCACCCGAACGCAGATGCCCCGGACGCGGCGGGCCCGGGTGCGGACTGAGGTCCTGGTCGTCGGTGCCGGGCCGACGGGGTTGTTCCTCGCCGGGTTGCTCGCCGCGCGGGGGGTCGACGTCGTGGTGCTGGAGCGGCGGTCCCGTCCGGCGGAGCACTCGCGCGCGATCGGCCTGCACCCGCCGGCCCTGCACGCGCTCGAGGGCCTCGGGGTGGCCGAGGCGGCGGTCGATGCGGGGGTACGGGTGCGCAGCGGCATCGGCTACGGGGACGGCGCCGGGCCGGGATCCCTGCTCGGGGAACTCTCGCTGGGCCGGGTGGACGCGCGGTTCCCGTTCGTGCTCACCCTGCCCCAGGTGAACACCGAACAGCTGCTGGCCGTCCGGCTCGAGGAGCTCGCCCCCGGGACGGTGCGCCGTGGACGGGAGGTCACCGGCCTGGAGCAGTCCGTCGGTGGCGCCACCGTGGTGGCCCGCACCGGCGCCACCGAGGAGCAGTGGGAGGCCCGGGTGGTGATCGGCGCGGACGGCACGCGCAGCCGGGTCCGCGAGCTGGCCGGCGTCGGGAGCACGGCGCGGGACTGGGGCGACCACTACCTGATGGGCGACTTCGACGATCTCGACGCCGACCCGGTCGCACACATCCACCTGCACCGGGACGGGGTGGTCGAGCGGTTCCCGCTGCCGGGCGGGCGACGGCGCTGGGTGGTGCACACCGGCCGCGAGCGCGTGCCCGAACGCGCCGGGGACCTGGCGCAGCGGGCGTTCGAGCGGATCGGCCTGGCCCCGGACCCGGACACGGCCACCATGCTCAGCGCCTTCACGGTGCAGCGCCGGCTGGCCGCCCGGATGGTCAGCGGCCGGACGGTGCTCGCCGGGGACGCCGCGCACGGCATCAGCCCGATCGGCGGGCAGGGGATGACGCTGGGGTGGCTGGACGCGCTCGCGCTCGCACCCCTGCTCCAGGACCTGCTCCAAGACCCGGTCCGCGATGGCCCCGGACACCCGGGACCGCGCCCCGCGGACGACCACCCCGTGGGCGGTCACCCCGCGGACGATCACCCCGGCGGCCGGCTGGAGGACCACCCCGGATTCGCCGGGTTCGATGTCCGACGGCGGCGCGCGGCCCGGACCGCCGCGCGGCAGGCAGAGGCCAACATGCTGCTGGGCCGGCCGATGTCCCCGGCGGCGTGCCGCGTGCGGGATGCCGCCGTGCGCGCCGCGCTCATGGTCGGGGCCCGGAACCGCCTGGCGCGGCTCTACACGATGGGCTGGGCCGGGCGGTCCTGAGATCCCGCCCGGGCCACGTCACCCGGGCCGCGTCGCCCGGGCCACGTCACCCGGCCCGCGCCGCCCGGATCCCGGCCGTCCTGCCCGCACTGGTGCGGACCGGACGGCCGGAACCCGGCCCCCTCCGAGGGCCGTCTGAGCAGTCAATCAGTGCGTGGTGCCCTGGATGGCCCAGGCCCGCGCCGTCAGCGTGATCCTGGTCAGCGTGCGGCCGGGCAGGTGCTTCTGGAGCCGGCGGGCCACCTCGGCGCGCTGGTCCTCGTCCAGGGAGGCCAGGAACGTCGGTGCCGGTCCCGTGCCATGGAGCAGGGCCTGCCAGTAGTCGTCGAAGCCGGCGAACACGGTGTGCATGCGCAGGGGCTCGCAGCGGATGCCCCGCAGACCCGGCCCGCGGAACAGGGGGTCCAGGGTGGCGGGACGGTAGTGACCGAACCGGTGGCCCTCGTCGAACTCCCGGGCCCGGTGGTCCACCGCGGCGGCGGCCTTCCAGAAGTAGTGCAGCATCTGCATGTTCTCCCCGTAGTCCCACACGCAGGCCGAGACCAGGCAGTCCGGTCCCGCGGTGAGCTCGATCATCCGCTCCACCGCGGCGGCCGGGTCCGGGAAGTAGTTCAGCGCCAGCATGGAGGTGACGCTGGTGTACCCGCCGTCGCGCTCCGGCAGGTCCGGAACGGACGCCAGGACGAACCGCACCCGGTCATCACGCACGTGCTCCCGGGCGTAGTCGAGGAGGGACTCGGAGGAATCGCAGGCCACCACCGACGCCGGGGCGGACTCCGCGACGATGGCCGAGGTGAGCGCCCCGGTGCCGCACCCCACCTCCAGCCAGTCGGCTGCGGGCGGGGGCTGCAGCCACTGCAGGAACGCCGGTGCCAGCTTGCGGCTCCAGCGGCCCATGAACCGTTCGTAGGCGGACCCTTCGACCCACTGGTCCAGTGTCTCCAGCATGTCTCGCTCCCATCACCCGAAGACCCCTCGTGCAGGAACGGTACTCCCGTCCCGCACCGGTGAACAGGGCCCGGACCAGGTGGATTCGCACGAGTCGGAGCACGACCCGCCGGTGGTTCCCGAACGCGGTTTCCCACCGGTGCCATGACCCTCACTAGACTGATCGGTCTACCGAGCGAAAGGACGGGTCATGACCGGAGGGACACCACCGGAGACTGAGGCACCGGGGACCGAGGCGTCGTCGGTGCGCGGCCGCCTGCTGGCGGCCGCGTCCCGGTTGTTCTATGCGCGGGGGATCAACGCGACCGGGATCGACGCCGTCATCGCCGAGGCCGGGGTCGCCAAGCAGAGCCTCTACAACACCTTCTCCTCCAAGGACGAGCTGACGCGGGCCTACGTCACCGCGCGGCACGAGGAGTGGCTGGAGCTCTACCGGGCCCGCGTGGCGCAGGCCGACTGCCCGCGGGACCGGGTCCTGGCGGTTGTCGACGCCTACCTCGACCACGCCTCGGGGACGTACGAGCACGGTTTCCGCGGCTGCGGGCTGCTCAACGCCGCCGCGGAGTTCCCGGCGGGGTCACCGGGCCGCGAGGCGGTGCGCCGGCACAAGGAACAGGTGCAGTCCCTCATCGCCGGCCACCTGGCCGAGACGGGATCCGCGGACCCGGAACTGGCGGAGCACCTGGCCTTCCTGCTCGAGGGGGCCATGAGCCGTGCCGGGTTGGAGGGCCGCCCCGACCTGCTGCTCAGTGCCCGTCGCCTCGCCGCGGGCATGCTGGACCCCCGCCCGGACGCCCGGCGGGACGCGCGGTGAACCGCACCCGGCTGACCGGGGTCGCCGCGATCACGGTGACCTCCCTGCTGTGGGGCACCACCGGCACGGCCGCCACCTTCGCTCCCGACGCCGGCCCGCTCGCCATCGGCGCCGCGGCACTGGGCATCGGCGGACTGCTCCAGGCCCTGATCGCCCTGCCCGCCCTGCGGGCGGCCGGTCCCGTGCTGCGCCGGCACGCCGGCCTCGTGGTCCTCGGCGCGCTCGCCGTCGCGGTCTACCCGCTGGCGTTCTACAGCTCTATGCACCTGGCCGGAGTCTCGGTCGGCGCGGTCGTCTCGCTGGCCTCGGCCCCGTTGGCCTCCGGGCTCCTGGAGCGGGTGGTGGAGGCCCGCCCGCTGAGCCGGTGGTGGATGCTCGCCGCGGGCCTGGGCGTGCTGGGCAGCACGCTGCTGTGCCTGTCCACGGCCGGTGGCCCGGAGGAGGCGGGTCTGGCCACGCCCGCCGGGGTGCTGCTGGGGTTGGTGGCGGGACTGACCTACGCCGTCTACTCCTGGGCCGTGCACCGGCTGATGTCCCACCGGGCCGGCCGCGCCGCGTCCATGGGGGCGGTGTTCGGGGCCGGCGGCCTGCTGCTGATGCCGGTCCTGGTCCTCACCGGGGCGCCCCTCGTGGCCTCCACCCCGGCGTTCCTCGTGGCCGGGTACATGGCGCTGGTCCCGATGTTCCTGGGATACCTGCTGTTCGGGTTCGGCCTGACCCGGGTGCCCGCCAGCACGGCGACGACCGTGACGCTGTCCGAACCGGCCGTCGCCACGGTGCTGGCGGTCCTGATCGTGGGGGAACGGCTCACCCCTCTCGGCTGGACCGGGCTGGCCGTCATCTGCGCCGTGCTGGTTCTCCTTGCGCTCGCGCCGGCCACCGCGCCGGTCCCCACCGCGCCGATCCCCATCAGGGCCACCTCGCCGGTCTCCACACCGGCCCACACGCCACCCCGTGGGGCGCGGAACGCCGCACCGCAGCGACATGACACGGAAAACTCATTCCCGGGGCATAGAATCCACCGTGATGAGCAGATTATTCGGAACTGACGGCGTCCGCGGCCTGGCCAACGGAGAGCTGACCGTCGAACTGGCAATGCAACTGTCCCAGGCCGCCGCCGCGGTCCTCGGGCACGAGGTGTCGGCCGGCCGACGGCCGACCGCGGTGGTGGCCCGGGACCCCCGGATCAGCGGCGAGTTCCTGAACGCCGCCGTGCAGGCGGGACTGGCCAGCGCCGGCGTCGACGTCTATGACGCGGGCGTGCTGCCCACCCCCGCCGCGGCCTTCCTCGTGGGGGACCTGGGCGCGGACTTCGGGGTGATGATCTCCGCCTCGCACAACCCGGCCCCGGACAACGGCATCAAGTTCCTGGCCCGCGGCGGGCAGAAGCTCACCGACGAGCAGGAGGACGCGATCGTCCGGCAGATGGACCGCGCTCCGCTGCGGCCCACGGGGGCCGACGTCGGGCGGATCCAGCGGTTCGCGGACGCCGAGGACCGGTACGTCATCCACCTGCTGAAGTCCCTGCCGAACCGGCTGGACGGACTGAAGGTCGTGCTGGACTGCGCCCACGGCGCCGCGGCCGGCTGCTCCCCGCAGGCGTTCAAGGACGCCGGCGCGGACATCGTGGTGATCGGTGCCGATCCGGACGGGATCAACATCAACGACGGCTACGGCTCCACGCACCTGCAGAACCTGCAGCAGGCCGTGGTCGAGCACGTCGCGGACTTCGGCATCGCCCATGACGGGGACGCCGACCGGTGCCTGGCCGTGGACGCCACCGGCACCGTGGTGGACGGGGACCAGATCATGGGCATCATGGCCGTGGCCCTCAAGGAGGCCGGCCGGCTCAAGGACGACACCCTGGTGGTCACCGTCATGAGCAACCTCGGGCTGAAGCTGGCCATGCAGCGCGAGGGCGTGCGCCTGGTGGAGACCAAGGTGGGCGACCGGTACGTGCTGGCCGGGATGAAGCACGGGTCCTACTCCCTGGGCGGCGAGCAGTCCGGGCACGTCATCTTCGCCGACTACGCCACCACCGGGGACGGCGTGCTGACCGGCCTGCAGCTCGGGGCCCGGCTCGCCGCCACCGGCAAGACGCTCGCCGAGCTCGCGCAGGTCATGCGGCGCATGCCGCAGGTACTGGTCAACGTCAAGGGCGTGGACAAGTCCCGCACGGGCCTGGACGCCGAGGTCCAGGCCGCCGTCGCCGACGCCGAGGCCCGGCTGGGTGACTCCGGCCGTGTGCTGCTGCGCCCCTCGGGCACCGAGCCCGTGGTCCGGGTGATGGTGGAGGCCGAGCACGAGGACGTCGCCCGCCGCGAGGCCGAGGACCTGGCCACCGTCGTCAAGCGCGAACTCGCCCTGTCCTGAGCGGCCCCGGCGCCGGGTATGAGTAGGGCATGACCGCCGAGCAGGAACCGACCGCACCGGACGGGGACCCGTCCGGGGAGGACTGCGACCTCGAGGAGGCGGTGTCCGAGGAGCTGTCGCCGGAGGAGGCCGCCCCTCGCCTCAGCAAGGTGCTGTTGTTCCTGGGTGTCCTGGCCGCCGGGGCGGTCATGATCGTCATGGTCCTCTTCGCCATGACCCTGCCGACCTGCGAGGACCCGGACCGCGACTGGATCCCCTGCATCGGTCCCTGACACCGCCGCGCCCCCGTCAGGCCTCAGGCCCCGGTCAGGCCTCAGGCCCGGTGGACGGGGACGTGGGGGAAGACGGCGTGGTGGCCGTCCCGGCGGCCACGGTCCCGGGTTCCCGGTCCAGGACCAGCTGACGGGTGCTGCGGGCCACCGTCGCCACCCCCTTCTCCAGGGGTCCCTGGCCGAACCTGCGATGCCAGTACCAGGCGAACGCGGCGGCAGCGGCGAGGTGCAGGACGAACCAGAGGGCGGGATCGTCGTAGTGGAGCTCCGGGGCCAGGGCGATCAGGTGCGCCGAGTACAGGGTCAGGGTCATCGAGCCCAGGGCCGCCAGCGGCATCAGCACCCGGCCGGTCCGCTCGGCGAGGAGCAGGAACAGTCCGGTCACGAGCAGTCCCAGGCCCAGGCTGGCCCCGAGGGCCAGGGTCGTGTTGGCGTGGGGAGTGTCCACGGCCAGCCACCAGGCCGAGGTGTCCGGGATCTCCTCGCTGCCGAAGGTCAGGGTCCAGTCCAGCTCATCCTCCGACATATCCGAGGCGGCCAGGAGCGCGTTGTACCCCCCGGCGGGGCCCAGCAGCAGGGCGGACAGCAGGTGGGACAGGGCGGCCAGCGCGGCGCCGGCACCGGCGATCATGGCCTGGACGCGCGTGCTGCGCAGGTTCAGGCGGCCGAGAGCGAGCCCCACCAACAGGTAGGTCATGTACGCCAGCGCGGGGTAGTTGCCGGTCAGCAGCAACTCAGAGACGGTGCCGAGGGGCTCTGTGACCAGGGTGACCACGGTGTGGTTCCAGGCGGAGGACTCGGGCAGCTCCGGTCCCACCCGCTGGAGCAGGATGGGAAAGACGACGGCGAAGGCCGCGGCACTGAGGAGGAGCGTGCGGGCCCGCAGGTGCAGGAACGGGATCGTCAGCAGGAAGAAGACCGCGTAGTACGTCAGGATGTTGTTCGCCGGCGGGTCCCAGGGCAGGATGGCCGAGATCACCAGGCCGATGGCGCCGATCAGCAGGGCACGGACCACGAGGCCCAGGCGGTCCGCGGCGAGCTGCCGTCCCCGGTGCGGGGTGGACCCGCCGGTGCTGAAGGCCAGGCCGACACCGGCCAGGAGGGCGAACAGCGCGGCCGAGTCGCCGGAGAACAGGTTCCACGCCAGGGTGGGATCACCGGCGTCGGTCTCGTCCGGGAAGATGTGGATGGCGATCAGCCCGACCAGCGCCAGCCCGCGGGCCGCGTCGATCCCGATCAGCCGTCCGGTGCGCCGGGGTGCGGGGGGTGCCAGGGGGGAGACAGCGGCGTCCTGGGATGCCTCATGCGTACTCATCGGTGTTCCTCGTCCGTGAGGCGATTCTCCCGGGGGATGGGATCATCGCGTGATCTGGTGCAGGTACCAGAACACCACCGGCATCTAGGTCTCCCGTAGGTCACGCCTGTGCGGAGCCTGTGACAGAAGGCCTTGTCAGACGCCAGGAGCGCCGCAGGTGCCTGCGGCGCTCCGGGGTCCCGAGGAGGGACGGGGTGTATCGGGGGTGTATCAGGTTGGCGCGAGGGGTGAGGGGAGGAACGGGGGTCGGAGGGGCGGTCGGCGCGGTGGATCAGGACTGCGGGGTGTCCGCGATGCCCTCCGCGTGGGCGCGGCGCCCGGAAGAGCCGTTGGGCGAGGTGAGGGCGTCACGGATCTCGGTGAGGAGCTTGACGTCCTCGGGGACCTCCTCGGCGGCCGGGACGATGCCCAGCTTGCGGTTGCGGGCCTCGATCATCTTGTTCATCGGCATGACGATGGCGAAGTAGACCGCGGCGGCGATGAGCAGGAAGTTGACGAGGGCGGTGAGCAGGACGCCGAACCTGATGTCGTTGCCGTTGAGGGTGACCACGGCGAATGAGTCGAAGTTCGGAGAGCCGACGAGTGCGGAGATGAACGGCATCAGGACCGAGTCGACCATGGCGGTGACGACGGAGCCGAAGGCGGCGCCGATGACGACGGCAACGGCCAGGTCGACCACGTTGCCCTTCATGATGAATTCCTTGAATCCTTGGAGCATGCTCTGAGGGTAACGCGAATAAGCAGCCTTGCCACGCCGTCGTCGCCGGTCAGCCTCCGAGCTTCACCACCGGTGCGCCACGTCGATCACCAGGCGCGAGCCCGTGCCGGGGCCGTCCAGGATCATCACGCGCATGGGGAGCCGGGCACGCACGCCGAGCCCGAAGGTGGTCTGGCCCTCGAAGCTGCCGGCATAGGCGACCTGCCGGAAGGTCCGGTAGCCGTCCACGTCCGCCACGTGGTCCCAGTCGGCCGGGGCGTAGGTGGCCCGCCCGGAGTCCGTATAGGTCCGGGCCTTGACGATGATCCGGATGTCCGTGCCGGTGAGCGGGACGTACTCGCCCTGTCCCTCGGTGTAGACGCGGCCGTAGCGGACGTCATAGCCCTTGACCTTGTACCGCAGGTCCACGACCATCCGGTCGAAGCAGGTGTGGCGTCCGGTGCGGACGCCGGTGATCTGGGCGGTGGACTCGATGGCCCGGGTCTTGGCCGCGGATCCCCACGTGATGCCGCAGTAGGGAGCCGCGGTGGCCGGTGGTGGGGCCGTGACCCCCAGGCCCAGTCCCAGCCCGACGGCCAGGGCGGCGGTGGCTGCTGCGGCGAACGGCTTCTTCATGACGGTGTCCTTCTCTGTCCGTGGTGGGTGTGTCCGTGTGCGGCCTGTCCGTGGTCGTCAAGGACGACTTGTGTGCCGGCTCCTGCGGGGCCGCGGGGGCGTCACCAGCGGTGGGCGACGTCGACGACCAACCGGGAGCCGCCGCCGGGGCCCTCGAGCTGGAAGACGCGGAACGGCAACCGCGCGCGTACGCCGAGGCCGATCGAGGTGTAGGCCTCGTCGTGGCTATGCAGCTGCCCGTCGTACTCCCCGGTGACCGTCTCCCGGTGGTGGGAGGCGAGGACGACCTGGCGGAACGTGCGGTAACCGGAGACATCGAGCAGTTCCCGGGTGTTGCCCGGCCTCCAGGTGAGCGTGCCGGCGCTGGTGGTGGAGGGGTTGGTGAGGAACACCTGCAGGTCGGCGGCGCCCCGCAGGGAGAGGGTCCGGCCGTCGCCGTCCCGGACGGGGCCGTACCGCACGTGGTGCCAGATCGCCGGCCCGCGCACGTCCACCACGAAGCGGTCGAAGCACGCGTGCCGTCCGCTGCGCACGCCCTTGACCGTGTGCGGGGAGAACCAGGCCTCGTGGGTGGCGGTGGCGGTGGCCTTGGGCTGTGAGCCCCAGGTGATCGCGCAGTAGGCGGCATCGCTCGGTGGCGGTGCGCTCACGCTGGTCCCGGTGAGCGCGCCCAGGGCGAGGGCAGCGGCGGCGAGGGCGACGAGCGCTTTCTTCATGACGGTGCTCTATCTCCGCAGGCTCCGGGGGGATCCGGCGCCAGGTAGCAGAAGTGTGCCCGGAGACCTGGGGAAACGGACAGCGCGGAGCGGTGCCTGTTCGGTTGCGGTTCGGTGCCGCATCCCGTTGGCAGCCCGGCCCAGGACACGGTTCGGTGACGGTGGGGGAGCTGCCCCGGCGTCAGCCGAGACGGGGCGTCACCGGGAAACGGACGGGGTCAGTCGCCTCTCCAGCTGGGACCGGCAGCGCCACGGGCTGAGAACGGGAGAACCATGCCGGGGGCTCATAGGCGCAACGCAGCACAGGGACGCGGTACAGCTGGTGCAGGGCCAACGCGCCGAGGACCGCCAAGACCGCGACCACCACGATCGTCTCCCCGCCCAGGGCATCTCCGACGGAGGGCATGGCGGTAGTGATCAGGGTTCCGAAGGCCGCCACGAGGATCACATGCGCCACATAGATGGGCAACGTATTCCGCCCGAGATACTGCAGCACCGGGGACACGACGGGAAGCTCCGCAACCCACCTCGCAACCACGAACCCCGCGACAACGGCAGACACCCTGATCGGCAACTCCAGCACGGCCACCCCGGTCCATTCGAAGGCGCGCATCATGAAGGCCAGCACAGCCACCCCGGCGACCGCCCCGACGAAGACCAGCGGATGAGGCCGTCGCATCATGTTCAACAGCCATGCCTTTCCGTGCATCCCCGCCAGGAAGAACACGAAGTACACGCCGATCCCCCGCCAACCTAGGGAGAGGAATGGCAGAGAGAAGGTAGCCAGGGACAGGGCTGCGGCGCACGCAACCTGCCACCGGGGAGCCACCCGCCCCTCCAGGATCTTGGCCACGACGAAGAACGCCACCAAGGAGTGCAGGAACCACAGCCCGGAGCGCGGCAGGATCGGGGCTGTCAGCAACACCAGAAGGCTGGTTTCCTGCGGCCGGGCCTCCATCGGCACCACCATGAAGTACGTGAAACGCAGCACGCTCCACAGCAAGAACGTCCACACGAGAAGGCTCAGCCGCGAGGACCACAACCGCCCCCACGGGCGGCGCACCACTGAGCCTGCGAAGATTCCGGCGGCAGTGAAGAACAGCGGCATCCTCAGCACCTGCAACGCCATACTCGCCTGATACAGCGCGTCGTTCTCAACGCCCATCTGCTGGAGTAGCAGCACCGAGTGGTAGAGCACTACCAGCATGATGGCGATGCCCTTCGCGACATCGACCCACTCAACTCGATCGTGGACACGGCTCAGCACGTTACTCATGTCCCCCCAGGTGAATGAGAACAAACGCGCCGAGTCTATCGGTCGCGTGCCCTGGCCATCTCACCGGGTCAGTGCGGATACGACGAGGTCATGGCTACCTTCGGGTGATGCCCTCGCCGCTGGCGCCGTCGAGGTAGCGCCTAGCGGTAGTCCGGGGCGTGGGCGAAGCCCCAGGCGGTCTCCAGCACCCCGCCGGAGCGCACGACGTCGGCCGCGGCCGGGGTGCCCACGTACCGCAGGTGCCAGGGCTCGGGGGAGTACCCCGTGACGTCCTCGGCCCCGGCGGGATAACGCACGATCCAGCCGTGTGCGGCGGCGTGCCGGGCCACCCAGGCACCCTCGGGGGTGTCCCCGAAGCACTGCTCGAGGGTGCAGGCGCCGTCCGCGGCGCCGACGTCCATCGCCAGCCCGGTCTGGTGCTCGGAGTGCCCGGGGCGGGCCGAGATCCGGTCGGCGCCCGTCCGGCCGTGCTGTTGCACCCAGCCGGCGTAGGTGCCCTGCTGGTAGGAGTACGAGCGGTAGGCGCTGACCAGGGACAGGTCCACGCCGTCTTCGGCGGCCGCGGCGAACAGCGCCTCGGCGGCGGTGGCGGCCTCGGCGCGCAGGGTGAGCCCGGCACGTGTGGACCGGACCTCGGGCACGGTCAGGTCGGCCGGGGCCCAGTCGGCGGGCTGCAGCGGGTTGTGCTTGTTGACCAGCACGTGGACCGAGGAGGGGTTTCGGTGCCCGTCCCGTCCGGACGGGACCGAGGCCGGCGCGGCGGAGGAGGCGGCGGGCGCGGACGACGACGACGGCGGCGCGGCCGGGCCGGTGGCTGTCGCCGAGCCGCGGGGCGGGGTCGCGGAGGTGGACGGGGCCGACGTCGCCGCGGCCGGGGAGGTCGACGAGGGAGTGGACGTGGGAGACCCTGTGGCGGCGTCCGGAGAGGACGCGGCGGGCTCTCCCGGGGAGCACGCGCTCAGCAGCAGCGCACCGAGGGCGAGCGCCGCCAGCACCCGGCGCCGCGGACCGCGCACGGTGTCCTCAGACCTTCCGCATCAGCACACGGGTGACCGTGTGCCCGCTGTCCTTGGACATCACCAGCTTGGCCCGGCCGCGCGTCGGGAGCACGTTCTGGACCAGGTTGGGGCCGTTGATGCGGTCCCAGATGTCCTGGGCGGTGAGCACGGCCTCCTCGTCGGTGAGCGTGGAGTAGCGGTGGAAGTAGCTCATGGGGTCCGCGAAGGCCCCGGAGCGCAGACGCATGAACCGCTCGATGTACCACTGCTTCACGGCCGTGGTGCGGGCGTCCACGTAGATGGAGTAGTCGAAGAAGTCGGACACGCTCAGCCCGGTGGTGCCGTCGGCGCGGACCCGGGGCGGGGCGAGCACGTTCAGGCCCTCGACGATGAGCACGTCCGGGCGGTGCACCACCACCTCCTCGTGCGGAAGGATGTCGTACGTCAGGTGCGAGTACATCGGCGCCCGGACCTCGGGGGCGCCGGACTTGACGTCGGCGACGAACCGCATCAGCCGGCGTCGGTCATAGGACTCGGGGAAGCCCTTGCGCTCCATCAGCCCGCGGCGCTTGAGCTCGGCGTTGGGGTAGAGGAAGCCGTCGGTGGTGACCAGCTCCACGCGCGGGGTGTTGGGCCAGCGGCGCAGCATCTCCTGCAGTACGCGGGCGGTGGTGGACTTTCCCACGGCCACCGAGCCGGCCACGCCGATCACGAACGGGGTGCGGCGGGTGGACTCGCGCAGGAAGTCGTTGGCGGCGCGGCGCAGGTGGGCGGCGGCGTCCACGTGGATGCTCAGCAGCCGGGACAGCGGCAGGTAGACCTCGGCGACCTCGCGCAGGGACAGGTGCTCGCCGATGCCGCGCAACCGGTCCACGTCTGACTGGTCGAAGGGCTGCTCCATCTCGGAGGCCAACCGGGCCCAGGTGTCCCGTTCCAGCTCGGTGAAGGGCGAGTAGTTCTCCACGCCGTCGGGCTCGGGCGGTGAACCGGCCCAGGGTTGCGGAGTCGTCGCCACGGGCACGGCCGGAGGCAGTCCGGTGGCGGTGGGTGTGGGTCGGGTCACGGGTTCATTATCCACCGTTTGACCGGGGCGCCCGCGCATACGTCGGCGCGGCGCGGACATCGGGGGCGCGAGCGCACGGGATGCCGGGCATGGACGCGGTGGTCTCGAGCGGCGTTGAATGAGCGCACCATCCAGGAGGGTTTCGCGGGGAGGGGCCCCATGTCACACAGCATCACCCAGAAAGAGCTGGCCGTCATCAAGCCGGTCAAGGAGGCCATCGAGGACGACCTCCTGGCCCGGCCCGGGGTCGTCGGCGTGGACATCGGCGAGAAGGTCAGCCACGGCAAGAAGACCGGGGAACCCAGCATCCTCGTGTTCGTCGAGCACAAGAAGCCGGTGAAGGCCCTTCCGCCGGAGGAGGTGGTCCCCCCGGAGGTGGACGGCGTCAAGACCGACGTGCAGGAGATGGTCATCGAGCTCCAGGCCGCACGCCAGCTCCTCGTCCCGGCCCAGCAGGTCGACCCGGCCGCGTACCCGCGCCTGGCCGGCGGCATCAGCATGGGCCCGGCCCGCAGTATCCGCATGGAACCGCCGGAGGTCGCCGAGGCCGGGGAGTACGTCTTCGTCGGCACCCTGGGGGCCATGGTCCGGGACCGCGCCTCCGGGGCCACCCTGGCGATGACCAACTTCCACGTCGCGTGCGTGGACGACGGCTGGGCGGCGGGCGACCGCATGATCCAGCCCGGACGGCCCGACGGCGGGGACGCGACCACCCAGCAGTTCGGCAGCTTGGCCCGCGCGGTACTGTCCGAGAACACGGACGGCGCCGTGGTCACGGTGGACGAGGGCAAGGAGTGGGACAACGTGGTGATGGACATCGGGGACGTCGCCGGGAGCGCCGAGGCGAGCATCGGCCTGGCCGTCCAGAAGCGCGGTCGCACCACCCAGCACACCTTCGGCACGGTGGCCTCCGCCGAGGCGACCCTGAGCCTGGACTACGGCGACGGCATGGGAACCCGCACGCTGCGCCACCAGGTGCGCATCCTCACGGACACCGCGCGCTCGCAGCGGTTCTCCGAGGGCGGTGACTCCGGCTCGGTGGTGCTGGACATGGACCGCAACGTGGTGGGCCTGCTGTTCGCCGGCTCCACGGACGGCAGCACCACCTTCGCGAACCCGATCGCCGTGGCCCTGGACGAACTCGGCGCCGAGCTCCCGGCCGGCCAGGAGCCCGAACCGTCCACGCCGCCCACGCCGCCGGACCAGACGGCGCAGACCCCGACGACGAACATCACCATCAGCGTGGTGGTGAACACCTGCGGGCACGGGCAGGACAGTCCCTGACCCTGGCCCTCCACTCGGCCCCTGCCGCCCGGCGCTCGCCGAGTGGCTCAGCTCTCCCGGAACCGCTGCCCGCCCTCGGACTGCAGGTCGCCGGGGGCCCCGCCGTGCACCTCGGCGGGCAGTTCCGGCACGGGCACCACCACGATGTCCTCGAGCCGCCAGTCCAGGTCGGCCAGCGAGTCCCGCAGGGACTGCAGCCGGTCCAGCGTGGGGGCCGCGCCGTGTTCGGGGACCACGAACATCTCCATGTGGAACACGTGCCCCTCGTCGCGCACCCGGGCCCCGGCCTGGCGCACCCAGTCCTTCGAGCTGGCGTGGTCCTCGGCCTGGTAGATCACCGAGTGCTCCCGGTTGCCCTCGATGGTCCGGGCGCGGGCGTCGGCCAGGTCGGTGATCGCGGTGACCACGTTGCGGATGCCGTCGTAGAGGATGGACGCGCCCACGAAGAGGGCGGCGGCGCCGTCGAACCACCACCAGCCCAGCCCAACGCCGGCCACGCCCACCGCGGTGGCCAGGCCGGTCTGCCAGTCGGCCTTGTTCATGTCCGCGTCCGCGTAGAGCACCTTGTCATGCAGCTGCTCGGCGAGCTTGAGCTTCATCCGGCCCAGGATCACGGGCCCGGGCACGGAGAGCAGCATGACGGCGATCATGAACCAGCCCTGCCAGACGGTCTGCCCGAACACGTGGAAGGAGCCGATGGGCGGGTGGTCGGCCGTGACCAGTCCGATCGCGGAGTCGACCACCAGGTAGGCGCCCATGACGAGCAGCGCCACGGAGGCGACCAGGTGCCCGACGCCGATGGCCCGGTGGGTGCCGTAGGGCCGGTCCCGGGAGGGCGGGTTGTTGATGATGCGGATGGCGATGAGGAAGGCGATCGGCGGGATCAGGGACAGCATGTCCTCGATCCAGGCGGCCTTCATGGCCTGGGAGCTGCCGGTCACCAGGCCCACGGCGAGCACGGTCACCGCCAGGACGCCCAGGGTGATCCATTCCAGCCGGATGGCCTTCTTCACGGCCTTCTGCAGGTCCGGGGGCAGCTCGGTACGGCCGAAGCGGCGCTGACCCTTCTCACTCATGGCTGCGCTCCCGGGTGTGCGACGTCGAGGTACCGCTCGAGTTCGGTGAGCATCTGGTTCTCGCCCAGCGGCACGGCCATCACGAGCTTGACGGTCTTCCCGTCCGGCCCGGTGGCCTCGGCGTAGTCGCGGGTGATGGCCCCGTGGGTGGTCCAGGGGGACTGGCTGGTGAGCCCGCCGGCCACCAGGTCCAGGTCGCCCTTCTGCAGGGCGGTCATGACGGCCTCCTCGCCGGAGACGGTCCACTCGATCTCCGCACCGATCTGCCGGGCGAAGCCCTCCACCAGCTCGACCTCGGACCCGCTGGGCTCGGCACCGGTGGCGTCCACGTAGGGCGGATGGTGCACCACGCCCACGTGCAGCGTGCCCCCGGTGGCCCGGTCCAGGGTCCCCTCCGGGTCCGCCGGATATCCCGACGACGTGCAGCCGGTCAGTGCCAGTGCGGCGGTCAGTGCCAGTGCGGTGGCGGTCAGGATCCCCCGGCGGCGGGCCGGCGGGGCGGGTGCGGCCCACGTTGGTGATCGGTGGTGTGCGGCGTCCACGAGGCTTATCTCCTCTGCAGTCACGGGCGGCGGGTGCCGTCGAGGGTCACTGTAGGCAGGTGCCCTCGGCAGAGCCAATCCCACGGGTCACTCCACCGGCCGGTCGGGTTATTGGGGCTCCGGGCCGCCTGCCTGCCCGAGGGCGGGGGGTGGGGGGTGAGGAAACGCTCCTGGTCGCGGGGCCGGGGCGCCACGGGCCGGACAGTAGGATCGTCACCGTGAGGAATCCCAACGTGACGAAGACGCTGCAGTGGACCGCCCTGATCCTGGTGCTCGCCGTCACCAGCGCCCTGGTGACCCTGCTGTTCCTGCAGCAACGGCAGTACCGCACCGAGGCCGCGGTCGCCCGGACCGCGGAGTCCGCCGAGTCCACCCCGCAGCCGTCGTCCTCACCAAATGCATCGGCGGACGCCGCGGCGAAGGCTGAAGAATCCGCCAAGGCCGCGGCGGCCGCCAAGATCGCCGCGATGGCCGTCGTCAACGGGCTCCAGAGCCCGGTGATCAGCGTCCTGGGTGATTCCACCTCCGACTCCTCCAGCGAGTGGGTCTACCGCTGGGCCGAGGAGCTGGGCCAGAACGCCACCGTGGTGGTGCACACCTGGAACCCCCAGACGAACGACTGGTTCCCGCAGCCTCGCCAGTTCGGGCAGGGCGAGCGCACCATCACCATTTGGAACGGTTCCGAATCCGGCGCCACGCCCCAGACGCCGCTGGCCCAGGAGGACCTGCGTCAGCCCCAGCCGGCGCACCTGACGATCCTCAATTACGGGCACAACGGGAGCGCGGACGAGGTCGAGTCGGCCCTGACCGAGCTGCTCGAGGCCGTGGAGGCCGGCGAGGAGGCGCCCGTGGTCCTCACGGCCCAGAACCCCGCGACCGGGGAGAAGGCGAAGACCTCGGAGGCCAACCGGGCCCTCATGGAAGCGGCCGCCAAGAAGCACGGCCTGCCGGTGATCGACGTCCACGCCGCCTTCGATGACGCCGAGTCCTGGGAGGCCCTGCTGGTGGACCAGATCCACCCGAACGAGCAGGGCCAGCAGCTCTGGGCCGAGACGGTCAGCGCGTTCTTCACGCGCTGATCCTCAACCCTCCTCGCTGGCCTCTTCGCTGACCCCTTCAGCGACCTCCTCCACACTGCACGTCAGGTCGGTGAGGAACCGCGCCACCACGGCCAGTTCCTCGGTGGTCAGTGACTCCGCGGCCGCCAGCATCCGGCGGTGCATCACTCCCAGGGTGGACCTGACCTCCTCGTCGGTCTTCTGGGTGGGCTCGATGGCCACGGACCGCCGGTCGTCCGGGTGGGCGACGCGCTGCACGTAGCCGTCGCGGATCAACCGGTCGACCAGGGCGCTGACGGAGGGTTTCGAGATCTCGAGGGCCTCGGCGAGGTCCCGCTGGCGGACCACTGTGCCGGTCCTGGTGGCGCGAAGCAGGAACCGCAGGGCCACCAGGTCCGTCTCGCCCATGCGCATCGAGTCCCGCGTCCGGGCGCGCATGCGCCGTTCCGCGTCCCGGTACCGGCGGAGCAGGTTCAACACGTCCACCGGGTCGGGGTTGGAGTCCGCTCCGGGATACCAGTAACCGTTTCCGGTCACACTCTTGGTGCTGTCCTGTTCATCCTGCACGTCCATTGCCTCCCCACGGTGCCGGATCCATGTTCGCCCATGCCCTTGTTCGCCGATGCCATTGTTCGCCCATGTCATTGGCGCCCTGCGCCTTTTATTGGTAGGTTGCCTAACAGATAGGGTACATAACTGTTAGAACATGGAGCTACGCCAGACCATTTTGGACTGTGAGCGGGGCGCCGGAGTACGGAAGGCATGATCATGAGCTTGCTCCTTGAACCGCTGTCATCGGCAACCACGGCGGAGGTGCCTGACGTCTTCCCGCCGGCCAGCGAGGCCCTCATGGATCCTGCGGCTCCAGTCCAAGTTCCGAACCGTGCCTCGACGCCGTCCGCTGCTCCGCGGGAGCCCTCGGCGGAGGAGCGCATCTGGTCCAGCCGGAAGCGACGACTGGCCCGCAGCGCCGTCCGGGCCGCGCTGGTGGTGCCCGGGATCGTCTCGGCCGACTGCACCATCATGGGCACCCCGGAGCGCCCCTCGCTGATGTTCGCCTACGTCCTCCGGCCGGACGCGAACGCGCCGCGGATCGTGGAGCACATCGAGAACACGGTGGTGGGGGACCTCGAGCTGCTCCTGGGCGCCCCCTTCGTCGCACGCCAGGTCGAGTTCAGCGTCGGCCGGGGCTGAGAGAGGCTCCCGGCCCGGCATCCTTGCCCGAACGCGTTCGGGCAGAGTACTCATGGGACATGGACGCTTCCTCGACTCCCTCGACTCCGCACAACGCCACCCTGAACCGGGACGAGCTGCAGGACTACCTCAACCACCACCTGCTGGGTTCCCGCAGCGGGGTGCGCATGTTCTGCACGGCCGCGGACACCTGGAAGGACACTCCCTACGAGGAGCAGTTCAAGACCCTCACCGAGCAGGTCAGCCAGATGCAGGACCGGCTCATCGCGCTCATCGACCGCCTGGGCCTGAAGCAGTCACGCACGGAGAAGGTCCTGGGCAAGGCCGCCGAGGTGGCCGGTCGCCTGAACCCGGTGAACCTCACCCGCTCCAAGACGCAGGGGATGACCCAGGTGGAGCTGGACATCCTCCAGGGTGCCCTGCAGGGCCAGATCGGGATGTGGCAGGCCCTCGTCCGGCTGGCCGAGCTCGTTCCCGACGGCGGCCTGGACCGCGAGGCGATGGACACCAACTACCGGCGCACCCGGCACCTGCAGGACGAGGTCCGCCGCATCAGCGAGGAGACGCTGGGCACCCGGTTCCTCGCCTGAGGCCTCGGACCTCCGGCCCGGGGGCTCACTCCACGGGAGAGCTGGACCGGTGCTCGGCGTTGCCCAGCGCCTCGGGAGCGTCGAAGTGGTCGAGCAGTGCCCGGACGGCCTGTTGCGAGGACATCGTCTCGGCCCACCCGGTGACCTGCCGGATCCGGGTGGTGTCCATGATCGGCACCACGGCGGCCATGTCCACCCAGCCCGGGTCGGTGGGCTGCAACCGTAGCCGGTAGGTCACGGCCGCCAGGGCCTTGAACACCGCCACCGGCAGCTCCAGGTACCGCGTGGAACCCAGCAGTTGGCCGATCGTCTGGGCGTCCAGCACCGGCTCCGCCGCGACGTTGAACGCGCCACCGGCCCGCTGCCGGGTCACCTGCCAGTACGCCTCGGCCATGTCCGGTTGGGCCACCGCCTGGAACCGGATGCCGGCCGGGAACGGCAGCACGGGCAACCGGCCGACCCCCGTCAGCCACCTCAACAGTCTCGCCGGCACCAGGTCGCCAAGGAAGTAGTCCTTGATCTCGGGGGAGGGGGCCGCCCCGAAGATCAGCCCCGGGCGCAGCCGCGTCACGATCAGATCCGGGCTCTCCCGTTCCAGCTCGTCCAGCAGGGTCTCCACCTCGGCCTTCTGCGCGCCGTAGTGGGACGTCGGGGTGCCGGTGGTCGGGTGGGACTCGTCCACGGGCACGGTCTTGGAGCCCTTGCCGTAGGCGCCGATCGAGGAGGCGTAGACCAGGTGCGGGACCTGGGCGTGTACCACTGCCTGGAACACCGTGCGGTTGCCCTCCACGTTGACCTTGTGCAGGAACTCCCGGTCCCGGTTGGGACGGATCACCCACACCAGGTCGATCACCGCGTCCGCGCCGCGCATGACCTGCTCCAGCCGGGGGCCGGCGTCGGGGTCGGTGACGTCGATGCGGTGCCATTCCACGCTCTCGAAGGGCGCGCCCGCGCGCTCGGGTCCCTCCCGGGAGACCCCGACGATCGACTGCACCTGGCCGTCGGCCCGCGCCTGCTGCAACCGGTGCAGCAGGGCGGTGCCGACGTTGCCGGTGGCGCCGAGGACGACGACGCGCATCAAATCTCCCAGGCGGTGTCGGATCGAGGGGAGCCGGCGGGGGAGGAGTCCGAGGGGGACGTGTTCGCCTGGGCAATGCCGGACTCCGCGGCCAGGCCGGCGGCGTTCAGGTGCGGCTTGAGGACCACCTTGATGCAGCCGTCCTGCTTCTTCTGGAACTTCTCGTACATCTCCGGTGCCCGGTCCAGGGGCACCTTGTGGGTGGCCAGGTCCAGGGTTCCGAGAGGGTCGGAGGGGTCGTCGACGAGGGGCATGAGGTCGTCGATCCAGTGCTTGACGTTGCACTGGCCCATGGTCAGCTGGATCTGCTTGTCGAACAGGGTGAGCATGGGCAGCGGGTCGGCCATGCCCCCGTAGACCCCGGACAGGGAGATGGTGCCGCCGCGGCGCACGGCGTCGATGGCGGTGGACAGGGCGTTGAGCCGGTCCACGCCGCCCTTCTTCATCATCAGCCGGCCGAGGGCGTCCGGCAGCATCCCAACGACGTTGTGGGCCACGCCGGCGACGGGGGAGTCGTGGGCCTCCATCCCGACGGCGTCCAGCACGGAGTCCGGCCCGCGCCCGTCCGTGGCCAGCCGCAGGCGGTCGCCGAGCTGCGCGTCCTGGTCCAGGGTCTCGATGCCGCGGCGTTCGGCCATCAGACGGCGCTCCGGGACGGGGTCTACGGCGAGCACGCGGTAGCCCAGGTGCTTGCCGATGCGGGCCGCGAACTGTCCCACCGGGCCCAGGCCGAGCACGGCGAGCGTGCCACCCTCGGGAACCTTGGCGTACTGCACGCCCTGCCAGGCGGTGGGCAGGATGTCCGAGAGGTAGAGCCACTGCTCGTCCTCACCGGTGTGGGGGACCTTGATGGGGCCGTAGTCCGCGTTGGGCACGCGCAGGTACTCGGCCTGGCCGCCCGGCACGGAGCCGTAGAGCCGCGAGAAGCCGAACAGGGCGGTGCCGGAACCCTGCTCGCGGACCTGGTTGGTCTCGCACTGGGACTGCAGGCCGCGCTCGCACATCCAGCAGCGGCCGCAGGAGATGTTGAAGGGGATCACGACACGGTCCCCGACTGAGATGTTGGTCACCTCCGCGCCGACCTCCTCGACGATGCCCATGGGCTCGTGGCCGAGGACGTCGTCCTTGTCCATGAACGGACCCAGGACCTCGTAGAGGTGCAGGTCAGAGCCGCAGATGGCCGAGGAGGTGATCCTGATGATGGCGTCCGTGGGCGCCTGGATGACCGGATCGGCCACCTCTTCCACGGTGACGTGCCGCTTGCCCTGCCAGGTGAGTGCTTTCATGCTGACCTCCTGCTGGTGTGGTGGCGGCGCAGGGGTGCCTGGTGAGGCTCCCGCGCCCTGTTTGTCACCGTAGGCACGGGGGAGGGGGCTTGGGAAGGGGAGGGTTATGCGGGATCAGTGAGTATTCAAGGTCTCTGCATAAGGATCCAGCCGTTCTTCCGTATCGGACACCTTCCACCCGAATTCCTCGACCCAAGGGGGCAGTCGGGAATCGCATTTCGGTGTGAAGAGGGTCTTGACCATCGCGCCGGATTGGTAGAAGTAGGTGCCAATCGCTTCGCTGGTACTCATTGGCTGGTCTACAGCAGTGACGGCCAACTCACCGTCCCAGCAGCGATTCAGCAGTATGCGAGCGCGTTCGACGTGTGGGGTGTACGAAACGACAGTCACAGAGGACCAGCCGAGATCAGTGCCCATGTCACGGAGAAACAAGGCCTCACCTTGTGTAGTCACCGGATCGGGACGGAAGCAAATAATCTTGGCTGGAAAGCTGGCATCCAACGCACCGAGGTGTTCTAACAGATAGTTGACCTCGGGTCGACAGCCACCCGAGCCCTCATCTACCAAGTACTGGTCGGAAATAAGCAGGGTATCAGCTACACCATCGCGGACCAGCTGGACCGCTAATTCCATCTTTTCGTCCACGGGTCCTAGCACTAACAAGGCGTCAGAGCTGACGGGCTGTTGGATTACTGGATAGAAGACGGCGCGGTAGGTGGAGCCAAAGCCGATGAGGACGCTGAGCAGAACGAGTGCTACGAGCAAGGTCCGCAAAAGTCTGCGCCAACGAAGGTGCGCAGTCTGGGTTGTCAGTGTTGCGGGAACGGCGGCCACCCATTGAGGGTACGCGCTGGTGTGAACAGGCCAACCCTGGTTAGAGGATAACCTTGATCCCATGTGTGGAATCGTTGGCTACATTGGCCTGCCCTCTCATCTGGAACAGCACTCCGCCCTGGACGTGCTCATGGAAGGCCTAAAGCGTCTGGAGTACCGCGGCTATGACTCCGCGGGCATCGCCGTGATCCACGATGGTGGCGTCGAGTACCGCAAGAAGGCCGGCAAGCTCGCCAACCTAGTGACCGAACTGGAAGAGCGGCCCGTGCCGAAGTCCTCGGTGGGCATCGGGCACACCCGGTGGGCCACGCACGGCGGGCCGACCGACCTCAACGCCCATCCGCACCTGGCGGACAACGACCGGCTGTCAGTGATCCACAACGGCATCATCGAGAACTACGCAGAGTTGAAGAAGGAACTGCTGGCCAACGGCGCCACCTTCCGCTCGGAAACAGACACTGAGGTCGCAGCCGCACTGATCGGTCACATCTACCGGACCGCCGGTGACGGGGACCTGACGAGGTCCATGCAGTTGGCCAGCCAGCGTCTCGAGGGTGCCTTCACCCTCCTGGCCGTGCACGCCGATCACCCGGATCGCGTGGTCGCCTCCCGCAAGAACTCGCCGCTGGTCGTGGGATTGGGTGAGGGCGAGAACTTTCTCGGCTCGGACGTCTCCGGGTTCATCGACTTCACCCGCAAGGCCGTGGAACTCGACCAGGATCAGGTCGTCACGATCACGGCGGGCGGCGTGGAGATCACTGATTTCTTTGGCAACGCTGCTCAGGGCAAGGAATTCACCGTGGACTGGGACGCCTCCGCCGCGGAGAAGGGCGGCTACGCCACCTTTATGGAGAAGGAGATCCACGACCAGCCCGCAGCCGTGGGGGACACCCTGCTGGGCCGCAGTGATGAGACCGGTCGGTTGATCCTTGATGAACTGCGCATCGATGAGGACGAGCTGAAAGCCGTCAACAAGATCATCGTTCTGGCATGTGGCACCTCGTCCTACGCTGGCATGGTGGCCAAGTACGCGATCGAGCACTGGTGCCGCATCCCGGTGGAGGTCGAGCTCTCCCACGAGTTCCGCTACCGGGACCCGATCATCGACCCGCAGACCCTCGTGGTGTCCATCTCCCAGTCAGGCGAGACCATGGATACCCTGATGGCCGTCCGCTACGCCAAGGAACAGGGAGCTCGGACGGTGTCCATCTGCAACACTAACGGCTCCACCATCCCGCGCGAGTCGGACGCCGTGCTCTACACGCATGCCGGCCCGGAGATCGCAGTGGCCTCCACTAAGGCCTTCCTGGCGCAGATCACCGCTGCCTACCTGTTGGGTCTGTACCTGGCGCAGCTCAACAAGAAGCTGTACAGCCAGCAGATCAAGGACATCTTGTCCGATCTGGGCGATATTCCGGAGAAGGTCCAGCAGATCCTCGACAACGCGGATCAGATCAAGGACCTGGCCCGGTCGATGGCCGAGACCACGTCCGTGTTGTTCCTCGGCCGCAACGTGGGCTACCCGGTGGCTCTCGAGGGTGCGCTCAAGCTCAAGGAGCTGGCCTACATCCACGCCGAAGGCTTCGCTGCTGGCGAGCTTAAGCACGGGCCGATCGCCCTGATCGACGAGGGCCAGCCGGTCTTCGTGGTGGTGCCGTCCCCGATGGACCGGCACTCCTTGCACGCAAAGGTTGTGTCCAATATCCAGGAAGTCCGTGCACGCGGAGCTCAAACTATCGTGGTGGCGGAGAAGGGGGACGACACCGTCAAGGCGTACGCCGAGCACGTATTCTACGTTCCAGAAACACAGCCCTTGTTGATGCCGCTCCTGACGACCGTGCCGTTGCAGATCTTAGCGTGCGAACTGGCGACCGCCAAGGGGTATGACGTCGATCAGCCTCGGAATCTCGCCAAATCCGTGACGGTGGAATGACCGCGCGTCTGTGCGATTGGCGATCCCTATGTCAGTCAACGCTGCACGATGATTTAATATGGAGATCACGAATGCTCGGCATTATCGACGGGGATGTCTGCCGTCAAGTTTGAGGCTGACGGAGATCAATAACACCCGGGTGTTCCGATCTCGAGAAGCTCGGTGAGCCCCGACCGTATTTCCCACGCCGGAGCCCGGCTGACCACCGACTGGCCGTGAACCATGCGCACAACGATTAGCGGCAACGCCTCGGCTACCTGCGGCTGTCACGCTGTCGACAGAACTCTTACTAAATGTGGCTGCGCGGCCACGGAGAAGAGAAGCTGGAAGGGCCTATGGACCAATACGGCGCATCACACCAAGTCTTCACTGCCACCTTCGCTAGCACGTAGAAGATACTCTGACTTTGACAGAACTCCCCCTTCGGTCCCGACAACGTCGTGATGTATCTGCACCTACACCACGAGGCCCCTTCAATACCCGATATGGGGGGCGCATCCAACACTGAGCCGTGTCTGCAGGCCTCCGGAGGCTACCAGCGCCCCAGGAGTTTGGGGAAGCCCTATGAGGCACAACTCCCCGGCCACCAGTCGCAGGGGTCAAATCCATCGAACTCCTCGGCCAGGCCGGACCGGCGAGAAGCTAATACCTATGCCCCGATCTTGACACCTGCACCCGACTGAAGGTCCTGCGTACTCACCCGCGCAACCTCGAGTAGCCCGCCCTCGACGTTCATCGAATGTGAGCTGACCAAGCAGCCCTTCGTCGTGAAACCTCTCTAGACCGACAGCGGACCAGGACTCGGTTCCGTCCGGCCCTGACCCGTCCTGAATACACGCATCGAGCATCACTAAATCAGGCCCTGCGCCCTGCAGGTAAAGGTAGGACGCACGCATTGGATCGATTCTGCGCAGCCTAATCGGCTCGAGGACCGTCGAGGCTCAAACACAGCTATTCATGGGGAAGCTAGAGGAGCGGGAGGACCATTTCAACCCTGCACGGAGCTCTAAGTGCGCATAGATTCGATTAAAGACTCCGACCCCTAAACGTGCGCCCGCTGTCATGAGCTGCTGCCAATCTCCACTCCCAGCAGAGCACGAACTCAGCCTAGCGTCGGTGCAACACAAAAGGGACTGAGAAAAACGGTGTGTGAGGGTCCGGTCTGATCCGAAAGGAGACGGCCGTGTCAGAGTGCACGACCGAAGCAACGGAAGCGATGATCGATCCCGTGACCGGAGAGATCATCGACCACAAGGAACTGGCCGAGAAGCTGCTCGCGCAGGCCAAGGAGCAGGGCGTGAGCCTGGTCGGCCCGGGCGGGCTGCTGAACCAGCTCACCAAGAACGTGCTGGAAACGGCGCTCGAGGCGGAACTGACCGAGCACCTGGGCCATGAGCATGGTGAGGTGCCGATCGCGGAGAACATGCGCAACGGCACCCGCACCAAGACCGTGCTGACCGAGATCGGACCCGTGGAGATCGAGGTGCCGCGGGATCGGGACGGGTCCTTCGAGCCGGTGATCGTGCCCAAGCGCAAACGGCGCCTGGACGGGATCGACCAGATCGTGCTCTCGCTCTCGGCCCGGGGTTTGACGACCGGGGAGATCGCCGCGCACTTCGAGGAGGTCTACGGGGCCACGGTCTGAAAAGGACACCATCTCCAGGATCACTTCAGAAGGTCGCCGGAGAACTCGCGGAGTGGTCGGCTCGGCCGTTGGACCCGCTCTATCCAGTGATCTTCGTCGACGCGATCGTGGTGAAAGTGCGCGACGGGCAGGTGCGCAACACCCCTTTCTATGTCGTCATGGGCGTCACCACGAACGGGGAGCGGGAGATCCTGGGGATCTGGGCCGGCGACGGTGGCAGATAGCTTCAGTTGGAACTGCCGGTCCAGGTAGTTGGTACGGGGATTCCGGGGAGGCGGTACCGGCCCTCGTGGGTGTCACTGAGGGCCGGTCCTGAGGTCCCTGAGGGCCTTACTCCCAGTGACCGGGTTGTGCCCGGGCGTTGTCGTCGCGGAGGCGGCGCATGTCCACGTCGCCGAGGTTGAGCTGACGGGCGTTGTTGGCCAGCCGGTTCACGATCGAGTCCGCGGCCACCCGGTCCGGCAGGGCCTCGACCCAGTACGCCGGCCCGGACTGGGAGGCGATGAGCGTGGGCAGGCGGTGCTCCCGGTTGGCCAGCACCGCGAAGAGGTCGTTGGCGGCCTCGGGGTCGATGCCCACGGTGAGGAAGTCATCGATGACCAACAGGTCCACATCGGAGAGCTCGTTGAGGACCTTCTGGTGACCGATGCCGTCACCACGGGCGATGACCAGCCGACGGGCCAGCTCGTCCATCCGGGTGTAGGCCACGGTGTGTCCGCTCTGACAGGCGGCGATCCCGATCGCGCAGGCCAGGTAGGTCTTGCCACCACCGGTCGGTGAGATGACCAGCAGGTTCGTGGGGTCCTGGCGCCATTGGTGAGCGGCGTAGCGCTTCATCCGCACCGGGGTGATCCCACGTCCTTCCTGGTAGTGGATCTCGGCCACCGAGGCCTGTGGGATCGGGAACCGCGCGGCCCGGATCAGCTTCTCGATCCGGTGCGCCTGGCGTTGGGCCAGGGCGTCGTCCACCGCGGTGAGGAAGATCTGCTCCGGGGTGAGCTCATCGTTGGCCTCATCGGTGATGAGTTCCTCGAACCTGGTCGCCAGGTGCGCGATGCGCAGGGCGCGAAACTTCTCGTGATCCACACTGGTGAACATCAGCGCCCCACCCCCTGGCCGCCGCGGCGGTAGTGATCGGCCGAACGCACAT
>NZ_AFXQ01000037.1 GCF_000224415.1 Citricoccus sp. CH26A | reverse complement strand
GGCGCCGTCGTGCCGCGCCGCGGATCCGCCGGCGGCCCGGCGGTACGGGTCCGCCTCCGCCTCGCCGGTCTCCGCGTAGGCCGGGGAGAGCACCGAGACGCTCTCGGCCAGGCGCTGGGCGTAGATGGCCTCCGGGTGCTCGCTGCGCAGGAAGGTGACCAGGTCCTCCCGCACGAGGCAGCGCAGGTCCCACAGGTCCCCGGAGTTCCGGGCGGAGACCACGGCACGGATCTTGACCATGCCGCCGAGGGCGTCGGTGATCTGCAGGGACCCCTCCTTGCCGTCCCACAGCTCGGTGGACTCCAGCAGGGCCCTGAGGCGGTCGCGGGCCTCCTCCATGGGCACCCGCCAGTCGACCTCCATCTCCACGGTCCCGGACAGCGCCGAGCCCACGCGCGTCCAGTTCTCGAAGGGGGTGGTGGTGAAGTGGCTGGACGGGAAGATCACCCGGCGACCGTCCCAGATCTTGACCACCACGTAGGACAGGGTGATGTCCTCGATGGTGCCGTAGACGTCCTCCACGGTCACCACGTCCCCCACGCGGATGGCGTCGGTGAAGGCCAGCTGGACGCCGGCGAAGACATTGGTCAGGGTGGACTGGACCGCCAGGCCGGCCACCACGGACAGCAGGCCGGCCGAGGCCAGCAGGCCGGCGCCCACCGCCCGCACCTGCGGGATGGTCAGCAGGATCACGGCCACCGCGATGACGATGATCAGCGCCTCGAGGATGCGCCGGATCAGCACCGTCTGGGTCTGGATCTTTCGGTCCCGCCGGTCGTCCTCGCCCGCGCTCTGGTACTTGACGAGCACCCGCTCCTCGACGATCCGCACGATCCGCAGGGCCAGCCAGGCCAGTGAGCCGATGATCCCGGCCAGCAGCAGGAAGTTCGTCCCCTCGAACCAGTCGTACTCGGAGGCGGTCAGGCCCAGGGCGATCCTGGCGGCCATCAGGCTCAGCGCCACGGCCACCGGGACCCGGCACCGGGCCACCTGGCGCCGCAGTGCCGGCCGGCCGCGCAGCACCACGTTGAGCAGCACGGAGGCCGCAGTGACGACGGCGAGCGCGATGACGACCCCGACCAGCACGGTGGACAGGATCCCCCAGAACGGGCCGAGGGAGTCCACGGCGCCCTGGGCCCCCTCCTCCATGGTGTCCGGGACGGTGGTGGTGATGTCCTCCGGCGCCGAGGTCCCGTCCGGGACCGGTTCGGACAGTGCACGGAGGGTCGCCCCGGAGGGAACGGCCGCCCCGGGCAGGGCGGGCAGCACGGAGGACAGGGACATCAATGGCATAGTCCCAGTCTGTCACCGGCGCCTGCACCGGACCTGAACGGGTGGAGAATGGACGCTGAGATCGCTTCAGATCACGGCCGACCACTCCAGCACCGGAAGAGGACCCTCATGCTTTCCATCACGGACCTGCGCGGACACGACGTCGACCCGGCCACGGTGCTGCCCCGGGCCGAGCTGGACGTGGCCGGTGCCGTGCCGCGGGTGCTGCCGATCCTGGACGAGGTGCGCTCCGGCGGTGCCTCGGCCGTGCTGGACCTCGGCGAGCGCTTCGACGGGATCCGGCCGCCGTCGTTGCGGGTGCCCGCCTCGGCGCTGGCCGAGGCGCTGGAGGCCCTGGACCCCGAGGTCCGCTCCGCCCTGGAGGAGTCGATCGCCCGCGCCCGGACCGTGCACGCCGCGCAACTGCCGCCCGGGTCCGAGGTCGACCTCGGGGAGGGCGCCATCGTGGAGAACCGCTGGGTCCCGGTGGGCCGGGTGGGGCTGTACGTGCCCGGCGGGCGCGCGGTGTACCCCTCCTCCGTGGTGATGAACGTGGTCCCGGCGCAGGCGGCCGGGGTGCCCTCCCTGGCGGTGGCCTCCCCGCCGCAGAAGGACTTCGGCGGCCTGCCGCACCCCGTCATCCTGGCCGCCTGCGCCCTGCTCGGCGTGGACGAGGTCTATGCCGCCGGCGGCGCCCAGGCCGTGGCCATGTTCGCCTACGGGGTGAACGACGACGACGGCACGCGCCTGTGTGCCCCCGTGGACATGGTCACGGGGCCGGGCAACATCTACGTGGCCGCGGCCAAGCGGGCGCTGCTCGGGACCATCGGGATCGACGCCGAGGCCGGCCCCACCGAGATCGCCGTGCTGGCCGATGCGACGGCGGACGCGGAGTGGGTCGCGGCCGACCTGATCAGCCAGGCCGAGCACGACCCGATGGCCGGTTCGGTACTCATCACCACGTCCCCGGAGCTGGCCCGGGACGTGGTGGCCCAGGTCCAGGAGCAGGTGCCGGGATCGTTCCACGAGGAGCAGGTCCGTCAGGCCCTGACCGGTCCGCAGTCCGGGATCCTCGTGGTGGACACCCTGGCCACGGCCATCGCGGTGGCCGATGCCTACGCCGCCGAGCACCTGGAGGTGCACACCGTGGACGCGCTGGCCACCGCGCGCCGGATCCGCAACGCCGGGGCCGTGTTCGTGGGACCATACTCCCCCGTGCCGCTGGGTGACTACTCCTCCGGGTCCAACCACGTGCTGCCCACCGGCGGGTCCGCCCGGTACTCCTCGGGGCTGAACACGGTCAGCTTCCTGCGGTTGCAGCAGCTGATCCGGTACTCCGAGACCGGGTTGAAGGAGTTGGCATCGAACATCTCGGCACTGGCCGGCGCCGAGGGGCTGCCCGCCCACGGGGAGGCCGTGGCCCGGCGTTTCCGGTAGCCGCCGGTCACCGCCGGTTGCCGTCCCGCGGTGGCGGCAACCGGCTCCGCGGCACGTGACGGAGGTCACCGTCACAGGCGTTCACATCCACGGGAGGGCTTTGACCCGTCGGCCCGGCCGTCGTTACGCTGAACCCAGAATCACGAGTTCCCGCTGTTACAGCCCTGGCTTGCGGGACGGCAACCCTCTTCACGCAGTAGTGGGGTGCTCCAGGTGATGATTCGGCCTTCCGGGCAAGCCGGCGGGCAAGTACCGCGTCTGAAGCAGGTACCGGACGGGCACCGCCCGAGGTCACGCTGTGGATGCGCCCTCGAACGGAGGACTGACATGACCGCCCTGGCCACCATCGACCTGAGCCGCACCGCCACCCTGGACACCGACCTGTCCGCCCAGACCCTGCGCTCGGCCTTCTCCCACTTCCCCTCCGGCGTCGCCGCCCTGTGCGGCCTCGCCGATGACCAGAAGGAGGGCCTCGTGGCCTCGTCCTTCACGGTGGGGGTCTCCCTCGAACCGGCACTGGTCTCCTTCGCCGTGCAGAACACCTCCCGGACCTGGCCGCGGCTGAAGCGGGCCGAGCGCATCGGGATCTCGATCCTCGCCGAGGGCCACACCGACGTCTGCCGCCAGCTGGCCTCCAAGGACGGGGACCGTTTCGAGGGCCTGGGCGTGCGCGCCTCGGACCGTGGCGCCCTGTTCCTGGACAATGCCGCGCTGTGGCTGGAGACCTCCGTCTACGCGGAGGTCCCGGCCGGTGACCACCACGTGGTCCTGCTCGAGGTCCACGGCGTCCACGACCACTCCTCCGAGCACGAGCCGCTGGTCTTCCACCGTTCGGCCTTCCGCAACCTGCGCACCGCCGAGGGCAACCAGTAACCGCCCCACCCGTATCCTGGTCCCCATGCCGAACGCCCCGCAGCCACCGAGCCAGGTCCGCCTGGACGCCTGGCTGTGGGGCATCCGCATGTACAGGACCCGCTCGGCGGCGACGGCGGCCTGCCGGGCCGGCCACGTGCGCCTCAACGGCCAACCGGCCAAGGCGGCCCAGCCCGTCAAGCCCGGTGACACCATCCGGTTGCGCCAGCCGGGACGGGAGAGGGTCCTGGAGGTCACCGGCCTGCTGGCCAAGCGGGTCGGGGCCGCCGAGGCGGTGCGCCACTACGTCGACCACTCGCCGCCACCTGTTCCCCGGGAGCTGCTGGCCGTTCCGCGGCGCGATCGCGGCGCCGGGCGCCCCACCAAGCGGGACCGCCGTCAGATGGACCGGCTCCGCGGCCGGGATCCTCAGCCCTGAGGGATCGAAGAGGGATCGAAAGAGGCTCAAAAACCGAGTAGGGCGTCGCCCGACCACGGGGTCATCGGTAGTGCACGTCAGGTAGCGCCTACTAGTGCCCCGTTCACAGCCCTCTCATAGCTTGGGGTGGTACCAGTCCATCTCCGGACTGGTTCCAGCGGACGAAGGATCTTCAGATGCACACCAAGAACCGGCTACACCGAAGCACACCGGCCACGACCGGGATCGCAGCCCTGGGGCTGGTCACGACCGTCATGCTGGCACCCGCCGCACACGCCGACACGGACCTGGATCTCGCGGAAGGGCCCGCCAGCACCATCGTGGTGGCAGACGTGGACGGTGCGGCCGGCGTCGGTGGCGCCGAGGCCACTGTCGAGACCGCACCCGAACCAGCAACCGGAACCAGCGAGGCACCCGCCGAGACCGGTGAGGCGCTCACCTCCGGGACCGGCGAGGCCCCCGCCCCGGAGACGGGTGATGAACCACCCGTCGACGCCGAGGCGGGCCCCACCGACGAGGAACCGGCCGAGGGGACCCCCGCCGCGGGCCCCGCGGAGCAGGACGGCCTCTGCACCGACGGTGCCGCGGGGGACCAGCAGGATGCCGGGACCGGCGACGCGGCACCCACGGACCTTGGTCCCGGTGAGGCCACCGAGGCCGGCACGGCCGGCACGGAGGGCACGGCCGACACGGAGGGCGCGGACGGCCTGGCCGAGACCGCGGCAGCGGCCGCCGGTGCTGGTGCTGGTGACGGTGCTGGTGACGGCACACTGACGGACCCTGAGTGCGCGGCCACCGCGCCGGACCAGGCCGGCACCGGCCCCGGCGCCCCGGCCGGGGACGACACGCAGCTGCCGGTCGGGGGCGTTGACGCCGGCCAGGGCGAGGTCGCTGGCCAGAACATGGTCCTGCCGATCGCCGCTGCGGGCGCCCTCGCCGCCGCCGTCAGCCTGGGCGCCTACACGCTGGTCCGCCGGAGGCGAAGCGCGGCATGAACCCCCGGGACGTATCCACCGTGAACACCCGCCGGTCCCCCGTGCGGCCCCGGCGCCTCAGCACCGTGCTGGCCGGGACCGCGCTGGCGGTGTCCCTGGCGGGATGTTCGATGGATACGTCGGCGTTCCTGGGCAACGTGGAGTCGGCGTGGAACGGGCCTGCTGACACCCTTCCCGCCACGGTCGTACCCACCGGACTGGAGATCCCGTCCATCGACCTGCAGCGCGAACCCATCGGGGTGCAGATCCAGGAGGACGGGACCCTGGAGGTCCCGGACAGCGGTGAAGACGTCGGGTGGTACTCGCCGGATGAGGATCCGGAGGGAGGCCACCCGACGGTCTTCGTCGCCCACGTGGACACACCGGCCGGTCCCGCGATCTTCGAGCGGCTGCTGGAGCTGGTGCCCGGGCAGGAGGTGGAGGTGACCGACGCCGCCGGGAACGTCCGCGTGTACCGGGTGAACCGGGTGGCGGACCATCCGGTCGACGACTTCCCCACGCTGGACGTCTACGGAGCGGTGGCCGGTGACGAGATCCGGCTGATCACGTGCACGGGGGTCTTCGACACCAGTCGAGACCAGTACCTGGAGAACCGGGTGGTCTATGCCTCACGCTCCGGGTGAATTCTTGGCCAACGCCGAGGATTCGACCCCGTGGGGCTGTTGTTTCGACCACTCTCACGTAATATGGGCGACGAAGTGTAGTAGCAGTAAGTCCGTCATCACTGCGGACCGGTCAGCTCTCGGGCTGGACGGGGCGTTGGGAAGCGGTTTCGCCACACACCGCTTCGCCCCCGCGGGAATCCCCGCGGGTAAACACCCCAAAGAAAGAGGCATCCATGGCCACCGGTACCGTCAAGTGGTTCAACGCTGAGAAGGGCTACGGCTTCATCTCCCCGGACGACAACTCCGCTGACATCTTCGTCCACTTCTCCGCCATCGAGGGCTCCGGCTTCAAGGAGCTGCAGGAGGACCAGAAGGTCGAGTTCGAGGCCCAGCAGGGCCCGAAGGGCATGCAGGCTGCTGCAGTCCGCCCGCTCTGATCTAGTCAGACGCCGCGACGGCCGCTCTCCCTCACGGGAGGGCGGCCGTTGCCGTTCCAGGCCGACTAGGGTGAATCCATGAGATTCAGATACCTCGGCAACAGCGGACTCAAGATCTCCGAGATCATCTACGGCAACTGGCTGACGCACGGCTCCCAGGTGGAGAACGAGACGGCTCACGCCTGCGTCCGGGCCGCCCTCGACCAGGGCATCACCAGCTTCGACACGGCCGACGTCTACGCGAACGGCAAGGCCGAGTCGGTCCTGGGCGAGGCATTGAAGGGAGAACGCCGGGAATCCCTCGAGGTCTTCACCAAGGTCTACTGGCCCACCGGCCCCAAGGGTCCCAATGACACCGGACTGTCCCGCAAGCACATCCTCGAGTCGATCAACGGCTCGCTGCAGCGCCTGCAGATGGACTACGTGGACCTCTACCAGGCGCACCGCTACGACGTGGAGACCCCCCTGGAGGAGACCATGCAGGCGTTCGCGGACGTCGTGCGGTCCGGCAAGGCCCTGTACATCGGCGTCTCCGAGTGGCCGGCGGACAAGATCCGCGAGGCCCACGCCATGGCGAAGTCGCTGGGCATCCAGCTGATCTCCAACCAGCCCCAGTACTCCATGCTGTGGCGCGTGATCGAGCCCGAGGTCGTCCCCGCGTGTGAGGACCTGGGGATGTCCCAGATCGTCTGGTCCCCGATGGCCGGCGGCACCCTGACCGGCAAGTACCTGCCCGGCCAGCAGCCCCCGGCCGGTTCACGGGCCACCGACGAGAAGGGCGGCGGTCAGCAGACCATGGCCGCCTGGCTGACCGATGACGTCCTGACCGCCGTCCAGAAGCTGAAGCCGATCGCCCAGGACCTGGACTGCACCATGGGCCAGTTGGCCATCGCCTGGGTGCTGTCCAACCCGAACGTCGCCGGCGCCATCGTCGGGGCGTCCCGCCCCGAGCAGATCGTGGAGAACGTCCTGGCCTCCGGGATCACCCTGGACGAGTCCACCCTCGCGGCCGTGGACGCCGCCATCGGTCACGTGGTCACGGACGACCCGGCCAAGGTCTCGGTCCCCGAACGCCGCGTCGTCTGACCGACGCCCGGTGCGACCGGCAGCGCATGGTCGCGATCGGTCTGCCCGACCGTGATCGGCCTGGCCGGCCCCGGCCAGGCCGAGCCGGTGATCCTGCCCCCGGCGGCCTCCCGACGTCGGAGCGCCGGGAGGCGGCCGTGATCACCGTGATGTGACCGTGATAGCCACGGCGCCAACATCACGGTATGATTACGAGTACGCCGGTGCTGTCCGTCACGCTCGACGGGGCGGACAGCACGGGGCCAATGTACTTCAGAGCCGGGGGGCACCTGAATGACCACCACTGCCCACCGACTGGCAACCCCACATCGCCCACGCACCGCGC
The DNA here is from genome assembly GCF_000224415.1 of Citricoccus sp. CH26A. Taxonomy (GTDB): domain Bacteria; phylum Actinomycetota; class Actinomycetes; order Actinomycetales; family Micrococcaceae; genus Citricoccus. Next base: position 17,399 of record NZ_AFXQ01000037.1, on the reverse strand, counting down.
GTCCTCTGCTGAGCCGCGTCGCCGCCGTCGGGTGCAGCACCCTCCTGGCCGCCACCGCGCTGACCGCCCCGGCCGCCGCCACCGGTACCGAGACCGCCGCGCCCGAGGGTTCGCCCTCCACCTCCCCCACCGCGGCAGCGACCCCGAACCAGGCCCCGCAACTGACGTGCGGCGGGGTGATGACGCAGAACGGCTCCACCGAGTCCATCCGGGTCAGCGTCTCGGACCCGGACGGGGACCCGGTCACGCTCCGCGCCGACGTCTCCATGCTCGGGGTGCAGCCCACCGTCTCCGGCCACGTCATCACCTATCCGGCTCCGGCCGGTGCGACCGGCCAGGACAACTTCGCCGTCCTCGCCTCCGACGGGCGGGGCGGTGAGGCCCACTGCGAGATCGGCGTGCTCGTCCAACCCGGCGCGGCCAGCCCGACACCGACGCCGACCCCCACTCCCACTCCCACGCCGCCGCCCAGTCCCGCTGATCCGACCCCGGAACCGACGTCCGCCACGCCGACCCCGGTTCCGGCTCCCGAGCCCACCAGCGAGGCACCGGCGCCCGGGGACTCGCCCACCCCGACACCGACGTCCCGTCCCTCCTCGTCCGACCCCACCAACGCCCCCACCACCGCCCCCACCACTCCGGGTGACGGATCCGATGATGAGACCGGCACGCCCCCGGGCGCCACGTCGCCGGCCCCCGGAGCGGGCGATGACGCGGATTCCGGGGTGGGTACGCCCGGTGACGCCGACGGGACCCGCCCCGGCCCGGAACGGACCGGTGGAGGCACGGACGGCGAGGCGACGGCCACCGATGCAGGCCCCGCCGAGGGTCCCACCGGCGGCCCGGCCGTCGTCCTGCCCCCGCGTCCCGAACCCGAGGCGGGCAGTGGAGCACCGTGGGCCGGAGTGGTCCCGGGTGAACTCGGTGCGGGGTCGCAGCGGGCCCTGGAGGATGCCGAGAGGCTGCTCGACGGCCTCGGCACCGGTCAGGCCGACGGCCGGGGCGGTGGCACCGGGGCCGGTGGCACGGAGTCCGGCGCCCCGAACGCCACACCCTCCACAGCGGATGAGGGCCCGGATGCCGGGGCCAACGCGGTCCACGTGGACCGGACGGCCGGGACCGGTGCGAGCGGGTGGCTGTTCGGTGGCGTCGGCGCGCTGATGATCGCCCTTGTCGGTCTGGCCTTGATGGCCCTGCCGCGCGGGCGCCGCCGACACTAGACTGGAACCACGATGCGGCCGATGGAGGCGGATCAGCCCACTCTCCGGGCCGCCCGAGATCGAGGAGGTCCGTGTTGGCCCGCTACGAAGACGAGCTCGAACAGCAGTTCATCGAGGAGCCGGAGAACGATCTGGAGGAACCGGCCGACGGCCGCGACGGCACCGTCGACTTCGGCTCGTCGGATGACCCGGACACCCTGGACGCGATCGACCCCCTGCGCCGGGACACCTTCCTGCTGGACGGCGACGAGGACTACAACGGCATCCCGGACTACCAGGAGGGCGGCCCCGAGGAACCCGGGTCCGATCCCGATGCGGACGGCGAATGGGACGGCGAGGAGGACGAGAACGAGGACTGACCCCCGTCGGGGCTGAGTCCCCTCAGGACCCGTTCGCCCCCGGGCCACCCGGGCCACGCGTGTCCGGTCCCGGCGTGTTCGGGCCGGTGTGACGGCCCAGGATCCGTTCCAGCCCGGAGAGCCCGAGCACCGCACAGGCGAACCACACGCCTCCGGCCGGGCCGAGTGGTGCGGCGACGACGCCGGCCACGACCGGCAGGACCACCTGCCCGAGGCGGTTCCCGACCAGGCGCAGGCCGAGCGCGGCGCCGCGCCAGTCGGCCGGGACCGCCTGCGCGATCAGGGTCATCGTCAGGGGCTGGCCCAGCCCGAGGAAGGACCCGCCCACCGCCATCAGCGCGGCCGCCAGCCACAGCGCGCCCAACGGCTCCAGGGCCAGGGGCACCAGTCCGATCGTCACCGCGGAGACCAGCAGCGCGGCCAGCACCAGCGTGTTCCGGGACCAGCGGGCGGTGAACCACGGCAGGAAGATCCTGGACAGCACGGACCCGGCCCCGCGCACGGCCAGCAGGACGCCCACCCACAGCGGTGAGACCCCGGCCGCCTCCCCCACGAGCGGCATGAAGGCCGTCAGGATGTCGATGACGGCCAGCAGGGCCAGGGCGGCGAGCATGTGGGAGGGCACCCCGGGCACCCGGAGGATGCGCGGCGCCGTCGCCTTCTGCGCCGTGGGCTGCCCGGTGGTCGCGTCCCCGGCGCCGCCGGGCCGGGAGTCCGCGGCCGGCGTCGGGTCCGGGGCGGTCTGGGCGCGCAGGGAGAACATGACGGGCACGGCGAGCAGGGAGATGCCGGCGCCGAGCCACAGTGCCCAGGAGATCTCCTCGTCCAGTCCGCCCCCGGTGGCCGCCTGTGCCAGCGGGACGTTGCCGAGGATGAGTCCGGACAGCAGGGGGCCGGCCATCTGGCCGACGGAGAACGCCGCCGTGAACCAGCCGAAGGCCGCGTCCATCATCTCCCGGGGAGCCCGCCGGCCGATGGCGGCCTGCCCGGCGATCGTGAAGACGAGATGGCCCATGCCCAGCAGCGCCGAGGCCGCCATGATCATCAGCACCGAGCTCCCCCAGGCCAGGGCGGCCCCGGCCAGGGCCATCACGAGGGCGCCGAGCGCGATCATGCCCCGCAGGGAGGGCAACCGGCCGGTGACCCGGCCCAGCCACATGGCGCTCACCAGCGGCACGATCGCATAGGCGGCGGTCGCCAGGCCCACGGCGGTCTCGTCCGCGCCCAGGGTCAGGAGCTTGTAGCTGGTGACCGGACGCAACAGGTTCAGCGCGGTCTGCGTCAGGATCGCGGCGACGACCATGAGCCAGAGCCAGGTCAGGGAACCGCGTTTCGCCATGACCACCAGCGTAGACCGCGCTCCGACCTCGGACGGGGGGAACTAGGATGCGTACGAACCGTGTCGTCCACGATTCGTCCCCCGCCCAGGAAGGCCAGTGATCCATGCCCCCCGCCAGTACGGTTCCCCCCGGACCGAGCCGGTTGTGGAGCCGGGACTTCATCCTCGCCTCACTGACCAACCTGTTCCTGGCCATGGTGTTCTACCTCCTGGTCACGGCCATGGCCCTGTACGCCGTGGACCGCTTCCAGGCCTCGGACGCGATGTCCGGGCTCGCGGTGGGCGCCTACGTCCTGGGCGCGGTGTTCTCCCGGCTGCTCACCGGCCAGGCCATGGACGCCCTCGGCCGGCGCAGGGTGCTCATCGGCTCCCTGATCGCCTTCCTGCTCGCCTCGACGCTGTACCTGCTGGCGAATACGCTCGCGCTGCTGATCACCGTGCGCTTCGTCCACGGGATCGCGTTCGGCGCGGCCGCCACCGTCCTGGCCGCCTCGGTGATCGGCCTGATTCCGCCCCACCGCCGCAGCGAGGGCACCGGCTGGTTCGGGACGTCCACCACGGCCGGTTCCGCCTTCGGGCCGTTGCTGGCCTTCCAGCTCACGGACGCCTTCGGGTTCGCTTCCCTGTTCCTGGCCTGTACCGCCTTCTCGCTCTTCGGCCTCGCGGCCGGACTGCTGGTCCGGCTGCCCGCGCCACCCCGGCCGGAGGGCACGGCATCGCGCCTGCGCTTCTCCGTCCGCGGGATGCTCTCCCCGCAGGCCCTACCCGTCTCGATCGTCATCCTGATGGCCGGGACCGCCTTCTCGGGGGTGCTGGCCTTCCTCAACGGCTACGCCCAGCAGGAGGGCATCAGCCCGACCGTGGCCAGCTCCTTCTTCCTGATCTACGGCACCGTCCTGGTGGCGACCCGCTTCGTCGTCGGGCCGGTCCACGACCGCTTCGGAGACAACGCCGCCGTCGTCCCGCTGCTGGTGTCCTTCATGATCGCCCTCGCGGTGCTCGCCGCCTGGCCCGTGCCCGCGGGGATCTTCGCGGCGGCGGCGCTGGCGGCCGTCGGCTTCGGTGCCCTGCTCACGAGCCTGCAGGCGATCGCCGTCACCGTCGTGCCGCCCCTGCAGGTCGGGGTGGCCACCTCGACCTACTTCATCATGCTCGACCTCGGCATCGGCCTCGGCCCGGTGATCCTGGGGGCCCTGCTGCCGGTCACGGGGTATTCCGGCATGTACCTCGCGCTGGCCTGCCTGATGGCCCTCACCATCGGCGTGTACTGGCTGGTCCACGGTCGCCGGCCCGAGGCCCGGCGGCGGACCGGCGGGTCATGATCGCGGTGCGGCGCCCGGGTGGGTCCCCGGCCCGACGACGGCGCGTGCGGCGGTCAGCACGAGCGCGCCCAGGGCGAGGATGAGCAGCACCTCCGCCCCCACGTAGAGGTAGTGGGTGAGGGACCCGCCCTCGAACTCCCCGGCCAGCACGGCGTCGGTCCGCACGTTGAGGAACGGGCGGATCACGGCGACCTTGACCACCAGCACCGCTGTGGCCGCCCAGCCCAGGGTCCAGAGCCGCTGCCGGCCGGGCCGGCCCAGGCACCTCCACAGCGCCATGAGCAGCAGCACGGCCAGCACGATCTCGACGATGTTCATCGCCAGGAAGACCCGGCGTCCGATGCCCAGGCCCAGCGGGATGGTGATCCCCGGGGCCGTGAACTTCAGCGGCGCCTCGATCAGGGAGATCCCGGCGATCAGCCCCAGCCACACCGAGGGCACCACCAACAGCGCCGTGCGCGCCCAGAGGGGACCGCCGAGGGGTGCAGGGACCTCGGCCGCGGCGGGACGAGGGGGACGGTGCGGGCTGGCGCCGGGGGTGTCCATGGCCCCGAGTCTAGGCCCGTGTCACCGCCGGCCGCGGCTGACGGCGGCCGTGCGCGCGCAGGAACAGGGCCATGCCGAAGCAGCCCACGTACATCACCGCGATGACCAGCCAGCCGATCGAGAAGTCCCCGGTGAGGTCCCGCAGGGCGCCCATCACCAGCGGGCCCAGGGCGAAGCCGGAGTACATGCCCATCGAGTTGATGCCGGAGGCGGCGCCGATCCGCTCCGGGGCCACCACCTGCATCAGGCCCGCGTTGATGACCACGTTCGCCCCGAGCACCGTGACCCCGTGCAGGGCCGCACCCGCCCAGATCAGGGCCGGCAGGTGCCACAGCCCGGCGGCCAGGAACGCGGCGACCCCGGACAGGGCGCCGGCCGAGATCATCAGCAGCAGCGTCGAGGCCTTGACGCCGGCCGACATCCGCCGGCCCCACCAGATGCGCGAGACCACGCCGATCACGCCGGACACCGCCGTCGCCACGCCGCCCAGGACGAGGGAGAAGCCCACCGCCTCCATGGAGAACAACGGCAGGTAGACGTTGGTCGCCTGCATGCCGAAACCGGACAGCAGCGCGATCGAGGCGAAGATCCACACCGTGGCCGGCAACCGGTCCGCCGACGACCCGTCCGGGTCCTCGGCCCGGGCACGGCCGGGGGCGGGCGGCGTCGTGGTCTCCGGTCCGGGCCCGGACCCCGCCTCCCGCGCGGCCCGGGCCGCCAGCTCGCGCGGGGTGGGCACCACCGCGAGCCCGTAGGCCAGCAGCCCCAGGGCCACCAGCGCGGCACCGAGCGCGGCACCGGTCCAGCCCAGCCACAGGGAGACGGCCGGGAAGAACAGACCGGAGAACAGCTGGGAGGCCTGCACGCCGGACTGCTTGACGCCGATCCAGCCGGCCCGCCTCACCGGGGGCACGGCGCGGATGATGATGCGGTTGGTGGTGGGGTTGGAGATGGCCTGGGCCGGTCCGGCGAGCACCGCCGCGAACAGCAGCACCCAGTAGTGCGCGGCGAACGCACCGACCACCAGGGCCACGGCGGTGCCCGCGAAGATCAGCACGAGCTGCGCCCGGGCGCTCATCCGGTCGGCCAGCCGGCCCAGGTAGATGCTGGAGATGGCCGCCGAGGCGAACACCACCGAAACCACCAGGCCGAGCTGGCCGGCCGAGATGCCCAGCTGGTCGATGATCAGGGCCGAGGACACGGAGACGCCGTAGTTGAACAGCGGTCCGACGCCCATCGCGCACAGCAGCACGAACAGCAGCGCGCCCGAGGCCCGGGTGCGGCGGTCGGGGTCGGCGGGCTGCGCGGGATCGGGTCGGGTCATCACCCGATGAGGATAGTCCTCGTCAGCGGGCTCCCCGCGGACTACGAACCGAGCCTGCTCCGGATCGCGGCGAGGGCCGCCGTCGCCGCCGTCCACAGGGTCGGCTCGGGCACGGGCACGAACCGCGGGGAGTGGTTGACGGGCATGGTGCCGGAGTCCACCGTCTCCTGGTCGAAGCCGCCGTAGAACCAGAACACGCTCGGAACGCCGAGTGCCCCCGGCAGGGTCCCGAAGTCCTCCGAGCCCATCATCGGCTTGGACGCCCGAACGCGGTCCGCCCCGAGGGCCCCGCGTAGCACCTCGGTCACGGCCTCGGTCTCGGCCGGGTCGTTGAAGTTCCGGGGAAAACGGTAGAGCTCCTCGATCTGCGGCTCGGGGGCCCCGGAGGCGGCCGCCTCGGCGGTGATGATGCGCCGGACGGCGGCCAGCACGTGCTCGCGGACGTCGTCGTCCATGGTGCGGATGTTCAGGGTGAACTCCGCGGTGGCCGGGATGATGTTCTCCTTCAGGCCGGCGTGGAAGGTGCCCACGGTCACGACGGCGGCGCGGCGCGGGTCGAGCTCCCGGGCCACGATGGTCTGCAGCCGGGTGACGATGTGCGCCCCCTGCACGATGGGGTCGATGGAGTCCTGCGGCTGGGAGCCGTGCGACTGCTCACCGTAGAGCGTGACCTTGAGCGAGTCGGCGTAGGCCATCGCGGTACCGGGGACGATCGCCACGGTCCCGGCCAGTCCGGGCATCACGTGCTGGCCGTAGACGACCTCGGGACGGGGCGCCCTGTCCCAGATCCCGTCCTTCACCATGGCCTCCGCGCCGGCGGCCGTCTCCTCCCCGGGCTGGAAGATCAGCACCACGGTGCCGGACCAGCTGCCACGGTCCGCGACCAGCACCTCCGCCGCGGTGATCAGCGCGGTCACGTGGGTATCGTGGCCGCAGCCGTGCATCACGGGCACCTCGGTGCCGTCCGCCAGGGTGCCGCGGGCGGTGGAGCGGTACTCGACGTCGGAGTCCTCCTCGATCGGCAGGCCGTCCGTGTCCGCGCGGAAGCCGACGACGGGTCCCTCGCCGTTGCGCAGCACGCCCACCACGCCGGTGCCGCCGCAGCGGAAGTGCTCGATGCCGAGGGTGTCCAGGTGGGCCTCGATGAACTCCGCGGTGCGGTGCTCCTGCATGGACAGTTCGGGGTTCGCGTGCAGGTGCCGGTAGAACTCCAGCATCCGGGCGCGCAGGCCCTCGTCGAGTCCGGCGGCCAGCGCCGAACCCGGTCCTGCGGTGGGGCCGGCGGCCGAGCCGAGGGTCTGGAGCTGCTGGTCTGGGGTGGTCATCGCTGTTCCTCTCACGGGGTCTGTGGGATGTTCGGCCGGTGCCCTGCACGGACACCTCGGATGCTACGGGGCGCGCACGCCGTCAGGGCACCTCGGGCGTGGCGTCCTGGCCCGCGCCCGCCTCGCGCTTGCGGACGAACCACCCGATCACCAAGGTGGTCAGCACCACGATCGCGGTGGCCACCATCGCCAGGGACGGCACGAGCGGCACGAGCACGAACAGCACCAGGACGGCGACCACGAAGGCCACGATGGTGGCCCGGACCTGCTTGAGGCTCACGATCGCCTGGATGATCACGGCACCCATGACCGAGGGCAGCACGTAGATGCGGACCACCTCGGTGACGTCCGGCGGGATCACGCTGATGAGCCACGTGCCCAGCAGCCCGACGAAGACGAACAGCGAGACCAGGTGGACGGCGGCGGCGCCGCAGATGGCCATCACCGCCGCCAGGCTGCCGCGCGGGGTTCCCGGCTTGGCGCCGATGCTGGACTGGGCGATCAGGGCGGCGGGCAGCAGCTTGTTGGAGATGTTGCCGATCATGAACGCCTGGTACATGGACGCCGAACCGAGGATCGGGAAGTAGGTCAGCGGTTCGACCAGCCAGATGACGAAGAAGGTGCCGGCCACGGCGGCGAAGGCGGTGAACAGCTGGGTGGCGGTCACGCCGAGGTCGGCGAAGAAGACGAGGTAGAGCGGGCCGGCGAGGGAGAACACGAGCCCGGCGATCATGGTCAGCCGGCCCCATCGGGACGTGGTGCGCTCGAACTCGCCCATGCCGGCGGCGGTCTGCGGGCCTGTGAGGGTGGCGGTCATGGAAGTCTCCTGGGATGTGCGTCAGCGGGAGGATGCCGGAGGGGGAAGCGGTGGGTCAGCCGACCGGGCCGAGCCCGGCCGAGTGGGCCAGGTAGGCCGCCGTCAGCCCGACGAGGATGGCGATGCCCAGGCCCCATTCGCGCAGCCAGCGCAGTCCGGGGACCCGGGCCAGGACCAGGCAGAGGCCCATCACGGCCGCCGAGGTGAGCAGCGTGATCACGTGCACCGGGCTCTTGGGGACCTCCGCCAGGCCGAGGGAGATGAACGCCCCGAGCAGTGCCGCGGCCGGGACCACGGTCATCAGGGCGGGGTTGACCTTCTCCAGCTTGTGCCCGCCGCGCTGGAGCAGGGGCGTGAGGATGAGGGTGGCCAGCATCCACATGGCCCCGCCCATGCTCATGGCGAAGAACACGATGGCGAAGACCTGCGGGGTGTAGGTGGGCCCGCCCAGTTCCGCACCGGTGGTGCCGGCCGCGATGCTCGCCGCCGCGGTCTCGAAGGACACCGATCCGATCAGGCCGATCCGCACCAGGGTGGCCGGCGTGCCGAACAGGGCGAGCAGGGCGATGGCGACCAGGACGACCGCCAGGGAGGGACCGACCGCGGCGATCGCCCCGGTGCGGAAGGAGGTTCGCAGTTCCTGCGGCGTCATGCCCACCGCCGGCGCCGCCTTGCGGGCGGCCTTCATGTAGATGACGGACTGGACCGCGACCACCAGGAACACGCCCAGGGCGCAGATCCACAGGACCGGGGTGTTGGCCAGCGCCAGGACGGGACTCGGCTCGGCGGCCGCTGCCGTCGAGGCCGTGGCCAGTGCGGTGGTGGGGATCATGGGAACCTCCCGGTCGGGCCCGCCGCGGTCCCGGGACGAGGGTCCGGGCCGGCAGGATGTGGTGCACGGTGTGGCTACCATTGTGGTGTGGCGTACATCACCCAGGCGGAAATCCCTCGGAATCTGCACCGAGGCCTACTCTTAGTGAGACGATGAACACCGAAGCCCAGCTCACGGAGGAAGACCTCCAACTCGTCCACGCCCTCCAGCTCGGTCCGCGGCTGCCCTGGGCGGTGCTCAGCGAGGTCCTGGACGTGCACCCCACCTCGCTGGCCGCCCGGTGGCGGCACCTGGAGGACAGCGGCCTGGCGTGGATGACGGCGCACCCGGTGGGACACCCGGACCAGATGGCCCTGTCCTTCCACGACGTGCAGTGCGCGCCCGGCCGCCGGCGGGAGGTGACCGAGGCGATCGCGGGCATGCCCGACGTGTTCACCATCGAGGAGTGCCACCGGGACCGAGACCTGATGCTGACCGTCATCACGCCCAGCCAGGCGCTCCTCACCGCATCGGTCTACCCGCAACTGGACCGAGTGCCCGGCCTGGCCCGGTACGAGACCGCGTTCTGCACCCGCTTGCACGGCAGTGGCGGCAACTGGCAACTCGACGCCCTCTCCCCCGACCAGCAGGCCGCCCTGCGCGCGGCCGCCGGCCCGCGCCCGGAGTCCTTCGCCCGCTACGTCACCCCGCCGCCGTCCTTCGGACCGATCGTGCGGGCCCTGGGGCACAACGCGCGCACGACGGCGGCCCAGATCGCCGAGGAGACGGGGCTGCATCCGGCCACCGCCCGGCGCCGGCTGCAGAAGGTCCTGGACAGCCACACGTTGTCCTTCCGCTGCGACGTCTCCCACCGGGCGGCGGGCTACCCCGTGGTCTGCCAGTGGTTCGCACGGTTGCCGGCCGCGGAGCACGACGCCGCCGCGGCGGCCCTGTCCTCCCTCGGGGCGCTGCGGCTGTGCGCGTCCACCACGGGGCGGACGAACTTCACCTTCATGATGTGGCTGCGCTCCGCGGCGGACATCATGACGGTCGAGCAGGCCGCCTCGCGGCGGTTGCCGGGCCTGGAGATCCGCGAGAGCGTGATCATCGCGAACATCCCCAAGCGCGTGGGTTGGCGCCTGGATCCGGACGGCGCCCGCACCGGGGAGTTCGTCCAGCCCGGTTCCGCCTGGGACTGAGCCTCAGCGCACCCGCCACAGGTCGATGAGCACCCGGTCCGGTTCGCGCCGGCCCGAGCCGATCACGACGGTGGACTCCAGCCAGGCCCAGCGCTCACCGGTCACCTCGAAGCGTGGGCAGCACCGGAAGTAGATCCGCTCCGCGGGGACCTCCTCACCACGGACCAGGGCCGCGATGTCCTCGGCCGAGCCCGTGCGGTAGGCGGCGTTCATGACGAACAGGCGGTCGCCGTCGTCGGTCTCGATCACGTAGCGGGCGTCCAGGTCCGAGCTGGTGTCCGAGGTGATGAGCTGGAAGTCCGCCCCCGCCGGCAGGATCCGCCCGTTCAGCTCCGGTCCCGTCACGGTGCCGCCCGAGATCGGGATCACGCGCCGCAGGCCGGTGCGCGTCCGGCCCACCTCCACGGGGGCGGCGACCTCGACGGCGAGGCTGGCCAGGAACTCGAGGACCGGAGGCGTGGGGGTGGCCGCCCCGGACGAGGTGGACGCGGCGGACCGGGCGGGGATCTGGGTCATGGACGCCAGCGTAGGGCCGCCCGCGGCACAGGGCCAGGCACCTCGGGGTCAGTCACCGGGGAGGCCCTCCGGCCGCGGTGCGTCACTGACCACGGGCGTGGACCCCGTCTGGGCGCGCCGGGTACCGCGGTCCTGCTGTGTGCCCTCGGTGGCCGGGCTGGCATCGCGCACCGGGGCGAGGCCGCCGGTGCGCGGCTGCGGCACGCCCTCGTCCGCACCCCGGCCCCCGCCCTCGGCGGCACTGCGGCCGGTACCGGGGCGGTCCTTCGCGGCGGCCCCACCGGCCCCCATCCCGGCGCCCACCGGGACCTTCTCGCCGGGCGCCGCGCCGACGTCGGGCCCCTCCCCCGCGCCCGGCCCACCGGTGTCCTCGGCCTGACGCGCGAGTGCCGCCAGCCGCAGGTCCCGCAGGGGCAGTGCGGAGGTCTCCACCGTCAGCTCGTCGCGCCACTGCGGTCCGGCCGCGGAGGGCAGGGGCGCGTGCTCGCCGAAGTGGTCCGGGTCCGCCTCGGCCCAATCGGCGGCCCAGCCGCGCGGCGGGTCGGTAAGCAGTTCGTCCTCCCGCAGCCAGTGGTAGATCGAGGCGTAGGACCGGGTGGTCAGGTGGTCCACGCGCCGGCGCAGCATCCTCGTGGTGAGCTGGGACGGATTCGAGACCCCCATCGAGGCCATCATCTGCACCGCCTCGCGCACGGTGAGCTTGTGGTAGTTGTGCACGCGGTGGGACTTGTCCTCCACGTCCAGGGCGCGCACGAGCCGCGGGTTCTGGGTGGCCACCCCTACCGGGCAGTGGTTGGTGTGGCACTTCTGGGCCTGGATGCAGCCGGTGGCCATCATCATGGCCCGGGCGCTCATGGTGAAATCCGCGCCCTGGATCAGCCGCTTGACGATGTCCGAGCCGGAGATGATCTTCCCGGCCGCCCCGATCTTGATCATGTGCCGCAGGCCGGTGCCCACCAGGGCGTTGTGCACCAGCATCAGTCCCTCGGTCAGCGGGGTGCCCACGTTGTCCTGGTACTCCAGCGCGGCCGCGCCGGTGCCGCCCTCCGAGCCGTCGATGATGATGTAGTCCGGGGCGATCCGCTCGGCCCACATCGCCTTGCACATCGCCAGCACGTCCGTGCGGGAGCCGACGCAGAACTTGATCCCGATCGGCTTGCCGCCGGAGAGCTCGCGGAGCCGCCCGATGAACCGCACCATCTCCCGCGGGGTGTGGAAGGCGGAGTGCGAGGCCGGGGAGATGCAGTCCACGCCGACCGGCACCTCGCGGGCCTCGGCGATCTCCTCCGTGACCTTGGCCGCCGGCAGGACGCCGCCCAGCCCGGGCTTGGCGCCCTGGGAGAGCTTGATGGTGATGCCCTTGACCTCGGGCAACCGTGCCTTCTCGGCGAACCGCTCCGGGTTGAAGTGACCGTCGTCGGTCCGGCAGCCGAAGTAACCCGAGCCGATCTCCCAGAACAGGTCCGCCCCGTTGCCGCGGTGGAACTTGGTCAGCCCGCCCTCACCGGTCTCGTGGATGAACCCGCCCATGCCGGCGCCCTTGTTCATGGCCAGCACCGCGTTCTTGGACAGCGAGCCGAAGGACATCGAGGAGATGTTCAGCAGGGAGACGTCGTAGGGCTGGAGGCAGTCCGGACCGCCGATGCGGACCGTGGGCAGGGGCTGGGGGGTCGGGACGGGGGCCGTGGAGTGCAGCAGGTACTCGTAGCCGATCCGGTTGGTGTCCCGCTCGGTGCCGAAGGCCTTGTGGTCGTCCTGGCCCTTGGACCGGGAGTAGACCAGGGACCGGGCGTCCCGGTCGAAGGGCTTGCCGTCCACGTTCCGCTCGATGAAGTACTGCTGGATCTCCGGGCGGATCGACTCCAGCAGGTAGCGGGCGTGGCCGATTACCGGGAAGTTCCGCAGGATCGAGTGCCGGCGCTGCGTCATGTCCCACGCGGCCAGCACGAGCAGCAGCAGCACGATCACGCCGAGGACGATCCAGGCCCAGAGGCCGACGAGGTAGGCGACCACCAGGACGAAGAGCAGGATCACCAGTCCACCGATGATCAGCAGGCGGTTGTTCATCCCCCCATGGTGCCACCGCTGGGCGCTGCGTCACATGGGGCGGGTGCCGGCGTCACGGGGGACGCCCGCATCACAGGGGGCACGTGCCGGCGTCACCCGGAGCGGGCGTCGGTGACACGGGGCCGGGTGCCGCTCGGCGCCGGGAGGCTCACCAGAGGTGCGGGGCCGGACGACGGGACCCGGGCAGCGCGACGTCGACGCGCCACTCGTGCAACCACTCCGGCAGGACCAGGTCCGTCGGGACGTCCTCCCCGAGCCCGTCGCGGACCGCGGCGATGATCTCCTCGTTGGACACGGGCCCGTCGGTCCCGACGAAGCGCGAGGCCACGTAACCCCGTGCGCAGACCTGGCCGTCCACGACGAAGCGCTGCTCGAGCCAGATGCACTTGTCGTCCAGCCCGATGATGCGGGTCTCGAGCGAGTATCGCTGCCACAGGGTGATCGAGGCGCGGAACGCGATCTGCTCGGCCTGCACCACCGGGGTCCACCCCTTCCGACGGAACAGGTCCCACGCGCCCGAGCGGACCATCAGGTCGAACCGGCCCAGGTCCATGAGGGAGAGGTACATGCCGTTGTTGACGTGCATCGCGATGTCGATGTCCGTGGGCAGGGCCCTCAGCGGCAGGGAGGAGTTGTCCCAGATGCTCAGCCGGGAGCGGCGCCGGGAGGTGATGAGCAGCAGCAGGGTGCGCAGGAGCAGGTGCATGGGACCATGCTCGCACGAGATGTTACCCATCGGTAGGGTCATGTCGGTCAGGTCCTGCCACGTCGAATCATGCCCTGCTGGACGGCTCATCCCGGTAGCCGGGAGGAGATGTCCAGCAGGGCATGACGAACGCCTGAAGCCGCCCGGAGCCTGCCGGATCCAGCGGCAGGACCAGCGGGCGGTTCGGCGGGCGGGCCCGCGGCGGTGTCAGAGCAGGTGGTCGGTGAGGTGGTCCGGGGTGCCGAAGCGGTGGGCGGTGATGGAGATCGCCTGCTCGTGCAGGAACGGCAGCAGCTCCACGTCCCCGGCGGACACCACCGGCCCGGCGTAGACGGCCAGGTCCGGCGAGCCGTCCACCGCCTCGTGCAGGGCGAGGACGGCGGCCCGGGACTGTTCCGCCGCAACCTCCCCGCCGATCTCGGCGGCACCGGCGGCCTCCGCGTCACCGCTGGCGGGACCTGTTCCCCAGTCCAGGACCATCCGCACCCGGGGATCGCCGCTGCCCTCGGCCGAGGGTGGCAACTGGGCCAGCTGCCGGGCGCGGGCGTGGAAGGCGGAGACCGTCTCCACCTGGACGTCCACGGGGGCACCGGACTCGACCAGGAAGTCCAGCACCTCGGCGGCCAGCGGCTCGGGGGTGCTCAGGGTCAGCGGCCCGCCCGCGCGCAATCCGGCGGCGAGCACGCGCAGCAGGTGCGCCAACGGCCCGGACTCCCAGCGGACCAGGACGGGCACCGGCAGGTACCGCAGCACGTTGCGCTCCGCCGTCAGGCCGGAGACGTCCCGGGCCACGCCGAACCGCTCCTGCCATACCACCGCGTCCAGGCCCACCGCCCGGACCAGCCAGGCCAACTCGGTGTCGTCGAGGTCCTCGGCCACCTCGTCCACGAGCCGGCGGGCCGGGCTGTCGTCGGCGCGGGCCGCCGCGTCCGTCACCACCGCCGCGTCGTCCGTCGCGACCGCCGCGTCGTCCTGCACCGGGGCGCCGGCCCCGTCGCCCGGCGCGTCCTCCCAGCCGCCGAGTCCGTGCAGGTAGTGCGGGCCGCCGGCCTTCGTCCCGGCGCCCACGGAGGAACGCTTCCAGCCACCGAAGGGCTGGCGGCGCACGATCGCCCCGGTGATGCCCCGGTTGACGTAGAGGTTGCCGGCGTGGACGTGCTCGAGCCAGTACCCGATCTCCTCGTCGTCCAGGGAGTGCAGGCCGCTCGTGAGGCCGTAGTCCACGGCGTTGACCAGCTCCACGGCGTCCTCCAGGGACTCCGCGGTCATCACGCCCAGCACGGGCCCGAAGTACTCGGTCAGGTGCGCGTCGGCCCCGGGCTGCACGCCCGAGCGGATGCCGGGACTCCACAGCCGCCCGCTGGCGTCCAGCGGCCGCGGCTGCAGCGCCCACCGCTCCCCCGGGCCCAGCCGGGTCAGCCCGCGCTCGAGCTTCTCCCCGGGCGCCTCGATCACCGGTCCCATCTGCGAGCGCGGGTCCTCCGGGTAGCCGACGGTCAGGGATGAGGCGGCATCCAGCACCTGACGATGGAACCGCTTCGACGTGGCCACGGAGCCGACCAGGATCACCAGGGAGGACGCCGAGCACTTCTGCCCCGCGTGCCCGAACGCGGAGTGGACCACGTCCCTCGCGGCCAGGTCGAGGTCGGCCGAGGGCGTCACGATGATCGCGTTCTTCCCGGAGGTCTCCGCCAGCAGGGGCAGGTCGGGCCGGAAGGACCGGAACAGCCGGGCGGTGTCGTGACTGCCGGTGAGGATGACGCGTTCCACGTCCGGGTGGGTGATGAGCTCCTTTCCCACGACGGCCTCGTCCTCGGCCTCGATCGTCACCAGGGTGACCAGGTCGGCGGCGACGGCGGCCGCCTCCTGCTCGTTCCAGACCTCGCGCCCCGGGCCCGCACCGAGGCCGGCCAGCCCGGCGCGCAGCCCCTCGACGATGGCGGCATGGGCCACCGCCCCCGTCCGCGCCGACTGCGAGGCGGGCTTGAACACCACGGGTGCCCCGGCCGCCAGTCCGGCGAGCACACCGCCGGTGGGGATCGCCACGGGGAAGTTCCACGGCGGGATGACCAGCACGAGCCTCGGGGACACGTACCGGGCGCCCTCCACCGCGTCCAGCCCACGGGCCAACCGGCCGTAGTAGCGGGCGAAGTCCACGGCCTCGGAGACCTCGGGATCGCCCTGGTCCAGGGTCTTGCCGGTCTCGGCGGCGGCCACCTCGAGCAGTTCGGCGCGCCGCGCCTCGAGCGCGTCGGCCACGGCGTTCAGCACGCTCTCGCGCTGGGCCCCGGTCAGGGTGCGCCACGCCTGCCCGGCGTCCACGGCCCTCCCGACGGCGGACCGCACCTCACCGGCGCTGCGCACCCGGGCGCCGGCCACCTCCGCGACCCCGAGCCGCGAGCCCGGGATGGCCCTGATGATGCGCCGCGCCCAGTCCCGGTTCGCCGCCAGCGAGGGGTCGGTGTCCGGGGCATTGGCGAAGCCGTCCACCGGCCGGGGGACCGTTCCCCGGGCCGCCTCGGGATCCGCCGCCGAGCGGTCCTGGGTGCGGTTCGGCGTCGGGATGGCGGTGTCCAGGCCCGCCACGGACGCGAGGAACCGCGCCTCCTCGCGGGCGAAGAGCTCCGGGTCGGAGTCGAGCTCGAAGACGGCGGACATGAAGTTCTCCTGGCTGGCGCCCTCCTCGAGGCGGCGGACGAGGTAGGCGATCGCGACGTCGAACTCGTGCGGGTGGACCACGGGGGTGTAGAGCAGCAGCGAGCCGACGTCCTTCTTCACCGCCTCGGCCTGACCGGTGGCCATGCCCAGCAGCATCTCGAACTCGACGTCCGGGCGGCGGTCTCCCACCTGCTCGGTGCTGAGCCCGCGCTCCTGCACCAGCAGCCAGGCCAGGGCGATGTCGAAGAGGTTGTGCCCGGCCACCCCGATCCGCACGTGGCGCGTATGGTCCTCGGTCAGCGCGTAGTTGAGCACGCGCTTGTAGTTGGTGTCGGTGTCCTGCTTGGACGCGCAGGTCGCCGCGGGCCAGCCGGTGAGCGAGGCCTGGACGTGCTCCATCGGCAGGTTGGCGCCCTTGACCACGCGGACCTTGATGGGGGCGCCCCCCTCGGCCACGCGCCGGGCGGACCACTCCTGCAGCCGGATCATGGCGTCCAGGGCGTCGGGCAGGTAGGCCTGCAGCACGATCCCGGCCTCCAGGGTGCGCAGCTGCGGGGTATCCATCAGGCCCATGAACACGGCCAGCGTCATGTCGAGGTCGTGGTACTCCTCCATGTCCAGGTTGATGAACGTGGACCCGGCGGGCGTGCCGGCCTGGGAGGCGGCCAGTTCGTAGAGCGGCAGCAGGGACTCGGTGACCTCGGCGACGGCCTCCTCGAACGCCCAGGGGTTGTGCGGGGCGGTGGCGGCGGAGACCTTGACGGAGACGTAGTCGACGTCGTCGCGCTCGATGAGCGTGCGGATCCCGGCCATGCGCCTGGAGGCCTCGCCCCGTCCGAGGATGGCCTCACCGAGCAGGTTGATGTTCAGCCGGGTGCCGGGAGTCCTCAGCTTCCGGATGGCCGGGCCGAGACGGTCCTCGGTGGCGTCCACGATCAGGTGGGAGACGAGTTCGCGCAGCACCTTCCGGGCCGCGGGGACGGCCAGCTGTGGCACCGCCGGGGCCACCCGGCCCCCGGCGCCCATCGCCGCCCGCATGGGCCAGGGCAGGAAGCCGGGGGTGCGCGGGGCGAGGTCCCGCAGCGCCTCGGCGGCGATGGCCGGGTCCTCCGGCCGCACCACGCGGTCCACGAACCCGACCGTGAAGTCCAGTCCGTCCGGGTCCTTCAGCACGCCGGCCAGCTGACGGG
>NZ_AFXQ01000038.1 GCF_000224415.1 Citricoccus sp. CH26A | reverse complement strand
GGACGGCCACCAGCACGACAGCGACGAGCAGGGCCAGTCCGCCGAGGAAGGTGACGAGCAGGGTCCGCATCGACGGGGCGAAGGCGCTCTGGCCCGAGCGGGCGATGAGCAGGAAGGACGCCAGGGAAGTCAGTTCCCAGCAGATGAACAGGACCGCCAGGTCGTCCGCGGTCACGAGCCCCACCATGGCCAGCGTGAACAGGGCCATCCCGAGGTAGAAGCTCAGGTTGGGGCCGGGGTCCAGGTACCGGGTGGAGTAGACGAGCACCACCGCGCCGATGAGCAGCGCGATCAGGGTGAAGACGCTCGAGACGGGGTCGGCCGAGAACGCCAGCCTGACGCCCTCTCCCCCACCGGGACCCCAGGAGGGAATCCACGGGATGGACCACGCGGCGGGTGAAGCGGCTGCGGCACCGCCGGCGCCGGCGCGGACCGCCGCCCCCTGGGCCAGGGCGGGCAGGTACGCCACGGCGGCGAGGGTGTAGACGGCCGCCAGGGGCCATCCGGCGTTGCGGCCCCACCACCGGCAGAAGAGGGGGGTGAGGACGAGTCCGACCGCAAGGAGGGCAAGGGTCATCGCGGTGGACATGCGTTCCACCCTAGCAATCCCGGGGCGCTCACATCCCTCTCGCGCGACCTTGACGCCGGTACGCTCGGTGGATCGCGGACCGGTCGGTGGCGCACCGGTCGGGATCCCGACCATGCGACTGTCGACCAGGAACGGAGACCCGCCGTGAACATCGTGCTGAGCATCGCCGGCATCCTGGTGATCCTGCTGGGGTTGCGGGACATGTTCAACAGCCTGTTGCACCCGAAGGGACAGGGGGCCTCAGCCGCTGGGTGCTCTACGCCTCCCTGACCACGCTGTCCACCGTGGGCTTCGGTGACGTCGTCGCCACCCAGCCGTGGATCCGGATGGCTGCCCCGGTCCAGGCATTGACCGGCTTCGCCCTGCTGAGGGCCGGACTGACGTGGTTCACGCAGGTGCACCCGCCGCTGTCACGCCGCAGGGCGCTCGCGCTGGCGCTGCGGGACAGCGCCCACCACTCGAAGGTCCCGGAACTCCCGGCAGGCGCCCCCCGGCTCTCAGCGGCCCTGGACCGACTGGGGTCCGTGCTGGCGGAGGACTTCGTGTCCGGTGACGACGCCGAGACCATCTTCGCCACCTACGCCGACGACCACCGGCGCCGCTGAACGGCGCACGGCCGAGACGGGCAGCACGACCGCGAGCAGCTCCTACGCGGCCGCATCCGCCAAGACCACCCGTCCCTGGTCAGGCGGGGAGCCCCTCCAGCAACCGGTGCACCGTGGGGCGGTAGCGTTCCGCGCTGACCTCCACGAGGTCCTCCAGCAGGGTGCGCAACCGGTGGGGCACCTGCAGGTCGTCCCCTCTGTGGACGATCTCCAGCAGGGCCAGCTCCACCAGTTCCGTGATGGCCTGGGGATGGTGCACCACGCGCACCCGGCCGGCGTCGTCGGCGATGTAGGGGCCGGGCGAGGCGCGCCGGACCAGCACGCGCAGGATCCGGTGGAGCTCGTCCAGGCACTGCACGGCCGTCGTCGGGTCGTTGACCCCCGGGGACAGGGCGCGGTTGCCGATGTCCACGAGTTGGCGGATGCCGAAGGCGACGTCCTGGCGCATCTCCCGCTGCGGGCCCAGCCCGATGTGCCGGTAGGGATCGCCCGGCCCGGAGGCCCCCTCCAGCCCGACGGCGGCTCCCCAGATCCGCAGCACGTGCTGCCCCTCCGCCAGGAACTGGCCCACCGGCCGGTCCAGCGTGACCACCACGTCCCGCTCCCGCGCCCAGCGGACCAGCCCCGCATAGTCCACGTGCGTGATCACGCCGTGCCGCGGTGCCTCCAGCCGGAGGTGCGGCGTGCCGGGATCCGGGGACCAGGTGGGACCGAACGCCGGGGCCTCGGCATCCGCGGACTCCGGGAACATCCGGTCGGCGAGCGCCACCGTCTGGTCACCGATCCGGGAGATGACGTGGGAGACCTGGATCGAGGTGGTGATGTGGTGGATGAAGGCCAGGAAGAACCCCATGGAGACCAGGACCAGCAGGAACGCCAGGGTCACGGAGACCTGGGGGACGAACTGCTCGGTGGAGTTGTCACCGCGCACGGACCGGGTCACGGTCAGGGCGAACACGAACGTGGAGATGAAGATGCCCAGCGTGGACTGCACCACCCGGTTCTGCAGGAACCCCCCGAGGACCCGCGGGGTGAACTGGCTGGACGCCAGCTGCAGCACCACCATGGTGATGGAGAAGACCAGCCCGGTCACCGAGATCATCGCCGTGGCGATCGTGCCCAGTAGTCCCCGGGCGCCGTCCGGACCGCCCTGGAAGACGTATTGCAGGTCGGTGGTCCCCCAGGAGTCCTCCACCTGGGGCAGGACGATGCCGAGGACCAGGAACACCAGGACGCAGGCCGCCGGCACGGCCCAGAACGGTTTCCACAGGCGGTTCCACCAGGTCGCCGGGGCCACCTCGGGGATCGAACCGCGGGCCCGGTGACCCGCGCTCGTCCCGCCCCGGCCCGGTGCCGGCGACGCGCCCGTCACGTCGTCCGTCGCCTCGTCCATGGCCTCATCCTTCCAGCCCGGCGGGGTCCCGCAACCAGGTGGTCAGCGCCCGGCAGGCCAGGTCCAGGTTCCCCATCTGGCAGTGCTGGTTGGCATACTCGGCCGCCGTGAACGTCCGCACGGTCAGGCTGCGGGCCGCCGTCAGCGCCCGGGCCTGGGCCCGGGCCAGGGCCGGCGGTTGGAACGCGCCGTGCTCCCCGCACATCAGCAGCACGTCCTGGCGCCCCGCCGTGCAGCAGCACCGTGGCCCCGGTGCCCGGGCCGTCCGCGGGTAGGCGGTAGGCGGGCAGCGCGGCCTGGGCGTAGGGCACCTCGTGGCGCACGACGCCGGTGCCCGCGAAGGCGGCGTCGTACGGGTCCCGGAGGCGCCGGTAGCGCGCGATCTTCTCCCCGGACCGCGGCGGCGTGAAGAACTCCGCCAGGCGCAGGTACCCCGCCGCGTGCCGGGTCCGGCCGGCGGCGTCCGCCCGGGCCGAGAGGTCCTCGAAGACGGGGACGCAGTCGGGTCCGGAGCGGATGCGGTCCACCGCGGCGAGGAGCTCGGCGCGGTCGGCAAAGCCCAGCGCGTGTGCCCGGTTGAACTGGTAGTTGAGGAAGTCCCTCCG
This sequence comes from Citricoccus sp. CH26A, assembly GCF_000224415.1. Classification (GTDB taxonomy): domain Bacteria; phylum Actinomycetota; class Actinomycetes; order Actinomycetales; family Micrococcaceae; genus Citricoccus. The sequence continues at coordinate 19,845 of NZ_AFXQ01000038.1, read as the reverse complement.
GTGGAGGCGCTCGAACCCCACGGGCAGGGCCTCCAGGTCCCGGGACGCCACGCCCACAACCTACTGCGGTGCCGGGGACTGGACCAGCGGTGACCGCCCCGGGACGGGAGGAACTCGGCGGCCGGGAGGGTCGGCGTCGAGCCCGGCGTGGACTGCCCGCACCGGGCGGCGCTCACGCTGACCGGTGCGCCCCACCCTGATGGATCCGGCCCAGGACCTCCCGCACCGGGCCGGTGGCGTCCACCACGTCCCAGCCCCGGGAGGCAGCGCACCGCAGGTAGGCCGCGCGGGAGACCCGCAGGAAGTCCAGGTGCTCGTCGTCCTCGCCGCGGGCCGTGATGCGTGCGTGCGCGGTCTCGGCCGGGACGTCCAGGAGGACCACGGTGGCACGGCGCAGCAACCGGTCCGAGAGCCACGGCAGGACCCGGCCCGGAGGGAGCCCCCGGACCTGCCTGAGCACGAGCTGGCACACAAGGTGGCGGTCCATGACGACCAGCCCATCGGTGCGCGCCGCGCGGACATGGGAGAGCACGACATTGCAGGTGCGCACCGCCGTCTCGACCCGGTCCGCCCACCGGACGGGAAGCTCCGTGCCGACGCGGCGCCCCGCCCGGATGAGCCACCGGCGCCCGGAACGGTTGCGCATCACGAGTGCCCTGCGGCCCTCGCCCCGTTCCGCGGCGGCGAGGGCAGTGGCCGTGGTCGTCTTCCCGGAGCCGTCGATGCCCAGCAGCACGATGGTCCGGGGACCGCTGCCTCTGGCGTCGAGAGTGACCGGACCGGTATCGGGCGCGCTCCCGTCCGAGAAGTGACCGCAAGACTGCTGCATGGGGTCCTCCCGGTCGTCTCCCGTGGGCAGACCGAGAGTATCGGCCGTTGCTGGGTGGCCGCTGCGAGCTGGGTCAGAACAGGGTGACCCCCTGCTCCACGAGGATGCTGGTGCCGATCAGGACCATCAGGACTCCCGAGACCTTGACCACGGCGTTGCCCGCCCGCGGGCGCGAGCCCAGCAGCTGCCTGGCGAGCAGGGCCACCCCGAGGTAGATCACCGCGCAGTTGGCCACGTGCAGGCTGCCGAGGGTGAACATCTGGGCCGTGGAGGACCAGGCACCGGAGGCGGAGGTGAACTGGGGCAGCAGGGCCAGCAGCAACAGCAGGCCCTTGGGGTTGATCCCGCTAATCCCGGCGCCGCGGAAGAACTGGGACAACGGGCCGGTGCCGAGCGGTTGGTCGCTGGCGGTGATCGGCGGGGCCTGGGCCGTGAGCGTGGAGACGCCCAGGTAGAGTAGGTACATCGAGCCGATGACCGTCAGGGCGGTCAGTGTCATCGGGTACGCGGTGACCGCCGCCCCGGCCCCGACCGCGACGATGGTGACCACGAGCGCGTATCCGGAGGCCATGCCGGCCACGGAGGGCACCACGGAGCGGGCGCGCAGACCGGCCGAGATCGCGTAGGCCCAGTCGGCGCCGGGGGTCAGTGCCAACAGCAGGGCCACCAGCCAGAACTGGGCCATCAACGCCGTATCCATTGCGCTCGTCCTTCCGCTCCACCGTTCTGCCGGAGATCGTACGGAGGATCCTGCGAAATGTGCTTCGATGTGTTGTGTAGATCCGGGGGTTGAACGGGAGGATTCTCGGCATGGACGCGATCAACCGGGAGATCCTCTCCCTGCTGCAGGAGGACGGGCGCATGAGTGCGACCGCCCTGGCCCAGAAGGTGGGGCTGAGCCTGTCCGCCTGCCACCGCCGGCTGAAGGACCTCGAGCAGTCCGGCGCGATCGAGCGCTATCGCGCCGTGGTCTCCCCGGAGGCGATCGGCCTGCACTTCGAGGCGATCGTGTTCGTGACGATGGGCCGCACGGACGTGGAGACGGTCGCCGCTTTCGAGGCCGCCGTGCGCGAGGTACCCCAGATCGTCGAGGCGCAACGCCTCTTCGGCGACCCCGACTATTTGTTGCGCGTACTCACCCCCGACCTGGCGGCCTACCAGCGTCTCTACGACAGCGCCCTGGGCTCCCTGCCGGGCGTGCAGCGGCTCAGCTCGACGATGGTCATGAAGCGGGTGCGCAGTGGTCAGGCCATCCCGATCCCCTGAGACGCCGGGTGGGCAGGGAGGCGGGAGCAACCCGCACCCACCGGTGCGTCTATGGGTCTAGCGACGCAGCCTGGTCACTCGGACAAGGCATCGTAGCGGTGAAGGAACGCGGCGACTTCCGCACGGGTGATCTTCCGCCCCGGCTTGAAGGACCCATCGGCGTATCCTGCGGTGACACCCGTGTCCGCCAGCCAGGTGATGGCCCGCGCGTTGGCGCCCTCAGCCGACACGTCCGTGAACGGACCGTCCTGCGGGACCTCCACCTCCGGCTGATGCATGCGGTACAGGAAGGCGGCGAACTCGCCCCGGGACACCGGCCGGTTGGGCCGGAACGTCCCGTCTGCGTATCCCACCGAGATACCCTCCTCAGCGAACCACCCCACCGCGTTCCTGAACGCCAAGCGCACGTCGGCGAAGGGCACTCCGGTAGCGGTGACAGACTGCCCCGTCATCCGGTACAGGAACTGAGCAGTCTCCCCTCGACTGACGTTCTTGTCCTTCTTGAACGTCCCGTCCGCATAGCCGGCGGAAATGCCCTCGGCGGCCAGCCACTGCACGGGGGTGTAGAACGTCGAACCGGTCGGGTTGTCCGTGAAGTGGACCGTCTCCAGGGCCGGTGCCTTGGCCTCGACGCGGAGAGTGAAACTGAAGTCGTCACTCCCGGTGCCTTCGAAACCCAGGGTGTAGTCACCCCGGGCCTCGGGAGTGAATGTCATCTTGTTCCCCGCCACCGACATGTAGTCCATGCACTCGCTGGTCCTGGGATAGGCCTCACACGTCGTGAGCTCCACCGGGGCGCCGAAGGCGTCCAGCACCGGTGGCACCGCCACGGCGTCACCGACCTCAATGGTCTCGAACCGGTATTGACCGGCGAGGGACAGCTGGACATCCCCGCGATGCGCGAGCGTCTGCAGGGCCGAGGCATCCGTAATGGCGGCCCGTGTGGCCGTGAGGACGTCGAGATTGACCAGCCCAGCCAGCGGCGTGACATCCAAGACCCCGGTGTCTGAAATGTCCAGGGTACGCAGATTCGAGAGTGCTGCGACCGCAGAGATGTCCTCCAGCTCCCGATCAACGGACAGGGAAAGGAATTCGACCTGGGTGAGCTGCTCGAGTCCGGTCAGGCTCGGAGCGTTCTGGCCCTTGACGACGGCGTGAGCACCGCCCAGGTTCAGGCGTCGAAGACTCTCGGCCTTCGCCAGCGGAGCGACGTCCTCGATGAGGTTGCCGCTCAAGGTCAGTTCAGTGAGGTTCGTGAGGTTCGACAACGCCGAGATCTCGGTGATGTCGTTGAAGCCGAGATGCAACCACTCCAGGCGTGCGAGACCAGCCAGTGGTTCCAGGTCGACGACGCCGGTCAACCGCAGATCCAGGGATTCCAGTTGGGTGAGGTCGGACAACGGCGAAAGATCGGAGAAGTCGTTCTTCATCAAACTGATCGTCGTGGCACCGGTGAGGTGTTGCACCCCGGTGAGATCTTCAATGTGATAGGTACTGCGCCGCTTGGTGGACCCACAGTCCAGCTCCTCGATGGACGCCAGCTGCGCCTCGGTCAGCACCGCATCGACCGGCTGGTCGAGATGGACATTGAGGCACGTGCGCAGACCGGCATCGGGGACGTGGACCTCGCTGGCCTGGGCGACGGGCGCGGTGGTGGGGATGACGAGAGCCAGGGCGGCGCCGACAGACAGCGCCCTGGCCAGCAGGGTCTTCTTCATGGAGACGGATTCACTTTCTGGGGAAAGCCGGGGGGCGGGTTTGAACCTATCCCGCCCCTCACCGTGGTCCGCACAAAGAAGCCCCGCTGAGACCGTTGAAGCCCCGGAACAGGTGGAAGTCGAGTGGGGGGACAAGACGCCGGGGCCGGGGAACCGGTACCGACCAGTGGCGACCGTGCAGAGCCCCGGCTCAGCCCCGCTGGAACGCGACGATCCGCTCGATCGCCTCGCGGACGGCGTCGTGCCCGGCGGCGAAGGACAGGCGGATGTACTGGTCGCCGTGGGCGGTGTCGAAGTCGGTGCCCGGGGTGAGCGCCACGTGGGCCTGCTCCAGCAGGGCCTCACAGTAGGCCGTGGACGTCCCGTACTTCCGGAGCATCCGCTCCCCCGGTGTGGCGTAGAAGTAGAACGCGCCATCGGCCGGGGCCGCGTCCGTCCAGCCCAGCCGCTCCTGGTTGTCCAGCAGCAGCGCGCGGGCCCGGGCGAAGCCGGCCACCTGCTCGTCGCAGGCCGCATAGGATTCGTCAGCGAAGGCCTCCACCGCGGCGTACTGTGCCGCGGCCGGCGGACACAGGGACACCGACCCGGACAGCCCGCCGATCGCCGGTGCCAGGTCCTCGGGCATGAGCATCCAGCCGATCCGCCAGCCGGGCATGCCCCAGTACTTGGAGAAGGAGCTGATGACCATCGCCTCGGTCGAGTACTCCCAGGCGCAGACGCCGCGCTCGTCGCCCGGCTCGTCCCCGTCCCCGTCCCCGTCCCCATCCCCGTCCCCGCCCGCGGCCGCGCCGTCCGCGTAGGTGATGCCGTGGTAGATCTCGTCCGAGACCAGCCGCACGCTGTTCTCGTGGCACCACTCGGCCAGCGCCTTGACCTCGGCGCGGGTGGCCATGGTGCCGGTCGGGTTGTTCGGTGAGGCCAGGATGAGCCCGGCCAGCGGACCGTGGTCCGCCTCGGCCTGCTCGAGCAGTTCCGGGGTGGGCTGATAGCGGACCTCCGCACCGGCGTCGATCTCCACCACCTGGCAGCCCAGCGCCGTGAGGATGTTGCGGTAGGCGGCGTACCCGGGGCGGGCCATCGCCACCCGGTCCCCGGCATTGAAAGCGGCCAGGAACCCGGCCATGAACGCCCCCGAGGAACCGGTGGTCACGGCCACCCGTGCCGGGTCGACGTCCAGGCCGTACCACCGCCGGTAGTGCCCGGAGATGGCCTGGCGCAGCTCGGCGATGCCCAGGCTCGGCGTGTAGTTCAGCGCCCTGCCGGAGGCGTGGATCTCGGCGGCCCGCCGGTTCACAGCGGCCGGGGCTCCCCCGCCGGGTTCCCCGGCGCACAGGCTCACCACGTCGTGTCCGGCGGCGCGCAGCTCGCTCACCCGTCCGAGGATCGTCATCACCTCGAAGTCCGGCACCTGCGAGCGCGAGGACGGCCCCAGCGGACGGCGGGCGGGTGCGGTCCCGGCGGGGCCGGCGTCGGGCTGGTGTTCGGTGCGGTCTGCGCGCTGCTCGGCCATGCCCTGAGCCTAGCCAACGGGTGCCGAGAGGAACTCCCGGGCCACCTCCACCACCGCGCTCGCCCGCGCGGTCAGGGGCACCCGCTCCGACCAGGCGACCACCACGGGTTCGGCGTCCGGTGCCGGGGTGATGGGCAGGACCGCCAGCGGTCGGCCCTCCCGGCTCACCTCCACCTCGGCGCGCTGGAACTGGATCCCGTACCCCATCCCGCGCCCCACCAGGGAGTGCACCAGCTCGAAGTCCGTGGTCCGGTGCGCGACCCGGGGCCGCACGCCCCGCCGGCGCAGCAGCTCCAGGGTGTTCTGGCCGCTGGGCGGCAGGTCGAACATCACGAGCGGGTCCTCGGCGAGGTCGCGCAGGTCCACCGCCTGCTGCCCCGCCAGCGGGTGGTCCCGGGCCAGCACCACCCACGGGTGCGCCTCGAAGAGCGGCCTGCTCCCCAGCCCCGGTGGCAGGGCGACCTCGTAGGCGATCAGCAGGTCCAGCCGGCCGGCGTGCAGCATCTCCACGAGCTCGGCCGTGGTGCCCTCCTCGATGGTCAGGTCCACGTCCGGGTACCGCTGCGCGAGCCGCTCCCACAGCTCGGGCACCAGGGTGGGGGCGAGCGTGGAGTAGCACCCGACGGCGACCGGCCCGGACGGCGCACCCGCCCCTCCCCCACGCTCAGCCTCAGGTCGGTCGCCTGCCGCAGCAGCGCCCGGGCCCCATCGAGCAGGTGCGTCCCGGCCGGCGTCAGCGTCAGCCCCCGGGCCCGACGGCGGACGGCCAGGACCACGCCCAGGACCCCCTCCAGCTCGGTCACCGCCTGCGAGACCGCGTTCGGGGTGACGTACGCGCTCTGGGCGGCGGCCGCGAAGGATCCGTGCTCGGCGGCGGCGACGAACAGTTCGAGCTGGCGCAGGGTGAACCGGGGATCACCCTCGGGGCGCCGATCCCGACCGGTCTCCATAGCGCAGTCCTCCTGTGGTTGTTGAGCAGATCTTCTCAGTTGCACTGTAGTTGAGAGCCGGGTCACAGTAGGAGCCGAGACCATCCGTTCCGACGCCCAACGAGGAGGACCCCGTGACGACCGCCGCCCCACTGGCCGAGGCGTCCCGTCCGCACGGCACCGTCCCGGCCGGGGGCCTGGTCTGGGCCGTGCACGAGGGGTTCGTCGCCTACGTCTCACGCCTGGCCGACGGCCGCGTCGACGTGGACGGCGGCGCCGTCCGGCAACCGGACGGGGGCATCCTCTTCCCCCTCGCCCCGGACGGCCCCGCGCTGCACGGGACCGGGGCCGTGCACTTCACCGGCCATCACGGGCTGCTGGCCGTCACGCTCGCCAACCCCGCCGTCCTCGGGGCGGGCGGTTCCGCCGTCCTGTCCATCGACGACCCCTTCACCCCCGGTGAGCGGCTGGCCTTCGCGCGGCTTGGCGAACCCGCCTCCGGGCAGGCGGCCTGCTATCCGGCGCCACGCCTGACCGAGGAGGGAGCGGACCTCTTCGGCGGCCACTACCGCGAGGGCACGCCCCTCGCCCCGCTCCAGATCCAGATCCACTCCACCACCGCCACCGCCACCGCCACCGCAGACCAGGACGCCCGAGATGACTGACGCCGTCGCCCCCTTCCCCGCCCCGACCGCTCCTGGGCGGCCGACGCCCGAGGCCCCGGGCGCCCCCGCCGGGTCGCGGCCGGCCCCGGTGGCCGACTGGGTGACCATCCCGGAGCTCTACGAGGATCCGTTCCCGGTCTTCGAGCGGCTGCGCGCCGAGGGCGGGGTGCACTGGGTGCCGGCGGTGGGCCGCTACCTGGTCACTTCCTACGACGCCGTGCATGACACCGAGCTGGACCAGTCGACCTTCTCCGCGAACGAGCAGGGCTCGCTGATGATCCGCGCCATGGGCCACTCCATGCTGCGCAAGGACGACCCGGATCATGTCATCGAGCGCCGGGCCTGGCAGCCCGTGCTGCGCCCCTCCGTGGTCAAGCGCGCGTGGCGGCCCGTCTTCGAGCGCAACGCGGACCGCTACCTGGCCGAGTTGCGGGAGAAGGGCCCCGGGGCGGACCTGGTGTGGGACTTCGCCGCCCCCTTCGCCGCGGAGAACCTGCGCGCGATCACCGGGCTGCACAACGTCACCCAGCAGGACCTGCAGCGCTGGTCCCAGACTATGATCGACGCCACCGGGAACTACGCGGACGACCCCGAGGTGTGGGCCAGGGGTGAGGCGTCGTTCGATGAGGTCGACGCCGCCCTGGACGAGATGCTCGACTGGCACCGCGCCCACCCGGACGACTCCCTGCTATCCGCGCTCGTGGCCCTGCCGGACTACCAGATGCCGGTCGAGTCCATCCGGGCCAACCTGAAGATGACCATCGGCGGCGGCCTCAACGAGCCCCGCGACGCCATCGGCGTGGCGGCCTGGGCGCTGCTGCGGGACCCGGAACAGCGCCGCCTCGTGGAGGCCGACCCCACCCTGTGGGACGCCGTGTTCGACGAGGCCATCCGCTGGGTCGCCCCGATCGGCATGTACTCCCGCCAGACCACCCGGGACGTGGCCCTGCGCGGCGTCCACCTGCCCGCCGGGGCCAAGCTGGGCATCTGCCTGCTCTCGGCCAACCGGGACGAGTCCCAGTGGGCCGACCCCGCCCGCTTCGACATCCGCCGGACGGGCGAGGGAGCCCACCTGGCCTTCGGCAAGGGCGTGCACGTCTGCCTCGGCGCGTGGGTCGCGCGGGCCGAGGTGGCCGACGTCGCGCTGCCGAGACTGTTCGAGGCGCTGCCCGGACTGGACCTCATCCCCGGCCGCCCGGCCCGTGCCGGCGGCTGGGTGTTCCGCGGCATGGACGAGATGCCGGTGACCTGGACGGCCTCCCCCGGACGCGCCGGTGACGGCGCTGACCGCGCCGCAGCCCCCGCGCCGGCGCGGGACACGACGTCGGCTCCCGAGGTCGCACTGGACGGCGCGGCCCGCCCGCACGTCGCCGTCGTCGGGTCCGGGCCCGCGGGCTGCTTCACCGCCCAGGCGGTCCGGCGCCGCCTGCCCGAGGCACGGGTGACCGTCTTCGAGGCCCGGCCCGAGCCCTACGGGCTGGTGCGGTACGGGGTGGCCCCCGACCACCAGGGCACCAAGGCCGTGGCCGGCCAGTTCTCCCGGCTCTTCGAGCAGGACGGCGTGCGCTTCGTGGGTTCCACCCGGGTGCACACGGGTGCCGTGGCCGAGGACCTGGTCCTGCGCGGTCGCCCCGCCCAGCACGCCCCGGCCGTGCGGTCCCAGGACGCGGCCGGCGCCGAGCTCACCCTGGGGCAGGTGCGGGAGCATTTCGACGCCGTGGTGCTGGCCACCGGACTGCGCCAGGACGCGCCCCTGCAGGTGCCCGGGGCGGACCTGGCGGGTGTCATCGGCTCGGGCGAGTTGACCCGGTTGCTCAATGCGGAGCCGGAGACCTGCGCGGCCACCGGGTGGGCCGGTGCCGAGCCGGTCTCGCTGGGCCGGTCCGCGGCGGTGATCGGGATGGGCAACGTGGCCATGGACGTGGTCCGGCTGCTCGCCAAGACCGCGGCAGGCCTGGAGGGGTCCGACATCCATGACGCGGCCCACGCCACCCTGACCCGCCGCCTGGACACCGTGCACGTCATCGGCCGCTCGCTCCCGGCACGGGCCAGGTTCGACCCCGTGATGCTGCGGGAGATCCTGGACCTGCCCGGACTGGCGCACACCGTGCACGGCCCGGACGCGGACCAGCTGGCCGCGGCCGGGGACCCCCGGTCCGAGCTGATGGCCGAACTGGCGGTTACCGGGCGCGAGCCCACCGGCCCGGCCCGGTTCCAGGTCCACTGGTGGCTCGGCTACGCCCCGCGCGAGGTCGTGGGCGATGCGACCGGGGCCGTGGCCGGCGTCGAGGTCGCGCCGGGTAACGCGCCGGGTGATGCGCCGGACCGGGTCCGGATCCCGGTGGACAGCGTCATCACCGCCATCGGCTTCCAGGCCGGGGACGGTGAGCTCACCGCGGCGCTGGCCGGGATCACCGACCAGGCGCGGCAGAGCGGCCGGGTGGAACCGGGGCTGTACTTGGCCGGCTGGGCCCGCCGCGGCCCGCAGGGGACCATCCCCTCCCAGCGCAGCGATGCCCGGGACCTGGCCGAGGTGATCGCGGGTGACCTGGCGGCGGCCCGCGGTGCGGAGACGACGCTCGAGGAGGGACCCCGTTCCGGCCCCGGCAGCGGGGGTGCCGGCGACCGGCACGGGGGCAAGACCGGGCTCGTGGGCCTGCGCCCCTACCTGGGACGCGCCACCGACTACGAGGGCTGGCTGCGCCTGGACGCGCACGAGCGCGCCACAGCCGCCGAGGGGCGCGTGCGCACCAAGCTCCTGGACCGGCGGCGCATGCGGCTGATCGCCTCCTCGGCCACTGCCGGTTCGCTCTCGGGACCGGCCGGCGTCGGGAGCGGTGTCCGGACCGTCGCCGGAACCCGCGCGGCCGGGGCGAGTGCGGGGGCACAGGCCCGGACCGGCCGAGCCGACCTGCCGCCGCTGACCATCCTGTTCGCCACCGAGTCCGGCAATGCCGAACTGGTCGCGGAGGAACTGGCCGGGCACCTGGCCGACCGTTTCGCGGTGGAGGTCCTCGACCTCGCCGGGGCGGACCAGGCCGCTCCCGGCACCCTGGACCCTGCCCGGCCGTACCTGCTGGTCTGCTCGACCTACGGCGACGGCGAACTGCCCACCTCCGCCCGGGCCTTCCACGCCGCCCTGCTGGCGGCCCGGCCCGACCTGACCGGACTGCGGTTCGGGGTCTTCGGCCTCGGCGACCGGTCCTACCACTCCACGTACTCGCGCGGCTCGGAGATCCTCGACGAGGCCCTGCGTGCCTGCGGGGCGGAACGCGTCGGGACGTACGGCCGGCACGACGCCGCCGGCCGCGACCTCGCCACCGACCTCGCCCGTCCGTGGGCGGACGCCGTGGTGGCGGCGCTGACGACCACCGCGGTCGCCTCCTGATCGACGGATGCGCGGACCGGTCCTGCACCGCACGCCGGACCGGCCCTCACCGCACGGAGGGTGGCGCGACGAATGGTCCTAGGTGAGTCCGAGCCGGGCCTGGCCGGTCACGGTGGTGCTCTCACAGGCCACGGTGTCGCACGTGAACAGCAGGATCTGGACCGCTGCGTCGCCCTCGGTGAAGGCGAAGTCGCCGGCGGCCAGCAAGGCGACCTCCACGGCCTCCTGGCCCGCGGCGCAGGTCACGGTGTCGGAGATGGCACCGCCCGTGGCCACGTGGGCGCCGTCCACCTTCTGCACGACGTTGACGAGGAGGTCAGCGGTCCGGCCGGCCTCGCAGTCCAGGGTGACCGAGAGGCTCACGCCGGCGCCGCCGACCAGGAGCGTGCCCGTGTCCGGGACGGTGACGCTGGCAGCATGGGCGGCGGTGACACCGGCCAGGGCGGTGAGCACGGCGGTGCCTCCGGCCACCATGCAGGTACGCGACAGGGTCTTCATGATGGGTCCTCGGGAGAGTAGGGAGAGGTTCCGGTGTCTCATGAGGCGTGCAACCACGGAGCCGGGGGGCGAGGCCGCGGCTCGGCGCTGAGGGGTGGCGACAGCATAGGTCCGATTCGGCCCGGGAGGACAGGGCCGACCGCCCAGGCCCTTCCCGCGCACCCGTAGGACTACCCGGGAATGGCACCCCTGGACGGCGGGGCCGCGGAGGCGGATTCATGAGGGGCCTCACCGAAGATCTCCGCGACGGTGCCGATCGCGTTTCCCCTGACGTCGTACACGGTGACCTCATGCAGCGGGTCGGTTGTGGCGAAACTGTCCATCCTTCTGACTCCTGCCCTGATTGATCGTCCACTGCGAACCGGCGAGAGAGAGGATGCCGCGTCCGTCGTCACCTCACTGCGTGTGACGCCGCTCACAATCATACAGGTCGGATTGCCACCCTTCTCCCTTGTTTTCGACGGCCAGGGGAGGAGGAGACGCGGTTTCACCCTCGTCAGGAGTCGACATCCCATCGTGAGCCCGACGGAACGCGGAGGATGCAGTCGATGCACCGACTGATGAGAAGGTGCACTATCCGCCTCTTCATGAGTAAGCACCCGGGCAGGAAGAGTTCTGCACGGCCTCACGTCGGGGTGGAACGGGGACCTGGCGCAGATATGGACAAGACCATCCATCGGCCAGGTATCGGCGCTCGACCCGTGGCGCTCCCATCAGTCCAGGCGGCCGGACCACACGTGTTCGCCAGCGTCCACCCAGGATCCGCGTGGGCCCGCCACCCCGGCGTCCTGCACGCTCCCTCCGAGCACCCGCTGGTTGAGGCCCACTGGACTGGCGGGGCGACCGACTCCTCATGGCACGGCTCTGCACCCACGGCGTCAGCCGCCCCGACCCGGTCGACGCCGCCTACCGGGCCACCCAGGGGAGGCCGACACGGTCCGCGGCCGTGACGGGTGCTGCCAGAACCAGGACTGACCCGACGGGCCACGTGTGGTACCCGTACACCACGTGAACCCGACGTCAGGGTCCGCGAACCCCGCTAGTCTGCACATGTTCGGGGCCAGCGACTCTGACCACCACCTCGCACCCACGCCCAGGAGGCACTGCCCTATGCCGATCACGACCCGCCCGAGGGTGACCGCCGGCACGGCCACGTTCTTCCCGCAGGACAAGGCCTACATCCCGTTGCGCATGGCGCGGTGCGTGACCCAGCTGATGGCCCGCGACGGCGGGCACCAGGTCGCCGCGCGGGAGAAGTGCTCCCAGACCGACCTGGACGCGGCCCGGAAGACCATGGCCGGCAAACGTTCCTGATCGGCTGACGCCGCGACCGGCATGACGGATCATCCCCGCACACATGCTGATCAGGGGTACGGTGACGCCACCCCTGAGGCGCCAGCCGGACAGCCCTACTCCTCCGAGCGCACCCCCACCCAGATCCAGCGCATCCCCGGCGCCACCGGCCAGGGAACCCCGGACGGTCTGGACAGTGAGAACACCCCGGCCCCCGAGGCGTTCTCCGGTTCGCACGCCGCCACCGCGTTCACCCCCTGCGCCTACGACTTCTCCGACGCCCCACCGGCAGGCTCGTTCTATGCGGCCATCACCTGGATGGCGTGTAAGAACATCACCGCCGGATACTCCGACGGTTCGTTCGGCAAGACCCGGCAGATCACCCGCGGAGAGACCGCCCAGTTCCTGTACCGGCTCTCCGGGGAGAACCACTCCCCCGGTATCAAGCGGGACTTCAAGGACGTCAACCCCGGTGGGGCCGGGTTCACCGCGATCTCGTGGATGCAGGCCAAGGGATACTCGGCCGGGTATGCAAACGGTGCCTTCGGCATCAACGACCCGATCACCCGCGGCGAGCTGGCCTCGTTCATGTACAGGATGGGAGGGTCCGTCAAGGCCGAGGTGCCGACCAAGACCCCGTTCACCGACATGAAGACCACGACCCCGTTCTACAACGGGGCCGCGTGGCTCAAGGGCACCGGCATGGTCGGCGGGTACGCCGACGGCACGTTCCGGCCCAAGCGGTCCATCACTCGTGGGGAGACCGCGGCGTTCCTCTACGCCTTGGAGACGCATCTGCACGGCAAGCCCGCCCCACCGAAAGTGGCCCCGAAGCCGTACCCGAAGCCTGCCGCACCGGTGTCCACCACCTCGATGTGGACCAAGGTGTCCTCGGGGCTCTACCAGCAGGGAGACTACGGCTCGAAGACGCTGACCACCATCCCCGCCCAGGCCAAGGTCGCCAAGCTCGGCGCGTCCGGGTCGATGACGAAGGTGAAGTACGGGACGACCACCGGATGGGTGAACTCCTACTTCCTGACCGGTGGTGAGCCCGGTGGGACGCGCGAGCCGTACGCCTCCCCGAAGACCTACGCACAGGGTGTTCAGAACAACATCGCCAAGTGGTGCTGGGGCGTTCCGGTGGAGACCGGCCCCGGGACCAACGGGTACGCCACCATGAGGAGCCTGGGGTGGGGTGAGGACGTCATCGTCGAGGAGGAGATCTACGTGGGTGCCGATGCCCCGGTGAACTCTGACCTGTCGAAGGCAATCCAGATCCACGAATGCGCCCACATCCTGCAGTACCGGGCGTACAAGTACGACTCGGATGCCCTGGAGGCGGCCATGGACCGGGTCTACCCGAACGGGGCGCACCCTGGGGTGGAGCACATGGCCGACTGCATGGCCGATGCGATGGGCGCCAAGCGCACCGGCACGTTCACCCAGGACGGTTACATGTACTCGTACGTGGCCGGTTACGGCGGGACGTGCTCGAGCACCCAGCTGAACGCGGCGAAGAAGTTGATCGCCGGCAAGAAGGCCTGACCGGCATCCCCGCTCACGAGCTGACCGGAATCCGCATGTCGAGTGAAGTCTGCGCGGATTATGCCCAGGGGTGATCACCGTCAGGGGGCAGTTCCTCATGCCAGGCAGGCGGTGTGGGTGGTTGATCAGCCGAGGGTGGATTCGGTCCACGGTGAGGACTCGCTGATCCAGGGGAAGACCCAGGTCATCAGCCCGGTGATGATCAATCCCACGAGGATCACAGCCTGCAGGGTGCGTAACCACGGCGGTCCGGGTAGTCGCCGGAGGATCCAGGCGTACATTCCTCAAGCTCCTTCGAGTCCGGCTGTCCGGTTGACTGTTGTGCGGATCTCCGCTGGCGGATCAGTGTGGGCTGCTGAGAACGAGCTCTGTTCCAGGTGAACGACCATGCGCATGTCGGTGGTGAAGGGCGGATGGCACGTCGTGAGAGTCAGCAGCTTCTGCGTAGGATCCGCGCCGCTGTCTCCCGGTACTGGGAGGAGGACCTGGCTCTGCGACGGGTACACGATGTGCGTGCTGCGGTAGGCATAGGTGTAGATGCCCTTCTTGGTCTGTATGTAGGCCTTGTCGCCTTCCCTGAGTTGGTCCATGGCCCAGAACACCTGGCCGTGCGTCTGCCGGTGGCCGGCCAGGCCGATGTTTCCGATGTGGCCTGGCTGTTGAGTGCCTGGGTAGTGGCCGATACCGACAGAGTTCAGCACGTCCATGTCGATTCCCTCCGCGATGGGCTTGGCGTAATCCTGGCCAAAGCGTGGGACATAGAGGATGCCCCACACCTCCCCTTCCACCGGGGGGTCGTCCACAGGAAGCTCCGCAGCCTGCTGATGGCTCCACTGCCGGGTAGTCGCACTGACGACGGATGTCTGCTCGTGGTCAGCGGCACGGTTGGTCCACCACAATTGCCAGGCCACGAAGAGCAGCAGGATGACCCCAGCGGTGAGCAGGAGCTCGGCGAAACCCCTGGCAATAAAGGCGATAGAGCGTCGATCACGGGCTGGTGATCCAACAGGCCTGTATTCGATCACGGCACCCTCCCTTCGGTTGGCCCCACCACTGTGGGCTCGGACCTCTCATCCGACGTACGTACGGTGAGCAACCACGCGCAATATGTATGTCCCTTCCCGGGCCGCACCCGTCCCGCGCGGAGAGACAGGTGCGGCCTGAGGACCCGGGTGGGGGCGGGCGTCCAAGGAGGCGGCAGAGGAGGTCGACCGCGGCTGCACCAGGCAGCACGGCGATCAACCTGCCGGCCGGTCGCCTTAACGCTGGTCTGTGGGCGTCATGCCTGCATCCGAGTGGTCTTCGGCGTTGGGGGCCGTGTGACGACGCGGCACGATGCGCAGAATGGCCATGCCGAGCGCGAGCAGGGCAAACGCCGCAAGTACGAACCAGAAGACGTCCGCACCTGTCATTGCGAGTCCACCGGTGCCGGCAGCCAACCCGGCGGCCATGGGAACGGAAGGGTTGTCGTACATGGGTAGTCACCATGCTTTCTTGCGGTTGAGGGCAGCATCGAAGTAGGCCTTGGCGTGAACGAGTTGGAGGAAGAGATCCACGGTGAGTTCGTACATGGTCGCGGCCAGGACCATGTACCTCCAGCCCCGGTACCGGATGGTCACGATGCGTTCGAGGATGAAGACCGCGGTGACACCCAGCCAGAACGGATGGACGAAGAGCCCATGGTCGATGACCACGGCGTAGACGATGGATCCGAGGTAGGCGAACGTGACCAACACGCCCAGCAGCGTCAGCAACTGCCGACCCCAGTAGGCGGCCGTGACCTTCGTGAACCCGTATTGGAAGCAGTTCTCGATTGCTCCCCGCTTCCAGCGGAGGCGCTGGTTCCACAGTTCGCGCCAGGTCGGCATCACCTCCGTGACCAATCGGCATTCGGCCGGAGAGAGGATGTCATAGTCCAGGGTCATCAGGGCGAAGGACAGTTCGTTGTCCTCGGTGAGCACTGAGGTGTCATAAACCCCACCGTTTCCGTCCCCGCTGGGCAGGGCACCCTCGAGGCGGGCCTGGACGACGTGGCGCAAGGTCTTGGCGCGGAACAACGCCGCGGTCCCGGTGACCACCAGGCACTTGCCGTTGAGCCGATAGACATCCCGGGCGTACCGGGCGTACTCGTTGCGCTGCAGATGACCGACGAAACCGCCCCCGGGGCCTCCGGAGAACACCCCGCCGACTGCGCCCAGGTTCGGGGCCCGGTCAAGATGCCATTCGGCGTTACGGATGAATAACGGGTCCAGGATCGAGTCCGCGTCCTGAATCAGGAGCAGATCGTCATCGTCGAGGCCCGGCAGGTACTGGCGCAGTGCCTGATTCAGCGCACCGGCTTTCTTGTCGGTATTGCCCACCGTCTCAAAGACGCCCGCACCGTAGGCGCGAGCAATCGTCACGGTGTCATCGGCGCAGTTGTCTGCGACCACGACGATCTCATCGGGCACCCGCGCCTGAGACCGCAGGCCCTCAATCGTTTGGGCGATGTTCGATTCTTCATTGTGGGCAGGGACGAGGACGATCACTCGTGCCGACGATCGAAACGAGTCTTCAGGCTCTTGGCGTGATGAGGGAGCGAACCCGCTCGTCACTGAGGCCTGCGGGGCGGTGGTTAGGGGCGTAGTGGTTGGAGCGGAGACATCAGGACCGCTTTTCGGGTTCCCGGACGCAACCGCAGGACGGTGAATTATTGAATTGGTGGCGAAGCCCAATGGGCCCTCCTTGGAGACGGTACAACTGGGAGCCGCGCCACCCAAGGGGGATCAAAGGTGGCACAACTGGGAGCCGCGCCACCCAAGGGGGATCAAAGGTGGCACAACTGGGAGCCGCGCCACCCAAGGGGGATCAAAGGTGGCACAACGGTGCGGTAGGGCGGAGGTTAGGCAGAAATGGCAATACGTCGGGGGATACAACGACTGTCATCCGCGTCCTCAGCGGCAGGTGTACCGCACGACGGTGACCCTTCAGTCTGCGACTGGGTCTACCGGAAGGACATCGATGCTGGTCAACTCGGCAGGACGGTCACGTCCAGACCGGTCGCAAGTACGCTCTTGGTCATTCTTCTATGTCATACCCCTCTGGTATCGATCGTCGCCGGCGCTGGCGGGGATGCCGGCAGCAGGCGTCGATGCTAGGACGGTCACGGAAGCGGGGTAGGACCTGGACGGGGATGTCCATGCCGCCACCGACTTCCTGATGACTCTGAGTTCACCACCCCCGCCTCAACAAACTTGGCGATTTCGCCTGAGCATTCGCCAAAGATTTCCCGTAGATTCCTGTCACTCTGATAAGGACATCTCGAGGTTCGGGATTGGCTTTTCTCAAGATCCCTAGGACCGGAGAGGCGCGTGACACTAACGACTCCGGGCCTGGTCCGCGCACGGGACCAGACGAGACCTGCACACGTGGCCGTGGCGCGGCCAGAACCCCCGGGCCGCTTCGGCGGCATTGTGCGCACCGTGCACGGCCAGGGCTACCGCGTCCACGGTCACCCCGAGGTCACCGGGTGGTCCACCCCACAACACAACCTGTGAACCACCCCGGGCGCGACGTCAGAAGTGCGCTCGCTGATCGACCAAGCAACGGCACCACTGCCGTAAGGGGTCGACTTACGGAACGGGGCCTCGCCCACCAGTAAGTTCCGTTCTGCCGCATCCTGATATCCCTGCAGTCGACTCCCGCGAATGTCGGCAGCTGTGGGCGACGGCCGAGCCTCAGTCCCTTACCATCCTGCTCCTAGGGAATCTGTCGAGATGTGCCCGTGGTGCGCGGCGGTGTGTGATCCTTGCCTGTCACGCCTACGGCCTGGGCGGAGTCGCCACCATGCCCTCACGGAGGACCACCCACGGGCGATCGGGTCTTGTGCTGCGGGCCGCCCACGCCTACACGTGTGGACCTTTGGTCAATGGTGCTACCTAGTCAGGGATTCATACTATGAGCGGCATGGGTGTCGTGGAGTGGCGGGAGACCTTCGTGAGGGGGGCCTTGACCTATGCGGTGCTGCTGCTCCTCGCCGAGGCGCCCGCCCACGGTTACGCGGTACTGCAGCGGATGCGGGAGCGGGGACTCGGCCACTGGCGGGGCGGGACGGTCTACCCCGTCCTGGCCCGCCTCGAGGCCCAGGGGCTCCTGGAGTCCTCGTGGGACACCACGGAGCCGGGGCCAGCGCGCAAGGTGTACTCCCTGACCCCCCAGGGCAGCCGGGAACTGGATGACGCCCGGCAGGCCTGGCGGGAGGTCGAGGCCAACCTGCATCGTGACGACAAGAGCGGAGTGACCCATGTTTGACTACCAGGACCGGCTGTCGGCGGCGCTGAGAGCCCGAGGGGCGGACGAGGATCTCGTGCGCTCCACGGTGCGGGAGCTGGAGCCTTTCGACGAGCGCGAGCTGGTCTCTGAGTTCGGCGAGCCCGAGGAGTACGCCGCCCGGGTGGCGCCCGAAGCGAGGCGCAAGCCGCGCGTCGGGCTGATCCTCCTCGGCCTCCTCGTGGCCGTCGTGCTCGCGATCGGCCTGCCGGTGATGGCGACCGCCGAGGTGCCCGGGGCTGGAGCCGTGGCGCCCTTCGCCCCCGTGCTGGCCCTGCTCGCGCTGGCCGCAGGGGTGATTGCCGAGTTCCTCCGCTACCTCGCCGGTGGCCGGGGGCCGCAGTAGGCCGCCGCTCACCGGGACCGGAGAGGCGGACCCGGGCCGAGGGGCGGCGAGCCCGCCTGCCCGGGGAGGCCACGACGGCGCCCTGCCAGCCGGGCGCCGTCGTGGTCCGCGGTCAGTTCAGGCCCAGCACCCAGAGCAGGGCGTCGTAGACGGCGTTGCCCGTCACGCCGCCGGCGGCGCCGAGGGTCACCTTGATCCAGTTCGGAACGCTGTTGTTCCACCAGGAGACGAACGTGCTCCGGACCTGGTTGACCTTGGTGATGATGGCTCGGTGCCAGGTCACCGCGGTCCTCTTGAGCACCGCCATCCCGGCCCGGACCGCGAGTCGGATGCCCAGGGCAGGCAGCGCGTTGGTGGAGGCCGAGCGGGGGGTGGTCTTGGTGGCCTCCGCCCCGGGCAGGTTGATGACCGTGCCGGGCGAGGTCGATCCGGCGGCCGGCAGGGTGACGCTGGTCGAGGTGGTGGACGGTGCGGGCGCCGTGGTGGAGGCGCTGGCCGGGGCGACCATCACCCCGCCGAGTGACAGCGCGCCCACGAGGGCGATCGAGATGGTGGCTTTCCGGGCACGACGAGTAGACCTGCTGTTCTTGGTTCCCCTCCACGGGTGATGCCGGTGCGGTGATGTGATCAGGTTTGACCCGGGCGGCAGCCCAGATGCTCTGGAGCGTAATCATCCCTTGTCAGCGGGAGAATTGGACGTTCGTCCAGTGTTCGCGTGCGCCTTTGCTCCCCGGCGTCCGGTGTTTCAGTGCTCCCAGACCTGCGGGCCCCGGTGGGTTGTTCCTGCGTGGTGCCGGGAGGGTGGCCCGGCGCGTCCGGTCTCTGCTCAGCCTCTGTTCGGGGGTGCGTGCAGACGCGCCCCCAGGAACCGATCCGCTTACGGGCCGCCGTACATGCAGCAGTCTGTGATCCCAACGAGCGGGTGTCGTAAGCCGTTCCTTTGATGCGATGCCCGACACGGCGCCCCAGGTCCGGGAAGTTGGGCAAAGTAGACTGACGCCGCCGCTGGCCGGACCTCAGGCGTCAATATTCGCCGGGGGCAGGTTGCCTGAGGGGTTCAATCCGTTCCGTACGCGCCGGCCTAGTGAACGTTCTAAGTCTCGTAGCAGAGGAGCACGACCGTGTCCGACGCAGAAGGCACATCTGCCCGACCGCCCCACCAGTCCGCCGAGCGCCGCCTCGAGCGCACCCGCCTCGGCGGGACCGACCCGGCCGTGGACCGCCGGCGAATCCGGCAGAGTCGTGAGGACGAGTTCCGCGCCCCTCTCACCAGTAGCGAACTGGTCCGGGGGCCGGCCGAGATCAACGTCGACACCACCCCGCGGGTCAACTGGCGGGTTCTGGTCATCTCCTCGGCGATCATCATCGCGTTCTCCGTGTGGGCAATGCTCGCCCCGTCCAACGCCTCGTCCGTGATGCAGTCCGTGGTCACCTGGGTCGCCACCAACCTCGGCTGGTACTACGTGGTCACGGTCGTCGCCGTGATCGTGTTCATCTTGTGGGTGGCGCTGTCCAAGGAGGGCAACGTCCGGCTCGGACCGGACCACTCC
>NZ_AFXQ01000039.1 GCF_000224415.1 Citricoccus sp. CH26A | reverse complement strand
CGACCGGGCCAACGCACCCCGGTGACGCGCCGTCGTCGTGCCCGACGACCCGGCGCGCGCCCACCCGCCCCGTTCCGGGGAGCCCCGGCCGGCCCGCCGCAGGGCCCCGCCGCGCCCATCGCTCCGTCCGTCCACCGCACCCCTGCACCGTCCCCGCCTGAGGAGGCCAGCGAAGCTCCGTGTCCGATGCACTGTTCCAAATCGGTGAAGACCTGCCCCCCGCCCTGCCGGAGCGGGCGGCCTGGGGGACCGCCCCGAAGCTGCGCCAGTGGCAGCAGGAGGCCCTCGAGCTGTACTTCTCGAAACAGCCCCAGGATTTCCTGGCCGTGGCCACCCCGGGCGCCGGTAAGACGACCTTCGCGCTGCGCGTGGCGAAGATGCTCATGGAGGCCGGGACGGTCAGCCGGATCACCGTCGTGGCCCCCACGGAGCACCTGAAGCGGCAGTGGGCGGACTCCGCCGCCCGGATCGGGCTGGCGATCGACCCGAACTTCAAGAACGCGGACGGACGCCACGGCGACGAGTACATCGGGGTCGCGCTGACGTACGCCCAGGTGGCGTCCAAACCGATCCTGCACCGCAACCGGACGGAGAACGCCCGGACCCTGGTGATCCTGGACGAGATCCACCACGGCGGAGACGCCCTGAGCTGGGGAGACGCCATCCGTGAGGCGTTCGAACCGGCCACCCGCCGGTTGTCCCTGACCGGCACGCCGTTCCGCTCGGACACCGCCGCCATCCCCTTCGTGGACTACGTGCAGTTCGAGGACGGCATCCGCCGGTCGAAGGCGGACTACACCTACGGCTACGGCCCCGCGCTGCGGGACCACGTGGTGCGGCCGGTGATCTTCATGGCCTACTCCGGCCAGATGCGCTGGCAGACCTCCACGGGTGACGTCATGGAGGCCCAGCTCGGTGAGGCGGCCACGAAGGACATCACCGCCCAGGCGTGGCGGACCGCCCTGAACCCGGAGGGGGAGTGGATCCCCTCGGTGCTGCGCGCGGCGGACCGCCGGCTGACCGAGGTGCGGCGCAACGTCCCCGACGCCGGCGCCCTGGTGATCGCCACGGACCACGAGGACGCGCGCGCCTACGCCGCCCAGCTGCGGGCCATCACCGGCGAGGAGATCACCGTCGTCCTGTCCGATGACAAGGGCGCCTCCGACCGCATCGAGGAATTCTCTGCCGGCACGCAACGCTGGATGGTCGCGGTGCGCATGGTCTCCGAGGGCGTGGACGTGCCCCGGCTCTGCGTCGGGGTGTACGCCACCTCGACCTCCACCCCGCTGTTCTTCGCCCAGGCCGTCGGCCGCTTCGTGCGCTCCCGGCGCCGGGGGGAGACCGCCAGCGTGTTCCTGCCCTCGGTGCCCCAGCTGATGCTGCTGGCCAATGAGATGGAGGCCGAACGCGACCACGCCCTGGACCGGCCCGAAGCGGCCCCCGGCGTCCTGGAGTCGGAGGACCTGTCCCAGTCCCCGGAGGAGGACCTGCTCGCGGCGGCGAACCGCCAGGACCGGGCCTCGGACTCCCTGACCCGCTCCGAGTTCAAGGCACTGGAGTCCCAGGCGGCCTTCGACCGCGTGCTCTTCGACGGTTCCGAGTTCGGCACCGGCGGGGCGGTCGGGTCCGATGACGAGCTGGACTTCCTGGGGATCCCGGGACTGCTGGAGCCCGAACAGGTGGGGCAGTTGCTGCGCCAGCGCCAGGCCGAACAGCTCCGGCGCCGTCCACGGGCCGACCACGCTGCCACGGGCGCGGCCGGCCACGACGGTCAGGCCACCGTCGTGGACCACCGCCGCCTCAAGGAGATGCGCAGCCAGCTCTCGAAGAACGTCTCGGCCTGGTCGGCCCGGTCCGGCACCCCGCACGGGATCATCCACAACCGGTTGCGGGAGATCAGCGGGGGACCGGCGGTCGCCCAGGCCACGGCCGAGCAGCTCGAGACCCGGTTGCAGACGCTGGCGGGCTGGTTCGTCGGACGGAAGTGAGCGCACCGGTCCTCTCCACGGCCGTCGGGGGATGAGCGGGGGTCTTGAACACCCCGGGGCGGTCATGGTCTAATTTCCTGCACCAGAAGGGGAGTATCCCCCCAGCCGACCCGTCGTCACTACGGCCCACCGGGCCCGGCGGGCGGGCCCTCAGCCGGCCGGGAGAGACCTTCGATCACATCGATCGAAAGGTGTCCCGTCATGGACGTCCCCCTGTGGACCTGGTCAGTGGTCCTCGGATTCATCATCGCGATGCTGGTCGTCGACCTGCTCGCCCACCGCCGTGCCCACGTCATCGGGGTGCGGGAGGCCGCCGCGTGGTCCGCGGTCTGGGTGGCGTGCGGTGTCGGCTTCGGCGTGCTCGTCTGGACCGGATGGGGTGCCGAGTACGGCCAGCAGTACTTCGCCGGGTACCTCATCGAGAAGTCCCTGTCCGTGGACAACGTGTTCGTGTGGGCCATCATCTTCACCCACTTCGCCGTCCCGCCGCAGTTCCAGCACCGGGTGCTGTTCCTCGGGGTGCTCGGCGCCCTCGTGTTCCGCGGCATCTTCATCGCCGCCGGGGCGGTGCTCATCCAGCACTTCACCTGGGTGCTGTACGTGTTCGCCGCCTTCCTGCTGTACACCGGTTACCGGATGATCCGGCAACGCGACGAGCACCTGAACCCGGACCAGTCCAGGGTGCTGGCCGTGTTCCGCCGGCTGGTGCCGATGACCGACACCTTCCACGGCCAGCGGTTGCTGGTGCGCCGGGACGGGGTGGTGCTGGCCACTCCGCTGCTGGCGGTGCTGGTGCTGGTCGAGACCACGGACGTGGTGTTCGCCGTGGACTCGATCCCGGCCATCTTCGCGGTGACCGACGAGGTGTTCCTGGTCTTCACCGCCAACGCCTTCGCCATCCTGGGACTGAGGGCGATGTACTTCCTGCTGGCCGACCTGATACACCGCTTCGTCTACCTCAAGGTCGGCCTGGCGCTGGTGCTGGTCTGGGTCGGGATCAAGATGCTGCTGAAGATCGACGTGTTCTACATTCCCACCCCGGTCTCCCTGGCCGTCGTCGTCCTCATCCTGACCGTGTCCGTCATCGCCAGCCTGCGGGCCACCCGCGGGCAGGGGCGCCAGGGACCGCCCGCCCCGGCCGACCCGCCGTTCCGGAGCGCCACCGCCGAGGAGGACGCCGCCCTCGAACCGCTCTGGTCCCGTCGGCGGGCCGCTGGGACGCGCCCCGCCGGCGCCTCGGGACGCCGCCGCTGAGGGCCGGCACCACCCCGGCCACGGGCGTGCCCGTCCCCCTCGTCGGAGGACGCCGTGGGACGCCGGGGACGACCGGGGCCGGCAGCCAGCGGCCGGCGGCCCCAGCGCGTGGCTCAGCTACCCGTCTCGGGGGGCCCGGTTCCGGCACCCTGGCTGATCTGCACGCGGCCCACGCGCCGCCCGTCCATGGCCAGGACCCGCAGTGACGCCCCCTCGACGTCGATCACGTCCCCGATCTCCGGGACCCGGCCCAGCTCGGCCATCATGAACCCACCGACGGTCTCGTAGGAACCGTCGTCGGGCAGCCGCACGCCGGTGTGCTGGGCCAGCTCCTGCAGGATGAGACCCCCGTCGACCTCCACGTACTGCCCCTCGCCCAGGGTGCCGCCCGCCGGCTCCAGGCTGTCGTCGAACTCGTCGTAGATGTCACCCACCAGCTCCTCCAGGAGGTCCTCCAGGGTGACGATCCCGTCCGTGCCGCCGTACTCGTCGATCACCAGGGCGATCTGGTCACCGCTGTCCCGCATGCGGTGCAGCGCCCGCAGGACCTCGACCGTACCGGGCAGCACCGTGATGGTCCGGGCGATCGACCCCAGGGTGACCGTGCGGTCCTCCACCCGCAGCAGGTCCCGGACGTGGACGAAGCCCAGCACGTCATCGGTGTCCCGCCCGGTCACCGGGTACCGGGAGTTCGGCAGCGTGGCCAACTCCCGCAGCGCCTGCTCGACCGTGGTCGTGCCGTCGAGGAAGTTCACTTCGGGGCGGGGGCGCATCACCTCGACGACGGTCCGTTCCGCGGCCTCGAAGACGGCGGTGAGAACCCGCCGGTCCACCTCCTCCAACGACTCGGCGGTCGAGACCATGGACCGGATCTCCTCGGCCGAGACCGATTCCCGGTCCACCGTCGGATCCGCGCCGAGCAGGCGGATCACGACGTTCGTGGAGGCCGAGAGCAGCCAGATGACCGGGCGCATCAGGAGCGCGAAGACTCCCAGCGGCGGGGCTAGCGTCCGGGTGAGGGCCATCGCGTTCTGCATGGCCAGCCGCTTGGGGACCAGTTCCCCGAACACCAGGGACAGGTAGGCGATGACCAGCGTCAGCCCCACCAGGGCCGTGGTGCTGGCCGTCTGCTCTCCCATGCCCAGGGACACCAGCCACGGTTCGAGGTCCGGGGCGATGGTCGAGGCGCCATAGGCGGAGGAGAAGAACCCCGCGACCGTCACCCCGATCTGCACGGCGGCGAGGAACAGGTTGGGGTTCCGGACCAGGGCCGCCGTCCTGGCCCCGCGCGGCCCGGCGGACTCCAGGGTCCGGACCTGGGACGGTCGCACGTTCACGATGGCCATCTCGGTGCCGGCGAAGACTCCTCCGATCAGCACGAACAGCACGACCAGCGCGAGATTCACCAGGGTGTCGGCGTCCATCACCTCACGCTATTTCACGCCCGCACTCGGCGGAACCGTTCTGGACTGGGGGCGGCCCGCAGGTCCGGGCGACCGGCCGGTGTGACCCGGCCGGGTGCCCACCGCTGCTACCGGGCGACGCGGCTGTCGTCGCGGATCTGCCCGACCAGTTCCTCGAGCATGTCCTCGAGGGTGACGATCCCGTAGGGATGGCCTGCCTCGTCCACGGCCAGGGCCAGGTGCGCCCCGTCCCGCTGCATCCGGCGCAACGAGGTCTGCAGGTGCTCGGCGAGGTGCACCTGCGGCAGCTCCCGGACCAGCCGCTCCGGCAGGGGCGCGTTCCGCTCGACCGCATCCAGGCTGAGCAGGTCCTTGACATGGACGTACCCGCGCAGCTCGCCGTCCTCGGACTGCACCGGGAACCGTGAGTACCCGTTGGCTGCGACGGTCTCGACCTGTTCCGGGGTGCACCCGGCCGGGAGCGTGGTGACCTCGTGCAGGGGGATCACGATGGACTCCACGGAACGCTCCTCGAAGGTGAGGGCGCCGAGCAGCAGGCGCTCGTCCCGGTGGTCCAGCAGCCCGCCTTCGCGGGACTCGCCGACCAGCCCGGCGACCTCGTCCCGGGTGAAGGCGCTGGTGACCTCGTTCTTCGGGGTCACCCTGAACAGGCGCAGGATGGCGTTGCCCATCGCGTTCATGGCCCACAGCATCGGTTGAAGGATCCGCACGACGACGACCAGTGCCGGTCCGAGCACCAGGGCCATCCGCTCCGGTCCGGCCAGGGCGATGTTCTTGGGGACCATCTCACCGAGCACGACGTGCAGGTAGGTCACCAGGGCATAGGCGATGACGTAGGCGATGGTGTCGATCGCCGTCTCCGGCAGGCCGATGGCCTCGAACGGTCCCTGCAGGGCGTAGACGACCATCGGCTTGGTGACGTACCCCAGGGCCAGGGAGCACACGGTGATGCCCAGTTGGGCGCCGGCCATCATCAGTGAGACGTTCTCGATCGCCCACAGGGTCATCCGGGCGGCCCGGCCGCCCGCCTGGGCCCTGGGCTCGATGATGCTGCGGCGGGCGGCGATCAGGGAGAACTCGGCGCCGACGAAGAAGAAGTTGGCCGCGAGCAGCACGATGGTCAGGATAATTCCCACGGTATCCACTAGTGGGCACTTCCTTCCGTCTCGAGGGGGGTGGAGGTGGCGTTGATCTGCGCGATGCGTGCCCCGTCCATCTCCTCCACGCGCAGGGTGATCCGCGCGGCCCGATACCCGTGGGCGGGTTCGGTGTCGATCTCGACCTCGTCCCCGACCGTGGCGATCGACCCCAGGTGCAGGGTCAGGAACCCGGCGAGGGTGTCATAGTCGGAGCCTTCCGGGATGTGGTACCCCAGCAGCGTGCTGACCTCGTCGGGGCGCAGGGCCCCGTCGAGCCGCCAGGTCCCGTCGGCCAGGCGCTCACTGGTCCCCTCGTCCGGGTCGTGCTCGTCCACGACCTCGCCGACGAGCTCCTCGACCAGGTCCTCCAGGGTGATCAGCCCGGCCACGTCGCCGGTCTCGTCGATCAGCACGGCCATCTGCAGGCCGCCGGCGCGCAGGGTGTCCATCAGGTCGTCCAACTCCACCGTGTCCGGCATCAGGGTGGGGGAGTCCATCACCGTGCGGACACTGGCGCTCGAGCGCTCGATGAACGGCACCGCGAGCCCGCGGCGGACGTGGACGATGCCCTTCACCTCGGCGGCCCCGGGTTCCATGACCGGGAACCGGGAGTGTCCGGTGGCCGCGGCCGTGGACAGCATCTGCTGCACGCTGTCGTCCGGGGCCAGGGTGACCATCCGGGTCCCGGGGGTCATCGCATCGTGGGCCCGCCGCGTCCCGAAGGCCACGGAGCGCTGGACCAGCTGGGCGGTCCGTTCGGGCAGCACACCCTGGCGGGCGGAGTGCCGTACGAGCACCGTGAGCTCCTCCGGAGACCGGGCCGAGGCCAGTTCCTCCTGCGGCTCGATGCCCAGTGCCCGGACGATCCGGTTGGCCGTCCCGTTGAAGAACGTCAGCAGCGGGCCGGTGACCGTGCTGAAGGCACGCTGGAACCCGGACACGGCGCGCGCGGTGGCCAGCGGCCGGGCGATCGCCAGGTTCTTGGGCACCAGCTCGCCGAACACCATGGTCAGCAGCGTCGCCAGCACCAGGGCCAGGGCCACGGAGACGGACCGTGCCAGGGGCTCGGCCAATCCGGCCTGTCCCAGCGGTCCCATCACGAGGGCCGCGATGGCCGGCTCGGCCAGGAAGCCGATGCCGAGGTTGGTCAGCGTGATGCCCAGCTGGGCACCCGAGAGCTGGGTGGAGAGAGTGTTCATCGCCGTGAGCACACCGGCGGACTTCCTGTCCCCGGCGGCGGCCGCGGCGCGCACCTCGTTCTTGTTGACCGTGATCAGGGAGAACTCCGCGGCCACGAACAGGGCACAGGCGCCGATCAGGACCAGGCCGAGCAGGATCGAGACTACTTCCACCTCTTACACCCCCCGCCACACGTCGTGCGCGACTGCGCGTGTCGGCGGGGGGCACAGACTGTGCCCCGGACTGTCACCGGGAGTAGACATCGGTTTCCTCTCACGAGTCAGGGAGATCCGCGGCTCACTGCAGCGGATCGGCACCATCCTGCCAGCCGGAAAAACCCGGACGCAAACCCGGGGTACAGCCGTTCCACTCCGGTGGCGCGCCGAGGGATCGCCGGCGGACCGACCAACGGGTCACCGGACCCGCTGGTCGGAGTCGCCTCGAGGGCAGGACGACTACTCGGCGGATCCGCCCCAGGTCTGCAGGACGGCGCCGTTCTCCTCCATCAGCTGGAGGGCCTCCTCGGAGCGCTCGGCGTCGACCCCGGCGACCAGGTCGGTGTAGACGAACGTGTCATAGCCGGCGTCGATGGCGTCGAGCACGGTGGCCTTGACGCAGTGGTCCGTGGCGATGCCCACGACCACGACCGAGTTCACGCCCTGCTGGCGCAGCCAGTCGTCCAGGCCGGGTGCGCCGTCCTCGACGGCCGTGGCCGCGGCGGCGGTGGCGCCGAAGGGACCCGCAGTGCCCTCGGGGGCGCCGGAGCGGACCATGTCCGGGCTGCCGAGCTGGGCGTCGAAGCCCGAGTAGGAGCTGTCGAAGCGGCCCTTGAGGAACTGGGCGTCGAGGTACTCGGAGTCCAGGGCCGGGTGCAGCTCGGCTCCTGCCGTGCCGGCCACGCAGTGGACCGGCCAGGACTCGGTGTAGTCCGGCTCGGCGTCCTCGGCGGCGAAGTGCGGGCCGGGATCGACGTGCCAGTCGCGGGTGGCGACGACGGCGTCGAACTCGGACCCGCGTTCGTCCAGGAAGGCGGTGATCCTCGCGGCGGTCTCGGCGCCGCCCTCGACGGCCAGGGAGCCGCCCTCACAGAAGTCGTTCTGTACGTCCACGATGACCAAGGCACGCATGGTGGGGTTCTTTCCTGTTCTCTGCTGCGGGAGACGGGTGGTGGCGGGACGCCGACCCGGGCCGGACCGGTGGGTCAGGCCTCGGTGAAGACGGTGGGGATGGCCGGCTCGCCGGGCTGAAGTCTACGCACCGCGGCGGGCAGCTCGGAACGGGAGTCCTGGTGCCGCCTGGCGGCCCTGACCACCGCCTCCGGTCCCGTCCATCCGGGCTGCAGCTCGCCGTCCAGCACCAGCGCGTGCTGCAGCGGGCGGTCGTTGGAGTCCGCGTCCGGCGGCTCGTTGACGCCGACCAGCTCGGCCGTGGCCCGGCCGGGCGCGTCGAGCTGGCGGGCGGCGTACTTGCGGCCGCCCATCGAGCCCTTGCCGGAGGAGGCCTTGGCCACGTCCACCCAGGTGCCGTCGTCGTCCTGGCGGCTGACCAGCTTGTAGACCATGGAGGCCGTCGGCGCGCCGGAACCGGTGACCAGCCGGGTGCCCACGCCGTAGGAGTCCACGGGCGCGGAACGCAGGTAGGCGATGGCGTACTCGTCCAGGTCGGAGGTGACCATGATGCCGGTGCCGGTGTTGCCGAGGTCGTCCAGCAGCCTCCGCACCCGGTGGGCCTGTTCGACGAGGTCACCGGAGTCGAGCCGGACATTGCGCAGCGCGGTGCCGGCGACCTCGACGGCCGTCCGCACGCCCTGCTCGACGTCGTAGGTGTCCACCAGCAGCGTGGTGTCCCGCCCGAGGGCCGCGACCTGCGCCTGGAAGGCCTCGCGCTCCGAGTCGTGCAGGAGCGTGAACGAGTGGGCCGCCGTGCCGACGGTCTTCACCCCGTAGCGCTCGCCGGCCGCCAGGTTCGAGGTCGAGTCGAACCCGGCGATGACGGCGGCGCGGGCGGCCGCGACGGCGGCCTCCTCGTTGATGCGCCGGGCACCCATCTCGATGCACGGACGGTCTGCCGCCACGGAGGTCATCCGCGAGGCGGCCGAGGCCACCGCCGAGTCGTAGTTGAGCACGGAGAGCAGGTAGGTCTCCAGGATGCAGGCCTCGGCGAAGGAGGACTCCACCTGCAGGATGGGGGAGTAGGGGAAGTAGGCCTCGCCCTCGGCGTAACCGTAGATGTTGCCCGAGAAGCGGAAGTCGGCCAGCCACTGGAGCGTGGCATCGTCCACCACGCGGTGGTCCGCCAGGAAGTCGAGCTCGCCGGTGCCGAACCGGAACGTGGCCAGTCCCTCGAGCAACCGCCCGGTCCCGGCGACGACGCCGTACCGGCGGCCCTCGGCCAGCCGGCGGGAGAAGACCTCGAAGACGCTGCGACGGTGCGCCGCCCCGGACCTCAGGGCGGCCTGCAGCATGGTCAGTTCGTAGTGGTCCGTGAACAGCGAGGTGGGCAGGAGCCAGCCCGTGTCCCGCGTCGAAGTCAGCTCGGTCACGTCAGTCACCCTACAGCCAGTGACCTCCCGGTCCGTCGACCGGCGGCCGCGTAGAATGGGCGCCATGGTGTGGTGCAGTCAGGTTCCCGTGCCCCCCGGCGCCTCGCCCGATCAGGTGCCCGGCGGGTCCACCGGCCTGCTCGAACGTCCGGACCCCGCGCGGCTCACCGTGCTGGACCGTCCCTGGCAGGTGATCGTGTGGAACGACCCGGTCAACCTCATGAGCTACGTCTCCTACGTGTTCCGGTCCTACTTCGGGTTCACCCGGGAGAAGGCCGACCGGTTGATGCTGCAGGTCCATCAGGAGGGCAGGGCGATCGTGGCCTCGGGCCAGCGTGAGGAGGCCGAGCGGCACGTGCAGGCGATGCACGGGTACGGCCTGTGGGCCACCCTCCAGCACGAGACGGGCGAGGGCGCCTGATGGCGCGTGCCTTCAAGTCCACGCCGAAGGGGTTCGTGGCCGACCTCGAGCGTGCCGAACGCCGGTTGCTGCGCACCCTGTTCCAGGACGTCATCCAACTCCTCGACGGGGACCGGCCCGGGAGTCCCGACGCCGTGATGGCCGACCGGCCCGACACTGGGGGTCCGGACGGGGACGCCTTCTGGGACATCGTGGCCGGCCTCGGGCCGTTGCAGGACGGTGGGCTGCCCGGCGTCTCGGACGGTGCCGGGCCCGGAGCCGGGACGGTCCCGACGGCGGCCCCGTACCGTCCCGCTCCCGAGGACCCGGCGCTGGCGCGCCTGCTGCCGGACGGCGTCGTGGGTGACGACGGCGACGAGGGGGACTCCGGCGCGGCGGACCGGGCGGCGGGGGAGTTCCGCGCCCTCACCGAGGACGCCGTGCGGCGGTCCAAGACGCAGGACCTGCAGCGGGCGGTGGCCGCACTGCAGGCCAACCCCGTCGTGCTGACCGAGCCCGAGGCGGTCTCCTTCAGCCGTGCCCTGAACGACGTGCGCCTGGTGCTCTCGTCCCGGCTGGGCATCGAGACCGAGGAGGATGCCGAGAGGGTCCACGAGGTGGACGACTGGTCCGAGGCCACGGACGTGGAGTCCTACATGGCCCTGCTGTACAACTTCACCACGTGGCTGCTCGAGACGCTCATGGTGGCCCTGTCCACGCGCCTTCCCGACTGACGCCTCGCCCTGCGCCTATCCTCTGAAGGACCATGACCCAGAACTCACAGACCTTCGTGCGCCCCGGACCGGCCCCCGCGGACGCTGACCCCACGCCGGCCGGCCTGGCACCGATCGGGGTGTTCGACTCCGGGGTGGGCGGACTGACGGTCGCCCGGGCGATCATCGACCAGTTGCCCGGTGAGGAGATCGCCTACGTGGGGGACACGGCCCACGGACCCTACGGCCCGCGCAGCATCGCCCAGGTGCGGGCCTTCGCGCTCGGGATCATGGACGAACTGGTGGACGCGGGCGTCAAGGTCCTGGTCATCGCGTGCAACTCCGCCTCGGCGGCCGTGCTGCGTGACGCCCGGGAACGGTACACGGCCCGGTACGGGATCCCCGTGGTCGAGGTCATCCAGCCGGCTGTCCGGCGCGCGGTCGCGGCCACGCGCAACGGGCACGTCGGGGTGATCGGCACGGAGGCGACGGTGGGCTCGAGGGCCTACGAGGACACGTTCGCCGCCGCCCCCCAATTGCGGATCACCTCGGTGGCCTGCCCCCGCTTCGTGGAATTCGTGGAGGCGGGGATCACCACCGGTCCCGAGCTGCTGGCCACGGCCGAGGAGTACCTGGCGCCGCTGAAGGCCGCCGGCGTGGACACCCTCGTGCTGGGGTGCACGCACTACCCGTTGCTGACCGGGGTGATCTCCCTGGTCATGGGCGAGGACGTCACCCTGGTGTCCTCCGCTGAGGAGACGGCGAAGGACGTGTACCGGGCCCTGGTCCGGCACGGCCTGGAACGCCCGGCCGGGGTGGACGAGGCGACGGGGCACCGGTTCATGGCGACGGGTGACCCGCAGCAGTTCGAGCGGCTGGCCCGGCGCTTCCTCGGACCGGAGGTCGGCGGCGTGCAGCACGTGGACCACATCTCGGAGCGCTATCCCACCGGCGTGCTCGCCCGGATCACCCCGGAGATGCTCGAGGCCGCACGCGGCGGCCGGCGGCCGGCGACCAGTACAGTGGACGGAAACCTCGCGACCTCGCCGTCGACCACCACGCAGGGAAGGCCAGCAACAGGGTGAAGCTCACGATCATCGGTGCCTCCGGGTCCTTCCCCGGGCCGGGCTCCCCGGCATCGTGCTACCTGGTCACGGCCGAGGGGCGTACCGAGGACGGATCCGCGCCCAAGACCTGGCGCATCCTGATGGACCTGGGCAACGGTGCCCTGGGCACCCTGCAGCGGTACATGAGCCTGGACGACATCGACGCCGTGCTGCTCTCCCACCTGCACCCGGACCACTGCATGGACCTGTGCGGGCTGCACGTGGCGATCCGCTGGAACCCCTACGGCTGGAAGGGCGTCCACGTCCCGGTCTACGGACCGGCGGACACCGCGGACCGGATGGCCATCGCCTACGGGCTGGACCCGGACCCGGGGATGCACCCCGACTTCGACTTCCGGCACTGGCGGTCCCACGAGCCGGTGACCATCGGCCCGTTCACCGTCACCCCGGTCCCCGTGCGCCACCCCATCGAGGAGGCCTACGCCCTGCGGGTGGAGACCACCGGGCCCGGGCCGGACGGCGAGGACGTGCGCCGGGTGCTGACCTACTCCGGGGACACGGACACCTGCGAGGGCCTCGTGGAGGCCGCGCGGGACGCCGACCTGTTCCTGTGCGAGGCGGCCTTCCAGGAGGGCCGCGACGACGGCATCGACGGCGTGCACCTGACCGGACTCCGCGCCGGCCAGATGGCCTCCGACGCCGGTGCGCGCCGGCTGCTGCTGACCCACCTGCCCGTGTGGACGGATCCGCTCGCGGCGTCGGTCGAGGCGCGCCAGGCGTTCGACGGCGACCTGGCCGTGGCGGTCTCGGGGGTCACCTACCGGGTCTGAGCCGCTCGGTAGGATGGCGGTCATGACCTCATCGACGTCCGGGAACTCCGGAAGCCCTGTCCTGCCCCCGACCAGCCCCACCCCCGGGACCGGTGGCACCGCGGCCCGGCAGGACGGCCGGGCCCTCAACGCCCTGCGGCCCATCAGCATCACCCGGGGCTGGTCCCGTCAGGCTGAGGGCTCGGCGTTGATCGAGTTCGGCAACACCCGGGTGCTGTGCACCGCATCCTTCACCGAGGGGGTGCCCCGGTGGCTCAAGGGCGAGGGCACGGGCTGGGTCACCGCCGAGTACGCCATGCTGCCGCGGGCCACGAACACCCGTTCCCAGCGCGAATCGGTCAAGGGCAGGATCGGCGGCCGGACCCACGAGATCTCCCGGCTCATTGGCCGGTCCCTGCGCGCCATCATCGACCTCAAGGTCCTCGGGGAGAACACCATCGTGCTGGACTGCGACGTGCTGGAGGCCGACGGCGGCACCCGCACGGCCGCCATCACGGGTGCGTACGTGGCCCTCGCGGACGCCATCACCTGGGCCAAGGGCCGGGGAATCATCCCGGCCGCGGCACAGCCGTTGAAGGACTCCGTGGCGGCCGTGTCCGTCGGCATCATCGATGGCGTGCCGATGCTGGACCTGCCGTACGTCGAGGACGTGCGCGCGGAGACGGACATGAACGTCGTGGTCACCGGGGCCGGGGACTTCGTGGAGGTCCAGGGCACCGCCGAGGGCGCGCCGTTCCGGCGCGCCGAGCTCGACGCGCTGCTCGACCTGGCCGTGGAGGGTACGGCCGAGCTGACCCGGATCCAGCACGAGACCCTCGCCGGTGACCGGTGAGCGGGGCCGAGAGCCCCGGCGCCGGGCCGCGGCTGGTCCTGGCCACCCGCAACCAGGGCAAGCTGCGTGAACTGCGTGAACTCCTGCGCGGGAGGGTCCCCGGCCTGGACGTGGACACCCAGGTCATCGACGCCGAGACGGCCGGCGCCCCGGACGTGCTCGAGGACGGCGTCACGTTCGAGGAGAACTCCCTGAAGAAGGCCCGCGCCGTGTCGGCCCACACGGGGCTGGTGGCCGTGGCCGACGACTCCGGCCTGGCCGTGGAGGTGCTGGGGGGCGCGCCCGGGATCTTCTCGGCCCGCTGGGCCGGACGGCACGGCGACGATGCGGCGAACCTGCGGCTGCTGCTGGACCAGCTGGCGGACGTGGGACCCGAACACCGCCAGGCGGCGTTCGTCTGCGCCGCCGCGATGGTGACGCCCACGGGTGAGGAACTCGTCGAGACGGGCTTCCTCACGGGGGCCCTGCTCACGGAACCGCGCGGAGAGGGGGGATTCGGCTACGACCCGATCCTGAGGCCGCACGGGCGGTCGGAGTCCGTGGCCGAGCTCTCCGCAGCCGAGAAGAACTCGATCAGCCATCGCGGCATGGCCTTCCGCCAGCTGCTGCCCGAGCTCATCCGGGTGCTGGGCGCCGGTTCCACCGCCGCGGGGACGACCGCGCCGGTCGAGGACCGCTGATGACAGGGGAGCACACGGCACTGGACTTCACCGCCCTCGACTTCGAGACCGCCAACGGCTTCCGCGGCTCACCGTGCTCGGTCGGTCTGGTCCGCGTCCGGGGCGGGCGACCGGTCGAGCGGGCGTACTGGCTGATGCGGCCGCCGGCGGGCTTCGACCGCTTCGACGCGCGCAACGTGCGCATCCATGGCATCACCGCCGGCCAGGTGGCCACGGCGCCGCGCTTCGGGGACCTGTTCCCCGACCTGGCCGACTTCATCGGAGACGACCCCTTGGTGGCCCACAACGCCGGGTTCGACATCGGCGTGATCGAGTCCGCGCTCGAGGTCTCCGGGATGGACATCCCCCAGATCGACTACGCCTGCTCGCTCGTGATGGCCCGGCGCACCTACGACCTGCCCTCGTACGCCCTGCCCGTGGCGGCCCGGGAGGCCGGTTACGAGTTGAGGAACCACCACGACGCGCTCGCCGACGCCGAGGCCTGCGCGCGGATCATGATCGACGTGGTGTCCCGCAGGACGAGCACCCCGGCGTCCGCGGGGGTGCCGTTCGGCCCCGGGGCCGCGGCGATGCTCACCGGGGGCGGGGCACCGGAGACGTCGGGGGTGACGGCCGTCCTGGAGCGGGGCCTGGCCCGTGTGCTGGCCGCCGAGGGGATCCGCCTTCGCCGGCTCGAGCCCCGGCGCGCCGGGCAGGGCCCCGAGTCCCGGGCGACCCGCCAGGCGCGGGGCCTGGGCCCGGTGTTCGATGCCGAGGCGGCGTTGCCGCGCTCCTCCACCATGCCCGACCTGATGCACTGGCCGGACGAGGGCACCAACGCCTCCCCGGCGCCCGATGCTGACCCCACCCACCCGTTGTTCGGGCACACGGTGGTGTTCACCGGCAACCTGGGCATGTCCCGGCAGGACGCCAAGAACCGCGCCGCCGAGTGCGGGGCCCAGCCGTCCAGCAGGATCAACGGCCAGACGACGATGCTCGTGGTGGGCGACGGCTTCCGGCCGGAGGACCTGGCCGCCGGCGCGCGCGGGGGAGCCCTGGGACACCGCAAGACGCGGGACGCGCTGACCCGCCGGCACGCCGGCCAGCACGTCGAGCTGGTCTCCGAGCCCGAGTTCCTGCAGATGCTGGACGGCAACTGGCCCGAGACGGCCGACTAGGCGTACCCGGCCGCCAGGACGGTGGTGGTTCGGCCGGGGCCGGCGCTCGCCGCCCCGGGCCACCACTCCCGAACGAACCGGACCTGGCCGCGTCACCGCGGCATCCCCCGGCGGTTCCCGCACGGGATGACCTTGTCGTGCCCCGCCCGGTCCGTCGATACGGTCTCCAGGGGCAAACAAGCAGTGAACGAGTACCGACTCGTGCTTGCCGCCGTCCTGCACCGGAGCACTGACCGGTTCACCGATATGGCCGGAGGTGCAGGGAGCGGTGCGCGAGTACCCCTTCGTGTTCCCGGCGGTTCCCCCTGCTTCTAGATTCGGCGTAGTCGCATCGTTCCAAGTCACCGCCCCCGGTCACCGGGGCGACGCGGCACCCCGTTCACAGTCTCGAGTCCCGCCAGTCCCCGGCGGCCCACGAAGAAGCAACCTCATGGGGGGCACCACCGTTTTGTCCGACGGGCCGGGCGTTCTGCCGCACCGTCATCACCTTGGGAGTGAAAGAACATGAAGAACAATGGGGCCACATCCGGGCGACCGGGCAAGAAGTTGGGGGCCATGGCGGTTGGGGCCGCCTTGCTCGCCACGAGCGTCCTCGTGCCGATGCCGGCGGCATCCGCGGCACCACCACCCGGCCAGGACTTCAACATCACGCAGGGCGATCTCGAGTACATCATCAAGCAGGTCGAGATCGCCGAGGCACACGCCGAGCGGACGCTGAAGGACCCTGACGCCTCGCCGCTGTGTGGCAACGGCAAGCGGTTCGACGTCGCGTCCCAGACGTTCTTCAACGCCGCCAACAAGCCGTGCGTGGGCAACCCGCTCCTGCCGCACGGGCTGCGCACGGTGGACGGGCGGTGGAACAACCTCATGACCGGCCAGGAGGGATTCGGCACGGCACAGGAGACGTTCCCGCGCCTCGTACCCGCCCAGTACGCGGACGCCGAGGTCACCCCGCCGTTCGCCCCCGGCAACAACAGCAACGCACCCGGGGCGGCGACGAGCTACAAGCAGACGGACGGCTTCGTCTACGACTCCGCCCCGCGCACGATCAGCAACCTGATCGTCGACCAGACCACGGCCAACCCGGCGGCCGCCGAGGTGGCCAAGCGCGTCGCGGGAGCCGGACCGGAGGGTGAGACCAACACCGTCATCCCGGACATCGCCACGGACGAGGGCATGTCGGCCTCCGCCACGAGCCTGTTCACCATCTTCGGCCAGTTCTTCGACCACGGACTGGACCTGGTGTCCAAGGGCGGCAACGGCACCGTCGTCGTTCCGCTCAAGGAGGACGATCCGCTGTACACGCCGGGGGGGCGCACCAACTTCCTGACCCTGACCCGTGCCACGATCGACACCGGCAAGGACGGCAGTGCCCGCGAGCACGTCAACCGCACCACCCCGTTCGTGGACCTGAACCAGACCTACGGATCGCACGCCTCCCATCACGCGTTCATGCGCGAGTACGAGGTCGTCGACGGCAAACCGGTGCCCACGGGACGGATGCTCGATGGTGCCGACGGCGGCCTTCCCACCTGGAAGGACGTCAAGGACCAGGCACGAACCGTCCTCGGCATCGAACTCGATGACGCAGACGTCCTGGACGTTCCCCTGCTGGCGACGGATCCCTACGGTCACCTGCTCCTCAGCGCGGCCGGCAACGCCCAGCTCGCCACCAAGGACGGGCTCGTCGAGGGCAACAGGGCCGCCCCGGTCGCCACCAACGGCCTTACGGCCAACGCCTCGTTCCTGGACGACATCGCCCACGGTGCCGCCCCCGAGACCGACGGTGACGGCGTGATCATCCCCGGGTACGACAACGACGCGCTGGATGCCCACTACGTCGCGGGCGACGGACGCGTCAACGAGAACATCGGCCTGACCGCCGTGCACCACGTGTTCCACTCCGAGCACAACCGCCTCCAGGCGCAGATCGAGGCGGAACTCGCCGACATGCCGGCCGAGTTGCAGGCCCGATTCGCCGCGGACGGATTCTGGGACGAGGGCGAACGGTCGTTCCAGGCCGCTCGCTTCTTCGCGGAGATGCAGTACCAGCACCTCGTCTTCGAGGAGTTCGCCCGTCGGATCCAGCCCGAGATCGACCCGGTGGTCCTGAACGAGAACTCGTACCAGCCGGACGTGGACTCCTCGATCCGCGCCGAGTTCGCCCACTCCGTGTACCGGTTCGGACACTCCATGCTCCGGGAGACCATTCCCGTCCAGCAGGCCGACGGAACCATGAAGGACGTCAAGCTGCTGGACGCCTTCCTGAAGCCGACCCTGTTCGCGCAGTCCGGCACGTCCGCCGACGACGCCGCCGGCAACATCCTCAAGGGACTCTCGCACCAGACCGCCAACGGGGTGGACGAGTTCGTCACCGACACGCTCCGCAACCAGCTCCTCGGGCTGCCGCTGGACCTGGCGACCATCAACATGGCGCGGGCGAGGGAGACCGGCACGCCGGGACTGCAGGCGGCGCGCAAGGCGTTCTTCGCCGAGACCCGCGATCCGCAGCTGAAGCCCTACACCAGCTGGGAGGACTTCCGGCTCTCGATGAAGAACCCGGAGTCCATCGGAAACTTCATCGCCGCGTACGGCAACCACCCCAGCGTCACCGGGGCCGAGACCCTGGCAGCCAAGCGCGCCGCCGGCGTCGAGCTGTCCAAGGACAAGGCGTTCATGGAGGCACCCGCCGCAGAGACCGGGTTGGATGGGATCGACCTGTGGATGGGTGGCCTCGCAGAGAAGCCGTACGTCTTCGGCGGCATGCTCGGCGCCACGTTCAACCACGTCTTCGAGAAGCAGCTCGAGGACCTGCAGAACGGCGACCGGTTCTACTACCTGACGCGCAACCTGGGCAACTCCCTGTTCCACGCGCTGGAGGCGAACTCGCTGTCCCAGATCGTGCAGCGCAACACCACCGCGGACCGCGTACCGCACGACGTGTTCGCGGCACCGCAGCTCACGTTCAACCTCGACGACAGCGTCACGCGGCAGGCCGAGCTCAACGAGGCGGGCCTGGCGGGCGCACAGGCCTCGGGCTGGCGCTTCAGCGGCGAGGAGCACATCGTGGTCCAGGACAACGACCAGGACAGCACCATCCGCACGGGCCTCGGCGACGACTCCGTGTGGGGCAAGGGCGGTGATGACACCATCGAGGGTGACGACGGTGACGACGCACTGATGGGCGGCGATGGCGACGATGTCGTCACCGACCTCTTCGGCAACGACCGACTGCAGGGCGAGGCCGGCAACGACGCCCTCAATGGCGGACCGGGCCTCGGTGACCTGCTGTTCGGCGGCTCCGGCCAGGACTTCATCGTCGGTGGGCACGACGCCGCCACCACCTTCGGCGGCCTCGGGAACGACTTCATCCTCGGCGGCACCGGAAAGGACAACGCCCGTGGTGACGAGGGCGACGACTGGATCGACGGCGGCGCCAACGCCGACCTCCTCGTCGGCGACCTGAGCCAGACGGCGCAGAACGACCCGGGCCTGTACCACGGCGGCCACGATGTCATCGTGGGGCGTACGGGCAGCAACGACCACGATGGCGAGGGCGGTGACGACGTCATGATCGGTGGACCGGGCACCGACCGCCTCGCGGGCATGCTCGGGTTCGACTGGGTCACGTACGACAAGACGAACCACTTCATCCGGGCGGACATGGACCCCGTCCAGATCGTGCCCGGCGTCGAAAGCGCCATCGTCGACCGGTACCTCGAGGTCGAGGCCTTCTCCGGGTTCGACGGCGACGACATCGTCCGGGGCGTCCGGAACCGGGACGCGTTCGACAATCCCGAGGAGGACAAGATCGGGTACGGCCACCGGCTGACCCAGGCGCAACTGGACCGCGTCGAGGGCCTGCGCGAGCTGCTCGGTGGTGGCGCCCAGCCGGTCTACGCGTTGCCGTTCCTCGACGGACAGCCGTTCGAGGCCGAGGACATGAACAACAACCTGATCCTTGGCGGCGGGGGCAGCGACCTGATCGAGCCTCGCGCCGGCGAGAACTTCATCGACGGTGACGCCTGGCTCGACACGAACATCGTCTACGGCGAGGAGCGCTCGGACAAGCTCGAGCCGTTCGTCGAGCGAATCTTCGACCGGACCATCAACCCGAAGGACCTGAAGATCGAGCGGCGGATCCAGACGGCCACCGGCGGGGCGGACACCGTGGTCTACTCGGTGGACCGTGCGGACGCGACGTTGACGCCCCTGCCCGACGGCATGGTCCGGGTCGAGACGGAGGGACCTGACCCCGCGGTGGACGTGCTGCGCAACATCGAGCAGCTGCAGTTCAATGACGTCGTCGTCGACGTCACCGACGGCGTCGACGGTGATCCCGAACCCGGCATTCCGCTGTCGGTGAGGCTCTCACCCACGAGCGCCCCGGTGGTCGACGGCCGACTCACGGCCACGGTCGTCGGTCCGGTCACGGCTGGCAGCGAGATGTCCTTCGAACTCCAGGTGATCCGGCTCGCCCCGGACGGCACCGAGTCCGCGACGACGACCCAGTCGAGCACG
Source organism: Citricoccus sp. CH26A (assembly GCF_000224415.1). Classification (GTDB taxonomy): domain Bacteria; phylum Actinomycetota; class Actinomycetes; order Actinomycetales; family Micrococcaceae; genus Citricoccus. The sequence goes on along the minus strand of NZ_AFXQ01000039.1, from coordinate 495 downwards.
ACGGGCGGATTCACCATCACGGAGGCCGAGGCCGGGTTCCCGGTCCAGGTCGTCGTCACGGTGACCCCGGTCGAGGGTGCACCCGAGCAGTTCGTGTCCGAACGGACGGAGGGCACGCTCAGCACCCTCAAGGAGACCGTGACGGCCCCCTCACCGAGCCACGACCCCGTGAAGAAGACCGTGACCATCCCGGACGTCACCGGCGTCACGTACTCCATCGACGGGAACCGCAAGGAGGCCGGCACGTACCCGGCCAAGACGCTGGTGACGGTCAAGGCAGAGGCGGCTTCGGAGAACTACGTCGTAGAGACCCGCACGTGGACGTTCGACCTCCGCACTTCGCTGACGCCGGCCAAGCCGTCGTTCAGCGCCGGGGCCAACACGGTGAGGATCCCGTCGAAGGTGGGCGTCGTCTACTACGTCAACGGGGTGAAGAAGGTGGCCGGGACCTATAAGTACTCCGGGACCGGCACCGTGACCGCGAAGCCGTCCAGC
>NZ_AFXQ01000040.1 GCF_000224415.1 Citricoccus sp. CH26A | reverse complement strand
CCTCGGAGACCTTGCGGGGTGGGGTGATGCGCGTCTCGGACATGCTGACGAGCATAGGCGGGTCCGGTGCCGCCGGGCGGCCCGTGACCGGCGCGTCGTTGTGGGGAATCGACAACGACGGCGGCCGGCGAGGTGCGCTGTGCACCTCACCGGCCGCCGTCGTCGGGGTCCGGGCCCGGGCCCGTCAACGGGTGATCAGGCGTCTCCGCCCGCGTTGCCGGTGGTGCCGGCGTTGACGTCGTCGAGCCGGTACTGCGCGAAGGCCTTGGCCGCGGTCCCGGCCTCGACCTTGCCGTCCTTCTCCAGCATCTGCAGGGTCTTGACGACCATCGAGTGGGTGTCGATGAGGAAGTAGCGGCGAGCCGCGGCGCGGGTGTCCGCGAAGCCGAACTCGTCCGCACCCAGGGTGGCGAAGGCGTTCGGGACGAACGGCCGGATCTGGTCCGGGACCAGGGTCGCGTAGTCGGTGGTCGCGATCACGGGACCCTCGGTGTCCGCCAGCTTCTGCGTGATGTAGGGGACGCGGGCGTTGCCCTCCGCGTTCTCCAGTGCCTCGCGCTCGGCGGACACGGCATCGCGCCGCAGTTCGTTCCAGCTGGTCACGGACCACACGTCAGCGGACACGCCCCAGTCCTTGGCCAGGATCCTGGCCGCGTCGATCACCCAGGGCAGGGACACGCCGGAGCCCATGAGCTGGGCCTTGGGGCCCTCGCCCTCGCCCTGGCTGTAGCGGTAGATGCCCTTGAGCAGTCCCTCCACGTCCAGGTTCTCCGGTTCGTCCGGGTGGATGATCGGCTCGTTGTACACCGTGAGGTAGTACATGACGTTGCGGACGTCCTCGCCGCGGTCGTGCTCGCCGTACATGTCCTCCAGGCCCTGGCGCACGATGTGGGCGATCTCGTAGGAGAACGCCGGGTCGTAGTGCTTCACGGCCGGGTTCGTGCCCGCGAGGATCGGGGAGTGCCCGTCCATGTGCTGGGTGCCCTCGCCGGCGAGCGTGGTCCGCCCGGCGGTGGCGCCGATCACGAAGCCGCGGACCAACTGGTCCCCGGCGGCCCAGAAGGAGTCGCCCGTGCGCTGGAAGCCGAACATCGAGTAGAAGATGTACACGGGGATCATCAGCTCGCCGTGCGTGGAGTAGGACGAGCCCACCGCGGTCAGCGCCGAGGTGGCGCCGGCCTCATTGATGCCCACGTGGTAGAGCTGTCCCTGCGGGGACTCCTTGTAGGACAGGAACAGGTCCCGGTCCACGGAGAGGTAGTTCTGGCCCTTGGGGTTGTAGATCTTCGCCGTCGGGAAGAACGAGTCCATGCCGAAGGTGCGGGCCTCGTCCGGGATGATCGGCACGATCCGCTTGCCGATGTTCTTGTCCCGCATCAGGTCCTTGAGCAGGCGCACGAAGGCCATGGTGGTGGCGGCCTGCTGCTTGCCGGTGCCCTTCCTGGCGTGCTTGTACGTGGACTCCGGCGGCATCGGGATCTTGTCGTGGTCCTCACGGCGCTCCGGCAGGAAGCCGCCCAGGGCCCTGCGCCGCTCCATCATGTACTGGATCTCCGGCGCGTCCGGGCCCGGGTGGTAGTACGGCACGTTGTACGGATCGGCCTCGATCTGCTCGTCCGTGACGGGGATGCGGTGGCGGTCGCGGAACTTCTTGACGTCCTCCACCGTGAGCTTCTTCATCTGGTGGGTGGCGTTCTTGCCCTCGAAGGACGAGCCCAGGCCGTAGCCCTTGACCGTCTGCGCCAGGATGACGGTCGGCTTGCCCTGGTAGTCCATGGCGGCCTTGTAGGCGGCGTAGACCTTGTTGTAGTCGTGTCCGCCGCGCTTGAGGCCCCAGATCTCGTCGTCGGTCATGTCCGCGACCATCTCCTTGGTCACCGAGGACCGTCCGAAGAAGTGGTCGCGCACGAAGCCGCCGGACTCCGCCTTGTAGGTCTGGTAGTCGCCGTCGAGGGTCTCGTTCATGATCCGGACGAGCTCACCCTCGTCGTCCTTGTCCAGCAGCCCGTCCCACTCGCGGCCCCACAGGACCTTGATGACGTTCCAGCCGGCGCCGCGGAAGTAGGCCTCCAGCTCCTGGATGATCTTGCCGTTGCCGCGGACCGGGCCGTCGAGGCGCTGCAGGTTGCAGTTGATGACGAAGGTCAGGTTGTCGAGCTTGTCGTTGGCGGCGATGTGCAGAGCGCCGCGCGACTCCGGCTCGTCCATCTCCCCGTCCCCGAGGAAGGCCCAGACGTGCTGCTGGGAGGTGTCCTTGATGCCGCGGTTGTGCAGGTAGCGGTTGAACTGGGCCTGGTGGATCGCGTTGATCGGGCCCAGGCCCATGGACACGGTGGGGAACTGCCAGAAGTCCGGCAGCATGCGCGGGTGCGGATAGGACGGCAGGGCATTGCCGGCCTTGGACTTCTCCTGGCGGAAGCCGTCGAGGTCCTCCTCGGTCAGCCGGCCCTCGAGGAAGGCGCGCGCGTAGTTGCCGGGGGAGGAGTGGCCCTGGAAGAACACCTGGTCGCCACCACCGGGATGGTCCTGGCCGCGGAAGAAGTGGTTCAGGCCCACCTCGTACAGGGTGGCCTGGCCGGCGTAGGAGGAGATGTGCCCGCCCACGCCAACACCGTCGCGCTGGGCGCGCTGGACGATCATGGCGGCGTTCCACCGCAGGTAATTGCGGTAGCGGCGCTCCAGTTCCTCGTCTCCGGGGTACTCGGGCTCCTGGTCCACGGGGATGGTGTTGACGTAGTCCGTGGTGGTGACCATCGGGACGCCCACGGACTTGGTCCCGGCGCGCTGGAGCAGCTGGCGCATGATGTATTCCGCGCGCTCCGTGCCGCGTTCTTCGACGAGACCGTCGAAGGACTCGATCCACTCTGCGGTCTCCTGGGGATCCTTGTCCGGCAACTGGTTCGTCAGGCCGCTCAGGATATGGGAGCTCTCTTCAGCTGCGCTCACGGCAACCTCTCTGTCGGCGGATCATGTCCGCAGTATCTGTGGCCCGGACCCGTCCGGGGTCAGCCGTCCGGGGCAAGTCAGACCGGCCCATTGCTTCCACGTCCGACTGTAACGCCTGCGGACCTTACGGTGCAGTCCAATACATGGACATGGCCCGGTGCTACGGGGCGCAGTAATCTGGACGGGATGATGCCCGCTTGGTCATCACGGAAACTGCAAGGAGAGATGTGAACCAGCCAGACTCCGCCCCCGCCGTCGGGCGTATTGCGGAGACCAGCGTCGGACCCGCCGCCCGGATGGGGCTGTCCGAAGGCCAGCTGGTCCAGGAACTCGGCTTCGACGAGGACATCGACTTCGACTTCCGGGACGCCCTGGAAGACGAGCTCGGCACCGAGTTGCTGACCGAGGAGGACCAGGACCCCGTAGACGCCGTCGTCCTGTGGTGGCGCGCCTCCGACGGTGACGTCGAGGACCTCGCAGACGCCCTGATGGACGCGCAGACCTCGCTCGATGCCGGGGGCGTGCTGTGGTTGATGACGCCGCGTAACGGGCGCGAGGGCCACGTCCTGCCGGCCGACGTCGCCGAGGCGGCGCCGACCGCCGGGCTCCACGTCACCACGACGGCCGGGGTCTCCGCGGACTGGACCGCCTCGCGCCTGGTCGGCAAGCGCAACCGGTGAGCCCTCCCGGTGGCTGAGGCCCCCGCCCTGCGGGACCAGCACGGACAGTCCTGGCCGTGGCCGCCGCTGGCCCCGGATCCGGGGTCGCCCGAGGGGGCCGACGGCGTCTCCGTGCCGTCCCGCTGCTGGCTCTTCTTCCTGCCGGGTGCGTTCACGCCCGTGTGCACCGCCGAGCTGGGCTGGGTGGACGAGCTGGCCGGGCGACTGGCCCCGTCCGGGATCGGACTACGCGTGATCAGTTGTGATTCCGCCCCCGTGCTGCGCGCCTTCGGCGACGCCCACGGGGTGCGCACCCCCCTGCTCGCCGACTTCTGGCCGCACGGCGCCGCGGCGCGGCGCGTCGGTGCCTTCGACGACCGCACCGGACGCGCCCGGCGCATCAGCGTCCTCGTGGATGCCGCGGGCCGGGAACTGCGGCGCGTCGAGGCGGCCCCCGGGCAGGAACGACGGCTGGCCGACCACCTGTCCCGTGGCGGCGCGGGGCCGAACCGGGACTGAGGAGACCGTCCCGCCCGGCCCGTCGGTGGGGGAGGATCCGGTGCTGCCGTCGTCGAGCAGGTCGTCGAGCACGAGGGGGGTGACCGCGGGCGCCCCTCGGTGCGCCTGGAGCGGGGGCCCGGAGCCCTGCGGTAACCTGTGATTGCACGCGCACCCTGCTCGTCGAGGCCCTGGGCCGAACCGCCGGGGTCCGAGGTGTATGAGGGCCTTTAGCTCAGCTGGTAGAGCACTGCGTTTACACCGCAGGTGTCGTCGGTTCGATCCCGGCAGGGCCCACCACGTCCTCCACCCACCACTCCCTCTCCGTCGACTGCCGGATCAGGGGCTGGTCGCAGGGCTGCGTGACGTGTTCGTGGCCGGTCAGGTCCAGGTGGTGGGGACCCACCTGCAGGGTGACGCCGATGAGTTCCACCTGGGGATTGCGCTGGGACCCGGTGGTGGCGGCCACCGTCCGCACGATGAGGTCACGCAGGGTTCCGGTGACGTCGATGCCGTAGCCGGTGACGCGGATGGTGCGTCCGATGTGTCCCGGGGTGAGGTCGCGGGTCTTCATGGCGGTGTCTCTTTCCGGTCTCCCAGTGTCGGCACCCGCCGCGCACCGGAGGCCGGTCCGTGCATCGCCGCGTTCTGGTCGGGAGTCATGGGGGATGATGACGCGCCCGGTGACGTCCGCAGCGGATGTGACATGGGGGAGCCCGGTCCTGACGGTGCGCCGGTTCCTCACGTCACGCATGGTCGGCCTCCGGGGATGGGGGCAGTTGTGATGATCAGTGCCGTGAGGGTATTCTGTGCCCGCCCGGGGCCCGGTGCCACGGTGGGGTGTACTGCTTTATCAGGAGCTCGACCCCGACTGCCCGAGTGCCCTCCACTCGATCGCCTCGTGTTCTCCCCACGGTCCATCCAGTGCAACGCCGTCGACGTCCGGCCCGCGCCGGCGCGGTGCCGCTGCCGACCAGCGGCACTCGCGAGGGTCCCGGTTCCCCAAGGCCGGGGCTACGCACGCCCGGTCCCGGATGGGAATGTCGGTCGTGCACGCGCTGGGGAGAACGAACTTGGGGAGCAGCACCTGACCATCACCATGCTGTGGGGCCTGGAGGTGCGCCGCGGGGACACGGTCCTGAGACCCCACCAGCTGGGCGGGCCCAAGTCCCGGCAGATCCTGGAGATCCTGCTGCTGCACCTGGGGACTCCCGTCTCGAAGGGACGGCTCATCGAGCTGCTCTGGGAGGGGGCGCCCCCGGCGGCCGCGGCCGAGCGCCGCCTGCAGAACGCCCGGACGGCCACCGCCATGGTCCAGGCCGCGCACACGGCCCGGGAACTCGTACTGGGCTCCGAGGCCGTCGCCTGGTCCCGACGGGTCCTGGACACCGACGAGCTCAACGAGGCCGCCTGGACGAGCATGATCCTGGCCCTGGAACGGGGCGGGCACCCGGTCTCGGGCCTGCTGGCCTACGAACGGTGCCGGGCCGTCCTGGCCCGCGAGCTCGGCTCCAGTCCCGGCTCGACCGCCGTCAGGTCCAGCAGGAGCCTGACGCGGTGGCCCCCCGCGGGAATCAGGGCGAGGACGGAGAGGCGACTGGGCCGGCGCCCCGGTCCGGTCGCGCTCCGGGTGTCCTGGGACAGCTGCGAGGTGGACATGCCGCATCATCTCGGGGCGACCCTGTGGAAATCTTGGTGAACGCCCTGATGGCGCCCCGGCACGGCGCACCGCGCACGGCCGGGCGTCATCGACGGGCATAATTGACAGGCATTGCCCGTTGAGGGGATGTCGTCACCGCGCCCCCGGGGCAGCGGGATCGCCAGCCTTCCGAAGGAACACAGACCCATGGCCTCCATGACCCGGACCATCTTCAAGTCCAAGATCCACCGTGCCACCGTGACGCACGCGGACCTGCACTACGTGGGCTCGGTCACCGTTGACCAGGACCTGCTCGACGCCGCGGACATCCTGCCCGGCGAACTCGTGGCGATCGTGGACGTGACCAACGGGGCCAGGCTGGAGACCTACACCATCGCCGGGGAACGCGGGTCGGGAGTGCTGGGCATCAACGGCGCCGCCGCCCACCTGGTGGACGTGGGGGACACCGTCATCCTCATCACCTATGCGCAGATGACCACCGAGGAGGCCCGGTCCTTCCAGCCCACCGTGGTCCACGTGGATGCCGGCAACCGCATCGTCGAGCTCGGGCACGACCCGTCCGAGGCGGTCTCCGCCGGGTTGGAGCGCCCGCCCCACGCCATGGCGCGCTGACTCCTGCGCTCCACCGGTGTTCACCGGCTGTTCACCGGGGACGACGCCCGATGACGGAACCGGGTGGCGTGTGGGGACGATGATGGACAATGAAGTCCAGTCCCCACCGTGCCGCACCCGGGGGGTCCACCGACCACGCCGCTGGTCCGGGACCCCGGTGCCGGCCCCTTCGAAGGAGAGTCGAGATGCTGCTGACGCCGGACGCGCCCCGGGAGAACCTGCGGGAGTTCATCGACAAGATCCGTGACGGCGGCTTTCAGGTGGTCGACCGCCACACCCCGGACCCGGACCTGATCGACCCCCAGGGCCGGGCCGTGGACACCTGGCGGGAGGACTACCCGTACGAGACGCGGTTGTCCCGCGAGGAGTACGAGCTGGAGAAGTACAAGCTGCAGATCGAGCTGCTGAAGCTGCAGTACTGGGGTGAGGACTCGGGGCAGCGGCACATCATCGTCTTCGAGGGCCGGGACGCCGCCGGCAAGGGCGGGACCATCAAGCGCTTCACGGAGTACCTCAACCCGCGCACCGCCCGGGTCGTGGCGCTGAACAAGCCCTCGGACCGCGAGCAGGGCCAGTGGTACTTCCAGCGGTACATCAACCACTTCCCGACCGAGGGCGAGATCGTGCTCTTCGACCGCTCGTGGTACAACCGGGCGGGCGTGGAGCGCGTCATGGGCTTCAGCACGGACGAGCAGTACACCACCTTCATGAGCCAGGTGCCGTTGTTCGAGAAGATGCTCGTGGACGACGGCATCCACCTGACGAAGTTCTGGTTCTCGGTGACCCAGTCCGAGCAGCGCACCCGCTTCGCCATCCGCCAGATCGACCCGGTGCGCCGCTGGAAGCTCTCGCCCATGGACCTGGAGTCGCTGGACCGCTGGGAGGACTACACGGCGGCCAAGGAGGCGATGTTCCTGCACACGGACACCGACCACGCGCCGTGGACAACCATCAAGTCCAATGACAAGAAGCGTGCCCGGCTCAACGCCATGCGCCATTTCCTGTCCCAGTTCGAGTACGAGGACAAGGACCACGCGGTGGTCGGCACCCCGGACCCGCTGATCGTGCGCCGCGGCCGGGAAGCCGTCGGGGACTGACCCATCGCGGCCCCCCGGAGGCGACGGGCGGCCCCCGCGGCGCTGGCGCTCAGCCTGCTCCTGGCCCTCCTCACCCTCTCCGGATGCCGGGAGGGCGGGGACGCGGGGCCGGTCCCTGTCCCCTCACGGCACCTCTCCCCGGAGGGGCCGGGCACGGTGGTGAGCCTGGAGGTCTACGGCGACTCGCTCACGGTCGCCGATTCCCCGTCGTTCCCGGACGGTGAGACCGGTCCCCGGTCCTGGGTGCACCACCTGGGTGCGCACCGGATGCGGACGGCGGGCAACCGCTTCGCCGACCCCTCCCTGACCACGGACGGACTGCACCTGGACACGGCCGGCGCCACGCGGCTCGCGGCCGGAATGGCGGTCGGGCTCCGGCGGATCGCGACCCAGGCCGCGGCCGGGGGCACGGCCGGGGATGCGGGCGCGGGCGAGCGCCCCGAACGGTCCTCCGCACCGCAGACGAGGCGGTGAACGCCGCGGCCGGCCCCGCCGACCACGTAGGCTGGTGAGGTCCGGGCCGCCCCTGAGGGGTGCGGCCGGAATTCCACTGTTGGCAGCAGCACCTCCGGCGTGCTGGGAAGGAACGGCATGAAGGCTGACATCGGCGTCACGGGGCTGGCGGTCATGGGGGCGAACCTGGCCCGGAACTTCGCGCGTCACGGGTACACCGTGGCCCTGCACAACCGCAGTAGGGCGCGCACCGATGCGCTCGTGGCCGAGCACGGCGAGGACGGGACCTTCATCCCCACGGAGACGCTGGCCGAGCTCGTGGAGTCCCTGGCCACCCCCGCCGGGTGCTCCTCATGGTCCAGGCCGGCCGGCCCGTGGACGACGTCATCGACCAGCTCGTGCCGCTGCTGGAGGCCGGAGACATCGTCATCGACGCCGGCAACTCACACTATGAGGACACCCGCCGGCGCGAGGCGGCCCTCGCGGCGAAGGACCTGCACTTCGTGGGGATCGGCGTGTCCGGCGGTGAGGAGGGCGCCCTGAACGGCCCCGCCATCATGCCGGGCGGCCCGCGCGAGTCCTACGAGGCGCTCGGCCCGCTGCTCGAGGACATCTCCGCGAAGTACGAGGGCGACCCCTGCTGTGCCTGGATCGGCACGGACGGCGCCGGCCACTTCGTGAAGATGGTCCACAACGGCATCGAATACGCCGACATGCAGGTGATCGGGGAGGCCTACGACCTCCTGCGCAGCGTCGGGGGCGTGGAACCGGCGGAGCAGGCGGTCATCTTCGAGCAGTGGAACCGCACGGAGCTGCGCAGCTACCTGATCGAGATCACCGCCGACGTCCTGAGCCAGGTGGACGTGGCCACCGGCCAGCCGATGGTCGACGTCATCGTGGACGAGGCCGGACAGAAGGGGACCGGCCGCTGGACGGCCATCTCCGGGCTGGACCTGGGCGCGCCCGTGGCGGCGATCGCCGAGTCCGTCTTCGCCCGCTCGCTCTCCAGCCAGACCGCCGCGCGGTCCACGGCCCGGGAGGTCCTGGGCGCGGGCGCCGATGACGTCAGCGCCCCGCAGGAACTGCAGGACCGGGACCACGAGGCCTTCGTCGAGGACGTGCGCCTGGCCCTGTACGCCTCCAAGCTGGTGTCCTACGCCCAGGGCCTGGACATGCTCTCGGCGGCCGCCGCGCAGTACGGCTGGTCCCTGGACCTGGGCACCATCGCCTCGCTGTGGCGCAACGGCTGCATCATCCGCGCCGACCTGCTGGACACCATCATGAAGGCCTACGGGGGCCGGGACACCTCTCGTCACCCGGAGCCGGGCACGCTGGCGGAGGGCCAGCCGCTCAACCTGCTCTTCGCCCCGGAGTTCAGCCAGGCGCTCGCCGCCGCGGTGCCGGCCTGGCGCCGGGTGGTCGCCGCGGCCGTCTCCGCCGGGGTGCCCGTACCGGTGTTCTCCTCGGCCCTGGCCTACTACGACGGACTGCGCCGGGACCGCCTGCCGGCCGCGCTCACCCAGGGCCTGCGCGACTACTTCGGTGCGCACACCTACCGCCGGGTCGACCGCGAGGGCACCTTCCACACCCTGTGGTCGGGGGACCGCTCCGAAATCTCGGCCTGAGGCCCCCACGACGCCGGCCGGCCGCCTTCCGAGGGGAAGGCGACCGGCCGGCGTCGTGCTGGTGTGCTGCGGGAGGAGGCTCTCGGGGCGTCAGATCCACATGGCGGGGTCGACGTACTCCGCCGGGTCCACGGCGGGCTTGTGCTCGCGGGGCTCCCGGTGGCGCCACGTGGCCGGGACGCCGGTGGCGATGGAGCCGGCGGGGGTGTCCTTGACGACGACGGCGTTGGCTCCCACCGCGGTGCCCGCACCGATCTCGACCGGGCCGAGGATCTTGGCACCGGCACCGACGACGACCCCGTTCTGCAGGGTCGGGTGCCGCTTGACCTTGTCCAGGGACCGGCCGCCGAGGGTGACCCCGTGGTAGAGCATGACGTCGTCGCCGATCTCGGCCGTCTCACCGATCACCACGCCCATGCCGTGGTCGATGAAGAACCGCCGGCCGATCGTCGCGCCCGGGTGGATCTCGATCCCGGTCAGGGTCCGGGCCACCTGGGAGACCACGCGCGCCGGGGTCTTCAGGCGCTCGTTCTGCCACATCCGGTGCGTCAGCCGGTGCGCCCAGATCGCGTGCAGGCCCGAGTAGACCACGGCAACCTCCAGGTCGCCGCGGGCCGCCGGGTCATGCGCCCGGGCGTTCGCGATGTCTTCCTTGAGGCGGGACAGGAAACCCACTGGAGGCCTTTCGGTCGGTGGCTGGTGCCGGCGGTGTGCGTGCGGACCGGTCGGTGACCGGCCCGCACGGCGGTGTCTTGACTGTAGTGCGTGCCGCGGACCCGTGATCAGCCGCGGATGTCCTCGTACAGGACGGTGGAGATGTACCGTTCGCCGAAGTCGCAGACGATCGCGACGATCAGCTTGTCCCGGTTCTCCTCCTTCTTGGCCTCCTCGATGGCCGCGGACACGATGGCCCCGGAGGAGATGCCGCCCAGGATGCCCTCCTGGGTGCCCAGGTCACGCGCGGTGGCGACGGACTCCTCGAGGGTGGCGGCGTACACCGCGTCGTAGATCTCCTGGTCCAGGATCTCCGGGATGAAGTTCGCGCCCAGGCCCTGGATCTTGTGCGGACCCGGCTTGCCCCCGGAGAGGATGGGGGAGTCGGCCGGCTCGACGGCGACCAGGCGCACGTCGGGCTTCTGCTCCCGCAGGTAGCGACCGGCGCCGGTGATGGTGCCGCCGGTGCCGATGCCGGCGACGAAGACATCCACCTGGCCGTCGGTGGCCTCCCAGACCTCGGGTCCGGTGGTGGTGTAGTGCGCCTGCACGTTGGCCTGGTTGGCGAACTGCCGGGCCCAGACGGCGTTGTCGGACTCGGCGACGATCTGCTGGGCCTTCTCCAGCGCTCCGCGCATGCCGTCGGCGCCGGGGGTCAGGACGATCTCCGCCCCGTAGGCGCGCAGCATCACGCGGCGCTCGTTGGACATGGTCTCGGGCATGGTCAGGATGACCTTGTACCCCCGTGCAGCGCCGACCATGGCCAGGGCGATGCCGGTGTTGCCGGAGGTGCCCTCCACGATGGTCCCACCCGGGCGCAGCTGGCCGGAGGCCTCGGCGGCATCCACGATCGACCGGCCGATGCGGTCCTTGACCGAGTTGGCCGGGTTGTAGAACTCGAGCTTGACGGCGACCTGGCCGGGCAGTCCCTCGGTCAGCCGGTTGAGCCGGACGAGGGGGGTGTTGCCGACGGCCTCGGTGATGTTATTGAGCAAGGTGGCCATGAGGGTTTCCTTTGTCGAAGTCGGTGCGGGGACTGCGGGCGGCGGGCCGGTGGCCCGGCACGGGCGGTGGACCCGGGCGGCGACGTCCGGGTCCTCGGGAATCAGCCTATGCCAGCGGCCTGCTGAGCTGAGGCTCGACCAGCCACGCCGAGTAACGCTGCCGGACCTTGGCCAGTTTCGGGGTGATGATCACGTGGCAGTAGCCGGCATCGGGCCGGTTCGTGTAGAAGTCCTGGTGGTACCACTCCGCCGGATACCACCGTGCGGCCGGTTCGATCGTGGTGACGATCGGGGCGGCCCAGTTGTCCTGGTTGCGCTCGATGGCGGCCCGGAACAGGGCCTCGTCCTCGGCGCCGTCAGCGAACAGTGCCGAGCGGTACTGGGTACCCACGTCATGGCCCTGGCGATTCAGGGTCGTCGGGTCATGGCCCGTGAAGAAGATGTCCAGGACCATGTCCGCGCTGATGACGGACTCGTCGAAACCCACCCGCACCGCCTCGGCATGACCGGTCATCCCCGAACACACCGCCTCGTAGTCCGGGTCGGGCCAGTCGCTGCCCGTGTAGCCGGACTCGACGGCCGTGATGCCCCGGATGCGCCGGTACACGGCGTCCAGGCACCAGAAGCAGCCGCCGGCCACCGTCAGCACCCGGTGGGAGCCGCGGGGGTCGGTCACGTCGTCGGACGGGTTCTCTCGTACGTCGTCACTCACGTCGGGGTACAGCACGGGGGAGCGCGGGTTCATTCCCGACTCGGGCACAATGGCCCTATGAGCGCCGCAACGCCGACCCAGTCCTCCCCGGCCGAGCCGGAGGGGACGGACCTCCGCGACACCGACCGGATCCCGACCCTGGCCCAGGTGCTGGAGGCCTTCGAGCAGTTGTGGCCCGCGTCGCTGGCCGAGGACTGGGACGCCACCGGCCTGGTGGCCGGCCGGCCCGGCCGGCCGGTGCGCCGCATCCACTTCGCGGTGGACCCCGTCCAGGACGTGGTCGAGGAGGCCGTGGGCGCCGGTGCCCAGTTGCTGGTCACCCACCATCCGCTGCTGTTGCGCGGCGTGCACTCGGTGGCGGCCACCGGCTTCAAGGGCGAGGTCCTCCACAGCCTCATCGAGGGTGGCTGCGCGCTGCTGACCGCCCACACCAACGCCGATTCCGCCGTCGGGGGCGTCTCCGACGTCATCGCGGACGTGCTCGGGCTGCAGGAGGTCACGCCGCTGGTCCCGGCCGACGGGGGACTGGCCGAGGAGGGGCTCGGCCGGGTGGGCCGGTTGTCCCGGGCCATGACCCTGGGTGACTTCGCCGCCCGCGTGTTCTCGGTCATGCCCGCCGTGGCGGGCGGGGTGCGCGTGGCGGGGGACCGGGACGGGCTGGTCAGCACGGTGGCCGTCTGCGGAGGCGCCGGGGACAGTCTCTTCGACCAGGTCCGGGCCGCCGGGGCCGACGTGTACGTCACGGCGGACCTGCGCCACCACCCGGCCTCCGAGGCGCGGGAGGCGGCCCGGCTGACCGGCGGGCGCCCCTACCTGGTGGAGGTCTCCCACTTCGGCAGCGAGTGGCTGTGGCTGCCGGCCGCCGCCGAGGCCCTCGACACCCTGCTCACCGACCGCGGCTTCGACGTGGAGATCGCGGTCAGCGCACTGAACACCGACCCCTGGGACTTCGTCCTGACCCCCGGCTCCTGAAGGAGGCCCGCATGACCGATTCCGCCACCCCCGCGACCCCGGCCACCACGGCGACCCCGGCCGAGCAGCTGAGACTGCTCGACCTGCAGGCGCTGGACACCGCCCTGGACCAGGCGCGGTCGCGCATGCAGCAGTTGCGCCAGGATCCCGCGTTCCGCCAGCTGCAGCAGGCGGTCGCCGACCGCCAGGCCGAGGCCGACCAGGCCGCCGCCTCGCTGGCCGCGGCGCAGGCCGCCCTGGCCGCCGCCGACCAGGAGGTCTCCTCCGTCCGGGCCCACCGGGAGCGCAACCAGAAGCGCCTGGACGCCGGCGAGGGATCGGCCCGGGACCTGGAGAGGATGATGCACGAGCTCACCACGCTCGCCGAACTCCAGGACCGCCACGAGGAGACGGAGCTGGAGGCCATGGACGCCGTGGAGCAGGCCGAGTCCGCACAGGCGCAGGCCCACCGGCTCCTGGCCGAGGCGCAGGCCGCCGCCCGGGACCGCGGCGCAGCGCTGAAGGCCGAGGCCACCGACGTCTCCGCCCGCGGCAACGAGCTGACCAGGGACCGCACCGCGCTCGCGGCCACCCTGCCCGCCGGGCTGGTCGCCCGGTACGAGAAGGTCCGGGCCCGCACCGGCGGGATCGGGGCGGCGCGGCTGGTCGGGAACCACTCGGAGGCCTCCGGCATGCCGATCAGCCCGGCAGACCTCGCGCAGATTGAGCAGGCGCCGGCCGATACGCTGGTGTACTGCCCGGACTCCGGGGCCATCCTGGTCCGGGCCACCGAGGGCTGAGCCCCGCCGGCCTCCGGCCGGCCACCCGTCCAGAACCAGAGAGAAGTGATGCCCGTGTCCGAACGCGTCCTGCAGGTCGAGGCCGACGGCGGCTCCCGCGGCAATCCCGGAGTCGCCGGCTACGGTGCCCTCGTCCGCGATCCGGCCACCGGGAAGATCCTGGACATCGACGCCGCCCCGCTGGGCAGGGCCTCGAACAACGTGGCCGAGTACTCCGGGCTCGTGGCCGGCCTGACCATGGCACGGAACCTCGACCCCGATGCGCGGGTGCACGTGAAGATGGACTCCAAGCTCGTGGTGGAGCAGATGAGCGGGCGCTGGAAGATCAAGCACGCGGACATGCAGAAGCTGGCCGGCCAGGCCCGGGCGATCCTCCCCCAGGGCAGGGTCACGTACGAGTGGATCCCCCGGGAGAAGAACAAGGACGCAGACCTGCTCTCGAACGAGGCCATGGACGCCGGCGCGTCCGGGCGCCCGTGGATCCGCGAGAAGTCCGGGATCCGGGTGGCCGGCGCCGCGGCTGCCGGATCCACCGTGCCCAAGACCGCGACGCCCGCACCGGAACCCGCGCAGGAGTCCGTGCAGGAGGAGCCGGCCCCGGAACCGGTGCCGGCCGGGACCGGGGCAGCCGCAGCGGACAGCGCCGGCCGGCCCTTCGGCGCCGGGACACCGCGGCGGGCGGGCCGGCTGCACCACGTGGAGATCTGGGTGCAGGACCTGGCCCGGGCCCGCCAGACGCTGGGCTGGCTGTTCCAGCAGCTCGGCTACCAGGTCAGCGGCGAATGGTCCGAGGGCACCAGCTACCAGGGCGCCGGGGAGTACCTCGTGCTGGAGTCCGGACCGGACGTGGGTCCCGGCGGCCATGACCGGATGCGTCCGGGGCTCAACCACCTGGCCTTCCAGGCCGGCACCCGGGCCGAGGTCGACGCGCTGGTCGAGGACGCGGTCGACCGCGGCTTCACGGTGCTGTTCGCCGAGAAGCACCCCTTCGCCGGGGGACGCAGCCACTACGCGGCCTACCTGGAGGCCCCCGGCGGTTTCGAGGTCGAGCTCGTGGCCGAGGCGGGCACCGCCTGACAGTCTGGGGCGCCCCGGCCTGCCGTTGCCCGCGGTGACGACCGCCGGGGGACGCGGACGGGATCGGGGCATCGCCTCACTCGGCGGCGTCCAGCCCCCGTTGCCTCAGCAGCTCGCGCTGGTTCGGGTTGACCGAGGGCCGGAAGGGCAGCTCGACCACCTCGGCCGCCACGGGCCGTCCGGCGGTGTCCGCGTACTCCTCCGGCAGGTGCACCCAGAGCTCGGTGCCCAGGCCGGCGAGCTCCACCGGGACGTACCCCATGGCGATGTTGTGACCCAGCTCCGGCGAGTACCAGGGGGAGGTGACGTAGCCGACCGGGTCGGTGTCCACGTCGGGACTGATCAGCCAGAAGTCCGGGGCGTAGTCCTCGATGGGCGCCCCGCCCAGCCGCATCCCCACGAGCTGGTGGGTGTACGGCGGGGTCCCCGCCTCGACCTGGCGCCGGGCCTCCTCCAGGGCAGCCTTGCCCACGTACTCGCCCGCCTTGCCCCGGGGGACCTGGTAGCCCAGGTTGACCTGGAAGGGCAGGGTCTCCTGGTCCATGTCCTGGCCCCAGGACAGGATCCCGGCCGCGATCCGGCGGTGGTGCGCGGGCGCCACGACGGCCAGCTGGTGCGGACGTCCGGCCTCGAGGACCGCGTTCCACAGGGTCTCGGCGTGCAGGGACGCGTTTTTGAGGTAGATCTCGTAGCCCTTCTCCCCGCTGAACCCGGTCTGGGAGACGATCACGTCACAGCCCGCCACCTGTCCGGCGAGCAGGCCGTACGGCGGCAGCCCGGCCACCGCGTCCCCGAACAGGTCCGCCATGAGGTCCACGGACTTCGGGCCCTGGACCTGCACGGGGCAGACGTCGATCTCGCGGATGTCCACGTCATACCGGCGGCCCACGTTGACTCCCTGCAGCCAGAACAGCAGGTCCGAGTCCGAGAGGCTGAACCAGAACTCGTCCTCCGCGACCCGCAGCAGGACCGGGTCGTTCAGGATCCCGCCGGCCTCGTTGCACAGGATCACGTAGCGGGCGTGCATGACGGGGATCCGGGTGGCGTCCCGGGTGATGACGAAGTCGACGAAGGCCTCCGCGTCCGGGCCCTGGACCCGGATCTGGCGCTCGACCGCCACGTTCCACAGGGTCACGTGGTTCACCAGGGAGTCGTACTCGACCATCATGCCGCCGTCCTCGGGGGCCACGTAGCCCCGGGGGTGGTACATGCGGTTGTAGACCGAGGCCCGCCAGCAGCCGGCCTCCATGGACAGGTGCCAGTACGGCGACTTCCGCACGCGCGTGTCGATCAGCATCTGGACCGGGGTGGGCCCGGACTGGCGCAGGTTGATGGGAACGGTGCGGTCGGACTGCACCACGGTGGGGACGTTGGGATTCACGGCGGACCATCCTCCTGCGCATCGGATCCGACCACCGTAGCGGCCCGCCCGGGCCGGGGAAAGGTCCCGGTCACCACCGGTCCCGGGGGAGGTAGGGGCCAGGCTCAGACGGTGGAGTACCGCTCGGGCAGGGTGACCTCCAGCCGGCCCGGCCTCGACCCGGGGGTCTGCGACGCCGGGACCAGGTCCACCGTCCAGTCGTACGGGCCGGCGGCCGAACCAGCGGCCGCCACGACCTCGGCCGCCGTCTCCGGGGACCGGGCCACCCGGGGACCCGCCAGCAGCAGGGCCCGCGCCACCAGCCCGCGGGTGTGCTTGGCGAAGTGCGAGACCACGGTGCGCTCGCCGTTGCGCACCTGGAACACGTCCACCGTCACGGTGGTCTCCGCCGGGGCCTTCCACTGCGCCGCGTACCCGCCCGAGCGGCAGTCGACGACCACACCGGCATGCGCGGCCTTCTCGTCCAGCAGCGGGGTGAGCCGCGGCTTCCACCACGAGGACATCCGGCCGATGGTCGGCAGCGTGGCGGTGACCGTCAGGCGGTGGTTGGGGATCCGGTCACCCAGGGCCAGCACGCCGAACAGGCCGGAGAAGACCAGCACCTCCTCGCGCGCCCGGCGGCGGGCGACCTCCGGCAGGGAGGCGTAGTCCAGGGCGTCGTAGAGCACCCCGGTGAAGACCTGGTGGGCCGGGGCGGCGGGGGCCGTGTCCAGGACCAGGTTCGCCTCGATGTCCGACAGCTTCGCCCGGCCCACTCCCAGGACCTCGGCGGCGTCCGGCGCCGTGGAG
>NZ_AFXQ01000041.1 GCF_000224415.1 Citricoccus sp. CH26A | reverse complement strand
CTGACCGGCAGGCAGTGACGCCCCAGCCGCCCCTGCTCGCCTCCGGACCGGAGGCGAGCAGGGGCGGCGTTCGGGAGACGCCCGTCGATCGCCACCCTGACGGGCCGCACCCTGCACGCGCTCGGGTGCGGGCGCCCGCGCAGAGCGGGAACCTTGACAGCGGCGTCCGGAGGGGCGAGTGGCTACACCTGGATGAGGCTGAAGACCCGTTCGTCCTCGGTGAGAGGACCGATGGGTGCCGGACCGTCGACCACGAGATGTGGGCTCCTGAGGCCGGGTCCCGGAACGGGTCCAAGCACTTCCTGACCGCAGTTTGACGCAGGACACTCTTGACTGTCCGCAGCGGCACCGAGAGATTCCGGCGCGATCACACCCGAACGGTACTTGGATCATCAAGGGATGATTCGCGGGTTGTTGACCCGCTGTGACCGCGGTGTCAGGGTGCAGTGTATCGCAAGGTCGCGATTTCTGTGGGCGCAGCATCGGGTTATCCCCTTCTCCCGCGCTGGGCCGTGGTGCATCTCGATGGAAGGCATGGCCGTGACGGATCAGGAAGCCATTCTCGCTACTCTCGGGTCGGAGTCGTTCGGATCCGACCGTTCCCTTCCCCAGGAGCCTGGGACTCCCCCGGGCGCCTGGCCATCCCCTGGCGATGACGTGTTCGGGGGGTCCCTCTCGCTCGGGCCTGGGTCCCCGGAGGACCAGCCCAGCGGTCCGACGGTCTTGGTGGACACGCGGTTCGACCAGCGAGTGCGCTGGTCCCCGGGCGAACGACTGGACCACCTGTTCGAGGAGAGAGTCGACGAGTTGCTGCACCACGGGCACTCACATCGACTCGCGGTGGATACCGGCGACCTCGCGGTCTCCTACGCGGATCTCGACGCCCGGGCCAACCGTCTAGCTCGTCATCTGAGACGGCGCGGGGTCCGCTGCGGGGACCGCGTCGCGCTGTTGTCGGATCATCCGTTGGACGGGTATGCCGGCATGCTGGCCACGTTGAAGCTGAATGCCACCTACGTGCCGCTTGACCCTGGTTTCCCCGTGGACCGTATCGCGTACATCTGCCGGGACGCCGGCGTCAGCACCGTCCTGACGCGCTCCCTTCACGTGGAGACACTGGACGCGGTCGCGGCCACCGTGGTCGTCATGGATGCCGAGGCCTCCGCCATCTCCGCCCAGCCCTCCGACCGACTCAGCCCGGAGGAGCGTGGGCTCCCCGTCGATGAGCTGGCCTACGTGATCTACACCTCGGGCGCGAGCGGACGACCCAAGGGGGTCGCGATCGAGCACGCCAGCATCTGCAACTTCGTGCGCGTGGCGGCCGAGGTCTACGGCATCACGGGTGAAGACCGGATCTATCAGGGCATGAGTATCGCCTTCGACTTCTCGGTTGAGGAGATCTGGGTGCCCTGGATGGCCGGCGCCACCATCGTGCCCAAGCCCCACGGGGCGCCCCTGATCGGCCAGGACCTGCATGACTTCCTCCTGGATCTCCGGGTCACCGGCCTCTGCTGCGTCCCCACCCTGCTGGCCACGCTGGACGATGACCTGCCTGAGCTGCGATTCCTGCTCGTCTCAGGCGAGCCGTGTCCCCAGGACCTGATCACCCGCTGGCACCGGCCCGGTCTTCGGTTGGTGAACGCCTATGGCCCCCCGGAGGCGACCGTCACGGCTACGTGGACCACCCTGGACCCGCACGGCCACGTGACCATCGGCATGCCCTTACCGACCTATTCGGTGGTCCTCCTGGAACCAGGGTCTGACCGGGTGGTTGCCCGCGGCGAAGCCGGTGAGATCTGCATCGGCGGCGTTGGACTCGCGGCCGGATACCTCAACCACCCCGAGCTCACGGCGAAGGCGTTCATCCAGGACAGTGTCGGACTGCCCAACAACCCCTCTGGCCGGCTGTACCGCACCGGAGACCTGGGACGGATCGGCGAGGACGGGAACATCGAGTACCTGGGCCGCATCGACGATCGGGTCAGGGTCCGCGGCTACCGCATCGAACTCATCGAGATCGAATCGGTGCAGATGCTGCACACGGGTATCGCGACGGCGATCGTGCAGTCGTCCCTCCACCACCTTCCGTGGGCACGGGCGGCCAGGACACCACGGCACTGACGTACCCGCCACACGTGCCCCGGCCTGTGTGGCCCGAGGGGCTTGCGGTCTGGAGGGCGTAGGAGCCCCGCGGATCCGCGCCGATGACTGCTGCGGTCTCGCCGGCCGGCACACCCCGGCCTGACCGTGACCGTCCATGGCGATCCCCGCGGGATCAGATACGAGAACGGCGTGGGCCGGGACCTCGAAGGCCCCGGCCCACGCCGTGTGTCACATGATGATCCGCAGCGGATCAGTGGGCGTGATCGCCCTTCGAGTACTCGAAGACCCATCCGACCACGAAGTACAGCCCCAGGCCGACGCCGACGAAGAAGATCCACCAGCCGACGGCCAGGCCGAGGACGAGCCCGGCGCAGGAGATGCCGAGGCCGAGCGGCCACCAGCTCCACGGCGCGAACCGGCCGTAGGTGCCCGCGTACTCGGCGATGTCGCCGTCCTCACGGTCGTCCGCCCCAAGGCCGAAGCGACGGTCGGTGAGGTAGAGGTAGATGGCGATCATCAGGCCGAGGCCGCCCAAGGCATACAGTGCCGGGATACCGGCCCACTCGGACCACTGCACCCAGACCCCGTAGATGGTGGCGACGATGACGAAGAAGACGCCCAGGATGGTGAACAGCTTGACGTTGGTTCTCACTTGGCAGCCGCCATCTCTCCGAAGACCTCGGGCTCATGCTGCGGGGAGGTGGGCAGCAGTTCGGGGTGGTGCAGGTCCAGTGCCGGACGCTCCGAGCGGATGCGCGGCAGCGAATGGAAGTTGTGCCGCGGCGGCGGGCACGAGGTGGCCCACTCGAGCGAGCCACCGAAGCCCCAGGGATCGTCCACGGTGACCTTCCGGCCCTTGCGCGCCGTGATGTAGACGTTCCAGAAGAACGGGATCAGCGAGGCACCCAGGATGAAGGAGAACACGGTGGAGAACTGGTTCATCAGGGTGAAGCCGTCCTCGACCATGTAGTCCGCGTAACGGCGCGGCATGCCCATGACGCCCAGCCAGTGCTGGATGAGGAACGTGCCGTGGAAGCCGACGAACAGCATCCAGAACTGGATCTTGCCCAGGCGCTCGTTGAGCATCTTGCCGGTGAACTTGGGCCACCAGAAGAAGAACCCGGCGAACATCGCGAACACCACGGTGCCGAAGACCACGTAGTGGAAGTGGGCGACCACGAAGTACGTGTCCGAGACGTGGAAGTCCAGCGGCGGGGAGGCCAGGATGACGCCGGTGAGGCCACCGAACAGGAAGGTCACCATGAACCCGAGCGTCCACAGCATGGGGGTCTCGAAGGTGAGCGAACCCCGCCACATGGTCCCGATCCAGTTGACGAACTTCACGCCGGTGGGGACCGCGATCAGCATGGTCATCAGGGAGAAGAACGGCAGCAGCACGGAACCGGTGACGTACATGTGGTGGGCCCACACGGTCACGGACAGCGCGGCGATCGCGGTGGTGGCGAACACCAGGGACTTGTAGCCGAAGATCGGCTTCCGGCTGAACACCGGGATGATCTCCGAGACGATGCCGAAGAACGGCAGGGCGATGATGTAGACCTCCGGGTGGCCGAAGAACCAGAACAGGTGCTGCCACAGGATGGCGCCGCCGTTCTCCGGGTCGAAGACGTGTCCGCCGAAGCGGCGGTCCATGCCCAGCGCCGCGAGGGCGGAGGCCAGCGGCGGGAACGCCATGATGACCAGGATTCCGGTGATCAGGGTGTTCCAGGTGAAGATCGGCATGCGCCACATGGTCATGCCCGGGGCACGCATGGTCAGGATGGTGGTGATGAAGTTGACGCCACCCATGATGGTGCCGAAGCCCTGCAGGAAGAGGCCGAAGACCCAGAGGTCACCGCCCACGCCCGGCGAGTACGTGGTGTTCGACAGGGGCGCATACGCGAACCAGCCGAACGAGGCCGCACCCTGCGGGGTGAGGAAACCGGCCACGGCGATGATCGAGCCGAACAGGAAGAACCAGAACGCCAGGGCGTTCATGCGGGGGAACGACACGTCCGGCGCGCCGATCTGCAGCGGCATGATGACGTTGGCGAAGCCGATGAACAGCGGGGTCGCGAACATCAGCAGCATGATCGTGCCGTGCATGGTGAACAGCTGGTTGTACTGCTCCTTCGTCTGGAGCAACTGCATGCCCGGCTCGAAGAGCTCGGCGCGGATCAGCAGCGCCATGACGCCACCGATGCAGAAGAAGATGAAGGACGTGATCAGGTACATGTACCCGATCGTCTTGTGGTCGGTGGTCGTCAGCCAGTTGACGACGATCCTGCCCTTGGAGACGGGCACCACGCGCGGCTGGGCCGCCGCCTCGTCCGTGGCGTACTCATAGGTGGTCATCAGTTGTCTCCCTCACCTGTCAGGTCCTCGCCACCGGTCGGACCGCCGGACTCGCCGCGCAGGGTGCCGTCACCCTGGTTCTGGACCTGGGAGTCACGCCAGCCGTCCGGGTTCTCGTTCGGGTTGCGGTTGTACTCCTCACCCAGGTGGCCGTCCTCCATCCGGGACAGCTGCTCCCGGAACTCGGCCTCGGAGACGACCTCCACGTTGAAGAGCATCTCGGAGTGGTACTCACCGCAGAGTTCGGCGCACTTGCCCTGGAATCGTCCCTCTTCCTGGGGCGTCAGGTAGATGTAGTTGGTCTTGCCCGGGACCATGTCCAGCTTGCGCAGGAAGGCGGGGACCCAGAACGAGTGGATGACGTCACGCGAGTTCAGCTCGAACTCGACCGGGACGTCCACCGGCAGGTACATGGTCGGCAGCGTCTCCTCGACACCCTCGGTGCCGTCGAGCTGTGCCTGGACGCCGGCGAGGTGCTTCTCCTGGCCGTCGTAGCTGTAGTTGAAGTCCCAGGCCCACTGCTTGCCGTAGACCTGGACGGTCAGCGGCGAGTCCTCCACCGGGGTGTCCACCGAGCGCTGGACGCGGTCGGTGAAGCCCCACAGGGTCAGGACCATGATGATCGGGATGACGGTGAACAGCGTCTCCAACGGGACGTTGTAGGCCATCTGCCGCGGGTAGCCCTTGTCGTTCTTCCGGCGCCGGTAGGCGACCATGCACCACAGCATCATGGCCCAGGCCGCCAGGCCCACGATCAGGGCTGCGATCCAGGAGTTGACCCACAGGTCGGTCAACTCGGCGGACTGGTTCGTGGTCTCCCGCGTGCCCGGCAGCCAGCCACGCTGGACCTGCTCGGAGCAACCGGACAGGACCACGGCTGCCACGATGGCAAGCGCTCCCCCCTTCAGGAGACGCCTGCCACGGCTGCCGGCTTGATTCTGCGATCTCACAGACGGCCCTTCCTCTTCATCTTGAGTGCGAATGCCTCCTGTGACGGACCATGCCGCGCCAGCGTCTGGGCCGGGACGACGAAGCCACAGGGGGACCCCTAGGTTTACTACCTACTGTAGAGCTTACCGTCCTGATCGTCTGCCCCATGACACGCGGAAACGCCGAGTGCCCGGACCTCCAAGGGGCCCGGGCACTCGGTTCTGCGGGGATTCGGCTCGAATCCCGTGGCGGCTCAGTGGAAGGAGTCTCCGCACGCGCAGGATCCGCCGGCGTTCGGGTTGTCGATCGTGAACCCCTGCTTGGAGATGGTGTCCTCGAAGTCGATGGTGGCGCCCGTGAGGTACGGGACGCTCATCTTGTCCACGATGACCTCGACGCCGTCGAAGTCACGCAACGTGTCGCCCTCGAGCACCCGCTCGTCGAAGTAGAGCTGGTAGATCAGGCCGGAGCAGCCTCCGGGCTGAACGGCCACCCGCAGGCGCAGGTCGGTACGGCCCTCCTGCTCCAGCAGGGTGCGGACCTTCGTGGCGGCCACGTCGGTCAGGGCGACCTCGTGGGCGTCCAGGCCCTCGGCGGGCTGGGCGGTGGGGATCTCAGTCCCGGATGCTTCTGCGGAAACGCTCATGATCGCTCCTTCTTCTGCGCGTCTACTCCCCCTCGGGGTCGGCGGACAGGGCCCGCCGTCACCGGTGCCAACAGCACGGGTGGCCGGAACATTCCCGGCCGGTCCGACGAGTCTAGGCCCCGGTGCCGAGCCGGACCAGCAGGAGGGCCTCGGCCAGCACGGCGTTGCGGAAGTCCCCGAGGTGCAGCGACTCGTTGGCCGAGTGCGCACGGGAGTCCGGGTCCTCCACGCCCGTGATCAGTAGCGTCGCCGCCGGGAAGACGTCAACGAGGTCCGCCGTGAAGGGGATGGAGCCACCGATCCCGGTCTCCACCGGTTCCACGCCCCAGGCGTCCCGCAGCGAGTCCAGCATCGCCCGGGCCGCGGGCGCCGACGTGTCGGTGGCGAAGGGCTGTCCGGTCTCCCCCGGTTCGAAGACGACCTCGGCGCCGAACAGGTCCTGGGCCAGCACGTGCTCACGGACCGCGGCCATGGCCTGTTCCGGGTCGGTTCCGGGACCCAGCCGCAGGCTGAACTTGGCACGGGCCTCCGGCTGCAGGGTGTTCGACGCGACCTCCAGCCGGGGCACGTCCGTCCCGATGATGCTCAGGGCCGGCCGGTTCCACAACCGGTCCGCCAGGGGGCCGCTGCCGGCCAGTCGCACGGAGTCCAGGACCGAGGCATCGGCACGGTAGTCGGCCTCCGGGTACTCGATCGCCGCGTGATGCCGCTGCTCCAGGCCCGCGATGGCCACGTTGCCCTGGTCGTCGTGCAGCGTGGCGATGAGCCGGGCCAACAGCGTGGGGGCGTCCAGGACCGGCCCGCCGTACATGCCGGAGTGCACGGCGTGGTCCAGGACGCGCACGCCGATGACCCCGTCCACCAGTCCCCTCAGCGAGGTGGTCAGGGCGGGCACGCCGACCTTCCAGTTGCCGGAGTCCGCCACCACGATGACGTCCGCGGCCAACCGGTCACGGTGCCTGTCCAGGAACGCCCGGAACGTGGGTGAACCGGCCTCCTCCTCCCCCTCGATGAAGAAGGTGACACCCACGCCGGGGTCCGCGCCGACGGCGAGCAGTGCCTTCAGCGCCGTCAGGTGGACCATGATGCCGGCCTTGTCATCGGCCGCGCCGCGGCCGTAGAGCCGGCCGTCGCGCTCGACGGCGGTGAACGGTTCGGTCTGCCACAGGGCCAGGTCCCCCACGGGCTGGACGTCGTGGTGCGCGTAGAGCAGGACCGTCGGTTGTCCGGGTGCGGCCGGGCGGCGCCCGACGACGGCCGGCCCGCCGCCTGCCTCCGTCAGGATCTCGACGTCGTCCAGTCCCAGGCCGCGGATCAGCTCGGCGACCGTGCGGGCGGACCGCTCGAGGGGTTCGCGGTCGAAGGAGTCCCAGGCGATGCCCGGGATGGCCACGAGGTCCTCCAGGGTGGAGATCGCCTGGGGCATCAGCGCGTCCACGGCATCGGCGAGGCGGGTGATCAGGTCATGGTCTGGCTGTTCGGGCATGGGGCCAGCGTACCGATCCGCGCCGGCCGGTGGCACGGGCCCGGCCTGGCCCACGGGCGGGTCCCGACGACCTAGAATGAACGGGTGTTTGGACGCAAGAAGACCTCCGAGAACCCTGCCGAGATGCCCGTGGTGCCCGCAGAGGAGGTCGGCGCTGCCCCGCGGCAGAAGAAGGGGCCGACCCCCACGCGTGCCCAGCAGGAGGCGGCCCGCCGCCGCCCGCTGGTGCCGGACGACCGCAAGGCGGCCCGGGCGGCGTCCCGCGAGGCCGAGGCCGCCGAGCGGCAGAAGATGCGGCTCGCCATGGAGACTGGCGACGAGCGGCACATGCCGCTCCGCGACCGTGGACCGCAGAAGCGCTACGCCCGGGACTTCGTGGACGCCCGCACCGGCCTGGGCGAGTGGCTGATGATCATCGTCCTCGTCTACGTGTTCATGGCGTTCCTGCCCAGCACGGACCTGCAGCTGTGGCTCACGTTCTCCCTGTGGGCGCTGGTGCTCCTGGTGGTCCTCGAGGGCGTCCTCGTCTCGTTCCAGCTCAAGGGGCGCCTGACGGAGAAGTTCGGCGCGGTCGAACGCGGCGTGCGCTGGTACGGGGTGATGCGCGCCATGCAGCTGCGCCGGTTGCGCCTGCCCAAGCCCCAGGTCAAGCGGGGCCAGTACCCCGCCTGACGGGGAGGCTCAGCGTCCCCGCGCCAGGTCGCGGTTGATGCGCGCCGCCCAGAAGGGCCCCTCGTACAGGAACGCCGTGTAGCCCTGGACCAGGTCGGCACCGAGGTCGAGTCGCTGCTGCACGTCGGCGCCGGTGGTCACCCCGCCGACGGAGACCAGGGCCACCGAGTCCGGCAGCCCCGACCGCAGGCGGGTCAGGACCTGGAGCGACCGGTCTTTCAGCGGGGCTCCGGACAGGCCGCCGGGACCCATGGCCTCCACCTCGGCGGCCGGCGTGCGGAGCCCCGCGCGGCTGATCGTGGTGTTGGTGGCGATGACCCCGTCCAGGCCCAGTTCGACGGCCATCCCGGCCACGGCGTCGACATCCTCGTCGGCCAGGTCCGGGGCGATCTTCACGGCCAGCGGGACATGACGTCCGGTCGTCCGGTCGGCCGTGGTCCGGACCTGGGCGAGCAGCGGGGCCAGCGCCTCGATGTCCTGGAGCTGGCGCAGTCCCGGGGTGTTCGGCGAGGAGACGTTGACCACCAGGTAGTCGGCGTGCAGTGCCAGGGCCGCGGTGGAGACCAGGTAGTCCCGGGTGGCGTCCTGCAGCGGCACCGCCTTGGTCTTGCCGATGTTCACCCCCAGGATCGGACGCCGGCTGCCGAACCGCCGCGTCAGCGTCTTGCGGGTGGCCTTGAGGCGGGGCGCGACGGCGGCGGCCCCGTCGTTGTTGAAGCCCATCCGGTTGATCAGTGCGCGGTCCTCGACGAGCCGGAAGAGCCGCGGCGCCGGGTTGCCCGGTTGCGCCTGCCCGGTGATCGTTCCCACCTCGATGTGACCGAAGCCGAGGTCGGCCAGGGCGGCCGTGCCCAGTCCCTGCTTGTCGAAACCGGCGGCCAGCCCGAAGGGCGAGGGGAAGTCCAGTCCCATGACGCGGGTGGTCAACGACGGGTGGGGACGGGTCAGTCGGCGCAGCGCGGCCGAGACCCCGGTGGCCTCGGTGGCGCGGATCATGCTGAAACCGGCGTGGTGGGCCTTCTCGGCGTCCATGCCCTTGAAGAAGGCGTTGAAGAAGGCCGGGTAGACCCGCGGCAGGGTGAGGTCGGGGTGGGACATGACTCCATCGTAGGCTGGCCGTCATGCCCTCCCTGCCATCGACCCGGGACGAACCGGACACCCCGGAGGAGCCACGGCCCGCGCAGGAGCCCCTCACTGGTCCCGAGGGGGACCTGTTGGAGGACTCGCCGCTCGGGGTGTGGGTCCCGGACGTGCTGGAGGGCTTCGAGCGCCTGACCATCCCGCTGGAGGTGGACGAGGAGGGCCCCAACGTGGCCACCCTCGTCCGGGTCGCCCGGGGTCCGGCGACCGGTGAGCGGGCTGCCGGCGGGCTACGGCACCGGGTTCCCGTGCTGTATGTCCACGGCTGGTCGGACTACTTCTACAACGCCCCGCTGGCCCGGCTCTTCGAGGAAAACGGTTACGCCTTCCACGCCCTGGACCTGCGCAAGTACGGACGCTCGCTGCGCCCGGGCCAGACTCCCGGCTGGGTCCAGAGCCTGCAGGTCTACGACGACGAGATCGGCTCGGCGCTGCGCCTGATCGCCGGGGAGCACCCCGAGCCCCCCGTGCTGATGGGACACTCCACCGGCGGGCTCACCCTCTCCCTGTGGGCCGACCGGCACCCGGGCCGGGCCCGGGCCCTGGTGCTGAACAGCCCCTGGCTGGAGATGCAGGGCTCAGCGCTGGTACGGCTGATGGCCCAGGCCGTGCTGGACCCGGTGGCCCGGCTGCAGCCGAAGAGCTTCCTGAGGCTGCCCCGCGTGGACCACTACTGGCGGTCCATCTCGGACGAGGCCGAGGGCGACTGGGCGTTGCACCCGCTCTGGCGTCCCCGGCATTCCTTCGAGGTGCCCGGCGGCTGGCTGCAGGCGGTGATGGCCGGGCACGCCCGGGTGGCCTCCGGGCTGGGGCTGGCCGAGCCGGTCTACGTCATGCTGTCCGACCGCACGGTCTTCGGCACCAGGTGGTCCGAGGACATGACGGCCGCGGACGTCGTGCTGGACGTGGAGGTCCTGGCCCAGCGTGCCACCCGGCTCGGCCGGCACGTGACGGTGGTCCGCCATCCCGGCGCCCTGCACGACGTGATGGCCTCCGTCGAGCCCATCCGCCGGACGGCCGCCCGCGAGATGTTCACGTGGCTGGGTGCCTACGCCTGAGCGTCGCCCGACCGGTCCACGGCTCCCCCGTAACGGCGGTCGCGCCGGGCATAGACCTCGACGGCGTCCCACAGGGTGGTCCGGTCCACGTCCGGCCACAGCGTGTCCAGGAAGACCAGCTCCGCGTAGGCGGACTGCCAGAGCAGGAAGTTGGAGAGCCGCTGTTCCCCCGAGGTGCGCAGGAACAGGTCCACGTCCGGCACGTCCGGCTCGTCCAGGTGCCGGGTGATGGTCTCCTCCCGGATCCCCGCGGCGGAGAGCCGCCCGGCCTCGACCTCCCGGGCGATGTCCTTCACGGCGTCGGTGATCTCGGCCCGCGAGCCGTAGTTCACGCACATCGTCAGGTGGCAGCGGGTGTTCTGCCGTGTCTGGTCCTCGGCGACGAGCAGTTCGTCCACGACGGACTTCCACAGCCGGGGCCGGCGGCCGTTCCACCGGATCCGCACCCCCCAGGAGTCCAGCGTGTCCCGCTGGCGGCGCAGCACGTCGCGGGAGAAGCCCATCAGGAAGCGCACCTCCTCCGGGGAGCGCTTCCAGTTCTCCGTGGAGAAGGCGTAGACGGTCACGTACTCGATCCCGAGCTGCACGGCGCCGGCCATGACGTCCAGCAGGGCCGCCTCCCCTGCCCGGTGGCCCTCGGTGCGGGGCAGCCCGCGCTGGTTGGCCCACCGGCCGTTGCCGTCCATGACGATCGCCACGTGGCGTGGCACGAACCGCGGGTCCATGACCGGTGGTTGCGCCCCGCTGGGGTGCGGGTACGGCTCCTGGACGGGGCGGGCGGGTCGACGGGGCATGCGGTCCTCTAGGGGTGGCGGTCGGCGTCCTGGCCCATCACGGCCAGGGACTTCAGGTGGCGTTCCAGGTGGAACTGCAGGTACCCCGCCACGATACCGGCCGCCTCGCGCCGGGAGGCCTCCGGCGCGGCGTCCGCGGTCGTCCAGTCCCCCGAGAGCAGGGCGGCCAGCAGCGCCACCGACTGGGGGGCCGGCGTCGAGGACCCGGGAGGTCGGCAGTCGTCGCAGACGCTGCCGCCGAGCGTGACGTTGACGGAGCGGTGCGGCCCGGGCGCCCCGCAGCGGGCGCAGGCGGTGAAGCTCGGCGCCCAGCCCGCCGTCGCCAGGGCCCGCAGCAGGTACGAGTCCAGCAGCAGGCGGGGTGCGTGGGCCCGCCGCGCCAGGGCTGCCAGGGCCCCGTGCAGCAACCGGTACTGGCTCGGCGCCTCGACCCCGCCACCGTGCTCCCCCACCTCGGTCACCGTCAGCCGTTCGGCCGTCTCGACCATGGCGGAGGCCGCCGCGTAGGCGTCGTAGTCCGCGGCGATGGCGGTGCCGTAGGGGGTGACCGACTGGGCCTGGGTGATGATGTCCAGGTTCCGGCCGTGGACGAGCTGGAGCCGGGACAGCATGAACGGCTCCAGGGTGGCCCCGAACTTCGAGGTCGTCCGGCGGACCCCCTTGGCCACGGCCCGGACCTGGCCGTGGCCGGGGGTCAGCAGCACGATGATGCGATCGGCCTCACCCAGCTTGTAGGTGCGCAGCACCAGGGCGTCGGTGCGATAGCTGTTGGCGGCATAACCACCGCCCCGGCCCGCCATCGTCGGTGACCGTCAGTGGGCGGCCGACCCGGACGCCGCGGGACCGACGATGGCCTCGAGCAGTTCGGCGTCGTCCCGCAGGGCACGGTTGACGGCGGAGACGACGGCCTTGAGTGAGGCCATCGTGGTGTTGTAGTCCAGTCCCACGCCCCACAGGACGCGCTCCCCCACGGCGCACTCGACGTACGCCGCCGCCATCGCCGAGCCGCCCTCCGACAGGGCGTGCTCGGTGTAGTCGAGCACCCGGATGTCGAGCCCGTCCTCGGACAGGATCGTCAGCAGGGCGGCGATGGGTCCGTTGCCGGACGCGGTGCGCTGGTGCCGCACGCCCGCGACGTCGGCCTCGGCCGTCATCGTGAAGCTGCCGTCCTCGGCGGTCTCGGAGTGCACCGCGCCGAGCCGGTAGTGGCCCCAGCGGGTCTGGCCCTCC
The DNA here is from genome assembly GCF_000224415.1 of Citricoccus sp. CH26A. Classification (GTDB taxonomy): domain Bacteria; phylum Actinomycetota; class Actinomycetes; order Actinomycetales; family Micrococcaceae; genus Citricoccus. The sequence goes on along the minus strand of NZ_AFXQ01000041.1, from coordinate 2,013 downwards.
TCGGCCGGCAGGTACTCGTCCTGGAAGACCTGCCAGAGCTGGTCGCCCGTGACCTCCCCGCCCTGGCTGTCCGCCATCCGCTGGATGACGTGGGAGAACTCTATCTGCGCACGACGCGGCAGGTCCAGGTTGTGCTCGCTCTTGAGCAGGTAGGCCACGCCGCCCTTGCCGGACTGCGAGTTCACCCGGATCACCGCCTCGTAGGAGCGCCCGATGTCCTGGGGGTCGATCGGCAGGTAGGGGACCGCCCAGGGGATGCCGTCCCGGTCGGTGCCGGCCTCGGCCGCGTCGGCGTCCATCACCTCGAAGCCCTTCTTGATGGCGTCCTGGTGCGAGCCGGAGAAGGCGGTGAACACCAGGTCGCCGCCGTAGGGCACCCGCTCGGCGACCTTGAGCTGGTTGCAGTACTCGACCGTCCGGCGGATGGAGTCCATGTCGGAGAAGTCGATCATCGGGTCGATGCCCTGGCTGTAGAGGTTCATGCCCAGGGTCACCAGGTCAACGTTCCCGGTGCGCTCACCGTTGCCGAACAGGCAGCCCTCGATCCGGTCCGCGCCGGCCAGGTAGCCCAGCTCGGCGGCGGCCACGCCGGTCCCGCGGTCGTTGTGCGGGTGCAGGGACAGGATGATGGCGTCCCGGTTGGCGAGGTTGCGGTGCATCCACTCGATCGAGTCGGCATAGACGTTCGGGGTCGCCATCTCCACGGTGGCCGGCAGGTTCAGGATCATCTGGCGGTCGGTGGAGGCCTCCAGGACCTCGGCCACCTCGTTGGAGATACGGGCGGCGAACTCCAGCTCCGTGCCGGTGAAGGACTCCGGGGAGTACTCGTAGATGATCTCCGTGCCCTTCATCTGCTCCTCGTACTTCCGGCACAGCCGGGCCCCGGAGGTGGCGATGTCCACGATGCCGTCCTGGTCCTCGCGGAACACGACGCGGCGCTGGAGCACGGAGGTGGAGTTGTACAGGTGCACGATCGCGCGGTGGCAACCCTCGAGCGCCTCATACGTGCGCTCGATCAGGTGCTCGCGGGACTGGGTGAGGACCTGGATGGTGACGTCCTCGGGGATCCGGTCCTCGGTGATCAGCTGGCGGACGAAGTCGAAATCGGTCTGCGATGCCGACGGGAAGCCGACCTCGATCTCCTTGTAACCCATGGACACCAGCAGCTCGAACATCCGCAGCTTGCGCTCCGGCCCCATCGGGTCGATGAGGGCCTGGTTGCCGTCGCGCAGGTCGACCGCGCACCACCGGGGCGCCTCGGTGATGACCTTGTCCGGCCACGTGCGGTCCGGCAGGTGGACCTGGATCTGGTCCTGGAAGGGGGTGTACTTGTGGAACTTCATCCCGGAGGACTTCTGCAGGTTGCGCATGGTGGTGTTCAGCGTGCCTTTCATGGATCCGGCGTGGACCGGAGGGTCTGACGGGGGCAGGGGCCGTGGTTCTTCCTCCGCAACGGGGATCCGGCCCCACCGGGTGCTGTGAACACCCGGCGCGTCAGCGCGTGGCGGGCACCACGACCGACGGCTCAGCCCCGTTGCGGCGGCCTAGTAGCAGCCCTGCAACGGTGTCCGGGAGGATCCCGGCGAGTCCCAGTCGGTCACGCATGGCATCAGACTAGCACCGCGCGCGCCGCGGGCCGGGGAAGCGTCAGAACCCCAGCCGGCCGAGCTGCTTGGGATCGCGCTGCCACTCCTTGGCGACCTTGACCCGCAGGTCAAGGTAGACGGGGGTGCCCAGGAGCCGCTCGATCGAGGTGCGGGCCTGGGAACCGATGGCCTTGAGCCGGGAGCCGCCCTTGCCGATGATGATCGCCTTCTGGCTGTCCCGTTCCACGAACACGTTGGCGTGCACGTCCAGCAGCGGCCTGTCCGCGGGGCGTCCCTCGCGGGGGTTCATCTCCTCGACCACGACGGCCACGGAGTGTGGCAGCTCGTCCCGCACCCCCTCCAGGGCCGCCTCGCGGATCAGCTCGGCGACCATGACGGCCTCCGGCTCGTCCGTGAGCTCGCCCCC
>NZ_AFXQ01000042.1 GCF_000224415.1 Citricoccus sp. CH26A | reverse complement strand
AGCACGGCGATGGTCGCCTGGCGGCGCGTCAACGTGCCGGGGGTGCGAGGAGCGGTGGGAGACGTCCTTCCGCCCCGCGCGAGGCGTGAAGTGTCAGGAGTGGGCTGGATCATAGGTTCCACTGTGAGGTAGATGACGCTTCAAATGCCAGAATGATCTGCTGTGCAGAAGAATACGCCGCTGCGGCAGAAACCGAACTACCCCGTCGAGTCCGTCGACCACGCGCTGGCGCTGATGGAGATGGTGCGCGACTACGGCAGGGTGCGCCTGAGCGTGGCCGCTCGACTGCTCGGCGTCTCGGTGTCCACCGCCCACCGGCTCATGGCGATGCTGGTCTACCGGGGGTACGCGGTGCAGGACGCCTCCCGCCGTTACGTGCCGGGACCGGCCATGGGTTTGCCGCCGGCCGGGGTGTCCTGGACGGTCGAGGTCCGGCGGCGGGCCCACCCCCACCTCGAGGACCTGGCCCAGGCCACCGGTGAGACCACCAACCTGCTGGTGCTGGCGGGCACCGAGGCGAGGTTCATGGCCTCCGTCGAGGGGCACCGCCCGGTGCGGGTGGGGGACCGGCAGGGCGTCGTGCTGCCCGCGGCCGGGGTCTCCGCCGGCAAGGCGATGCTGGCCGCGATGGACCCGGCCGACGTCGAGCGGGCGTACCGGCGCCGGGCCGAACAGGACGGGACCGCCTTCGATGCGCGCGCCCACGCCAAGCTCGCCACCGAACTGGAGGCCGTGCGCCACCGCGGCTTCGCCTCGAACGACGAGGGCACGGAGGAGGGCATCTGCGCCGTGGGCATGGCCATCCGCGACGGGGCGGGCGCCGCCGTCGCCGGGCTGAGCGTGGCGGTGCCGCACCAGCGGTACCGCCACGCCCTCGAGACCGGACTGGTCGACGAGGCGAGGCGGGCGCGGGAGGCGATCGAGGCGGACCTCGCCGATTTCACCGTCGCGGGCTAGGTGCAGCTAGTCCGTCCAGTACTGCCCGTTGGCCGCGCGCACGTATCCGGGGATCCGGAACAGGTCGATCAGCACGAGCAGGAGCACCAGGGCGCCGAAGAGGAACCCGATGCCCCACGACGCACTCGCCAGCCCCACCACGGTGAGCACCGCGTAGGCGGCCCCGGGGCCGGGATGCCCCAGGTAGAAGCGGTGCGCACCGAGCAGCCCGAGCGCGACGCAGAGCACGTAGGCGACCCCGCGGCTCCGCGGGGCAGCCGGCGTCCTACGCCTCACGCGGGACCAGGGCCAGCACTCGGGAGGGGCTGCCGCTGCCGCCCACGATCGGCAGGGGCGCCACGACCACCACGGCCCCGCGGGCCGGCAACCGGGAGAGGTTCTGCAACGAGGTGATCCCGTACTTGTCCGAGCCCATGAGGTGATAGTGCACGGGGAAGGGCGGTTCGAGCGCGGCGGCGTTGCCGGCGTCGATCCCCACCGTCTCCACCCCGAAGCCGGCGATGTCCGTGCCCGCCAGCCATTCGGCACAGGCCGCGGAGAGCCCGGGGGTGTGGGATCCGGTCTCATCGGCGTTGAGGAACGCGGCCCGGTCCTGTGCGTACCGGTCCCAGCCGGTGCGGTACAGCACCCATCCGCCCGCGGGCAGGGGGCCGTGCTCGGCCTCCCAGGCCCGCACGTGCTCCACCTCGAGCAGGAAGTCGGGATCGGCGGCGGCCTCGGCGGAGAAGTCCAGCACCACGGCGGGGCCGATCAGCCGGGGCAGCGGGATGTCCGCCACGTCGTGGCTGTCCCGGCCGGAGATCCAGTGGATCGGGGCGTCGATGTGCGTGCCGATGTGCTCACCGGTGTGGATGTTGGCGTGCCGCCAGAACGGGCCGGGCTCGTCGTAGGCGCTGACGGTCTCCAGGGAGAAGTCGATGAGGTTCGCGAACGGCTCGGGCAGCTCCAGGGTGGGGGTGGTGCTGCTCAGCCGGTTCGTGAGGTCCACGATCTCCACCGACCCGGTGGCCAGGGCCGCGAGCAGCCCGTCGAGGGCGTCGGCAGGAGCGGGGGATCGGGGAGTGTCGGCGGTCATGAGGACATAACATCACGACGGGGGACCGGACCAGAGCAATGGAGGAAACATGACCCGAACCGTGGCGGACGTCGTCGGACAGGCACTGGCGGCCCTCGGGGCCGGGCACGTCTTCGGGGTGGTCGGCTCCGGCAACTTCGCGGTGACCAACGCCCTGCGCCGGTCCGGGGTGCCCTTCACCGCCGCCCGGCACGAGGGCGGTGCGGCCACCATGGCCGACGCCTACGGCCGGATGTCCGGACGCGTCGGGATCGTCTCCACCCACCAGGGCTGCGGCCTGACGAACGCGGTGACCGGGATCGGCGAGGCCGCCAAGTCCCGCACCCCGATGATCGTGCTGACCGCCGACGCCGCCGGTCCGGCCGTGCGCTCCAACTTCAGGATCGACCAGGACGAGCTCGCCCGCAGTGTCGGCGCGGTCCCCGAGCGGGTCCATTCCCCGGCCAGCGCCGTGGCGGACACGGTCCGTGCTTACCGCACGGCCGTGAACGAGAGGCGCACCGTGGTGCTGTCCCTGCCCACGGACGTCCAGTCCCAGCCGGCCCAGGGCGCGCCGGACGCCGGGCACGACGTCGGCCCGTTGCCTCCCCGTGTCCCCGTCCGGCCGGGTGCCGCCGCCGTCGAGGACCTGGCAGGGCTCATCCGCGCCGCCCAGCGCCCGGTCTTCATCGCGGGCCGGGGCGGCCGCGGGGCCGGACCGCAGATCTCGGCCCTCGCCGAGGCGACCGGCGCGCTGCTGGCGACCTCCGCCGTCGCGCACGGGCTGTTCGAGGGCAACCCCTACAACCTGGGGATCTCCGGGGGGTTCTCCTCCCCGTTCACGGCGGAGATGATCGCCGGGGCCGACCTGCTCATCGGTTGGGGCTGCGCGCTGAACATGTGGACGATGCGCCACGGACGGCTGATCGGGTCCGATGCGACGGTGGCCCAGGTGGACGTGGAGGACGCCTCACTGGGTGCGCACCGGCCGATCGACCTCGGGGTGCTGGGAGACTGCGCCGAGACCGCGGCCGCGGTGCTCGAGGCGCTGCGGGAGACCGGCGGTGGGATCGCGTCGATGGCCGGGGCCGGCCAGTCCGGCGGGGGCCACCAGTCGGCGGGCTACCGGACCCCCGGGATGGCCGACCGGATCGCCGCCGAGGCCCGCTGGGGCCAGGTCGAGACCGAGGACCTGTCCACGGGCGGACTGATCGACCCACGGGTGCTGTCCCGCGAGCTGGACGCGATCCTGCCCGCGGCGCGGCTGGTGTCCGTCGACTCCGGCAACTTCATGGGCTATCCGAGTGCGTACCTGGGGGTCCCGGACGAGTTCGGCTTCTGCTTCACCCAGGCCTTCCAGTCCATCGGCCTGGGACTGGCCACGGCGATCGGTGCGGCCGTGGCCCGGCCGGACCGGTTGCCGGTGCTGGGCACCGGGGACGGCGGGTTCCTGATGGCGATCGCCGAACTGGAGACCGCGGTGCGGCTGGCGCTGCCGATGGTGGTGATCGTCTACAACGACGCCGCCTACGGCGCCGAGGTGCACCATTTCGAGGGCGAACCCTTCGACTACGAGCCGGTGACGTTCCCGGTCACGGACATCGCCGCGATCGCCCGCGGCCACGGAGCCGAGGGCGTGACGGTCACGTGCGCGGCGGACCTGGACGCGGTGCGGGCCTGGGTGGCCGGGCCCCGGTCCGTCCCGCTGGTGATCGACGCCCGGATCGCCTCCGACGGCGGCGCCTGGTGGCTGGCGGAGGCGTTCACCGGGCACTAGGACGCCGGCGGCCGAGCGGGTAGGACGGCCCCCCTCGTGGGTGACACCACGGCGACACGCCGTGGTGGAGGGTGATCCGGACCCCTTTTCCGGGCCATCCGACTGTGCACAACGAGGGCGCGCACTGTCCACATCCTGTGGAGCAACGGCCCTCGGTCACCGCCGATCGGCGTGATTCCGCCGATCTGGGCGCGTGCCTCCACCGCAGGCTCATCCACACGGGCTGTGGACCGGCTGGGGAAACCAGGGACGCGGCCCCAAGCCATGATGTTGTGGTTGGTGCGATCGACGACCACTAGATGTAGTATCTAAGTCATGACTTCGGTGCAGCGCCCAGGCGGCCGCACCAGGCTCCACAGACATCCAGAATCACGCAGATTCGCAGAATTCCATCCATGTATGCCCGTCGCTCCGGCCCTGCCGGAGGCGGTCACCGAAGACAGGGGAACATCATGACCGTCACCGTCTACTCCAAGCCGGCATGCGTCCAGTGCAACGCCACCTACCGCGCCCTGGACAAGAAGGGCATCGCCTACGAGACCGTGGACATGTCCCAGGATGCCGATGCCCTGGAGCGCGTGCGCGCCCTCGGGTACATGCAGGCACCCGTCGTGATGACCGGTGACGACCACTGGTCCGGCTTCCGCCCGGACAAGATCGAGGAGCTGGCCTCCGCCCTCGCCTCCTCGGTGGCCTGAGGCCCGAAGGAGACACCATGACGAGCGCGGTCAGCGAGAGCAGGCCGGTGGGTACCGCGGATCCCCAGGACCCGCGTCCCACGGATGCCCGGCTGGTCTACTTCTCCTCCGCCTCCGGCTACACGCACCGCTTCGTGACCAAGCTGGGCTTCGGCGAGGGGGAGACCGCGCGGCTCCCGCTGATGACCCGGGACCCCACCCTGCTGGCCACCCGGCCCTTCGTGCTGGTCGTCCCCACCTACGGCGGGGGAGACGGCAAGGGGGCCGTGCCGAAGCAGGTCATCAAGTTCCTGAACGTCAAGGCGAACAGGGACCTCCTCCAGGGCGTGATCGCCGGGGGGAACACGAACTTCTACGAGGCGTACTGCCTCGCCGGGGACATCATCTCCCGCAAGTGCGGAGTCCCCCTGATGTACAGATTCGAACTCATGGGCACGCCGGAGGACGTCACGGCCGTGCGTGAAGGATTGGAAGGTTTTTGGGCATGACAGTCACCGAACAGGACATGATCAGGTCGGCCAAGCAGCTGCCGGCGGCCTGGCAGAACCTCGGCTACCACGAGCTGAACGCCATGCTGAACCTGTACGGCCCGGACGGGAAGATCCAGTTCGAGGCCGACCACGCCGCCGCGCGGCAGTACTTCCTGCAGCACGTCAACAACAACACGGTCTTCTTCCACGACCTGGACGAGAAGCTGGCCTACCTCGTGGACAACGACTACTACGAGCCCTCGACGCTGGACCAGTACTCCGCCGAGTTCAAGCACTCGCTGTGGGACCGCGCCTACAAGCTGAAGTTCCGCTTCCCCACCTTCCTGGGCGCCTTCAAGTTCTACACCTCGTACGCCCTGAAGACCTTCGACGGCAACCGCTACCTCGAGCGGTACGAGGACCGCGTGTGCATGGTCGCCCTGCACCTGGCCCAGGGCGAGGAGCAGCTCGCCACCGACCTGGTGGACGAGATGATCGGCGGCCGCTTCCAGCCGGCCACGCCCACCTTCCTCAACGCCGGCAAGGCCCAGCGCGGTGAGCTCGTCTCCTGCTTCCTGCTGCGCATCGAGGACAACATGGAGTCGATCGCCCGCGGCATCAACTCCTCCCTGCAGCTGTCCAAGCGCGGCGGTGGCGTGGCCCTGTCGCTGACGAACATCCGTGAGCACGGCGCGCCGATCAAGCAGATCGAGAACCAGTCCTCCGGCGTCATCCCCGTGATGAAGCTCCTGGAGGACTCCTTCTCCTACGCCAACCAGCTCGGTGCCCGCCAGGGTGCCGGTGCGGTCTACCTGCACGCCCACCACCCGGACATCTACCGGTTCCTCGACACCAAGCGGGAGAACGCGGACGAGAAGATCCGCATCAAGACCCTCTCCCTCGGCGTGGTCATCCCGGACATCACCTTCGAGCTGGCCAAGAAGAACGAGGACATGTACCTCTTCAGCCCGTACGACGTGCAGCGCGTCTACGGCCAGCCCTTCTCCGAGATCTCGGTGACGGAGAAGTACTACGAGATGGTCGACGACGCGCGGATCAAGAAGACCAAGATCAACGCGCGGGAGTTCTTCCAGACCCTGGCCGAGATCCAGTTCGAGTCCGGCTACCCCTACGTCGTGTTCGAGGACACGGTGAACCGCGCCAACCCCATCAAGGGGCGGATCACCATGTCCAACCTGTGCTCCGAGATCCTGCAGGTCTCCGAGGCCTCCGAGTTCAACGAGGACCTGTCCTACGCCCACGTCGGCAAGGACATCTCCTGCAACCTCGGCTCCATGAACATCGCCAAGACCATGGACTCCCCGGACTTCGGCAAGTCGATCGAGACCGCCATCCGGGCCCTGACGGCGGTGTCCACCATGTCCGAGATCGAGTCCGTGCCCTCCATCGTCAAGGGCAACGACTCCTCGCACGCCATCGGCCTGGGGCAGATGAACCTGCACGGTTACCTGGCCCGCGAGCGGGTCCACTACGGATCCGAGGAGGGCATCGACTTCACGAACATCTACTTCTACACGGTGCTCTTCCACGCCCTGCGCGCCTCCAACCGGATCTCCATCGAGACCGGCCAGCGCTTCGGCGGGTTCGAGGACTCGAAGTACGCCTCGGGCGAGTTCTTCGACAAGTACACCGACCGGGAGTGGGTGCCGGCCACCGGCAAGGTCGCCCAGCTGTTCGCGGAGTCCGAGGTGGCCATCCCCACCCAGGACGACTGGCGCGCGCTGAAGGCCTCCGTCATGGAGCACGGCATCTTCAACCAGAACCTGCAGGCCGTCCCGCCGACCGGTTCGATCTCCTACATCAACAACTCGACCTCCTCGATCCACCCGGTGGCCTCGAAGATCGAGATCCGCAAGGAGGGCAAGCTGGGCCGCGTGTACTACCCGGCGCCGTACCTGACGAACGAGAACCTCGAGTACTACGACGATGCCTACGAGATCGGCTACGAGAAGGTCATCGACACCTACGCCGCGGCCACCCAGCACGTGGACCAGGGCCTGTCCCTGACGCTGTTCTTCAAGGACACCGCCACCACCCGTGACCTGAACAAGGCGCAGATCTACGCCTGGCGCAAGGGCATCAAGACCATCTACTACATCCGGCTGCGCCAGCTCGCGCTGGAAGGCACCGAGGTGGAGGGCTGCGTCTCCTGCATGCTGTAGGGGCCGGGCGACCTCCGACCACCACCACCACCAACGCTTGAGTGAGGACGACACCACGATGATGGCTGATGCTGTCAAGACCCTCGAGACCGTCGAGGCGATCAACTGGAACCGCATCCAGGACGACAAGGACGTCGAGGTCTGGAACCGCCTGACCTCCAACTTCTGGCTGCCCGAGAAGGTGCCGCTGTCCAACGACATCCAGTCCTGGGCCACGCTGACCGAGGACGAGAAGGTCCTCACCATGCGGGTGTTCACCGGCCTGACCCTGCTGGACACCATCCAGGGCACCGTCGGCGCGGTCTCGCTCATCCCGGACTCGCTGACCACCCACGAGGAGGCGGTCTACACGAACATCGCGTTCATGGAGTCCGTCCACGCCAAGAGCTACTCCTCGATCTTCTCCACGCTGGCCAACACCAAGGAGATCGACGACGCGTTCCGCTGGTCGCAGGAGAACGCGAACCTGCAGAAGAAGGCCCGGATCATCCTGGACTACTACCACGGTGACGATCCGCTGAAGAAGAAGGTCGCCTCCACGATCCTGGAGTCGTTCCTGTTCTATTCCGGCTTCTACCTGCCGATGTACTGGTCCTCCCGGGCCAAGCTCACCAACACCGCGGACCTGATCCGGTTGATCATCCGGGATGAGGCGGTGCACGGTTACTACATCGGGTACAAGTACCAGCGCGGCCTGGAGACCCAGTCCGCAGAGCGCCAGCAGGAACTCAAGGACTACACCTTCGAGCTGTTGTTCGAACTGTACGAGAACGAGGTCCAGTACACCCACGACCTCTACGACTCCGTGGGCCTGGCCGAGGACGCCAAGAAGTTCCTGCATTACAACGCCAACAAGGCCCTGATGAACCTGGGTTACGAGGGCATGTTCCCGTCCAGCGTCACGGACGTGAACCCGGCCATCCTCTCGGCGCTGTCCCCGAACGCGGACGAGAACCACGACTTCTTCTCCGGGTCCGGCTCCTCCTACGTGATCGGCAAGGCCGAGAACACCGAGGACGAGGACTGGGACTTCTGATCACCGGGGCATCCCGCACTCACTGAGCCACGCCGGCGGAGGTGAGCACAGAAGGGGACCGGTCCGGGCATCGCCCGGGCCGGTCCCCTTCTGTGCTGCCGGCACGCGACCCGGCACGGCCCCTTCGGGGGCCATCGTCCCGGGGTTCGGCGGACCTCCGGACCAAAGGTCACGGGAAGATCACGGATAACGGTCCCAACGGGCAAAATGACCGCCATCCTCGGCCCGCGGTGGGGGTCGCGACCGTGCGGCGGGGCCACGGCACCCCCGGGCACCGGACGGACTCGCGGTCGGCATATGAGGCTGATCTGGACGGATTCGCTGCCTCAGAAACGCCCGCCCGGTACAAGAACACTGCATGAAGAGTGATGAATTTGTGACTGACAGGGGGTAATTGCAACTGTTGCTTGATACCCTGTGCGAGGCGCAGACGTTAACACGCGCCCCACTCGCATCATGCATCACTTCTGAGGGAATCCGTCATGGCACTTCGCCCTGTCCTGCGCACCTGCGCCGTCACCACCCTGGCAGCGGCGCTGACCGCCGCCACTGCCTTCCCGGCGATCGCCAGCCCGATCGTGCCGCCGTCCGCGCCGGACCCGGCCCGGAACGCCGTCGGCCAGCAGGTCGCCTCCGAGGTCAAGGGCGAGGAGCAGCAGACCCTCGCCGTCGACGGCATCGACCCCGAGGCACTGCAGCCCGCCGATCAGGACGCCATGCCCAGCGCCGATCCGTCGGCGAGGACGAGCGGCACGCCGGCCCCCGAGCCCAGCGCCGAGCCGACCGTCGGGCCCAGCGCGGGACCCAGTGTCGAGCCCAGTGTCGAGCCCAGCGTCGCCGCCGAGTCCGGGCAGCCCACCCCGCAGGCGGCGGGGACGCGGTCCGCGAGGGTCTCGCAGGCATCCGTGGTCTCCCTGGCCTCCGCGGTCAAGGCCGCGCCGGGGAAGGGACGGCCGACGGGGCAGGAACGGGATGTCGTCCCGGTCCCGGAGGGGATCGCCGCCAAGGCCACGGCCGAGACCGATGCCGAGACCGCTCCCGAGGCCCGGGAGCTGGCCGGCACCGCCCTGCCCGCCGAGGACACCGAGCAGGTCGCCGCGCTGACCGCCCCGGCCGAGACCATCGACTTCATCGTGGCCGGCGTGACCTGGGAGGTGCAGGACGCCGACGAGGTCACCGAGGTCTCCGTGCGCGTGCGCGAGGACGGCACCTGGACGGACTGGTCCAGCCTGGAGATCCACGACGGCGATGAGCGCCCCGGTGCGGACCGCACCGGCACCGAACCGCTGGTCTCCACCGGTGCCGACGCCGTCCAGGCCCGCGTCTCCACGGTCAGTGGCGAGGTCCCGAAGGGGCTGCAGGTCGACATCATCAACCCGGGCGTGGCCGACACCGACGGCAAGCTCAACCCGGCACCGGCCGGTGCGCCGGAGACCGGGGAGCCCACCGCGGACCACGCGTCCGCCACCGCGTCCTCCACCGCCGAGTTCGTCCCTGCGATGCACCAGCAGGACGGCCTGATCACCGGCACCGCCACGGGCCAGACGGTGGCCACCTCCGCCGACGTGCTGAAGCCCGCCATCGTCACGCGCGCCCAGTGGGGTGCCAACGAGTCCGTTGTCCAGGACTGGGGCCGACCGTCCACCCGGCTCAAGGCGCTGTACATCCACCACACCGCCGGCTCGAACAACTACACCAAGGCCGGCGCCTACGCCCAGATCCGTGGCATCTTCACCTACCACGCCGTCAACCTCCAGTGGGGTGACATCGGCTACCAGTTCCTCGTGGACAAGTTCGGCACCATCTACCAGGGCCGCCGCGGTTCCATCGACGCGCCGGTGCCGGGCGCCCAGGCGGGTGGTTTCAACACGGACACCATCGGCGTCTCCGCCATGGGCAACTACGACGTGGTGGCCGCCCCTGCCGCCATGGTGACGGCCATCGAGCGCGTGCTCGCCTGGCAGGCCTACCGCTATGACGTCGACCCGAAGGGAACGACCCGGCTCACCCAGAGCGGCAAGGGGACGGCCCGATGGTCCTCCGGCACCACGGTGACGGTCCCGACGATCCTGGGCCACAAGGTCACGAACTTCACGGCCTGCCCGGGCCGCTACCTGGACGCCCAGATCCCCACGATCCGGCGGAAGGTCGACGCCGCGGTGAAGGCCGCGGTGGACCAGCACGGCGACGTCCCCTCGACACCCCCACCGGGTGAGGTCCGCGCCGAGAAGCAGCAGTGGAGCCGGGGAAGGTTGTCCGTGTGGTGGACGCGCCCCGCCGGGGTGGTCGACCAGTATGAGGTCATGCGCCGCACGGCACCGGCAGGCACGAGTGACTACGGGGCGTGGACCACGGTCAAGTGGATCGACGCTTCGAAGTACACCTCCGGAATCTTCGACGTGGAGCCCGGGACCACCGCCCACTTCGCGGTGCGCGCCCACAATGCCGGCGGCACCTCCGAGCTGATCACCGTCGCCACCCACACCCACGTGTCCGTCCAGGCGCCGGGGAACGTGAGACCCAGCAAGCAGCAGTGGTCGAACGGCCAGTTATCGGTCTGGTGGACCCGTCCGGCGAGGGTGGATCGGTACGAGGTGATGCGCCGATCGGCTCCGGCGGGGACGTCGGACTACGGGGCGTGGACCACGGTGTCATGGCTGGACGCATCCAAGCAGACCTCCGGACGCTTCGCGGTCGACCAGGGCACCACGGCTCAGTTCGCGGTGCGGGCCCACAACGCCGGCGGCACCTCCGAGCTGATCA
>NZ_AFXQ01000043.1 GCF_000224415.1 Citricoccus sp. CH26A | reverse complement strand
TCCACGGCGCCCTCCGCCCCCGGCGGACCCGCGGCCGCGCCGGCGGCCGCGCGCCCGCTGGCCACCCGGCTCGCGATCACGGAGGGCCCGCTGAAGGACACCGTCATCCAGCTCAACGGCACGCCGTTGTTGCTGGGCCGGGCGGAGGATGCCGACCTGGTCCTGGAGGACGACTACGTCTCGGGCCGCCACGCCCGGCTCTTCCCGCAGGGTTCGCGCTGGTTCCTCGAGGACCTGGGCTCCACGAACGGCACCTTCGTGAGTGGCAACCCGCTGTCCCGCACGGTCGCGGTCGAGCCGGGCACGCCCATTCGCATCGGTAAGACGGTGCTGGAGCTGAGGTCCTGAACCCGATGCCACTGGTCCTTCGTTTCGCCGCGCGGTCCGATGTGGGCAGGGTCAGGTCGAAGAACGACGACTCCGCCTACGCCGGCCTCCACCTCGCCGTCGTCGCCGACGGCATGGGTGGGCACGTCGGCGGGGACGTGGCCAGTGCCTCGACCGTCCTGGACCTCGCGGTGCTGGACGCCACGGGGTACCCGGACCCGTCCACCGTGCTGCCGGACGAGATCCAGAACGCGAACCTGATCCTCAACGACCTGGTGCACGCCAGCCCCAAGCTCGCCGGGATGGGCACCACCTGCACCGCGCTCCTGCTCGCGGGCGAGACCCTGCACCTGGCCCACATCGGCGATTCCCGCGCCTACCGCCTCAAGGACGGGTCCTTCGAGCAGGTCAGCGTGGACCACACCTTCGTCCAGCGGCTCGTGGACGAGGGCCGACTGGACCCCGCTGAGGCCGAGTCCCACCCGCACAAGAACGTGCTGATGCGGGTGCTGGGTGACGTGGACGCCTCTCCCGAGCTGGACATCTCGGCCCTCCCCGCCGCGCCCGGAGAACGCTGGCTGCTGTGCTCCGACGGGCTGACCGCCGTGGTCTCCCCGTCGACCATCGAGCAGAAGCTGCGGCACCGCCGGGACCTGCAGGCCATCGCCGACGAGCTCGTGGACCTCACCCTGGCCGGCGGGGCGCCGGACAACGTCACCGTGGTCGCCCTCGAGGTGGCGGAGTCCACCGCCGAGGAGGCCGCCACCCCGCCCCGTGCACAGCTCTCCGACGAGGCCCTGGCCGCCGCGACACCCGCGGAGACGGGCCCGGTCTCGGGGTCCCTGCTGCGCGAGGACCTGGAGTCCCGCCCGCACGTCCTGGTCGGGGCGGCCGCCCAGGCCACCGACACCGGCCAGATCCCGATCGTCACCCGGCGCAGCACCCAGAAGCGGGCTGCCACGCTGCTGACCGGTGCCACCGAGGCCGAGACCGCGCCGCCGCTGGACCCACTCGCCGCGAGCGCCGCCTCCGAGCTGATCGGCGGCAGCCGGCCCGCTGATCCGGACACGGATGATCCCGGCCGCGGTGACACCGCGGAACGGGTGGCCGACCACCCGGTCCGCCGTCGCCGGTCGGTGTTCATCCCGGTGTTCACCGCCCTGCTGGCACTGATCTTCGCCGTCGTCCTGACCTGGGGTTACCTCTGGACCCAGACGCAGTACTACGTGGGGGCCCACGAGGGGCGGGTGGCCATCTACAACGGGGTCTCCCAGAGGCTGGGACCGATCACCCTGTCCCACCTGGACACCGAGACCGCCGTGATGCTGGACGACCTGCCGTCCTATACCCGCCAGCGCGTCGAGTCCGGGCTGCCGGCCCGGGACCTGGAACACGCCCAGGAGATCGTCACCGACCTGGAGAACTCCGTGACCCCTGCCCCACCCGCCACTCCGCGGCCCTCCGGGTCTGCCGGTCCGCGCGGAACCGACGGCGCGACGAGGACGGCCACGCCGTCCGGGAGCCCGTCGCCGGAGCGCACCACCAGCCCGAGCCCCAGCGGGGGTGCCGGCTGATGCACCAAGTCGTCGTCCCGGTGCGTCCACGCCGCAACACCGAACTCGTCCTGCTCCTGCTCGGGTTGTGCATCGGGGTCGGAGCCAACCTGCTCGGTGCCATCGGCATGGACCGGGAGATCACCCCGGAGTACTGGGTCCAGGGCGCCGTGCTGGCGATCATGGCCCTGCTGTTCCACCTCGTGCTGCGCCTCAAGGCCCGCTACGCGGACCCCTACATCCTGCCCATCGTCATCACCCTCAACGGGCTGGGCATCGCGATGATCCACCGGATCGACGTCGCGGAGGGGGACGACGCCGCCTCCCGCCAGCTGATCTGGACGGTGGTCGCGATGGGCGCGGCGATCACGCTGCTGTGGCTGTTGAAGGACCACCGGATCCTGCGCCGCTGGCCCTACCTGTTCCTGGCCATCTCGGGCCTCCTGCTCGTGCTCCCGCTCGTTCCCGGGCTGGGCATGGAGATCAACGGGGCGCGGATCTGGATCAACCTCGGGGTCGGCTCGTTCCAGCCCGGTGAGGTCGCCAAGGTCACGCTGGCCGTCTTCTTCGCGGGGTACCTCTCCGCCAACCGGGACCTGATCCTGCTCGCCGGCAAGAGGATCGGGCCGATCACCTTCCCGCGGTTCCGGGACATGGGCCCGCTCGTGGTGGCCTGGCTGATCTCCATGGGCGTGCTGGTGTTCCAGCGAGACCTGGGGTCCGCCATCCTGTTCTTCGGCCTGTTCATGGCCATGATCTACCTCGCCACGTCGCGGACCTCCTGGATCCTGCTCGGCCTGGCCCTGGTCGCCGTGGGCGGCGTGATCGCCGTCAACACCATCTCCCACGTCGGACTGCGGGTCGACGCCTGGCTCAACGCCTTCGACCCCGAGGTCTACAACCGGGGGGCCGGCAGCTACCAGATCGTCCAGGGCCTGTTCGGGCTGGCCTCCGGCGGCCTGCTGGGCACCGGGCTGGGCGGGGGCCGTCCGGACATCGTGGCCTTCGCGAACTCGGACATGATCATCGCCTCCTTCGGCGAGGAGCTCGGGTTCGTCGGACTGGCGGCCATCATCATGCTGTTCGTGCTGCTGGTGACCCGGATCATGCGGGCCGCCCTGGGCACCCGGGACACCTTCGGCAAGCTGCTGGCCGCCGGGCTGGCGTTCACCATGGCCCTGCAGTGCTTCGTGGTCATCGGCGGTGTCACCATGGTCATCCCGCTGACCGGTCTGACCACACCGTTCATGGCCGCCGGAGGTTCGTCCCTGCTGGCGAACTGGCTCGTGGTCGCCCTCGTGCTCATGGTCTCCCAGTCCGCGCGCCGGCCGGTCGCCGTCGGGCCGATGGTCAATGCCTCCGGGGCCGGTTCCGGCCACCAGGACCCTGCCACCGGTGCCGCCACCCCGGGGCCGGAGACCCCCGTCACCGCCACACCGGGAGGTGAGATCGCATGAACCAGGCCATCCGCAACACCTGGGTCGTCATCATCGCGATGTTCATGGTGCTCATCGCGGCCATCTCGATCATCCAGGTGGTCGCCGCAGACACCCTGAAGAACAACGACTTCAACTCCCGGCAGCTGTACCAGGAGTTCGGCTCGGCCCGGGGTCCGATCCTCGTGGACGGGGCGGCGATCGCCGAGTCGGTGGAGTCCAATGACGACTTCAACTACCAGCGCGTCTACCACGACCCCCTGCTGTACTCCGGGTTGACCGGTTTCTACTCCCTGACGTACGGCGCCACGGGTCTCGAGGACAAGATGAACCGCTACCTGGCCGGCACCTCGGACGGCCAGTTCGTGGACCGCATCGTCGAGCTGTTCTCGGGAACCCCCATGGAGGGCGCCCAGGTCGAGCTGACCATCGACCCGCGGATGCAGCAGGTCGCCTACGACGCCCTGCCGGACGGGGTCACCGCCTCTGCGGTGATCACGGACCCGAAGACCGGTGACATCCTGGCGATGGCCTCCAAGCCGAGCTTCGACACCAACCTGCTGGCGGTGCACTCGGGGGCCAAGGCCGCGGCCAACATGGAGGAGCTGCAGTCCGTCCCGGGCCTGAGCCCCTACGTGAACCGTCCCACCGCCTCCCTGGCCGCCCCCGGGTCCACCTTCAAGCTGATCGACACGGTGGCCATGCTCGAGTCGGGCCAGTACCAGCCGGACTCCGTGCTCGAGGTGCCGGACAGCATCACCCTGCCGAACTCCAGCACCCAGCTGGGGAACTTCGGCGGCGGGATCTGCGGCACCTTCGACCAGGCCACCCTCGCGGAGATCTTCGCCCAGTCCTGCAACACCCCCTTCGCCACCGCCGCGATGGAGCTGGGCCAGGACAGGATCCGCACCACGGCGGAGAACTTCGGCTTCAACGAGTCCTTCGACATCCCGCTGACGGTCTCCGGATCGCAGTTCCCCGAGGACATGGACGACGCGGAACTGGCGCAGTCCGCACTGGGCCAGCGCAACGTCAAGGCCACCGCCCTGCAGATGAACATGGTGGCCGCGGCCATCGCCAACGACGGGACCCTGATGAAACCGCAGCTGATCGATTCCATCCGCGGCTCGGACCTGACCCTGCTGGAGGAGACCCAGCCGGAGGTCTTCAAGCGTCCCACCACCCCGGAGGTCGCGGACCAGATGACCCAGATGATGCGCGGGGTCGTGGAAGGCGGGACCGCCTACCGGGCGAAGTCGAACACGGTGGACATCGCCGCGAAGACCGGTACCGCGCAGATCAGCGCCGAGACGGATGACGTCCACTCCTGGATCACCGGGTTCGCCCCGGCCGACGACCCGCAGGTGGCCGTCACGCTCGTGTACCAGAACATCGACTACGACACCGGCAGCGCGCTGACGTCGACGAAACTGAAGGACATCATGGAGGCGGTGGTCACACAGTGAGGCCGACATCGGGTATCACGCTGGGCGGCAGGTACCAGCTCACCGAGCGCATCGCCATCGGCGGGATGGGCGAGGTCTGGAAGGCCAGGGACAAGGTCCTGGGCCGGCTCACGGCGGTGAAGATCCTCAAGGAGGAGTACACCGGGGACGCGAACTTCCTGCGCCGGTTCCGCGCCGAGGCCCAGCACACGGCCCTGCTGAACCACCCCGGGGTCGCCAACGTCTTCGACTACGGCGAGGAGGACGGCTCCGGTTACCTCGTGATGGAGCTGGTCCCCGGCCAGCCGCTGTCCGCGATCCTGGACAAGGAGAAGGTCCTGTCCCCGGACCGGACCCTGAACATCATCGCGCAGACGGCGCGTGCCCTCTCCGCCGCGCACGCCCAGGGCCTGGTGCACCGGGACGTGAAGCCGGGCAACCTGCTGATCACCCCGCACGGCCGGGTCAAGGTCACGGACTTCGGCATCGCCCGCCTGGCCGACCAGGTGCCGCTCACGGCGACCGGGCAGGTCATGGGCACCGCCCAGTACCTGGCGCCTGAGCAGGCCACGGGCCAGCAGGCCACCGGCTCCTCCGACATCTACTCCCTCGGGGTCATCGGCTACGAGTGCCTCGTGGGACGCCGCCCGTTCTCGGGTGAGTCCCAGATCGCCATCGCCCTGGCCCAGGTCAACGACCCGCCACCGCCGCTGCCGGAGACGATCCCGGAGCCGGTGCGGGCGCTCATCCTGTCCATGCTCGCCAAGGAGGCCCAGGACCGCCCGGCCAATGCCACGTCCCTGGCCGATGCCGCCGAGGCACTGCGCCGCCAGGACACCGCCTCCGCGGCGGCCTCGGTCCCCGGGATGCTGCCGTTCCTCACCTCGGGTGCCACGGTCACCGGTGCACCCACCGAGGCCGTGACCCAGCCGGTGGACTACTCGGGCATGACCCAGACCCACGCCACCGAGGTCATCGACCGCTCCCCGGGGGCCTCCGGTTCCCGGGGCACCGGCACCTCGGCCCTGCCGGTGGCCGGCGCGGCTGCCGCGGGTGCGGCCGCGGGCGCAGGGGCCGGGCCGATCTCGGCCACCGGCTCGCCCGACGGCGTCCCCGGCACCGACACGTCCGGTCTCGCCGCACCCGGTGGGTCCGGAGATGTCGACGGCCACGACGCACTGGACCGAACGGCCGGGCGCAAGCGGCGCAGCCCGTGGACCTGGCCGATGATCGGGCTGGTCGCCCTGGCCGGCTTCGTCATCCTCGGCATGTGGCTCGGCCCCATGCTCGCCGGTGGCGGCGGCGAGGAGACCACCTCGGCCCCGCCCACCTCGGCCAGCGAGACCAGCACGCTGCCGGAGACCGTCGACGTGGTGGCCGCACAGTACCGCGGGCAGCAGATCGACGACGTCACCCGCGCGCTGCAGGCCCTGGGCCTCGAGGTCGAGGCCAGGCCCATCGAGGACAGCAGCCCCGAGGGCACCGTCCTGTCCCTCTCCCCCCAGGGCGAGATGCCCGTGGGCACGCTGGTGACGGTGGACTACTCGACCGGCCCCCAGGCGCCCCCCACCACCTCGGCACCGCCCGCCACGACCGCACCGCCGGCCACCACCTCGGCACCGGCCACCATCTCGGCGCCCCCCACCACCTCGGCACCACCGACCACGACCGCGCCGGCCACCACCTCGGCACCCGCCACCACCTCGGCGCCGGCCACCACCTCGGCACCGCCGACCCAGACCGAGGAGGCGACCCAGACGCAGTCCGCCCCGACGCAGGTCCCGTCCGAGACGGACACTGACCCGACGGAGGCTCCGGGCGGGGCGGCCATGGGGGCCGCCCCCGCTCCCTCACAGGACACCGAGCCTCTGGGCTAGGACCGGACGGACCACGCACAGGACGGGCCCGGCCCGTCCACGTGGCGCGAGAACCCCGGCCGGACGAGCCGCCCAGACCCCGTCCCTCCCCCCACGATCACCCTTCACGGAACAGGACCGAAGAACAGTGCCCCACCAACGGATCCTCGATAGCCGGTATGAGGTCAGTGACCTCATCGGCCGGGGCGGTATGGCGGACGTGTTCCAGGGCCGTGACCTACGCCTGGGGCGCAGGGTCGCCGTCAAGATGATGCGTCCGGACCTCGCCCGGGACCCGCAGTTCCAGTCCCGGTTCCGCCGGGAGGCCAGGTCGTCGGCCGCCCTGAACCACCCGAACATCGTCTCGGTCTTCGACACCGGCGAGGAGCAGTACGAGGACGGCGCCCACCACGGGGTCGCCTGCCCGTTCATGGTGATGGAGTTCGTGGACGGACGGACCCTGCGCGACCTGCTGCGCCAGGAGGAGATCACGGTGGACCAGGCGGTGGCGTGGACCTCCGCCGTGCTGGCGGCCCTGGACTTCAGCCACGAGGCGGGGATCGTCCACCGGGACATCAAGCCGGCCAACGTGATGGTGACGACGTCCGGCGCCGTGAAGGTCATGGACTTCGGCATCGCCCGGGCACTGTCCGACTCGGCCGCGACCATGACGCAGACCCAGGCCGTGGTGGGCACCGCCCAGTACCTGTCACCGGAGCAGGCCCGCGGTGAGACCGTCGACTCCCGTTCCGACCTGTACTCGGCCGGGTGCCTGCTGTTCGAGCTGCTCACCGGGCGGCCCCCGTTCGTGGGCGATTCCCCGGTGGCCGTGGCCTATCAGCACGTGCGCGAGGAACCGCCGGCCCCGTCCACCCTCAACCCCCAGGTCTCACCCGCCCTCGACGCCGTGGTCGCCCGGGCCCTGGCCAAGGACCGGGAGGACCGCTTCCAGTCCGGCGAGGAGTTCCGTGCCGCGCTGGAGCGGGCTCGGACGAACCCCGAGGGCACCGGGGCGGGCACCGCCGGACTCCCCGGAGCCGGCGCGGCCCTCGTCGGCGGGCAGGGTTCCACGGCCGGGGAGCCGGAGCGCACGGAGGCCATAGGCCTGGTCCCCGGTGGGGTGACCGAGGCCATCGCCGCCACACCGGCGAACGGACAGCCCACCCTGGCCATGGCCGCCGTGGGGACCACGACGCCCGCCACCGGCGATCCGGTGGTGGCCGCCGCCCCCAGCGCCGTCACCCCGTCCGCCCCGCCGGTCGAGACGACGGGCCACCCGCTGGCCTTCGCGGACGAATCCGCCGCCAGCGGTCCGCCGCGGCGCCGGCGCCGGCGCCACGTGTGGATGCCGGTCCTGGTCGTGGTCCTGGCCCTGGCCGCGATCGCGGGAGGGTGGTTCCTCATGGACGAACTCAACCGGCGCAATGTCGAGGCCAATCAGGTGAGCGTGCCCGAGGTGGCCCGGATGACCCAGATCGAGGCCCAGAACACGCTGACCTCGGCCGAGCTGCGGCCGATCCTGGAGGAGGTCCACGACGACGAGGTCCCCCGGGACCTGGCCGTGGGCACCGAGCCGGAGGCCGGGGCGACCGTGCAGAAGAACCAGGAGGTCACCCTGCTGATCTCCATCGGTCCGGAGCAGGTGAGTATCCCCGAGGACCTCGCTGGCCAGTCGGAGGCGACCGCCCGGGACACCCTCGAGGAGCTGGGACTGTCCATCTCCTCGGTGCGGTACGTCCCCTCCGCCGAGATCTCCCGGGACCGGCTGGTGGAGACCTCACCGGAGCTCGGTTCGACCGTCAGGGCCGGGTCATCGGTGGAACTGCTCATCTCCTCGGGCATGGTGCAGGTCCCCAAGGTCGTGGGCATGACCCAGGACGAGGCGCGGCAGGCCCTCGAGGACCTCGGCCTGAGCATGGAGGTCGAGACCCGGGTGACGACCCGCTACCCGGCCGGAACGGTCATCCGCCAGGCACGTGCTGAGGGTACCGAGGTGGCCCAGGGCTCGCCGGTGGGCGTGGAGGTGGCCCGGGCCCCGGCGCCGTCGCCGTCCCCCACGCCGTCTGAGAGCGAGTCCCCGACGCCGTCCGCGTCACCCTCGGAGTCGCCCTCGGAATCCCCGTCCGAGTCGCCGTCGCCCTCACCGTCGGACTCGGAGTCGGAGTCGGAGTCACCCAGCCCCTCCGCGTCGGAGACCCCCGAGGCGGCGGGCCCGCGGCCCGGACGCGGGGAGGACGACTCGAACGGCACTGGCCGCGGGAACGATGACGAGGACCGAGGGAGCGGGCGCGACAACGGGCGCGGGAACGATGGCGGCAACGGCCGCGGGAACCGGGACGGCTGACGCGCGATCCGGCCCGGAGGCCGTGGACCGGTCAGCCGACCAGCGGCGACAGCGTGTCGGCCCGCGCGGCCGCCCCGGTCATGCCCAGGGACTCCAGCCAGTTCCCGAGCATGCGGTACCCGCCCTCGGTCAGCACGGACTCCGGGTGGAACTGCACGCCCCACAGGGGTGCGCTGCGGTGGGCGACACCCATGACGATGCCCCCCTCGGTCTCCGCCGTGATCTCCAGTTCCGGCGGGATGGTGGAGCGCACGGCGGCGAGCGAGTGGTACCGGGTGGCCGTGAAAGGGTCCGCGACCCCCTGGAACATCCGGTGGCCACCGTGCCGCACCTGGGAGGTCTTGCCGTGCATCAGTTCGGCCGCGTGGCTCACGGTGGCCCCGTAGGCCTCGCAGATCGCCTGGTGCCCCAGGCAGACGCCGTAGAGGGGCACGGACCGGGCTGCGGCCCAGTGCACCATCTCGATGCTGATGCCGGCCTCTGCCGGGGTGCCGGGGCCTGGGGAGAGCAGCACCCCATCCCGCTCGGCGGCGAGTTCCATGGCCTCGCCCGCCGTGACGGCATCGTTGCGGACCACCAGGGTGTCGGCACCGAGCTCACGCAGGTACCCCACGAGGGTGTAGACGAAGCTGTCGTAGTTGTCGACCACCAGGATGCGGGCGGTGCGGGTGGACGGTGAGGTCATTCGGTGGTGCCAATCGTCGAATCGGGGATCTGGGGCAGGAGCGCCGTGTGGTGGCTCGACCACTGCAGCCTGATTCCCGGCAGGGTCCTCGCCACGGGAGCCGGCCGCCGCCGATAGACTGGCCGGGATTGCAGTCGTCTGCAGAAGAATACGCCGTGTCCCCCCGGACCGTCCTCATGACCGATCCCGTCGAACAGGAATCCCGTGCCCGAGTCCAAGTCCCGCACCCACGGCAAGACCGTCAAGCGCCAGGCGAAGGCCGAGCAGGCCGAACGCCGTGCCGCCCGCCGAGCGGCGGAGCAGGAGCCGGGGCCGCTGCCGACTTGGTACAAGGTGATCATGTTCGGCCTGATGATCATCGGGCTGCTGTGGATCGTCGTCTACTACCTCACCATGGGCCTCGCCCCGATTCCCCAGGCCGGGGGCTGGAACATCGGCATCGGCTTCGGCATCGCCGTGATCGGCTTCATCATGACGACCCGCTGGCGCTGACCGTTCCCAGCGTCGTCCCGGCCTCGACGCCGGTCCGCCGGACCGGGCCGCGACCCGTGTCCCCTCCTCAGCGTCGGGCCGCGTAGAGGTCCCGTAGCAGGCACATCTCCGCGCCGTGGTGGATCGCCTCGCGATTGATGTGCAGGACCAGCTCCAGCATGGGGTGATCCTCGAAGGGCGCCTCGGAGGCCCCCGCGGACGCTGCCAGTGCGGCCTCGTCCAGCCCGTCCACGGCAGCACACCAGTCGATCACCGCGGTCTCCAGACGCGCCAGCGCCTCCGCCGCGGTCCCCGGGTAGTGGTAGCTGAAGTAGTCCATCCCCGGGCCGCCGAAATGGCCGGCCATCCGGACGCCG
>NZ_AFXQ01000044.1 GCF_000224415.1 Citricoccus sp. CH26A | reverse complement strand
TGGTGGTCGGATTTGCCGACGTCCAGACCGACGAACACCGCCGGTAGTGGTTGCTCTGACATGACCGAGTCCCTTCTCCTGCACCGGCATCTGCACCTGCTGGCCGGCCGGAGGGTGGGCACGCTCGGCATCCACGTTACGAAGGTCCCAGCCATAGGCGGGTCGTGCCTCTATCAGCGATCCGTGACCACCGGACCGGTCCTCGGTGACAACACCCCCCGGATCATGGGTGACTGGGGGCAAACGATCATGCCCAGGACCGGCCGGTCAGCACCCCTCCATCCTGATGGACGGAGGAGCTACGAAGAAGGTAACGGGGGCTGGCAGTAGTCGCGAGGTCGCGAGTTTGTGTTTCCGACAGCGGTGTTTGCCTGACTGACGCGGTCGTTTCATTCGAATTGGTAAATAAAGCCCGAGTCATGACCGAGAAAACCCCAGTTTGAAAGCGTGTAGCATAAACCTACACGGAATTCAGGCCACCCTAATCCAAATTTAGACAGGCCAGCCTTAAAAGCCTCCTTAACTCATGAGGCCCCGCTAGTCATGCTAAATCAGCACTCCTAGCAGGGTCCTCAGGGGGTTAAGTCTATCAACAGAACACCTACAAGGTATGCATTACTGGCGTATATTAGCGACGTTTTGACGATACCAATTAACCGTGCGTTCTATTCCCTCTTGCAGGCTGATCTTCGCGGTCCACCCTGCGGCGGTTAGTTTTGAGACATCAAGCAACTTTTGGGGGGTCCCATCGGGTTTCGAGATGTCCCATTCGCTATCACCCTCGTACCCAACTACTGACGCGATCGTCTCGGCGATTTGTCGGATTGTTACGTCCTTACCGGTACCGACGTTGACCTGCTCTGGCCCGTCGAAGTTCTCCAACAGATACAGACACGCATCGGCCATATCGTCCGAATGTAGGAACTCGCGTCGAGGTGTACCTGTTCCCCAGTTTGTGACAGTGGAGGCGCCGACTGCAGCAGCTTCAGAATAGCGCCGGATTAGCGCGGGCAGTACATGTGACCCTTCCGGGCTGAAGTTGTCATTCGGACCGTAAAGGTTCGTAGGCATCGCCGAGATCCATGGCAATCCATACTGACGGCGTACGGCTTGGACGTTCAAGATGCCTGCGATCTTTGCAATTGCATAGGAATCGTTTGTCGGCTCGAGGTGACCCGTAAGGAGGGCGTCTTCACGAATAGGCTGCTCAGCGAACTTCGGATAGATGCAACTAGAGCCAAGGAACAATAGCCTTTCGACTCCTGCATCCAGGGCCGCATCCATAACATTTGATTGGATGCGTAGGTTATCACTTAAAAAATCCACTGGGTATGTGCTATTCGCCAGAATGCCACCAACTTTTGCGGCCGCCAGCACCACATACTTTGGTTTGACCTCACGAAAGAAGTGATGCACCGCGTCGCGTTGCTTCAAATCCAGTTCGTCGGATCGCAGTCCGACAAGTTTGGAGAATCCTTCTTTCTCCAAGCGTCGCCAAATAGCTGAGCCAACTAGACCACCGTGTCCTGCCACGTAGAAAGTGGCGTCCCTATCGAGCGGGCCCGGATTATATAACACGTTATCGAAGGCGGTCACAGTCCTACTTTCTCCGCCTGCCAGGACGGCAGTGAAACCTTGTCGATCCAGGGTCGTCCCTCGTGCTCGAGTGCCTCGATATCCGCATCCACCATAAGCTTGGCAAGAGAGAGCGCGTCGACTGTGGGCGTCCAGCCAAGTTCCGATTGCGCTTTCGCCGAATCTCCAATAAGCGCATCAACTTCAGTCGGCCGCAGGTAGCGCTCATCGAATTTCACATACTTCTGCCATTCGAGCCCTACGTGGCCAAAGGAGGCTTCCAGGAAGTCCTTGATTGTGTAACCGAGGCCAGTGGCGAGAACGTAGTCATCCGGGGAGTCGGCTTGCAGCATCCGCCACATGCCTTCGACATACTCAGCGGCGTAACCCCAGTCCCGAATGGCCTCCAAATTGCCCAGGTAGAGATCCTCTTGGAGCCCCGCCTTGATCCGGGAGACCGCACGAGTAATTTTGCGGGTTACGAACGTCTCGCCTCGGCGAGGTGACTCATGATTGAACAGGATCCCGTTTACCGCGAACATATCGTAAGCCTCGCGGTAGTTCTTGGTGATCCAATAGGAGTAGAGCTTTGCTGCGGCGTACGGTGAACGCGGGTAGAACGGCGTAGTTTCATTCTGGGGTGGGGGAGTAGCGCCGTAGAGCTCGGACGAGGATGCCTGGTAGAAACGTGTCTCCACACCGGACAGTCGCACAGCTTCCAGCAAGCGAATAGTACCTGTCCCGGTTGTGTCAGCCGTGTGTTCGGGCTCTTCGAAGGAAACGCGAACATGGGATTGAGCTGCGAGGTTGTACACCTCATCCGGGTCGATCTGGCTCATCAGAGTGACCATGCGTGCCCCGTCGCTTAGGTCACCATAGTGGAGAAACAGCCTTGCGTTCGGGTCGTGGGGATCCACGTAAAGGTGGTCAATTCGACTGGTATTGAACGTGGAGGCTCGGCGGATTATGCCGTGCACTTCATACCCCTTTGCGAGGAGAAGTTCTGCAAGATAGGAGCCGTCCTGCCCAGTGATACCGGAGATGAGTGCACGCTTGGTCATGACTTCTTCCTTAGGGTGCGAGAGCTTGAACACGGTTAGAGTACTTCATCTCAGATTACGGGCGTGACATTGAGTCTTTCGACATGCCAGTGACGACCGCGGTGAATTTCTGAATCGCGGATTCTGCGCTAAGAACTGCTTCCCGATAGGAACGACCATTCCGACCAAGCTGCTCACTTTGTCCCGCATTCGCAGACATGCTCATAACGGCATCGAGAAGCGCCTGTGGATCTCCCGCCGTTACTACTAGGCCAGCTTTGGCAGCCTTCACTTCCTCTGCCGTCACACCATTGGGATCAGTGGCGGCCACGATTGGACGGCCGGCGGAAAAATAAGACGTCAGTTTGCTCGGGACAGCCATCTCGGATACGCCCGCCTTTTCATTGACCAAGAGAATGTCAGCGGCAGATAGTGCGGCCGCAAACTGGGCGTCATCCAACGGCGGGAGTATGTCGCAGTTTCTTACATCCTTCGCAAGACGCGCTAAGCGTTCTCGTTCGCTTCCGTCTCCCACAAGCACAAATCGAATGGGGGCATGTTGTTCTTCCGCGAGACGCGCTGCTTCAATAACGTTTTCTAATCCCTGCTTAAGGCCCATGTTCCCGGTGTGGAGAATAATTGCCTCGTTGGGACCCCACCCATGTGATGCTCGGGTGTGACCCCGCGGAGGTGTAGGAAGATCACGCAAATGCGTCCAGTTTGGAATGACCGAGATTCGCTCGTTGGGAACATCCAGGACGTTTGTCAGATATGAGGCAAAACGCTCATGGATCACTACGACTCTGTCTGCGCGCTTGAAAACCTTAGACTCGAGCTTTGAGATTATTTTCGCCACTGTACCGTTCCCGCCTGTCTCGCTAACCCCAAGGGAATATATATCTTGGACCCATATAACAAATTTTTTCTCTTTTGGGATTCTCAACGAGGCAATCGCGCTAGAAAAAAGCGCGGGCGATACCGCTATATAGACGTCTGGCTGTTCCATCCCGGCGAACAGTAGTCGCAGGCCGAAAGCGATTTCTGAAATCAGGCGCTTGATACCCTTAGGTGAGGTGGGCACGTAGTGGAGTAAACGTGTGACGGGCACATCGTTGAGGTATTCGTGGGAAGTCCACGCGCTCCCCTCCCGAAGCCTCCATTCAGGGTAATGGGGGTGGGCTGTGAACACTCGGACGGCAATGCCCTGCTGACGGAGGCCTGTTGCCAGGCCCGTGGTGTAAGGGGCAATCCCGGTATGCTCTGGAGCGTAATTGAGACCTAAGATAGCGATTCGTGGACGTGACGTCATGGATATAGCCTATTGGAGGCCAAGCTGGCTATCGGGTTATGAAGGGGGGAGCCGTGAGAGACGAGGCAGCACGTGTCGTCAATTTGTCGATGGCCCCGGGTGAGCGTCAAAGCTGGGATAGACCACGCTGGGTTGTTTACCTATGGGGGGTCTGCGAACTCTTGCTGGTGACTAATCCCTGGCAGGTCAGTTCAGGCCTGCGGGTGGGCGTCCTGCGAGCCTTCGGAGCTGACATTGAAGAGAACGTGATATTTCGTCCCCGTACCCGAGTTCGATTCCCTTGGAAGCTCCACATTGGAGCGAGGTCTTGGATCGGCGAGGGGGTCTGGTTTCACAACCAGGATGACGTCTTCGTAGGCAGTGACGTCGTTATCTCTCAAGAATCGATGTTAACCACCGGCAGCCACCGTCACAGAGAGGACATGGCACTTCTGACCCGGCCAATTCACATTGAAGACGGAGCATGGATCACAAGCCGTTGTATGGTGCTTGGGGGTGCGCGAGTCGGTAGGTCTGCCTTGATTAAGCCAATGAATAGAGTAGAAGGCAACGTGCCGCAGAATGTGATTTGGGACAGGAACGAGATTGTCGGCCTCCGTTTTGCGTCTACAGGACCAACTCAGTGAGGGTCCTTAGGGTAGTCGCTGTAGCTAGTCGGAGGGGGAAATACGGAGGACCTTTCGACACGGCCATGAGGCAGTCAGCGTTGCTGAATGGTGTGGGATACCGTGCGCGTGTCCTCGCTGGAGCATTCGATGGAGATGGGCCGGAGGGATTACATAATCTCGACACCTTTCCTGTCCGGCATGCGGCTCGCTTGCGGTCATTTGTCGATGTTGCAGGGATGCGAATGTTCCCTTCCCTCTGGCAGGGCGTCCGCACTTCTGACCTCGTACATATCTCGATGGCACGTGAACCCGTACCCGTGATGGCGGCGTTCACAGCAGTCCTCACAAGGACACCGATGGTGTTGCAGCCGCATGGAATGTTGACCGGCCGCCTTAGCCTTAGTCACCGTATTCTTGACGTACTTGTTGTTCGGCGGCTTCTAGGTAAGGCCGCCCGAATCATCGCCCTAACCGATGTCGAACGCCGTCAGCTTGAAGCCTGGTCGAGCGAACTTGCGGGCCGTATTGATGTGATCGGAAACCCTCCTCCGTCAGAGACTGGCCCCGATACGTTGAATACCGATCATTTCGCTGATGCCCTATTCGCGGCCAGGTTGCATCCACGTAAGCGCGTCTTAGACTTTGGACTAGCGGCCAAGACTGCATCCTCTAATGGCTGGAATGAACGCTATGTAGTACTGGGTCCGGACGAAGGGGACCTATCTGCCCTACTGAGACTTGCACAAAACACCAACTTACTGCGATACGCCGGCGCGACCGATAGCGCCGGCGTTTTGGAGCGGCTAAAGAAGAGTCGTACCTTCGTTCTCACTTCAGAGAGCGAGCCTTGGGGAAATGTCGTTGTTGCAGCGCTTTCTCTTGGAAAGCCTGTTGTCATCACTCAGTCAAGTGCGCTCGCAGCATTGATTGAATCCTACGGTGCGGGGCGAGTCGTGCCCGACGGAGATCCAGAGGCAATTGCCGGCGCAGTACATGAGGTCCTGAAGGAAGAGAATTATGCCGAATACTGCAGACGCGCCCAACGTTTGGCGCAAGCAGAGCTGTCGGCAGACGGGGTGAGGACGGCATTGCTTAGGACATACGAATCTGCTTCGCAATCTGCAGACCCATCTGCACGAAAAGGTAAGTGCACTGACAAGGAGCAGCAATGGTCGCAAAAGTGATTCTCAATCGACCATGGTTGCGTCAGGGTGTTCTGACCAATGTGGGGCGGACACTCATTTCCGTCGCCGCTGCCCGCACTGTTGTCCGACCCGATCAGACGATCCTAACCATCCGAAAGTGGTATTCAGACAAGAAGGTTCTTCCGCTGCGCTGGCGTCCTCACTTTCTCGACTATTTGGAAATTCACCATGCCATGAAGAGCCACGTAGGTCGATTTCCGAATCTTGTAAATCCTGAAGATTTCAATGATAAGATCCAGTGGCTGAAACTTTTTGATCAGCGAGAAGAGACGGTCATTCTTGCCGATAAGGTCCGAGTCAGAGACTGGGTTGCAGAACGCATTGGTCCCGAATACTTGATCCCTGTAATACAAATTGCAGACCACCCACGCGAACTGGACCGGGCGGCGCTCGGCACACCTCCCTATGTGGTAAAAGCGTCGCATGATTCCGGGTCTGCGCAGATCGTCCGGAGTCTAGATGATGACAGTTGGGCAAAAATTACCAAGCGTCTGAGTGCTGCGGTTCGGCGACGGTACGGAACCTGGAACTCCGAATGGCCTTACCGATATGTTCGCCCGAGAGTGATTGTCGAAGAATTCATCGGCACCGATGATGCGCTTCCGGTTGATTATAAATTCAACTGTGTTAATGGGGAGATTAAGTTAGTCCGCATCTTTTGGGACCGTGGTCAAGGTGCCAAAGTCTCGACGGTGTACGAGGACGGAACGCAGGCGGATATTCGAGTAAATCCAGACTACGAACACCAGGAGTCTTATCCGCTTCCTCCCAACTGGTCGGAACTGTGTGCATTGGCTCGCAAACTGGCCGAAGGAATCCCATTTGTACGCGTGGATCTGTACTCGACAGGTAAACGCATCTATTTCGGTGAAATGACCTTCCTTCCACAGGGCGGTCTTTATCGTGGCGGAGACCAGCGTGCGCTTGGTGATCTAACACCGATCGATCTAACGGGTTACAGGGAGCCGATTGTCGGGCGAATATTCACGCCATGAAGCTGCTACGGCAACTGGGCTCGATGGGGGGCGCCAGAGGATTAGAAGCACTGATCCAAGCAGTACTTCTTATTCTGCTTGCGCGTGAGCTTGGACCTACACTTTTCGGTATCGTCGCAATTTATCACGCTGTCCACTCTGTGATTTTCATCGTCGTTGGGATGAACACTGCGACGTTCGTCGTGCGCGAAGAGGCGCTCGGGCGTCCCGACCTCGCCCACGGAGCGCTGCGGATGAACTCAATTCTCTTGACTTGTGCATTAGGCCTCCTATTGGCCGGCTCGCTGTATGTAGCCGACAAGCCACTTATTTGTCTCGCGGTTGCAGCAAATGCATTTGGCGCGTGGAGCCAGCAGCTGGGTGATAACCGACTTTCTTTAGCTCTAGCCCATCACAAAGTGCGCCCGTCTGTCACGGCTGTTTCAGCGAGATCCATTTCGTCACTACTTGTGTTCTTAGGTCTCCTTTCGTTGCACGCTAATGCCGCACTCGCATTTGGGGTAGCGCGGGTTGGCGCGGGTTTGGTGGGTCTAGGCCTTGTTTTTCTCCTGGTCCCGCGGGCCGGCAAGATCGAGAAGGCTTCGGCACGTAGAGTGACCCGGGAGCAATTCCCCCTTGCCGTTGCCCCGGGGGTTGCCGCGCTACGGCAATTCGATACAGTCATTGTTACGTTGATTTCTGGTCTTGCTGCGAGCGGGCTCTACAGTGCCGTATCCAGAATTGCATCTCCATTGGTGCTATTTTCTGCAGCTATTAATCCCGTTGTTATCCCGCGGGTTGCGAAAGCGCCGCAGGACAAAGTAGTCAAACTCTTTGATCTGCTATTCGTGGGGCTCATCCTGCTGACTCTCTTGCCGCTGGCCCTTATACCTTGCGCGGAGTGGATGGTCGTATCTATATTCGGGCTTGAGTTTTCGGGTGGTGGGGTCGTGATGATCTGGATGCTCCTGAGGGTCGGAGAAGTGACGATTGGTCCAGTTCTTGCCGGCATACTTCAGGCCCGCAGACTAGACCGTACGGTGGCGGTGAACGCGGTTCTTTTTACGGCATTCATGCTTATAGGAACACTGGTAGGGGCACTACATTCAGGTGCAGCTGGTGCAGCGGCTGGTGTCGCTATTGTCGGCCTTCTGGGGCGCACGCGATTGTGGTTAGTGGGACGACGTTTGCTCCGTAACTCAGAGGGTCAGACGAAAGGTTGAGAAAATGAAGGTATTTGTCGGTGGGGACGTCGCCAATGCGTCTCAGGCGTCGGGGAAAATTATTGGTGCCGGCCTAGAGAATGTTGTGCAGGCTGCAGATGTATCCATTCTCAATCTCGAGGGCCCGATCGACGGGGCTGGTCATAAAGAACCCAAAGTAGGGCGCCACATCCATAACTACCGCGCTACGGTTCGGGGTCTTCATGAGCAGGGAGTCGATCTATTCCTCCTGGCGAATAACCACATCATGGACTTCGGCAGTCCCGGCCTTGAGGCAACGATCGCAGAAATTGAAAAGTCTGGGGCTAGATACATGGGGGCAGGGCCGCATGCAAGTCGTACGGCTCCCACGTTGATTCTAAGCGTGGGTGAGATCAAACTTGGTTTGCTTAACGTCTGCGAAGCACAGTTTGGGGCGACTTGCTCGAATGAAGCTAATGCGAGGGCCGGTTATGCTTGGATCAATGACCCTTTGATTGAATCATGGATGCACGAGCTCCGTGAACAGGCCGATTTTGTCATCGTCCTTCCGCATGCCGGTCTCGAGAATGTTCCCATTCCCCAACGGTACTGGCGAGATACTTATCGCTGGTTTTGCGACATTGGGGCTGATGCCGTTGTGGGAGCACACCCTCATGTCGCCCAAGGGTTTGAACGGTACCGCAATGCCGTAATTTTCTACAGTGTCGGAAACTTTTACTTTGATAACGCTCAGGGGCTGGGTGATCCGGAAAGCGGATTTTCAGTGCTGCTTGATTTCGAACCGGGGCGGCCAATAGAGTTTGAGCTCGTGCATCACCGGCGTAGCGGGAATCTTGTGGAGGTTGCCCCTGAGAGCGACCATGTTGATGTTGAAAGTCTGTGCAGAATGCTCGGAGCAGAGTACGCACAGATCCACGATCATGTAACCCGGGAGAAATTTCCTCTCCTTCGACGGATGCTCTTGACTGGCGTGGGGCATTTCCCGAATGACCCAGATATCGGTCGATCATTAAGGCGCCGAATCAAGGGCCTCCTGCGACGCCCAGTCGATCGTCGAGACATGTTGCTCCTCCACGCCCTAAGGAACGAAACCTGGCGCAAACTGGGTGAGGAGTATGCCAAACTAGAGGCTCGAACGTACCGAGAATAGTGCAAACGGCCATGCTGGCGCATGGCCGTTTCGGGTAGCGGGAGTCCATCTACCTGGTGTGTGATCTCGTCACTTCGTGGACACCGGATCTCTCCACTTCGGAGACACTGAATCTCAGGGCATCGTGCACGACTACCAGAGCGTCCTCGTCGTGTTCGTCGGCTTTTCATCCAGCGGTGAAGACTTCCGGGACCTGGTCTCGGCGTTGGGCGAACTGCGCCCGGAACTCAGCGTGCTTGCGGGCCCACTGTTTGGTCGGGTTCGCTACATGCACGCCCTGGATTGCGTAGGA
>NZ_AFXQ01000045.1 GCF_000224415.1 Citricoccus sp. CH26A | reverse complement strand
GGGTCGTGGCCGATCGCGTCGGCCAGGGTGCCGATGTCCCCGCCGACGTGCTCGGTGATCTCACTGAAGGCGTTGATGAAGGAGATCTTCGTGGCCAGGAACGCGTTCGCGGCGACCTTGACCAGTTCGGCGGTGGCATAGTCCGTGGCGATCCACGGGGTCCCCTCCGACAACGACTTCGCGTACACCTCACGCAGCACGTCCTCGGCATGGGCGGAGGTGACGCCGACGACGAGGCGGTCCGGGGTCAGGGTGTCCTTCACGGCGAAGCCCTCGCGCAGGAACTCCGGGTTCCAGGCCAGCTCCACCGTCCCGGGCAGCCCGGCCCTGGCCCGGGTGTCGGCGATGAGTGAGGCCAGGCGTTCGGCGGTGCCGACCGGGACGGTGGACTTGCCCACGATCAGCGCGTCCTGGCTGATGTGCTCGGCCAGGGACACCGCCGCGGCGTCCACGTAGCGCATGTCCGCCGCGCTCTCACCCGGTCTCTGCGGGGTGCCCACCCCGATGAAGTGCACATCCGCCCACGCACCGACCTCCTCATAGGAGGTGGTGAACCGCAACCGGCCCGAGGCCACGTGCTTGATCAGCAGCTCCGGCAACCCGGGCTCGTGGAACGGCAACTCCCCCCGGGACAACGCCTGGACCTTGGCCGGATCGATGTCCAGCCCCACCACCTCGAACCCCAGCTCCGCCATGCACGCCGCATGCGTCGCCCCCAAATACCCCGTCCCGATAACCGACATCCTCAGGGGGGAGGCGGCACGGCCCTGGGCGTCCTGGGGTGCGGGGAGAGTGGTCACGGCGGGAGTCGCTCCTGTCCGGTCAGCGGGTGGTCTTCGGGTCACCCGGACGGATCCGGAGGGCCTGTGGGCAGGATAGGCGTGCTCCCGGTGTCCATGCACACGGGCGGGGAAACTCCCGGCCAATGACCGGGGAATTCCCGACGCCCCGGGTCTTGCGGTCGCATGCTGCCGTCGCAGCCTGCAGCCGGACGGCCGTCGGGATCAGGACGAGGTGGTCTCGGCCGAACGCACCAGCTCGGTCAGGTTGAGCGCGGCACGCATGACGGTCTCGGCGTGGACCCGTCCCGGCTGGCGGGTGAGCCGTTCGATGGGGCCGGAGATGGACACCGCCGCGATGACCCGGCCACTGGGGCTGCGCACCGGCGCGGACACCGAGGCGACGCCCGGCTCGCGCTCGCCCAGGGACTGGGCCCAGCCGCGACGCCGGACCGCGGCCAGCACCGCGGGGGTGAACACGGCGCCGGAGAGGCCCTCGACGAGCCGTTCGTGGTCCTCCCAGGCCAGGAGCACCTGGGCTGCCGAACCGGCCTTCATGGACAACCGGGTGCCCACCGGGATGGTGTCCCGCAGGCCGACGGGCCGCTCGGCGCTGGCGACGCAGACGCGGCTGTCCGCCTGCCGCCGGAAGAGTTGGGAACTCTCGCCGGTGGCGTCCCGCAACCGCGTCAGCACGGGCCCGGCCGCGGAGGTCAGGCGGTCCTCGCCGGCGGCGGAGGCCAGTTCTCCCAGGCGACTGCCGAGGATGTACCGGCCCTGCAGGTCACGTCCCACCAGTCGGTGGTGGACCAGGGCGGCCGCCAGCCGGTGGAGCGTCGGGCGCGCGATGCCCGTGGCGGCGACCAGCTGGGCCAGGGAGGTGGGGCCGGCCTCCAGGGCGTCCAGGATCGCGGCGGCCTTGTCGACGACACCGACGCCGCTCGGCCGGTGCAGCGCCTGGAGCTGGGGAGAGGTGGGAGGGATGTCCATACTCTGATACTAGCGTCTCAATATATGAGATTGTTCCGCAGGTGCTGGCCGCGCCCCGCAGGCGGTGCCACAGTGGAACGGTCACTGGTGGAAGGACTTGAGATGGCAGAGATCACCGAGAACGCAGTCAATCCGGCGGCCCCGCGCACGCTGGCCGAGAAGGTGTGGCAGGACCACGTGGTGGTTCCCGGCGAGGGTGCCGGAGAGGCGCAGACCCCGGACCTGCTCTACATCGACCTGCACCTGGTCCACGAGGTCACCAGCCCCCAGGCCTTCGAGGGCCTGCGGCTCGCCGGCCGCCCCGTCCGCCGGCCCGACCTGACGATCGCCACCGAGGACCACAACACGCCCACGCTGGAGATCGACAAGCCGATCGCCGACCCGGTCTCGGCCAAGCAGATCCAGACCCTGCGGGACAACGCCCGCGAGTTCGGCATCCGGCTGCATTCCCTCGGCGACGCCGAGCAGGGCATCGTGCACGTCGTCGGACCCCAACTGGGCCTGACCCAGCCGGGCATGACCGTGGTCTGCGGCGACTCGCACACCTCCACGCACGGGGCCTTCGGCGCGCTGGCGTTCGGCATCGGCACCTCGGAGGTCGAGCACGTGCTGGCCACCCAGACCCTGCCCCTGAAGCCGTTCAAGACGATGGCGATCAACGTCGAGGGCACGCTGCGCGACGGCGTCACCGCCAAGGACATCATCCTGGCCGTCATCGCCAAGATCGGCACCGGCGGCGGTCAGGGCTACGTGCTGGAGTACCGCGGCTCGGCCATCCGGTCCCTGTCCATGGACGCCCGCATGACCATCTGCAACATGTCGATCGAGGCGGGCGCCCGCGCCGGGATGATCGCCCCGGACGAGACCACGTTCGAGTACATCAAGGACCGCCCGCACGCGCCGCAGGGACAGGACTGGGACGCTGCCGTGCAGTACTGGAGCAGCCTGCCCACCGACGAGGGGGCCAGCTTCGACGCCGAGGTGTTCCTCGACGCCGACGCGCTCGAGCCCTTCGTCACGTGGGGTACGAACCCGGGCCAGGGCGTGTCCCTGAGCGACACCGTGCCCTCCCCGGAGCAGTTCGAGGATCCCAACGCCCAGGCCGCCGCACAGCGGGCGCTGGAGTACATGGACCTGACGCCGGGGACACCCATGAAGGACATCCGGGTGGACACGGTGTTCCTCGGGTCCTGCACCAACTCCCGCATCGAGGACCTGCGCACCGCCGCCTCCATCATCCAGGGGCAGGCCAAGGACGAGGACGTGCGGATGATCGTCGTCCCGGGCTCGGCGCGGGTGCGCCTGCAGGCCGAGGCCGAGGGCCTGGACCGGGTCTTCAAGGACTTCGGCGCCGAGTGGCGCTTCGCGGGGTGCTCCATGTGCCTGGGCATGAACCCGGACCAGCTGGCACCGGGGGAGCGCTGCGCGTCCACCTCCAACCGCAACTTCGAGGGCCGCCAGGGCAAGGGAGGCAGGACGCACCTCGTCTCCCCGGTGGTCGCGGCCGCGACCGCCATCCGCGGCACCCTCTCATCCCCGTCCGACCTGACCGCCGGTCAGTCCCAGTTCCAGGAGGCCTGATCATGGAACCGTTCGCCCGTCACACCGGAATCGGTGTCCCGCTCAAGCAGTCCAACGTGGACACGGACCAGATCATCCCGGCCGTCTACCTCAAGCGCATCACCCGGACCGGGTTCGAGGACGCCCTCTTCGCCGGCTGGCGCAAGGACCCGGGATTCGTCCTGAACCGTGAGCCGTATTCCTCCGGGTCCGTGCTGGTGGCCGGCCCGGACTTCGGCACCGGATCCTCGCGCGAGCACGCCGTGTGGGCGCTGAAGGACTACGGCTTCAAGGCCGTGCTCTCGGCGCGCTTCGCGGACATCTTCCGCGGCAACGCCGGCAAGCAGGGCCTGGTGGCCGCCGAGGTGGACCAGCAGGACATCGAGCTGATCTGGAAGGAGCTCGAGAACCACCCGGGCACCGAGGTCACCGTCGACCTGCAGGGCCGCACCGTCACGTGCGGCGCGGTGACGGCCGGGTTCCAGCTGGACGACTACACCCGGTGGCGGCTCATGGAGGGGCTGGACGACATCGGCCTCACCCTGCGCACCGAGGCCGACATCTCAGCCTTCGAGGCCGCCAGGCCCCCCTTCAAGCCCGCCACGCTGCCCGCACGCACGGCCTGACCCCTCTTCGGGCCGTATGCTGGGATGCGGATCCGCGCCCCCGGGCGAACCACCCCAGTGGATCCATCACGAAGCTACGGCCCGACCCGGCGGGCCACGGAGGATGTCCACTGTCTATGGGAAATCTGCTGACGATCAACGGCGGCAAGCCGCTCGAGGGGCGCGTCAGCGTCCGGGGCGCCAAGAACCTGGTGCCGAAGGCCATGGTGGCCTCACTGCTGGGCGACAAGCCGTCCGTGCTGCGCAACGTCCCCGAGATCCGGGACGTGGACATCGTTACCGGACTGCTCTCCGTGCACGGCGTAAAGGTCAGCAAGGACCCGGTCTCGGGTGACCTGACCATGGACCCGGCGCAGACCAAGTCCGCCACCAGTTCGGAGATCGACGCCCACGCGGGGGACTCCCGCATCCCCATCCTCTTCTGCGGGCCGCTGATGCACTCCATCGGGGAGGCGTTCATCCCGGACCTCGGCGGCTGCCGGATCGGCGACCGGCCGATCGACTTCCACCTCACCGTGCTGCGCAGCTTCGGTGCGGTCGTGGAGAAGCGACCCGGCGGCATCCACATCTCCGCGCCCAAGGGGCTGACCGGCGCCAAGCTGGACCTGCCCTACCCCTCCGTGGGGGCCACCGAGCAGGTGCTGCTGACCGCAGTCAAGGCCGAGGGCATCACGGAGCTCAAGGGGGCCGCCGTCGAGCCCGAGGTGCACGACCTGATCGCCGTCCTGCAGAAGATGGGCGCAATCATCACCGTCCAGACCGACCGGACCATCCGGATCGAGGGTGTCAGCAAGCTCTCCGGTTTCAACCACCGCGCCATCCCCGACCGCAACGAGTCCGCCTCCTGGGCCTCCGCCGCGCTGGTCACCCAGGGCGACATCTACGTCGAGGGCGCGATGCAGCGTGACCTGACCGCGTTCCTGAACACCTACCGGAAGATCGGCGGGGAGTTCGACGTCGACGACGAGGGCATCCGCTTCTGGCACGGCGGCGGCGCGCTCAAGCCGCTGGTGCTCGAGACCAACGTCCACCCGGGGTTCATGACGGACTGGCAGCAGCCCCTGGTGGTCGCCCTGACGCAGGCCGAGGGGGTGTCGATCGTTCACGAGACCGTGTACGAGAACCGCTTCGGCTTCACGGACGCCCTGGTACGCATGGGCGCCTCGATCCAGTTGCACCGGGAGTGCCTGGGTTCGGTGCCCTGCCGCTTCGGCCAGCGCAACTTCCTGCACTCGGCCGTGATCTCCGGGCCCACCGAGCTGCACGGGGCTGACTTCGACATCCCGGACCTGCGCGGCGGGTTCTCGCACCTCATCGCGGCCCTGGCCGCGAAGGGGACCTCGCAGGCCACCGGCATCGAGATCATCAACCGGGGCTACGAGAAGTTCATGGACAAGCTGACCGGCCTCGGCGCCGACGTCGAGCTCAGCCGCATCAGCCGCTAGGAGACTGTCTTGACCGCACCAGCCGGGCTCCGCGCCGGGTACTTCGCCGCGTCCCTCCTGGTCCGTCCCGGACTCAACGCCGTCATGGCCAAGGAGTGGCAGGGCACCGAGAACATCCCGGACTCGGGCTTCATCGTCTGCGCCAACCACGTGTCCAACCTGGACCCGCTGGCCATGGGCCACTTCGTGTACAAGCAGGGCCACCTGCCGCACTTCCTGGCGAAGTCCGAACTGTTCCAGCTGCCGGTGATCGGCGGGCTGCTCACCGCCATGCGGCAGATCCCGGTCGACCGCTCGCGCGGCGGGAACGACTCCCTGCTGGCGGCGGACGCCGT
Source organism: Citricoccus sp. CH26A (assembly GCF_000224415.1). Lineage (GTDB taxonomy): Bacteria > Actinomycetota > Actinomycetes > Actinomycetales > Micrococcaceae > Citricoccus. The sequence goes on along the minus strand of NZ_AFXQ01000045.1, from coordinate 3,224 downwards.
CCTCGCCCAGGGCGGGGCCATCATCATCTACCCGGAGGGCACGCTGACCTCCGACCCCGACCTGTGGCCGATGAAGGCCAAGACCGGGGCGGCCCGGCTCGCCCTGAAGACCGGGGTCCCGGTGATCCCGGTGGCCCAGTGGGGTATCCATGAGGTCCTGCCGCAGACCGCCAAGGTGCCCTCCGTGCGCCCCCGCCACACCGGCAGGATCCGAGTCGGCACGCCGGTGTCCCTGGACGACCTGCGGGATGCGCCGCTGACCCGGGCAGTGCTGGAGACCGCCAGCGAACGCATCATGTCCGCCATCTCCTCCGAGCTGGAGGTCCTGCGCGGGGAGAAGGCGCCCGAGGGGCGCTGGAACCCGCGGACCGGCCAGCGGGAGGCGGTCCAGGCATGACGGGTCCCGGCACGCCGGGCGGTCCCCCGGCCGCGGCGGACCGGGCCACGGCAGGCCCGGCGCCCGAGAACCCCCGCAGTGAACGGATCGCCGTCGTCGGTGCCGGCAGCTGGGGGACCACCTTCGCCAAGGTGCTGGCAGACAGCGCCGCCGAGCGCGGCGTCGCCGATCCGGAGATCGTGCTCTGGGCGCGCCGGCCGGACGTGGCCGCCGGCATCAACGCCGGGCACCGCAACCCGGACTACCTGCCGGACATCGACCTGCCGGAGGCACTGACCGCGACCACGGACCTCGCCGCGGCCGTGGCGGGCGCCGGCATGGTCGTGCTGGCCATCCCCGCCCAGGAGGTCCGCGGGCACCTGCCGGAGATCCGCGCGCACCTGGCCCCGGACGCCGTCGTGGTCTCCCTCGTGAAGGGGCTGGAGCGCGGCTCCGACGCGCGGATGAGCGAGCTGTGCGCCGAGGGGCTCGGCCTGGCGGCGGACCGCTTCGCCGTGGTCTCGGGACCCAACCTGGCCCTCGAGATCGCGCGCGAGGAACCGACGGCGACCGTCGTCGCCTCGGCCTCGCCCGGGACCGCCGCCTGGGTCGCCGAACGGGTCTACGGTCCCTACTTCCGGCCCTACACGAACACGGACGTGGTCGGCGTGGAGATCTGCGGTGTCGTCAAGAACGTGATCGCCCTGGCCGTCGGCATCTGTGACGGACAGGGCCTGGGAGACAACTCGAAGGCATCGATCATCACGCGCGGACTGGCCGAGACCTCGCGCCTGGCCGTGCGGCTCGGCGGCCGGGCCGAGACCCTGTCCGGACTGGCCGGGCTGGGAGACCTGGTGGCCACCTGCGCCTCGCCCCTGTCCCGCAACCGGAGCGCCGGCCGGCTCCTCGGACAGGGGCTCGACGTCGCAGCCACCACGGCCCGGTTGCGCCAGACCGCCGAGGGCATGAAGTCGGTCTCGGCCGTGGTGGACCTCGCGCGCCGACACGGCGTGGAGATGCCCATCAGCGAGGCGATCAACGCCGTCATCGCTGGCAGACTCGACGTCGACACCCTCGCGGGCCTCCTGTTGGCCCGCGACCTCAAACCGGAAGGACGACATTGACCCAGGACCCAGCGCTCCGTCCCGGCAGCGTCGGAGACAAGCACTGCCCGGGTTCGGGCCGGGACGGCCGGTTGCGCGTGCTCGTGCTGTTCGGCGGCCGCTCCTCCGAGCACCCCATCAGCTGCATCACGGCGGCCGGTGTCCTGAACGCCATGGACCCGGAGAAGTACGAGGTGGTGCCCGTGGGCATCACCACGCAGGGCCGCTGGTCGGCGGTCGCCGCGGACACCGCCCTGTGGAACCTGACCGGTGCCGAGCTCCCCTCCGTCCCGGAACCGGACCAGCCCCTCGTGCTGGGGGCCACCCCGGACGGCGGGCACGAACTGACGTCCGCCGTCGATGCCGAGTCCCACGGGCCCATCGACGTGGTGTTCCCCCTGCTCCACGGCCCCTTCGGGGAGGACGGGACCCTGCAGGGCATGCTGGAGATGGCCAACGTGCCCTACGTGGGCCCCGGCGTGCTCGCCTCCGCCGTGGGGATGGACAAGCACTTCATGAAGATCGCCTTCCAGGCCGCCGGGCTCGCGGTGGGACCCTGGGAGACCATCACGGACCGGCAGTGGCTCACCGCCCCCGAGGAGGCCCTGGACCGGGCCGAGGCCCTGGGTTATCCGCTGTTCGTCAAGCCCGCCCGCGCCGGGTCGTCGATGGGGATCAGCCGGGTGACCGACCGCGAGGGCCTGCACACCGCCGTCGGGGTCGCCCGGGAACTGGACCCCAAGGTCGTCGTGGAGGCCGGGATCGCCGGCCGGGAGATCGAGTGCGCCGTGCTCGACGGCCACGGCACGGACCGCCCGCGGGCGTCCCTGCCGGGCGAGATCGTCGTGCACGCCGGAGCCCAGCAGCACGAGTTCTACGACTTCCAGGCCAAGTACCAGGACGACTCGGCGGCGGACCTGTCCTGCCCGGCGGACCTGCCGGAGGCCGCCATCGCCGAGGTCCAGGAGCTGGCCGTGCGGGCCTTCGAGGCCGTGGACGCGGAGGGCCTGTCCCGCGTCGACTTCTTCTACACCCCGGACGGGCGGTTCGTGATCAACGAGATCAACACGATGCCCGGGTTCACGCCGATCAGCATGTACCCGGCCATGTGGGAGCGCTCAGGCCTGGGCTACCGGGAGCTCATCGACGAACTGATCACCCTGGCCGTGGAGCGCGGGACCGGCCTGCACTAGCGTCCACGCCGGCCCGCGCTACCCGGTCGGCCCGGGCGTCGCCGGAATGGTCTCCGCGGGCGCGGAGGTGCAGCCCCCGGTCGCCGGGATCCTCGAGACGGCCGGGGCCAGGTCCACCATGACCGAGCTCGAGGCGGCACGGGTGTCGTCGAAGAGCACCTCGACCGCAGGCGTGCGGCCGTAGGTCGTGAGCGTCCAGAACTCGCCGTCGTCCCGCGTCACCCAGTCCACCCCGTTGGCGGTCACGCAGTGTTCGGTGGTCGGCCCGGGGGTCGGGACCCCGCAGCGCAGGACCACGGCCGAGGGCTCGCCCCACGCCGCCGTGGCCTGGCTGTCCGTCTCGCGCCGGTCCAGGCCGGCCACGGCGTCCGGCAGGGCCACCATGGCCTCGGCGCACACCGGGTCGGTGGCCTCCGGGGCGGGCTCGACGTCGGCCACCGGCGCGGCGCAACCGGCCACCAGGAGACCGGCGGCCACCACCCCCACGCCGAGCGCGGTGCTCTGGCGCCCGGCACCGGCGGGTCGGACGCGAACCTCGGAGTCAACACCGCG
>NZ_AFXQ01000046.1 GCF_000224415.1 Citricoccus sp. CH26A | reverse complement strand
GCGAAGTCATGGGGGCAGGATAACCCGGCCAGGTGACCGGCACGGTGACGGATGGCTCCGGATGACCCCCGGGGCGCCGGACCGTCAGGGCCGCCCGGACCTCAGGACTCGGCCAGCCGGCGCATCACGGCCCGGGGGACGAACTCGGAGATGTCGCCGCCGAGCTGGCCGACCTCCTTGATGAGGGAGGAGGACAGGTGGGCGTAGCGCCCGTCCGAGGGCAGGAACACGGTCTCCACACCGGTCAGGTGGCGGTTCATCGCGGCCATCGGCATCTCGTAGTTCAGGTCCGTGGTGTTGCGCAATCCCTTGATGATGGCGTTGGCCCCGGCCTTGCGGCAGAACTCCGCCAGCAACCCCTCCCCCATCGGCACCACGGAGATCCCCTGCAGGGACGAGACGGTCTCCCGGATCATCTCGATGCGGGTCTCCGGGTCGAATCGGTGGCTCTTGGCGTAATTGGTGGACACCGCCACGATGACCTCGTCGAAGAGGTTGCTGGCGCGCGCGATCACCTCCACGTGCCCGTTGTGCAGGGGGTCGAAGGATCCTGGGCAGACGGCGCGACGCATGCACCGAACATACTATGGAGCACCATGGGAACCACAGCCGCCGCCCGAGGCCCGCAACCTGACGACACGGGGCCCACGCGGCACCCGTCCGCGACCCGGGACGGACGCCCCGAGCCCTGGCGGCGCACCGCCGCCGCGGCGGGGTTGCTGGCCGGGGGCGTCCCCACGCCCACCGTCTTCGAGGCCATGACCGCACTGGCCACGCGGCACGGGGCCGTGAACCTCGGCCAGGGCTCCCCGGACGAGGACGGGCCGGCATGGATCCGCGACCGTGCCGCCGAGGCGATCCGTACCGGCGCGGACCGGGCCAACCAGTACGCCCCGGGGCTGGGCCTGCCCGTCCTGCGGCAGGCGGTCAGCGCCCACCAACGGCGCCACTACGGCCTGGAGCTGGACCCGGACCGGCAGGTCCTGGTGACCACGGGAGCCACCGAGGGCATCGCGGCCGCCCTGCTGGCCCTCGTCGGCCCGGGCGACGAGGTGGTCGCGTTCGAACCGTACTACGACTCCTACGCGGCCATGACGGCGCTGGCCGGTGCCCGGTTCACGGCCGTCCCGCTGCGGCCCCCGCACTTCCTGCCGGAGCCGGAGGCCCTGGAACGCGCCCTCGGCCCGGACACCCGCGTGGTGGTCCTCAACACCCCGCACAATCCCACGGGCGTGGTCCCGGACCCGGTCCTGCTCGGCAGGCTCGTCGAGGTCTGTGCCCGGCACGGGGTGCTGATCCTGTCCGACGAGGTCTACGAGCACCTGGTGTACGACGGCCGGCACCACCCCGTCTCGGCCGTCCCCGGGGCGTGGGAGCGGACCCTGACGGTGTCCTCGGCTGGCAAGAGCTTCTCCCTGACCGGGTGGAAGGTGGGCTGGGTGACCGGGCCGGCCGAACTGGTGGCGGCCGTGCGGGCGGTCAAGCAGTTCCTCACCTATTCCACGGGCCCGGCCTACCAGTCGGCCATCGCCGGGGCCCTGGCCGACGGCGACGTGTTCCTCGCCGGCCAGCGGGACCGCTTGCGTGCCGCCCGCGACCGGCTGCTCGCCGGGCTGGGCGCGGCCGGCCTCGACCCGGTCGTTCCCGCCGCGGGCTACTTCACGGTGACCGACCTGTCCGCCGTGGGCCTGGACGATGCCGCCGCGGCCACCGAGGCGCTCGCCGCCCGGGCCGGCGTCGTGGGCATCCCGGTGAGTGCGCTGTGCACGCCCGGCCCCGGGACCGGTGGCCTGGAGGGCACCCCCGGTGGTCCCGACGACGGCGCCGGCACCGGTGCGCACCGGTTGCGGTCCTGGATGCGCTGGGCGTTCTGCAAGCCGATGGACACCATCGAGGACGCGGTGCGCCGGCTCGCGGCGCTGCCGGCGATCTCAGCCGACTGAGTGCCCCGGGCCGTCCCCGGCACCCGCCTCGAGTCCGCCCGGCGCCCCGTCGTCCGGGCCGAGACAGTAGTACAGCACCGTCTCCCCGTAGGTCCGTGCCTCAAGCACCTCGAGCCCCGCGGGCCACTCGGGCTCGACGGACCGGACGGACCGCTCGAGCACCAGCAGGCCCCGGGGGCCATCACGGCCGCGATCCGCTCCAGGGTCGCGGTCAGCACCGGTCCCTCCAGCGGGTACGGCGGGTCGGCCAGCACCAGGTCCCAGGGCCCGGCGCCGGCGGGCCCGGACAGGACCTGGTCCACGGCCCCGACGGCCACCTGGACCACGTCACGGCCCAGCCGGTGGTTCACGGCCGCGGCGTTCTTCCGGCACACCCCGGCGGCCCGGCGGTCCCGCTCCACCAGCAGGACCCGTGCGGCCCCGCGGGAGGCGGCCTCGCCACCGAGCGCCCCCGAGCCGGCGAACAGGTCCACCACGGCCGTCTCCTCCAGCCAGCCGCGCGCCGCGAGCCAGGAGAACAGCGCCTCCCGCGTGCGGTCCGTGGTCGGCCGGGTGCCGTCCCCCGGCACCGATGACAACTGCAGTCCACCGGCCTGACCGGCGATGATCCTGGGCATATGCGTCCCTCAGCCCTTCTCCAGGTAGTCACCGCTGCCGACGTGCCCGGCCTCCCAGGCGGCAACGGCCTTGGCCAGCGCCGGGTGGCCCTCGAGCGTCCCGTCGGGACCCTGATGGGCCTCGATCCAGCCCGCGGCGAGGTCGATCAGGTCGGCGTGGCGCAGCACCTTGAGCACCTTCAGCCGGCTCCCTCCGTGCTGGGCCGCTCCGAGGATGTCACCCTCCCCGCGCTGCATCACGTCGGCCCGGGCGATCTCCAGCCCGTCCTGGGTGCCGGCGACCACCTCGAGGCGTTCCACCGCCGGGTGACCGTCCGGCAGCCGGGTCGCCAGCAGGCAGATGGAGGGGCGGTGCCCCGCCCCACCCGGCCACGCAACTGGTGGAGGGTGGACAGGCCGAACGCGTCGGCGTCCAGGATGGCCATCACGGTGGCGTTGGGCACGTCCACGCCCACCTCGATCACCGTGGTGGCCACGAGCACGTCGACCTCGCCCGCCACGAACCGGCCCATGGCCTCTGCCTGCGCCTGCTGGTCCTGCCGTCCGTGGAGGCCGGCGATCCGTGCCCCCCGCAGCGCGGGCAGCTCCTGCAGCCGGGGGACCATGTCCTCCACCGCGGCGTCGTGGCGGCGGTCGCGGGCCGCGGCAGCGCCACCGTCCCCGCCGGCGGCGCCGTCCCCGTCTGGCTCGTCGGCTGCGCCGGCGTCGGTGGGGTCGATCTTGGGACAGACCACGAAGGCCTGGTGGCCGGCGGCCACCTGCTCGGCGATCACCTCCCACACCCGGGCGATGATCCGCGGGCCGTGGGCCATGCGTGCGACATGGGTGGCCACCGGCTGCCGTCCCGAGGGCAGCCCCGGGAGCACGGTCAGGTCGAGGTCACCGAACACCGTCATGGCCACGGACCGCGGGATAGGGGTGGCGCTCATGACCAGAAGGTGGGTTCCGGGGTTCGCCCGCCGCAACGCCTCGCGCTGGTCCACGCCGAAGCGGTGCTGCTCGTCCACCACGGCCAGCCCCAGGTCGGCGAACTGGACGGTGCCGGAGAACAGCGCGTGGGTGCCCACCACCAGCCCCGCCTGGCCGGAGGCGATCTTCAGCAGGGCCTCGCGGCGGGCGGCGGCGGGCATGGAGCCGGTCAGCAGCACCACCTCGGTGGCGGGTCCGTCCGGTGCGTCGAGCCGGCCGGCCCGGCCCAGGGGCCCGAGGACGGACAGCAGCGAGCGGTGGTGCTGGACGGCCAGCACCTCGGTCGGGGCGACCAGCGCGGCCTGGCCGCCGGCGTCGACCACCTGGAGCATGGCACGCAGCGCCACGAGCGTCTTGCCGGAGCCGACCTCGCCCTGCAGCAGTCGGCTCATGGGATGGTCGCGGGACAGGTCCGCGGACAGAACCTGGCCGGCGGAGACCTGGCCGGCGGTCAGGGTGAACGGCAGGCGACGGTCCAGCGCGGCACGCAGGCCGTCCTCGATCGCGGGCCGGGCCACCGCCCGGTGAGCGGCGCCGGCGTGCCGGCGCACGGCGAGGGCACCCTGCAGCACGAGCGCCTCGTGCAGGGCGAACCGGCGGCGCGCCCGGTGGGCGTCGCGCACCTCCACGGGCCGGTGGATGTCCCGGTACGCCTGGGCCAGGGCCGGCAGGGGGACCCCGTCGTCCGCGGCGTCCTCGAGCAGCCCGGCCGGTACGGGATCCTCGACGCCGGCCCAGTCCAGGGCGTCCAGGACGGTGGACACGGAACTGCGCAGCACCCAGCTGGGGACCTTCGCGGTGGCCGGGTACAGGGGCACCGGGGCGAGGTCCTCGCGGTCCGGTTGCTCGGAGTCGTCCAGCACGGAGAAGTCCGGGTTGTTCAGGGTCAGCTCGCCGCGGTAGAGGGCGGTCTTGCCGTGGAACATCGCGCGCAGCCCGGGCTTGAGGCGGCGCTGGGCGTCGTAGCCGTTGAAGAAGGCCATGTCGAGGCTGGCCGGACGCGCGGTGTCGTCGTCGGTCACGGTGACGTCCACGATGAAGCCGCGCCGGGAGTGCATGGGACGCCTGCTGGCGGAGACCACCCGGGCGACCACCGTGACCTGCTCACCCACGGGCAGGGAGGCGATCGCGGTCATCTCCCCGCGCTCGATCCAGCGGCGCGGAAAGTGCTCCAGGAGGTCCCGGGCCGTCCGCAGGCCCAGCTCCCGCTCCAGGCGCTGGGCGGTCTTGCCGCCCAGGAGCCGTTCCAGCGGCTGGTCGAGCGGGTCGGGGCTCACCCGGACTGCCCCGGATCCTGGAGCGGGGTGACGACCAGGTTCTCCGGGGTGCCGGCCTTGCGGACCAGCGCCTCGGCGGAGGCGTGGTCGTCCACGTGGACGTGCAGTCGCCAGCGGACGGGCCCCTCGCCGTCGGCCGGGGCGTCCACCGGGCTCATGATCACGGAGTCACCCACCTCGTTGAGCTCGAAGCGCAACGTCGCGGCGGTCAGCGGGTCCAGGGAGATGCTGCACATCAGTTCGTAGCCGACCGGGGACTCCATGCCCTGGTGGATGTGCGGGTCCCCCGCGGAGAATCCGTGCAGGCCCTCCAGCAGCCCGGCGTCGATGCCGGTGCCCAGGACGGTGGCCCGCAGTGAGTCCAGCACCAGCAGCAACCCCAGTCCGCCGGCGTCCACCACATGGGCCTCGGCCAGTGCGGGCAGCTGGCCCTCGGTCTTCACCACGGCCTGCCACGCGGCGTCCACCACCGCGTCCAGTGCGTTGCCGAGTTCCTTGCGGCCGCGGAGCTGGTCGTCGGGCAGGTCGGCGTGCCGGGAGACGTACTCGGTGGCCGCCCGGGAGGCGGTGGCGAGCACCGTCAGCATGGTGCCCTCCTGGGGGTCGGAGAGGGCGGCCCAGGCGCTGGCCCGGGCGCGGTCCAGCGCCACGGCGAGGGAGGGCGCGGTCATCCGCTCATGACCTGAGAGCGGTTCGGACATGCCGATGAGCATGACGGCCAGCAGGGTGCCCGAGTTGCCCCGGGCCTGGTCCAGCGCCGCGCGTCCGGCGATGGACAGTGCCTCCCCGACATCGTCCGCGGACCGGACCTCGAGGGCCGCCCGCGCGGCACGGACCGTCCCGTAGAGGTTGGTGCCGGTGTCCCCGTCCGGGACCGGGAAGATGTTGATGGCGTCCATCCGGTCCGAGGCGTTGCCCAGGGCGGTCTCCGACAGGGCGAGCCACCGGTGGACTCGGGAGATGGCCCGGGGGGACTGTGCCTCCTCCGTCATGCCGGGTACCTCAACGGAACCGCATGTCCGTCAGCGCCTTCTGGCCGTTCGGCTCACTGGCCTCGGCGGATCCGCGGCCAGCCTGGGCGCGCCGGCTCGAGGTCGGCTCCACGACGTCGGACTGATAGGCGTACTGGTAGGCGTAGTAGGTGCCGCGCTGGTTCGGCACGCGGGTCAGGACCAGGCCCAGCAGACGCGCGTCCACGGACTCCAGGCTGTCCAGCCCGCCCTGCAGTTGTTCGCGGTGCACGTAACCGTCCACGCGCGTGACCAGCATGACACCGGAGGCCATCGCGGCCAGGACCGTGGGGTCGGTGACCGGCTGCAGCGGGGGTGCGTCGAGCAGGACCATGTCGTAGCGGCCCTCGAGCTGGTGCATGAGCCGCCGCATGGCATCCGAACCGAGCAGTTCCGAGGGGTTCGGCGGGATCTCACCCGAGGTGAGCACATCCAGCTCGCCGTCCGGTCCCCACTGCTGGATGGCGTCCTCGAGGTCGATCTGGCCAGACAGGACGGTGGACAGCCCGACGGCCCCCTCCAGGCCCAGCGTCTTGGCCACCCGCGGGCGCCGCAGGTCGGCATCGATGACCAGCACGCGGCTGCCGGACTCGGCGAGCATGATGCCGAGGTTGCAGGCGGTGGTGGTCTTGCCCTCGCCCGGGATCGGGGAGGTCACGACCACGGACTGGGTGCCGCCGTCGACGTTCGTGAACTTCAGGTGGGTGCGCAACTGGCGGTAGTTCTCGGCACGCGGGTCGAACTGGTCGTCCAGGGAGATGATGGCCTCCTCCTCGGCGTCCTTGTGGTCGGCGAAGGCACCGAGCACCGGGGCGTCCGTGACCCGCTCGACGTCCTCGCGGCTGCGGATGCGGGAGTCCAGCAGGCTGCGCAGCAGGGCGAAGGCGACGCCGAGCGCGGCACCCACCACGAGGCCGAGGACGAGGTTGAGCGCCACGCGGGGGCTGGACGGGGACACCGGCACGTCCGCGCTCTCGACGACGGACAGGTCCACCAGCGGGTCGCCGGCCCCCTCAGGATCCTCGACCGCATAGACGGTGGCGATGAGGGACTCCGCCACCGCGTTGGCGATCGCGGCCGACCGGGCCGGGTCCTCGTGGCTCGCGGAGAGGTTGATGAGCACCGTCTGGGGCGGGGCGGTGGCCTCCACGGTCGCGGCGAGCGCCGCGGGGCCGGAGTCCAGGCCCAGCTCGTCGATGACCGGCTGCAGCACGCGCGGGCTCTTGGCCAGGGTGACGTAGGACGTGACGCGCTTCTCCGAGAAGCTGGAGCCCTGCAGGATGTCAGTGGCGGTCTCCCCGGAGTTCACCGCGACGAAGATCTGCGTCCGCGCCGTGTAGGTGGGCTTCGTCAGCGCCGTGGCACCGGCCGCGACGGCGACGCCCAAGAGGGTGATCAACAGAATCGACAGCCAATTGTTCCGCAGGATCCGGATGTAGTCGCGCAGGTCCAAGTCGCGATCCTTTCTGGTTGGTCCCGGTCACTGACCGGTTCGATACGACGCCATCTCGCCCTGGCCCAACGCTGAGCCGGTGGTCTCGATTGCCTGTACGTCCGGCCAGCCGGCCGATTGTCCCCGCGCCTGGCCGACGCCAGGGGTCGGCAGCGTGAACATGTCGGTGTCGCCGGACAGGAGGTCTGTCATGGTCCTCCCCCGGCCGGCCATCACGCCGACGGTGGGGGAATCGTCCATGGTCAGGTAGGGGGATAGCTCCGTGACCACATCGGTGATCCTACCCGGAGTTGCCGTCACCACCGTCGTCAGGAGTGCGGGGTCGACCGCTCGCCGGGGGCAGGGCCGATCCGCCACCCTGGCCTCAGCCCGTCCGGCGGTGGAGGCCGTGCCGGAGGGATGTCCCACCGTCTCGGCGTCACGGCGCACAGGGTGAGACAAGAGGGTCCTCCGCGATCGGGCTGGGTCGGCATGTCGGTGGAGAGCGCACACCTGGGGACCCGGCCCGGGACGACCCCCCTCTTCCGCGGCGCTGGGAACCATGCTACGTCACGGTCACGGTCCGCCGTCGTAGGCTGGGTGGATGCTTTCGCGCGGTGTTGACTCCGAGGTTCGCGTCCGACCCGCCGGTTCCGGCGGTCCGGCACCGGCCGGTCGCCCCGGCCGTCCCGCGGGGCGACCGGCCGGTGCCGGGCGCCAGAGCACCGCGCTCGGCGTGGGGGTGGTGGCCGCCGGT
>NZ_AFXQ01000047.1 GCF_000224415.1 Citricoccus sp. CH26A | reverse complement strand
TGCAGTACCATCGGCGCTGTGGGCCTTAGCTTCCGGGTTCGGAATGGGACCGGGCGTTTCCCCCACGCTATGACCGCCGTAACCCTGTTACCGCCCTGTCCGGGCCTCCCTGGGGGGCCGCTGTGTCGGGGGTGGTCTTGAGGGGTACAACTTGTGGTTGCACTGTTCAGTTATGTGTGTGGTGCGGTGTCCCGCCCCGCGTGCCCCGTGTGCCGGTGAGGGCTCAGGGGGTGCGGGGTGGGTTGTTGTTCCGCAACCGCATAGTGGACGCTGCGCACCTGGCCAACCCCGTCCCCTGGTGCCTGAAGCGGCGGGGGGTGGGGTGGTGTTGTATGTGTAAGTTGTCGGCCTATTAGTACCGGTCGGCTTCACAAGTCGTTAGTCCTTGCTTCCACGTCCGGCCTATCAACCCAGTGGTCTGCTGGGGGCCTCCCAGGGACAAGCCCTGTGGAAATCTCATCTCGAAGCTGGCTTCCCGCTTAGATGCTTTCAGCGGTTATCCGTCCCGAACGTAGCCAATCAGCGGTGCACCTGGCGGTACAACTGACATACCAGAGGTTCGTCCGTCCCGGTCCTCTCGTACTAAGGACAGACCTTCTCAAATTTCCTGCGCGCGCAGAGGATAGGGACCGAACTGTCTCACGACGTTCTGAACCCAGCTCGCGTACCGCTTTAATGGGCGAACAGCCCAACCCTTGGGACCTACTCCAGCCCCAGGATGCGACGAGCCGACATCGAGGTGCCAAACCATGCCGTCGATATGGACTCTTGGGCAAGATCAGCCTGTTATCCCCGAGGTACCTTTTATCCGTTGAGCGACGGCCCTTCCACGAGGTGCCGCCGGATCACTAGTCCCGACTTTCGTCCCTGCTCGAGCTGTCGCTCTCACAGTCAAGCCCCCTTGTGCACTTGCACTCGACACCTGATTGCCAACCAGGCTGAGGGGACCTTTGGGCGCCTCCGTTACATTTTGGGAGGCAACCGCCCCAGTTAAACTACCCATCAGGCACTGTCCCTGACCCGGATCACGGGCCGAAGTTAGATGTCCAGAGTGACCAGAGTGGTATTTCAACGATGACTCCACACGAACTGGCGTCCATGCTTCAACGTCTCCCACCTATCCTACACAAGCCACACCGAACACCAATACCAAACTATAGTAAAGGTCTCGGGGTCTTTCCGTCCTTCTGCGCGTAACGAGCATCTTTACTCGTAGTGCAATTTCGCCGAGTTCATGGTTGAGACAGCGGGGAAGTCGTTACTCCATTCGTGCAGGTCGGAACTTACCCGACAAGGAATTTCGCTACCTTAGGATGGTTATAGTTACCACCGCCGTTTACTGGGGCTTAAATTCTCCGCTTCGCCTTGCGGCTAACAGGTCCTCTTAACCTTCCAGCACCGGGCAGGAGTCAGTCCGTATACCTCGTCTTGCGACTTCGCACGGACCTGTGTTTTTGATAAACAGTCGCTTCCCCCTGGTCTCTGCGGCCCCGATCCGCTGCACCCAGCAAGTGGGTGTCACGGTTGGGGCCCCCCTTCTCCCGAAGTTACGGGGGCATTTTGCCGAGTTCCTTAACCATGATTCTCTCGATCGCCTTAGTATTCTCTACCTGACCACCTGTGTCGGTTTGGGGTACGGGCGGCTAGAACCTCGCGCCGATGCTTTTCTTGGCAGCATAGGATCACCGGATCCCCCACGTGGTGGGGGCCTATCGGGTCTCAGGCTCACGTCCGGCGGATTTGCCAACCGGACACCCTACACCCTTGGACCAGGTCAATTCCATTGCCCGGCCCGGCTACCTTCCTGCGTCACACCTGTTAATGCGCTTGCCTTACCGGTTCAGGTCCCGCGCTCCCCTGCCACGTCCCCCGAAGGGGATCCAGGCAGGCTCGGGCGGTTAGTATCACCGGCTTGGCATTGGCGGTTCTTCGCCGGTACGGGAATATCAACCCGTTGTCCATCGACTACGCCTGTCGGCCTCGCCTTAGGTCCCGACTTACCCAGGGCAGATTAGCTTGACCCTGGAACCCTTGGTCATCCGGCGGACGGGTTTCTCACCCGTCTTTCGCTACTCATGCCTGCATTCTCACTCGTGCACAATCCACCGACGCTTCCGCCCCGGCTTCACCTCGTGCACGACGCTCCCCTACCCATCCAGCAAACGCTGAATGCCACGGTTTCGGCGGTGTGCTTGAGCCCCGCTACATTGTCGGCGCGGAATCACTTGACCAGTGAGCTATTACGCACTCTTTCAAGGGTGGCTGCTTCTAAGCCAACCTCCTGGTTGTCACAGCAACTCCACATCCTTTCCCACTTAGCACACGCTTAGGGGCCTTAACCGGTGGTCTGGGCTGTTTCCCTCTCGACCATGAAGCTTATCCCCCACGGTCTCACTGCCACGCTCTCACTTCCCGGCATTCGGAGTTTGGCTGACGTCAGTAACCTTGTAGGGCCCATCAGCCATCCAGTAGCTCTACCTCCGGGAAGAAACACGTGACGCTGCACCTAAATGCATTTCGGGGAGAACCAGCTATCACGGAGTTTGATTGGCCTTTCACCCCTACCCACAGCTCATCCCCTCCATTTTCAACTGAAGTGGGTTCGGTCCTCCACGCGTTCTTACACGCGCTTCAACCTGGCCATGGGTAGATCACTCCGCTTCGGGTCCAGGACACGCGACTATGTTCGCCCTATTCAGACTCGCTTTCGCTACGGCTTCCCCACACGGGTTAACCTCGCCACGTACCACTGACTCGCAGGCTCATTCTTCAAAAGGCACGCCGTCACCCCGAAAGGCTCCGACGGATTGTAGGCACATGGTTTCAGGTACTATTTCACTCCCCTCCCGGGGTGCTTTTCACCATTCCCTCACGGTACTTATCCGCTATCGGTCAACAGGTAGTATTCAGGCTTGCCAGGTGGTCCTGGCGGATTCACACGGGATTTCTCGGGCCCCGTGCTACTCGGGCACACTCACTAAGCGGCGGAACGCATTCCAGCTACGGGACTCTCACCCTCTACGGTCAGGCATCCAAACCTGTTCGCCTATACGCCCGCACCTCACCACGGTGGTTCGGCAGAACCACCACGCAAGGGCCCACAACCCCGAACACGCAACCCCTGCCGGGTATCACACGTGCACGGTTTAGCCCCATCCGCGTTCGCTCGCCACTACTGACGGAATCACATGTTGTTTTCTCTTCCTGCAGGTACTGAGATGTTTCACTTCCCTGCGTTCCCCCCGACCGGCCTATGTGTTCAACCGGCGGTCACACGCTCATCGGCGTGCGGGGTTTCCCCATTCGGAAATCCTGGGCTCAACGTCCGGTTATCGACTCCCCCAGGCTTATCGCAGATTCCCACGTCCTTCATCGGCTCCTGTTGCCAAGGCATCCACCATGCGCCCTGAAAAACTTAGCCACACAACGGCCAAGCCCTCAATGAGCAAAAAACCCACACCAACGCCCCGCCCCCAACGAGGAGGACAGGACGATCAGTGCGGGCATCAAAGATGACTACATTCTCGGCGCCACCACACCACACCAGGGGGCGTGATGATGGCGGCAATAAAAATAAGATGCTCGCGTCCACTATGCAGTTCCCAAACAACAACCCGCACCGCGCACTCCACACCCCACCCTAACGGCAGGACGCTTCAACGCGGCCGGAACCAGGACCCAGGGCCCCCCACCACGGAGGAGCCCCGACCCGGAACAACCACCCCCGAACCCACCGGCGGATCACTCCACCGACAGACCGGGAACGGCCGGTCCTGTTGTCCCAGGACCCAACAGTGTGCCAACACCCCCACGCCCATCCGGACCCGGTGACGCTCCCCTTCCCCTCGCCGGCGCGACACCCCGGCCCACGGCCGCGGCGCCCATTCCAGACGCGGTACTACGAGAACCCACCGGCCGGTACGACCACGGGGCACGATTCGTTGATGTTCCACCCTTGAGCAACCCGCCGGTCCACACGCGGGACCGACACGGGCAACCAATGGACCACCCCGGTACCCGGACCAGAAGTCCAGGCGGTGATGGCCATGTGCTCCTTAGAAAGGAGGTGATCCAGCCGCACCTTCCGGTACGGCTACCTTGTTACGACTTAGTCCCAATCGCCAGTCCCACCTTCGACGGCTCCCCCCACAAGGGTTGGGCCACCGGCTTCGGGTGTTACCGACTTTCGTGACTTGACGGGCGGTGTGTACAAGGCCCGGGAACGTATTCACCGCAGCGTTGCTGATCTGCGATTACTAGCGACTCCGACTTCATGGGGTCGAGTTGCAGACCCCAATCCGAACTGAGACCGGCTTTTTGGGATTAGCTCCACCTCACAGTATCGCAACCCATTGTACCGGCCATTGTAGCATGCGTGAAGCCCAAGACATAAGGGGCATGATGATTTGACGTCGTCCCCACCTTCCTCCGAGTTGACCCCGGCAGTCTCCCATGAGTCCCCGGCATAACCCGCTGGCAACATGGAACGAGGGTTGCGCTCGTTGCGGGACTTAACCCAACATCTCACGACACGAGCTGACGACAACCATGCACCACCTGTGAACCCGCCCCAAAGGGGAAACCACATCTCTGTGGCGGTCGAGAACATGTCAAGCCTTGGTAAGGTTCTTCGCGTTGCATCGAATTAATCCGCATGCTCCGCCGCTTGTGCGGGCCCCCGTCAATTCCTTTGAGTTTTAGCCTTGCGGCCGTACTCCCCAGGCGGGGCACTTAATGCGTTAGCTGCGGCGCGGAAACCGTGGAATGGCCCCCACACCTAGTGCCCAACGTTTACGGCATGGACTACCAGGGTATCTAATCCTGTTCGCTCCCCATGCTTTCGCTCCTCAGCGTCAGTAACAGCCCAGAGACCTGCCTTCGCCATCGGTGTTCCTCCTGATATCTGCGCATTTCACCGCTACACCAGGAATTCCAGTCTCCCCTACTGCACTCCAGTCTGCCCGTACCCACCGCAGATCCGGGGTTAAGCCCCGGACTTTCACGGCAGACGCGACAAACCGCCTACGAGCTCTTTACGCCCAATAATTCCGGATAACGCTCGCGCCCTACGTATTACCGCGGCTGCTGGCACGTAGTTAGCCGGCGCTTCTTCTGCAGGTACCGTCACTTTCGCTTCTTCCCTACTGAAAGAGGTTTACAACCCGAAGGCCGTCATCCCTCACGCGGCGTCGCTGCATCAGGCTTGCGCCCATTGTGCAATATTCCCCACTGCTGCCTCCCGTAGGAGTCTGGGCCGTGTCTCAGTCCCAGTGTGGCCGGTCACCCTCTCAGGCCGGCTACCCGTCGTCGCCTTGGTGGGCCATTACCCCACCAACAAGCTGATAGGCCGCGAGTCCATCCAAGACCGATAAATCTTTCCACCCCCCACCATGCGGTAGAGGGTCGCATCCGGTATTAGACCCGGTTTCCCAGGCTTATCCCAGAGTCAAGGGAAGGTTACTCACGTGTTACTCACCCGTTCGCCACTCATCCACCCCAGCAAGCTGGGGCTTCAGCGTTCGACTTGCATGTGTTAAGCACGCCGCCAGCGTTCATCCTGAGCCAGGATCAAACTCTCCGTAAAAAAATACAAAAGACACGACGACCCACCCGGCGGAAAACCCGGCCGGCCATCGCTCAATCCATGGCAAAAAACCATCCACCACACGGGGGTGCGGCAGACAGCCATTCAACCAATCAAATAATTGGCATCAACAAACTTGGCACACTATTGAGTTCTCAAACAACAGGCACATCACAAGTACTCACCAAGAAACCAGGAAA
>NZ_AFXQ01000048.1 GCF_000224415.1 Citricoccus sp. CH26A | reverse complement strand
GAATACTCACTTGCGCGGGGCAGCATCGACCTGACCGACACTGGACAGCAAACGGGCGATCGTGGCCACCGACGGGATCTTCCCGCCCGGGAAGGCGTCCTGCAGGGCTGCCTCGTAGTGGATCGTGCGCGGGCCGTAGTCCCACCCGTCGGCCTTGAGCTGCTTGCGGATCCGCACCAGCTCGTTGACCACCTCCGGACCGTACCTCCTGGCAGGACTTCTAGGCGCCCGGGATCTTGGGTGCAGCGCCGCCGTCGACTCGCTCACCGCCCGGCTGCGGACCTTGTAGAACACGCTCCGGGAGACCTTCAACGACCGGCAGAACTCGCTCACCGACAACGCGTGAGGCTGGGTCGCGTCGTACTGGATGATCGCCGCCCGGGTACGGGGTGAAAGTGCATTCGTCATCCCTCGACCCTCACCCACGAACGACGCGACACCCGTCCACGAAGAGGTGAGACATCCTGTCCACGATGTCATGAGATCGTGTGTCCACGATGCCTTGAGACAGGACACACGATGAGATTCAGTGTCTCCGAAGTGGAGAGATCCGGTGTCCACGAAGTGACGAGATCACACACCAACTGCATGGACTACCGCTACCCAATAGAGCTACCTGCCACCTGTCAGATCCTGTGGCATCTTGTTGGAAGACCTTCGAGACTCGCTATTGATACGTCGTATGTTCGTCTATGACAGCGAGCAAAATACACGCAGGTTAAACGAGCTTTTCGAAAACGTCAAGGAGCGAGAGAATGTAACCGTCGGCCAAAAGCTATGTTGTCGGCAGGTAGGGATTGCGCTTTCCCCCTAGTTTCCGTTCAGGCCTGCTCTGGCTTGGCCTGGCGTGGCGCTGTGCCATATACGCAGCTGCGGAAGATGTCACCACGTAGCACACCATAACTAGGACTAACAGGCGGCCCATCGACTGAAGCAACGGGCCACGTAGAACGATGAGACTATAACCCGCGATTAGTGGCATGAGGAAGCTGCCAAGTGGGATGTGCTGATGGAAGCCATCGTGGCGATTATTGAAGGACGCGTCACAGCGGCGCAGGAGCATCCCGAGCAGCACGAAAGCAACGATGACACCCGGCCACGAGAAATCGACCCACACTTCGAGCCATAGGGGAGAAGAAAGGTTGGTGTTGGGTGCATTCATCGCAGTACCTACGACGACACCGGTATCTGTGGCCTTTGTGGGCCATATTGACCGTGGAATGAAGAAAAACACCGCGCCAAGTAACTGTTGCCCGAGAGTGTGCCCAACTGTATCTATCCACCAGATGCCGTTGGCTGTCATGGTTGACTGATCAAAATCTTTCGTGGCGATCGTTTCAGCTACAGACTCAAAGCTCATCGTACCGCGGAACTCTTCCGGCACACGAAAGTAGTCTGAATATGGAAATACAACTAAAGCAAAAATAATACCCGTAACAATTATGCCTCTAAATCTTCTTGCGGTCAAGCTGGGCAGCGAAAAAAGAAACCCAAGCAATAGTGTTAATACCCAAAATCGCGGATTAGTTAGAGGATTATTAACGACTATGTTCAATCCCAGCAGACAAATAATCCAGAGCCAGGGTTCAACTGATTTGCGAAATACTTTGCGCTTTAATAAAAACAACGTCCATAACAAGAGCGCAACGAATACGGGCGTAGTGCCCAGCGCCGTGAGCAAGGAAGAGGCCGCGAGTGAATCTTCTTTCAGGCCAGCATCTTCCAATGCACTTGATCGGTCCAAACGGGTTTGAAAGAAAACTGTTACTGATCCGAGGGTAAATATGTACAATCCGGCAAGAATGACTCCGGCGATACTGAGCGCGCGTAACCTTGATAGGGTTACTAGGCGATCGAGCTTTGAAGTCGTATTGCCCGTCGGATGGAGGGACGCTTTACCTCTGAATGTCGCATAGCCAACGTCGAGCGCAATCGATGCTGTGAGGGCCAGGGCTTGAGCAGTGATCAGCGTCTGGGGGTCCATGAGGCGTCCCCAGTCGCCTACGTGCAACTGGGCCATGGGAACTACTGCCATGGCAATGTATATAAACAGCCAATACATCGCCATCATTAATCGAATCTCCCCGCTGGCGAGAATTAGAGCCAGTCTGAGGGATGCCCAGAACAAAACTACGACGTTCATTGCCCACAGCCCGGGGGTGATGAGGGCAGGGTCCACGGGTGCTCCGAAGAATACGAGGGGCAACCCGGCTGCGAAGATAAAGACAATATGGCCGAACGCTGGGCTTCGACCGCGCTGTGAAACTTCCTCCTTACTAAGCGCGCGATCGTTCAGTCGGGACTGGTTTGAAAGCATCAGAGATCCCCCAGAATGATGGCATTTTGTGGTGGCCAACCAACGGTCGGCGTGACTTGGACAGGCCGCGCACCCTATGGCTGTGCGAAGCCTAACTCTACCGTCTTCGATATGGCCGTGGGCGTTCGCCTCTGTAAGGTAGCCTCCGGTTATCGCAGGTGGCCAAGGAAGATTAGCTTGCAAAGATGAACAATTCTAATAACCAAGTTGCAGGCTGGCATCGCAAACAAATGGCAATATTCACACGGAGTGGTTGGCGTGGCTCAATAGTGACGTCCACTACTTCCCGACTTAGCTCATTCCTAGTGCCCTGATTTCTCGGGCAGGCTCCTGAGGATCTCTTTGGCTTCGGGGGTGAGGGCGGCGGGGATGGTGGCGAGGGTCCCGTTGATCTCGACGAGGCCCTCGCGCAGGGGTTGGAGGGTCTTGATGATCCGGCGCAGGCTCAGTCCGGTGGCCATCTGGAGGTGCCGGGCGACGGCCAGAGCGCAGAACACGATGGTCAGGTGGGCCTCTATCGCGTCCCGGGTGTGGTGGAAGATCGGCCGGGCACGCAGGTCGGATTTGGCCATCCGGAAGGAGGCCTCGACCTCGAACAGCGAGTGGTAGGCGGCCACGACCTCGGCGCCGGTGAGGACCTTCATGCTGGTGTTGGTCACGTAGCCCTTGAGCCCGAAGAGCTGCTCGGCGGCCTTCGCGGCCTCTTAGTCCACCTGGGGCTTCTTGGCGCCGTTGGTGTTCAGGAACCGGGCCTTGCGGGGCTGCTTGCGACCGGCGGCGATGTCCTCGGCCCGTTGAACCTGCAGGGTGTGGTTCCTGCGGTCGCGGTGTTCACGGGCAGCCGGTACTGCCAGACCGCCCGCCGCTTGGTGGAGGCCACCCCCTTCTTCAGTTCGGTGGTGGCCTCGATGACCTGGCCGTCGGCGAAGTGGTTGCCCGTCGTGGCGAACGTGGAGGCCAGGTCCATCGGCGCCTTCGAGGTCCGGGAGCCGACGATGTACTGGTAGCCGCCCTCTTCCAGGGCCTGCAGGTTCGCCCAGGACAGCATGCCGGCATCGGCCACCACCAGCATGTCCTGCACCTGATGGCGATCCCTGAACGCATCCAGGACGGGGATCATGGTCCGGGTCTCGGCCTTGTTGCCCTCGAAGAAGTGCAGTTCGAGAGGGAACCCGTGTCGGTCGACCAGCAGCCCGACCAGGATCTGCGGGTCGACCCGGCGCTCCTTGGAGAACCCGGACTTGCGTAGTTCGTCTTCCTCATCGGCCTCGAAGTACAGGGTCGTCACGTCGTACAGGCACACGCTCACCGCCCCGTCCTCGGCGGCGAACCGGTAGGCCGCCGAAGAGAGGCGGTCCCGCCAGTCGTCCTGCACGCAGCGGGCCAGGTGACGCTTGAGGGTGGCGTAGGAGGGCACGGCCTCCACGTTCAGCTCGGCCAGCACCCGCAGCGAGTCCAGCTTCGAGGTCGGCTCGATGATCCGGGCCAGCACCAGTTGCTTGAGGATCTCGTCGTCCACCGCCGCGCTGAATCCGATCCGGTCATAGGCCGCCTCCAGCACCTCCCACAACACCCTGGGCCGAGTACCGTGCAGCACCAGCCCACCACCGGGGCCGGCCCCCTTGGCGGGCACCGTCCTGGTGCCGTCGGTGTGCAAATCGAGGTCGAAGGCCAGCTGGTCGGCCTGGATCTTCTGGCGGGCGACCTGCTCCAGCGCGGCCAGGGTCACCTCGTCATGGGCCGAGCCCAGATGCTCGAGGATCTGCCTCTTGCCGTGGCGCTTCTGCGCGATCTGCACCGCGGTGGCCCCGGAACTGGTCTTCACCCGCCGGATGTACACACCTCACAGCCTAGAACCACCCCGGCTAGTGCCCCACCCCGCAACCACGAACCCCGCAATCCCGCGGATCCTTACCCCGAAAACCCCCGATTCACCGATTCATGAGCCAAGTCGGGTCGGTTCGCGTAGCACTAGTGGTTTTGCGGTCAGGACGGCATTCGCACTGAGGATGGCATGCAGAGGTTGGTGATTTGCATATGATGCTCGCACCTCTCCAATGTCCAGATCACCCTCCGGGCGTACATGAATTGGTTCATTCAGCCCAAAGTCGTCGCAATTGTGGCGTGAGGATTGCCTCCCCCTGCGTAGGGGCATTACCTTCGAGTGACGGGCCCTGGGGGGTCGCCCGACAGAACCGAGAGGGTGGTGCTGAACCTGCGTCGGTAGTCCATGATTACACAGTGGCGGGCCACAATTACGCGAGCCATTTTACGGATGCACTGAGAGGCTACGAGGCAACTGGAAACAGCAAGATCGCGTTAGTTCACCGTCACCTTAGGTAGCGCCGGCCTCAATATAATTTTTCCGCGAAGAATCTCGAGTCATGTTAAGTTTCGAGCAAGCTATTATCGGATCAGACAAGATTTATTCCTTCGCAAGATGAGGTCAAGACTCGAAGAATCTTCTTAGTCGATATAGCGGTGGCCGAGCGCGGCGTGGGTGAAGCCGGCCTGGCGCCAGGTGGA
>NZ_AFXQ01000049.1 GCF_000224415.1 Citricoccus sp. CH26A | reverse complement strand
CACCGCCGCGGTCTCCTTCAGCGCGCTCATGCGAGCTCACCGCCGTTGGCCTCGGCGTACTCCTGGGCCGACAGCAGCGGGCCCTCGTCGCTCACCTCGACGGTGAACAGCCAGCCATTGCCGTAGGGGTCCTCGTTCACGACCCCCGGGTTGTCCGAGACGGCGTCATTGACCTCGACCACGGTTCCCGTCACCGGGGAGTAGAGGTCGGAGACGGACTTGGTGGACTCGATCTCGCCACAGGTCTCTCCGGCGGTGACGGTCGAGCCGGCTTCGGGCAGGTCGACATAGACGACGTCTCCGAGGGCCTCGGCGGCCACCGCGGTGATACCGATGCGGGCCGGAGAGGCGTCGTTGATCCATTCGTGCTCGGCGGAGTAGCGGAGGGCGGGCAGGACGGTGCTCATGGGTGCTCCAATCAGGAAGGGTGGTGGTTGACGACCGGTGGCGGTCGCCGGGGTTGATGACGCCGGACTACTGCGGACGGCGATAGAAGGGCAGGGCGACGACCTCGAAGGGCTCGGGCTTGCCACGCACATCGATCGTGACCGTGCTGCCCGGTTCGGCGAACGCCGTCTCGACGTAGGCCAGGGCGATCGGATGGCCGAGGGTGGGGCTGGGCGCCCCGGAGGTGACCTCACCGACGTGCCGTCCGTCCGCGACGACGGGGTAACCGGGGCGGGCGGCACGCCGGCCCCGGCCCCTCATCCCGACCAGTCGCCGGGGTGTTCCGGTGGCCTTCAGGGCCTGGAGTGCTTCGCGGCCGATGAAGTCCTCGTCCTTCGTGAAGGACACGACCGGTCCCAGCCCGGCCGAGAAGGGCTCGGTGTCCAGGGTGAGTTCCTGGCCGTAGAGCGGCATCCCGGCCTCCAGGCGCAGGGAGTCCCGGCTCGCCAAGCCGCAGGGAATCAGCCCGTGCTGCTCGCCCGCCTCCAACAGGGCCGCCCACAGAGTCGCGGCGTCGGCGTTGGCGACGTAGAGTTCGAAACCGTCCTCACCGGTGTAGCCGGTGCGGGCCAGCAACACCGAGGTGCCGGCGACGGTGGCCCCGGCGAAGGCGTAGTACCTCAGGGAGGTGACCTGCCCCTGTTCGGCGGCCGGGATCAGCTCCAGCAGGATGGCTTCAGCCGCCGGCCCCTGGACGGCGACCAGGGAGGTCCGGTCGGATTCGTCCACGACGGTGACGTCGAAACCGGCCGCGCGCTCCTGCAGGGTCTGGGCGACGACGCCGGCGTTGCCGGCATTGGGGACCACGAGGTACTCGTCGTCACCCAGCCGATAGCTGATCAGGTCGTCGATGATCCCGCCCTGCGGGGTGCACAGCAACGAGTACTTGGCCCGCCCGACAGCGATCGCGGCGAGATTGCCTACCAGGGCCGTGTTCAAGAACGCGGCAGCCTGCTCTCCGGTCACCCGGATCTCGCCCATGTGGGACAGGTCGAACAGTCCGGCCGCGTTCCGGACGGCGTGGTGTTCGGCGAGCTCGGAACCGTACTTCAAGGGCATGTCCCACCCGCCGAAGTCGGTGAAGGACGCCCCCAGGGCGGCATGCTCCTCGTGGAGGACGGTGTGCCTGGACGTGGTGCTGACAGTCATGGTGATACCTTTCGTAGCCGCTCTGTGCCGCGCGGGGTCAGTTCTCGAAGGACTCGGGCGCCGGGCAGGAGCAGATCAGGGTGCGGTCCCCGGCGGCACCGTCGATGCGGCCGACCGGGGGAAGTACTTGTCCTGGCGCAGGCCCGGGACGGGGAAGGCCGCCTGTTCACGGCTGTAGGGGCGGTCCCAGGCGGTGGCGGACACGGCGGTGGCGGTGTGCGGGGCCCGGCGCAACGGGGAGTCCTCCACGGTGAACTCCCCGTCCAGGATCTGGTCCATCTCGGCGCGGATGGAGATCATCGCCTCGATGAACCGCTCGATCTCGGCCAGGTCCTCGGACTCGGTGGGCTCGACCATCAGGGTCCCGGCCACCGGGAAGGACAGCGTGGGGGCGTGGAAGCCGTAGTCGATCAGGCGCTTGGCGACGTCCTCGGCGGTCACCCCGGTGCGGGCGGTGAGCTCACGCAGGTCCAGGATGCACTCGTGGGCCACCAGCCCGGCGTTCCCGGTGTACAGGACCGGGAAGTGCTCACCCAGACGGGCGGCCAGGTAGTTGGCCGACAGCAGGGCATGACGGGTGGCTTCGGTGAGGCCCTCGGCGCCCATCATCGCGATGTAGGACCAGGAGATGGGCAGCACGCCCGCGGAGCCGTACGGAGCCGAGGTCACCGGGGTGCCGGTGCGGCCGTTGGACTCACCCGCTGCCGCGCCGGGCAGGAACGGGACGAGGTGTTCGGCCACGGCGACCGGGCCGACGCCGGGGCCGCCGCCGCCGTGCGGGATGCAGAAGGTCTTGTGCAGGTTCAGGTGCGAGACGTCGCCGCCGAACCTGCCCGGCTGGGCGAGGCCGACCAGGGCGTTGAGGTTGGCCCCGTCGAGGTAGACCTGCCCGCCGGCCTCGTGGACCTTGTCGCAGACCTCGCGCACATCGGCGTCGTAGACACCGTGGGTGGAGGGGTAGGTGATCATGATCGCCGCCAGTTGCTCCCGGTGCATGGCGATCTTGGCATCCAGGTCGGCGCTGTCGATGGTCCCGTCCTCGGCGGTCTTGACCACCACGACCTTCAACCCGGCCAGCACCGCCGAGGCGGCGTTGGTGCCGTGGGCCGAGGCCGGGATGAGGCACACGGTACGGGCAGAGTCACCCTTGGCCAGGTGGTACTGGCGGATGGCCAGCAGGCCTGCGTACTCACCCTGGGACCCGGCATTCGGGGCGATGGAGACGCCGGCGTAACCGGTGATGGCGCACAGGCGGGACTCCAGGTCGCTGATCAGCTCGTGCCATCCTGCGGCCTGGTGGGACGGGGCGAACGGGTGGATCCCGGCGAACTCCGGCCAGGAGATGGCCTCCATCTCGGCGGCGGCATTGAGCTTCATGGTGCACGAACCCAGTGGGATCATCGTCCGGTCCAGCGCCAGGTCCCGGTCCGAGAGCCTGCGCAGGTACCGCATCATCTGGGTCTCGGACCGGTGGGTGTTGAACACCGGGTGGGTCAGGAACTCCGAGGTGCGCACGAGGGACTCCGGCAGGGCATACCCGCGGTCCACCTCTCCCGTGGCCGCCGCGACGGCGGCATCTGCCTCGGCCACGCCGAAGGCCACGGCCACCGCGGCCACGTGCTCGGTGACCGTGGCCTCGTCAGTGGACACCGAGACGGTGTCCGCGTCGATCAGGCGGAGGTTGACCCCCAGCGTCTCGGCGGCGTGGACCACGGACTGGGCACGGCCGGGCACCCGCGCGGTCACGGTGTCGAAGAACCGGTCGGCCAGCAGCTCGATGCCTTCCCCCTCCAGCACCACGGCCAGGGTCCGGGCGTGACGGTGCACGCGCTGTGCGATCGCCGTCAACCCGGCGGGGCCGTGGTAGACGGCGTACATGGAGGCGACCACGGCCAGCAGCGCCTGAGCGGTGCAGATGTTGGAGGTGGCCTTCTCGCGGCGGATGTGCTGCTCGCGGGTCTGCAGGGCCAGGCGATAGGCCCGGGCCCCGGTGTCATCGGTGGACACGCCCACCAGGCGCCCCGGCAGGGACCGCTCCAAGCCGCGGCGGACGGCCATGTAGGCCGCGTGCGGGCCGCCGAAGAACAGCGGGACACCGAGGCGCTGGGTGTTGCCCACGGCGATGTCCGCACCCTGCTCCCCGGGCGGGACGATGAGGGTCAGGGACAGGATGTCGGCGGCCACCGTCACCATGGCGCCGCGGTCCTTGGCGGCGGCGATGACGGCTCCGTGGTCCACGACGGCGCCGTTGTTTCCGGGCTGCTGCAGCACGATCCCGGAGATCTCACCTTCGGGCAGCCCCGCGGTCAGGTCGGCGACCTCGACCTCGAAACCCAGTGCCTGGGCGCGTCCCTGCACCACGGCCAGGGTCTGTGGGAAGAGGTTGGCGTCCAGCACGGTCTTGCCCTCGGCGTGGGCCTTGTTGGTCCGGCGCATCAGCAGCACGGCCTCGGCCACCGCGGAGGCCTCGTCCAGCAGGGAGGCGTTGGCCACCGGCAGTGCGGTCAGGTCCGCGACCATGGTCTGGAAGTTCAGCAGGGCCTCGAGCCGGCCCTGTGAGATCTCCGGCTGGTAGGGGGTGTAGGCGGTGTACCAGGCCGGGTTCTCCAGGACGTTGCGCAGGATCACCGGCGGGGTGAGGGTGTCGTAGAAACCCTGGCCGATCATCTGGGTCTTCAGGACGTTCTTGGAGGCCATCTGCCGCAGGTCCGCCAGGACCTGCGCCTCAGAACGGGGCTCGGGCAAGTCCAGCCGATCCTGTTGGCGGATGTCCACCGGCACCGCCGTGTCCACCAACTCGTCGAGGCTGTCGTACCCCAGGGTGCGCAACATCTGGGTCGCTGCCTGCGGGCCGGGACCGATGTGACGGTCGGCGAAGGAGTGGTCGCTGAGCTCAGCGGCGGTGGGGCGGGCTGGGGTGATCGTCATGAGAGGAACTCCAGAGGTCTGCGCGGTCTCCCGCGGTGTCTATGGGTTCCTCCCCGATCTGTTGCACGGCCTGAGAGTTTCC
>NZ_AFXQ01000050.1 GCF_000224415.1 Citricoccus sp. CH26A | reverse complement strand
GGACATGCCAATCTCCTTGTAGGCGGACACGTACTTCCCTGCTGACGGACAGCTGATCTCCCTGTCCATGGCCATGGGGCCGGTCGTGTCGGTCCAAACGCGAACATCCCTCCGGGGGTCTGCTTGAGGTCTCTGACCACCACAAGCGGCTACCCACCGGAGGGATGCATGAAGAAGTCTGACAGGGAGATCATGGAAATTCTTGAAGCCTACGACGCCACGGGCAGCGCCCACTCGGCTGCGGCACTGGCGGGGGTGGACGCCAAGACGGTGCGCCGCTACGTGGCGGCCCGGGATGCGGGTGCCCCGGTGACCGGCCCGGGCCGGCGTCCGCGGATGTTGGATGAGCACTTGCCGAAGATCGAGGAATGGGTTGAACGCTCCCACGGCAAGGTGAGAGCCGACGTGATCCACGAACGACTGGTGGCCCTGGGATTCACCGGCACCGAGCGGACCACCCGGCGCACCGTGGCGCAGGTGAAGGCCGCGTGGCGGGCCGGGCACCGGCGCACCTACCGGCCGTGGATCACCGAGCCCGGGTTGTGGCTGCAATTCGACTGGGGCGAAGGACCCAAGGTGCCGGGCCCGGACGGGACGCCGCGACGGACGTGGTTGTTCTGCGCGTGGCTGGCCTGGTCCCGCTACCGGGTGGTGATCCCGGTCTGGGACCAGACCCTGCCGACGCTGATCACCTGCCTGGACGCGGTGCTGCACCGGATCGGCGGAGTGCCGACCTACGTGCTGACCGACAACCCGAAGACCGTCACCGTGGACCACGTCGCCGGAGTCCCGGTACGCCACCCACAGATCGTCGAGGTCGCCAGGCACTACGGGATGCAGGTACACACCTGCGTTCCCTACGATCCCGAATCCAAGGGAGGCACGGAGGCCACGGTGAAGATCGCCAAGGCCGACCTGGTGCCCACCGAGGCCAACCTGCGCGGTGAGTACGGCTCCTTCGCCGAGCTCGAGGCCGCCTGCGAGGCCTTCACCGTGAAGGTCAACCATCGTAAGCACCGCGAGTCCGCCCGGGTGCCCGTGGAGGCGCTGGCCGAGGAGCGGGCGCGTCTGCACGTGCTGCCGGCCGCTCCGCATACGGCCGCCCTCGGGGTGACGCGGATCGTCAACACCGACCAGACCATCCGGTTCGGCTCGGTGCGGTACTCCACCCCACCGGGACTGGTCGGGGCCGAGGTGTGGGTCCGGGTGGCCGGAACCATGCTGGTCATCGTCGCCGACCTCGACGCCCTGCCGGTGCAGCCCTCCTGGGCGGCCGGCGGGGCCGGGCTCATCGAGGTCACCCGCCACCAGCTGGCCACCCCGGGCACCCCGCAAATCGACCTGGCCCACTACCCGGACCACCCGCAAGACCCACACGGAGCGCCCCGGGCACCGCGCCCGGCACCACGTAGCGATGCCGAGCGGGAGTTCCTGGATCTGGGGGCCGGGGCGCACGCCTGGCTCATCGAGGCCTCGGCCGCCGGCGCCGCCCGGATCCGGGCCAAGATGGCCGCCGCCGTGGAACTGGCCGCACTGGTCGGTCCCGAGAAGGTCGATGCCGCGCTCGGGGTGGCCGCCGCGGCCGGGCGGTTCGCCGAGACCGACCTGGCCGCGATCGTGGACCACCAGGCCACCGGCGCCAGCACGGCCGAGCTGGTCATCGCCGACGAGACCCACTCCGCCCAGCCCGGCACCTCCGCCTGGGCCGGCTTCACCACCACCAGCAAGGAACCCACCCTGTGAACCCAACCCCCACAACCAGCACCGCCTCCCCAGCGAGAATGGCACCGGCCCTTCCAGAGGACCTGGCCGAGCTGCTCAAGCGCATGCGAATGCCCCACCTGCGGGCCATCGCCCCGGACGTGCTGGCCACCGCGAAGGCCCAGCGCTGGGACCCCACCGAGCTGCTGCGGGTGCTACTGACCGAGGAGGCCAGGGGCCGGGACGAGGCCGCCAAGGCCGCACGACGCAAGGCCGCCGGGCTGCCCGCCGGCAAGACGTTCGACTCCTGGCGGGAAGCGGATTCCTCCATCCCCGTGGCCACCCAGTCGGCACTGGCCGCCCTGGAATGGGTGCACCGAGGGGAGAACCTGGCCATCACCGGGCCCTCCGGTACCGGCAAGACCCACTTCGTCGAGGCCCTGGCCCACCGCGTCATCGACGCCGGCATGCGCGTCTCGTGGTTCACCCTGGAATCGCTCACCACAGCGATCGGCCGGGCCAGCGTCGACGGGTCCATCGCCAAGACCCTGGCCAAGATCACCCGGGCCGAGCTGATCGTCATCGACGATATCGGCATGCTGCCCTCCGGCCAGGCCGCCGCCGAAGCGTTCTACCGCCTCGTCGACGCCACCTATGAACGGCGCAGCCTGGCCGTCACCTCCAATATTCACCCCTCAGGGTTCGACACCATCATGCCCACCACCCTGGCCACCGCCGCCGTGGACCGGCTGCTGCATCACGCCCACGTCATCGTCACCGAAGGCACCTCGCTCCGGCTCACCGACGCCACCACCGGACGAGGCGTCGTCGCCCTGACCTGACAGGCACGGGAGATCAGGTGTCCGCGGACAGGGAGATAACGTGTCCGCCCACAGGGACACCAACGGTCCGCCTGCAGGGAGATCCTGCTGTCCCTTGAC
>NZ_AFXQ01000051.1 GCF_000224415.1 Citricoccus sp. CH26A | reverse complement strand
ACTCAAATGCATGAGTTAGTGGCTGGCCGGTGGCGGCGGCAGTTGTCAAGTAGGCAAGATAACTGCTCTCCATCCTCAGCCGCTCAGAAGATCGGAGGGCGGCGAAGTGGAACACATGACCTATTTCATGGGGAATCAGGGAACGATCAGAGCTTGCCGTCCCGAACAGTCGTGGGTCCTGCTTTATGTGCAAGATCGGCATCAAGGTATTCAAAACCCCTGCTGCTTCAACGAAGGAGAGATGGGCTATGGGAAACTTGTCGGGGAACGCAGCTTCGCAGGTCGGGCTTTCTGCGAAGGTCCTCATGAGACCAGTTCGCTTACGTCCTAGGGGAAATGCCCCGCGACTGCTTCGGTTGTACGGTCTAAACTGACGCCAAACGGTGTCGTACACGTCCTGGGCTTGGCCGAGGATGCGGAAATGATCCCTAAAAGAGCCCACTGATGTCACGTCACCGTGAGCCAGACTCATGGTGACGTGAATGGGGGCAGTACCCGGTATGGAGTCGGAGTCATCTACGACGCGAATGACCGAGTTTCGGCAATGGATGCGGACATCGACTCGATCGAAGCCCCAGCCGGCGTCGAGCGTCAAGCTGCCGTTCGCATCAGTTAGGGTCCAGCCGAGACCAATACCAAAGGGGCCAATGTGTTCCACGAATAGGCGGCGTAAAGGCACGCCGTCTGTGTCGGTTAATGACGCCGTTACGCGTGCCATGGGTGATTTCCTGAACCGGCATTGCTGCAATCTACGATGATCGGCATAATTATGCTTCCTTAGAGAGCTTATGCATACAGTGTCTTTGACTGTATTTCGAAGTGAAAACTTCAGTTTGACGGTCAAATTATACTTATTAGAGGGGTCCGGATCGATGTGATGGTCACACAGGCCAAACTAGAAACGTGGTTTCGGATTAGCGCCATTAGGCAGGAAGCGCCTTCAGGGCTTCAGAGAAGGGGCGAGGTCATTCCGACTGCTGGCAACGGACCTTTGGTCTGCGGTCAGGGTACCTGAGGTAGTATTCCCGGTTTTCGAGGCGATCAGCTAGTTTCTGACGCTCATGATCAGCCATCTAGCAGGGCGCTAACAAGGATTGACCCGCGATAAAGTGTTGGCATATCGGAAGTCCCGCCCGAACCGACTCCCTAGCACTGCGCAACGCGGCACAAGCACCTTCGAGCCATCGCGCCGCTTCCCTACCAGAGCAACTCGCCATGAGGACCTATGCCTGTGAGTTGGTGTCAGTGTCCCCGCGGGCATGGTCGCGGGGACACTGACGTAGTGGAGTCGC
Source organism: Citricoccus sp. CH26A (assembly GCF_000224415.1). Classification (GTDB taxonomy): domain Bacteria; phylum Actinomycetota; class Actinomycetes; order Actinomycetales; family Micrococcaceae; genus Citricoccus. The sequence goes on along the minus strand of NZ_AFXQ01000051.1, from coordinate 832 downwards.
GGACGACGGCATCGCAGAGAGCTCTACTGGTGGCCAATCACGGCCGCGTACTGACTATGAACGCTTCAAGCTGCCTGTGGACACATAGTCCTGTCTATTGCGGTTCGCGAAGTCAGTGGTGACCTGATATGAGAGGGTTCCGTTTGACTCGAGACGCAGAATGACGTCTCTAGTGGCAAAAACGTAGCCGGCACTATTAATAGAAAATACCCTAGTTTTGACTGAATTCTCGCTTCGGATGAAGCTTCCATCACCCCTCTTCCACTTGCATTCACCAGAGCCGCATTTGCCGTAGATTTGAACGTAGACTGGTGTGAGACCCCCACCCGGGGTAATCACTACGCGGGAAATGCTTCGTGTATTCCTGTTCACGTTCTTCCACTCACCGACAAAGTCGGATGAGTTGCCAAAGGTCGGCGGGGCGGCCACCGCGGGAGTCACGGGAGTAAGGAGCAGCGATACGCAAACGACAAGCGTAGTGAGAAGGGCCTTGAATGTCTCTGCAAAGCGTGGCCTGCTGGATGCGCAGTCATTGCGCGCATGGATAAGAAATGTTGAGCTGGTATTGTGGGGCACTGAACTTCCTTAGAGCTACTGGATTAAAGATTTGTCCCGAGCCAATAGAGGCAAGAGAGTTCGTTTGAGGGCGCCTGTAGATGAACATAAGTATTCCTTTCATGGCTTGATGGATGTTTTGTGAGTTGAGACTTGTTACGCAATAAGCATGCCTTTAAGAGAAGGCGGACGCATCCATTAAAAGTGGTAGTTTGTTCATACATCAGATGCGGTAGTCCCTAGATCAAACGCGGTATAGAGGCCTTTGTGCCTGGTG
>NZ_AFXQ01000052.1 GCF_000224415.1 Citricoccus sp. CH26A | reverse complement strand
GTCCCACCCCTCCGGGTGGGGCGAAACTCTCAGGCCGTGCAACAGAGGGGGAGGAACCCACGGACGACGCGGCACACCGCGCAACTTACTGGAGTTCCTCAATGACCCTCACCCCAGCACGCCCCGTGAGCACTACCGAGCAGTCCCCGCATCTGGAGCGGGCCCTGTCCAACCGGCACATCCAGCTGATCGCCATCGGTGGAGCCATCGGCACCGGCCTGTTCATGGGCTCGGGCAAGACCATCTCGGCCGCCGGACCCTCGGTGATCTTCGTCTACATGATCATCGGCTTCATGCTGTTCTTCGTCATGCGCGCCATGGGTGAGCTGCTGCTGAGCAACACGGACTACAAGAGCTTCTCCGACTTCGCCGGGGACCTTCTCGGGCCCTGGGCGGCCTTCTTCACCGGGTGGACGTACTGGTTCTGCTGGGTGGTCACCGGGATCGCCGACGTCGTCGCGATCGCCCACTACGTGTCCTTCTGGTGGGGGGATCTGCCGCTCTGGATCCCCGCGGTGGCCTGCATCGTCCTCCTGGTCGGGCTGAACCTGCCCTCGGTGAAGGCGTTCGGCGAGACCGAGTTCTGGTTCGCCCTGATCAAGATCGTGGCCATCCTGGCGCTGATCGTCGTGGGCCTGGGCATGATCATCACCGGCTTCGAGTCCGACGGCACCCGGGCGGCGTTCTCCAACCTGTGGACCGAGGGCGGGATGTTCCCCACCGGCTTCATGGGCTTCGTCGCCGGGTTCCAGATCGCGGTCTTCGCCTTCGTCGGCATCGAGCTGGTCGGCACCACCGCCGCCGAGGCCAAGGACCCGGAGAAGAACCTGCCCCGGGCGATCAACTCCATCCCGGTGCGCATCCTGCTGTTCTATGTGGGTGCCCTCATCATCCTGATGGCCGTGAAGCCCTGGACCGCCTACAGCGCGGATGAGTCACCGTTCGTGGGCATGTTCGCCCTGGCCGGGCTGGTCGGTGCGGCCGGGGTCGTGAACTTCATCGTCCTGACCTCCGCGACGTCCTCGGCGAACTCGGGGATCTACTCGACCTCGCGCATGGTCTACGGCCTGGCCCAGGAGGGTGATGCCCCCAAGGCCTTTGGCCGGCTGTCCTCCCGGAAGGTCCCGAAGAACGCGCTGCTGTTCTCCTGCATGTTCCTGCTGGCCGGTGTGGCCCTGCTCTACGCCGAGGGCAGCGTGGCCGAGGCCTTCACCCTGGTCACCACCGTCTCGGCACTGTGCTTCATGTTCGTGTGGTCGATCATCCTCGTCAGCTACCTCGTCTACCGCCGTCGCCGCCCGCAGTTGCACGCGGTGAGCGCGTTCAAGATGCCCGGCGGTACGTTCATGCCCTACGTGGTCCTGGCCTTCTTCGGGTTCATCATCTGGGCGATGACCACCCAGGCCGACACCCGGGCTGCCCTGCTGGTCACTCCGGTGTGGTTCCTGATCCTGGGCCTCGGTTACCTGAAGCTGCGCCGCAACCCCGAGCACGCCGCCCTGCGCGCCCTCCACGAGGCCAAGGTTCGCCAGGAGCTCGAGGACCGGGACGTCCGCGCTCAGGATCCGGCCCTCGCCCCCTGAACCGTCTGTCCCGCCACCGCGATCTCGCCATCCCGTCCGTCCCACCCAGGCCGTCCTTCGGCGGACCGGGTGGGACGGACAGCGGTACCCACCGGCCCGGGTGGGGGCCGTCGTCCCCACGAGGCTGGTGCGGGGTGATGGCGAAGACCTCCAGACGATGCGCGGACGCGCAGACCGGTATCTGCGCCGAGGAGCAGAACCACCCTCCGCGGGTGCCTCCACCGTCCGGGGGGAACGCATCGGGGCACCGCCGGCGTAGCGCCGGCGACGACGGCCGGGTGGGTTGCTGGCATGACGGCGCACCAGCCTTATGAGACGCTGCGTGGCCATGACGGTGTCGAGGTGCGCCGGTACCCCGAGCACGTACTCGCGGAGACGACCGTCGAGGCAGGCTTCGAGGATGCCGGCAACCGCGCCTTCCGCATCCTGTTCGGTTATATCAGCGGAACGAACCAGGCCGAGCAGAAGGTGGCCATGACGGCGCCGGTGCTCCAGGACT
>NZ_AFXQ01000053.1 GCF_000224415.1 Citricoccus sp. CH26A | reverse complement strand
CATTCACACATGCACTGCAGCCTCGATGTCGGGGCCGGGGTCGGCGCCGCCGGAGGGTTTGCGGGTGGCCGCGGCCGGGGTGAGGGTTTTGGGTTTCTTGGTATCGGAGTCGATGGTGGCCATGATCCGCTTGATCGTGCTGTAGGACCCCGGCCCCTGACCGGTATCGAGCAGGACCTGGCAGGCGGCCTCCAGACGGGCCTTGTTCCGCTTGCCCAGGGACTCCAGGATATTCTGGCAGTCCAGATACCCCTGGGCCTCGATCACGTGCCGATCCAGGATGCCGGCGATGACCGCCTCGGTGGCCGGCCCGAAGCCCCGGGCCCGGTCCGTGAACCACCGCCGGGACCACAGCCCGTCGATGCCCCGGTGCCGGGCCGGGGCATGAGCGGCGTCCGTGGAGTACTGGCCCTTCCGGCCCTGCCGGCGGGCGTGCTCACAGATCACCTGGTCCCCGTCGAACACCGTCACCGTCGTGGAGGTCAGGCGCACCCGCAGCAGCTGTCCGGCGTAGGTGTAGGGCACCGAGTAATGCTGGGAATCGCAGCTGACGTGGTAGTTCCGGCCGACCTTGAGCTGCTTCCATTCCACCGTGTCGAACCCCTCGGCCGGCAACGGGCCCAGCAGGTGGGCCTCATCGGTGGTGAACCGTTCCCACCGGGTCGTGCCATCCGCCCGCGGGATCCGCTCGTTGATCTCAACCAGCCGCGTGCCGATCGCCGCATTCAACCCCTGCACCGTGGTGAAGACCTCCTCGGCCAGATAGCCGATCACCCGAGTGTTCACCACGTGCACCGCCGACTCGACCGCAGCCTTGTCCCGGGGCCGTTTCGCCCTCGCCGGGGCGATCCCGGTCCCGTAGTGCTCGGCCAGCTGCTGGTACCGGGCGTTGAGCACCCGGGCGCTCTCGCCCCGCTTCGGCCGGTGGGTCGAGGTCGCAGGATTGTCGGGGACCACCAGCTGCGGGACCCCGCCGTAGAACGAGAACGCCCCCACGTGGGCGGCAATCCAGGACGGGGACTTCATGTCCGTGTATCCCTGGCAGAACACCGCCCCGGAGTACGGCAGCACCGCCACGAACAAGTAGACCCGGGTCACCTCCCCGGTGACCGCGTCCACCACCTCCAGGGTGTCTCCGGCCCAGTCCACCAGCATCGCCCGGCCCGGCTCATGGTGCAGGGTCGCCACCACATCCGTTCTCCGGGCGTGCTCGGCGAACAAGGCACAGTACTGCGAGTACCCATACTTCTTGGCGCCACCGCCGGCCGGTGAGGCCAGATACCGACTCCAGGCCTGCTGCAGGGTGAAGTGCCGGTTCTCCCGCATCGAAGCCAGCACCCGATCGAAGTCCGGCCGTTCATAGGATTCCGTCACCCGCTTGCGGCCATCGGGAAAGAGCCGGGCGATCTCCTCGACGGTCATCGCCGCGATCTGTCCGGCCGTGAAGCCATAGGCGGCGATCGTCTTCTTCGCCGTGGCCACATCCCGGCGCGAACAACCCTGCGCGGCGACGATCTCGTCATAGGTGTGACCTGCAACAGCCAGGGTCATGATGGCCTTGAAATCAGCCATGCTGCCTCCTCAAATAGGAAGAGACGGCGCACACTGCGCCGCCTCACCAGCAGCACACCCTCCCGAGGCCAACACCGTTCCAACTCCCCGGAACGGCAGTACCAACAACCCGGACTATCCGTACCAACTCACGCTATCTGCCAGGCGACGGCGCCGAGGGCGCGAGGTTCTGGCTACAGGTCTTCTCCGAACTGAAGAACCGGGGCGTCGAGGACGTGCTGATCGCGGTCTGCGATGGGCTCAAGGGGCTTCCCGAGGCGATCACCACCACCTGGGAGCGGACGGTGGTGCAGCAGTGCATCGTGCACCTGATCCGCAACAGCTTCCGTTACGCCGGCCGGCAGCACCGCGATGGGATCGTCAAGGCCCTCAAACCGGTCTACACCGCACCTTCCGAGGCCGCGGCAAAGGACCGGTTCGCGGAATTCACCGCCGAGTGGGGCCAGCGGTATCC
>NZ_AFXQ01000054.1 GCF_000224415.1 Citricoccus sp. CH26A | reverse complement strand
GCTCGGGCACGTGGCCGCCGTGGGCGGCCATGGACTGGCGGCGCAGGATCTGTCCCTCGCGTTCCGCCCGCTCCATGCGCAGCACCTTGGAGAAGGAGAGCATCACGAGGTAAGCGATCACCGTGAACGGCAGGGCGAAGATCAGCGTGGCGTGCTCCATGGTCACCACGCCGCCGGCGATGAGCATGGCGATGGTCAGTAGGGCGGTGACCAGGGCCCAGAAGATGCGTAGCCACTTGGCGCCGTCATCGGCGGGGTTGGGGATGGAGGAGGAGAAGTTCGCCATGACCATGGCGCCAGAGTTGGCGCTGGTCAGGTAGAACAGCAGCCCGGACAGGGTGGCCAGTCCGATCAGGAACGCGGCCCCGGGGAACATCTCCAGCAGGGCGTACCAACCCTGTTCCGGGCTATCGATGGCCAGCTGGGCGAAGTCCGTGTTGCCGTTGAAAACCTGCCACAGGGCAGAGTTGCCGAAGATGGACACGATCAGAAAATCGCACAGCACCGGGGCAGTGATCGCCGCGATGACGAACTCCCGCAGCGTGCGACCGCGGGAGATACGGGCCAGGAACAAGCCCACGAACGGGCCCCACGCCAGCCAGAACGCCCAGAAGAACAGGGTCTGGCCGGCCATCCACGCGGCACCGTCCGACTCGTAGGCGAAGGTCTGCAGGGTGCGCTCTGGCAGGGTGAAGATGAACCGGCCGATGTTCTGGACGATGCCGTTGAGCACGAACGCGGTCTGACCGGTCACCAGCATGTACAGCAGCATGGCCGCGGCGGACCAGATGTTCAGCTCAGAGATCCACTTGATGCCCTTGTCCACGCCGGAGGTCGAGGCTGCCACGGTGAGCACGACGGCGACCAGCACCAGTGCGATCTGCAGGGCCAGGCCCTCGGGCAGGCCGAAGATCCAGGCGAAACCGATGTTCAGCAGCACCACACCAATGCCCATGGAGGTGGCCACGCCGAACATGGTGCCAAGCAGCGTGATGACGTCGATGGCATCACCGAGCCCACCCTTGACCCGCTTGCCGAGCAGCGGGTACAGCGCGGCGCGGATGGACAACGGCATGCCCCATCGGTAAGCGAAATACCCCATGGCCATGCCGAGCAGGGCGTACATTGACCACCCGGAGATCCCGTAGTGGAACATGGTCCAGACCACGGCATCCTGGGCCGCCTCGGGGGTCCCGCCCTCACCGGCCGGGGGCTGTAGGTAGTGCTGGATCGGCCCGGTGACCGAGTAGAACAGCATGTCGATGCCAACGCCCGCGGCGAAGAGCATCGCAACCCAGGTGAACAGCTTGTACTGGGGCCG
>NZ_AFXQ01000055.1 GCF_000224415.1 Citricoccus sp. CH26A | reverse complement strand
GGACCGGAGGACGTGGTGAAGGTGACCGGGCTGGTGGAGAAGCCCTCCGCGGAGGACGCCCCGTCCAACCTGGCCGTGATCGGCCGCTACGTCCTGGACCCGGTGGTGTTCCAGGTCCTGCGGCGCACCGGCCCCGGCCGGGGCAACGAGATCCAGCTCACCGACGCCCTCCAGGTGCTCGCCGAGGGCACCGGGGAGGGCTTCGGGGTCCACGCCGTGGTGTTCCGCGGCAAGCGTTACGACACCGGGGACAAGCTCAGCTACCTAAAGGCCGTCATCGAGCTGGCCAGCGCCCGCGAGGACCTGGGACCCGAACTGCGCCCCTGGCTCAAAGAACTTGCATTGAAACATTGATTTCTAGACCTTGATGGCGTGAATCGCATACTTAAGTTTGGGTACTTTGCCGGCGTATTTGCGTGGTCACGAATAATGATACGACTTATATGACAATAGTTTCCAGCCTGGGATAACTATAATTAGATAGAATATGACGGTTTCCCGCGGGAAGCCAGTTCGCATCGATGGGGAGGGGTTGGCGTCCGTGACGCTGAAGTTGTCAGTTATTGGTACGGGGTATCTGGGGGCGACGCATGCGGCGTGCATGGCGGAGCTGGGGTTCGAGGTGGTGGGGTTGGACATCGATCCGGCCAAGGTCGAGGCGTTGTCCCGGGGTGAGTTGCCGTTCCACGAGCCCGGGTTGCCGGAGCTGCTGATCAAGCACGTGGCCTCGGGCCGGTTGCGGTTCACCACCTCCTACGCCGAGGTCGGTGCGTGGGCGGATGTGCACTTCATCGGCGTGGGTACCCCGCAGAGACCGGGTGAGAGCGCGGCGGACATGCGCTACGTGGATGCGGCCGCGGTGTCCCTGGCCGAGCACATCAGCCGGGACGCGTTGATCGTGGGCAAGTCCACCGTCCCGGTCGGCACCGCCGAACGCCTGGCCACCCTGATCGCCGACACCCGGGACGCGGCCGGGCTGCCCGGGGCGGTGGAGCTGGCCTGGAACCCGGAGTTCCTCCGGGAGGGCTTCGCCGTGAAGGACACCCTGACCCCGGACCGCCTCGTCGTCGGGGTCACCTCCGCCCAGGCCGAGGACGTGCTGCGTGAGGTGTACGCACAGGCGCTGGCCGCCGGGACCCCGTGGATTGCCACGGACTATGCGACCGCGGAGCTGGTCAAGGTCGCCGCGAACGCGTTCCTGGCCACGAAGATCTCCTTCATCAACGCCTTCAGTGAGATCACCGAGCAGGTCGGCGGGGACATCGGCACCCTGGCCGACGCGATCGGCCACGATCC
>NZ_AFXQ01000056.1 GCF_000224415.1 Citricoccus sp. CH26A | reverse complement strand
CCTGACTCGCGCCACTTTTAGTGCGTAGATTTCGCCGCGATTGAATCGAGGATTTCCTGGGTGTCGGCGGTGATGGCCGGAGCGGCGGTGAGTTCGTGGCCGTTGACGTCGATCGTGACTGTCCGCAGGGGCCTGAGCGTCTGGACGAGCTTCTTGATGCTGATCCCGGTGGCATCCTGCAGGTGCCGGGCCACGGCCAGTGCGGCGAACACCACGGTCAGGTGGGCCTCGATCGAGTCGCGTTGGTGGTGGAACATCGGTCGGGCCCGGATATCCGACTTGGCCATGCGGAAGGACTTCTCTACCTGCCACAGCGAGCGGTACGCGGCCACGATGGCCAGCCCGTCGAGGACCTCGGGGCCGATATTGCTGACGTATCCCTTTAATCCCAGGAGCTGGCGTGCGCGTTCGACCAGGTCCCAGTCCACACCGGGTTTCTTGCCGGCGAGCTTCACGAACCGGTCCCGCTTGAGTGGCCGCTGGCCCGAAGCGACTTTCTCTGCTTTCTCGATCTGCTTGTTCAGGGTGTAGTTGTCGCGCTTCTCCCGCTGGAATGAGTAGTGGTAGACGACCCTGCGGTTCCTGGCGTTGGCCCCGGTGCCCATGCTCCGCACCGATTCCAGGATCTGGCCGTCGGCGAAGTGGTTCCCGTGGCGTTCGAAGTGCTCGGCCAGGTCGTAGGGGGCCTTGGTGATCCGCGAGCCCACGATGAAGCTGAACCCGGAGTCCTCCAGGGCGTTGAGGTTCGCGGCGGAAAGCATCCCGGCATCGGCGACCACGACCAGGTCGTGCACCTGGTGGCGCTCCTGGAAAGACTGCAGCACGGGAATCAGGGTCAGGGTCTCGGCCTTGTTGCCCTCGAAGCAGTGGATCTCCAACGGGAAGCCTCCGGAGTCCACGAGTAGTCCGACCACGATCTGTGGGTCGACGCGGCGTTCCTTGCTCATCCCGACCTTGCGTAGTTCGTCCTCGTCAGTGGCCTCGAAATACAGGGTCGTCACGTCGTAGAGCACGACCGAGAGCCCGGCGGGACCGGCCTTCGCCGCGGCGAACGCGTATGCGGTCCGGCAGAACCCGTCCCGCCAATCCTCGGCGATGCACTGAGCGAGGGTCCGCCAGATCGTGCGCAGTCCCGGGGCTGGCACCCCGAGCTCCTCCAGGACCCGGACCGTGTCTGCCTTCG
>NZ_AFXQ01000057.1 GCF_000224415.1 Citricoccus sp. CH26A | reverse complement strand
ACGCAGGTGCCGGTTGAGTTGACGTCGTCGTTGGCGGAGCTGGACCCGGAGATCGCCGGGCACATCGATGCGGAGCTGGCCCGTCAGCGTGAGGGCCTGGAGATGATCGCCTCGGAGAACCACACCGCGGCGGCGGTGATGGCCGCCCAGGGCTCGGTGCTGACGAACAAGTACGCCGAGGGCTACCCGGGCAAGCGGTACTACGGCGGCTGCGAGCACGTCGACGCGATCGAGACGATCGCGATCGAGCGGGTCAAGGCCCTGTTCGGCGCCGAGTTCGCCAACGTGCAGCCGCACTCCGGGGCCCAGGCCAACGCCTCGGTGATGCACGCCCTGATCCGGCCCGGGGACAAGGTCCTGGGGTTGAACCTGGCCCACGGCGGGCACCTGACGCACGGGATGAAGATCAACTTCTCCGGCCGGCTCTACGACATCGTGGCCTACGGGGTGGACGAGGACACCTACGAGGTGGACATGGACCAGGTCGCCGCCCTGGCCCGGGAGCACTCCCCGAAGCTGATCGTGGCCGGCTGGTCGGCCTACCCCCGGCAGCTGGACTTCGCCCGGTTCCGGCAGATCGCCGACGAGGTCGGGGCGTACCTGATGGTGGACATGGCCCACTTCGCCGGGCTGGTCGCCACCGGGCTGCACCCGAACCCGGTCCCGCACGCCCACGTGGTCACCTCCACCACGCACAAGACCCTGGCCGGTCCCCGCGGCGGGATCATCCTGACCAACGACGCCGAGATCGCCAAGAAGGTCAACTCCGCGGTCTTCCCGGGCCAGCAGGGCGGACCGCTGGAGCACGTGATCGCCGGCAAGGCCGTGGCCTTCAAGATCGCCGCCGGTGAGTCCTTCCGGGACCGCCAGGCCCGCACCCTGGCCGGGGCCCGGATCCTGGCCGAGCGCCTGACCCGCCCGGACGTGGCCGAGCACGGGATCACCGTGCTCACCGGCGGCACGGACGTGCACCTGGTCCTGGTCGACCTGCGCAACTCCTCCCTCGACGGGCGCCAGGGCGAGGACCTGCTGGCCCAGGTCGAGATCACCATCAACCGCAACGCGGTCCCGTTCGACCCGCGCCCGCCGATGGTGACCTCCGGGCTACGGATCGGCACCCCGGCCCTGGCCACCCGCGGCTTCGACGAGGCCGCCTTCACCGA
>NZ_AFXQ01000058.1 GCF_000224415.1 Citricoccus sp. CH26A | reverse complement strand
GAGCCGACGCGGGATCAGGTGCGGCGGTGGCGGCGGTATCTGGCCGATGAGATCGCCGAGGGCCAGATCTACCGGCAGATCGCCCACCGCAAGCACGGCCCCGAACGGGACATCCTGCTCGGGCTGGCCCAGGCCGAGCACCGCCACGAACAGCACTGGCGCACCCTGCTGGGCGAGCACGCCCGCAACCCGCCCCCGCCGTCCCCGCACCGGGTGCTGCTGCGCTGGCTGGCCCGGGTCTTCGGGTCGGTGTTCGTGCTGGCCCTGGCCCAGCGGGCCGAGTCCGACTCCCCCTACGCCAAGGACCAGCACGCCACCGCCGCGATGGTCGCCGACGAGGCGATCCACGAGGAGGTCGTCCGGGGCCTGGCCTCCCGCGGCCGGGAGAAGCTCGCCGGGGGCTTCCGGGCCGCGGTGTTCGGCGCCAACGACGGCCTGGTCTCGAACCTGGCCCTGGTGCTGGGCATCGGGGCCACCGGGGTCGCCCACCAGGTGGTGCTGTTCACCGGGATCGCCGGACTGCTGGCCGGGGCCCTGTCCATGGCCGCCGGCGAGTTCGTCTCCGTTCGCTCCCAACGCGAACTGCTCGAGGCCTCCGCCCCCACCCAGGTCACCCTCGAGGCCGCCGAGCACCTGGACCTGGGCCAGAACGAACTGGTGCTGGTCTACCGGGCCCGGGGCATGGACGAGGACGATGCCGTGCACCGCGCCCAGGAACGCCTGGGCTACTTCGACTGCGACTGCAACCCCTCGTTCTCGGCACGCCCGGACGGCTCCCAGGGCCCGGTCGACCGGTCCGGGGACTATGAGGAGATCGGCAGCCCGTGGCACGCCGCCGGGTCCAGCTTCGCCTTCTTCGCCTCCGGGGCCATCATCCCGGTCATCCCCTACCTGTTCGGCATGTCCGGGATGGGCGCCATCGTGGTGGCGGCGGTGCTGGTCGGGATCGCCCTGCTATTCACCGGCGGGGTGGTCGGACTGCTCTCCGGGGCCTCACCCCTCAAGCGCGGGGCACGCCAACTGGCCATCGGCTACGGCGCCGCCGCCATCACCTACCTCCTCGGCCTGGCCTTCGGCACCACCGTCGCCTGAC
>NZ_AFXQ01000059.1 GCF_000224415.1 Citricoccus sp. CH26A | reverse complement strand
CGCCCCGCCCCGCGGGCGCGACCGCACGGTCGTTTCCCGGTGATCATCCTGGCCGGGCCCGGCAATGATCCCCTCGCCTGCCCCGGACCGGGTCCGGCGACGGGGCCGCAAGACTCTCATCCCGTTCGCAGGGCTTTCCCCTCACGGGGACAGCGGGTCGGTCACCGCGCAGCTGCCGTGGTTGAGGGGCAATCAGCAGCGTCGAGAATCGTCGGTGGGGAGAGGCGCCGGGCCGTGGACCCACCTGCTCGGGCTGGCTTACGGGTGCGCAGATCGACTCTCTGCGGAACTGCACTGGCCGCCACCGTGAACCGTAAGCCCGGATCCCCACGAGCCGACACCACCCGTGGTCCTCGGGGTGACACCGACCGTGGCCCTCGGCACAGTCAGACCACGGCGGCCGGCCTCAGTGGTCTGGACGAGTTCATCGGTCCTGCATCCCCCGGGGCCGAGCAGCAACACCCGTGGTGAGCATGGTCACTGCACGGGACCCACTCCCACGGAACCTCCTCGAGAGGGCGCCAGGTGATGCGGGCATGGATCCCGCGCCGGCGGGCCGCCGGTGATTCCATCGGGGGAACGAGGAACCCCCACGAGACCAATCTCACGGCAAGGGCTTGGCGCGGTCACGCTCGCACCCCGTCGTCCTCGACGAGGAGCACGGGGTGCGGTCGCACTCACGACCCGTCGTGCTGGACGAGCATGATGAAGATCGCATCAGGCCCGCTTCTCCGAAGGACGGAAACGGGTGCCGGCCCCTCCGGGTGCGAACGCCTGGGCTGCGAACGCCTGGGCTGCGAACGCGTGGGCTGCGT
>NZ_AFXQ01000060.1 GCF_000224415.1 Citricoccus sp. CH26A | reverse complement strand
TGTTTGGTCGGGTTCGCTACATGCACGCCCTGGATTGCGTAGGAGGCCACGTACCGGCCCCGCACCTGCAAGGCGATCATTGGCAGCGGGAAGGAGAACACGACCTCCCCGCTGTCGATGTCCGCCAGCAGGAACTCGCAGTCGGTGATCGTGCGGTAGAACTGGCGTCCGGCGAAGGTCGTCGGCAGGGAGAGGTGATAGCCCTGATAGTAGACCTGCCGGTTTGCCGGCGTGATCCCCACGATGGACTGGTCCGCGGCCCGTTCCACCATCGTCTCGGGTTCGTCCGGGAGCACCGCTCCGGTCTTGGAGATCGTCACCGCGGAACCGGCGAGGTTCAGTTGGCGCAACCGGCGTACCTGCCGGTACTCGGAGGCCTTGGCCTCCAGCGTCACCAGGGGGATCGGCGCGGCCGCGGGGGTGTGCTCCAGCAACTCCCACGCCGTTCCCGGGGTGGCCTGGTCCAGCGCCTGGTGCGGCCGGCGGTGGTTGTAGTGCCTGCGGAACCGGGTGATCCGGTCTCGCAGCTGCTCCAGCGTGGCCGGGCGGTTCGCCTCGAGGAATCGGGCCAGGGTCTGGTGGGAGCGTTCGTTCTTGCCCTGAGTGGTCGGTCGGCCCGGCAGCCCGCTGATCGGCATGGTGCCGCGCGAGGCCAGGAAGATCTCCACCGCTCCGATCCTGCCCTGGCGCAACTGGTTGAACGCCAACGAGTTGTCCGAGAGCAGCTCCTGGGGCGCGCCGTGGGCCTCGATCGCCCGGGTCAGGACCTCCTGGTGAATA
>NZ_AFXQ01000061.1 GCF_000224415.1 Citricoccus sp. CH26A | reverse complement strand
AGACTAGGGCGTGTCTCCTAATGCCTTGAGCCAGATGGTGATGGCGCCCAGGACGACCCCGCCGCGGTAGGTCAGGGCGAGCTTGTCGTACTCGGTGGCCAAGCCCCGCCACTGCTTGAACACGTTGAAGGAGCGCTCCACGACGTTGCGCTGCTTGTACGCCTCGGTGTCGTAGCCGACCGGCCGGCCGCCCTTGGCGCCGCGGCGGGTCCGGGCCCGGCCTCTGCCGGTGCGCGGGACGTGCAGGGCGGCCAGCAGGTGTTCGAACATCGGGGCGTCCCCACCCTGGCCCGGACCGAGCAGCATCACCAGCGGCCGCATGTTCCCGTCGCACAGGTGGTGGATCTTCGTTGACAGCCCGCCGCGGGAGCGACCGATCGCGTGATCAGGCGGCTCCTGGAACTGTTTCGTGTAATTCGCCAGGTCCCCCTGTGGCCCGGGGGAGGTTCGTGGCGGGCTGGTGGGCGCGGTTGATGATCGAGTCGATCGAGACCTCCCAGTCGATCAACCCGGCCGCGTCCGCGGTCCCAAGCAGTGTGGTGAGGATGGCGTCCCAGGTCCCGTGGGTACTGAACCGGCGATGGCTTTTCCACACGGTCTGCCAGGGCCCGAAGCACGATGGCAGGTCCCGCCAGGCGAT
>NZ_AFXQ01000062.1 GCF_000224415.1 Citricoccus sp. CH26A | reverse complement strand
CCAGGAAACCCCGGAACATCTTCGCTTTTCTCATCTGCGGCTTTTCAAGTTTCGGTCATTCTCTCTTCATTGTCAAATCCGCGTTTTCAGCGTTTTCTCCAAGTCAGAAACGAAGTCCCTGATCGCTGCCTTTCACATTTGATCGACCGCTCCGCGGCCGCCCCATGTTCCTGAGCAACTTTTCCATCTTAGACCCGCTGGCCAGTCGGTGTCAACTCCGCCTCGCCGGGCACTCCCCCGGACCGAAGTCCACGGAACCGCCCCGGTCCTTGACCGGCGATGACCCCCGAAGGAACCACCGGCACCGAATCACCAGCCTCAGAACCGCAGGTCACCCCACCGATCCTCGGCCTGCGACCCGTCCGACTCACGTCGTCCGCGCCTCGGCACAAGGGAAGACAATACACACCTTCCGGCCCCAAGCAAAATCGGCCACCCCACACCCCCAGACGGGACACAGAGCGGCCGATCCCCACCCAACCCCGATTTCAGCATCCGGACCAGTCACAGGCCCAGACACAGCCACTGAGCCGCTCAGCCCACCGGCCGGAAGAACACCGTCGCCAACGGCGGCACCACCACCACCGCCGACACCGGCTGACCATGCC
>NZ_AFXQ01000063.1 GCF_000224415.1 Citricoccus sp. CH26A | reverse complement strand
GCGGATCGGCCGGCGCTTTCTGAACGCCGGGGTCGGGTTCGGCGGGGGCTGCCTGCCCAAGGACATCCGCGCCCTGCAGGCCCGGGTGAGCGAGCTCGGCCTGGACCGCACCATGCGCTTTTTGGCCGAGATGGACGACATCAACCTGCGCCGCCGCGACAGGGTCGTGGACCTGGCCGTCCAGGTCCTCTCCCACACCCTGCACGGGGCACCCCGCCGGGCGCCCAACGGCGGGGCCGGGCACACCCCGGACCCGGTCTCCGTCCAGGTCCTCAACGGGGCCAGGATCGCGATCCTCGGGGTCACCTTCAAGCCCGACTCCGACGACGTGCGCGACTCCCCCGCCCTGGACGTGGCCAACCGGCTCTACACCGCCGGGGCCGACGTGGCCGTCTACGACCCGAAGGGCAACGCCAACGCCGCCGCCCGGTTCCCCCGCCTGGACTACGTGAACACCTGCGAGGCGGCCCTCCAGGGAGCGGACCTGGTCATCCTGCTCACCGAATGGGACGAGTTCAAGGCCCTGGACCCCACCCACGTCGCCACCCTGATGGCCCGGCCCACCATCATCGACGCCCGCAACGTCCTGGACCCC
>NZ_AFXQ01000064.1 GCF_000224415.1 Citricoccus sp. CH26A | reverse complement strand
GTCCCACCCGGACGGGGTGGGACTTGCTCCGTCGGCGAGCACGGAGGACTCCGCGCTACTTTCCAGATGCGCCTCGGTGCGGCGGTACGGGGGCCTGAGAGTTTCCCGGGGAGGAAATTGCTCCTACGGCGCCCGACCACGAATGCTGGACGGGACTCTCCCGCCGCACGTGAACGGCCAGAACTATGTGATTGCAGTCACAGCGTATACGTACTTTCTGCCGAGTGCAACGGCGCTGGCATTCACGTCATCCTGGGTCACACAGGTCCTCCTCGCCGCGGTCCTGCTGCGGATGCCCCCGTCGCACCGCCCACGCAGCCGCCGGGCCGTGCGGAGCAGGATTCGGCGCGGAAATTCGGAAATCCATTGTGCACCGAGGGGGTTGTCACCTAGGATGTGAGGGCTGTCACACTTGAATGGCCGTTGACGTGCGGCGGGAGAGCCCCGACCAGAACACCGGTCGGGCACCGTAGGAGCAATTCCTCCCCAGGAAACTCTCAGGTCCCCGGACCGCCGCACCGAGGCATCTCTGGAAAGTAGCGCGGAGTTCTCCGTGCTCGCCGACGGAGCAA
>NZ_AFXQ01000065.1 GCF_000224415.1 Citricoccus sp. CH26A | reverse complement strand
TTCGCGCAGCTGGGGTCCACAGATATTGCCGCTGGGGGCCAGTCGGTGATTTGCGCGTTCTTGTGGTGGGGAGCCACTGATGGTGCCGCTGGGAGCCACCTGACTGCATTCTGCGACCAGGGCCCTGGGGCTACGGGGACTCCGGAATACCGACGGCTCAGTCCGTCGGCACCACCGGCAAAAACAGCCGAGCGTCGAGCAACCGCCCAGTCGGGCGAAGTCACAAGCCCCCGGTGGACAGGGCACACCCCTCAGCCGCGTGGGAGCGGTCCTGGACGCCTCCGGACGGGCCGTTGTCCGTTGGACGTTGCCTGCTCCTGCCGGAGGGCACGGACTCTCGTTCCTGAGGCACGGGGAAGATGATCGAGCCGCCAGCAACCACGCCTCGAGAAGGTGCACCGGACGCCATGAGGTGGTGCTCCTGCTTGATGATGGCTCGTCTGAGACGTGGCGATCCGTGGTGGCTCCAACCGCCGCGGCTGGGTGGCCCCCAACGGCAATATCGCTGGCCCCGAATGGCAATATCGGGTGGCTCCCAAGCCTCCGAATACTCAC
>NZ_AFXQ01000066.1 GCF_000224415.1 Citricoccus sp. CH26A | reverse complement strand
GTTCCAAGAATCCCCGCACCCACAAGGCCGTCATCCCGGCCGCCGGCCTGGGCACCCGTTTCCTGCCGGCCACCAAGGCGATGCCCAAGGAGATGCTCCCGGTGGTGGACAAGCCCGCCATCCAGTACGTGATCTCCGAGGCGCGGGCGGCGGGCCTGGACGACGTGCTGATGGTCACGGGCCGGTCCAAGCGGGCGCTGGAGGACCACTTCGACCGGGTGCCCGCCCTGGAGCGCACCCTGGAGCTCAAGGGGGACTTCTCCAAGCTGGACAAGATCCAGGAGGCCACCAACCTCGGGGACATCCACTTCATCCGCCAGGTCGATCCCAAGGGCCTGGGCCACGCCGTGCTGTGCGCCGCCCAGCACGTGGGCGAGGAGCCGTTCGCGGTGCTGCTCGGCGACGACCTCATCGACGAGAACGACAACCTGCTCCAGCGGATGATCGACGTCCAGCAGGCCAAGGGCGGTTCCGTCATCGCCCTGATGGAGGTCCCGCGCGAGAACATCTCGGCCTACGGGGTCGCCGAGGTCACCGCCGTGGATGGC
>NZ_AFXQ01000067.1 GCF_000224415.1 Citricoccus sp. CH26A | reverse complement strand
GGTTCGCGTAAATTCGCTCAGCGTCCCGCCAACATTTGGAGACGAGGGCCGAACATCAGGCTCGATTCATCTCCCACGTGGTTTCGACTTCGTCGATCGCGTTCGTCCACTGAGGATTGCCGCGTCCGTGGATGTAAGTTTGTAGCTCGGAAAAGCTGGCGGCATTGCTATCTAATACCAGCCCCACGGCTTCTCGAAGACCCACTCGACTTGCGAAGTCCAGATAGATGGCGCCATAGACAGCACCTTCTACGGACGCCCGAGTTAGTGCGGGGGCCACCCCGGTCCTGGTCCGCCGTCCAGCTGCAGGGCAGTCATTGATCAGTACCTCGGGAAGGGCCCGGGTCTTCGACAGTTCATTTCGAAAGAAGGCGCGCCGGAGGTCTTCACCACGGAGGTCGGGCTCAACCCTCTTCGCGAAGAAGAAGAAGCGTTCGGAGAAAATGCCGACGGCTTCCAAGAACGCCACTAAAGGATCGGTTCTCTGCTCAAATGTTAGC